>NZ_FOGE01000021.1 GCF_900111125.1 Sphingobium sp. YR768
ATCGCCCAGATGAAGGCATAGGCCTTGGTGCCCGATCCCATATGCACCGACCAGGGCGGCGAGATCACCGCTTCCTCATTGGCCATGACGATATGCCGCATCGCCTCGCCCTCGCCCATATAGTGGAAGACGCGGTCGGCCGGGCCATCCAGCTCGAAATAGAAATAAATCTCGCTGCGCCGCTCATGGATATGCGGGGGCATGGTGTTCCAGACCGAACCGGGCTTCAGCACCGTCAGGCCCATCACCAGCTGCGCGCTGTCGCAGATGCCCGGGATCACCATCTGATAGATGGTCCGCTCGTTCGATTCCTCCAGGCTGCCCCGCTCCAGCGCGGTCGCATCGGCGACCGAGATCAGCCGGGTCGCGAACCCCTTATGTGCCGGGCAGGAGGCCAGATAGAAGCGCGCACCAGCGCCAGCGAAGATCACCTCCTTCGCGCCCATCGTTACATAGAGGCAATCCTTGTTGCCCAGCGTGAAGACCTCGCCATCGACCGTAACGGTGCCTTCCACGCCCGATACATTGACGACCGCCAGCTCGCGCCGCTCCAGAAAGGGATGGCCTGCGGCAGACGCGGGCTCGGTCTGCGCGGGCAGCGCCACCGGCGCATCGACCACCACTACGCCGCCGATCACGAACCGCTCGGCATGGGTATAGTTCAGCACGCACTCCCCGTCGCGGAACAGGCCCCCGATCAGATAGCGATCCCGCAACTCCTTGTTCGACACGCACTCCATCATGTCGGGATGCGTCGCATAATAGGTCTTCTCGAACATCAGCTATCCTCTCCCTCCTATGTCCACACGGACACCGGTGTCATAAGCATCCGTCTATCAGCTTGCGGAAGGTGGCGCAACCGATCCGCGACGGATCAGCGTCGAGCTGAACATGGAAGGTTCGTTGACATCCTCGTCTTCCCCGATTGCCGTGCCGATCAATTTGAGCGCAGCGGCCCGTCCCATCGCCACGATCGGCCAGCGCACGGTCGTCAGCGGCGGCCAGACCCTGGTGGTGACCGGCGTGTCGTCAAAGCCAATGATCGACAATTCGTCCGGCACGGATATGCCGCGCAAGCGTGCAGCATAGAGAACCCCGGCCGCCATTTCGTCATTGCTTGCAAAGATCGCCGTCGGTCGCGGGGACAGGTCGAGCAGGCTTTCCGAGGCGGAAAGACCGGATTCGAACGTATATTCTCCCTGGGCGATCAGGCTGCGCGGCAAGCCGATCTCCGCTTCCGCCAACGCCAGTTCGAACCCTTCACGCCGCTCCTGCGCAGACCGAAAACCATGCGGCCCGGCAACCAGGCCGATCCGTCGATGCCCCTGACTGATCAGGTAGCGAACGGCATCTGCCACCGCCTCCCTGTCGTTCGAAACCACCATATGCTCCGGATCATCCAGCACGGCAGAGCCCATGCGAACATAGCGGCACCCCTGTTCGTCAAGCATTCGCGCCAGGGCATCATTTTCGGACAATGGCGGCAGGATGACAACGCCGAACAAGCGCTGTCGGGTCACAAATCCCTGAATATCCTCCATCACCTGCCGGGAGCCGCGATCGACCGGGCGAATCACCAACTCGAACTCGGTGCCGTGCAGCGCCTCCAAAATGCCCTTCTGCATGCTCAGGATCATCTGCACATTGGGATTGTCGTAGACGAGGCCGATCAGGAAGTTGCGGCCCAGCGCCAGCGCGCGCGCCTGCGGATTGGGAACATAGCCGGTTTCCCGGATGATCGCCTCGACCTTGTCGCGGGTTTCGCGGTTCAGAAGTGGCGATCTATTAATCACCCGACTGACCGTCTTCTTGGACACCCCGGCCATACGGGCGATGTCGTTTATCGTCAGTTTGGGCGCCTGCCCCTCATCCTGCTTCTGCTTTGCCATGGCGCCTTATAGCGTAGAATTGACCGGACGCCAGAATGACCCGCTTGCCAATGACACCGGTTTCCATTACTCAGCCGATCAATAGCGAAGGCAAAGGACAGGCGAGTGAACGCTAGCAATGATGCAGAGAGGATTGCGGCCTTTTTCCTGGACGCACGACGGACCACGGTCGGCTTTACAGACTATCCCGGCCCGGTGCCGACCACGCTAGAGGAAGGTTACGCCATTCAGGCAGAAGCCCTTGCGCATAGCAATGATCCGGTAGCGGGCTGGAAGGTCGGGCGGATACTGCCTCCCTTATCGGATCAGTTCGGCTGCGATCGACTCGCGGGTCCTATCTTCGCCCCAACCGTCGTCGCAGCGGACGCGGATGCCGTCGGCCTGACTTTCTCCCAGGGCTTCGGCGCTGCCGAAGCCGAATTTCTGTTCCGCATCGGCACGCCACCCCCCGCCGGGAAAAAGGAATTTACGCTGGAGGAAGCCGCCTCTCATATCGACGCCGTCCATATCGGCATCGAGATCGCCAGTTCGCCATTTCAGGGGATAAACGGCATGGGGCCTGCCGTCACCATTTCCGATTTCGGTAACAATAATGGATTGCTCGTCGGTCCGGCAGTTCCAGATTGGCGTGATGGCACCTATGCGCTGCAATCCGTTTCGACCCGCATCGACGAGGTGGAGGTTGGGACAGGAACAGCATCGGCTTTCCCGGACGGCGCGATCGGATCGGTCCGCTTTCTTCTGGAAAATCTCGCCAAACGCGGAATCATCATACAAATGGGCTGGTGGATTTCCACCGGGGCGGTTACCGGTGTGCATCCGGTTCAGCCCGGACAAACGGTGGAAACGGATTTTGGCCCCCTGGGCATCCTTTCCTGCCGCATCGCAGCGCAAGAGCCGCGCTAAGACGGCCAGCGGAAAGAGGACAGGAGCAGGATGAAAAAGGATATGGACATCGCAGCCCCGCCCCCCGGCCGCTATCGGTGGGTCGTGGTTGGCTTGCTGTTCGCGGCAACGGCGATCAACTATGTCGACCGCCAGATGATCGGCGTGCTCAAGCCCACCTTGTCGGCGGAGATGCACTGGTCCGAAACCGATTATGCCAATATCGTCTTCTGGTTCCAGGCCGCCTATGCGGTCGGTTATCTGGGCTTTGGCCGGATCGTCGACCTGATCGGAGCGCGCTTTGGCTATGCCATCGCCGTGGTCATCTGGACGATCGCGCATATCGCCCATGGCGGCGTCCATGGCGTCACCCAGTTCGCCATGGCCCGCTTTGGCCTGGGCGTGGGCGAATCCGGCAATTTCCCTGCTGGCATCAAAGCGGTAACCGAATGGTTCCCGCAGAAGGAACGCGCCTTCGCCATCGGCCTGTTCAACGCCGGCGCCAATATCGGCGCTATCGTCACGCCGCTTCTCGTCCCCTGGCTGACCCTGGCTTATGGCTGGCGCGTCGCTTTCTATGCCACCGGCATCTTCGGCATAGTCTGGCTGATCGCCTGGCTCATCTTCTACCGCCGCCCCGAAGATCATCCCAAACTCACCGCCGGTGAACTGGCCTATATCCGTCAGGACCCGGCCGATCCGGTCAAGCCGATCGGCTGGGCGCGGATCATCACCGTCAGGGAAACCTGGGCCTATGCGATCGGGAAATTCTGCATCGATCCGATCTGGTGGTTCTTCCTCTTCTGGTTGCCTGGCTATCTGGGCACGCGATACGGCCTCGACCTTGTCAGCTTCGGCCCTCCCCTTGTCGCCATCTATATCCTGTCGGACGCTGGCAGCGTGGTCGGCGGATGGATGTCGGGGCGCATGATGAAGGCAGGCAAGAGCGTCAACGCCGCACGCAAGCTGACCATGCTGCTCTGCGCCTGCGCCGTACTGCCCATATTCTTTGCCCAGTCGATCGACAATCTGTGGCTGGCCGTGCTGGTGATCGGTATCGCCACCGCCGCGCATCAGGCCTTCTCCGCCAATCTCTACACCTTGCCATCCGATCTTTTCCCTCGTGGCGCCGTCGGCTCGGTCGTCGGGATCGGCGGCACATTGGGTGCAGTCGGGGGCATGGTGATGGCGAAATATGCGGGCTATATCCTCGATAGCATCGGCAGCTACACGCCCCTGTTCGCCGTCGCGGGCAGTGCTTATTTCGTTGCCCTTGCCATGGTCCATATCCTGTCCCCGCGCCTTGAGCGTGTGACCGTCGCCGAACCGGATAGATGAACGCCATGTCCGAAACCCCTGCCATCCTGCTGGTCCATCCAGACGACAGCGTCGTCATCGCCATGGCGCCCATCCCCGCCGGCACGCAATTGATGGTTGGCGAGGAAACGCTCCTCGTTACGCAGGATATCCCGCAGGGACACAAGATCGCACGATATGCCGTTAGGACGGGCGATCCGGTGCTGCGCTACGGCTTTCCTTTTGGTGTCGCCACGACGACGATCCAACCGGGTGACCATGTCCATAGTCACAATGTCCACACGGCGTTGAGCACCGGCAATGCCTATCGGTACAGCATGCCGGACAAGGCATCAGAAGACCGGGGGCAGGAAAGGCATTTCCAGGGCTATGTGCGCCCAGACGGCTCTGTCGGCACCCGGAATGAAATCTGGATCATCCCGACCGTCGGCTGTGTCGGCCGCACGGCTGAGCGACTTGCGGCACAGGCCAGCCGCACTTTGCCGCCGGGGATAGATGGCATTCACGCCTTCCCCCACCCCTTTGGCTGCTCCCAATTGAGCGACGACCTTGAGGGGACAACCGGCATATTGGCGGCGCTGGCGCAGCATCCCAATGCCGGCGGCGTGCTGTTGCTGGGGCTGGGCTGTGAATCGAACCAGATGGCTCTGATGCTGGAACATATCCCGCCCGAGCGACGCGCGCGCATCCGCATGCTGGGCGCGCAGGCATCAGTGGACGAAATGGAGGAGGGGCTTGCTGCCATTACCGAACTCGCGGCAATCGCCGGACAGGACCGGCGCCAACCGGCGCCGCTTTCTGCGCTAAGACTAGGAGTCAAATGCGGTGGCTCCGACGGGCTCTCGGGGTTGACGGCCAATCCGCTGATCGGGCGCATGGCTGACGCGATAGGCAAGGCCGGCGGCCGCGTGCTGCTCACCGAAATCCCCGAAATTTTCGGCGCCGAACAGATATTGATGGACCGTTGCGTCGATGAACAGACGTTCGACGCGCTGGTCGATCTGGTGTGCGGGTTCAAAGACTATTTCGTCGCCCATGGCGAGCCGGTGTCCGAAAATCCCAGCCCCGGCAACATTCGCGGCGGCATCACCACATTGGAGGAAAAGTCGCTCGGTGCCGTGCAGAAAGCTGGACATGTGCCCGTTACCGACGTCCTGCCTTATGCTGGTCGCGCAAGCCGGGCCGGGCTGACCGTGCTGGAGGGGCCGGGCAATGACGCGGTGTCGACCACCGCTCTGGCGGCGGCTGGCGCCACTGTCACGCTCTTTTCCACCGGGCGTGGCACGCCGCTCGGCAGCCCGATTCCGACCGTCAAGATCGCCTCCAACAGCGCATTGGCGACGGCCAAGCCAGGCTGGATCGATTTCGACGCAGGAACTGTCCTGAACAAGGGCATGGACGCCGCAGCGGAAGACCTGCTGGATACCGTCATCGCGATCGCATCTGGCAAAGCCGCCCGCAACGAGATCAATGAAGAACGATCCATCGCCATCTGGAAACGCGGTGTGACACTGTAAATCGCACCGCTCTTCAGTCCCTCGCAGTCCCTTCAGCCGGGACCGTGATCGTTACACGCAGCCCCGGCTCCGCATCGCTCAGGACGAGATCGCCGCCGTGCAGACGTGCAACCGCGGCCGCCAGCGACAGCCCCAGCCCCGCGCCGGTAATATGCCGTGACGCATCCAGCCGGGCGAAACGCCGAAGTGCCTCGACCCGGCGCTCCTCGGCAATACCGGGGCCATTGTCGGACACCTCGATGACGATCTGCCCATCCTGTCGATAGGCAGAGAGATGGATGCGATCCCCACCATATTTCAGCGCATTGTCGATCAGATTGGACAGAACCTGCCCGAATATCTCGCGATGAGATCGAATGCTCAGGGCCGGTTCCGCCTCGACCGATATGATGATGTTCCTGTCGTCAGCGACAGCGCCATACATGTCCTGAAAATCATAAAGCAGCGCGGCGACATCGACCGGTGCAAAGCTGTCGCGCCCGATCCCGGCCTCAGCCCGGCTGATCAGCAGCGCCGCATCCAGCATGCGAAGCAAGATATCCCCTTCATCCAGCGCGCGCTCCAGCGCTCCGATCGCACCATCATCCTTGCTTTGCGCCAACGCTCGTTCCAGCACCGCCCGCAATCGGGTCAGCGGTGATCGCAAATCATGGGCCAGCCCATCCGTCACCAACCGCAATTCACCCACAAGTCCGGTAATCCGGTCCAGCATGGCATTGATTTCGCTACCCAATGCATCGAACATATCGCCGCTGTCGGTCAGCGCGATGCGGCGCTCCATCGCCCCCGTACCCACTGCGGCCGCTGTATCTATGACCGCACGCAACCGCCGCTGGATGATCGCGGCTGACACCCATGCTGCCCCCGCAGCCAGCGGCAAGGCCAGCAATATAGCCCCCAATAATGCCGCCTCCAGATAATGGTCGAAGCGGATGTCCCGTTCGATCACATGGCCTGTCAGCAGTCTGGTACCGTCAGGGAACCGCGTGCCCACAATGCCGATCGCCTGCGCCTTGCCTGCGCGGCCATCAGGATGGAATGTCACCGGTCGCCAAGCCCCTGCGGTCCCGACATCGGCAGGCCAACGGTCCAGATTGCCGGCAATGCGATGGCCGTCGGGCGCCAGCAGCAAGATCACCGCACTGCCACTCGGATCGGCAGCAATCCGGTTTCGTACGGTCGCCCCGGCCGCCGCCAGTCCAGCCGCTGCATAGGTCGCTGCGATATCATCGCGCAAACCGATCGCTATCTCCCGACTGGCATGATCGACCGCTCGCCCCGTGAATTGATGCACCGCCCACAGGGCCAGCAGAACGCACGCGATCTGCATTAGAAAAACGAGCGCTGCAAAGCGCCAGATCACAGAATGGCGCCAACGCATCGGCAGCGTCAGCCCTTCTCGCTCAACCGATATCCCGCCCCGCGCACGGTGTGGATCAGCGGCATGTCGCCTTCCTCATCGATCTTGCGCCGCAGACGGCTGATATGAACGTCGATGACATTAGTGCCGGGATCAAAATGATAATCCCACACGCCTTCCAGCAGCATGGTGCGGGTAACGACTTCATCCCGATGACGCAGCAGATAGTCTAGCAGCCGGAATTCCCGCGGCTGGAGATCGATGGCGCGCGCCCCGCGCCTGACCTTGCGTGACAGCAGGTCCATTTCCAGATCGCCGCACGCCAGCCGCGTTTCGACCGCCTGCGCACTGGCACGGCGTCGCAAGACGATCCGCAACCGTGCGAGCAATTCGGCAAAGGCAAAGGGCTTGGCGAGATAATCGTCCGATCCTCCCGTCAGCCCCTTCACCCGCTCGTCTGCCGTGGCCAATGCGGATAGAATGATCACAGGCGTCTCGATCCCGGCAGCCCGCAGAGCAGCCAACACCGCCAACCCATCCATGCCCGGCAGCATCCGGTCCAATATAATGGCGTCGTGGCTCCCCTCTGTCGCCAGAAACAGCCCGTCACGGCCATTGTCGGCACGGTCGACAATGAAGCCTTCTTCCTCCAGTCCCTTGGCAATATAATCGGCGGTCGTGGCGTCATCCTCGACCAGCAGCAATTTCTCACTCATGACGCCCCTTGCCCTCCATCTTCATGCCGCGCGGCGGCAACCTGCTGCATTCTGGCAGCAGCGCTTGTCTTTCCACCGCCGATCAACCGCTGCAAGTCGACCATCGCCCGCGCCATCGACACACCCTGTGGCCCGGCGATGAAGCGCGGTTCCCAGTGCGGCGCGAATTTCGACTTATAGGCCCGAAGCCCGCCAAAGCCATAGAAGCTGTCGCCATGACGATAGAGAAAGGCACCCGCCTTCGCCCATAGCGGCGAGAGCCGACGTGCCTCCAATCCCGACAATGGCGCCAGTCCCAATGTAAACCAGCGATAACCCTGCTCCTGCCCCCAGAGCAGGAGGCAGGAAAACATGAAATCCATGACCCCATAGGGAGCATCCGCATCATGGCGCATCAGATCTACGGACAATTCATTCCCGTTCGCGGTCGACAGGATGTTGGCAAAGGCCACGATGCGCTCGCCGCGTCGAACGATGGCACAATCGAACTGCCTCATATAGGCTGCATCAAAGCGGCCCACGCTGAAGCTCTTTTCGGTGCTACCCTTGCTGGCAAGCCAATGATCGGAAATCGTCTGCAATTGCGGCAACAAGTCCGGCACGGCGGCGGCTGGAACGATCTCGAACAGCGCGCCATCACGCTCCGCACGCCGGGCAGCATGACGCAGCGGTCGGGCATCCGGCCCGGCCATTGTGAACTGGCGCAAATCTATACGGGCCTCTTCGCCATATTTGACGATCGACAAGCCTAGCTCAACGGCCAGCGGCAAGGCGTCAAGACTCACCTGATAGAGAAGCAAGCGCCCCTGCGCCGCATCGGCCTGCTCTCGCATCTGCCACAATAGATCGCGCCATTCCGCCGGATCGCCGACCGGATCGCCCATGACTATCCAGCTATGCCCCTGAGTCTGATACATCAGAAAGGCCCGCCCCGTCGGCGAAATCAGGAACAGCTTGTCGGCAGTCAAGGACAAGAAAGCATCAGTGCGCTGGGCAAGGGCCAGCGCCGTCCCGCTCGGCCCCGGACAAGCCCCCCGTGTCGCTAGGTTGAAAGGGGCAGGGCGCAGCAGACTGCGAACCGCGACGCCAACTACCAATATGCCCGTCAGCAACGCCGCCCGCAGAAATCGCGATGCATCCTGATGGCGTCCAAATTGCCACCATAGCTCGCTCTGATAATCGACATGGCGGTAGGCGATAAAACCGATCCAGATCGACAGGCCTACCGCCACAGCAAGAGCGGCTGTCCAATAGGGCGTCAGGATCGCCGACGTCAGACTGGTCCGGCGATAGAAGGAACGCCGACACCATTGCAGCAGTCCCGCGATAACCAGAAGGACCAGCGCCTCCTCATAGTCCAGCCCCTTGGCAAGAGAGAAGAGAGCGCCGGCGATCAGCAACAATCGCGTCAGCCAGAAAGCACCGTCAAGTCGACGATAAAGGCCGGATGCCAACAGCACCAGCATCGCCCCCGTCATGCTAGCGGCCAGATGCGATGCCTCGACGAAGGGCATCGGCGCGATTTCGCTCAACGCCCTGAACCGCACTGGCATGGCGGGCAGAGACCCCGACACCAGCAACATCATCCCTCCGGCCGCGACCAGCGTCGCCAGCACCGTGGGGGCCATGCCCCGCACTATTATCATACCCCCCTTTATCAGGCGTCGCGCGGGACGAGCCCAGGCGCGGCCTTCATGACCCGCCATCAGCAGCAGGGCGATAGCGAGGGGAAGCAGATAATAGATGCATCGATAAACGATCAACGCGGCGATGAGGCCTGGCCGATCGACGTTCGGTAAAGCCGCCAGTACGATAGCTTCGAATACCCCAAGCCCACCCGGCACATGACTGATCAGCGCCAGGATGATCCCAATCACATAAGCCAGAAAGAAGGTAGGATAGAGCGCCAATCCGGCATCGGGGACCAGAACAAACAGCGCCGCGCTGGCCAGAGCCAGATCGACACAGGCAATGCCGATCTGAACGATCGCCTGACGACGGGACGGCAGCCGCAACGCCCAGCCCAGCAGTCGGACCGCCACCGGGCGATCGCGCAGCAGGAAGAATATGATCGCGATGCCTGCAAGCATTACCCCGCCGATCGTGCGCTGAATCGCCGAGTCAAGCGGAAGCCCGCCGAGCGTTACCGGATGGAGCGCCATTACCAAGGCACCCATCGAAAAGACACCACCCCAGAATGCCAGGCTGGCTGACGCGATAACCCGCGCGACATCCCCCGGTCCCAGTCCTGCCGCGCCATAGATCCGCAAGCGCGCCGAACCGCCTGTAATCAGGCCAAGGCCCAGATTGTGGCTGAACGTGTAACTGCAAAAGGAAGCGAGCGCGGCCGTCCTCCACCGGACCGGGTGCTCCCCAATCTGCACAGCGAGATGATCATATAAGGTCAGCGCAAGATAGCTGCATATCGTAAACAGCAAGGAGGTGGCGATGGTGATCGGCGCCATGGCGTAGACAGCGATGCGCACATCAGCCAGATGAACCTGCCCAAATAGATGATGCAAGGCGGCAAGACCAAGGGCCGTGACCGCCAATAGCGCCAGGATTGCAAGGCGGGGCTTATACGCCCGCCCAAAAGAGGGCTGGGCTAGTGCCGTCATGCGCGCCGGGCGCGGGAAGCAAGAGCCTGATCGACGGCCGGCAACAGCACGGCTGCAACCGCGTCAGGATCATGCGCCAGAGCATGACCGCCGGGCAGGCCCATGCGCACCGCGTTGGGCTGACGCAACGATGGGCAAAGGCTGGCCCCTTCTGCCACCCCATAGATGCAGAGCAGCGGCACCCAGCTCAATCGGCGCGCGGCAGTCACGGAATCTTCTTCCGGTTCTCCGATCGAAAAAATCTCGGACGGAGAAGCCCGCCATTGCCGAGTGGCGCCAGGCACAATCAGGCCAATGAAGGCTATGCGCCTTCGCAGCGCAACCGGTACATAAGGCAAGGAAGGCGCGATGACGTCAGCACCGAAGGACTGCCCCAGCAAAAGTAACTGAGCATCCGGATCAATCGCCAACGCACGGCGAAGCCCTGCCGTGATCATCGCGCCAGCCTCTTCCGGCGTTCGGCGCGTGCGGAAGAAATGCAGGCTGTTCTCTGCCACCACCGCGATACCTCGCTGAGTCAGTCGCTCGGCCATGTCCGGCCCCAGTCCGGCGTGGAACCCCATGTCGCCGGACAAATAAAGCGCAACTGCGCGCCTATGCTGCTGCGTGGATTTTGCAGGCAGTACGTCAAACAACGCACCGCCAACATAGCCGACGTGCCACAAAAAAAGCAGCCCCACGGCCAGCAGGATCGACAGGACGCGGACCGCTATCCTCACGCCGCCTGGCTCCATCCATCAGATCCGCCGGTCGAAGCCTCTGCCGATTGAACGCGGCCGCTACGCTCCAGTTTGCCCCAGCCGACCCACGGCCCCAATATCGCGGTAAAGACGGCACGGATCACCACGCCATACATGATCTGGCGATAGATGAAGCGCTGCGCGATCAGCAATAGAGCGGGATAGCGCCGTTCGCGCGGTTCAAGGCGATAGGCCACGGCACCGCAGGCAACATCGATGGCGGCGAAGGCAAGCCAATAGAGCGCCATGCGCAAAACATCGCTCTGTGTCTGCGACCATCCATGTTGCTGTACACGTACGACCGTATCGATGCCGCTCACGATCAGGGCCAGGTCGATGATCGGCGAGACCACTGCAAATCCGATCTGGAACAGCCATGCCTGCGGCAGGCCAACCCAGGCCAGTCCGGCAGGCCGCCCAGCGCGCCAGACGCCTCGGTGCTTCCACAGGCATTGCAACGTGCCATAAGCCCAGCGGAAACGCTGTTTTGACAGGGCACGGAAGCTTTCCGGCGCCTCGGTCCAGGCCACCGCTTCGGTGTCATAGGCGATACGCCACCCGGCCCGCTGCACAGCGATTGTCAGGTCCTGATCTTCGGCCAATGTGTCCGTCGGGTAGCCGCCCACCGCATCCAGTGCTTCCCGACGCCAGGCGCCCACCGCGCCTGGCACGACCGTAATCGCACCAAAGCGAGCCAGCGCGCGACGCTCCAGATTCTGCGCGGTCACATACTCGACCGCCTGCCAGCGAGTAACGAGATTGATGCGATTACCCACCATCGCATTGCCAGCAACGGCTCCAACCTCCGCATCGGCGAACCAGCGCGCCAGTCGCGCGATCGTCAGCGGCTCGAATTGGGTATCCGCGTCGAGCGCTACGATCATCGGCGCCTTTGCCAATGTCAGCGCCCGATTGAGCGCCACAGCTTTTCCACCGTTGACCAATGTCAGCAACCGCACGCGCGGGTCTGCGGAGAAAGCATGCGCGACGATCTCGCTTGTCGCATCTGTCGATCCGTCATCCACCACGATCACCTCGATCGCGACCTCCTCGCTTGCCAGCACACGCCGCACGGACGCTTCGATCACCTTCGCCTCGTTGAAAGCGGGAATGATGACCGACACGAACAGACCCGGTTCTATTGCCGGCGGATCGACACGGTTCCGGCGCGTCCGGCTACCCAGAGCCAACCAGGCAAGTAGAAGCGCCCGACCGATCCCGAACAGGATGACGGCGAAGAACAGCCATTTGAGGACCATCACGATGCCGGCCATGATCAGGAAGATGGCGACGTCGATCCGGACAGCAGTCAGGTCGGCTCCATGTATCTGCGGCATCACCTGATCGCGCGTCAGACCAGCAAGCGTCGAAACAGTTACAAAATGATAACCACGGGCCGACAAGGCTTTGATGATCTGCGGCAGGGCGGCCACGGTTTCTGCCCGGTCGCCGCCGCTGTCATGCAGCAGAATGACTTGCGCCGAGCGATCCGCGTCTCCGGCCTCCACCTGTTGCACGGTCCGTTTGACGATGGCGTCGACGCCGGGGCGTGTCCAGTCACCGGGATCGACATGCAGCCCGACATTCACATAGCCTCTCTTCTGCGCTTCCAGAGCAGGCCCGATTTCATCGGCAGTGGTCGGCTCCGCATCCCCGAAATAGGGGGCCCGGAACAAGCGCATGGCACGACCCGTATAGGCCTCCACCAGACGCTGCGTGCTATTCAGTTCCAGCGAAACCCCGCGCCCTGAAACCTGCGCCATATTGGGGTGCGTATAGCTATGGTTGCCAATCTCGCTGCCCTGGGCAACGATCCGACGCAGCAGGCCGGGATGCATCATGGCATTTTCGCCGATAACGAAGAATGTCGCCGGGACATGCGCGGCCTTCAATATGTCCAGGATCGGCGGCGTCCATACCGCATCCGGACCGTCGTCAAAGGTCAACGCGACCATGTGCGGCCGATAGCCTGTCCGACGGATGACATAGGGGGTCGGCAGACTGAGATACTGTTCGTCCACGATCAGACCGGCACGCGGCCCCGTACCCGTTCGGACAATGCGGCGGCCGATCGTCGGCACGTCATCCACGCGCAATATCTCGCCATTGCCTTCAACATCGACGGAATTGAAGCTGGTCAACCGCCCCAGGGCCGGAGGGGGCATATCGCTATGATCAGCAAGCGTTGTCCAAAAGCCGGGATCTTCCGATCCCAGTCGCCACAAAGCGACACCGCCTGCGCCAGACAAATGCGCTGCCCGGACCTGATTCCAGCCGCTCGCCGCGTCCAGCATCCACACATGATGAACATGCCCATCCTGTTCATAGTCGAAACGGGCGTTGCCGGTGACTGCATCGAAGCGGATCGGCGCGCCAGCATCATGTGCTGATAACCATGCATCCTCGATGGAAAGGGCATCTGCCGTACCGCCACCCTCGGTCCAGTCATAAGCGTAGTTGCCGACGGCGACGATAGTTTTGGCGGACGGCACGACGCGCAGCGCAGCGCGCAATCTCTGTACGAACCAGGGCTGCGCTGCGATCGGGCCGGGCTTGTCGCCGATATAATGCTGGTCATAATCCATCAGGATCAGATGGTCCGCCACGCGCCCATAGGCGGCGAGGTTCCAGTCCGCGTCATCCACCGGGACCGTCAGCGTCAATTGCAGATGGCGAGCATGCAACACCGGCGCAGCTTGGCGGAGGAAGCCGAGATAATCGCGTTGCGCGCCGACAGGTAGTGCCTCCAGATCGAAGATAACCCCTGACGCATGCAAGGTCTTGAGAGCCGGGATGAGTTGGCTAAGCAACGCATTGCGGGCCGCATGGTCGTGCAGCAATGCAGCCGTTCCCTTGCTGTCCCAGTTCCCATCGGAAACATTCTGCACCACCGGCATGACCTGTGGCCGACGGCGCGCGGTTCGCATGACGGTGGAAAAGATCGGGTCCGACTGGATATGCAGAACATGCTTTTGTCCGGTGACAGAGAGTAGCGCAGGCGCAACCCAGTCGATCTGTTTGACATGCTGCCGCAGCGATGCACGGCTGGCATCGTCCCATGGCACATAGAAAGCCACTCGCACCGGATGCGCGGGTAACGCATTGCTATGGCGGGGCAGCCACTCTGCCAATTGGTGATGCAGGGAGGCGCGCAGATGATCGAAACGCTGCCCGATACCCTCGACCCGAGGCCGCTCCATCTGTAATGGCATCGGCGCAGGTACAGGCACGTCGACGATCGTCAGGGCAAAGGCAATGGCAGCGACCAGGATCGCTATCAGACCCACACCCATCATCGGCAGCGTCAAACGCCGGCGCCGTCCGCTGGCATCGTAGAATATCGGCCTGTCCATCATCCCGCCCGACGACATGGAAAGGCGGTACGACAGGGGAGACGTACCGCCTTTCACTCAAGTGGCCATGTGATATGGCCGCCTTCCTGATAAGCCGCCCTGCCCATCACGCCGATGAGCGTCGGATTACAATTTTGTCACCTTGCGGGTGAAAGGTCGATATGAAGCGCTTCCGACGGAGTGCGAGGATCAGGCCTGATCTTGTTACATAAACCGTAAGGCGGCGTAGGCCCATTCCGATCAACCGGAAACTGGCTATAAAGTGACAAAAGAACAGCAAAATGCGTCTGATATTGTCGCCTTATGTCGCTTTTGAATGTTCGCGAGGCAGCGCGTTACGCGCGAATATCTCCACGCCGCCAAAGCGCCGGCAATTCATGCAGGACATTCGTAAGCGGCCTCACGCGTCAGGCGAGTTTCTCGGGTCCAGTCCGCCCATCAGCACCCTCACCATCGCTTTAGATATCTGCGACGGCGTCAGTTCGCCCTCGGGATCATACCAGCGCCCCGGCCAGTTGAGCGCGCCAGCGAGCGTGAACGCTGTCATCTTGACGTCGATCGGGCCGATCGATCCATCCTCCACCGCTTCGGTCAAGATCTGGCGCATGGCGACGTCGATCTTCTTCTTGAGCGCACGATAGCGCGGCAGGCTGTCGCGCGACAACGCCTCTTCGCCGGTGCGCGACACGCAGATGCCGAAATCATCCATGTTGATTTCAACATAGCGGTGCAGGAATTTGACCAGCCTGTCGCGGCCGCTGCCCGGCTCCGCCCGCGCTTCATCAGCGGCCTCCAGCAATTGCTCCAGCCCGATGGTGATGCATTCCAGCAGCACCTGATCCTTGTTCGCCAGATAATGATAGATGGTGCGTTTCGATATGCCGAGGCTGGCGGCCACATCGTCCAGCGATGTCGCGAAAAACCCGCGTTCGTTGAACATCCGCACGGCCGCACGCAGCACGGCGTCGCGCTTGGCCGCCCGGTCCGCTTCCCGCTGCGCCGCATTTCTGAAGGGTGAATTCTGCATGGGCAGAGCATTGACAGGAAACCCACAGAAGCACAATACACTCGTGAGTGCATATTGATCGAACAAGTTTCTTGATTCGACCGGAGCGAGAAGAGGATTGCCGATGGACATCAACGGAGTGGGCGCGATCGTGACCGGCGGGGCTTCCGGGCTGGGCGGCGCGACGGCAGCGCGGCTGGCCAAGGCTGGCGCCAAGGTGACGATCTTCGACCTGAACGCGGAACTGGGCGAGGCCCATGCCAAAGCGGTCGGCGCGCGCTTCGTGCAGGTCAACGTGACCGATGAAGCGGCGATAGAGCAGGCGATCGAAGAGGCGGAAGCGCTGAACGGCAAGGCCCGCATATTGGCCAACTGCGCCGGCATCGGCCCGCCGGCCAAGGTCATCGGCCGCGACGGCAAGGCGATCCCGCTGGCCGACTTCTCGAAGATATTGACCGTCAACCTAGTCGGCAGCTTCAACGTCCTGTCCAAATTCGCCGCGCGCCTCATCGATGCGGACACGGTGGGGGTCGAGGAACGGGGCGTCATCATCAACACGGCCAGCGTCGCCGCCTATGACGGGCAGATCGGTCAGGCGGCCTATAGCGCGTCCAAGGGCGGGATCGTCGGCATGACCCTGCCCATCGCGCGCGAATTTGCGCGCTATGGCATCCGCGTCATGACGATCGCGCCGGGCATTTTCCTCACGCCTTTGCTCGCCACATTGCCGCAGGAGGCGCAGGATTCGCTGGGCAAGCAGGTGCCCTTCCCCACGCGCCTCGGCCAGCCGGACGAATTTGCGCTGATGGTCGAGCAGATCGTCGCCAACCCGATGCTGAACGGCGAAGTCATCCGGCTGGACGGCGCGATCCGGATGGCGCCGCGATGAGCGGCGCCCAAAATGGGGCAGGTGCAGAGCGGACGGCGGCCATCGCCGCGAAGGTGGAAGCCTTCGTCCGCGATATCGTCGCCCCCTATGAGCAGGATCCGCGCAGGGACCATCATGACTGCCCCAGCGAAGAGCTGATCGACGAATTGAAGGAGAAGGCGCGCGCGGCCGGCGTGCTGACGCCCCATATATTGAGCGACGGCAGCCACCTCAACCAGCGGGAAACCGCGATCGTGCTGGCAAAGACCGGCTTGTCGCCGCTCGGTCCGCTGGCCTGCAACACCGCCGCGCCCGACGAGGGCAATATGTATTTGCTGGGCAAGGTCGGCAGCGCGGAGATCAAGGAGCGCTTCCTGAAACCGCTGGTGGAGGGGCGCACCCGTTCGGCCTTCTTCATGACAGAGCCTGCGGCCGAGGGCGGCGCCGGGTCCGACCCATCGATGATGCGGACGACCTGCGTGCAGGACGGCAATCATTGGGTCATCAACGGGCGAAAGGCGTTCATTACCGGGGCGCAGGGGGCCGGGATCGGCATCGTCATGGCGAAGTCCGCGGACGGCGCCTGCATGTTCCTGGTCGACCTGCCCGACCCGGCGATCCGCATAGACCATATTCCCAACACGATCGACAGTTCGATGCCCGGCGGTCATGCCGTGCTGACCATCGACAATCTGCGCGTGCCGGCCGACCAGATGCTGGGCCACTCAGGCGAAGGCTTCCAATATGCGCAGGTGCGGCTCAGCCCGGCGCGGCTGTCACACTGCATGCGCTGGCTGGGTGCCTGCGTCCGGGCCAACGAGATTGCGACCGATTATGCCAATCGCCGCATGGGCTTTGGCAAGACGCTGATCGATCATGAAGGCGTCGGCTTCATGCTGGCGGACAATCTGATCGACCTGAAGCAGGCCGAACTGATGATCGACTGGTGCGCGGGCGTGCTGGATGGCGGATCGCTCGGCACAGCGGAAAGCTCCATGGCGAAGGTTGCCGTCTCCGAAGCGCTGATGCGGGTCGCCGACCGATGCGTGCAGGTGATGGGCGGCACGGGCCTGACCAGCGACACGATCGTGGAACAGGTGTTCCGCGAAATCCGCGCCTTCCGCATTTATGACGGCCCGACCGAGGTGCATAAATGGAGCCTGGCCAAGAAGATCAAGCGCGACTGGAAAAAGGCGCAGGAGACGGCGGCATGAGCGCGCTGGGTGACGATGCCAATGCCGGCACCACGGCGGTGCGCGATGCCTATCGCTTCGACGAGGCGGCGCTGGCGCGGTGGATGGCGGATCATGTCGAGGGCTATCGGGGGCCGCTGACCGTCGAGCAGTTCAAGGGCGGACAGTCCAATCCGACTTATAAGCTGGTGACGCCGGGTCGCAGCTATGTGCTGCGCCGCAAGCCGCCGGGCGACACGCTGAAAGGCGCGCATGCGGTCGATCGTGAGGCGCGGGTGCTGAGCGCACTGGGCAGTGTCGGCTTTCCGGTGGCGCGGGTCTTTGGCCTCTGCACCGACGAAAGCGTCATCGGCAGCTGGTTTTATGTGATGGACATGGTCGAGGGGCGCATCTTCTGGGACGCGACCTTCCCGACCGTCTCCAACGCAGAACGGCCGGCCTATTTCGACGCGATGAATGCGGCGATCGCTGGGCTGCATGGCATCGATTATGCGGCGATCGGACTGGAAGATTATGGCAAGCCGGGCAATTATTTCGCGCGGCAGATCGGTCGCTGGTCCCGGCAATATCTGGAGGATCAGGATGCCGGGCGCGATCCGGACATGGATGCGCTGATCGCCTGGCTGCCGGACAATATTCCGGCGGGTGAGGAAAGCAGCATCGTCCATGGCGATTTCCGCTGCGACAATATGATCTTCCACCCGACGGAGCCGCGCGTGCTGGCGGTGCTGGACTGGGAATTGTCGACGTTGGGCCATCCGCTGGCCGATTTCGCCTATCATGCGATGATGTACCAGATGCCGCCGGATATCGTGGCCGGGCTGGGCGGCGTGGATATCGCCGCGCTGAATATTCCGAGCGAGGCGGACTATGTCGCGGCCTATTGCGCGCGGACCGGGCGGAGCGGCATCGTCAATTGGGATTTCTACATCGCCTTCAACTATTTCCGGCTGGCGGCGATCTTCCACGGCATCAAGGGACGCGTGATCCGGGGCACGGCAGCGTCCGCCCATGCGCGCGAACGGGCCAAGGCCCTGCCCCGCCTGTCCGCGCTGGCGCGCCAATCGATGGAGAAATGCGCATGAGCGATACGCCTGTCACCGTCGCGATCGACTGCTCCATCGCCACACTGACGCTGAACCGCCCCGCCGCTGGTAATACCGTCAATCAGGCACTGGCCGATGCGCTGCTGGATGCGGCGATCCTGTGCGACAATGATCCGGCCATTCGCTGCGTCATATTGACCGGCAATGGCAAGCTTTTCTGCGGCGGCGGCAACATATCCGCCTTCGACGCGGCGGGCGATCAGGTGCCGGCTTTTCTCAGCCGGCTGGCCGGTACGCTGCATATGGCGGTGAGCCGCCTGCTGCGGATGCAGAAACCTCTGCTGGTTGCGGTAAACGGCCCGGCGGCGGGCGCGGGCCTGAGCCTCGCCATATCCGGCGATGTCGTGATCGCGGCGCAATCGGCGCATTTCATCGCGGCCTATGGCAGCGTCGGCTTGACGCCCGATGGTGGCATGTCCTGGCTGTTGCCGCGCCATGTGGGCTTGCGCCGCGCGCAGGAGATCATCCTGACCAACCGCAAGGTCACAGCCGACGAAGCCGCCGCGATCGGCATGGTGACGCGCACCGTAGCCGACGATGATTTCGCTGCGGAGGTGGCGAAGACCGCGCGGATGCTGGCCGATGGTCCGACCGGCGCGATCGCGGGCGCGCGGGCGCTGTTGCTGGAAAGCGCCAGCAGCCCGCTCGAAGCGCAGCTGGAGCGCGAGACGCGCAGCATCGCTGCGGCAGGCGGCAGCGGCGAGTGTCGCGAGGGCGTCGCCGCCTTCCTTGGCCGCCGCAAGCCAGACTTTTCAGGAGACGCATGACATGACCGACGCTTATATCGTTGAAGCCGTCAGAACCGCCGGCGGACGCCGCAATGGCGCGCTGGCAGGCTGGCATCCGGCCGACATGGGCGGCGAGGTGCTGAACGCACTGGTCGACCGCAGCGGGATTGATCCGGCCGCGATCGAGGATGTGATATTGGGCTGCGTGACACAGGCGGGCGAGCAGGGTTTCGCCTTTGCCCGCAACGCCGTGCTGGCGTCCCGCCTGCCGCAGAGCGTGCCCGCCGTCACCATCGACCGCCAGTGCGGATCGTCGCAACAGGCGCTGCAATTCGCGGCGCAGGCTGTGATGTCCGGCACGCAGGATGTCGTCATCGCCGCCGGCGCCGAAAGCATGACGCGCGTGCCGATGTTCTCCAACATCAGCTATCATCAGCGCGAAGGCGTGGGCGTGGGGCCGTTCAGCGATCGGATCAAGCAGCGGTTCGGCGTCGAAACGTTCAGCCAGTTCGAAGGGGCCGAGATGATCGCGGCCAAATATGGTTTCGATCGTGACGCGCTGGATCGCTACGCATTGCAAAGCCATCAGCGCGCCGCCGCTGCGACGCAGGCCAAGCGCTTCGCATCGCAGATCGTGCCGCTGGAAACCGAAAACGGCCTGCATGTCACGGATGAAGGCATCCGCGCCGACGCCACGCTGGAGGGAATCGGATCGGTCAAGCTGCTGAAGGAAGGCGGCGTGGTATCGGCCGCCAATGCCAGCCAGATTTGCGACGGGGCGTCGGGCATATTGGTGGTCAACGAGCGGGCGTTGAAGGCGCATAACCTGACCCCGATCGCCCGGATCGTGAACATGACGGTGACGGCCGGCGACCCGATCATCATGCTGGAGGAACCGATCTTCGCGACACGCAAGGCGCTGGAGCGGGCGGGCCTGACGATCGGCGACATCGATCTATATGAAGTGAACGAAGCCTTCGCGCCGGTGCCGATGGCCTGGCTGAAGGCGCTGGGCGCCGATCCTGAGAAACTGAACGTCAATGGCGGCGCGATCGCGCTCGGTCATCCGCTGGGCGCGACCGGCACGAAGCTGATGGCGACGCTGGTGCATGAACTGCGCGCGCGGGGCCAGCGTTACGGCCTGCAAACCGTGTGCGAGGGCGGCGGCATCGCCAATGTGACCATCGTGGAGGCGCTGTAATGGCGATCGGCACACGCATTACCGAGTTGCTGGGCATCGAACATCCGATCGTGCAGGGCGGCATGATGTGGGTCGGCAGGGCGGAACTGGCCGCTGCCGTCTCCAATGCCGGGGGTCTTGGCATATTGACGGCGCTGACCCAGCCGACGCCCGACGATCTGCGCCGGGAAATCGACCGCTGCCGGTCGATGACGGACAAGCCGTTCGGCGTGAACCTGACCATATTGCCGTCGGTGACGCCGCCGCCCTATGCGCAATATCGCAAGGCGATCATCGATAGCGGTGTGCGGATCGTCGAGACGGCCGGGCACAAGCCGCAGGAGCATGTCGAGGATTTCAAGGGCCATGGCATCACCGTGCTGCACAAATGCACCGCCGTGCGCCATGCGCTGTCGGCGGAGCGGATGGGCGTGGATGTCATTTCCATCGACGGCTTCGAATGTGCCGGCCATCCGGGCGAGGATGATATTCCCGGCCTGATCCTGATCCCCGCTGCGGCGGACAAGGTGACGGTGCCGATGCTGGCGAGCGGCGGCTTTGGCGACGGGCGCGGCCTGGCGGCAGCGCTGGCGCTGGGGGCCGAGGGGATCAACATGGGCACCCGTTTCTGCGCGACGGTCGAAGCGCCAATCCATGAGGCTGTGAAGCAATTCATCGTCGCCAATGACGAGCGCGCGACCAACCTGATCTTCCGCCGGTTCCACAACACAGGCCGCGTCGCGAAGAACAGCGTGTCGGATCAGGTGGTCGCCATCAGCCAGCAGCCCGAAGCTGTGTTCGAGGACATCCGACCCTTCGTGTCCGGCGCCAAAGGGCGTGAGGCTCTGGAGACGGGCAATCTGGACGCGGGCCTTGTCTGGGCCGGGCAGGTGCAGGGTCTGATCCATGACATTCCGACCTGCCAGGATTTGCTGGCGCAGATCATCGGGGACGCCGAACGGATCATCGCGGGGCGCCTCGCCGGCTTCCTGCAACGCCAGCCCGGAAAGGTGGCCGCATGACCTATCACTATGTGGACGTGTCGCGGGAAGGACCGTTGACGATCGTGACCCTCAACCGACCCGAAGCGCATAATGCCCTGAATGCCGAGGCGCATCTGGAGTTGCAGGCGGTCTTCGATGATTATCAGGCCGACGACAGCCAGTGGGTTGCGATCATCACTGGTGCGGGGCCGAAAGCCTTTTGCGCCGGGCATGATCTGAAGCAGCAGGCGTCAGGCGGTGGTATGGCCACGCCGCCCAGCGGTTTTGCCGGCCTCACCAGCCGTTTCGGCCTGCACAAACCGGTCATCGCAGCAGTAAACGGCGTCGCCATGGGGGGTGGTTTCGAGATCGTGCTGGCCTGCGACATCGTGGTTGCGTCGCAGAACGCGCTGTTCGCGCTGCCGGAACCAAGGGTCGGTATCGCTGCCCTTGCAGGCGGGATGCAGCGATTGCCGCGCATCATCGGCTTGCAGCGCGCCATGGGCCTGTTGCTGACCGGACGGCGCGTGCGTGCGCAGGAAGGCTATGCGCTTGGCTTCGTGACGGAGGTGACGGAGGGCGATGTGCTGGAAGCCGCCCGACGCTGGGCGGGCGAGATATTGGCGTGCAGCCCGATGTCGATCCGCGCGACCAAGGAAGCGACGCATCGCGGCCTGACCATATCCGTGCAGGATGGCATGGAAGGAGAATGGGACTATCCCACGATGAAGGCGCTGCTGGCGTCGGAGGATTTTGTCGAGGGGCCGAAGGCCTTTGCGGAGAAGCGCACGCCCAACTGGCTGGGCCGGTAAAAGCGACCTTTGCGTTCCCCGGCGCAGGCCGGGGTCCAGTCACCCGGCCTGCGCCGGGGAACGCTTCATAAAAGCCAATAGGTCTACGGGCGCCCAAGTCTGTCAGGCCATCAGCCCGCCGCCATTGGCGTGCAATATCTGGCCGGTGATGAAACTGGCGCGGGACGAGGCGAGGAACAGTATCGCTTCGGCGATCTCGCGCGGTTCGGCAAGGCGGCCGAGCGGCAGGACGCTGGTGACGGCGTGAACCGCGCCGGTCGTGTCGGATGCCATCAGCGCATCGACGGTTTCGGTGCGGGTGGGGCCGGCCGACACCGCGTTGACGCGGATATACGGCGCCCCTTCCGCTGCCAGCGTGCGGGTGAACGCCTCTACCCCGGCCTTGGAAGCGGCATAGGCGGACAGGCCCGGCGTCGGAAAACGGGCGGCGGTGGACGACATATTGACGATCGCCCCACCCCGCTCGCGCAGGATCGGGAAGGCCGCGCGGCAGAAGATCATGGTGCCGCTCAGGTTGGCGGCGATCGTATCGGCATAGAGGGCGTCGGTCGTCTCCTCGATCCGGGCGGTGGGGAAGATACCCGCGATATTGGCAAGGATGTCGAGGCCGCTGCCATGGCCGATCGCCTTTGCGACGGCGCGTGTCGCGGTATCGGCCTGCGCTATGTCGCCGACGATCATGGTGGCGGCTTCGCCCAGCCCTTCAGTTGCCTTTGTCAGAGCAGACGCATTCCGCCCCACCAGCACCACCCGCGCACCGCGCTCCACCAGCAGGGTCGCAACGGTCAGGCCGATGCCTCTGGAACCGCCGGTAACTATGGCGGTCTTGCCCGCAAATTCCCCCATCACGCCCCCTCGCCTATCCGCTGATGGTGCGATGGCGCGTGCCGTCGGCGTCGATCACCAACCGCACGCTCTGTTCCCCGTTCATGCCGCACATGGCGGCATAGACGACATGCTGGCCATGCAGCCGCGACCAGCCGATATCGGCCAGTTGTGCGATATGGGTGCCATGGTCGCGATAGAGCCAGATGCCCACGCCAGCCAGTTCCACCACCAGCAGCGCCGCCACCGCCATTCGCACGCGCGGGCGGCGCAGGACAGCAGCGATGCGGGTGAAGATGGTATCGGCCACCTCCCCTTGCGGCACGGGCAGCAGGCCCCAGAAGACGGCCCAGCGCCGCAACATCGCCATCGCCTGCGCGACCAGAAAGGCAGCGATGAGGCAGCAGGCCATGTCAGGCCACCGGCACGATCGTCAGCGACGTGCGGCCTGCCAGAGCGACGGTCAGCCGCGCCTTGCCATCCAGACCCGCGGTAAAGCGCTCGTCCGTCTCGATCACGCGATAGCCGCGCCCCGGCACCAGCCGGTCGAGGCCGATGTCGCTCCGCATCGCTCCTGCGCCCGGATGCAGCACCAGTTCCAGTGCCGCGCCGTCCGTCACCGCGTGGCCGACGATGACATCGGGATAGACGGCATCGGCCAGGATCGGCCCCTTGGCCCAGGCGTCGGGCAGGCCCCGGTTCACCATATCGCGGATCGTGTTGCGCCCGCCCCAGCTTTGCGATGCTGCGACGCCCTCGCCCGATCGCTGGTCGATCGCCTTCATCGTGGCCTCGACGATGCGCTCGTCGCCCATTTCCTGCGCCGCCCAGAGCGTCACCATCAACGGGTTGAGTTCGGGCCAGCGCGAGAAATCGGCCGGCTTGCGCGTGTCCCAGCCCAAGGGCAGCAGGCGGAAGTCGAGCGACCCGTCAGGCTTCACGCTGATGAAATCCTGCTTCATCACTTCCCAAAGCCGCTCTGCACCGGCTGGGTCGTAGGGGGTCATGAAGCGCACGCCCCATGTCTCGCCGAACAGGCCGGAGAGGCTGGGCACCTGAAAGCCGAAGGGGGACGACGTGCAGACCTTGATGCGGCCATCGGCCATCATCATTTCCTCTTCCATTGTCCGGTCGAACCGGTCGCCGACCCGGGCCAGCATGTCGGTGCCGTGTCGCGCATCGTGTAGTGCCAGCGAGGTGCGGCCGACGAGGTTGCACATGGAATAGATCCAGCGCGGTTCGCAGGGGAACCAGCCCAGATCATAGCGTTTGAAATTCTTGACCACCTCTTCCAGCATGCTCTCATGGCTGTAGGGGAAGGCGGTCTTTTCATCCCAGCGGAAGGTGAGCGATCCCGGCGCGGTGAAGGGTGACGTGCCGCTCGCCGTTTCGAACAGTCCGAGCGAGACGCCCAGGAAGCCCGAAAGCATGATATTGTCGATCGTGACCGGGTTCTTCTCGATCTTGAAATTGCCCCACAGGCTTTCCCAATACCAGTAGTTCCAGGTCTTGCGGTCGATATGCTTACGGATCAGATTTTTCTGCGCGGTATTCAGATAGCCGTGAAAAGCCGGCAGGCGGGTATATTGGCCGAGCGCCAGATTCCAGGACATGGTGCAAATCTGATAGCGCAATGCGCCGTCCTGCCATGTATCCTCGGTCGAAAAACCGTTCCAGCTGTCGACCGGCTGGAGTGCGAGATCCATCATGCGGCGAAATTCGGCGACCTGTGACGGCGGCATTTCCGGTTCTGCGGTAATGGGTGCGTCGCGCATGACCGGCTGGGTCTTGGTGAGGATGGCGTTGAGTTGCGCACCGCGTGCCTTGGCAGCGGTGAAGCCCTTGCGGCGACCGAGCGCCAGACAGCCATGCAGAGCCAGCACGGCGGCCGGGATCGCCCATTCCATCCATGATACACCGCTTCGCCCCTCGATCCAGGCTGCGGAGAGCAAGGCCGTACCGACCATCACGGCAGGCGGGCCCAAGATCACGCCCCGCGCCCACCAAATGAAAATGATGACGGCAAAGGCCGCCACGGAGAGCGCCGCGCCAAGGATACCGACGCCGTCGCCGGCATAAAGGAAGCCCGCACCGGGGAAGATGAGGCCGAAGCCGAACGCCTTCCACTGCGCGCTCATGCCCAGCAGCACGGGCGCCACGCCGATCAGGAAGACGAGGCCCAGCATCGCATAGAAGCGATAGAGCCGCCGTGCCGTCAGCCGGCCATGCAGCGTCTTGCGTTCCGGGATGAGTGGGATGCGATCGACCAGCGGCGCCAACGATGGCGCGGCCTCCTCTCGCACGAAATCCGCTTCAAATGGTAGCGTCCGGGCGGTCATGGACCTCTCCTTTTTCCTTCCCGTTTAGGCCGGGAATCTTGCCATTATCGTAGAACGATTGCGTTCGACGTTCAACCGTCCATTCCTCAAGGCGGACGGCGCGCTGTGGCACGCCGTCCCAGGGGAGGATCGCGTTACATATGCCAACTGACCTGCACGCCATAAGTGCGCGGCATGCCGGCAAAGCGGGAGATCGACGCCAGATTGTCCTGCACGTTGGTCCAGTAATAGGTATTTCCGACGTTGCGGATGTAGATGCCGGCCCGCACATTGCTGTCCGGAAATTCGAAACCGGCGCGCAGGTCGACCAGTGCATAGGCCCTCATGTCGAAGCGCGGATCGGCATCGACGAAGGCGGTGGTGGTGTTGGCCAGCGCCGTCGTCGTCTTGCTGTTATATGTCAGGGATATGCCGATATAGCCTTCCGCCGAACTGCTGATCGGCGCCTGATATTCCGCGTCCGCGACCGCCGTCAGCTTGGGCGCATAAGGGAATTTCTGGCCCGAAAAATTGCGCAGGTCGCCAAAGGCGTCATAGCCTTCGAACTCGGTGATCTTGGTGTTGATATAGGTGCCGCCCAGGCTGATGCGCAGGCCATCGACCGGCCGACCGACGATCGAGGCTTCCACGCCCCAGATGCGGCTCTTGGGGATCTGCACCAGACCATCAAGCGTGCCGAAGACCGGATCGGGCTTCCGACCGCGCAACTGCTTGTCCTTATAATCATAATAGAATCCGGCCAGCGCATATTCGATGCGGCGGTCCGCCAGCGGCCCCTTGATACCCACTTCATAGGCGGTGACGGATTCCTGCTTCACCGGCACATAGCCCGAATAGCTGGCGACCGAGGCTGTCGGGAAGCTGCCCGATTTATAGCCGCGCGCGACGCGGGTGTAGAAGAGCGTGCCGCCATTCGTCTTGTAATTGGCGCCCACGTTCCAGCTGACATTATCCTCGTTCAGATTGTCGAACGCGGCCGGATCGAAGATATCCGGGAAGTTGGGCGTGAAGGTCAGGCAACCGCCGGGCTGGACATTGGTGCCGAAGATCGCGTTCCACCAGGTTGCGGTATCTCCGCCAAAATCGTTGGTGCAGCCTTCGAAGCTGCGCTTGCTGTCGGTATAGCGGATGCCGCCGATCAGGGTAATGTTAGGCGTGACCTTATATTCCGCATTGGCGAAGGCCGCGAGATTTTTCACGTCCTGCCGCGAATAGTTGAAGGTCAATATGCCGCGCGGCGCGCCGGGGATCATCCAGAGCGGGTTGGACGAGGGGCCTTCGGAGAAATTGTAGAAGAGCCGATCGTAGGTCTTGGACTTATTGTAATTGCCGCCAACGATGAAGGTCAGGCTGTCAAACTCGCCGGTGAGGCGCAGCTCCTGTGCGACATCCTTGATATAGCCGGTCGTGTTGGTGTCGACCGAGGCATAGGTGGTGCCATCGAAATCCTGCACCGAGTCCGTCTGGTAATGGGAGTAAGCGGAGATGGAGGTGAAGGTCAGATTGTCGTTCAGCTCGAAATCGGCGCGCAGGCTGGCCTGCCAGAAACTGTCGTCGCGGGCCGGGCGTCGGCCGAAAATGCCATAGCCCCAATCGGCGGCGCGCGGCGTGCGCGGGCTGCGCGGATAATTTTTGAAATTGGTGGCGTCGGGACTCCCGCAGGTGCCCTCGACCGATCCGGCGCAATTGTCCGACACGATCTGCGCGGCCTGCGTATCGCCCTTGTCGCGCCAGCCATTGAGGTTGAGCAGGAATTTCACCTTGTCGCTCGGCTGCCAGTCGAGCAGCACGCGGCCCTGAAGCATGTCCTGCTTGCCCAGTTCGTCCGACCGGGTGAAGCTTTTCTGCCAGGGGCCGGATTGGATGGTGCGTATCGCGACGCGGGCTTTGAGCGTATTGCTCATCGGGCCGGAGACATAGCCCTGCACGTCATAGGTGGAGAAACGGCCGAAGCTGGCTGTGGCGCCTGCCTTGAAATCGTCGGTCGGCTTGGCGACGATATAGTTGATCGCGCCGCCGGTGGTGTTCTGACCGAACAGCGTGCCCTGCGGCCCTTTAAGCACTTCGACACGCTCGATATCGAAGGCGGCGCCACGGGTCGGCGCGCTGAACGGCAGCGCGACTTCGTCGGTATAGACGGCCACGGTCGGCGCGGCGGACAGGGTCGTTTCGTAGAAGCCGACGCCGCGCAGCGTATAGACCGGCGTGTTGAAGGGCGAAGGCTGGACGGTCAGGCCCGGCACGATCTTGCCGAGGTCAGTCGGTGAATTGATGCCGCGCTGGAGTAGCGTGTCGCCGGTTTCCGCCGTGATGGAAATGCCGACGTCCGACAGCGACTGTTCGCGCTTGTTGGCGGTCACGATGATGTCGGCATAGTTGTTGCCGCCCCCTCCCGCCTGTGGATCGGCGGCCTGCGCGCTGGCGGTGCCAGTCCCGGCGACCAGCGCGATCAGCGATGCGCCGATGCCATATGCCATGCTGCCTGTTCGGATCATGCCCATGTCCTTCTCCCAGATTTTGCGCCCGCTTCTTGCAGGTCGCCTTCATGATCTTGCGAAAAGGCCCGCCATGGACTTGCCATGGCGGGCCTTTTGATAGGTTCACATCTTGAAGCTGGCGGTGACGCCATAGGTGGCCGGCATGCCGGTCAGCCGCCAAATCGTGTCGTAACCGACCTGCACATTGTACCAATAATATTTGTTGGTGATGTTGCGGCCCCACAGCGTCGCCGACCAGCGGCCGTCTCGCGCCCCGACACCCACCCGCGCACCGAACAAATTATAGGCATCGATGCGCAAGGACGGCGTCTGCGCCAGATCGGCGTAGGTGCTGCTGTTATAGGTCATGTCAGCGCCGATGATCAGGTCGGTCCCGCCGCCCTGAATGGGCAGGCGATATTCGATATCGGCCGTACTCGTCCATTTGGGTGAGAAGTTGAAGGATTTGCCCGACAGGTCGGTCGGCATGTTGAACGCGTCGAAGCCTGCGAAATTCTTGATTTCCGAGTCCGCATAGGACAGCGCGCCGCGCAATGTCAGCCCGTCGGACGGCTTGACGACTGCGTCGAGATCGAAGCCCTTGACCGTCGACTTGGGCACATTGGCCAGCACGGGTAGCAGGCCGAAGACCGGGTCGGTCGTGTTCGTCAGCAACTGCTTGTCGCGATAGTCGTAATAATAGCCGGCCAGGTTGAACTGGACCATGCGGTCGAACAGGCTCAGCTTCGTGCCGATTTCATAGGATGTCAGCTGCTCCTGTTTTACGGGCGCGAATTGCGAGCGGGCGGTGGCGTTGATGACGGGATAATTGCCCGCCTTGTAGCCGCGGCTGACCAGCGCGTAGAGGAGCGTGTCGCGGCTGGGCTTGAAGTTCAGGCCTGCGCGCCAGCTGACATTATCCTCCTTGAACCGCTGCACCGGGAAGGGGGCGGTGAAGGTGGCATTGTCGAGCGTGATGCAGCCGCCCGGCACGGTCAGCGGTCCACCGAACAGGCCGTTGATGACGGCCGAGAAACTGCCGTCGCCGGCATCCGCGCTACAGGCCTGATTGCTGTGCTTGAGCGAGGTGTAGCGAATGCCGCCGATCAGGGTGATCTGGTCCGTCACGGCATATTCGACATTGCCGAACGCGGCCCAACTCTTGTTCGTCTGACGCCCGCGATTGTCGTTGAACAATATGTCACCGACGCCATCGGGGTTTTCCGGCGTCGCACCGACATTGGTGGTGCTGGACAATATGCCGCCGAAATCCTGCAACGAGCTTTCATAGCTGTTGTCGGTGCTGTAATTGCCGCCGACCGTCACCAAAGCCCCGCCAAACTGGCCCGCCAGACGGAATTCCTGATTAAACGCCTCCACATGGCCGCTGGTCGTGACGTAGCTGAGGCCCAGGCTGGTGCCGTCATTGTCGAACACGCTATGGATCTTGGCATAGGCATAGTTGGACAGGGATGTGAGCGTGACCTTGTCCGCCACCTCATAATCGACGCGCAGGATCGCCTGCCCCATCTTGTTGTCGCGGTCGAAATCGCGACCCGCATCCCAATCGGCCTGGCGGGCATTGCGCCGGGGACTTGGCTGGGTGAAGAGCGCGGGGCTCGCCTGTGTCGCGACGCGCGGCGAAGCGGCGAAGAATTGCGGGATCTGATTGTCGGACTTGTCGATCCAGCCGTTAAGGTTGAGCGACACGGTCAGCCGATCGCTCGGCTGCCAATCGAGCAGCAGGCGGCCGGCGACCTTGCGCTGCGCACCGATGCTGTCGCTGCGGGTATAATTTTCCTGCCAGTCGCCCGACCGGGTGCCGGCCACCGCCAGACGCGCCGACAGCGTCGAACTCAAGGGACCACTGACGAAAGCTTCACCTTGGAACGTGTTGAACCGGCCGAATGTGCCGGTCGCGCCGGCGGAAAAATCCTTCGTCGGCTTGTTGGCGATATAGTTGATCGCGCCGCCGGTGCTGTTCTGACCGAACAAAGTGCCTTGCGGACCTTTCAGCACTTCGACGCGCTCCAGGTCGAATATCGGTCCCTGCGTCATCGGGCCATAAGGCAGCGCCGCCTGATCCAGATAGATGCTGACCGTCGGTTGCGCGCCAAGGTTGGAGGAATTGAAGCCGACGCCGCGCAATGTGTAGACCGGCGTGCCATCCGCCGCCGCCGCCACGGTCAGGGCCGGCACCACGCGGGCCAGATCCTGCGAACTGGCAACGCCCTTGTTAACGAGCGCGTCGGATGACAACGCCGTGATGCTGAGGCCGACATCGTTGATATTCTGCTCACGCTTGTTGGCGGTGACGATGATGTCGGCATAGTTTCCGGCGGATTGCGGCGCTCCGCTGTCCTGCGCCTGTACCGGATTGGCAGCCGCCAGGGCCGTGAATGAACAGCCAAGCAGCCAGGCTGATGGGGACATCAGTCGCATGGGTCTTCCTCTCCAGAAATTTGCCTGCTGTGCAGGTCGGTGCCGGAGGCCCAATCACTCCGGATGGCTTGTGTTTTCACATCACAGCTTGTTCGTCAATATCGTTCGACGATTTTATCGGAGAAAAACGCCAAACCATGAAGCTCGACTCTTCGCGCCACCATATGGACGCGGCGCCCGTAGGACGGTATTGCCGGACGAGAAACTTGATGGACCGATGATGACCAAAGCCGCGACAAAACAGGCGCCAACCGCCAAGGACACCCCTTCCGTGACGGAGAATGAGAGCGCGACCGACAAGGTCGCCGAAGCCATCACCCAGGGCATCCGTACCGGCGTGTTCGTGCCGGGGCAGCATTTGCTGGAGCCGGACCTGACGCGCCGCCTGGGCATCAGCCGGGGGTCGCTGCGCGAATCGCTCAAGCATCTGGCGGCGGCCGGCATCGTCACGCTGAACCGCTATCGCGGCGCCTATATCGGCCTGCTCGACCGCACGGCGTCGCTGCAACTGCTCGATACGCTGGAGCCGCTGGCGCGGCTGGCGGCACGACTGGCAGCAGAAAATTGCACGACATCTGCCGCGCGCAGCCAGATCGAGACAGCGATCGCCGATCTGGATCGCGCGGCTCGATCCGGCAACCGCGCCCATTATCTGGAGTCGCGGCGCGGCTTTTACGACGCGATGATCGATCTGGGCGGCAACCGCGAACTGGCGCGCGTCATCCCTCTGTCCCGCACCGACCTGTTCCGTGCGCAGATCGAGACGGTCCAGTCCGATACGCAGCGCAAGCGCCATGCGTCGGGCTATGGCCCAATCGCCAGGGCGATCATCGCCGGCGACCCGAAAAAGGCCGACCTGGCGGTGAAGAAACATTTCGACGGCACGCGCAAGACGATGACAGAATTGCCGGAAGATATATTCCCAGCCATGGGATGAACCGCAGAAATCCGGGCTTCCTGCCCGGATGACAGCCACGGTCACATCGATTAACCGATGTTTTGGCTGGACGAAATCGTCAGACACATTTAGCGTTCCAGCCGACCCCGAACGAATCGGGGCATCGGTCAGGAGAGTTTCATGCTGCGCGTTTCGGCCATCTATCCGAACCTGCCGGGCAGCCATTTCGATGGCGACGACTATGTCGGCCGCCATGCCCCCTTCGCACGCGCGCTACTTGGTCCGCATGGCCTGCGGGACTTGCGCATCACGATCGGTACTACCGCACTGGACGGCGCGCCCCCGCCCTATTGGGCGCTCAGCGAACTTATCTTCGACGACCGCGACAGTTTCGATCGCGCCATGGGCATCTGTGGCGCGACGCTGATGGGGGATGCCCCCCGCTACACCAATGTCGATCCGGTGCTGCAAATCAGCAGCCTGATCGACGCCTGACACCATAAAATCCGGGAGAATGCGATGCGGAACTTCGTGCGTCATGAAATGGACGATATCGGTCAGCTGATCGGGCTGGACGAACTGCTCAATCACCAGATCGTCGACACTTTTTCTTCCACCGCCACGGCCGATCTGGGCTGGACGGAGAAGATCTGGACGGCGCTGGTGCGCAAGGATGGCAGTCTGTCGATCGACTTTGGCCTGGGCCGTTATCATAACCGCGGGGTGATGGATGGCTGGGCCGCCGTCGCGCGCGGGGTGGAGCAATGGACCGTCCGCGCCAGCCGCGAACTGCGCGACGACCCCACCGAAACCAGCGCTGGCCCGCTGACCTATGAGATTATCGAGCCACTGCATAAGGTCCGCTACGCGCTGGCAAAAACCGACGCGCAACCGATCGCCTTCGACGTGACCTTCACGTCCGAAATGCCGCCCTTCTTCGAGGATCGACACAAGCAGCGCGAGAAGGACGGGTTCCGTATCGGCTCCGACGTGGTGCGCTATCACCAGATCGGCGTGCCGTCGGGCTGGGTCGAGATCGACGGGGAGCGGATCGAGATCAATCCCGAGGAATGGACCGAATATCGCGACCATAGCTGGGGCCAGCGGCTCGATGTGGGCGCGCACAATGCCGACGTCCGCCCCTCGTCCGACTTTGGCGACGTGAAGTTCGGCGAAGGCGAATTCGTGCTGATCTGGAGCCCGTTCATGCTAACCGCGCCAAATGGCGAGAAGCACGCCTATCACTTTTATTTCATGTCGAAGCAGGGCCGCATCTTCTACTCCTCGGGCTACCGCAACCATCCCGACGGGCGGCAGGAAAAAGTCGCGCGGGTGCGGCCTGAACTGACCTATGACGACAAGACACGGCGCCTGCTGGGCGGCAAGGTGCATTTCGACATGCTGCAGGGCGGCAGCCACACGGTGGAGGTCGAGGTGGCCGGGCCGACGGCGGTGCATCTGGGACCGGGCCTGTATCTGGGCTTCGACGGGCGCAAACATGGGTCGTGGAAGGGCAAGCTGGAGGTCGAGGGCGAGAAGTTCGACGACACGCTGGACGTCACCACATTGAAGCGCATCCGCCAGTTGCGGGATTGCCCGATTTTGGTGCGGGAGGGTGAGGCGACCGGCCATGGCATCATGGAAACCATCATCCATGGCGCGCATCCCGACATCGGCCTGACCGCCGAAAATTCGCTGATTTAAGGGGAGGCCAAGGATATGGCGCGCGACACCGACCGTCTTGCGGAAGGGCTGCGCGCCTTTCTGCCCCGTGGCGCCGGCATTACGGGGGTCAAGACCCTGTCGGCCGGCCACAGCAACGAAACCTATCTGATCGAGGGGCTGAACGAAATCCTGCGCATGCCCCCGTCCGAGGAGGGGCTGTTGCCGCCCTATGATATGGCGCGGCAGCATGCTGTATTGTCGGCGGTGAAGGCGCATGCTCCGGCGGTACCGCTGCCCGCGATGCTGGAACTGAGCACCGATCCGTCGGTGATCGGCGACGATTTCTTCCTGATGGAATGTGTGCCGGGCGAGGCGTTCGAATATGTGACGCCGGATTGGGTGAAGGCCGATCCGGTGGCGGTGCCGGACAGCATCTGTCGCCAATGGTTCGATGCGGTGATTGGCCTGCACAACATGCCTGTAAGCGAAATGCCGCCGGGCGGGCGGACCGTGCAGCAGGAGGCGCAGCACTGGCTGGACGTCGCCCGCTCTGCCGAGGCGACGAGCGACCTGATCGGCGTGCTGGAGGATCTGACAGCTCGCCCGCCGCGTCCATCCGGCGTACCGACGCCGGTGCATGGCGACCCCAAACATGGGAATTGTTTGTGGCATCAGGGGCGGTTGACCGCCCTGCTCGACTGGGAAATGGCGCAGATTTCGGAGCCTTTGCTGGACCTCGGCTATATCCTGATGTTCCATGATCAGGGGGAAGCCTCTTTGGCCGACGCCGGGTTCGAGCAGCCTGGATGGTGGTCGCCCGAGCGCATGATTGCGGAATGGGAGAAGGGCACTGGTCGGACGGCGGTGGACGTCGCGCGCTATACCGTGCTGGGTCAGGCGAAGGTCGCGGCGATCATCGCGCTGGGCGCCTATCTCTTCACCAGCGGCAAGGTGGCGGACGTGCGGTTCAAGGCGTTCGGCGCCGTGCTGCCGGCCTATATCAAATTGCTGGTGGAAAGGGCGATGGCGGCGGCCTGAATAGTGCGTTAGCCCGAAGTTCACAGTGTCGTCGGGCGATTTTGGGCCGATTGCGCCTGTGCCGCGTCAGGAAAGCGATCACCACGCACCCCCGACGCGCCACCGGCCCGGAATTTGGGTCATGGCGACGCGCCCCATAAGCGCCAGTGACGCGTCAGCAACGCGTCATCCATGCAACGGGTCGACGATAAGGCGAAGGGTTTTGGAGATTTCCTCTGATCCATCCGACAGGATAGATCAGAGGAAATCCTATATGGAAAGCGCAATAGGATGGCGCGTCATGCACCGGTGCCAATCACCGATATCGCATAAGCGATCATCTGCGCATTGGTCCGGGCCAGTACCTGCTGTTCCGGGGAGTTGGCGATCTGCGCCGCCTCAAGATACGCCTTCCACCATGGCAGCAACGCAAGCAGGTCCTGATACAGGACGACCTGTACCGCCGCCGATATCTCAGCCGCCGATGCATTGCCGATTTTCGGTAACTTGGCCCGGACAAGCGCGAGGAACACGGCATTCTGGGCCTGATTGGGCGCTTCAGGCAGCGCGATCTGGTTGGTGAGCGGCGGCACCGCCTGGAAGCGGGGCGGAATGCGGCTGACATAGGTTACGCGGTGCAGGATGCGCCATGGCGCGGTATCGCTGCTTCGCGTGCTTGCCTCGCGCAAGGCGGCCGCGTTCGGGTCCTGCGAATGGAGCAGCCAGTTCTGATCGATCACCTTGTCGAACAGAGCTGAGGCATTGTCCGCGCGGTTTGCCAGGAAGAAGGTCATGAAGCGATAGCCGTCGACCTTGCCAGGGACGGGTTCAGGCACGAACTCGTCATCCTTGAACATATAGGGGAACGGATCGGGTTCGGCCTCGACCTCCAGCTTGAGCCCGCGATTGCGCGCAAAGCTCTTGGTCGTGGTGTAGGCGGTGGCGAAGCTGTGGTTCACCTCCCCCTCGATCGTCACACCGATTCCGAAGATCGTGAAGAAGAGATTGAATTTGAAGCCGACGCCGATCTCGGAGGACTGGCCAAGGCTGTAGCTTTCGGTCAGTTCGGTGCTGTAACCTTCGCTTTCCGAATAAATGCCCCCATCCGCCGACCAGACATAGGTGTTGACCATGTCCCGCGTCGGTATCGCCAGATCGGGACTGAAAAGCGGGTTAGCGGCAATGACAGGCGCCAGATCCGCGCCCTTGCCAAGCTGCGCCTGAAGATTGGTTTGCGTGAAATAGGCCGCAAGCCGCTGTCGCTGCCGTTCGATGTCGCGTTTCAACGTATAGGCTTCGCGCGGGTTGAAATAGCTGGTCTGGGTCATCGGCGCCTGTTGCAAACCGATCCTGCCGTCCAGTGAGCCGGCCAGTTGATAGGAGGGATCGATCGGGAAACGGATGATGTTGACGTCGACCGGTATGTCCGGGTTGGGTTCCGCGGTGAGCGAGACAAGCGCCCCGCTGCTCGGAATCTTGAGCGCATACAGGTCGGCCACCTGCGACTTGACGAGCGCCGATCCGACATTGCCCGGAATGAAGCGGCGCTCGCCGCTCTCCAGGAAATAACCGCCTTCAGGATCCTTGCGCTCCCACTCTCCGCCATTGGCCAATGCCTGCGTGATCGAGCGCTCGGCGCTCGCGGTGATGGCGCGCTCGGCGCTGGAGGTCGATTCAAACGATCCGGTGACCTGCGCGCCCAGTTCCAGCTTGAACTGGGTCGACTGTATGGCGCTCTGGATCGGCGGGATGCCGATCACCTCGTCCTTCTCCAGCGACCCCGCCCCGCCGACGCTCAGACTGAAGCTCGTCTTCTGCGTCGCCTCGCTACCCGACGACGCGGACATCGCCTCTCCCCATTCATCGGTCAGCGTCACACTGGCGATACCGGCATAGCTGTCGACATCCGATGGAGAGGTCAGCGGCCGTGTCAGATTCTCGCTAGGCAGGGGCGGCGCGCCCTCGATAAAGCCGACCACGGTCGGATCGGTCTGGACCTGCCCGATATAGATGCGTTCCAGATCACCGACCTTATAGCCGGTATCGTCATTCATGCCGCTGATGCCATCATAGACATAGCTGCGCTTCAGCACGCCTGCCGACGTTCCATCGAACAGCCGGATCGTGTCGCCATATTCGAAAACGGAGATGGTCGCCGCGCCCTGCGCCAGCGTCACCGCTTCCGGGCTGGGCCGGGTATCGAGCGCATCGTTGACGATCGGCGCATCGAAACCGACTGGCGCCGCGGCACTGCTCCAATTGATCGGGACCGGCGCGCCGGCGGCGTCGAGATAATGAGCGTCACCGCGATGAATGGTCCGATCGGCAACCAGATCGCCCGAACCTGCGTCGAAGCGCCAATAGCCCATCAGGCCCGCTTCCGCGCCGGTCAGATAGGCGCTCATATTATTGGCGATCTGTTCGCGGCTGCGCTGCCCGCTCCACAGCCGCAACTCATCGACATCGCCCTGTAGCAGCGCTGTAAGCGCGGTCGATGTCTCGTCGAGAACCCCACCGATCCGCATCTGCCGTGGCGTCTGCGCAAGAGGCGCCTCTGCAAGTCCGGCCGAGGGGATCGGCTGACCATTGACGTAGATTGTGGTCCCCGCCCCGTCGAACCAGGCCCAGAGCGTGCTGGAGGTGAGCGTCAGGTCATTATCGCCCACATTGTCCTTGGCGAGGCGTCCGGACTGTTCGAGGAAAGGCCACCAGGAAATAAGCTTGTCGTCGAAAGGCGTCGCGCCCGGCTGGGTTGCGATTTCATCGACCTGCGCAGCGCTGAGCGCCTCCGACCATTGGCGCAGGTCCGAAATCTGTCCTGAAAGCCAGCCATCCGCCGCGCTACCGTTGCCCGACAGGCCCGCACGAGTGGGCGTAGTCGGTGCTGCAAACTCAACCGGATCGATGAAGGCACTGGCGGCGAGAATCCGGTCCACGAAAGCATCGCCACCGGGCATGGTGAATTGCGCTTCCGGATTATTCGCAACAGTGATGCCGGCAAGATTGCCGAACCAGCGATCGAAATGGGCGGGGTCATAGGCCTTGATCGTCACGATGTCGCCGGCGCGATAATAGCCCGAACCGCTGCCCCCCATCACGCTGATCAGGCGATAGGCGCCCAGATCGGGGTCGCTCGGCGGGGAGATGACGCCGTTGCCGATACCATCGACATAGACATCGCCGGCCAGCACCGTCACATCGCGCCGGCTGACACTGTCATTGACGGTCATCAGCGACGCAGTGGCCGCGATATGGTGGCTTTTCCCGGCCAGTATCCGCTGGTCGGCTGCGGAGAGCAGCGTCACGAGACCCTGATCGGGGCTGGCGAGGCGACCGCCGCCGACCGGGCGCAGGCGCACCGTCAGATAGGCGCGCGCATCCTGTCGTACCCCCATTTCATAGACCTGCGCGCCCGCATCCGCACCGAAGCGGCTGACGATGACCTGTCGCGCATTGCCGATATCGGTGAGCCGGATACGGGCATCGACCGCAAAGCTGCCGCCAAGCCGGGTTTCCTTGTCGCCACTGGCGGCCGCCGAGCCACCGCCCGAAAGCGCCAGCGCGCCGCGTCGATTGAGGACGGCGGCGACATGCAGCCATCGGCGCGGCGCAAGCGCAGGCGTGACCGTGCAACTCGCCTGCGCGCCAAAGCCCGCGACCAGATCGAAGAAGAGCCCGGTTGCCGTGAAGAAAGGGTTCCCTGCAAATTGCGAATTATAGATGGTGGTGGTCCAGCGCGCCCGGTTCGTCAGGCGGAAGTCGCGCTCGCGCCGCGACAGCGGGAAGAGAACGACAAGGCCAGGCTCGGCGCCGCTGAGCGGACGCAGGAAGGTTTCGCCAATCTCCTGCGCCGAACAGGCCCGGTTCCAGGCGGCGAATTCGTTGGGATCGAACTCGAAAAATTCATTGTCGGCCGGATTGGCGATTGTGTAGGCAGTGGCGGCGATGTCGGGTTGCTTGAGGTCGTCGCGCCGGGTGGCTTCGACCCCGTCAATATAGAGAATGGCGGTACTGCCGTCGCGCACCAGCGTCACCAGCGCCCATCGCCCTGCCGCTATATCGACCGGCGCCTGCATGTCCTGACCGAGAGCGGTAAAGCCCAGTCGCCAGCTGCCTGCCCCCTCGGCGACGATGATGCTGAGACATTCCTCGTCCCCGCTTCCCGATGCGTCCTGACGCTTCCAGAACCATTTGCTGCCCCCCGCGAGGAGAGAGGGGCGCAGATAGAGCTGCACCGTATAGCGGCCCTCCCGCACGAGCCGATCTTCCGCCTCCGGCACGGGCACCGTCGCTTCACTGACCGTGAAGGCGACCTGCGCGAAGAAACGGGGCGTCTCGACCGGCGCATAGGCAAGGCCGTAGGAAAGATCGTCATGGCCTGCGGAGAAATGCAGCAGGCTCTGCAGCGTTTCCTCATCATTGTTGACAGCACGCCGCGATTCAGCCGGGCGGACCCAGCCTTCGATCGTGACGGCACCAGCGATTTCGTAGACATTGGGCGCGGGCACCAGCCTGTCGAGATCGACGGACAAGGCCGCCTTGCCATCAAAGGATTGCGAGTAGCGCGGCACATCGCGCAGCCATCCCCCATCCCTGCCCGGCATGGCCAGCAGGATGGTGCCCGGCGTACCGCCCGGATCGACGACCGCCGGATAACCAGACGTCGGCGCGGTCATCGACTGGACCGAAATGATCGCCGAGGGAAAAACGCCATCTTCATCGACCCGCGGAGGCGAGACACCCTGAAGCGCTGCCGCTGGCAGATCGAATTTTTCGGGCAGTATCCCGCCGCCGCCCTCGCGGAAGGCAGCGATCAGCGCGGTCACATAGCGCAGGTCCGACTCGCTATCGACCGTCACCTTGTCGCCATTCAGCAGCAGGCCCTGCGTCCGGTCCAGGAAGACGAGTTGCGCCAGAACGGCCTTCTGCTCGGCAGAACCGCCCGCCTGCAAGGCCGCGATGAAACCGGAGGCATCGCGCGGCACATCCGCCCAGCTGGCATCGAGCGTCTTGTCGGCAAGGGTCAGGGTCGCCGCGAAATCGACGCGCTGCGCATTGATGCCCGCCGTCAGCGTGAACACGGCCTTTTGCACGACAGGCGCGCCGTCGACCATATTGGGGGCGAGCAGGAAGAGGTTGTTGCTGCCGGCCGGCAGGGCCCAGGCAGGCGTCGACGCCTTGCCCGGCGCATAGACGGCGTCTGCCAAGCGCCCGCGCAGAAGATCGATAATCGTATCGGCAAGAGCGGGAACCGGGCCGAAGGCGGCCCTGATCGAAGCCCCTTTGCCATTGGCGAATTCGAGCGTCAGCGCGATCGCCTTTCCATCTCCGTTAGCTGCCACCCGTTTCAGAGGAAAATCGCCATCCAGAGTGCTCACGAAGCGGAGTGCTGGCGAGGAGGCAGAGGCACCGAGTGGGAGATAGGCCTGAAAGCGGGTTCCTGCATAATCGTAGAAACAGGCGCGGCCTTCGCTGATGCGCGGATCGGAAGGATCGGTAACGGCCTGCCCGTTGACGATCGCGCTGAAGGTCTCAAGCCGCCTCGGCACGCCGCTCCATTTCTCCTGCGCCGCATCCTTCACGCGCACGAAAGCCCGCAACTGGCTTGCCTCGATCGTCGGCCCGGCGTCCGGGCCGGAGAAGAGGCAATCCATCACAGTCTCGCTGGTACCGGGCGAAAGGGTGATGCCGGTAAAACTATTATAAGCGCCGGTCTGGCGGGTGATGAAGGCAATGCCGCCTGTCTCGACCGGGCTCGCGCCCGAATCATAGGCGCTCCAATGGCCGGTGAAGAACGCGCGTTGGGCAAGGCCCGAACGGCGCGCGACGGTCAATTTCTCGTCACTGCCCGGATAATAGAGATGGATCGGCCCGTCGCCTGTCGGAAGCACCGTCGGGCGGGCATCCTTGCGCACCGGCCCGAAGCCGGGGAAAATGTCCGACGGTTTGAGATAGCCGACGCTCAGGCCGCGATTGGCTGCATCGATCTGGTTGATCGGTTGATCGGGCCGGGCCATGGGCGCGGTGCCGGGATTCCAGACGGCGCCCACCATCACGGCATCATGCTTGTTGCCGGACAGGTCGGCGATCAGCGTGCCGGTCCCGCCATCCATGGGCCAATAGGCCGCAAGCCCTTCCAGCCCCGCCGGGTTTTCAAGCGGTGCGATGATGTTCGCGCGGATTTCCGCTTCGCTGAGCGCCCGCGACCAGAGGCGAAGCTCCGTGAGCTGGCCCACAAAGCCGCCGGATGCGTGCCCGATCCGGTCGATCGGACCAGCCGGCGCCGCGCCCGGCGTGCCGCTGGTAAGGAGCGGCACGGCCGCGCCATTGAGGAAGATGGCAATGTTGGTGCCGTCACAGGTGGCGCTGATATTGCTCCAGCCGCCATAAGAGAGGATATTCTCGGACGTCGTGGCGCTGACCACCGCCTCCCCGGTCCCATAGCGCACCCGAACGCGGAACTGGTCGACGATTTCCAGGGTCAGCCCGCTCTTCTCGGGCGTATCATCCGTGGAATGGGACAGGATGATGCGGGGCTGGCCCGCCTGCTCGGCCGTCACCGGGCCATTTTGCGGGCATATCCATGCCTGGACCGTGAAGAGGGCAGTCGGCGGAACCGGCTCTGCGATGCTGGCCGACGACGGCAGGGCGAAATCGACGCTCAGGGCATCGGGGCCCGTATCTCCTGCCAGGATCGGCTGGTTCTCCCCCCCGTCGAAGGCGATACCGCCGCTGCCATCCACCTCGAAATCGAACGTCAGGAGACGGGCCGACCCGCTCTCCCCCCCGGCTGGGATAGCGGGACAGGCCAGCATGACACGATTGGCGGTGCGCATCTGCACGGCCGCGCCGCTCTGATCGACCATCGGTTCGAGCCGCTGGTAGAGAGAGGCAGCGACATGTCCGGTGAGGCTGAGCGGTGTCGGATCGCCCTCCCCTTCAAGCTTCGGCGCGATGCTGCTGACCGGCAGGACCATGCCCTGCCCATCCCGTTCCACCGCGCCAAGATCGAACCATCCATCCTCCAGCCGGGGAATGGCATAGCCGAGCAGTTCGCCGCCATCCTTGCTTCGTGCGAAGATCCGCCACTGAAGCCGGCCGGGTTCGCTGGCGGGCAGCAGCAGCGCAGTAAAGCCAAGAGTCAGATCCAGCGCATCCGGGCCGGGCGCCAGCGACAGATAGCGGCGCGGATCGAGAAAAGCCGTCCCGTCGGGGTCGCGATAGGCGGAGATATCATTGGCCGAAGCCGGCAGGTCGGGACTGGCGCTGCGCCGGAACCGCACTTCCCAATCCGGCACCAGGCCAAAGCCGCGTCCGTCGCGCGCATTGGCGTCGACCGTTTCGACCAGCAGGAAGCGCTCGACGAGCAGGCTATGGCCATCCGCCCGGAAGATATAGATATGGGTTTCGTCCGACACGACCTGTGTCGGGCCGCTCGCCTCCGCCACGTCAAGAAGGCGCAGCACGCTGAACCCTGCCAGGCTCGTCTGCCGGTCGCTGTTGCTGGGCAGCGGCGCAAAGCCCTGCCAGCCCAGACCGTCGTCGGTCATGTCGGGATTGAGCGCCAATATGTTGTAGACGATGGCGCGGGCTTCGACGCCGCTTTCCGGATCGGTTTCGATGCGCTCGGCGATGAGGACGCCCCGTCCCTGATGGCGGACGGTGGTCGGGTTGACATAGCGGATCATGGCATTCCCTCTCGATAGGATGGGATCGGGCGCCTGCCGGCAAAGGCAGGCGCGCGCAGGTTCAGGCCGCGCGGACCTTGATGAGATGCTGGATGTAAAGATTGACCGGACGGCTTTCCTGGTCGCCACCTGCAACGTCGAGCGTCTTGTCGCCGTCGAGCTTCATGAGCCGTGTGCCGGTCCCATAGTCGATAATGTCGCTGCGGCTGTCGCCGGGCCAATTGGCAAGGGTGAGGGCGAAGCCCGCGCGCGGCGCGCCTGTACTATTGGTCTGGGTAGCGCCCGCCTTCCCGTCTGGCGCGCCGCGCGGACGGGGGTAGACAATATCGGCAGCCCCGGCCCCGCGCAGGATTCGACCGCGAAGATCGGGAAGACAGAAACTGGTCTTGCCGTCGCCGCCAAAGGCCGTCCCGATGATCTTGAAGAGCGGGGCATATTCGTTGATCAGCAGGGTCTGGCCCTGGCAGGGTTGCCAGCAGCTCAGCTCCTCGATCGTCCCGGCGAGCAGGATCGCCCCCAGCGGGATTTCGTCGCCGGGCTTCGATCCGCTGGGCGAGGACTGAAACCGGCAATACCAGTGCACGAGGAAAGTCTCCGGCCGCGTTTCCGTGTCGCCACCGCTACTGCCGAATGTCGTGCTGCCGGACCCGAACGACGACGCATTGGCCACACCTGCCTGATAGCCTTTGGTGGAAGAAAAGGGATAGGAGTTGATCGAAGCCTTGAAGCTCTTGTCGCCGCGCGGCATCGCCGTCGCCCAATCCTGATAGGAACCGGGCCGGTTCCCCTCATTCCCCTGAAGGGCAAGATCGGGGCGCGGCGTCATACGCTTGTCCCGATCGGGATCGCTGCCATTGCCCTGTCGGTCGCCGGCTACGCCACGGATGAAGAGGCCGCGCAGATCCGGCACCGCGAAATGGCTGACGGCGCCGGCATCATTCAGCTTTCCGCCATGGATAGTCTCGACGACCTTGTAGAGGGGATAGAAGCTGCTGCCGTCCGCGGAGACGAAGGTCTGCCCGTTGCAATAGCGCCAATAATCATCAAGCAGCCCCTTGAGAGCAAGGTCGATGCCGTCAGCCTTCGAATCCTGATCATAGGGCAAGGCTAGTCCGCTACCGAGCGGGAGCTGGCCCCGCTTTCTGTCCGTGGAAATGTTCGGCCTTGCCTTGATGATAAAGAGACCGTTGAAGTTGACCGGCCGGCTTTCGGCATCGCCGCCACCCAGTGCGACCATGGAAGCGTCGGCGCTCTTGATGCGCGTGGAATCGCTGCACCCGTCATGGGTCTTGTTGCCGCCAAAGTCGAACCTGCCCGACAGCTTGAAGCCGCCACCTGTCGGCGAGGCCGTGGCGTCGAGTTGCAGGCTGCCGACATTGTCACCGCTGCCGCCCGTTCCGTTGGGGCCCGAAGCCGTGCGTGTCGCAACGTCCTTGTCGCGCCCGGCACCGGCGTCGGGCGATCGGGCGAAGAGGCCGCGAAGGTCCGGCAGGCAGAAATCCACATCCGATGTCGTGCCGAACGCCGTACCGATCGCCGCAAAAAGATCGGCCCACGCTTCTCTGGCCAATATCGCCCCATCGCATGGCAACCAGCCATCAGCCCTGGCAACATCAAGATCCTGCCCGAAATAAGGTGCAATGGCGCCGACCGGCGCGTCTGCTTTCATGTCCACTATGGCCATGGTCTGCTCCCAGGAAAAATGCGCAAAAAAGGCTCCGGCGAGAACCGGATCGGAAAAGAAGCGACGATGTCGCGAAAATCAGGCGGCGCGGATGAGCGTCAGCAGATGCGCGCGCAGCCAGTCGTCCGCGCCCCCGCCGGGAAACAGCTCCAGATAATGAAAGGCCGCACCGGCGCCGGCCTCATAGCCGTTCGGGTCCAGCGCGTCATAGACGCTGCTACAGCCCGCTGCTGCCCGATCGCTGGCATGAAGGCTATGGTCGAGCACGGCCTGCCGGACGGCGGCGCGCAGCGGTTCAACCGAGCGGGCATTATTTGTCCCGGCAAGATATTGCGCCTGCGCAGCCAAAGCAGCGGTCAGGCGAATGTCGCTGAGCGTCCCCTCAAATGCCAGCCGTTTGACGACCTCCTGCGCAACGAGGAGGGCAAATCGCTGCATCATCTCCATCGGAAGAACGCCGGGCTGACGCGCGAGCCAGAGTTGGCGAAGGAATTTCGTGCGGGCGCTGAACAACTCCTCGATCCGGAAGCTGCGCGCGCCGGGGACCGGGTCGCCTTGCGCATCGGGGTCGACCTCATGCGATTGCGTGAAGGCGACAAGCGCGGTGGGACTGTAAATCTTCAATGCGCCCAGGCGCCTGAAGTCATCGATCGAAAGTAACTTGTCGGCGATTTTCATATCCACCTCCTCATTCTATAACGATCAGAATTTGTTGTTAAATAATCGTCCAAATTATCCAAAATATACAATCCATATTTCTGGATCATATTCAGATTTATTCAGTTTTCTTGAAAACGATTCTCTTTAACAACGAATATTTCTGCATATCAATTCAATGAGAGTCCAGAATATTTATCACTGTAATTTCATTAACCATTAAATTAAACAGTGTTGACCGCAGACAATTTCATTGATTATTGCAAATTTATCACGCTTGAGGCCGAACCGCTGATCTGAGGCGGGAGCGAACGGGGCATGCCCGTGCGAATGATGGCAGGGCCAGCTTCAACGGGCGCTGAGCGCGCACCATCCCAAGGCCCGTTGCACCGCATTGGGGCTACGGGTTGAACGGAGGGATTTCAGGCGTCTGATCGACCGCATCAGGGGCGGCATGACCAGCAAGCTTCAGCCCTTGCAATATGAGGCGCTGCCAGATGACAGTCGCTGGGCATCCGCCAGTCGACCGCGGGCCCGAAAGCCTTTTTACCTGCCCTCTGCCAACGACCCGATATAGGCCGCAATCGCATCCGCCTGATCATTCGTCAGCGATGCGCCACCAGCTGGCGGCATGGGCGCCGGGAAGCGTTTGGGCCGGGCCACCCCCTTGACGATAGTGGCGCGAATATCGGCCACGCTACCATTGCCCCACAGCCATTGCCGGTCGGCAAGGTTCGGGCCGACGGGCGTCCCCTCCCCTGCCGAGCCATGACAGCCGGCGCAAGGCGCACCGGCAATCTCCCCTGCATAGAGGCGGCGGCCCAGCGCGATCTTTGCGGAGTCGGCCTTAGCCTGCCCTTCGCTTTTTCCCTCGCTGGCCAAAACCTGTCCTGCTTCTGCCGCCTTGGCCGCGATCAGGGCCGCTGCCTTGTCGCCCCGATAGCGGATACGCCAGATACGCCCCTGCTTGTCGTCCGAGACATAGAGCGATCCATCCGGCCCGATCGCCAGGCCGGTCGGCCGATAATTCGCCTTGCCGCTGGCGCGCTCCGGTCCGGCGAAACCATCCGCGAACAATATATATTTTCCAGAAGCGCGGCCATTTTCCATCGGCTGGAAGATGATGTTGAAGCCTTGTTGCGGTCCCGGCGCCCGGTTCCATGAGCCATGGAAGGCGATGAAGGCGCCATCCCGATAGCGGGTCGGGAACAGCGTTCCTGTATAGAATGCGACAGCGTTGGGCGCCCAGTGGGCGGGGAAGGCGGCGACCGGCCCGCGCCGCGCCGCGCAAACACCGACCGCCGTTCCACCATCGCCACCATATTCGGGGGCCAGCACCAGACGCCGGGCGGCGGGGTCATAATAGCATTCCGGCCATCCATAATCGGCGCCCGCAGCGACTTCGATCAACTCCTCTGCCGGCAGTTCCTGCCCTTGCTTCGCCGAATAGAGATGGCTCCAATTTTCGTGCAGTTGATCGCGCCCATGCTGGGTCGCGAACAGCCGCCCAGCGCCATCGACCGTAAGGCCGACGGCATTGCGGATACCCGACGCGAAACGCGCGGCAGGGCCAAAGCGCTGTCCCGTGCCAGCAGCATCGAAGCGCCAGATGCCAGCGCGCAGCGCCTTTTCGGTACAGGGCGTCTGGCCCGACGATCCGCTCTGTCGATTGTCGACCTGGCAGGCGTTGGTGGCGCTGCCGCTGTTGACGAACAGGCTGCCATCGGCGCGTAGCGCGATGCTGTGGCTGTCATGATCGCCACCGCTGGGCAATCCGACGACCACGTGATCGGCCGCACCCATGGGCCTGTGCGTGGTCCCATCCAGCCGGTAACGCAGGATATGATCGCCATTCTCCAGAAACAGCCTGTCATGATCGAGCGCAATGCCGGTGCCGCCGGTCTGGCCGGAGAAGGGGCGCTCGATATGATCGGCACGGCCATCCCCATCCCGGTCCTGTAACAGGATCAGGCCGGACACTATATGACCATCCTCCCGATCGGGTGCGCTATTGGCATAGAGGGTGCCGTCGGCCCCAGCCACAATGTGACGGACATGCCCAAGCTTGTCCGCGAAAATCTCGGCACAGAAGCCGGGCGGCAGCGTCAATCCGTCGGAGGGACTGGCGCAGCCCGCATCGGCCTGATCGGTGGGCGCCGAATGACCGGAGCAGCCAGCCGCGAAGGCAAGCAGGCTCAGGGCGCCGGTTGGGAGTAGGCCTTTGAGCGTCATGCAAATCCCGTTCCGCTAAAGTTGGGCGCGAAGGCAGGCTTGCCGCCGGGTTGCTGACGGCCCTAATCTAGTATGAGAAATAGATCAACGCTGCTTATAACATGCCCGCATCAGTCGACGCGTTGCGGATCAGGGCCAGCATCTTCAGCCGCGCCTCTTCGCCTTCGCCGCGCATGATCGCGTCGAACACGGCATCATGGTCGGGCATGGGATCGCGCGATTCCTTGCGCTCGTCGCGGGCAAAGCGGGTGGTCCAGGCAACCACCGCAGTTACGGACGTGGCCAGCGTGATGAGCGATTCGTTGCGCGTCGCGTGCAGGATCAGGCGATGAAAGCTCTGATCCGCAGCACGCCCCTCGGCAGTTTGCAGGCCGAAACGGCGCATTTCCTCCAATGCATGACCCATGCGGGAAATATCCTGCCCGTCGCGCCGCAGCGCCGCGAACTGCGCGGCCGCCGGTTCCACCACGATGCGTAATTCGAAGATATCGCGGAGAAATTCGGCGGTCGGCCCGGCCTCGAACATCCAGGCGAGCACGTCCAGATCCAGCATGTTCCACCGCAACCGGTCGTTGATGCGGGTGCCGCTCTTGGTTCGGCTATAGACCAGCCCCTTGGCGGAAAGAACGCGGACAGCCTCGCGATAGGCGGTGCGGGATACGCCCTGTTCCGCGGCGTAGCGCTCTTCGCCCGGCAATATGTCGCCCGGCTGGTAGCGGCCACCCACAATGGCAATGCCCAGATCATGGGCGATCCGGTCATGCACCGCCCGCTGCGCCGGGCTGGAAGGGCGGGATAGCGGGTGATCATCTGCTTGCGTCATGCCGCTTTCGTCAGCCCTGCCGCCCCGATCGTCAAGCCTGATCCGGCCAATTTCGGGCATTTGGTATGAGGAAAATTGCCGATGCACCGTCCAATCTCCATTACTCCGTCAAATTATGGCTTGAAACGGTTTCAAAATCTCTTCATCTAGTATGAGAAATAAAAATGACTCGGAGGGGATATAAGATGAAAAATGGAGTGAAGCTGTCCATCTCGATGTTCGCACTGCTGGCGGCGCAATCGGCACTGGCGCAAACCAGCGACGGCCAGGATGCCAAGGATGTGAGCGATGGCGACATCATCGTCACCGGCATGCGCGCCAGCCTGTCGTCGGCGCAGAATATCAAGCGCAATGCCCAGCAACTGGTCGACTCGGTCGTGGCCGAGGATATCGGCAAGCTGCCCGACAATAATGTGGTCGAGGCGCTTCAGCGCGTGCCCGGCATCCAGGTGTCGCCCCGTGCCCGCGGGGAATCCGCGACCGTGCTGATCCGCGGCCTTCCCGACGTGGTCACGCTGGTCAACGGCCGAAACATCTTCAGCACCACCGGCCGGTCCCTGTCGCTGGCGGACGTGCCGGCCGATCTCGTCGCGGGCGTGGACGTCTACAAGTCGCGCTCCGCCGATCAGCTGGAAGGCGGGATTGCCGGCCTGATCAACGTCCGCACGCGCCGCCCCTTCGACTTCAAGGGCTTCGAATTCGCGCTGGCGGGCCGCGAAGTCTATAGCGAGCAGCCGGACAAGATCGATCCCTATGCCAGCGCGCTGATCAGCAATCGCTGGTCGACCGGCATCGGCGAGATCGGTGCGCTGGTCAGCCTCTCCTACCACAAGACCCGCTATCGCGACGAAACCATCTATAGCGGCGGCTATTTCGGCTATAATCTCGACAATAGCCGCGCGCCTTATACGCCGGGCGTTCCGCTGGACCCGCGCGGCACCAGTCCGACCGATCCGAAAGTGTTCCGCACCGACGTCATCGGCGCCTTCGACCGGATCGGCACGCGCACCCGCCCGGCCGTCAACGCCACGCTGCAATGGGCGCCGGACGACCGGCTGACCATCCACGCCGACGGCCTGTTCTACGGCTATCGCGAACGCGGCAACAGCAACCAGAATTTCACGTCGATGAACGGCACTTTATTGTCGCCGCTAGTCTTTGTGGACGACACGAAGCTGGTCCAGTCGCTCAGTATCGCCAATGGCCGCGTCGCCAATTTCGGTGGCGCCTATCAGAATAAGGCCGATCGCTGGCAGGGCGCGTTGGGTGCGGACTGGACCAGCGGCGACTGGAAGGCGGCGACCGAATTTTCCTACACCCGGTCCAAGGCGACCGATGTCGGCAATAATCTGGATGTGGATTTCATTGCGTCTCGCACCGACGCCGTGTTCAATGATGGATCGGGCGCGCCGCATTTCACCCTGCCCAATGACGATATGGCCGATCCATCGCGCTATTATCTCTCGCGCCTGTCCACCACCCGCACGATCGGCGATGGCAAGGAACTGGCCTGGCGCGGCGACCTTTCCTATCGCGCGCCCTTCCTGATCTTCTCGGGCCTCGACGCCGGCCTTCGCCTCAGCAAGCGCGACGCCAGGTCCGACAGCTTCACCCAGACGATCAACTGTTCGGCGACCGGCGCGGTCCGATGCTACAGCATCAAAGCGGCGAGTCTGCCCGGCCTGATGACGGTGACGCCCGGCGATTTCTACTCCGGCACCCGCCAGTTCGTGCGGCAATGGGCGTCTCCCACCACCGATTATCTGCTGAACAATATCGGGTCGTTGCGCCAATTGTTCGGCCTCGCCCCCGGCGATCCGGCGTTTCAGGATACCCAGCATTTCGACATCGAAGAGAAAAATTATGCCGGCTATGGTCAGGCCAATGTCGACGTCGGCCGACTGGACGGCCAGATCGGCGTGCGCGTCATCCGCACCGACATCACATCCAACGCCTTTCTGGTCCTGCGCGGCGCGACCTCGCCCGTCACCATCCGCAACAAGAGCACCGACATCCTCCCCAGCCTGGCGCTGCGCTACAAGCTGAAGGACAATCTCTTCCTGCGCTTCGCCGCCAGCAAGACGATCACCCGGCCCAGCTTCGCGCAGCTCAACCCCGCATTGACGCTGACCCCGCCGGTGCCGGGGCAACAGCCCTTCGGCCGTGGTTCCAGCGGCAATGCCGATCTGAAGCCGATCCGGTCGGACAATTATGACCTGTCGCTGGAATGGTATATCGACCGGTCCAGTTCGATCACCGCCACCATCTTCCGCCGCGACGTCACCGGCTTCATCCAGTCCGTCACCAGCAATTTCGATATCGACTATCTGGGCGCGGACAATGGCGTCTATCAGATCACCCGGCCGGAAAATTCCGGGTCCGGCAAGTTGCAGGGGATAGAGGGCGGCTTCACCTTCTTCCCCAAGGGCCTGCCAGGCTGGCTGGACGGCATCGGCATCAGCGCCAACGGCACCTATATCGACGGCAAGAACAAGGCGTTGTCGCCCCTGCCCGGCGTCACCGGCTATATGGACATCCCGTTCCAGAATGTGTCGAAATATTCGGCCACCGGCACCTTCATCTATGAAAAGGGCGGCTTCTCCGCCCGCGCCTCCTATGTCTGGCGCGACACCTATAATGCCGGGCTGCATTTCACCGGCGTCAATCCCAACTTCATCACCAACGGTCAGATCAGCAATCTTGACCTGTCCTTCTCCTATGAGGTCAATCCCAACTTCACCATCGTCGCCGACGCGACCAACATATTGAAGAATCTCTACCAGACGTCGTTCAACGACCCCGGCCTCTACCCGCGCGATACCGTTCTTTACACACGCACGTTCGCCGTCGGGTTCAGGGCGAAGATCTAATGTTCCTATCGAGAGGATGCCATATGACGATTTCCAGGGTGATCGCTTCGCTGTCCGTGCTGATGGCGCTGCCGCAGGGCGCCGGGGCGCAGGACGCAAGACAGGTCGCGATCAGCGTGGACGCGGGCAAGGCCGTGGGCAAGCTGCCGCCCGTCTGGCGCTTCTTCGGCGCGGACGAACCCAATTATGCGACCATGAAGGATGGCCGCAAATTGCTGGTCGAGCTGGGCGAACTGAAAAAGGGGCAGGTCTATTTCCGCGCCCATAATCTTCTAAGCAGCGGCGATGGCACCGCCGCCTTCAAATGGGGCAGCACCAACGCCTATACCGAGACGAAGGACGGCAAGCCGGTCTATAACTGGGCGACCGTCGACGGCATCATCGACGCCTATCTGGCGGAGGGCATCCGCCCCTATCTCCAGATCGGCTTCACTCCCGAAGCGATGGCCAACGCCCCGGCGGGCACACCCTATCGCCATAGCTGGCGTCCCGGCTTCGACTATAATCTGATCGCCACGGGCTGGACCTATCCGCCCAAAGATTATGAGAAATGGGCGGAACTGATCCATCAATGGACGCTCCACAATATCGAACGCTATGGCCGGGCCGAGGTCGAGAAATGGTATTTCGAGGTCTGGAACGAACCGAACTCGCCCTTCTACTGGACCGGCAGTCCCGAGGAATTCTACAAGCTGCATGATTATGCCATCGCCGCCGTGCGCAAGGCATTGCCGACCGCGCGCGTCGGCGGACCGGATGTTGCCGGGCCGGGCGGCACCTTCATGGACGGCTTCCTGAAGCACGTCTCTTCCCGCAAAAATTATGCGACCGGTGAAACCGGCACGCCGACCGACTTTCTGTCCTTCCATGCCAAGGGCAAGCCGACCTTCGTCGACGGTCATGTCCGCATGGGCATTGCCACCCATCTGCGCGAAACCGATGGCGGCTTTACCAAAGTCCTGTCGATCCCCTCGCTCGCCGGCAAGCCGGTCGTGATCGGCGAGAGCGACCCTGAAGGGTGCGCCGCCTGTCCGGGGCCGGCCAACGCCTATCGCAACGGCACCATGTATAGCAGCTACACCGCCGCCAGCTTCGCGCGCATCTGGGAACTGGCTGAAAAGCGGAAGGTCAATCTGGAGGGCGTCGTGTCCTGGTCCTTCGAATTTGAGGACCAGCCCTGGTTTGCGGGCTATCGCCAGCTATCGACCAACGGCGTGGACCTGCCGGTGCTCAACGTCTTCCGCCTGTTTGCGCAATTGGGCGAAACGAAGCTGGCGACCACCAACAGTGCGCAGGTGCCGCTCGACACGCTGATGAAGAATGGCGTGCAGGGGGATGCCGATATCGGCTCCATCGCCACCCGCACCGCCGACGGCAAGGTCGCGCTGCTCGTCTGGCATTATCATGACGATGATGTCGCCGGGCCGGACGCCCAGATCAGGCTCAGCCTGAACGGGATCAAGGGCAAGCCCGCACAGGCCAAGCTGTGGCGGGTCGATGGCGATCATGCCAACGCCTTTTCGGCCTGGAAAAAGATGGGATCGCCCCAGTCGCCCAATCAGGATCAGTATAAGCAACTGGAGGCCGCTTCGGTCATGCACGCGGAAACGCTGCCCGTCGAGACGGGCCAGCGCGGCGGCGCCAGCGTCGACCTGCGTCTGCCGCGTCAAGGCGTCGCCCTGATCGTCCTCGACGGCCAGTAAGGGCAAGAGATGGAGGCCATGACACTGGCGCGGGCGACGGCCCATCGGGGGGGCTGGGCGATCGCGGCGATGATTACCGTCGCCATCGCCATCAGCTATCTCGATCGGCAGACGCTGCCCTGGGCGATCAAATATATCGAGGCCGACATTCCGATCGGCAACCAGACCAAGGCTTTCCTCGATTCCGCTTTCCTCGCCACCTATGGCCTCATGTATCTGGGCGGTGGCTGGCTGCTGGATCGGGTGGGGACGCGCAGGGGCTTTCTGGCGATCATGATCTTCTGGTCGCTCGCCTGCGCCAGTCATGGGCTTGCCGGTGGCATAGCGGCGCTGGTGGTCAGCCGGTTATTGCTGGGCGTGGGCGAAGGTGGCGGTTTTCCCGCTGCGACCCGCGCCATCGCCGAATGGTTCCCGCCGCAGCGTCGCGCCGCCGCCATGGGGCTGGTCAATGCCGGGACGGCAGTCGGCGCGGTGATCGCCCCGCCACTGATCGCGGGCATATTGGCCTATGGCGACTGGTTCGGCCTGTCGAGCTGGCGCTGGGTCTTCTTCATCACTGGCGGCTTCGGCCTCGCCTGGGCGCTCTGGTGGTTTGCAACCTATCGCTCGCCACCGCCTCTGGACACAGACACGCGCGACGCGGAGGGGCCTGCGCCCACCATCGCGATGCTGCTGTCGCGCCGGGAAGTGCGGGGTCTGGTCGCCGCCAAATTTCTGAGCGACGGGGCTTGGTATTTCTACCTCTTCTGGCTGCCCAAATATCTGTTCGAAGCGCATGGCTTCGACCTGAAACAGGCCGCGACGATCGGCTGGATACCCTATGCGGCCTCCGGCGTGGGCAGCCTGTGCGGTGGCTGGCTCTCCAGCCGCCTCCTGTCCGCCGGCCGATCGGTCGACGCCGCGCGCAAGATCGCCCTGGGGCTTAGCGCCGCCTGCATGCCCTGGGTCATGCTCGCGCCCACGACCGGGTCGATCGCTGCCATCATCGCGATCTTCAGCCTCGCCTTCTTCGGGCAACAAAGCTGGTCGACGCTGGTCATGACATTGCCGACGGACCTTGCCCCACGCAGCGCGCTTGGCCGTCTCGCTGGCCTCGTCGGTCTGGGCGGCGCCTTCGGTGGCATCGTCATGGGGCAGGCGGCCGGTTGGGCGCTCGATGCCGGGTTCGGCTACACGCCGGTCCTGACCGTCGCGGCCACCCTGCACCTGATCGCCTTCGCGCTGATCTGCCTCACCATCCCCCGCATTTCTCTCCTCAACTTCTCCCGAAAGGTCGTCTCTTGAAAATCACCGAAGTCCGCACCCGCGTCGTCCAGTGGGAAGGCGAAACAGTCCCGCTGCCGCCGCATTTCTGCACGAACCCGATGGATCTGGTGTCGCCGATGCTGTCGCCGGAAACGATGGGGACGTTCACCTTCCACGGCTGGCTGATCGTGGAAATTTTCACGGATGAAGGGCTGGTCGGCATCGGCAACGCCGCGCTGGCGCCGCTCGTCACCAAACAGTTGATCGACCAATATCTCAGCCCCTTGCTGATCGGCCAGAATCCTTGGGACAGCGAATTCCTGTGGCAGCACATGTATCGCAAAACGATGGCCTTCGGGCGCAAGGGCGTGGCGCTGGTCGCGATCTCCGCGCTGGATATCGCGATCTGGGACTTGATGGGCAAGGCCGCCAAGCAGCCCGTCTTCCGCCTGCTCGGCGGCCGGACCAAGGCGAAGATCCCGGTCTATGCCAGCCGGCTCTATTCGATCCCGCTCGATGAGCTGGCGCAGGAAGCCGCCAACTACAAGGCGCAGGGTTATAAGGCGATGAAACTGCGCTTCGGTTGGGGACCGATCGACGGGGCGGAAGGCATGGCCCGCAATGTCGAGCTGATCCGTACCGTGCGCGAAACGGTGGGCGACGAAATCGACATCATGGCCGACGCCTATATGGGCTGGAGCCTCGATTATGCGAAGCGGATGATGCGCCTGATCGAACCGTTCAACCTGCGCTGGCTGGAAGAGGCGATCATCCCCGACGACATCAACGGCTATCATGAACTGCGCCGCTTCGGCACCACGCCGATCGCGGCGGGCGAACATGAATTCACCAGCTATGGTTTCCGCCAGATGATCGAGGCGAAGTCGCTCGACTATTTCCAGTTCGACACCAATCGCGTCGGCGGCATCACCGCCGCCCGCAAGATCCAGGCGCTGGCTGAGGCTTATTCCATCCCCGTCGTTCCCCATGCCGGGCAGATGCATAATTATCATGTCGTGATGGCCAGCCTGAACAGCCCCATCGCCGAATATTTCCCGATGGTCGATGTGGAGGTCGGCAACGAGCTGTTCTGGTACATCTTCAAGGGCGAACCACAGGCGGTGGACGGCCATATCGATCTGGACGACAATCTTCCCGGCCTGGGCCTCGAAATCGACGAGGCCGCTCTCTCGCGCTTCAAGGTGATCGGATGACGAACAAGATTGCAGTCCTGGGTTTGGGCATCATGGGGTCCGGCATGGCGCGGCAATTGCTCGCCGCCGGGTTCGACGTGGCGGTATGGAACCGCAGTCGCGAAAAAGCCGAGGCACTGGGCGATGCCGGCGCGCGCGTGGCTGCTACGCCCGCTGATGCCGCCATCGACGCGGACATCGTCGTCGCGATGCTGGCCGATGATAGCGTGTCGCGCGCGATCTGGACCGGAGAAGATGGCGCGCTGCCCGCGATGAAGCCGGGGGCGGTCGCCGTCGAATCCAGCACATTGACCGGCGACTGGGTGTTCGAACTGGCGCGCGAAGCCGCAGCACAGGGCGTCCGCTTCATCGAAGCCCCCGTCACCGGCAGCCGCGATCAGGCCGCACAGGGGCAATTGCGGTTTCTGGTCGGTGGCGAGGCGGATGCGCTCGCCGCCGCGCGCCCCGCGCTGGAGGCGATGGGGGGCGCCATCGTCCATCTTGGTCCGGTCGGCAGCGCGGCGACGGTCAAGCTCGCCAATAATTTTCTGTGCGGCGTACAGGCGGCCAGCCTCGCCGAAGCCATCGCGCTGTTCGAAAAGCATGGCCTTGATGTAGAGCAGGCCATGTCCATCCTCTTCGACGGCGCACCCGCCAGCCCGATGGTGAAGGGCGTGGGCCGCCGCATGCTCGACCGTGACTATGCCCCCCATTTCCTCGTGCCGTTGATGGCCAAGGATCTGGGCTATGCCGCGCAGGCGCTCGCCGATGTCGGCATACAGTCTGCCATCGCGCAGGCGGCGCGGCAGCGTTTTGTCGACGCCGACGCGGCGGGGGAAGGGCATCGCGACATAGCGGCGATCGTGGAATCGCTCAGAAAGGCCTGAAAGAACAAGGGAGAGGATCGAATGAAAAATCGCCTGATATTGTCCATCGCGCTGTTAACGGCGGCGGTCATGACCGCGCCCTCCCCCCTATCGGCGCAGGCCAGCGCGCCAGCCGCCACGGCCTTGACCGCCAGCGCCACGCTGCATGCCGACAAGCCCGGCGCGATCATCGACCGCCGGATATTCAGCCAGTTCGCCGAGCATCTGGGCTATGGCATCTATGGCGGCCTCTGGGTCGGGCCGGGATCGAAAATCCCCAATACGCGCGGTTATCGCAATGATGTGGTCGCGGCGCTGAAGGCGCTGGCCGTGCCGCTGGTCCGCTGGCCCGGCGGCTGTTTCGCCGATGAATATCATTGGCGCGAAGGAATCGGCCCGCGCAATCGGCGCCCGACCAAGATCAACACCCATTGGGGCGGCGTGACCGAACCCAATAGTTTCGGCACGCATGAATTCATGGATTTCGCCGAACTGATCGGAGCGGAGGCCTATGTGTCCGGCAATGTCGGCAACGGCACGCCTGCGGAAATGGCCGAATGGGTCGAATATATGACCGCGCCCGCCGGCACGCTAGCGGACGAACGGGCGAAGAATGGTCGCAAGGCGCCATGGAAGCTGCCGATGTTCGGCATCGGCAATGAGCTATGGGGCTGCGGCGGCAATATGCGCGCCGATTATGCCGCCGATGTCACCCGCCGTTACGCAACCTTCGTGAAATCGCCGCGCGGCACGAAAATCCTCAAGATCGCCAGCGGCGCCAACAGCCGCGACTATGACTGGACCGACGTGATGATGCGCGGGGCCGGCAAGTCTATCGATGGCATCGGCCTGCACTATTACACCCATCCGACACGCGGAAAGGTGAAGGGATCGGCCACCCAATTCACCGAAACCGACTATGCCCGCACGCTCGTCAGCACCCTCGTCATGGAGGAGTTGCTGGAAAAGCACGGCGCGATCATGGACAAATATGATCCGGAAAAGCGGGTCAATCTGGCCGTCGATGAATGGGGCATCTGGACCGATGTGGAGCCAGGCACCAACCCCGGCTTCCTCTATCAGCAGAACAGCATGCGCGACGCGATCATCGCCGCGCTCAACATCAATCTGTTCGCCCGCCATGCCGACCGGGTGCGCATGACCAACATCGCCCAGATGATCAACGTACTTCAGGCGATGATCCTGACGAAAGATGATCAGATGGTGCTGACGCCCACCTATCATGTGTTCGACATGTACAAGCCGTTTCAGGACGCCACCTTCCTGCCACTCGATCTGGCGTCACCCTGGTACAACAAGGATCAATGGACCGTGCCGGCGGTCAGCGCGGCGGCGGCACGCAGCAAGGCGGGGCAGGTCTATATCGCCCTGACCAACACCGATCCCAACCGGTCCGCGACCGTGACGGCGAAACTCGAAGGCGTGCAGGCCTCCATGGTGGAAGGGCGCATCCTGACCGCGCCCGATATCCAGTCCCACAATGATTTCGGATCACCGGACGTAGTGCGGCCGGTGGCGTTCGACGGCGCGACACTCTCACCCGATAGCCTTTTGGTGACTTTGCCGCCGCACAGCGTGGTCATGCTTGCGGTCCGGTAAAGAGTGAAGCGGCCGCCCTGCACCGGTGCCGACATTATGGTCGGCCGCCCTTCTTCATCAAAGGCGCATATCATCCCCGTGTAAATTCAATCTCGCACCCAGGAAATCCACAAATACCCGAAGGCGAGCGGGCACATTGGCGCCGCCCAGAAAGACGGCATGAATAGTTTCCACGTCACCCGGATTATAGGCTTCCAAAACCGGCACCAGCTGACCGGAAGCAAGTTCGGGTTGGACGCTGAACCGACCAACGCGGGTAATGCCGACGCCGTCCGCCGCAAGCTGCCCAAGCGTCTCGCCATTATTGGCCTCGATCGTGCCGCGGACGCTCAGCGCATAATCGAGGCCTTCCTTGCGGAAAGGCCAGACCGGTTCGGCCCGTCGAAAATTGAAGTTCAGGCAATTATGGCTGTGCAGATCCTCCGGGATGATCGGCGTGCCATGGCGTTCCAGATAGGCTGGCGAAGCGACGATGACACGACCATTCTCGCCCAGCTTGCGGGCCGTCAACGGGCTGTCGGCGAGCGGCCCGAAGCGGATCGCGACATCGGCCTGGCCGCCGGCAATGTCAACCAGCCGGTCGCTGAGGCTGATGTCGACCAATATATGCGGATAAAGTTGGGCAAACTCGCCTAGCAAGGGCACGATACATAGCCGACCATGGGAATGGGCCGCACTCACCCGCAATCGTCCGCGCGGAGCACCCCGATCGGCGATCGCCTGCTCCGCCTCATCCAGGTCGGCCAATATGCGTCGCGCGCTACTGAGATAGGCCTGGCCCTCGGCCGTCAGCGTCAGAGCACGGGTGGAGCGCAGCAGCAACCGAACCCCCAATCGATCCTCGATCCGGTCGACCGCGCGACTGACCGCCGAAGGGGTGAGGCCCAGCACCCGGCCGGCAGCCGAGAAACTCCCTTCGGCAACCACGGCCGCGAAGGTTTCCAATGCCCGTGCCCGGTCCGTATGGAAGAGCGTCTTTTCATCCATTGCAAAGATCCTTCGCCTGACAGCCCACTAAACGGCGGCATCCTTCCACTCCATCTATGCGCCTATCACAGAATGGAAAGGGATGACGGTGGAATATCGGCAATTAGGAACCTCAGGCCTGCGCGTGCCGGCGCTGAGCTTTGGCACCGGCACCTTCGGAGGTTCGGGGCCTTTATTCGGCGCCTGGGGCAACAGCGATGCCCAAGAAGCCCGACGTCTGATCGACATATGCCTGGACGCCGGCATCACCCTGTTCGACACCGCCGACGTCTATTCGAACGGCGCGTCAGAGGAGGTGCTGGGCGCGGCGATCAGGGGACGGCGCGATCGGGTGCTGATATCCACCAAGCTGGGCCTGCCGACCGGTGAAGGCCCCAACGACTGGGGCGTATCACGCGACCGGCTGATCGGCGGCGTGGAGGCTGCTCTCCAGCGGATCGGCACCGACCATATCGACCTGCTGCAACTCCACGCTTTCGATGCCTCGACCCCGGTGGAGGAATTGCTGGCGACGCTCGACCAGTTGGTCCGCGCCGGAAAACTGCGTCATGTCGGCGTCTCCAACTATCCCGGCTGGCAGTTGATGAAGACGCTGGACGTGGCGGATCGCCATGGCTGGCCGCGTTTCGTGGCGCATCAGGTCTATTATTCGCTGATCGGCCGCGCCTATGAGGCCGATCTGATGCCGCTTGCCGCCGATCAGGGCGTGGGCGCGCTGGTGTGGAGCCCGCTCGGCTGGGGACGCCTGACCGGCAAGATAAGGCGCAGCAGCCCGATCCCCGATGGCAGCCGCCTGCACCAGACCGCCGCCTTCGCTCCGCCGGTGGAGGATGAACATCTGTACCGCGTCGTCGATGCACTGGACGAGATTGCGGCGGAAACCGGCAAGACGGTGCCGCAGGTCGCGCTCAACTGGCTGCTGCAAAGGCCGACTGTCTCGTCGGTCATCATCGGCGCGCGCAACGAAGAACAGCTTCGTCAGAATCTGGGCGCCGTCGGCTGGGCGCTGACCCGCGACCAGATCGCCCGGCTCGATCAGGCCAGCTATCAGATGCCGGCTTATCCCTATGCCCCCTATCATCAGCAGGCCGGCTTCGCCCGTCTGAACCCGCCGCTCGTTTGACGAGAGAAACATCATGAAGATCAATCCCCCCCTTCTCGCTCTGGCGGCCGGCGCCTTTGGCATCGGCGTCACCGAATTTGCGCCAATGGGCCTGTTGCCCGTCATCGCCACCGATCTGGGCGTTTCCATTCCTGCTGCCGGCCTGTTGATCAGCGCTTATGCCATCGGTGTGATGCTGGGCGCGCCTTTGATGACGCTGACTACCGGCCGGTTGCCACGTCGCACCTTGCTGATCGGTCTTGCCGCCATTTTCGCGGTCGGCAATCTGATCGCGGCGCTCTCCAGCAGCTATGCCATGCTGCTGTTCGCGCGGATCATCACTTCGCTCAATCATGGCGCTTTCTTCGGCGTCGGATCGATTGTCGCCGCCAGTCTGGTCCCGCCCCAGCGGCAGGCGGGCGCGGTTGCCGCCATGTTCATGGGGCTGACGATCGCCAATGTCGTCGGCGTGCCGCTGGCGACCTGGGCTGGCGAAGTCATGGGCTGGCGCTCCGCCTTCTGGGGCATTGCCGCGCTGGGCGTCCTGACCATAATCGCGCTGCGCCTGACCCTGCCGAACATGCCGGCCCCGACCGAAGGCGATGCGCGGTCCGAACTGCGCGTGCTGATGCGCGGACCGGTGCTGGCAGCGCTGGGGCTTACCGTCGTCGGAGCCAGCGCCATGTTCACCGTCTTCACCTACATCACGCCGATCCTGCGCGAGCAGACGCATGGCTCGATCACTTTCGTGACCGCCATGCTGGTGCTCTACGGCGTGGGCCTGACCATCGGCAACTGGCTGGGCGGACGCTTTGCCGACCGGTCGGTCGACAGGACATTAATCGTGACGCTCGCCGCGCTGACGGTCATTCTGGTCGCTTTCGCCTGTGCCATGCCCTTTGCCGGGCCAACAGCGATGCTGATCTTCCTGTGGGGCATTGCCAGCTTCGCGCTCGTGCCACCACTCCAGGTGCGGGTGATGAGCGCGGCCGCCGATGCGCCCAATCTGGCGTCGTCGATGAACATCGGCGCCTTCAATCTGGGTAATGCCATCGGTGCGGCACTGGGCGGCGGCGTTATTGCGGCAGGGTTGCCGCTTCCCTTCGTCTCGATCGCGGGCGCTGCGGCATCGGGCGTTGGTTTGCTGGCCATCCTGATCAGCTCTCAAAAGGCCTCAATCCGTGATGCAGCCCCTACGGCGACGTAAGGCGCGGTGTTCTCCGCTTCGGTTATGCCGCCAGCAGACGGACCAGTGGGGCGGCATATTCGATCAGGGCGCCGGGTTCTGCCAGAACTTCCGTGACGAGGCCCGCTTGATCGGCGCAGAGGTCGATCGGTTCACCGAGCAATTCAATCCGCGCCACTGAATCGCCCGCCGCCACGGCACTGCCCACCGCCAGCGCAGACACGAAGGAGGCGATATGCGGGGCGGCTACGAGGTGTTCGACCTTGGCCGTTTCTACCGGGACGACGGCTGGTGGCGCAGGTGGAGCCTCTACCGCGACCGGCGCGTGAAGCGGGTTGGCCCCGCCGCCCGGCCTGGCGACGAACAATTCATAATCGCCGGAGCGCAGATGGATGTCGGCATAGCCGGACTGGCGGAACAGGCGCAACAGGGCGCGCGTGTCGGTGATGATATCGGTCATGCGGCTTCCCCCAGCAAGGCGAGCAGCGCGGGCAGCACCGGCTCGGTCACAATGGTCCGCACCCCTTGCGCACGCGCAATGCGGGCGGTGTCGGGATTGGCGAGCGTCGCGCCGCGCGCGGCGGCTGCGCCATGCAGCAGCGCCGGCAGTTCGCCCGGCTCGCCGCCCGACCAGAGCGCGTCGATATCGACCACCCCGTCGATCCCCGCTGCGTCGGCCGGGCGCAGGACGCGCACCGGGCTGCGCGCCCGCGCCCATTCGATCAACTGGGCGAGCCGGGCGTCGTCAGCTTCGTCAGGCATTTCGACCGGCAATTCACCGGCATAGACGCGGCCCGTTTCGCCATCGACGGTGACGAGGGCGCCGGGCTGCGGCCCCTTCCCGTCGCCGACACCGACTATGCAGGGACGGCCGAGCGCGCGGCTGACGACGGCGGCGTGAGATGTGGAACCACCTTGCTCCGTCACCACCGCCTTCGCTGCGATCATGCCATGGATATCGTCGGGGCTGGTGGTCGCGCGGACCAGGATCACCGCCTCGCCAGCAGCGGCGCGCCGTTCGGCTTCGTCGGGATCGGTGACGACCGTGCCGCAGGCGACACCCGGACAGGCCCCCTCCCCCTGCGCGACGATGGCGGCATCCTGCGCGCCGATGCCCAGACGCGGAAGGAGTAACGCGCGCACCTGTTCGGAGCTGACGCGGGACAGCGCCTGGTCGATATCGATCAGGCCTTCGTCGACCATCTCCACCGCCGCCCGCACCGCCGCGTCGGGCGCGCGCTTGGCCGATCGGGCCTGAAGCAGATAGAGGGTGCCGCTCTGCACCGTAAATTCGATATCCTGCATGTCGCGATGCTCGCGCTCCAGCCGGGCGGTGGCGTCGAGCAGCGCGGCATGGGCGGCCGGATCGAGGTCACGCATAGCGTCGAGCGCGAGCGGCGTGAACTTGCCGGACACGACATCCTCCCCCTGCGCACGGGGCAGATATTCGCCATAGGGCAAGGCTTCGCCGGTCAGCGGATTGCGGCTGAACAATACGCCGGTGCCGCTGCGATCGTCCAGATTGCCGAATACCATCGCCTGAATGGTGACGGCGGTGCCCATGTCGTGCGGGATCCCATTATGCTCGCGATATTTCTTCGCGCGGCGCGTGTTCCAGCTGTCGAACACGGCACGGACGGCGCCGGTCAGGCATTCTCGCGGGGTGGCGGGCACATCGACCTGCGCGCGCCAGTCGGCCGGGTCGGCATCATGATTCAGCTCGACTGGCATCTTCAGCACGATCGAGGCATAGAGTTCGAGGAAGCGACGATGCGTGTCGCGGGCAAAATCCGGCAGACCGGATTCGGCGGCGAGCGCGCTTTCCGCCGCATCGTCGATGCCCAGGTTCAGCACCGTATCCATCATGCCGGGCATGGAAATGGCGGCACCGGAGCGGACGGAGAGCAGCAGCGGCTGGTCCGCGCCGCCGAAGTGGCGGCCGGTGGCGGCGTTTAGCCATTGCAAGCCGGCTTCGATCTCCGCCTCCAGCCCTTCGGGGAAATCGCCCTGCGCCAGATAGGCGTTGCAGGCCGCGGTCGTGATGACGAAAGCCGGGGGCACGGGCAGGTCCATGCCCCGCATCCGCGCGATCGACCAGGCCTTGCCGCCGATCAGGCTGCGGTCGGGCAGGCTCGTGCCGTCCAGCAGGACGGTCCAGTTGGATGACATCAGCTTATTCCTCCCGGACCCGGCCCATGATGCGGAGCAGATCCTCGTGCAGTTCGAACCAGATGGTGTGATAGCTGTCGCGGCGGATATCGCTGACCCATTCATGGTCGCCATCCTCGGCCGCTTCGAGCGCGGCGAGCAGCTTTTTCGCGTAGAAGGTCATGCGCGGCCAGCCTTTGGACAAAGCCGCCAGGATCGGTTCGACCTGCTCCTGCACCTCGCCCAGACGGTCGATCACCGCTTCGTCATGGGCGCGGTCGCTATGGTCGTTGGCGACCTTGTTGCCGCCGATGCTGATCGTCTGCCAATCGGTGATGACCTGTTTCAGGGTCTTGTTCACCCGCTCGAAAGCGAGATAGGCGTTCTCGAACGCCTTGTCCTGCCGCAGGGGCGCGAAGTGCAGGCCATAGCGCGCCTCCAGCGCCACGCGGGTCAGCGGGGCGAGGATGAAGGCGTCGCCGGTATCGACCACGCGACCGGTCGCGACGGCGTCGGCGAGCAGGATCGACACGCGCGGTTCGGGCAGGCCGACCAGAGCGGCAATGGCGGCGGCGCCGGCATGGCGTTTGATGGCGACGCCGTGGAACACCAGATCGCGCTCATCTATCTTGGCGGCGTCGATCATGCGTCAGCCTCCTCTTTGGCGAGGCGCCAGACGCGGCCGACGCGGTCCACGCCCTGCTGATAATCCTCGGTCGTCTTGGCAGCCGCCGTCGCTTCGATCGTGACGGTATCGCCATCGGCGATGCCGGCGATCTTCGCGTTCATCAGGCAGGGGATATTATATTCGCGGGTCAGGATGCCGAGATGCGATCGCACCGTGCCGCCCGCGCAGATGACGCCGGTAAATTGTTCGATGATCGGCGCGGTCAGCGTGCCGCCGCTATCGTCGATCACCGCGATGATGCCGGACGGAACGCCGTTGGTCAGATAATCCAGCACCCGTTCATTGGTGCGGATGAACCGGGCGATGCCGGTGATGTCGGCGTCATGACGCACGACATTGTCGCCCACGCCGGCGAGCGCACGGCCCGTTTCGTCCGGATCCCCTTGCGGCGCGTCGGGATGCGAGAAACTCTCGTCCACCTGATCGCCATCACCGCGCGACTTGTAGATATCCGGCCGTTCCGCGACCGAAATGCCGGCCGACCAGTCGAAGCGATGACCGGTGCCAAGCAGCCGCCGTTCGACATCCGCCAGATCCGCCTTGGTCAGGGCCGCGCCGCTGACACGAAAGCCGTCCCAATCCTGTCCCGATTGCGCGAAACTTGTCCGCAGCCTTTCCTGCACAAGGCTCAACGTCGCCTCCACCAGCGGCGAAGCCGGCGGGCGCCCCTTGTGCGCGCTATCGATGGGCAACCCCATGCATCTCTCCTGTTCTTCACGAGTCTGCGCTCTCCCCTTCGATGTGCCGGGTCGCGGCTTTGCTGTCAAGCATCTGACAGATGAAATCGTAGGACGATATTGACGGAAATCTTCGACTCATCTAGCTTGAACGTCAAAGAAGTCGATCCGGGAGAGAATGTGTGACCGCCAAGCCCAATCCGCGCGTGTTGATCGTGAATGACGATGGCATCGATGCGCCCGGTATCCTGTTGCTGGAAGAAGTGGTGCGCCAGTTCAGCGACGATGTATGGGTGGTGGCGCCGGACGAGGAACGGTCCGGCGCGGGGCACAGCCTGTCGCTATCCTACCCGATCCGGGTGAAGCAGCGCGACGAGCGGCATTTCGCGGTCAAGGGTACGCCGACCGACTGTGCGCTGCTGGGCGTCTATGAACTGCTGGGCGATCGCAAGCCCGACCTGCTGCTGTCGGGCATCAATCGCGGGCCGAACCTGGCGGAGGATATCACCTATTCGGGCACGGCATCGGCGGCGATCGAGGGCGCGATGCTGGGGATTCCGTCGATCGCCTTGAGCCAGATATGGAGTTACCAGACGCCGGTCCATTGGAATACGGCACGCCATTATACGGCGCAGATCTTGCCGCATCTGCTCGGTCTGGAATGGACGCAGGGCAGTTTCGTCAACGTGAATTTCCCGCATTGCCCGCTCGATCAGGTGAGCGGCGTACGGGTCACTCGCCAAGGCATGCGCCCGCCCGGCTCCTTCCGCCCGATCCCGCGCGTCGATGAACGGCATGTGCCCTATTATTGGATCAAGATCGCCTTTCCGGACGGCGGCGCGGCAGAGGGGAATGATCTGGCCGCCGCGCGCGACAATGCGGTGTCGATCACGCCGATGCAGCTGGACATGACGGCGCACGATCAGTTGGCGCATTTCCGTTCGCTGTTCGAAACCGAACCGGTGGGGGCATGAACGCGCCCGCCACGATCGGCACGACCGAAAAGGTCGCCGACGCCATCCGATCCGGCATCCGCACCGGCCAGTTCGTACCGGGCCAGCATCTGGTCGAGGCGGAGCTGACGCTACGGCTGGGGATCAGTCGGTCTTCGTTGCGGGAGGCGCTGCGGCATTTGTCGGGGGACGGGATCGTCGCGATCCATCGCTATCGCGGGGCGCATATCAACCGCCTGACCCGGCGGGAAGTGCGCGACCTGCTGGAGGTGCTGGAGCAACTGGTGCGGCTGGCGGCGCGTCTGGGTGCGGCATCGGGCCATGCCAATCGCAGCCTGATGGATGCGGCGCTGGATGCGGCACGGCGACATGACGAGGATGGCGACCATCGCAGCTATATCGCGGTGCGGCAGGCCTTCTATGATTGCCTGTTCGAGGTGGCGGGCAACCGGGAATTGCCGCGGGTGACGCCGTTGCGGCGTGCTGATTTGTTCCGCGCGCAGATCCGCCCCTATCAGACCCGCGCGCAGCAGGATTCCCATACGGAAGGCTATCGGGCGATCGCGCAGACGGTGAATGACGGCGATGTGGAGGCAGCGGAAGCAGCGGTCGCGGCCCTGTTTGCGCAGACCCATGCGATGGTGGACGAGTTGCCGGATGTGGCGTTCGATGTGGATTAAACAGGCCCGTTCGGGCCGAGCGAAGTCGAAGCCCATTGCTGAGCAGAGGCGAAGCAGCCTCGCTTTGCTCGGCATAGCCCTTCGACTTCGCTCAGGGCGAACGGAGGTCAGTGACTGGCGAGGATCGTCACAGCGCTCAGCCCGTCCTCCACGCCATAAAAACCGCCGCTATTTTCCGCCAGCGCTATGCGCGCGCCTTCCGCTTGGCGCTTGCCAGCCTCCCCGCGCAATTGCGTCACCAGTTCGTGGATCTGGCCCAGTCCCGTGGCGCCGAGCGGATGCCCCTTCGACACCAGCCCGCCCGACACATTGACCGGGATGCGCCCGCCCAGCGCCGTCACGCCCGCTTCGGCATCATGCCCCGCCTGCCCCGGCGCGCTGAGGCCGAGCGCTTCGACCTGCACGATTTCGCCCGATGAGCTGGCGTCATGCACTTCGGCGACATGCACGTCCTGCGGGCCAATGCCGGCCTTTTCATAAGCACGTGCCGACACGATACGAGTGACGTGGCGGGCATAATCGTCGGACGCCCGGTCGGTGCCGCTCTGCGATTCCGTCGCCAGCACGCGGACCGCGCGCGCCTGTGGAAAGCGGTCGAGCAGGTCGCCGGCGCACAGAACCGCCGCCGCCGCACCATCGCTGATCGGAGCGCACATCGGGACGGTCAGCGGCCAGCTGACATTGGGGGCGGCCAGCACATCCTCAATGCTCATGGCGTTCTGATATTGCGAGAGCGGGTTATATTGCGAATGGTTATGGTTCTTGGCGGAGACGGCCGCGATCTGCCGCTGGGTCGTCCCATAGGTCGCCATGTAAAGCCGGGCCTGCGCGGCATAGGCGTCCATCATGATATTGGGTCCGGGGCCGTCCAGTCCCTCCGGTGCGGGGGCGAGCATCCCCTGTGTCGAGGTGATATAGCGTTGCGCTTCCACGGCATCCAAAGGCTGCTGAAACACGGCGAAACGCTTCGCGCGATCGGTGCTGTAGAGCTTTTCCACGCCCACGATCAGCGCCACATCGGTCAGGCCGGCGCGAATATAGTCAGCCGCGACATGCAGGCCGATCGTCGCGCTGGCGCAGGCGGCTTCCACATGCAGCACGCGCAAGCCCTGTATACCGAGCGGCCGCAGCGCATATTCGCCGGGGATCGACATTTCGCCCGCGAAGAAACCCTGAATGACATTGCTGTAGATCGCCATGCCCAGGTCGCTGGCCTTCGCCCCGGCATCGGCCAGCGCTTCGCCGACCGCCTGTTGCGCCAGGTCGGTGTGGGTAAGATCCAGGTGCCGGCCAAAGGGCGTCATGCCGACGCCGATGATATGCACGTCGCGCATCAGATCGCCCTCCCGGCGTCATCCCAATAGGGTTTGCGCAGTTCCGCGCGCGATACCTTGCCTGCATTGGTGCGGGGCAGTTGGCGGACGATCTCGATCCGCTTGGGCGTCTTGACCGCGCCCAGCGCCTCGCGGGCAAAGGCGATCAGGGTCGCTTCCTGCGGCTTGTGGCCGGGACGGGCCTCGACGAAGGCGATCACCGCCTCCCCCCACTTCTCGTCAGGGATGCCGACGACCGCACAATCCTGCACCGCGTCATGAGCCAGCAGCGCCTTTTCCACCTCGGCCGGATAGACGTTGAAGCCGCCCGAAATGATCATGTCCTTCTTGCGGTCCACGACATAGAACCAGCCGTCTTCGTCGCGCACGCCGATGTCGCCGGTGTGGTGCCAGCCATGGGTCGAGACTTCGGCCGTCGCCTGCGGGTTCTTATAATAGCCCGCCATCACCAGCGGCCCGCGCACGACGATTTCGCCGCGCTCGCCGGGCGGAAGGATGTTGCCGTCATCATCCATGATCTCGACGATGGAGAGCAGGTTCGGGCGGCCGCAACTGCCCGGATGCGCGAGGTCGCCCGCGTCGTTCAGATGCTCGTGGGGCGGCATGGCGGTGACGCACATGGGCGCTTCGGTCTGGCCGAAGCTGGCGTTCATCACTGGGCCGAAGACGGCGATCGCTTCTTTCAGCCGATCGAGCGACATGGGGGCGCCAGCATAGCTGATATATTGCAGGCTGGAGAAATCCGCTTGCGCCACGCCGGGGTGCGACAGCAGCATGTAGATCGCGGTGGGCGGCAGGAACATATAGGTGACGCGATGCTGCTCGATCGCCTCGATCACCGGGCCGGGATCGAATTTCGGCAGGATGACGACCGTGCCGCCCAGCGCCATGCTGGCCAACGCGAGCGGGCCGGCAGCATGGGTCATGGGCGCGGCCACCATGTTCACCGGGGGAGTGGTCATCGGCATGGACGCGACCAGGCTGGAGACGAGCGCCTGCCAGTTGCCGTTGGTCAGCATCACCCCCTTCGAGCGTCCGGTGGTGCCGCCGGTATTGGCGAGGAAGCCGAGTTCCTCCACCGCGCCGGCGCGGCGTTGCGGGACGGGTGGTGCCTCTGCATCGATTCGATCTTCCAGGAAGAAGTCGGCTTCGTCGAAAGGCCGGTCGAGCGCGATATAGCGCCGGATGTTCGGGCATTGCGCCCGAAACTCGGATATGCGGTCAGCCACTTCGGAATGGACGAACAACGTGTCGATATCGAGCAGGTCGAACAGATAGGCATTCTCGCTGGCGCTGGCCCGGTTATTGGCCATCGCCCAGACGCCATCTGCGCGCAGGATACCCAGCACCGCCTCGAACGCGACCATGGCGTTGCCGCTCAGCACGGCGGCATGGGCGCCCGGCGCGAAGCCGTCCGCGATCAGCAGCGCGGCGATGGCGTTCGCGCGGGCCGCGACCTGCGCATAGGTTTTTTGCCTGTCGCCCTCGATCATGCAGGGCTTGTCATGCGCGATGCGCAGGCCGCGATCGAAATAGTCGATCATTCGCATGGGGTGGCCCCTTTCGTCATTGCGAGCGTAGCGAAGCAATCCATCGGCGCGTCATTGGATTGCTTCGCTACGCTCGCAATGACGGAGAGGTGTTCAACGCCGCAGCGTCAGGTCCAGCGCACTCGACTTGATCTGCACCAGCGGCGCGGTGGCGAGCTTCATCAGCTTTTGCACCTGCGCCAGTTCGGGCGAGGAGAGCGTGGGATAATCCCGCGCCACCGGGCCGGCCTTGCGCATCCGGTCGATGTCGGACGCGGGGACCAGCGCGCGCAGGATCAGTTCGTCGTCATCCTCCCCGGTGCCATGGCGGCGGCGCAGTTCGGCCAGGTCGGGCTGTTCGGGCGGGTTGTCCAGGATTTCCTTCGCGCGCGGCTTGGACAATATCTGGTCCAGCACATCGCCGTCGATCGGCGCGACCGGATCGCCGTAGAAGCCCGCCGCATATTGGATCACCTCGTCCGGAACGACCGAATAGCGCTTGCCGGTCACGATATTCAGCACGGCCAGCGTACCCACCAGCTGCGCGAAGGGCGTGGCCATGCCGGGATAGCCCAGCTCCCGCCGCACCAGCGCAACCTCCGCCAGCACGGCCGGCAGCCTGTCGAGCATATTCTGCTGCACCAGCTGCGCGCGCAGCGTGCCCATCATGCCGCCGGGGATCTGGTGCTTGAGCGCGGTCACATCATATTCGAAATGCTGGTTGACCAGGAAGCCGGCGGCCTTGCCCACCCGCTCGAAATGATCGGCGACGGGCTTAAGCTTGGACGTGTCGATATTATGGGTGTGGCCCATCATCTCGACATTCTTGGTCATGATCTCGATCGAGGGGATGGACGGCCCGTTGGCCATCGGGCGCACGGCGGTATGCAGCACGGTCACGCCGAATTCGATCGCATCCATATAGGTTTTGGCCGATTGCCCCAGCATATTGTTGGCGTGCATCTCGATCGGCTTGCCGCGCGCCTTGGCGACGATGGCGGGGACGAGCGTGGAGATACGGTCGCGATCCAGCACGCCGCCGGTGTCGTAAAGCAGCAGGCTATCGACTTCGGGCAGCGCCGAGAGCTTGTCCGCCTTGTCCGCATAATAGTCGTCGGTATGGACCGGCGACAATGTGAAGAGCATCGTGCCCGCCACCTGACAGCCATGGCCCTTGGCGATCTTCGCCAGCCGGTGCATCTTGTCGATGTTGAACAGCACATCGTAGAGCCAGAAGCTGCGGATGCCATGGACACACAGGCGATCCACCCACAGGTCCATCAGCACATCGGGCGTGAAGCCGAATGTCACCGACCCGTTGGAGCGGCAGCCCGCGCGCAGCGGCGTGTTGGGCATGGAGCCGATCAGCAGGTCGAGGCCCGCCCAGGGATCTTCCTGGCAATGGCGGGTCAGCACTTCGAACAGCGAGGAGCCGGCCAGACTGATGATATTATAGCCGGTCTGGTCGATGATCGGCGTCACCGGCAGCGCCATGCCGGCCTGCATCCGCATGCCCCACAGGCTCTGCTGCCCGTCGCGCATGGTTTCGTCGAGGAATATGATATGGGCCATGCCTTTTACTCCGGGGAAGCGAGCAGGGTCTGCTCAAGCCAGCGTGTGTGGATGCGGTTTTCGATGAAATCTGGGTGGCGCACGATGCGGCGATGCAGGTCGATGGTGGTGGGCACGCCTTCCACCTTGAAGGCGTCGAGTGCCTCCGTCAGCTTCGCCACCGCGTCGGCGCGATCGCTGCCATGGACGATCAGCTTGCCGATCATGCTGTCGTAGAAAGGCGGGATCATCGCCCCTTCCGACATATGGCTGTCGAGGCGGATGCCCTCGCCCGTCGGCACCTGCCAGCCGGTGATGCGGCCGGGGACGGGAATGAAACCCTTCCCCACATCCTCCGCGTTGATGCGACATTCGATGGCATGGCCAGTGACGCGGACATCGTCCTGCGCCACCGACAGCGCCGACCCGCCGGCAATGCGAATCTGTTCCTGCACCAGATCGAAACCGGTGATCATTTCGGATACCGGATGCTCGACCTGGATGCGGGCGTTGACCTCGATGAAATAGACTTCCTCGCGCGCGACGTCGTAGAGGAATTCGGCGGTGCCGGCGTTGCGATAGTGGACGCTAGCGGCGAGCGCGACGGCCGCTTCGTGAAGCTGCTTGCGCACCCGGTCCGGCATGGCGGTGCAGGGCGCTTCCTCGACCAGCTTCTGGTAACGGCGCTGCACCGAACAATCGCGTTCGCCGAAATGCACGACCTTGCCGGTGCCGTCGCCCATCAACTGCACCTCGACATGGCGCGCTTCGGGCACGAAGCGCTCCATGAACAGGCGGCCGTCGTTGAAGGCGGCAAGGGCTTCAGCCGACGCCTTGTGGAAACCGGCCTCGACTTCATTCGCATTGTTGGCGATCACCATGCCGCGTCCGCCACCACCGGCCGACGCCTTGAGCAGCACGGGATAGCCGATGCGGTCGCCTTCACGGCGGGCGTCGGCGGCCGACGCGATTTCCTCGCTGCCCGGCACCAGCGGCACGCCGGCGGCCTTGGCCATGGCGCGGGCTTGCAGCTTGTCGCCCAGCGCGTCGATCATGTCGGGTTCGGGACCGACGAAGGCGATGCCATGTTCGGCGCATAGGCGCGGCAAGATGCTGCGCTCCGACAGGAAGCCATAGCCCGGATGCAGCGCGTCGCAGCCAGCAGCCTTGGCCGCATGGACGACGAGGCGCGGGTCGAGATAGGATTTCGCCGCCGGGCCGGGACCAAGGACCAGCGCTCGGTCGGCTAGCCTGGCGGCGGCGCTGCCCCGGTCGGCGTCGGATATGCCCACCACGGTTTGCGTGTTCAGCCCTTGGGCGGCGCGCACGATGCGGAGGGCGATTTCGCCGCGATTGGCGATGAAGAGGCGGTTGACGGCCATCTTTCTTACCCCGGAATGACGGCGAAGAGCGGCTGGTCGGCCTCCACCATCGCGCCGTCGGTGGCCAGGATGGCATGAACCGTGCCGGACAGCCCTGCGCGAACGGCGGTGAACAGCTTCATCACCTCGACCAGGCACATTTCGGTGTCGGCGGTGACGACCGACCCCACATCGACATAGACCGGCGAACCGGGCTTGGGCGCGCGATAGAAAGTGCCGAGATAGGGCGCGCGGACGATGACGGCATTGTCGGGCAGGCTGGACGGCGCGGCGGCCGGGATTGCGGCTGACGCTGGTGCCTCAGCCGCCGGCGCAGCGGCAGCGGGCGCAACCGGCTCCACCCGCACAGCGACGGCCTGCGCACCCAATCCGGGCGCCGACGCATCGGCCGACAGATAAATTTCAAATTCCCCCGAACGCACATGCAGTTCGCGCATGCCCGACGCCTGGAAATCGGCGATCAGCGCCTCGATATCCGCCAGCGCTGCGCCCTCTGTTTTCGGCCCGCTCATGCCTTATCCTCCCGCATGGCTTCTATCTGGTCGCGTGTCAGCCCGGCACCCCTGCCCTTCAGGAGGCGCGACTGTTCCTGTTCCAGCGCATAGAGCGCCGCGACGTCCGCACTGTCGGGCGCGCCGCGCACGCTGCTGTCGCACAGGAAACGATAGGGTTGCTGCATCTGCGCCGGGCGGAATGCCGCCGCGCGCGCATTATAGTCGGCCAGGGTCAGCGCCCCCTCGCTCGTCACATAGCGATCGACCTTTTCGGTCAGATGGGTGACGCCGGGCGCGACATGCGCGGTGCTGGCGGGAATGTCGCCGTTCAACACGCCATGGGGAATATGCGATATGTAGCGGGCCGGGCGGCCGTTATGCATCATCATCGCATAATCATGTAGTTGCTGGCTGGGCAGGTCGACCAGTCCCACCAGTTCGCCCAGAAAATCACGGCCGAATTCGTCGTTCAGCAGCGGCCGGAAGCGATCGGCCCGCTCGTCGATCTTCATCCAGTCATCGACGTCATAGACGCCCGCGACATGGGCGAAATCCTTGATCAGGCTGAAATAGACCAGCGCGCCCGCATCCATCATCTGGTCGCGCGACCAGCCAGCCATAGTCTTCCACAGATCGACCGTGGCGGTGCGGAAGGTTTCGGTGAGCGTTTCGAACGTCTCGGCCAGTTCCTCCGCTGATCCCATGCCGACAGGCGTGTAATTTTCGGTCAATACGTCCGACGTATAGAGGCCGATGCCGGTCAGCTTTTCCGCCGTAAATTCCGGCTTGGATTCAAAACTGCCCCAATCGTCCATCAGGTAGAAATGGCAGTCGGTCGCCTCCATCGTGACGGTCAGGTTGGGATAGGGAATGGCGTCGGCCACGCCATCCAGCCAGGGATAGTCGCCCTGCGCCAGATCGGTGAAGTCACGGATCACCAGTTCGCGATTGTCCGCCAGCTTGTAGGGGCCGCTATTGTTGAGCGTGCAGCGGCTCTCGCAGGACACGAGGAAGCCATATTGGGAGATGGTGGCGAGGAAGGTCTGCGCCGCCTTGTGCAAACGGTCGCCATTTTTGCAGGCGTGCAGGTCGGCATGGAAACGCTGAATGCGCCGTTCGGGCAGAAGCTGGACGCGCTGGCCGAACTCGCGGGCGTTGAGATGCCCGTCCTCGCGCTGCTGCGCCAGTTTGAAGCGGCGCCAGAAGTCCATGACATAGGCGACATCCTCGGCATCGTCCGCCGGCGTCTGAAGCCCCATGTTGACCAGCGTCTCGCGCCCCAGCAGGAAGAAGGTCGGCAGTGCCCAGCCGGGCAGGTTGCCGAACTTGCCGCCCATCGCCCGCGCGCGGTCGCCAATCTCCTCCGCCTTCATCTTCGATTCGATCTTCCGCAGCAGGGCGGGGTAGCGATAATAGCAGCAGAGATAGGAGAGCAGCATATAGGAGGGCACGGGAAACAGCTTCGATTCCTGCACCGTGCGGGTCACGCACAGCCAATAGGTATCGTCGCCGATCGTCTGGATAGCGTTGTTCGCCTCCAGCAAGCGCACATAATCCAGCGCCATTATTGCACCGGCCCCTGACCTGTGACGGCAGCCATGATGCCCTCCTCTCCATTGTCTTTTTGATTCGTACAGACTTTATAGTCTATCAATATCGTCTGACAATCCTAAAAGGCAAAGAGAAGCTTTACGGGGCGATATTGACTATCTGGCGGATGGTCGGGTGGTGCCACAGACATCGTGCAGGCGCGTAGAGGCAGCGGGCGGAACAGGGCAGTTCCACCACGCTGCATGTCGAGAAGAATGGCAAGATTGGGCCGGCAATGGCCGGCCAGTCAGCATTACGGGCGAGACCAGCCCGCCGCGTCCGTCAGGGGATCAGCACGGCCTTCACGCAATCGCCGCGTGCCTGCGCGGCCACCGCTTCGTTGATCTGGTCCAGCGGGAAGGTCTGGATCAGCCGGTCGAAGGGGAAACGCCCTTGCCGGTACAGGTCCACCAGCTCGGGAATGAAGCTGTCCAGATCGCTGTCGCCTTCAATGATGCCATGGATGCGATGGCCATAGGTGATGAGCGCGGCGAGATTGATGGACAGGCTGCTGTCCGGTTTGGGCGGCACGCCGACCAGCCCCAGCAGGCCATGGCTGCCCAGCGAAGCCAGCGCCGCCTCCACCACGGCTTCCCGGCCACTGGTTTCAAAGGCGAATTCCACGCCATCGGGCAGGATGGCCCGGATCGCATCGGGCAAAGATGCCACCGACAATGGATCGACGACATGGGTAGCGCCCAGCGACAGGGCGAGATCACGACGGCTGGCAACCGGCTCCACCACGATGATCGTCGCGCATTGCCGGATCACCGCGCCCATCACCGCCGCAAGTCCCACTGGCCCGGCGCCGAAGATGGCGATGGTCGACCCGGCCGGGCAGGCGAGCGAGCGCATCACACCGCCAGCGCCGGTCTGAAAGCCACAGCCCAATGGGCCGAGCAGCTCCAGCGGCACGTCCGCCGCGTCTATCTTCACGACATTGCGTTCATGCGCCAGCGCATGGCCCGCGAAGGAAGATTGGCCGAAGAAATTGCCAGAAAGTGCCGCGCCGCCCTGCGTCAGGCCGGAACTGCCATCGCTCCGTGTCCCGGCATAGTTGAGGACGGGAAAGTCGCGGCAATAGGAGGGCAGATGCTCGTCGCACCGCGCGCAATGGCCGCAACTGGCAAAGCCGATCACGACCCGGTCGCCCGGCACGACTTTGGTCACGCCCTCGCCCACCGCCTCGACGATGCCGGCCCCTTCATGACCCAGCACGGCGGGCAGCGGGATCGGGATGAACTGGTCCCGCGCGACCAGATCGGTATGGCACAGCCCGACCCCGGCGATCCGCACCAGCACCTCGCCCGGCCGGGGCGGTTCGATAACGATCGGCTCGACCGTGAAGGGGTGATGCGGCGCGCGGGCGATGGCGGCGATACTATCCATGTCGGTTCCTTCAGGCTGCGGTATAGCCACCATCGGCGACGAACTCCGCGCCGGTGATGAAAGCGGCGGCGTCGCCCGCCAGGAAGGCGACGAGCGGGGCGATATCCTGCGCCACGCCCAGCCGGCCCATCGGGATCAGCTGCGCCCAGCCGGCCAGCGCGACCTCCGGCGGGATCAACGCGCCCGTTTCGTCGCGGGGCGGCTCCCAATCGGCGCCCAAATTGGTCTGCACCGGTCCCGGCAACACGCAATTGACGCGGATGCCGGTCTTCGCCAGCTCGAACGCGACCGCGCGGCTCAGCGATCGCACCGCGCCCTTGGTGGCGCTATAGGCGGCGAACTGCGCGCCCGCGACCATGCCATAGACCGACGCGATATTGATGATCGACGCGCCCTTCGCCCCATCGGCAATGGTGCGGCGCATCAGCGGCAATGCGGTCTGCATCCCGATATAGACGCTTTCCACATTGATGCGATTTTGCCGGCGCAGTATCTCGACCGGCGCTTCCTCGAACGGCTGGGCCATCATGATGCCGGCATTGTTGACCAATATGTCGAGCCGGCCGGAACGGGCGTCGATCGCCGCCGCCCCATCCGCCCATGCCGCTTCGCTGGTGACGTCCTGCGTCAGCGACAGGGTCGCCGCATCGCCGCACAGCCCGGCCGTTTCCGCCAGCCCCGCCGGATTGATATCGCCCAGCACGACGCTCGCGCCCGCCTGCGCCAGCGCGATCGCGGTCGCCCGGCCGATGCCCGATCCCGCGCCCGTGACCCAGGCGGTCTTGCCATCCAGATTGCTCATCTCATTCTCCGATATTGGACCGCGCGAAACGCTGGTCGGTGATGGAGGGCATCCAGTTCAGGGCACTGTCGCAATAGGCCTCCAGCACCGGTGGCCACTGGTCGGGCGTGTCGAGCGTTCCCGCCTTGACGATCGTCAGCCCCGGCAGCGCCGCCGCCATCGACCGGATCGGCGACCCGCATGTGGCGCAGAAATGGCGATGGACCGCCGCGCCGCTTTCGCCGCGATCCTCATAGATGCGGGTTTCGCCCTGTTCGCTATAGGCCTCGTCCGCCACCGCGCAGACCAGCGAGAAGGGCGCGCCGCCCTGCTTGCGGCAATGGGTACAATGGCACAGCGCCACCAGCAGCGGATCGCCGGTAAAGCTGTAGCGCACCTGTCCGCACAGGCACCCGCCTTCATGCACATTGGCATCACTCATAATGCCACCACCACCGTCTTGGGTTCCAGATAGGCGTCCAGCACCTCGCTGCCATTTTCGCGGCCGATGCCGGACATTTTCATGCCGCCAAAGGGGAAGGCCGGGTCGGCCAGCATCACGCAATTGACGAACGCCGTGCCCGCCTCCAGCCGGGCCGCCGTGCGGTGCGCGGTCGCCAGGTCGCGGGTAAAGACATGGGCGGCCAGACCGTAGGGGCTGTCATTGGCCAGATCGATAGCCTCGTCCAGATCGTCGAAGGCCGCCGTGGCCAGCACCGGGCCGAATATCTCCTCGCGCCCCGCCTCCGCATCGCGGGGCACGTTGCGCAGCAATGTCGGCGCGAAATAATAGCCTTCGCCGGGCAGCGCGACATTGGCCGCCATCGCCTCCATCCCCGTCGCCCGCGCCCGATCGACATAGCCCGTCACCCGCTCATGCTGGCGCGCGCTGATCAGCGGGCCGAGCGCGGCGGTGCGATCGGCGCTGCGCCCCAATGTCAATCCGGCGGCAAAGGCGGCGATCCCCTCCACCACTTCGTCATAGAGTGACCGATGCACATAGAGGCGCGTGCCGGCATAGCAGACCTGCCCGCTGTTGAAGAAACAGCCCATCGCCGCCTGCGGAATGGCGACCGACAGGTCCGCGTCGGCGCAGATGATGGACGGCGACTTGCCGCCCAGTTCCAGCGTCACCCGCTTCAATTCCGGCACGGACGCCCGCAATATCCCCTGCCCCGTCGCGGTCGATCCGGTGAAGGCGACCTTGGCGATCAACCGATGCTCCACCAGCGCGGCACCGGTCGCCCCATCGCCCGTCACGACGCTCAGCACCCCGTCCGGCAAGCCCGCCTGCCGCGCCAGTTCCACCAGCCGCAGCGCCGACAGCGGCGTTTCCGGCGCGGGCTTCAGAACGACGGTACAACCGGCCGCCAGCGCCGGTGCGATCTTCCACATCGCCAGCACCAGCGGGAAATTCCATGGCGTGATCGCCGCCACCACGCCGATCGGCTCGCGCCGCGAATAGACATGCCACTGCCCCGGCGTGGCGGACAATGTGCCCGCCCGGCCCGCCAGCTTGGTCGGCCAGCCGGCATAGGTGCGCAGCCAGCCGATCGCGGCCGGAATATCGACCGTCTCCGTCACGCCGATCGGCTTACCGGCGTCCAGCGCTTCCAGCGCCGCCAGCCGGGGCAGGTCCGCCTCGATCGCATCGGCGAAGCGATGCAGCAGCCGCTCGCGCGCCAGCGGCGTCAGGTCGCGCCAGGCCGGATCATGAAACGCCCGGTGCGCCGCCTGCACGATCGCATCGACCTGGCTCCCATCGGCCACCGGCACCTGTGCAAAAGCCTGCGCCGTGCAGGGATCGATATCGGGGATCGTCGCCCCGGTGGCCAGCCGATCGCCGCCCGCCTGCAAAGCCAGATCCGGCAGGACCAGTCCTTCAAAACCCTGAATAGCACTCACTGAAGCGTCTCCTGACGGCGCCTGCGAAAATCGCTCGGCGTTTCGCCGGCAAATTGGCGGAAGGCGCGGGTGAAATGGCTCTGGCTGGTAAAGCCCAGCGCTTCGGCGATGGTCGCCATCGACGTGTCCGACTGTTCCAGCATCTGCTGCGCCCGGTCGAGCCGCGCGCGCATGACATATTGATGCGGCGACACGCCCGTCGCCTTCTTGAACACGCGGCAGAAATGGGTCGGCGTGATACCCGCCTGCGCCGCCAGCTCCTCCAGATGATGGCTGGCTTCCGGCCGTTCCAATATGGCGTTCATGATCGCATGGATGCGATAGGAGGAGAAAGCGGCGGTCGGGATGTCCGCGCTGCTGGCGCTCACCGGCCCGCGCATCATATGCGCTTTAAGCGCATCGACCAGCGCGCCGACATAGACGTCCCGCTCCTTGGTCTGCGGCGCATAAAGCTCGCCCAATACCTGCCGCGTCAGCGCCACGCCCAGCGGATCGGAAAAGGCAAAGCGCATCCGCCGGAACTGGTCCAGCGCCGGCGCGCGTTGCAGGTCGGTCGACGCGACGCTCAGCGTCACGACGTCCAGTTCGCCATCGACCAGCCACCCGGTCGGATGCCCCGACGGCACGATAGTGGCGCATCCCGGCAGCGAACTCGTCTCGCTCCACCCGTCCCTTTCCCAGGTGCGCACATTGGGCTTGCCCGCAATATGCACGACGAACATCGGATCGGGCAGCGCCGGCAGCGTATAGCTGCCCACGAACTGGCGCCAGCGGCACAGGCGCCAGCGGCCATGATCGGCGCCCAGCTGGATATCGGGCGCGCGGCCCAGCGCGTCCGAAATGATTTCCTCGTCGGTCGATCCCCGGACCAGGTCCATCACCCTCTCCTCATGCAGCGACCATCTGCACGTCCAGATTCTTCAGTCCGTTGATGAAGTTGGACCTGAATCGGCGTGGCGCCGCCATCACCTTGAACCCGCCGACGCGCTCCGCCAAGAGACTGAAAGCCACCCTCAGCTGCATTTCGGCAAGGCGCGATCCCACGCACACATGCTGACCGGTGCCAAAGCCCAGATGCTGGATATTCCCCCGGCTGATGTCGAACCGGTCGGGGTCGGGAAAGACGCTCTCGTCGCGATTGGCGGCGATATACCACAGCACGATCTTGTCGCCTTTACGGATCGCCTGCCCGCCAATTTCCGTGTCCGCCGTCGCCGTCCGCCGCATGTGCATGACCGGGCTGGCATAACGCACCATTTCGCGCACGCCGTTTTTCAGTAGCGTCGGATCGGCACGGACCAGATCCCACTGATCGGGATTGGCAGCAAAGGCCGCCACGCTGTGGCTTAGCGAATTGCGCGTCGTCTCGTTCGCGCCGACCAGCGCCAGGATCAGGTTGCCGACAAATTCCTGGAACGTCACCGGCTGGCCGTTGACCTCCATGGTTGCGAGCAACGTCGCCAGATCCTGCCCCGGCGTCGCCCGCCTTTCCTCGTACAGGCTTTGCGCAAAGCCCATGAACTCGCTTAATATCGCCGCCATCGCTTCAGGCGACTGGCGGAAATCGGGATCATCCTCGCCGACGAAGGCATTGGTCCAATCGTACAGCTTCACCCACATATCGGTCGGCAGGTCGAGCAGCTCGCACAGCGTCAGCAGCGGCAGCGGCGCCGACAGCAAGGGCACCAGATCAACCGTCTCCCCCAACGGAATCTTCTCGATCAGCGACAGGCAACGGTCCCGGATGCGCTCCTCTATCCCCGCCAAGCGCGCGGGCGACAGAGCGGGCATGATGAACTTGCGATATTGGGTATGGACCGGCGGATCGACCGAGATGAAGGGGATGCCGATCGCCGCTTCCCCCGCCCCGGTCAACCCGACTTCATTCTCGTTGAATATCCGATGCCCGCCATTTTCGTACGCGGACGAGAAGAGGCCCGGATTGCGCGACACCGCGACGATGTCGGCATAGCGTGTGAGCGCCCAGAATCCCGCCCCGTCGCTTTCCGGGTTCCAATAGACGGGCTGTTCGGTCCGCAGCCGCGCGAACAGATCGTGCGGCGCCCGGTCGAAATAAAGGTCGGGATCTTTCAGGTCCGGGGCGGTTGCGGTCGCGGTCATGGGGCTCTCTCCCGGCGTCAGAAGCTGAACCGGCCGGTCACGCCGAATGTGCGCGGCATGGCCGGAACCAGGAAGTTGTAGGGGAAGCCCGCCCCGCGCAGGTCCAGACCATAGCTGTAGGTCTTGCGGTTGAAGGCATTGTTGATCCACCCGCGCAGCTGGAACGGCCCATGCGCCCAGGCCAGCGTGGCGTTGACCTTGGCATAGCCCTTTTGCTGCAATTCCGCATTATTCTGCGCCGTGCCGACCGCGTCCGTGCCGTTGAACGGCGAAAAATACTGCCGGCTGAAATAATTGACGGTGGGCGAGAAGGTCAGGCTGTCGCTGCCGGTATCGAAGATCGTCCAGTCGAACCCCGCCGTTCCCGTCCAGCGCGGCGCGAAAGGCAGATCGTTGCCGGACAGGTCCGTGTCCTGCAACGTCAGATCCTTGTAGGTGGCATGAAGGTAGCCGCCCGACAGGTTGATGACCAAGCCATCGAACGGCCGCAGGCTGGCTTCCACTTCGCCGCCATAGACTTGCGACTTGGGCGCATTGACCAGGAAGGATACCGGGCCGGGCCGGGTATCCTGCACCTGCTGGTTGCTATAGTCATAATAGAAGCCGGCCGCGGACAGGGTCAGCTTATTGTCGAGGAAGCGACCTTTCACGCCGACTTCATAGGCATTGACCCGTTCGGGATCGATATAGGTGATGCCGACCGACGACGTATAGCCGCCGCCATTGAACGCACCGGACCGATAGCCCCGGCTGTAGCTGGCATAGACCAGAGTGCCACCATCGAAGGTATAGCTCAATGCCGCGCGACCGGTCAGCGCCTTGTTGCTGCCGTCGATCGCATAGCGTGCCGCAGGGTCATAGGCGCAGGTGCCCGCCACCCCGGCGCAAGGCACGGTGCTGGCGATGGGCGTCCCCGCGCTGCCGAAGGGACCGGCGAACAGATAGGCATAGGCGTCGCCATATTTCGCCTTATCCCAAGTGTAGCGCGCCCCCAAAGTCAGCACCAGCTTGTCGGTCAGGTCATAATCGCCCTGAAGGAAGGCGGCATAGGATCGCCGCGTCTGGCGATAATGCTGGAAGAAGCCGCCATCGACACCGGGCGCCAGGGCACTGCCGATATTGAAGCGATTGTCGGTGATCGTGCGGTCCCAGCCGTAAAAGCCGCCGCCTACCAGCTTCAGCCGCTCGCCCTCATAATTCAGGCGCGCTTCCTCGCTGAACTGGCGGAAATTGGAGCGCCAGTTGATGTTGAGCACGTTAAGCGGCGACCCGTCCGCCGCCTGCTGCAAATTCTGCTTGCCGCCATCATAGGATGTGATCGACGTCAGCGTGACCGTGGGGCTCAGCTCCAGCGCGACATTGGCCGCCACGCCCCAGGCATCGGTGCGGTTTTCGCCAACGTCATTTTCGTTGATGTCGAAAAAGCCCTGTCCCGGCGTATTGGGACCGGTCAGGCCATGGATGGCCGCCTGTGCCCCGCGATCGCGCCCGGCATAGGCGCGGATCTTGATATCCAGCGGACCATTGCCCGGCTTCATGCGCAGATAGACGCGGCCCTGCGCCGTATCGACGCTGTTGGAATCCCGGCCGCCCGGCGCGACATTGTGCAGCATGCCGTCGCCCTTTTCATAATTGCCAGCGACTCGGATGCCCAACTCATCCTCGACCATCGTGGTTTCGATCGCGGCCTGCGCCTTGAACGTGTTGAAATTGCCGTAGCCGACCTCGGCATAGCCGTTGGTGCCCGACAATTTGGGCGCGCGGGTGATGAAGTTGATCGCGCCGCCGGTCGTGTTGCGACCGAACAAGGTGCCCTGCGGCCCGCGCAGCACTTCCACCCGATCCAGGTCGAACAGGCCCATGCCATGGCTGGTCCGCGCGGCGATATAGACATCGTCGATATAGACGCCGACGGGCGAGGCCTGGTTGCTGTTATATTCGTTGGCGACGCTGATGCCACGCAGCGAGAAATTGGGCTGGGTGCTGCCATAGGGGCTGCTGACCTGCAAATTGGGCACCGCCGTCGCCAGCGCGGCGGAATTGGAAATCCCCTTATTCTGGAGCGTCTCGCCACCCAGCGCGGAAATCGCCAGCGGCACGGACAGCATGGATTGCGACCGGCGCTGCGCGGTGACGATGATGTCTCCATTATCCACTGCCGGCTGGGGCGCGCTTGCCGCCTCCTGCGCCAGCGCGACCTGCGATACGCCGCTGCACAGCAGAATCGCCAAAGCCTTGGTCGTGATGAACCTCATTTACCCTCTCCTCCATCTTCCCCCTTTTTGGCGGGGGATGCGGTTATGATGAAGCAGACCTAGCCCAGCCGAACCGGGAAGGCTTTACCCAGAGTTGACGCCAGATTTGGCATTTCTTGCGCTCGCCTTGAACTGGCGCACAAACCGGGCCTCTGTAGCCATCAAGCAGAAGACGTGAGCGCTAGCGGCCCCGGCCGACCATGCGCCGCGCATCATGCTGCATGATTTTTGGAGAGGCTATTCCATGCACCCCAGGCTATTTGCGATCAGCGACCCGGATCGACCGGCGATCATTCTGCCGGCAACCGGCCAGACCATCACTTACGGCGAACTGGAGCGCGCCGCCAACCGCGGCGCCCATCTGCTGCGCGCGCTCGGCTGCGTGAAAGGGGATGTCGTCGCGCTGCTAATGGACAATGACGCCGCAATCTTCGAGCTGGGCTGGGCGGCGCAGCGCATCGGCCTCTACCTCACCAGCATATCGACCAAGCTGTCCGCCGCCGACATCGCCTATATCCTGCGGGATTCGGGCGCACGCATCCTGGTCGCATCCGACCGGCTCGCCCCGCTGGGCCAAGCCGCATTGGCGGAGGCGGAGGGCGTACAAGGCTATCTGGTTGCCGCCTCTGTCGGTCCGCTCAAAAACTGGTCCGCCAGCGCCGTCCGCTATCCCGAAACGCCCGTCCCGGACGAAAGCGCCGGCACCGACATGCTCTATTCTTCCGGCACGACTGGCCGCCCCAAGGGCGTGAAGCCCCCCCTGCCCGACGGCCCGCTGGACGCGCAAACCGCGCTGGAGGGCATGGGCACCGCCCTCTACGGCATGGGGCAGGACTGCGTCTATCTCTCCACCTCGCCCCTCTATCATGCCGCGCCCCTGCGCTGGGCGATGACCATCCATAGGCTCGGCGGCACCGTGGTGGTGATGGACCGGTTCGATGCGGAAGACTCGCTGGCGCTGATCGAACGCTACCGCATCACCCATGCCACCTGGGTGCCGACCCATTTCGTGCGCCTGCTGAAATTGCCGGACGACGTCCGCGCCCGTTACGATCATGGATCGCTCAAAGCGGTCATCCACGCCGCCGCCCCCTGCCCCGTCCCGGTCAAGCAGGCGATGATCGACTGGTGGGGGCCGATCGTCCACGAATATTATTCGGGCACCGAATGTTGCGGTATTACCGCCCTTTCCGCCCCCGAATGGCTGGCGCGACCCGGTTCGGTCGGCCGGGCGGTGCTGGGAACGGTCAGGATCGTCGGGGAAGATGGGCGCGAAGTGCCGGTTGGCGAAACGGGTGACGTCTTCTTCTCGGACGGACCCGACTTCGCCTATCATAATGATCCGGATAAGACCGCTGCGGCCCATAATGACCGAGGCTGGGCAACGCTGGGCGATGTTGGCCATCTCGACCCGGAAGGCTATCTCTTCCTGACTGATCGGCGCAGCTTCATGATCATATCGGGCGGCGTGAACATCTATCCGCAAGAAATCGAAAATATCCTCGTCACCCATCCCGACGTCGCAGACGCCGCCGTCATCGGCGTGCCGGACGAGGATATGGGCGAAAGCGTGCTGGCCGTGATCCAGCCTGTCGAAAACGTGACGGGTGATGCGGCTCTTGGCGAAAAGCTGACCTATTTCGTCCGGGCCGCGCTGGGCAGTGTCAAGACGCCCCGCGCTTTCGTCTGGCGAACACAATTACCCCGCGAACCTACGGGTAAATTGATGAAGCGCAAACTGATGGATGAATTTCGCGGATCAGGCGCTAAGCTGTGAGAATAAGAAGGAGAGAGAAGATGATCGGTCCATCCGCCAGAGCCATCACATCATGATGGCAGCCTCTCATCGGAATGGCACATGGCATGCCGAAGCGATCATCGCCGATACGCTGAAACGCGGCCCGGAGGTGAAACTGGAGTCCTCCGACGGCCGCTGGCGTTTCAGTCGCTGGCGCCAGTTCGTAGGCAGCTATGCCCTGCCTGGCTCGCCCGATCCACTGTTCGTTGTGCAACTGGCCGGCAAGACCAATGTGCGCACATGGGATCGCGACGGATGGAGTGACACCACATCCTTCCCCGGTGCCGCGACGATCGTTCCGGCGACGATGGGCACCAAATGGCTGGTCGATGGCGAACTGGACGTCGTAACACTCAGCGTCGATGCAGGTGATCTACGCTCGGCCTCGGTGCTGGAGCAATTCTCGCGGATGCGATTTGCCTTCAATGATCCGCTCGGCGCTGCGCTCGCTCGGCAGATATTGGCGGAACTCTACACTCCTTCGGACGGCCCGCGTGACCTCTATGTCTCAGCCCTGATCGACGCGCTCAAGGCACATATGCTGCGCGGCCCGGTCAGGGCGGCGGCGCAAGAGTTTCCTGTGTCAGCCTTCTCCGCCTATCGCATTCACCATATCATGAATGCGATCCGCGACCGGCCGGAAGCGGAGCATGGGCTGGAGGAAATGGCGGCGCAAATCGGCATCACCCCCTCGCACCTCTGCCGCATTTTCAAGAAGGCGACGGGTGTCAGCCCGCATCAATATGTGCTGAAGACCCGGCTGGAGCGGGCGCAGGAGATGCTGGCACAGTCCGATGTTTCGATGAATTATATTGCTGAATTTCTGGGTTTTGCCAGTCAGAGCAGCTTCAACCGGGCGTTTCGCAACATGACCGGCGAAACCCCATCCAGCTACCGGAAGCGCCGGCTGGATGCGTGATGTTGATCGATGTGGCGCCACTGCGGCTATCTTAAGCGCCGTGATAGCGGGGAACGCCAAAAAGGGCGGTCCTTCACCGGATCGCCCTTTTTGAGTGTTTGTTTTGTGAATGGGTTTTGTGCGTGTGTAACAAAGCGCGAGCTATAATGCCTGGCGACGCCCTACTCTTCCGGGGCTTGAGCCACAGTACCATTGGCGCAG
>NZ_FOGE01000023.1 GCF_900111125.1 Sphingobium sp. YR768
CATCGGATCGCTGCTCGATGCTTTCAGTCCCGCAGAATGCCGCAAATATCTCATCAATTCCGGATACGGATCAATCTGATGTCATCCGACTCTAGCTGGCCGCGCCACCCAGCGCCTTGATCAGGGCGATACTGGCGCGCATCCGGTTGGTATCCACGGCCAGCAGCGCACGCTGCGCCTCCAGCGCGTCGGTCTGGGCCGTCACGACCTCCAGATAATCGGATGCGCCATCGCGATAGCGGCTATAGGCGATCTTGCTGGTCCGCTCGGCAGCCTGCGCCGCGTCGCGCTGATCCACCGACTGGGCGGCGAGATGACGCCCGGCCGCGATCGCGTCCTCGGCCTGACGGAAGGCGCTCAGCACCGCGTCCCGGTAGCTGGCCGATAACTCGTCATATTCCGCCCGTGACATCTTCACCTGCGCGTTGCGCCGTCCGCCGTCGAACAACGTTACCAATGCCGAAAGCGGCCCCAAGCCCCAGAAGCTGTTCGGACTACGCAACAGGTCGCCGCGCGTCGTTTCCCAGCCACCGGTCAGCCCCAGCGTCAGCGAAGGGAAATAGGCAGCCTTCGCCACGCCGATGCGGGCATTGGCCGCATAGATGCGCCGTTCGGCCGCTGCGATGTCCGGGCGGCGCTGCAACAATTCGGACGGCGTGCCGGTCGGCACCGCAGGTATGGGAAGAAGATCATCCTGCGGCGCGATCGAGAAATCGGATGCGACGGCGCCAACCAGCGCAGCGATCTCATGCTCGGTCGCGGCCCGTTCATTCGCGACAGCGGAGATTTGCGCCCGCGCATTGCTGAGCGCCGTCTTCGATCGGTTGACGTCCATGCCCGATGCGATGCCGCCCTTATGCCGGGTCGCGGTCAGGCCATAGGCGCGGTCGAACGCCACGACGCTCTGCCGCAGCAACGCGGCCTGCGCATCGAAGCCGCGCAGGCGGGCATAGGCGTCGGCCACCGCTGCCTGAAGGCTGAGACGGGCAGAAGCCAGATCCTGCTCGCTCGCCTGCGCCTCCGCACCGGCGGCCTTCACGCTATTGCGGATGCGCCCCCACAGATCGATTTCATAGTCGAGCGATGCGCCGACCACATAGTCATTATAAGTGACGGCGCTGCCATTGCCCTGAAACCGGTTGCCCGACACGCGACGACGCCCCGCATCGGCACCGGCGCCGACCGTGGGCAGCAGGTCCGCCCCCTCGATCCGGGCGGCCGCCCGCGCCTGATCATAGCGGGCCAGTGCAGCAGCCAAAGTCGGGCTGGCCTTTTCCGCGCGAGCCTCCAGATCATTGAGGACGGGGTCGCCAAAGGCTTCCCACCAGGCGCCACGCGGGGCGGCGTCCATCGGCTGGGCGGCGGTCCAGCCGGCTACTTCCTTGAACGCAGCGGGCGCCGCGGCTTCGGGCGGATGATAGTCGGGCGCCATCGAACAGGCGGCCAACAGCATCGGCGACAGAGCAATAAAGCGGCGATCAACGCCCATGCGCAGCGCCCTTCCCGGCGGCGGCGGTCTGGACCTGCACCTTGTCACCGGTGCGGATCGCGTCGGGCGGCGTGTCGACGATCCGGTCCTGCGCCGTGATGCCGGTCGAAATCTGGACGGTCGACCCTTCATCCCGTGCGATCGTTACAGGCTTCACGGTCACGCGGCCGTCACTGCTGACTATGGCGACTGTCGGCCCGTCATTGCCATAGAGGATGGCGCTGCCCGGCAGGGTCAGCGCATTGCCCTGGCCCGCCCCGACCTGGAACTTGACCTGCGCGAAGGCGCCGGGCTTCAATGCGCCATCGGGATTGGGGGCCTGCAACTGCACCAGCACCGCGCCCGATTGCGGATCGACCGCATTGGCGCTGCTGGTCATGGTCGCGGTAAAGCTGCGCCCCGGATATTCAGGCAGCGTCAGCGTGGCGGTGTTGCCCGGCTTCACGGCAGCCGAATAGCCCTGCGGCACGCGCACATAGATGCGCACGCGGTGGATGTCGGATACGGTGAAGAGCGGCTGGGCGCTGGCATTGCCAGCAACGACCAGCGCACCGATCTGCGCCGACCGGCTGGTCACGACGCCATCGAACGGCGCGGACAGACGGGTAAAGCCCTGCAACGCCTTCAACCGCTTCACATTGGCAAGCGCGGCATTGGACACGGCCACCCGCGCGGCCAGATCGCCAGCCTTCTCGTCCACTTCCTGCTGCGAAACCGCATCTTCCTTCAGCATCGCCGACCAACGCTTCGACGTGGTTGCAGCCAGCCGCTGATTGGCGAGGGCAGTCTGATAATCGGCCTGTGCCGCCGCCAGTTGTTGGTCGACATCGGGCGCATCGAGAATGGCGAGCGGCTGTCCGGCGCTCACCCGGTCGCCGATATCGGCCAGCCAGCGGCGGACATAGCCATTGGTCCGGGCATTGATGGCGGCGCTGTTGAATGCCTGGACATTGCCCGGCAGCACCAGCACATTGCCCTCCGCATCCGCCTTGGGCGACACGATCGTCACATTGGGCAAAGCAGAGTCGGCAGCGGTCTGGCGCAATTCCTCGGTCGCGCTGATCCGGGAGGCGACACCCACGCCGACGACCGCAACGGCCAGAATAGCGGCGCCGATGCCTACGCGCTTCAGGGTGCGGCTATCCGGCCCTGCGGCGGCCGGGTTCTCGATAGTGGCTTCATGCTCAGACATGGCTTGGCTGCATTTCCGTTTTGGGGGCCTTCTGGCCATGTTTCCGGTGGACAAGGGCGAAGACGGTGGGAACGAAGAAGAGAGTGGCGATGGTCGCGCAGATCAGGCCGCCGATGACCGCGCGGCCCAGCGGGGCATTTTGTTCGCCGCCCTCGCCCAGCCCCAGCGCCATCGGACCCATGCCGATGATCATGGCCAGCGCCGTCATCAGAACGGGGCGGAAGCGGACCATGCCGGCCTCCAGCGCCGCCTTGGTCCCGTCACCCAGTTCGGCGAGCCGTTCGCGCGCGAAGCTGACGACAAGAATCGAGTTGGCGGTTGCCACGCCCATGCACATGATCGCACCGGTCAGGGCTGGCACCGACAAAGTGGTGCCGGTTATGAACAATATCCAGATGATGCCGGCGAGCGCGGCGGGGAGCGCGGTGATGATGACGAACGGATCGACCCAGCTCTGGAAATTGACCACGATCAGCAGGTAGATCAGCACGACCGCCCCGACCAGACCGAAGCCCAGACCGGAAAAGGCGGTGTTCATCGTCGCATATTGGCCACGGATGGTGACCGTCGCGCCCTTGGGCAGCTCCTTCGACAAAGACTGGATCGCTGCGTCGACATCGGCGGCGACCGCGCCCAGGTCACGCCCGCTGGTGGTGGCGAAGACGTCGAGCACCGGCGCCAGATTATAATGTGATACCACCGGGAAAGTGTTGGAACGAACGATCGACGCCAGACCACCCAGCGGCTGGACCGATGTGGCGTTCGCGCCCGATACCGGCACATTGGACAGGTCGCTGATCGATCCGACCAGATATTCGGGCGCCTGCGCAACCACCGGATATTGGATGCCATTTTCCGGATTGACGAAGAAAACGGGCGCCGTCTGCGACGTACCGGCCAGCTGGCTGGCAAGACTGGTGGTGACATCCCGTTCGGTCAGGCCATATTGGCCGACACGCGACCGGTCGACATCGACGTCCAACTGGGGCGACCGACCGGGCTGCTGAATGCGCGCATCGGCCAGACCGGGAATGATCGCCATCTTGGCCAGCAGCTTTTGCGCATAGACCCGGTTGGCCTCGGCATTCTTGCCCGCGACCTGGACGTCGATCGGCGCGGGTGCACCGAAGTTCAGAATCTGACTGGTGATATCCGCCGGCAGGAAGGAGAATGTCGTACCGGTGAAGCGGCGCGGCAGTTCCCGCCGCAACAGGTTGACCAGTTCGTCGGTCGGACGATGGCCCTTGTTGAGCGAAATCAGCATGTCGCCATCCTGCGGGCCGACCGTGCCGCTATTATTATAGATGGTGTTGATGGCGCTGACCGGCAGACCGATATTGTCGGTGATCGAACCCAGCTCGGCAGCCGGGACCAGGGTGCGCACCTCTCGGCCGATCCGGTCGAAGCGGGCCGCCGTATCCTCGATCCGCGAACCGGCGGGCACGCGGATATGCATGGCGATCTGACCGGAATCGACCGAAGGAAAGAAATTGCTCCCCAGCATCGGTAGCAAGCCGAAGGACAAAAGGACGATCGCCATGAACCCGATCAGGAACGGCTTGCGCGCGCCCAGAGCGCGGTGGAGCAGCCCGATATAGCCGGTGCGGATCTTTTCGAAATGGCGCTCGAACCCGCGCTGGAAACGGACAAGGATATTATGCGACCCGGCCGTGCCAGCCAGATGGGCGTCGCCATGTTCGACATGGGGCTTGAGCAGATACATCGCCATCGTCGGCACCAAGGTACGCGACAGGATGAAAGACGCGATCATCGCGAACACGACCGACAGCGCCATCGGCACGAACAGATAGCCCGCAACGCCTGGCAGGAAGAACATCGGCACGAAGACGATGCAGATGCACAGCAGCGAGACGAAGGCCGGCGTCACGATCTGCGCCGCACCGTCCAGGATCGACTCGACGACGCCCTTGCCCTGTTCCAGATGCCAGTTGATATTTTCGATCGTCACCGTGGCGTCGTCGACCAGGATGCCCACCGCCAGCGCCAGACCGCCCAGCGTCATCACGTTCAGCGTCTGGCCGAACAGCGCCAGCGCGGCGATCGCCGCCAGGATCGCCAGAGGGATAGACAGGGCGATGATGACCGTGGAGCGCCAGCTTCCCAGAAACAGCAGGATCATCAGCGACGTCAGTGCCGCCGCGATCGCGCCCTCATGGATCACGCCTTCGACCGCGCCCTTCACGAAGATCGACTGGTCGCCGATCGGCAGGATTTTCAGGCTGTCCGGCAGCGTCGCGCTGATCTTGGGCAGCGCCGCCTTCACGCCGTCCACGATCGACAGGGTGGAGGTCGAGCCGTTTTTGAGCACGGTCAGCAGCGCCGAACGACTGCCTTCCACATGGACGATATTGGTCTGCGGGCCGCTGCCGTCACGGACATAGGCCACGTCGCGCATATAAATGGTCGCGCCGTTCACCACCTTCACCGGCAGATCGTTCAGCGCTTCGATCGAGGTCGGCGCATTATTCAGGCGGACGCTATATTGGGTCGCTCCGACCTTCACGAATCCGGCGGGGTTGATCTGATTCTGCGCGGCGATAGCGTTACCGACATCCTGCGCCGACAGCCCCTTCGACTGGAGCGCCATGGGATTGAGGTCGATCTGCACCTGACGCTGCTTGCCGCCCGACGGGAACGGCATGGCCAGACCGGGAATAGTGATCAGCGGCGGACGCACCTGATTCTGGCCCAGATCGAACAATTGCTGTTCCGATAACCCCTTGCCGGACAAGGCAAGTTGCAGGATCGGCACGGTCGACGCGCTATAGTTCAGGATCAGCGGGGGCGTGATGCCCGGCGGCATCTGGCGCAGCACGGTCTGCGAGATGGACGTCACCTGCGCGGTGGCCGTACGGATGTCGGCGCCGGGCTGGAAATAGATTTTGATGATGCCAAAGCCCTGGATCGACTGGCTTTCGATATGCTCGATATCGTTGACCGTCGTCGTCAGCACGCGCTCATAAGGGCTGACGATACGTCCGGACATATCCTCCGGCGACAGGCCCGCATATTGGAAAGACACCGCAATCACGGGAATGCGAATGTTGGGGAACATGTCGACCGGCGTGCGAACAGCCGCAAGCAACCCCACGATGGCGATCAAAATCGCCATAACGATAAACGTCAAAGGACGATTCAGGGCAACTTTGACAATACCGATCATCCACGACTCCGGGTCACAACGGCCTGACCGCCGATGCTGTAAGAACTGACGCCTCTCCAGAAGGGATGCGCCACGGTATCGCAACCACCCCGGCGGATAAAGCCGCTTATTACGGCTTTACGAGAATAGAATGTGACGACGACCCGCGGCCGGCAGGCAGCGGCGTTCGGGGGCAGATCGCGCGCGGCCTTCGGCACAGCGACGGGTCGCCGCCACATCTGGTTTCGCCATGCAACCTAGAATCTTCCGCGTCTAATATATAATATGGCTTCATCGATATCCTGGACGAATTGATTCATGGACCTGCGTCATCTGCGTTATTTCCTCTGCGTGTCCGAAGAGATGCATTTCGGCCGCGCCGCGCAAAGGCTGGGCATCTCCCAGCCACCGCTCAGTCAGCAAATTCGCGCATTGGAGGAGGAATTGGGCGTGCGCCTGTTCGAACGCACCAGTCGTCGCGTGACCCTGACCGAGGTGGGGCGGATGTTCGCCCCGGAAGCGCGGGCGACACTCGAACGGGCCGAACACGCGATTCGAACCGCCCGATTGGCGCAACAAGGTGCGATCGGCCGACTGGCGGTCGGTTTCACGTCATCGGGGCCGTTCGTGCCCCGCGTCGCGCGAACCCTTTATGATTTTCGGCAGGCCTATCCCGATGTCGAACTCACGCTGCGCGAACTTGGCCGGGACGACCAGATCGAAGAAGTGGCGCGCCGACGGCTCGACATCGGCATCATCCGCAGCTTCGACCGGCCGAACCTGCCTGACGGGCTCGCCGCGATGATGCTGGAAGAGGAGGACATGCGGCTGGCGGTCCGGCAGGATCATCCTTTCGCAGCCCAGGCCAATGATCCGGCCATCATCGATCTTCAGGGCGAGCCGATGGTCTTCTACAGCGCGGCCAACGGCGCTGGCTTCAACGAACATTTCTTCGCTTTATGTCGGGAAGCCGGCTTTGAACCGCATGTCGTCCAGGAAGCCGGCAGCCTGGCCACGCTGCTGGGGCTGGTCGCCGCCGGTTTCGGCGCGACCATATTGGCCCATTCGCTGACCCGCCTGCATGTCGACAATCTGGTCTATCGTCCCCTTGCCGCGCCGGTTACGAGCCGCCTCTGGCTCATCCATCGCGACGACCTGTCCCCGACATCACAGGCGTTTCGAGATATCATTCTGACGGGGAGCGATCCATCCTAAGGAGGGGCAACTTGCCCCTCCTGTGCCCATCAGGCCGCTACCTGCTCGGCGATCAGCGACAGGACGGTCGCCGCATGCTCTTTCCGGCAGATCAGCAGGTCGGGCAGATAGACGTCGCTCTGATTATAGATGAGAGGCGACCCATCGATCCGCGAACAATGCAGACCATGGGCCAGCGCCACGGCAACGGGCGCCATGCTGTCCCATTCATACTGACCGCCACTATGCAAATAAATGTCGGCCTGCCCCAATATGACCGCCATCGCCTTCGCCCCGGCGCTGCCCATCGGAACAAGTTCCGCGCCCAGCGCCTGCGCGACAGCAAGGGCTTCCTTGGCCGGGCGCGTGCGACTGACCACCATGCGCAGCGGCGCGGGCGGCGGCGGCACGTCATGGGGCTGGTCGGACCGCAGTACGATCCCGCCTGCCAGCCCGGGCAGAGCCACCGCGCCAACCACCGCTTCGCCATCGATCGCCATGCCGACATGCACCGCCCAGTCGGACCGCGCTTCGCCATATTCGCGCGTGCCGTCGACAGGATCGACGATCCACACCCGGCTTTTGGCCAGTCGGTCAGCATTGTCCTTCTCTTCCTCGGACAGCAGCCCATCCTCGCCCCGCACTTCGCGCAGGGCATGGCACAGGAATTGGTTGGCGGTCTGGTCGCCCGCCTTGCCCAATGCCTTGGGGCTGAAGATGCCGCTTTCGCGCACATCCACCAGGATGCGGCCCGCAATTTCCGCCAGATGGGCGGCGAGATCGGCGTCGCTCATCGCCTTGACGTCGACGGGCACGCTCATGGGATCAACCGGGCGACGATGGCGTCGGCCGCTTCCTCGGCGGTCATCGCGGTGGTGTCCACGCGGATTTCCGGATCGTGCGGCGGCTCATAGGGGCTGTCGATGCCGGTGAAGTTCTTCAGTTCCCCCGACCGCGCCTTCTTGTACAGGCCCTTGACGTCGCGCGCCTCCGCCTCCGCCAACGGCGTATCGATATGCACTTCAATGAACTCGCCGGGCTGCATCATCTGCCGCACCATGTCGCGCTCCGACCGGAAGGGCGAGATGAAGGCCGTGATCACGATCAGGCCCGCATCGGTCATCAGCTTGGCAACCTCACCCACGCGGCGGATATTCTCCACCCGGTCGGCGTCGGTGAAGCCCAGATCCTTGTTCAGGCCATGGCGCACATTGTCCCCGTCCAGCAGGAAGGTGTGCCGGTTCATCCGGGCCAGTTTCTTCTCGACCAGATTGGCGATGGTCGACTTGCCGGCACCCGACAGACCGGTGAACCACAGCACCGCCGGCTTCTGGTTCTTGAGGGCGGCATGGAATTCCCGGCTGACATCGGTTGCCTGCCAATGGACATTCTGCGCCCGACGGAGCGAGAAGTGCAGCATCCCCGCCGCCACCGTCGCGTTGGTGATCTTGTCGATCAGGATGAAGCCGCCCAGCGTCCGGTTCTGCGCATAGGGTTCGAACACGATCGGCTTGTCGGTCGACAAGTTTGCGACACCAATGGCGTTGAGGTCCAGCGTCTTGGCCGCCAGATGCTCCATCGTGTTGACGTTGACTTGATATTTGGGCTGCTGCACCGTCGCGGAAACGGTCTGCGTGCCGACCTTGAGCCAATAAGCACGGCCGGGCAGCATTTCCTCGTCCGCCATCCAGACGATCGTCGCTTCGAACTGGTCGGCGACCTGCGGCGGGCTGTCAGCAGCCGCGATCACGTCCCCGCGCGAGCAATCGACTTCATCGGCGAAGCAGATCGTCACCGACTGGCCAGCGACCGCCTGATCCAGATCGCCATCCAGCGTGACCACGCGCGTCACCACACTGGTCTTGCCCGAAGGCAGGACACGCACGGCGTCACCGGGCTTCACCGTGCCGGTCGCAATCTGGCCGGAGAAGCCGCGAAAATCGAGATTGGGGCGATTGACCCACTGCACCGCCATGCGGAAGGGCTTTTCCGCATCGGTCGCGCTGTTGACCTCGACCGTTTCCAGATGTTCGATCAGCGCCGGTCCCTGATACCAGGGCGTATTGTCCGACGGACCGGTGATATTGTCGCCCTTGAAACCGGAAATCGGGATCGGGGTGAAGGCCTGAATGCCGATCGACTGGGCGAAGGCGCTGTAATCCTTCAGAATTTCATCGTAGACGGCCTGATCATAGCCGACCAGATCCATCTTGTTGATCGCCAGCACGATATTCTTGATGCCGATCAGATGCGCCACATAGCTGTGGCGGCGGGTCTGGGTCAGCACGCCCTTGCGCGCGTCGATCAGGATGACGGCCAGATCGGCCGTCGAGGCGCCCGTCACCATATTGCGGGTATATTGTTCGTGACCGGGCGTGTCGGCGACGATGAACTTGCGCTTTTCGGTGGCGAAGAAGCGATAGGCGACATCGATGGTGATGCCCTGTTCACGCTCGGCGGCCAAACCGTCGACCAGCAGAGCGAAGTCGATTTCCTGCCCCTGCGTGCCGACGCGCTTGCTGTCGGCTTCCAGCGCGGCAAGCTGATCCTCGAAGATCATCTTGCTGTCATAGAGAAGGCGGCCGATCAGCGTCGACTTGCCGTCATCCACCGACCCGCAGGTGATGAAGCGCAGCATCGTCTTATGCTCATGCACCTTGAGATACTGATCGATATCTTCCGCGATCAGGGCGTCGGTCTTGTAGATGGGGTCTGCAATGACTTCGGTCATGTTATCTGTCCCGTCATCCCAGCAAAGGCTGGTATCTCGTTGATCTGGAGGAAAGGTTCGGCCCGGAGGCACGAGGCCCCGGCTTTCGCCGGGGTTGACGCTTCGGAATGCTGTGCATTCCGTGGCGCGTCAAAAATAGCCTTCCTGCTTCTTCTTCTCCATGCCGGCGCCGCCCGCATCCTTGTCGATCGCGCGCCCCTGCCGCTCGCTGGTGGTTGTCAGCAGCGTTTCCTGAATCACTTCGGGCAGCGTCTTTGCCTCGCTCTCGACAGCGCCGGTGAGCGGATAGCAGCCCAGCGTGCGGAAACGGATCGAACGCATCACCGGCTCTTCGCCGGGTTGCAGCGGGAAGCGCTCGTCATCGACCATCAGCAACATGCCATCGCGCTCCACCGTCGGGCGCTGGTCCGCGAAATAGAGCGGCACGATCGGCACGTCGTTCAGATGGATATATTGCCAGATATCCAACTCGGTCCAGTTGCTGATCGGGAAGACGCGGATGCTCTCACCCTTGTTCTTGCGGGCGTTATAGAGGTTCCACAATTCCGGGCGCTGGTTCTTCGGGTCCCAGCCATGCGAGGCTGTTCGGAAGGAGAAGATGCGCTCCTTGGCGCGGCTCTTTTCCTCGTCCCGCCGTGCGCCACCGAAAGCCGCGTCGAAGCCGTACAGGTTGAGCGCCTGCTTCAGCCCTTCCGTCTTCCACATGTCGGTATGCAGCGCGCCATGGTCGAACGGGTTGATCCCCCGCTCCTTGGCTTCCGGGTTTTGATAGACCAGCAATTCCATGCCGCTATCGCGCGCCATCTTGTCGCGCAATTCGTACATGGCCTTGAACTTCCATGTCGTATCGACATGCAGCAGAGGAAAGGGCGGCGGCGAAGGATAGAAGGCCTTGCGCGCAAGATGCAGCATCACCGCGCTGTCCTTGCCCACGGAATAGAGCATCACCGGCTTTTCCGCTTCCGCCACAACTTCACGCATGATGTGGATGGCTTCTGCTTCCAGCCGTTCCAGATGCGTCAGACTATTTGCGGCGGTCGCCATCAACGAATCCCTTTCTCTCGGTCGTCCGGTATGGACATTGATACAGGCATGACATTCCCGCGAACCTCCCATATGGGAGGGTCATGCAACTCACCAGCGCCGACGAAACAGACCTGCTCATGCCGCTCTATGCCGGTGTGCATGATCAGAGCCGGTGGCAATCCTTTCTGGCACGCCTGCAACGTCGTACTGGCGCGGACCATGCCGCTCTGATCCTGGGCCGGAATGATGCCCCCATGGATCAGGCGACGGAAATATCGTCCGGCCGCAATTTGCGGGACGAGGCAGGGAAACTCGGCTTGGCCCGTCACTATGCAGCGGAGCGCCTGCCTTACCGAACCTTGCGACCCGGCCGCGTCTACGGGGCGGCCGAACTTGTTCTGCATGATACGGCGATGCGAACCGCCCATCAGCATTTCAACGAACAACTGGGCGTCAGCGACCGCCGAGTCATTCGCATCAGGGATCAGGAAGGCGCTAGCGCCTGGCTTAGCCTGGCGCGCAATGATCATGGCTTTTCGGCCAGCGATGGCGCCCTGCTGATCGCGGTCGCGCCGCATGTCGCGGTCGCGCTGCGCAATTTCGTCCAGACGGAAGGTCTGCGCATTCAGGCGACCATGGCCCAGCATGCGCTGGCGCGGGGCAGTATCGGCTGGATCGCCTTCGATCGAGAAGCCCGCATCATTGCGCGCGACGAGACGATGGCCGCGCTGCTGCCGATCACCACCGATGAAAGATTGCGTACCGACAGGGTGGAAACGCGGCAGATGCTGCTGCACATGGCGGCAGAGGCAGCGAATAACCCCTATGTTGCGCCCCGCGTCGTGACGCTGCTCGACACGCCGCATCTCGACGCGGTGCTGGTTCCCCTGCCAGACAGTCCCGCCATCGCGCTGGCGACGCCGGTATTGCTGGCACTCTGCCACCTGTTCCCGCAACCGGGCGAAGGCCGCGCCGCGCTGCTGGCCGACCTGTTCGACCTGTCCCGGCGAGAAGCGGAACTGGCGCTGGCGATCAGCGACGGCCTGTCGATCGCCGAAGCCGCAGCACTGCTGGGCCTGACTCAGGAAACTGCGCGCAACTATTCGAAACGCATCTATGCCAGGATGGGCGTGCGCGGACAGGCCGAACTGGTACGCCGGATATTACTGAGCAGCGCCCTGCTAGGCTGAGGGGACCGGCGCACGCGGATCGATCAACGCTTCGTCCTTCAGCGCCTGCCAGAAAGCCGCCGGAATCGCCTGCCCCATCAGGTCCAGCGCGGATTGCAGATGCCGCACCGATCCGATGCCCGGTATCACCGTCGCGACCGCCGGATGAGCGAGCGGAAATTGCAGCGCCGCCGCACCAAGCGCGATGCCGAAATCGGCGCAGATATCCTCCATCCGCCCGACACGCGCGACGATATCGGCCGGCGCTGGCCCATAATCATAATGGACCGCGCCGCCATGGCGGACGCCCTGCGCCAATATGCCCGAGTTGAACGGTCCCCCCAATATGATGCGCACGTCCTTCTTCACGCACAGTGGCAGCAGGCTGTCGAGCGGCCCTTGTTCCAGCAAGGTATAGCGTCCCGCCAGCAGGATCAGGTCGATATCGGCGCGGGCCATCACCTCCTCGCACACGGCGATTTCGTTGACGCCCAGCCCGATCGCGCCGACCGCGCCCGCCGCGCGCAATTCGATGAGCGCCCGAAAACCGCCGTCCATTAATTCGCGTATCCGCGCCGCATGGGCATCGCCATGGGCAAAGCGGCCGATATCATGGACGTAGAGGATATCGATGCGATCCCTTCGCAAGCGCTGTCGACTCGCTTCATAGGAGCGCATCACCGCGTCATAGCTATAATCGAAGACGCTCTGATAAGGCTCCGGCGACACGAACCCCTGCCGCTGCTGCGACAGGTCGGCGTCCGGCACGGAATCGAGCCGCCGCCCGACCTTGGTGGACAAGATCGCCTGGCCCTGCGGAACGAGATCGGCCAGCGCTGCGCCCAGCCGCTTTTCGCTGAGGCCGAAACCATAATGGGGCGCCGTATCGAAATAGCGTAGCCCGGCATCCCAGGCCGCCTCGACAACGGCTCGTGCATCTGCGTCGGGGATAGCGCGATAGAGATTGCCGATCGCCGCCGCGCCAAAGCCCAGCTTGTCGAAATTTAGCGTCATGCCACCGCCTCCAGACCATAAAAGGCGCGCGCCGCCCCCTCGAACAGGCGCGCACGGCCATCCGCATCCAGATCGCCCGCCAGCCGCAGCGCATCGTTTACCCAGTCGCCATAGCTGTCACCCACATGCAGCAGCACCGGCCAGTCGCTGCCCCACATCACCCGATCGCCAAAGCAGGACAGGATATGCGCGACATAGGGCGCCAGCGCCTGCGCCGACTGTCCCTGCGCCTGTTCGGTGCGCAGGCCCGACAATTTGCACCAGATATTGGGATAGCGGGCGAGCACCGCCATCTGCTCCCGCCAGGGATCGAGGATCAGGTCGGCAGCGAAGGGCTTTGCGCCATGGTCGATCACGATCGGCAGGTCCGGCCAGCGTTCGGCAAGGCGCGCAATGACCGGCAGATGGCGCGGCTGGATCAGCGCGTCGAACCGCAGGCCATGGTCGATCATCGCCCCGATCGCCGGGGAGAGAGTATCGCGCAAAATCCAGTCGCTGTCCTCGATCCCCTGAAGCATCGGCCGCAGCCCGACAAATTTGGGCCGCGCCGCCAGCCGGGCAATCCGCGCGGGCGCATCCGCGGCCTCCAATGCGACCCAGCCGACCACGCCCAGCACCAGCGGATCGTCCGCCACCAGATCGAGCATCCAGTCGGTATCGCGATCGTCGGGCTGCGACTGGACCAATATCGTACCCGCCATATCCAGCCCCTGCGTCGCCACGCGGAGGTCATCGGGCAGGAAATCGCGATATAGCAAAGGCCAGTCCGCATCGGGCCAGACCTGCCCCGGACCACCGATCCGCCAGAAATGCTGATGGGCATCCAGAATGCGGGTCAAAATCCGGGCCGAAATCGGGGCCAAAATCGGGGGTCGCGTCATGCGCCGTCCTCGTGCATGTTCGCCTTTGCCTCTCGCATCATCCTCTTACCTTGTCATTCCAACAAACATACGACATCATACAACATGAACGACGGCTGTCCATGCCGCTCCGTCACATGCCATAAGAAAGGACGTCTATAATGAAATTGTGCCGCATCGGGGAAGCCGGTCAGGAGCGCCCGGCCCTGGTCGATGCCGACGGTCGCCTGCGTGACCTGTCCGCCCATATTGCCGATCTGGATGGCGCGGCGATTGGACCGGAAGGCCTTGCCCGCCTCGCCGCGATCGACGTCGACAGCCTGCCCGTGGTCGAAGGCCCGGTCCGCTATGGCCCGCCCGTCACCGGCACGCGCCAGTTCGTCGCGATCGGCCTCAACTATGCCGATCATGCAGCCGAATCCAACCTGCCCATCCCGGCGGAACCGGTTGTCTTCAACAAATGGGTCAGTTGCATTCAGGGGCCGAACGACCCGGTGATCGTGCCCAGGGACTCGCTCAAGACCGACTGGGAAGTCGAACTGGGTGTCATCATCGGCAGCGCCGCGCATAATGTCAGCGAAGCCGACGCCCTGTCCCATGTCGCGGGCTATTGCGTGATCAACGATGTGTCGGAACGCGCATGGCAGACCGAACGCGGCGCGACGTGGGACAAGGGCAAGGGCTTCCCGACCTTCGGACCCGTCGGTCCCTGGCTGGTGACCAGTGACGAAGTGGGCGATCCGCAGGCCCTGTCCATGTGGCTGAACGTCAATGGTGAGCGCAAGCAGGACGGCAGCACGAAGACGATGATCTTCACCGTCGAACAGATCGTCGCCTATGTCAGCCAGTTCATGACGCTGCTGCCCGGCGACATCATCACCACCGGCACGCCGCCCGGCGTCGGCCTGGGGCAGAAGCCCGAGCCCTGGTATCTCAAGGCGGGCGACGTCGTCGCGCTGGGCATCGAGAAGCTGGGCGAACAGCAGCAGAGCTTCATCGCCGCCAATTGACAGGCTCCCGTCATCCTGCTTAAACATCATACATATTATCAAATATGGAGCAGGAAGATGGGGCGCCTCTCAGGCAAGACGGCATTGGTGACGGCGGCGGGGCAGGGTATAGGCCGCGCCACCGTCGAGGCTTTCGTCCGGGAAGGCGCGCGCGTCATCGCGACCGACGTGCGCGCCGACGCCCTGACCGGACTGGACGGGGCGGAAGCGAAGGCGCTGGACGTCACCGATCCCGCCGCAGTGCAGGCCATTGCGGCGGATCATCCCGATCTCGACATTCTCTATAATTGCGCCGGCCGGGTGCATGCGGGCACCATCCTTGACTGTGACGAGGATGAGTGGAGTTTTTCCAACAGCCTGAACGTCACTGCCCAATATCGCATGATCCGCGCCGTGCTGCCAGGCATGATCGCGCGCGGCGGCGGATCGATCATCAACATGTCGTCCATCTGCTCCAGCATCAAGGCGGTGCCCAACCGCTTCGCCTATGGCGCGACCAAGGCGGCGGTGATCGGCCTGACAAAATCGGTCGCGGTCGATTTCGTGACCAAGGGCATACGCTGCAACGCCATCTGCCCCGGCACGGTCGAGACGCCTTCGCTGATCCAGCGGCTCCACGACACCGGCGATTTCGAGAAGGCCTATGCGGAGTTCACCGCGCGCCAGGCGATGGGCCGCTTCGGCCGGGTCGAGGAACTGGCCGCGCTGGCCGTCTATCTGGCATCGGACGAGTCCGCCTTCACCACGGGCACGGTCAATGTGATCGATGGCGGCTGGGTCAACTAAGCCGCATCAGCGCCGGCAAGAGCGCGCGAAAAGGAGAGGATGGATGAAACTGAGCTGGTGCATGGCATTGGCGGCTATGGCGCCGACAATGGCCCTCGCGCAGGAGGGGCCAGTGACGGTCCATGTGTCGCCCGCGGGCGATGACAAGGCGCCCGGCACGAAGGCCCGGCCCGTGCGGTCACTCACCCGCGCGCAGGCGCTGGTGCGGCAGAATAATGCGAAGCGCGACGTCGCCGTCATTCTGGCCGACGGCACCTACAGCCTCGACGCCCCTCTCCTCTTCCGCCGTGCCGACGGCGGCCTCAACGGCCATGCTGTCACTTGGCGCGCGGCGGAGGGCGCCCATCCGGTCCTGTCCGGCGGACTGGTGGTGAGCGGCTTCAAACCCTATGATGCCGACCGTCGCCTCTATGTCGCGGACGTGCCCAAAGGGATCGATGCGCGCCAGCTCTGGGTCGATGATGCATTGGCGGAGCGGCCATGGATCGAGATCCGCGCTGCGGACGTCGCCTTCAACGCCGCCGGCTTCGACATCAGTAATCCCGACCTGCAATGGCTGTCCACACTCCAGCATCCCGAACGGCTGGAATTGCAGGCGACCGGCTTCTTCACCGACCGCGTTTCCCCGGTAAAGGCGATCGCCGGCAATCGCGTCACCATGACGCAACCGGCATGGGACAATAATAGCTGGGGCTATGACACGATCACCAAACCCATCTTTCCGGACGACAGCCGGCTGTTTCTGGTCAATGCGCTGGAATTTATCGGCAAGACCAACGAATGGCATGGCAAGCCCTATCAGTGGGTGATCGATCCGAAGGCGGGCAAGCTCTATCTGCGCATGGGTCTGGACGAGGATATCGCGCAGCGCCGCGTCGTCCTGCCGCGCCTCGAAACATTGGTGTCGATCAGCGGCACGCCTGACGCCCCGGTCGAACGGCTGCGGTTCGAAGGGCTGCGCTTCTCCCACAGCAGCTGGCTCGGCCCATCGCGTCCCACCGGCTATGCCAATCAGCAGAGCGGTTCCTTCCTGTTCGAAACCTCACCCATCCGCCCGGCCGATGCGTGGACAACATGCGGCTGGGGCTGCGTCGAATTTGAATCGATGCGCCAGAAATGGAATCAGATGCCCGCCGCTGTGCAGCTTTCCGCCGCGCGCGATATCGTCTTCGAAAAGAATCAATTCTCGCAACTGGGACAGATCGGCCTTGGCATCGGCAATGACGCCAATGCCAATCTGTCGGGCGTGGGCCTCGCCACCAGCAATATCCGCGTTGCGCGCAACCGCTTTTCGGTCCTGTCGGGCAGCGCGATCATGGCGGGCGGCATCCGGGTGGAGGCGCATCATCCTGACAATGCGGCACTCATCAATCGCGACATTGCGATCGAGGACAATATCGTCGCCACCGTATCGCAGGATTATAAGGATAATGCCGCGATCCTGACCACCTATGTCAGCGGCGCGCGCATCGTCCATAACGACATCAGTGATGCGCCCTATGACGGGATCGCCGTGGGTTGGGGCTGGGGCTATAATGACGCCGGCGGCAATCCCAATTATGACGAGAATGCCAAGGGCTATGTCCACAACGTCAAATATACCACGGCCACGACGCTGCGCGACACGCTGGTCGAGGGCAACCGCATCCATGGTGTGAAAAGCTGGTTCATGGATGGCGGCGCGATCTACAATCTGTCCGCCAATCCGAACGCGATCGTGCGCGGCAACCATATTTTCGACATTGGCGACAAGATCGGCCTCTATCTGGACGAAGGCTCCAAACATTTTCGCGTGACCGGCAATGTGATCGAGACACGCGGCAAATGGCTGAATATCAACACCGCCGGGAAAATGTATCAGCGTCGCATCTCGACCGACAATAGCGCGACCGGCAACTGGCACAACTCCGCCACCACCGGCGGCCGCTGGCTGGAGGAGATCGGAAACGTCGCACGCGACAATATGTTGCTGCCCAATCGCGACTGGCCGGCCGAGGCGCAAAAGGTGATCGATGAAGCGGGGGTGCGGCCATGAGCTCGATCAAACGCCGCACGCTGCTCAAGGGCGCAGGCGCGCTCGCCGGCCTGCCCGCCTTTGCCGCAAAGGCGCAGGAGGGCGGCGACCTGCGCATCACCGATCTGCGCGCAGAAGGTCTGGTCGATCCGATCGGCCTCGATCAGCAGGATATACGCCTGTCCTGGCGGCTGGAGAGCCGCGACCGCGCCGTTCGCCAGACCCGTTGCGAAGTGCAGGCTGCGAGCAGCCGCGCGCTGCTGGAGGCGGGCACGCCCGACCTGTGGCATGCGGGCGAAGTGCTGACCGACAAGAGCATGGACATGGGCTGGCTCGGCGCGCCGCTTCAATCGCGCCAGCGTGTCTGGTGGCGCGTGCTGGTGCGTGACGATCGCGGCGTGCGCGCGACCAGTCCGATCGCCAGTTTCGAGATGGGTTTGCTCGACCCCGCTGACTGGCAGGCGCAATGGATCGAGGCGCAGACTGATCTGGAGCGCGCCGACCGCGCAGCCGGGTTGCACTGGATGCGCGGGGACCGGCCCGCCGACAAATCCCCGCGCCAGTTCCGCCTGTCCTTCGATCTGGAGAAGGCGGGTGACGTCACGCTCTTTTCCATCGGCAATTTCCGGGCGCCGCGTGTCTGGCTCGACGGCGAACCCGTCGCCCTCCCTGCCCCCGGCCCGCACCGCTTCGGCGCGGAGCCGATCGCGCAGACGCAACACAGTCTGTCCGCCGGCCGCCATGTCGTGGCGATCGAGGTCACTGACCCAGCCGGATTCGACGAACCGCGCATGCACGAAATCGCTGCCGCGCTGATGATCCGCGCGGGCGACCGCCGCATCACCAGCGAAGGGATGCGGACGGCAACGCACCCGCCTGAAGGCTGGCAGGCAGTCGCCTTCAACGACGCGGCATGGGCGAAGGCAGAGCGCTCCGCCAGCCAGCCGCAAGCATGGCCGCGCGCAGGCGCCTATATGCTGCGCCGCGACTTCAGCCTGAAGCGCCCCGTCCGTCAGGCGCGGCTGCGCATGACCGCGCTGGGCGCCTATATCGCGCAGATCAACGGCCAGCGCGTCGGCGACACACAGCTTGCCCCCGAAAGCAGCGACTTCCGTCAGACGGCGCTGCTGCGCACCTACGACGTTACCGCCCTGCTCCGCCCCGGCGCGAATGCGATCGGTGCGCTGCTGGGCGAAGGCTGGTATGGCAGCTATCACGCCCCCGCCGGCCGCTATGCCTTTGGCCCGCCGCCGCTGCGCCTGTTCGCGCAACTGGAGGTCGAACATGACGACGGTAGCCTGTCGATCGTCGCCACGGACGACAAATGGCAACTCCAGACCGACACGCCGATCACCCAGGCGGAAATCTATTATGGCGAGGATTATGACGCGCGGCGCGAACAGCCCGGCTGGTCCAGCCCCGACTTCCGCGCGACGGGATGGACGCCCGCACGCATCGGCCGGACGCCGCCCTGCCGCCTGCGCGCCCATGTCGCCCCGCCGATCCGCGCGATCGAGCGACGTCAGGCGGTCAGCATCCGCAGCTTCGACGGCGATCGCCACGTCATCGATTTCGGCCAGAATTTCGCAGGCTGGGCGGAACTGAAGGCCAAGGGCGCGGCGGGCCAGACCGTGTCGCTGCGCTTCGCCGAAATCCTGCATCCCGACGGCACCATCGACGCTGCCAACCTGCGCGCCGCCCGCGCATCATGCCTCTACACCTTCCGGGGCGATCCGGCAGGCGAAAGCTATCAACCGCATTTCACCTATTTCGGCTTCCGCTATGTCGAAGTGAGCGGCCTTGGCCGCGCGCCGACCACCGACGAAGTCACCGGCATCGTCCTGTCGAGCGCTCTGCCCGAAAGTGGCAAGCCGCTGGTCGAAAACCGCATCATCCAGGGCCTGTGGCAGAATAGCCGCTGGAGCCAGCGCTCCAACTTCTTTGGCGTGCCGACCGACTGCCCACAGCGCGACGAGCGGCTGGGCTGGACCGGCGATGCGCAGGTCTTCTGGGACGCCGCCGCCTTCACCATGGATGTCGGACCCTTCACCCATCGCTTCATGGGCGACCTGCGTGACGCGCAGGGGCCGCGCGGCGAGTTCCCCGATTATGCGCCGACCGGCTGGCGCGACCTGTCGCTGGGCGCCTCGCCGGGCTGGGCGGACGCGGGCATCATCCTGCCCTGGACGGTGTGGCAGCGCTATGGCGACACCGCGATCGTGGACCGCAACTGGGCGTCGATGACGCGCTATATGCGCTTCCTGTACGAGAACAACCCCGACCATATCTGGCGCAATCTGCGCGGCTATGACTATGGCGACTGGGTCGCACTCGACGCCAAGAAACCGAGTGACGAGACGACCCCCAAGGATCTGATCGCCACGGCCATGTGGAAATATGCGGCCGACGCGATGGCCGACATGGCGTTCGGATCGAAGCGCCAACCGGAAGGCGAGCGCTACCGCCAATTGTCGCGCGACCTCGCCACAGCCTTCGCCAAAGCCTTCGTGCGGGCGGATGGCAGCGTCGGCAACGGATCGCATTGCGGCTACATCCTCGCCCTGCGCTTCGGCCTCATCCCCGAACCGCTCCGCGCAACGGCGACGGCCAAACTAGCCGCCGACATCCGCAGACGCGGCACGCTCATCTCCACCGGCTTTCTCGGCACGCCCTACAGCCTCGACGCGCTGGCGGATCAGGGGCAGGAGGCGCTGGTCTACGACCTGCTGTTGCGCACCGCCTTCCCCTCCTGGGGCTATATGATCGCCAAAGGCGCGACAACGATCTGGGAACGGTGGAATGCCGACATGGTCGATTCCGCGATGAACAGCTATAATCATTATGCGCTCGGCGCGGTGGCGGGCTTCATCTTCCGCCGTGTCGCCGGGATCGACCCGACCTCGGCCGGCTTCCTGACATGGCGCTTCAACCCGGTGCTGGACACACGGCTGGAGCGCGGCGGCGCCAGCTATGACAGCGTGCTGGGACCGATCCGCACCGACTGGCGCAACCGGACCGATGGCTTTGCGGCACAGATCAGCGTACCGGCCAACAGCCGCGCCGAAATATGGCTACCCGCCGCCTCCGTCGATGCCATCCGTGAGGGCGGCCGAACGATCGACGCCGCGCCCGGCCTTCGCCCGATCGGCCCGCGCGGCGACCGCTTCATACTGGAAGCCGGATCGGGCGACTACAGCTTCACCGTCGCGCGCTGAAAACCCTATCCCCCCCGCTGGCCGCCCGATCCCTTCGGGCGGCCTTTTTTTTGTCAGGGCCGCGTCGCCCAGGTCCAGCGCACCACATCGGTCAACGCCTTGCCGTCCGCCTGCGCCCTTGCCTCGACCCGATTGTCGCCCTTGGCCAGATCGATATCCCAGGCTGCGATATGATCCTCCACCGGCACGCGAGTCCACGCCCCGTCATTAAGGCGCAATTCGACCGTCGGCTGATTGCTAAAGACCTGCACCTTCACCCGCTGCGTCCGCTTCATCACATCGCGGCGACTGGCGATATGCAGCATCGGCACGTCCGACCAATTGGCCTGATACCAATAATAGGCATCCTTGCGGACCTTGCGATCCTCCGTCACCAACCCCTTGTCGTTGATCGCAGGCCGATCCCCCTCATTCCGCTTGAAGGACGGGAAGTCGATCCCGACCCAGACGAAGGTCGACCAGAGGAAGGGCCGCTGCTTCATCTCGCGCCAATGCTTGATGTGGAAATCGGTCTGATATTGTTCGGGATGCCAGTAACCGTTGGATTCCGGCCGCTTCATCACCGGGTCTTCCTGATGCAGGATGCTCGCGCCCGCGCCATATTCGCTGACCCCGATCGGGCGACCGGGCAGCTTGGCATGCAGTTCGTCGGCCCATGGCCCGATATCTTCCGACTTGGTCCAGTACCAGCCGAAATAGCGGTTATAGGACACGGTATCGCTATGCTGGGCGATCGGATCGCTATCCTCCAGACAGCAATGGGCATAGGTGGTCGGCCGGGTCGGATCGAGCGCCTTGGCGGTCGCCTGCAACTCGGCAAGAATGCGGTTGGAGGCTGCGTCCGACTTGCGGATTTCATTGCCGATGCCCCACAGCGCGACCGAGGGATGATTGCCCGTCTGCCCGATCAGTTCGCGCATCTGATCGACCAGATTGTCGCGAAACGCATCCGACGGATCATGATCATCGATCAACGGCACTTCAGTCAGCAGCAGCAGGCCCAGTTCGTCCGCCCGTTCATAGACGCGCTGGGGATGCTGCATATGGGCAAGGCGGATCGCGGTCGCGCCCATATCGGCGAAAATGCCCAGATCCTCGTCAATCTCCGCAGCGGTGACGATCGGCCCGCGCCCGAAGCGGGTGGGATGCTGGAGATTGACGCCCCGCATCGGATAGGGTGCGCCGTTCAGCAGCACGGTGCCGTCCGGCTTCACCGAGATGGTGCGCACGCCCAGCGGCACGGTCTGGCTGTCGATGATGCGGCCACCCTCAACCAATTCGGTTACGACATGATAGAGATAGGGCGACTTGCGCCCCGCCCAGAGTTGCGGGGTGGACAGGGCGATGCTGCGCGTCACCGCCTCGCGCGCGCCGGGCGCGAGCGTGACCGGCGAAACGGCGCGCGCCACGATTTTCCCACGCGCATCCACAATCCGGCTGCTTAGGGTGAAGCGGGCCGCCCCGGCACGATCATTCCGCAATGCCACGGCAACATCAATGGTCGCGCGGCGCGGCTCCAGCGCGCTGGTGCGGACCTGCACCCCTGGCCCGGCATGATCGAGCCGGTCGATCGCCACCGCATCGCTCTCGATCAGCGACACGCTGCGATAGAGGCCGCCAAAAATATTGAAGTCGCCATTCAGCGGCGCGATATGCGTGTCGCGGCTATTGTCGACGCGCACCGCCAGCAGATTACGCCCCGGCTTCAACGCATCGGTCGCATCTACACGGAATGCGCCATAGCCGCCCTGATGCGTGCCCAGCTTTCGCCCATTCAGCCAGATGTCGGCCTTCAGCGTCGCGCCGCCGAAATGCAGCAGATATCGCTTGCCCGGCTGTGGCCTGTGTTCGATTTCCAGCCGATACCAGGCCGGGCCGCGATAATAGACGCCCTCCGGCTCGCCCCGCGCCTTGGCGCCGCCGATGCCGCTATCCTCGGCATTGTATGTATGCGGGACGCTGACCGGTGCCCATCCGCCATCGTCGAAGCCGGGCACTTCCGCTCCGGCGGCATCCGCTTTGATAAAGCGCCAGCCACTGGCGAGCGGCGTTTCGGTAGCAGCCTGAGCAACGCCGGGCACCAGCAGGGCAAGCGCGAAACCATAACGCATCGTCATTCCTTCAACTCAAAGTCTGGATATCGCCGATCTGGATGCCACTGCTCGCGGTCGACCGGATCGCATTGTCGCGGGGCTGGCGCGAACGCAGGCCATCCACCATCGCTCCCTGCACATCCGCGAACAGGATGGCAGGGCGCGCATCGGCCGCCTCGACATCGAAACTGATGTCGCGCAGGCTTATATTGCGAGCATGGCGCACATAGAGGCCATGGGCCGGGAAGGCGCCCATGAAGCTAGGCTCCAGGCTGGACGCAGGCCGTTCCGGGATCGCGCGGCGCGCGTCCGCCTCGCTCCCGCCGCCGGCCGAGCGGACATGGACGTTGGAGAAACTCACATCCTCGATCGGCTCGCCCGGATTGCCGATGATGCCACACGCATAGGGGCCGGGCGCACCCGACACATTGATGTCGGAAAAGCGCACCCGCCGCACCCTGGACGGACCATTGCCACGCGGCGCCCGGTTGCGCGCCGCCAATCGCACGAAGATCGGATGATTGACCGGGTTGCGCAGATTGATGTCGCTGAAGGTCACATCCTCCAGCACCCCGCCGTCGATCGCGCCCAGTTGCAGCCCCCGCGTATGCTCACAGGTGCAGCCGGATATCAGGATGTTGCGAAAGCCCGTCGCGGAATCGGTGCCCAGCTTGATCCGCCCCAGCACACCCACATCATCGACCGATTTATAGGGCGACGGGCGATAGCGTCCGCCTACCACCGACCCCAGATCATAGCCGCTGGTCTTGCAACCGATGACGGTCACATCCTCGCAGAAAACCGGCTCCTGCAAGGCGAAGCTGCTCTTCAGGACGATCGCGTCATCCTTGGGCGCGTTGACCAGGCAATTGCTGATCCGCACATCGCGACAACAATCGATGTCGATGCCGTCCCTATCGGTATCGACCGTCAGATTGTCGATCGTCACATTGGTCGATCCGAGCACATAGCAGGCGAAATGCCCGCCTTGCAGGATGGTGAAGTCACGCAGCAGCACATTGCGGCAGCGGCGCAGAGCCACCGCCTTGTTGCCGCGCCCTTCATAGGCCATCTCGCGCGGGATCGCCCGGCGCGCGGCATCGGCGGACAGGCCCTGCTCCTTGGGTGACTTCCATCCTTCTATGCCGTGCCAGCGCGGCGCCGGCCCTTCCCGGTCCAGCCCCAGCCCATGGATCAGCCCGCGCCCGACGATCGCGACGTCGTTGACGCCGTCGCCATAGATCAGCGCATTGTGGAAATGTGCGACACCGAAGTCGACATATTGTTCGTCATAGACGCCCTCGGGCAAGTCGTAGCGGCCCTTGTGCCGTCGGGGGTCCGCCGCCTCGATCAGGCTGCCGGGCATCAGCAGCAGGGTGATGTAGCTTTTCAGCCGGATCGAGAAGCAGAGATAATGGCCCGGCGGCACCACCACCGTCCCCCCGCCCGCCGCGCTTGCCGTCTCGATCGCGCGATTGATCGCGTCGGAATCGATCGCGACGCCATCGCCTTTCGCGCCATGATCGCGGACATTGTAAAAGCCGCTCAGCGATCCCGTCGCCCGCACCGGCGCGGATGCCATGGCGAAGGCCGCACCCAATCCCAAAGTCATGGCGCGACGGCTGAATGCCGCGCGCTCGATCACGCCGCTCATGCTGCGATCCCCTCATTATCTTGTATGACGTATTACATAATGAGGGGAGCAAGCCAAGTCTTTAGGATCGTCTTTTACTGTCTACATCGGTGATGCCTTTACAGGTCGAACGGCGTTACTTCGCCTTCCGGTCCAGTGCGGGCATGACACGCTGTGCGATCAGCGCCGCTTCCGCCTCGCACCCCTGCGGCGGCGCGCTATTGGCCGATCGAAGCGCGGCCAGTTCCGCGCGCGCCGCGGCAAGGTCCACCTGATAAGCCGGCTTGGTCGACACCAGCGCCATGGTTGCCGAGGCCGACTGCATCCCGGCTTCCACCGCACTCTCATTATGCGCGCCGCAAACGAACCGGCTATCGCCATAGGCGCGGCCCCGCTGAAGAATCTGCTGCGCCCGATCCGGCGCGATTGCGGTCAGCACCAGCGCCCATGTCCAGCCCCGCGTCGTGTGCCCAGACGGATAGTCGAAGCTCATCTTGTTGCGCTTCTTGTCGAACAGCTCGGACGTCGGCTGGCAGACGGGGCCACGGTCGAAGGTGAAGGGCCGTTCGCGCTGATAGATATTCTTGGCGATATTGGTCTGCGCACTGGTGTCGCTCCCTGCCCGTTCCAGCACCGCCACCAGCCGGGGCGCATTGTCAGGCGTCAGGGTCGCGCCGACCGCACAGCTATAATCATGCAGCAGGGCCGGAACGCTATAGTCCACATCATTAGTCGCCAGCGTCCAGCGCGGCGTTCCCTCCAGCTTGCGGGTCGCGCGGAAAATCTTGCGATCGGTGTCGAACCGCGGATCGCCACGCCGCGGCGCCGGCTCCAGCACCGACGTCACGTCAAATTCCCCTGGCGTCAGATAGCCTGCGGGTCGATCCGCACCAAAACCGGGCGCCGCGAAGGCGGTCGCGGCGAACAGGGACAGGATGGCAGTTCTGGTGAATTTCATGGCGAACCCTTTTTGGAACCGGCTATGCCCCCATCGACAGGATGCGGTCCGGCATGGTGGTCCTCTCTCCCCCATTCCGTGCAACGACGCAATGATCAGCCGCCGCGCCTCTTCGCGCGCCTCAAGACATTCTGTTAGAGACCGTTTGAAAAATGCGCGAAAGAGCGCATTTTTGTAGCCGCACCGGCCCTCACCCCCACCCGACCGCCCACATATGGTACCCTGTTGGGCGGTCGGGTGGGAGTGAGGGCCGGTGCGGATGCGCCAAAGGCGCATTTCCAAACAGACTCTTAGAGCCCCCTTCAGGCCAGAATGCGGCTATCGATTTCGCTGATAGTCTTCACGCCGCTCAGCGCCATCGAGACTTGCATCCCTTGCGCGATCAGATCCAGCAACCGGGCAACGCCCACCTCGCCTCCGGCCGCCAGCGCGTAAATATAGGCCCGGCCCAGCAGCACGCCGCGCGCTCCCAGCGCCAGCATCCGCACCACGTCCAGCCCGGTCCGCACCCCGCCATCGACCAGCACGGTCAGATCACCTCCCACGGCATCAGCAATCGCCGGCAAGGCGCGGGCCGTGGACAGCGCGCCATCCAGTTGCCGCCCGCCATGGTTGGACACCACCACCCCATCCGCGCCGAAACGCACCGCATCGCGCGCATCATCGGGATCGAGTATGCCCTTGACGATCATCTCGCCTTTCCACGCATCCCTGATCCATTCGAGGTCGGACCAGGTGATCGACGGGTCGAAATTCGCACCAAGCCAGCCGATATAATCGGCCAGATCAGTGGGCCTGCCGCGATAGGCCGACACATTGCCCAGATCATGCGGCCTGCCCAGCAAACCTACGTCCCACGACCAGCCCGGGCGGCCAACCGCCTGCAACATTCGGCGCAACGGCGCATTCGGCCCGCTCATCCCCGAATGGGCATCACGGTAGCGCGCGCCCGGCAATGGCATATCGACGGTGAACACCAGCTTGGTCACGCCCAGCGCCTGCGCCCGCTCCAGCGCGTGGCGCATGAAACCGCGATCCTTGAGGACATAGAGCTGGAACCAGATGGGCTGGCCGATATGTTCGACTACCTCGGTCAGGGAACAGACGCTGACGGTCGACAGGATATAGGGGATGCCGACCTGACGGGCAGCGCGCGCCACCTGTAACTCGCCCCGCTGCCGCATCATGCCGCCCAGCCCGATCGGCGCAAGCATCAGGGGCAGCGCCATCGTTTCGCCGAACAGCTTTGTTTCCAGACTGAGCGACGATATGTCGCGCAACACCCTTTGCGTCAGTCGGATATCGGCCAGATCGGCCCGGTTCGCCGCCATCGTCTCTTCGCCAAAGGCACCGCCATCGACATAATCGAACAGGAAGCGGGGCAAACGCCGGCGCGCGGCTTCGCGATAATCGAGCGGAGAAGAGATAATCAAGCAGCGCTCCTCAAATGGCGGCCTTCGTCCAGCGGCAGGAGCAGGTCGGCGCGCGCAGGCATCTCTGTCAATATATGACGGGTCAGCCGCTCATAATGTTGTACGAAGCGATCCAGTTGTGCGGCGTCCATCGCCCGGTCCGCACCCCGCGCCAGCAGGGCCTCTTCCTGCTGGCCACGCCAGCCGCGCACGACCGAAAAGTCGGGCGCGGCGAGCAGCACCAGCCGGTCGATCCAGACGAACAATTCCGCATAGGGACCACGCAACCGGCGGTTGACATGACGCCGCCATATTTCGTCCGGATCTTCGTCCCGCTCCAGCGCATTGACCGGCTGCACGAGGTCGGCCTTGGTCTGTGGTCGCGCACCAACGCACCAGCCTTCGAAGATCAGCAGGTCGACCGGCGCGGCAACAGCCTCTCCTTGCGGTAGAGGTTCATCCTGTCCCTTGTCGAAACGCGGCAACAGGAGCGGCGATCCCGCCTTGGCGGCCTCCAGCAAAGCGATGCCCCGTGCGACATCATGGGTGCCAGGAACACCACGGGTGCGGAACAGCGGATGCACGGCCGCCGCCAGTTGCCCGCGCGCCTGCCGCCCCAGATAGAGGTCGTCCAGTGACAGGATGGCCGTGCGATGGCCTTCCTGTTCCATCAGCACCTGCAAGCCCGTCGCCAGCGTCGACTTGCCCGATCCCTGCGCGCCGCAAAGGCCCAGGATCAGCGGGCGGTCAGTGCCAGCCAGCCAGCCCCGCGTCGCCGCCGCGATCCGGTCAAGCGACGGGGTCAAGCAGCGGCTCACCGGCAAAGAAACGATCGAGATTGTCGGCGACCTTCATACCCATGGCGGTGCGCGCCTCGATCGTCGCGCTGCCCAGATGCGGCAACAGCACGACATTGGGCAGGCTGATCAGCGCGGGATGCACCTGCGGCTCGCCTTCGTAAACGTCCAGGCCCGCCGCTGCTATCTGCCTGTCCGCCAGCGCCTGCGCGAGCGCGCCTTCATCGATCAGCGATCCGCGCCCGGTATTCACCAGCACCGCATGACCCGGCATCCGCGCCAGCAGCGCCGCGTCGATCATGTGCCGCGTGTCCGCGCCGCCGGGTGCGTGCAGCGACAATATATCCGCCTGTTCGGCCAAGGCCCCCAAATCCGCGAAATAGGCGTCGGTCGGCATGTCGTCCGCCGGTCGACGGCCATGATAAGCGATGCGCATCCCGAATGCCTCTGCCCGCCTCGCCACCGCCCGCGCGATCCGGCCGAAGCCGACCAGCCCCAGCAATTTGCCGTCCAGCGACTGGCCGAGCAAATGCGTCGGCCGCCAGCCGCTCCAGTCACCGGCCCGCAATTCACGCTCGCCCTCACCGGCGCGGCGCATCGCCATAAGCATCAAGGTCAGCGCGATATCCGCCGTCGCCTCGGTCAGCACATCGGGTGTGTTGGTGACGGCCAGCCCTGCCTCGCGCGCGGCCGTCAGGTCGATATGTTCATAGCCCGCGCCATAATTGGCGATGATCCGAACCTGCCGACTGTCGGCCAGCAGCACATCGCGCGTCACCTTGTCCGTCACCGTCGGGCAAAGCGCATCATGATCGCGCATCGCCTGCGCTAGCGCCGCCGCATCCATCGGCCGGTCGCTTTCGTTGAAGGTCACATCATAGGATACGGCGAGCCTCCGCTCGACAGCTTCAGGCCAGCGCCGGGTCAGCAGGATACGGGGCCGTGCGCTCACAACAGGCCCCGCGCGGCCAGATTGCGCATCAGGGCGCCGACGCCAAAGGTCCATGGCTCGACCCGGTCAGTCGCCGTCACCCGATTCACCAGCATGCCCAGTTCGTCACAAGCAATCCGCACCTCATCTCCTTCCGCATGGGTAAAGCCCCGCCCCGCTGCGCCCCGATCCTGCGTCGGCGCAAACAACGTGCCGAGGTAGAGGACCAGACCATCGGGATAGCAATGATGCGCATTCACCGCCTGCGCCGCAAGCTCTGCGGGCGGGCGGCTGATTTCCGCCATGGCCGATCGCCCCTCCATCACGAAGCCATCGGCGCCATGCACCGACAGGCGCACAGTGATGCGTTCCACGGCCGCCAGATCGAACCCGTCATCGAACAGCCGCACGAAGGGGCCGACAGCCGCAGCGCCGACATTATCCTTCGCCTTGCCCAGCAGCAGCGCCGATCGCCCCTCGACATCGCGCAGATTGACATCATTGCCCAGCGTCGCGCCGATGATCCGCCCGTCGGAAGCGATCACCAGCACCACTTCCGGTTCCGGATTGTTCCAGACCGAAGTGGGGTGCACGCCGATGGCGCTGCCCGCGCCGACCGTGGCCATGGGCTGCGCCTTGGTGAAGATTTCGGCATCCGGGCCGATCCCGACTTCCAGATACTGGCTCCACGCCCCTGCTTCGATCAGCGCCTGCTTGAGTAAGGCGGCCTCCTCCGATCCGGGCCGCAAACTGCGCAGATCATCGCCCACCAGCGCACGGACCTGCTGCCGTATCTGTGCCGCCGCCTCGGGATTGCCGCGCGCTTTCTCTTCGATCACCCGTTCCAGCATGGATGTGACGAAGGTAACGCCTGCCGCCTTCACCGCGTGCAGGTCGATGGGGGACAGGAGCCAGGGTTGCGCAGCATCGCGCCGGTCGGCCGGTGTGTTGGCGAGGATGTCGGCAAGGGCACCGGCATCCTCGCCCTTCGCGCCGCGCAGCGCCTGCGCCGGGGAGGCACTTTCGCACAAGTCGCGCGCGGTCGGGAAGGTGGCGGAAATATCGGTCAGCCGATCTCCATCGACCCGCACCAGCGACGGGCCAGCCCGATCGGGCCGCCAGATGCGGCCGAACAGCAGCGCAGCGGGATCGGCCGGCAGGATGACGGCAGGGGTCATGTCCATGCCTCAGCGCCGCTGGAAGTCGGGTGCGCGGCGCTCGGCAAAGGCGGCGCGCCCTTCGGCGGCATCCGCGGTGCCGAAACAGATCGCCTGCAAGTCGCGCTCGTAATCGATCGCCTTGTCATAGGGCATCTGGTGCGCGGCACGCAGGTTCAGCTTGGCGGTCTCGGCGGCGATCGGCGCGCGCTGCGCGATGGTGGCGGCGATCGCCTGCGCGCGCAGCATCAACTGGTCGGGCGGCGTCACCTCACTCACCAGTCCCCATGCCAGGGCCTGCTCGGCGCTCACCATGTCACCGGTATAGAGCATCAGCGCTGCGTTCGACATGCCGATCGAATGGGCGAGTCCCACCGCCATGCCGCCGCCGCCGATCCAGCCCAGCTTGATTTCCGGTGCAGCGAAGCGCGCATGAGTCGATGCGATGCGAATGTCGCAGGCCATCGCGGTTTCCAGCCCGCCGCCCAGCGCATAGCCATTGACCGCCGCGATCACCGGCTTGCGGCAGGCGCGCAGGGCATCGCAATAATCCTGCCGGTTGCGGAAATCCCATGGGGTCGCATAGGCGTCCAGCGTGGAAATGTCGGACCCGGCGGAAAAAGCCTTCTCCCCCGATCCGGTCACGATCACCACGCGCACCGCATCGGATACATTGCACTGGCTGACGGCCTCCACCAGCGCCGCCGCCATGTCTGGCGTCATGGCATTGAGCTTTTCCGGACGGTCCAGCGTGATGGTCGCGATATGATCGGCGATGGCGAAGCGCAGATTGGCGCTCATAGCTCGGTTCCTTTGCGATGATGGCGGTGGAAGATCGCCTCTATGGCGTCCAGCACGGTGTCGGCCGGATCGCCGTCAATCAGGCCGGCACGCAGCCGCGCCGACGCTTCGGTCTGGAAGGGGATGGCGCCGTCATGCCGCGGACGCAGACTGGCGGCTTCCAGCGTGGCGCGGGTGCCGCTGTAGAAGCCGCCCCAATGGACATCGACCTGCGGATCGCTCCATGCGGACCGCAACGAAGGCTGGCCGTCATGCGCGGGGATGAAGCCGCATTGTGCCTCCGCCCTCAGTAGCCACAGCAGATGCGCCTTGAGCGCTGGCGTTACGGTACAGCGCTTCGACACCGCGATGCCGGTCCCGCCGAGAATGGACCCGATGCCGGCCGCCCCACGCGGCGCATCGGCAAAGGCCACCCGGCCAGCCGCCGCATAATTGACATAGCCATAGATGAGCGGGACCAGCGCAATATCCTCGCCCGCCGCCATCGCCTCCAGCAGGGCGATGGGATTGGCATGGACGAAGGCACGGCTTGCTTGTCCGGTCAGCGCCGCCATGATCGCAAAGGCTTCGCGCCCGACCGGCCGATCGACAAAGCCCTCCGCCGGGCGCCCGCCCCCCAAGGCCGCCACGATCGACTGGAAAGACAGGATCGCATGCGGCCCGGCAAGCGACAGGGCGACCGGCTCCCGCGCCGCCAGATCGATTACCGCATCCCAGCTTTGCGGCGGCGTATCGATACGATCACGCGCATAGGCCATGACCTGCGTCGCCGCATCAAGAGGTAGCGCCCAATGCGACCCGCCATAATGATAGCTGGCGAGCGACCGGCCGATCGCCGCCGCGTCCAACTCCTGCAATATCGCCGCGTCGAACAGGCTCTCCATCGGCAACAGGCAATCCTGCGCCACGGCCTCCCCGACATGCGGATGATCCAGCACGATCAGGTCATAACGCGCAGCCAGGTCCGCGATCGGCGCGGCTTCGAACCCCTCCAATGAATGCCGGTCCCAGAGGATAGACAGCCCCTGCCCCGGCGCAATGTCCTGCGCCGCTGCCTCCAGCGCGCGATAGCCGCGCGGATGGTCCCATGTCAGACCGCGATAGCTGGGCAGGCTCATGCGTGCTGGCGCACCACGCCGGATTCAATCAGTTGTGCGATATCGTCCGCACTGCGACCGATCTCCGCCAGCACATCCCGGCTATGTTCGCCCACCAGCGGCGCACCACGGGTGATGGCGGACGGCGTCTTGGAAAAGCGGATCGGGAAGCCCGGCACCTTCACCCGCCCTTCGGTCGCATGATCATATTCGACGAAAGTGCCATTATGCCGGATCTGCGGATCGTCGATCAGGTCGGCATAGCCATAGACCGGACCGCACCAGATGTCGGCAGCGCGGAATGTCTCCAGCCAATGGGCCGTCGACTGCCCGATCAGATGCGCCTTCACCCGCGCGAAGATGGCGTCGCGCTGGGTCCAGCCATCCCGTTCCTCATCCAGTTCGGCGAAGAAGGGGTCGTCCAGCACCTGCCCCAGCGTCCTGAGCGAGGCCATGGCCAGCGTCATATAGCCGTCCGCCGTCGCGAACACGCCATAGGGCGCGCGGATATAGCTATGGGCATGCGGCTCGGCCGAACGCGTTTGCGCCTTGCCGCCGACGGTGAAGACGGACAATTCCTGCATCTGGATGGTGGTGATGGCGTCGAGCATATTGACCTGCACCAGCTGCCCCTCCCCCGTCCGCTCACGGTGGAACAGCGCGGCCAGCGCCCCTTCGAAGGCGGTATAGGCCGTCACGGCGTCGACCAGATATTGCCCGGCGGGCGATGGCGGCATGCCCTCCGCCCCGGCGGACAGCATCGCCCCCGACATGCCCTGCAACAGCAGATCCTGCCCCGGATAGGCGCGATAGGGCCCATCCTCGCCATAGCCCGACATGGAGACATAGATGAGGCTCGGGTTGATCGCCGACAGGGTCGTATAATCGACGCCCAGCCGCTCCGCCACGCCGGGCCGGTAGTTCTGGAGAAAGACGTCCGCCTCCTTCACCAGATCGAGCAGCACCGCCTTGCCCTCCGGCGATTTGAGGTCGATCGCCAGCGACCGCTTGTTGCGGTTGAGCGAGAGGAAGGAGACGTTGATCCGATTGCCGGTCGCCCCCCCGGCCGAGGCATGGCGCTGCCATTCGCCGCTGGTCGGCTCTACCTTGATGACGTCGGCGCCCATGTCGCCCAGTCGCTGCGCCGCGAACGGGCCGGCCATGGCGATCGAACAGTCGAGAACGCGAATATCCTTGAGTATCGTCATATCTGGTCCTTCAGGCCATGACCCAGCCGCCATTCACATGCAGCGTCTGGCCAGTGATGAAACCCGCCTCGTCAGCGGCGAAAAAGGCGATGGCATGGGCAATGTCGGCGGCGACGCCCCGGCGCTTGACCGACTGGGCATCCAGTACCATCTGGTTATAGCCTTCCGGGTCGGGATGGATTTTCTCCGCATCGGTCGGGAAAGCGCCCGGCGCGATCGCATTGACGGTTATGCCCTCGGGGCCGAATTCCCGCGCCCAGGCACGGGTGAGGCCGACCAGCGCGCCCTTGGACGCGACATAGGGGGACAGGTTCGCCCAGCCGCCTGAAATGGTGATGCTTGAAATATTGATGATCCGGCCAAAGCCCTTGGCGCGCATCCCCAGCAGCGCCGCCTGCACCGCGACGATCCCGGCATCGACATTGATCCGCTGGACCAGCTGATGCTCCTCGACCGAGAAATCTTCGAACGGTTTGGACGGATAGATCGCCGCATTATTGATGACGATATCGAACCCGCCATGCGCAGCGATCAGCGCATCCAGCGTAGCGCGAAACCCGGTCAGGTCGGACAGGTCAGCCGTCGACACCTCCAGCCGTCCCGGCCCCTTGCCTGCGGCAGCCTCGGTCAGGCGCGCCACTTTCGCCGGATCATTATCGACCGCGATCACCGTCGCGCCGCGTTCTATCAGCAGCAGCGTCGTCTCCAGCCCCAGCCCGCCAGCCGCGCCGGTATAGAGGATCGTGCGGCCCTTCATGCCACGCTTCCGATCAGCGGATAATTGCCGGAGGGGGCTGGATAGTCCTCGTCGGGCTGGCGCTGCACACCCTCGATGCGCGCCACCGCGCCTGACACCGCCGTCGCATCGGGCAGCACGCGCAGGATCGTATCGTATCGCCGTTCCTCGCCATGCTCCAGTTCGATCAGTTCACCGCGCTCGCGGGCGAAATCCTTGCCCAGCACATGGTTGGTCGACGGCTCGATCCCCACGGCATAATGACCGGCATGGAGGTTTTGCCATTCGAACATAGCCGGAAACTGATCCTTGCGGGTAACGACCGAGAAACCGAAACCCAGCGCCTCATTGACGATCGCCACCTCGACCCGACCGTCCGCGTCGGGCGCCATGTCATGCTGCCACACCTGTTCATGGAAATTGACGATCGGCGCCGGCAGGGTGCGATAGCCCACCCCTTGCGCCTGATATGCATCGGCATGAGCCGCCCACAGCACCTCGCGGATCGGCGCGACATAGCGTGCGCCCTCCGCCACCACCGGATGGCCGACATTGATATGATAGCAGAACATGTGCGGCGTGCGGTAGAAGCCGTGATTGACCACGCGGTCGGTCAGCCGGATCTCGTCCCCGCCCAGATCAGCCTCGATCCGGCGGATCAGGTGCAAATCCTCGCCGAACACGGTCGACTGGCGCACGATCCCTTCCGCCCAGAAAGTGCAGCGATCGCCATCCCATTGCTCGCCATAGCCGGTGAGTTGCGCCGGAATGGTCCCGACCCGTCCATGCAACGAAGAGGAAACGCTCTGGCGCGGCCCATAATGATAATGGCCGGCCGCATCGTCATGCATGAACAATATATGGTCGAGGCCACAGGTGATGTTGAGGCCCGACATGGACCGGAACCAGCCCAGCCCTCCCTCGCCCTCATAGTCATGCAGTCCGGGATGGCGGAAACCCGACGGCGAATGCCAGCCGATGGCGCGTCCGGCATGATCGCATTCGGCAATGTCCATCGCCCGATCCACCAGCACGGTAAAGGACAGGCCCGACCCGGTACGGAAATGCAGCATCCGCACGCCGCGCTCGACGCCATCCCCTAAAGTCATCAGCCGCACGCCCGCAAATTGGGACAGCGCGCCAGATCGTTCGGCGACATGCCGTTTCGACACCTCGCCGCCATAAAGCCGGGCCATGATTCAGCCTCTCCATCTTGTAAGACATATGATGAATATCTAGAGAAGAGGGACTCGTCAACCGGGAGAGGAAGAATGGGAAAGATTGTTCGGCGCTGCTTCGCGGTGGATCTGGTGAATGACCCGGAATCGATCGCGCGCTACCGCGAATGGCACAAGCCGGGCGGCCCGCCTCAAGCGGTAACGGATGCGATCCGCGCCGATGGCGTGGTCGACCTGCAAATCTGGCTGGTCGGCGACCGTATGTTCATGATCCTGGAACAGGATGCATCGCTGGCGGTCGATCCGGCGATAAAGGCGGCGCGAGATGCTGCCAATCCTGACGTCAGCGCATGGGATGCTCTTATGCGGACCTTTCAAAAGCCCTTGCCCTTTTCACCGAACGCTACTTGGGTCGAGATGCTCCAAATCTATTCATTATCGGATCAACGTCATGGAATAGGGTAATTGGATGTCTTTCTCCATGAGGAGTTCAGGCAGTAGCGAAGTTTGAGGAATCCCATATTGAGGGACATCTAATTCAACGCTGGCTTTCGGAGGCTGGTGTAGAAGGCTGAACATATTATGGCGAAACCATCGGTTTCACTGTCCTATGCCGGTGCCGGGTTAATATGCGATGCTGTCTTCGCAGGACATAAGAGTCTGTTTGCTGTTCTTCCAACCTTGGTCAGGTCGCCAGAGCAATCGGCACGCGATAGATCGCTTCCGCATCACCACCGAGCGACCGGCAAAGAGCCAGCCCTGCCTGCAGCAGCGGCAGCGGCAGCCGTGCACGGCCTTCGCTCAATCGCACTTCCGGGCCGGCCAGACTTAGCGCGCCGATCAGACGATCGCCATGCCCAATCACCGGCACGGACATGGATGCAACATGTGGTGTCGTAACGCCGGAGGTATAGATCGGCAGCGGCGGCAAATCCGGCTTCACGTCAGGCCATTGTTCGAAAAGCTGGAGCAATTGGGCGGAAGCGGAACCGTCAAGCGGGCGCTGCGTACCCGGTTGCACATCCAGGCGCAGACTGCTGGGAGAATTCACCCGGAACAGGCAGAGGCGCACGTCGCCCTGACGGACATAGAAGGTTGCGGTCTCTTCCGTTTCAACTGCCAGCTTTGCCAGGATCGGTTGGATATGCCGTTCAAGGTCGTTGCTTTCGCGGAAGACCGAATTCAGCCGGGCAACCTCGCTGCCCAATTGATATTGCCCATCGGGCATTCGTACTATCAGATTATAGCGTTCCAGCGACACAGCGAGTCGCAGGATCGTGCTTTTGACGAGGCCCGTGCGTTCGGCCAGTTCGGCCAATCCCACCACTCCATCACCCTGTTTAAAGCAGGTGAGGAGCAGCAGCCCTCTTTCGAGTGCTGCCACACCTTCCAATGCCGGTCTGTCTTTTACGTCCGTCGCCATAGCAATCCTCAATAATCAGACTGCTGTAGCGAACAGATCAACCGCTATCAAACGCCTTCGCAGCCGAGGCGCTTGAGCGTCTCTTCCACCCAGGCGCGCGGATTTTCGCCGCGCCTGATCTTTTCCATCTGTGCGGTTTCGGCGGCATGCTTGGCGCTGGCCTTGGCATAGATCGCTTCCGCATCATCCATCCCAACCGCCAGCAAACCATCATCGTCCCCGACTATGAGGTCGCCGGGATGGATGACCATGCCATCGATCGCGATCGGCACATTTACTTCGCCCGGACCGTCCTTGTAGGGGCCTCGATGCGTGACGCCTGCCGCGAAGACCGGGAAAGTGCCGGCGCGGATCGCCGCAACATCGCGAATGGCACCGAAAATGACGATGCCCGCCAGACCCCGGCTTTCCGCATGGGCAACCATCAATTCGCCAATCAGCGCGTTGGTAAGATCGCCACCAGCGTCCACCACCACGACATCACCCGGCTGGGCGATGTCGAGGGCGCGATGCAGCATCAGATTGTCGCCGGGTCGCGCCTTCACCGTCACGGCCGGGCCTGCCAGAACGCGGCTCTCCAGATTGGCGCCATGCATGGGGCGAAGCGCAGCCCCACCGGCAAACATGCGGTTCATCGCGTCGCTGACATTCGCCACCGGCAGGTCACGATATTGGTTGACCAGTTCGGCGGATACCCGGCGTTCGACGGGCAGGACGCGAAAACCAATGCTCATTCTTCACTCCAGTCAGATTAGAAGTTGAAACGGAAGCCGACCCGGAAGACGCGGCCGAATGTGTCGTAGAGCTGCGTGTTGGTGGCGACTGCGATGGACCCATCGCCGGGGGCATAAGGCGGATCCTGATTGAGGACGTTCTGCACGTTCAGATACATTTCAGCGCCCTTGCCCAGATCCTGGAACTTGTAGGCGAAACGCATGTCCCAATAGGCCTGCGGCTTGATAGTCTGAAGCTCTACGGCTGCCGGCCCCTTGGTATTGTCATAGCGACCACCGCCAATGAAGCGGACCTGGTTGAACCAGTTGAAATTGCCCCGCGTGAAGTCGGCCTGCGCGTTAAAGCGCCAGTGCGGGTTGGAATTGATGCCCACTTCGCCGGCCCGGTCAATCGAGGGTGAACCCGGCGTGGTCGTCGCCAGCTTGCCGACATAGGATATGACCGAACGCACCGAAAGCGATGTGGCATCGTCGGCAAAAGGCACGCGGTAGCTGAGCTCCACATCGACACCGTTGGTTTCGAGCGTCGACAGGTTGATCGGATAGGCCGTCAAAGCCGCGATGTTGCCGGCCGCATCGCGGGTGATGAAGCCGCAAGCCAACTGGTTGCCGGCGAAGCACTGGTCCACGCCCTGCTGCGCCGACAGCGACCCGATCGCGTCGTTGATCTTGATATCATAATAGTCGGCCGAAATGCTGAAGCCGGGCACGAAAGACGGCTGATAGACCGCCCCCAAAGTCAGTGTGTCGGCCTTTTCCGGTTGCAGATTGGGATTGCCGGTCGTGGTGATAAAGATGCCCGACGTACGCACATTGCCCATGAACGGATCGACCACAGTGGCCGACTGGGTACGGCCGCTGGTGAAGAGTTCCGACAGGTTGGGTGCGCGGATATCGCGCGAACGGGTTGCACGCAGCCGCAGGGAATCGAACGGCGTCCAGCTAAGCCCTGCCTTCCATGTCGTGACACCGCCGCTGGTCGAATAGTCCGTATAACGGATGGCGCCGTTGAATTCGACATCCTTCGCGAAGGGCAGGTCCTTCAGTAGCGGGATGACCGTTTCGACATAGCCTTCCTTGACATTGTAATTGCCTGACCAGGGCTGCGGGTTGGCGAAGAGGAAACCACCCGCATGCGAAATATCATCGACGCTGAGTTCCGCCTGTTCCTTGCGATATTCGCCACCTGTCGCGAAGGAAATGGGGCCAGCCCAGCCTTCGAACAACGTGCCCGAAATGTTGATTGCGGCGACATCTTCCTTGAAGGTCGAGTCGGTACGGCTGGTGCCGCGCGTGTAGGCGAGCGCTGCGTCCGAAGGCGATCCCTGACCGAACACGTTGAAGGGCGCGCACCCGTCATTGGGGTTGGTCAGGGTCGAACGACAGACGATCTGTCCGTTTGCCGGATTGACCACAGCATCCACCGCGCGGGTGAAGTTGGCGGTGATTTCATTATTGATGACGTCGGTGCGCTGTTTGGTGCGGCCATGCTGATAATAGCCGTTGATCTTCAGCCCGGCCAGTTCGCCCTTGAAGCCTGCGACATAACGATCCGTATCGGTATCAACAGCGACGTCGGCCAGTCCGCCTTCGACCGACCAGCGCAGCATGGTGAGCGAGGTGACGTTGGGGTTGGCCGCCAGCATCGCCTGCACCTGCGCGGGCAGGAAGGCATTATCGCGGCGGATGGTGATGGGATTGGTCGCCAGATGGCGGTTGGTCGACGTCGAATAGCGGGTCGAGGTCGTGCCATAGGAGGCTTCGCCGAAGATCGACCAGTTGTCGGTCAGGTCATATTCGGCGCGACCGAAGAAGGAAGCGCGCTCCAACGGGCGGTTGATTTCCTGAAGTAGTTCGGTGTTGACCCCGTCGCCGCCGATCTGCTGGGTCGCTGTGGTGTAGGAACCGAAGTCATAGGCGCTGACAGTGCCGCCCGGACCGAATTGCAGACCACGGAACAGCGCATTCTGCGCAGCCGTGCCGCCATTGCCGCTGGTGATCATACCACCATAGCTGCCAATTGCGCGGACATCTTCCGCTGCGATCAGCGCGGGGCCGCCAGCCGGGCCATTAATCAGATTGGACCCACGCCGTGCCCAGTCACGCTCACCTTCCAATATGCCCTTATTGCGATAATATTCGGCGCTGGCGAGCAGATGCAGACGATTGTCGGCCAGCGAAATGCCGCCGGTCAGCGTGCCGCGCAGTTCCTGATTGTCGCCCTCATTGGAAATGCCCGAAGAGAATTCGCCCTTCAGCCCTTCATATTTGGTATCGAGGACGAAGTTGACCACGCCGGCGACGGCATCCGAGCCATAAGCCGCCGAAGCACCACCGGTCACCACGTCGACACGCTGGATCAGGCCCGAAGGCAGCAGGTTGACGTCCACCGTGCCGAACTGGCTGGCAGCGACGAAGCGACGACCGTCCAACAGTGTCAGGGTACGAGTTGCGCCCAAGTTGCGCAGATTGAGGAAGCTTTGACCACCGCCCTGCGTGCCGCTGGCGCGCTGCGGACCGCTGGTCGCGGTGAGCGCTGGCAAAGTGCGTAGCGAATCCGCGATGGTCGACGGCGCAGCCTTGGTCAGTTGGTCGGCGTTGAGTACGGTAACGGGGGTCGGCGTGGTAAATCCGCTGCGGCCGATCCGCGATCCGGTGACGACAATGTCTGTCGTCGACTGATCCGGCGTGGAGACGCCCTGATCGGTCGGCTGCGGCTGATCGGCAATGGCCCGGGTAGCGTCAGCTTCCGTTGATTGCGCATAAGCAACAGGCCCAACCACGAAGCTCATCGCAACGCCAGCGAGCAATGAAACCCGCATCATGCGAGCGTGCGACCGTACCATTTCCATCAGACCCTCTCCCGATATTTATCCATTTGTGGATGTGAAGGCAGCTTCTATCCGCTTCGAAATTCATTGCAACATAATTCTGAAACGTCGTTGCGTTTTTATATATCGCTATTATTCTTGGCGCCGGATCGAAGAAATCGATCGACGGGAGAGGCAGCATGGAAATGTGGGATGACTGATAGAGACAGCGCTGCTGCGCTCAGGGGCCAAGCCTGCCTCGACCCCGCAATTGTCGACATGATGAAGGCCTTGGTCACCGGTCAGACAGACGAGGCGCTGAACGATCGGTTCGGCATCAGTTACAATAGCTGGCGCAAACTGATCGCGGGGCGGCCCGTACGCCATTCACTGGCACAGCGGGTCACACAGCGCGTCATCATGATCGCATCATCTTCCTGACAGCTGCCGCCCTTTCCCTCTAACCCATCACAAAACCAAGGAGAGATTATGCGACCTCCCTCATGGCTTCTCGCCTCGCTGGCAGCGCAGATCGCGTTCGTCCCAGCACTGGCGCAGGAGCAGAAGATCACGTCGGCCAACCCCAATGGCGGTCGGCCGGAAATCCATAATGTGAAAGAGATGCGCGAGGCCGGCGGCTATAGTGCGCCCGGCGCACGCGCCTACGCCGATATGGCGGCGGAAGCTGGCGGCCAGCTCTGGCCCGTCACCCTTTACTATCGCTGCCAGGCGTTGAGGGAACGCCGGCCATTGAAAGCCCCTGCCCCCAAACCGATTGAGGTGTTCGACAAGGTCTATTCGATCGGCACTGCGGAAAACAATATCTGGGCGATCGATACAAAGGACGGCATCATCCTGCTCGATACGCTGACCACCGAAGCGGACGCCAAAAATGTGATCGTCGCGAACATGCGGGCTCTGGGGCTCGATCCCCGGCGTATCCGGATCATCCTCATCACTCACAATCATCTCGATCATTTCGGCGGCGCCGCTTATCTCAAGGCCCTGTCGGGCGCCCGGATTGGAATGAGCCGGGAAGATTGGGAGGGCGACCCCAAATGGGGCAAGTTGCCGGTGAAGGCCGGGGAAGATTTCTTCCTCACCGACGGACAACAAGTCACACTGGGCGACCGGACGCTGACAGTGTTGATGACGCCGGGCCATACGCCAGGCACAATATCGTTGCTTTTTCCCGTCACCGACAAAGGGATGCCGCATATGGCATCGCTGTTCGGCGGGCAGGGTTCCCCGCGTGACGTGGCGTCATTGCTGGAATTCCGCAGGTCGCTCAATCATTTCGCCGATTATACCGACCTGATGCAGGCCGATGTCGTGCTGTCCAATCATACAGTTGGCGACGACGGACTGACTCGGGTAACGGCCCTCGCCAATCGTAAGGCCGGCGATCCCAATCCCTATGTCGTGGGCCGAGAAGGTGTCGTCCGTTACGATGCCGAATGGCGGATGTGCCTGAGCGCCGACATTGACGAAGCGGTATCGAAGGCCGCGCCGGGGACGATGTTGCCCACGCGGCCTCCGGCAAAACCGTAATCGCATAGGAGCCGGGGGTCGCGATGGTTGGCAAGGGGAGGAGCCTCAAGCCCCTCCCCTTTTTGTCTCAGGCGCGGATCACCTCTGCAGCCCGTCCAGCCTTTACCCCACGGCCCACGATCACCACTGCGGTCGCACTGGCCAATGTCAGAATAGCCAAAGGCAGCAACGCCAGAACATAGCTGCCTGTGGCGTCATGGATGAAGCCATAGACATTGATCATCAAGCCACCGCCGATGAGGTTGGACGTCGCATTAATCGCAGCAATGCCCGCAGCCGCAGTGCTGCCCGACAACCAGGTCGAGGCCATGCTCCAGAACGGCCCCTTGAAACAATAGGCGCCCACCAGCACGAAGGTAAGCAGCAGGACGGTCGGCGCCAGCCCGCTCAGCACAAAAGTCCCGACCGCACCGACCGCAATGAGGATGAGCGGCAGGGCGGTGTGCCAGCGCCGTTCATTGGTACGATCCGAATGACGTCCCCAGAAAACCATGGCGATTGACGCCACGCCGTATGGGATGGAGTTTATAAGGCCAGTCTGCAGGTCGGTCAGGCCGAAGGATTTGAGCAATTGCGGCTGCCAGATGCTGAGCACGCTGCCGGCTGCCGACGCGCCCGAACAGGCGATAACCATCGCCCAGAAGGCTGGCGTGACGGCCAGGCGCCAGGCCGAACCGCTGACCATCGGCTTTTGCTGCGCAGTCGCGGCCAGTTCGCGCTGCAACCAGTCGCGCTCCTGCGTGCTCAGCCACGTCGCCTGTGCCGGGCGATCCGTCAGCACCTTCAGGCAAGCAATACCCAGCAGAACCGTCGGCACGCCTTCCAATATGAAGAGCCATTGCCAGCCACGCAGCCCGCCAAGACCATTCATGGCAAGGAGCACGCCGGACAAGGGCGAGCCGATGAAACTCGACACCGGAATGGCGATGGCAAACAAGGCAAGGAAGCGGCCTCGGTATCGGGGTGGCAGCCAGTAGGTCAGGTACAGGATAATGCCAGGGAAGAAGCCAGCCTCCGCTGCGCCCAGCAGGAAACGCATCACATAAAAAGAGGGGGCATTCCAGACGAGCGACATGGTGATCGATACCAGCCCCCAGGTAATCATGATACGCGCGATCCAGAACCGGGCACCGACCTTCTGCAACATCAGGTTGCTGGGTACTTCCATCAGGAAATAGGCAATGAAGAACAGGCTGGCGCCAAAGCCGAACACCTTGCTGCTCAGCCCCACATCGGCGTTCATCTGGAGCGAGGCCATGCCGACATTGGTACGATCGATGAATGCCATAAGGTAGCAGAGCATCAGAAACGGCAACAAGCGCCAGGTCACCTTACGCATCGTCTGCGCTTCAAGGGCGCGATCGGAACTCATGGCTTCACTCTCCTCAGACTCAAGAGCGGGCGCTTGGTTGCGCCTCTTCTTTTCTCGCCGCGGGTCGGTGTCAAAGCCCCCCACGAATCACAGGCGCCGTCAGGCCGCGGCCTTAACGATACGATTCACATGATTGCGCACGTCGATTTCGCCATGATCCAGATAGGCCATGATCTGGTCGACGCAGGACATGCCGACGCGATCACGCGCCTCCAGCGTATTGGCCCCGACATGAGGGCTCCCCACGATATTGGGCAGCGTCCACAAGGGGCTATCCGCCGATATCGGCTCCTTCGCAAATGTGTCCAGCCCCGCACCGCGGATCACACCGTCACGCAGCGCAACAAAGAGCGCATCCTGATCGATTAGGCCACCTCGCGCTGTGTTGATGAGGATCGCATCCGGCTTCATCGCGGCAAGCGCGGTCGCGTCTATCAGATTGCGATTGTGATCGGTCAACGGACAGTGAAGGCTGACCACGTCGCTGGTTGCCAATAGCCCCTCGATCGTTTCCACCCGCTCCGCTCCAGTCGGCACCTGATCGTCCGCCAGATAGGGATCGTAGATGCGCACCGTCATGTTGAACGGCGCCAAAAGATTAAGAAAGGTACGGCCGATTACACCCAGTCCGATCAGGCCAATGGAACGGCCGGATATTTCCACGCCAGTATAGGTCGACTTGTCCCATGCTCCCGCGCGCAGGCGACCGTCCAGCCAGGCAGTGGAGCGCGCGACGCTGAGCAGCAATGCCAATGCCTGCTCTGCCACGGACAGCGCATTGGCACCACCAGCGATAAGGACGATCACCCCATGATCGGTGGCAGCGGCGATATCGATCGTATCATAGCCGACGCCATGTTTGGCGATCACCTTGAGCGTTGGAATCCGTTCGATCGCGCCACGGCTGACCGTGCCCATGCGCAAGATCAATGCCTGCGCTCCGATAGTGTTGGCAGCCTCGATCAGTTCATCCTCGCTAGGATAACTTTTGCAGGAACTAAGCGCCAATCCGCACTCCCCCGCTAAGATGCTTGCCTTCGGCGCGATGTCTCCACCGACAATCAGCGCAGCATGTTTCGACATGTTCATCCTCGATCCAAAATCGAGGGGCGTCCCGCCCCTTCACAGGGCGCACAATATCGTTAGAAATATATTTTGCAACGTCATTTCAAAATATCGTTGCAATAAATTCGACATTGATGCCGCTCATCTATCTTCGCCATTCACAGCACGCGCATCTGGTCGATGCTGTTCTGTCGGCAGGTCCAGCGGGGGTTTGGCAGGTTTTTGGGACTAGCCTTCGCATAACAGCTAATCCCCCTTTGCTGCACCGACGTGAATGGCAGACAGTCCCAGCCAGCGGGCCATATCATTCAGTTCATCAAGCAAGGCATCATAGGTGTCTGTGGGGGCCTCCGGCTCCAGATGCACCGCACGCGCCAGCAAGACCGATGCAGCACGATCCGCCTTCAGATCGACACGCGCGACCAGGCGATCGCCGAGAAGAAACGGCAATACATAATAGCCGTGGGTCCGTTTTTCGGCAGGTACGTATATTTCAATGCGATACCGAAATCCGAACAGCCGCTCGGTCCGGCCGCGCTCCCAGACGAGCGGGTCGAACGGGGCAAGCAACGCCCGTGCATCGATGCGGCGCGGCTGCCTCGCCTCATGATGCAGCCAGGCGTGCCGCAACCCTTCCACTGCGACCGGGATCAGAATGCCCTCCTGCGCCAGCGCGTCTATCGCCCCGCGTGCCTGCGCAGGCGACTGGCGGAAATAGTCCCGCAATTCCTTCTCTGTCGCTATCCCGTGCGCGCGCGCAGCCCGTTCGATCAGGGTGCGATGCGCTTCTGTCTCGTCGGGCGTAGACATGGCCAGCACATCGGGCGGTAAGACGCGATCAGGCACATCATAGACACGATCAAAGCTGCGCCGCCGAGTCGCCGTCGTGATATGGCCGGCCCAGAAAAGCCATTCCAATGCGCGCTTTGTATCGCTCCATTCCCACCATCCCGATCGCCCCTTGTGCGATTCAAAATCCGATGTTGCCATCGGCCCTTCGGCACGAATACGCGCCAGCAGGCCCATGGCTTCGGCACGACGTTCAGTGGCGAACAAACGCATCCCGGCCCACCCCGTTTCACCGCGGTCTGCGCCGGCCATTCGCCAGCGGAGCAGAGGCTGCAATTCGAAAGGCAACAGCGAAGCTTCATGCGCCCAATATTCGAAGAACTTTCGCTCTCGCCCCGCCCCCCATGCCAGCCTGTCGAGATCGGCCCGATCATAAGCGCCCAATCGCGAGAAGGCCGGCAAATAATGTGCGCGCGCCAGCACATTCACACTATCGATCTGGTGCAGTTGTACCCGATCGATCGTGCGACGCAGATGACTGACGCCGGGCATATCCGGCCGCTTTTTGCCGAAACCCTGGGCTGCCAAGGCAATGCGCCGTGCCAGCGCAAGTCCGATCTTTTCCGTCTTCATCGCTGCAAATTCTGCCTATAGCCCGAGAGCACTCAGCCTCGGATGATCATCGGGCCGGCGCCCCTGCGTCCAGTGGAATTTCCGTTCTGCGACACTGATCGGCGCATCGTTGATGCAGGCGAGCCGCCGCTGCATCAGGCCGCTTTCGTCAAACTCCCAATTCTCGTTGCCATAGGAACGGAACCAGTTGCCGCTGTCGTCGTGCCATTCATAGGCGAAGCGCACCGCGATGCGGTTGTCGGCAAAGGCCCATAATTCCTTGATCAGCCGATAATCCAGCTCGCGCTGCCATTTGCGGGTGAGGAAGGCGATGATCGCGGAGCGGCCATTGATGAACTCGGCCCGGTTCCGCCACTGGCTGAGCGGCGTATAGGCCATGGCGACCCTGGCCGGATCGCGGCTGTTCCAGCCATCCTCGGCCAGGCGCACCTTCTCGGTCGCGCTCTCCAAAGTGAAAGGCGGCAGGGGTGGTCTGATATTATCCATCATGCGTCTCCCGATTTGGCGAGGCGATCCTGCAACGCCCTGTTCTCGGCTTCCAGTTGCGCCAACCGTTCATGCAGCGGCCGGACCGCCTGTTCGATTTCGCGCTCCGTGAAGCGCGGCGTGATATGTTGCGGGCAATTCCAGTCGAAGGCTTCCAGCCGCAGCCGGAAAATGCGTTCGGCCCGCGCCTTGTAATCCTTGTCCATGACAAGATCGGTGAGCGCCGGATCGGCATCGATCGCCAGCTTCTCGACATGAGCATATATCTTCAGCCGTGCCCGCCGGGGATAATCCATCAGGATCAGACAGGCCCGGTCGGTCGCGGCCAGATTGCCAGTGCTGATATATTGGCGATTGCCACGATAATCGGCAAAGGCCAGCGTGCGGTCATCGACCATCTTGAGGAAACCCGCCGGGCCGCCGCGATGCTGGACATAGGGCCAGCCATCCTCCGACACGGTCGCCATATAGAAACTGTCGCGTGCCGCCAGGAAATGGGCTTCATTGTCGGTGAAGCGGTCAAAGGCGCGATTGCCGCTGAAGGCCGCCCAATGGGCGTCCGCGCCCATTTCCGCCTGCGCCGCGCGCACGCTGGGCGTCGTGGCGATATCGAGAAAACCGTAGGACATGGTCCGTCTCCCGTCATCCGTCAGATACGGGGCCATGCTTCGACATGGCCCCGCGTCGAGGTTCAGCGCACCGCCACCTTGCGATCAAGAAAGCCGCGGATCAGCGGCGCCATTTCATCCAACTTGTCTTCCAGGGCGAAATGGCCAGTGTCGAGAATATGCATCTCCGCGTCGGGCAGGTCACGCTTGTAGGGATGCGCACCGGGCTCGGGGAAGATGGTGTCATTCTTGCCCCAAAGGATCAGCGCCGGCGGCTTGCGTTCGCGGAAGAAGGACTGAAACGCCGGGTAGAGCGGGACATTGGTGCGGTAGTCGTAGAAAAGGTCGAGTTGGATATCCTTGTTGCCCGGCCGGTCGAGCAGCGCCTGATCCTGAACCCAATTGTCGGGGCTGATGCGCGACACGTCCCGCACGCCATCGGTATATTGGAATTTGGTGGCATCAAGGCCGACGAGCCAGCCCTGTGCATCCCGGTCCTTTGTCGATCCACTCTTCCAATAGAGCTTGATCGGATTCCAGAAAGCGCCGAGTCCTTCTTCATAGGCATTGCCGTTCTGGATGATGATGCCGCTGACCCGTTCAGGATGCTTGAGGGCGAGGCGGTAGCCGACGGGTGCGCCATAATCCATGACATACATGGCATAGCGTTTGGCACCCAGTTGGCCCATCAGCGTGTCGATCATGTCGGCATAATGGCCGAAGCTGTAGGTGAACTGGCGATGGTCGGGGGCGTCGCTCTGGCCAAAGCCCGGATAGTCCGGCGCGATGACATGATAGCGATCAGCCAGCAGCGGGATCAGATTGCGGAACATGTGCGACGATGTCGGGAAACCGTGGAGCAGCAAAACCACCGGGCCGTCGGCGGGGCCGGCTTCGCGATAGAACATCTTCATGCCGTCGATCGTGGCGTAACGGTAATGGATCGTGGCGGGCGCTGCCTGCGTCGCGACAGTGCTGGCAGGCGCGGCGATCGCGTCAGTTGAGGCGGAAATGCCAGCAGTCGCCAGCAGCATCGAAATAACCAGTTTCTTCATCACGTCCTCCACCCTGTTGGGCTGCTGAGCAAGCGCATCAGCTTCTGGAGACAGAGATAATCCTTGTCCTTATTCCTGATAATTCGATAAAACTGGAAGTCATTGTTCCTTGTTATGGAATAATGGTCATAGCTGCTGGAACAGCGGATTGGCCCGCAGCCGATCGACCGCCAGATCGACAAAGCTGCGCACCTTTGCGGCCGCCCGCCGCCCTTCGGCATGGATGACATGGATCGGCAGCGGCTTTTCCATATGGTCGTCCAACACCTTCACCAACCGCCCGGCCGCCAGCGCCGGTTCGACCTGATAGGATAGTACGCGGGTCAGCCCCCAGCCCTGCTCGGCGGCGGCGATCGCCGCTTCATTGGTGTTGCAGAAGAGTTGCGGGTGGACCGTGACGCTGCTCTTGCCGTCCCGGCCGAAATGCCATTCGGGTGAAACCCACGCGCCGGTCGGGCCGATGATACGATGATGGACAAGCTCTGCCGGAGTCTGCGGCACGGCGTGGTTATCGAAATAAGCCGGCGCAGCGCATATGACCCGCCGGACCGAACCGACCCGAATGGCGCTCAGCCCTGAATCCGGCAAATGCCCGATGCGGATGGCGACATCGATGCCTTCCTCGATGATGTTCACCAGCCGATCGACAAACAGGCTGCGACCAGTCACAGCCGGAAAGCGATCCAGATAGTCGAGCAGGATCGGCAGCACATACATCTGGCCGAACATCACCGATCCGGTGACGATCAATGTGCCGGTGGGATTGCCATGGGCGCCGGATGCTGCTGCGTCCGCATCCGCCATATCAGCCAATATGCGGCGACAATCGTCCAGATAGCCACGGCCCGCCTCGGTCAGTTTGACCGACCGGGTCGTCCGGGTCAGCAGCCGCACGCCGATCTCCTCCTCCAGCGAGGAGATCGCCCGCGTGACTGCTGGCGGACTCATATGCAGTTGCCGCGCAGCTTCGGCAAAACCGCCGCTTTCCGCCACTCGGACGAATATCTTCATGGCTTGCCATCGATCCAAGACTACACTCCGAAATTCACCTGTGATTGGAGATGTGCGCGGAATTCCATGGGTCGGTCAATCCGCAGATATGGACGGCCCGGATTGATGTCTTGTCTGTCCCCCCCATGGTTATCGCTCGCTACTCAACGTCACACCTGAAGCAGGCCTATATAGTCAAACAGGCCATGGCTCTGCTCGCATGTGCGCATTTTTCACGGTGGAATGGCTGGAAAGACTGGTCTGTCACTGGGGAAGGCGGTCCCGGTGCGGCCTGATACGGCAATATGGGCAAGATATCCAAACGCCATGGGCTTTTTCGATGCGAATTTTCCACCACCTATCTGGCGATACAGGCGGGATCATAGAGACCGTTTGAAAAATGCGCGAAAGAGCGCATTTTTGTAGCCGCACCGGCCCTCACCCCCACCCGACCGCCCACATATGGTACCCTGTTGGGCGGTCGGGTGGGGGTGAGGGCCGGTGCGGATGCGCCAAAGGCGCATTCCCAAACAGACTCATAGACCCAGCTTATATTCGCCAGATAGCCGGGACAGTCACTCTTTATTGCAAGTCGTTTGAACATAATTTGCCCGCCACGATGACGATACATTTCATACCAACTTGGCTCAGGCGATACAGAAAATGCAGATTATGCTATCATGAATTCTGGATATTGGAGCGACATGAGATTGACTTGCGCCGCGCGATCGTTGCGATCGCAGTGCAAAAATTCCAAAAATGTCAGTAAATTTCTTGACTGCAACACAAGAGACGATCCAATAATAATTCATTACAATATATTATAATTTCATCAGTTATTGAACTTTACGTTCAAGATCTTCCCCCGATATTCGGAAGGACGAATATTTTTGACCCACTGAACATGGCGCCCCTTGGCCGTCAGGTAGGTAACGGCGACCGAGATCATATCCATGGATTTGAGGCCGAAGTGCAGCGGCGTCACGCTCTGTGCGCCATAACCGCCGCCGGTCGAAACCATGCGGGTTGCCAGTACGCGCTTCTTGCTGTCGTACAGGCGGACTTCGGTGCCAGGCTTGGCGGGAAGCCCCTTTGCATCCAGCGGCATGATGTTGATCGCGCGCGCGGCCTGCGCGGCGGGCATCACATTGCGGAAGATGAAATGGCCGCCGACCGCGCTGTAACCGTGCGTCACGGTCAGGTCGATCGCGCCGTCGCCGTCATAATCCACCCATTCCACGCCATGGTCGCCATCGTTCAGGATCGGATATTGGTCTATCACATTGACGAAGCGCTTGCCGCCTTCATTGTGGAAGAGCGAGACAGCCGGCACCTGATTGGGCGTCTTGCCATGGTAGGAGGTGATATAGAGGTCGAGGAAGCCGTCATTATCATAGTCGCCCCAGGAGGCGCCCACGGCATGATTTTCGACATCGACGCCCATCTGCGCGGCAACATTGGTGAAGCCGCCCTTGCCGTCATTCTTCCACAGGACATTCTTGCCATAATTGGGCACGAAGATGTCGAGCAGGCCGTCATTGTCGAAATCGCCCACGGCACAGCCGACGCCGCCATCTTCCTTCCCGCGACCGGGCATGTCCATGCCCAGCTTGGGCGCGACATCGACGAAGCGGTCACCCTCATTATGATAGAGCGAGTCGGTCTTGCCCGACTGGTTGGCCAGGAACAGGTCGAGCTTGCCGTCCTGATCATAGTCCAGCCAGCAGGCGCCGACGGTCGATTTAAATACGGTCGGGTCAGTGTCGGCCATGATCTGGCTGAAGGTGCCGCCATCATTGCGATAGAGACGGTTCTTGCCGATGCGGTCGGTGGCGTAGAGGTCGAGATCGCCGTCATTATCGACGTCGATCCAGTTATTCTGGCGCGACGCGCGGCCCGGATTGACCATGGTCAGGCCGACCTTTTCCGCCACATTCTCGAACCTTTTGCCCTCGATATTGCGGAACAGCGCGCTCGGCTTGTCGGGCAGCGAGGAGCCGGCGAACAGGTCCAGCCAACCGTCGCCGTCATAATCGGCCCAGCTGATCGCGCGGAACTCACCGCCTGCGGTCGGAAGGCCCATCGCTTCCCCAACCCGCACGAACGTCCCGTTGTCATTGCGATAGAGATGGATCGCGCCGCTCTTCATCGTGACCGCGAAGTCGAGGTCGCCATCCTTGTCGAAATCGGCCCAGGCGTTGGAGAGCGAGCCGGGTTCATCGAACAGGTCGCGCTGGATCGCCTCGAAATGCTGACCGGCTTCGGAGGCCTGCGCAATGGCGGGCGCACCCGCGATCGCCGCGCCCGACAGGAGCAGCAGGGCCAGTTTCGCGCGCATCATGCTGGAGCTATTCACGGCAGTTCCTCTTTATCGTCGGGATTGGGTCAGTTGGTGAAGGGGATGGCGGGTGCAGTGCCGGGCTCCGCGGCCGCCTGCGCCGCGCGCAGCACGCGCAGGGCGTTGCCACTCCACAGGCCGGCAATATCCTCGGCCTTGTAGCCTGCCTTGAGCAGCGCGGCCGTGACCTTGGGGAAGTCGGTAATGTCGCGGAATCCTTCGATCCCGCCGCCGCCGTCAAAGTCGCCGCTGATGCCGATATGGTCGATCCCCACCAGCTTGATGGCATGCAGGATATGCTTCATCAGATCGTCGAAGGTCGCCTGCGGCACCGGCCATTTGGCGTCGATTTCCTTGCGCCTGGCGATCAGGTCACGCCGTTCCTGCGCGCTCATGTTCGCACGCGACATGAAGCCGGCCATCAATTCCTTGAGCGCCGCCTCCCGCTCGGGGATCTTGGGCGTCGCGATCATATAGGCGTTGAAGGCATTGATCTGGATGACCCCACCTTTGTCCGCGATCAGCTTCGCTTCCGCATCGGGAATGTTGCGCGGATGATCGAACACGCCGCGCATGCCCGAATGCGACAGGATGATGGGCGCCTTCGACAGGGCCACCGTCTGGCGCACCACTTCATCCGACGCATGCGACAGGTCGATCAGGATGCCAAGCCGATTGGCTTCGGCCACATAGGCCTTACCGGCAGGGGACAAGCCATTCCATTCCGGCTTATCCGTCGAACTGTCGGCCAGATCATTATTCTTCGTGTGCACCGGGCTCATCATCGTGACGCCCAGACTGCGGAAGGCGGACATCAAGCTGATGTCACGCTCGAACGGATAGCCATTCTCCATGCTCAGGAACACGAAGCGCTTGCCCTGCTTCACCGCCGTTTCAGCGTCATCGGCGGTGATGGCGAGCGAGAATGTGTCGGCATGTTTCGCGATCATCTCGCGGATCTGCACGCCACGCCGGATGGCGAAGTCGCGCGCCGCGCGGTCGCCTTCAGGCGTGCGCGGGCCGGACGCGGTGAAGATGGCGAAGAAGCCGCCATCCACGCCGCCATCGACCATGCGGGGCAGGTCGACCTGATCGCCGTCGATCGCCTCGACATGGCGGTCCATGATGTTCCATTCCGGCCGCCCCAGATTGGCGGGCGTATCGAAATGGGTGTCGAGCACGATCATGCCCTCATGCGCCTTGCGGGCATCGGGCGTAGCCGCCGTGGCAGCGCCGGCCGCCATCAGTGCAAGAACGGCCACCGTGACTTTCACCGATGCGGATGTCATTTCTCGACCCGTTCGAAGGTTTCAAGAAACGCCTTGGACACGCCATCGGGCGCCTTGCCCACGCCCCAGCGCGTCAGCGTCTTCCCATCCTCGGAAAATTGCCAATATTGGCCGACGATCACATCGCCATCCTTGTTTTCCAGCATCTGGAACTGGCGCGGTCCCAACTGCTTCATCCGCACCTGATTATAGCGCGGCTTCCCCGGCAGCGGCGTGATGCTGTCATCCAGCGCCACATGAAAGCTGTTGCCGTGGACCTGCCCCTTGTTGCTGTCGTTGGCCGACTTGTAGTCCATGCCCGAAGCCGTGAACGTCAGGTCGATCGTCAGGCTGAAATTCTTCGGGAACTGGTCGTTGCTCCAGAAGCTCTTGGCATGGACCGAATGATAGCTGCCGGTCAGCGCGCTATTGTCATAGGGTTCGGCGAAGGCGGGCGCAGCAGCGCCCGCCAGCAATGCGGCACAGGCCGTCAGGATCATGCCGCGCATCAGAAGGCCGTCCTGTCTTCGACATGGGCTTCTACATCCTTGCGGTCGATCCACAGGGTGCGCAGCTTGCCTTCCGACAGATGTTGCAACTGATCGCCCATATGTTTTGAGCCGGGCTGGCTGGAACTGCCATAGCTCATCAGGCCCTGCGCCTTGAGCGGGGTCGAAAACTCGATCATCGCGACCCAGGTTTCGCCCGCGCGCGGCTTGCGCTCGCCATTCTTCATCGGCTCCCAGGTGATGGTGCGGAAAATGCCGGTATTGCCGAAGCCGCCATTGCCCGGAACGCTGGTGTTCCCCACGCGGAAGCGGGACACTTCGCCATAGGGGCGGTCGACCGCGCCATAAAGTTCCTTTGTCTTGGCGACGGCCTGCTTCAGCATCGCGACGGCGGCGGCCGGGTCCTTCAGACCGCGCGGCGTCTGGAGCGGGTCGTCGATCGTCCATTTCACCGCATAGTTGCGCTGGTCGGTGAAGTTGTTGGGGGAGAAGATCGATGCCCAGGTTTCGAACAGCAATGCGCCGCGCGCATCGGCCGTATCGCGATGGTCCCATGCCTTGAGCAGGTCGATCGCCTTGCGGACGTCCGGATCGCTATTGCCCTGCGCCGCCCGCTCCAGTTCCGGGATCATCCGGTCGGCCATCAGCGAACGCGTTTCATGCTTCTTGGCGACAAAGTCCTCGAAGCTGAATTTGGGGCCTTCGCTCAGCAGCTTGACCGACATTTGCGCGCGCTGGCTGACCGGGCCGACATTGGCGACATAGGCCGGGAATGTCTTGGGATCGAGCACGCGGGGCCAGGTCGACAGCCATGGCGGATCATTAGCGTTCTGGACGAAGCCAGACACCGGATCGAGCACCTTGGGCATATCGTCATAGCTGTGCACATCGGTCCACAGCGTCTTCGACGTGTCGCCCGCCACCGGCTTCGACCACATCTTCACGTCGCCCTCGGCATGTTTGGGCAGGATGCCGTTGTCGAGGTAGAGGATATGGCCGCCGCGATCGGCATAGACGATATTGAACATCGGCACCTGCATCTGGCGCAGCGCCTTTTCAAAGCCCGCCCAGTCATGCGCCTTGCCCATGTCCAGATATTGCTGGAGCACGCCGGGGCGATCCAGCCCCGCGACCTTGACCGCGATCGTCGTCTTGCCGCCGGGTAGGTCGAATACCGGCCCCTGCACCGCATAGCGCTGGGTGAAGGTCACGGTCTTGAGCGAGCCGTCGGCCTGTTTGACCTTGTAGCTTTTCTGCGCGGTCTTGAACGGCAGCGTCTTGCCGTCGAAACTGTAGCCGCCATCGGCCAGCGTCAGCGCAAAGCTGCTGTACCCCAGCATGGTGTTCACCGTATTGGTGAAACCCAGATCATTGTTGAAGCCGAAGCGCATCACCGGCAGGCCGACCTGCGTCGCGCCATAAATGGCCATGCCCGGCGCATTGATATGCGCCTCCATATAGGTCAGCGGACCCGGCTCCCAGGGAAGGTGCGGGTTGGCGAGCAGCATCGCATTGCCGCTTTTGGTACGCGAGGGCGCGACCGCCCAGGCATTCGAACCGCCGGCCTCGTTAGTTTCCGGATCGGCCAGCACCCGCCGATCGGACGCGATATACTGGAAGTTCATCAGCTTGTGGGCGTGGGTCATGATGTCGACGCCGGTCAGCGGAAGCACCTGACGGACTTCCGGATCGATCTTGTCGATATGCGCCTTGGCATAGGCGTTCACGCCCGCCGCGAAGGCGTCCAGATTGGAGCGCATCTGCGGCGTTTGCTGCTTGTACCAGGCAAGGCCGCGTGCCGGCACATCATTGCCGATCAGCCATTCATCCTGCTTGGCGAATTTTTCGCCCCAATATTCGGCCGCCTTCGCACGGGATTCCCCGTACATGCGCAGCAGAATGTCGCCATGATTATGCGCCTGCGCATAGCCAAAGCCATAGAAGGCGCCCGCTTCCGTTTTGCCATAGACATGAGGGACGCCAAAGCTGTCCCACAATATCTCGCCGCCGCCGAAGCTGCTCTTCGATTGGGCCTGCACCCCGCTGCCCATGGGGACGGAAGCCCCCACGGCCAGCGTGGCCAGAGCCAGCGTCAGTCCCGCTGATACCGAACGCATCTTTGAACCCCTTTTGTCACACATGTTTTTCTGACGCACGATCCGCTCACTTCCTCAGTAAGAAATCGTCAGACGGCCGTAATAATAGCCGCCGGTGAAGCCGTAGGGGATCGTCGTGGGATAGAAGCCCGATCCGTTGGCGGCGCTGGCGATGCCATTCGCGTCGGGATAGACATTGAACAGGTTGTTCGCGCCGATTGACACGCCCAGCGTCTCGTTCACCTTCCACGTCAGTTCCGCATCGGTCATCCATTTGGCGCCGAAGAAGCGGTCGCGGTCGTAGAGACCTGTCGTCGTGTTCGCGTTTTGGAGCGAGGCGACCTTGCCGTAGCGGATGAGGCGGGTGTTGAGCGAGAAGTCGCCGACCGTCAGGACGTTACCGATATAGAATTTCGTCTTCGGCAGATTTTCGGTCAGGTTCGCCTGCGACACGCGGTCGAACAGCACATAGCCCGCCCCCAGTGCCGCCAGTTCCGACGGGTTGTCGACGATGTGGGTGATGATGTTCTTGTTATAGTTGTAACCCACGTTCCAGTTCATCTTGGCGAAGCTGCCAATGTTGTGATTGTAGGTCGCCACCACATCGATACCGCGGGTGCGGGTGTCGATCGCGTTGGTGTAATATTGCGCGCTGATATAGGGCGACAGGCCGTTGGCGACCAGAATCTCGCGCACCGGCGCGCCGGTCAGCGTGCTGGTGATGGCGATACGATCCTTCACCTTGATCTGATAGGCATCGACCGACAGGGTGAAGTTCTGGAACGGGGTCAGCACGAAGCCGGCAGACAAGTTGGTGGACTTTTCCGGTGTCAACGGCTGCGCACCCAAAGCGATGGCAGCGGCCGAACCGACCGGCAGCGTCTTGATCTGCAAGCGGACCTGCTCGCCGTCGATGATGCGGAACTGGCCGGTGGTGGTGGCATAGATTTGCTGGGCCAGACCCGGCGCGCGGAAACCGGTGCTCACCGCGCCACGCAGCGACAGCCACGGCGTCACGGCATAGCGGCCATTCAGCTTCGCGATCAGCGTGTCGCCCGAGTCATCATCGAAATGTTCGAAGCGGACCGCACCACCGATCGTGATCTTCTCATTGGGGTCATAGGCGACATCGACATAGGCGCCCAGGTTGTTGCGGGCCATCTTGCCGGCATCTTCGGCGGTAAAGCCGTTGGCCGCCTGACCACCCGTTTCCGGCGTCACCGTCACACCCGCAGCGTTGACATAGCTGTAGGTGCCCAATGCCGAGCTGGCCTCGTCCCCCTCGACCACTTCATAGGTTTCGCGGCGGTGCTGAAGGCCGGCCGACACCTGAAGATTGCCGCTGCCCACATCATAGCCACGGGTGATGTCGAACGTCGTCTTCCATTCCGAGGAAATCAGCGAACCGACATAGAATTCGGTCGGGCTGCTCGGGCCAAGCGAGGAATTGAGCGTCAGCGAGCTGAGCTGACGCGAGCGGTTCTTGCCATAGCCGCTGCTCAGATCCCAGTCCCACCCGGACATTTCGCCCTTCACGCCAACTTCGAATTCGAAATCCTGTTCCTTGATGTTGCGGCGCGGACGGAAGCCGTTGGGATAGACTTCCGGCAGCGATTCCGCAGCGGAGGGACGACGGAAGGTATAGTCGAGCTGCGAATCGCGCTGCCCGAAAGTGCCGAAGGAATAGAGTTCGATGCTGCCCAGATTATAACCGGCATTATAGCCCAGCGTAATCGCCTCGGCCGGGAAGTTGCCGTAATTCTTGGTCACCATGCGGTCGGCGGTCGCTTCGCGCGGATCGATCGCGCCATTGACGGGCAGATAGAGGCAGTCGCTGTCGCCCACCGCCGTACAGTCACCGATGGCACGGGCGCGGTTCGACATCATCTGCTTCTTGGCGCTGATGAAGAAGTCGGCAAAGCCGCTCTCGCCCAGCTTTGTGCCGATGCTGGCGTCGGCTTGGAAGATTTCACCGTCGGAACGGTCCATATTCTGGCCGGCCGAGAAGCTGGCCGACCCGCCATGATTGTCATCCTTCAGGATGATGTTGATGACGCCGGCGATCGCGTCGGAGCCATATTGGGCCGCCGCACCGTCGCGCAGCACTTCGATATGGTCGACGGCCGACGTCGGGATCATGTCGAGATCGACCGGCACGGAGCCGTTATAGAGCGAGGACACGGCATTGATGAGCGAGGTCTTGTGGCGACGCTTGCCGTTGACCAGGATCAGCGTCTGATCCGGGTTGAGCCCGCGCAGACCACCGGTCGAGATGACGGTCGATGTGCCGCCGCCCGCGCGCGCGGGCACATTGAAGGAAGGAACCAGCGTATTGAGCGCCGAGAGAATGCCAGGCTTGCCGGTCTTGGTCAGTTCGTCCGCCTTGATGACGTCGATCGGCGTCGGGCTGTCTTGCACCGTACGAGCCAGACCGCGCGAACCGGTGACGACGATATTCGCCGGTGCTTCCTCTACGGCGGCCTGCGGCAGCGCGCCAGCGGCAGGAATAGCGCCTGCCGACTGCATGGCAAAGGGAAGGCCGGTTACACCCAGACTTGCAACTTCCACGGCACGGCTGCGGCTTGTGCGTCCGGGCATGGATAGCGCGACGACATTGGCGTTCGACAAGGTGACCTTCAGGCCGCTGCCTGCAATCAGGCGCGCAAGGGCCGCGTCAGGCGCCATCTTGCCGTTGACCGTCCTTGCCGCAAGACCATTGACCTGATCATAGGGGAAGAGGACCTGCATGCCGGACTGCTTGGCGAACAGGGTCAGTGCGGTCTGCATCGACTGTGCGGGAATTTTGAATTCAACCGGTTCCGCTGCTGAAGCAGCCTGCGCACTCATCGCGACGATCACGGTCGCGGCGCAGCCAGCTAGATGCAGATATGTTCTTGCCATTATTGGGCCCCCATTGAATTTCCAACTTTCAATGGTGGATACGGAGGCGGATCGGGTTTCTGCTATCGACGCTGAAAATTATCTCTTTTTAGAAACGGCCAAGGAGCGGCCTGATGCGCTACAGGACATGTTCGGCGAGGTTGGGTTGGCGGTGAAGATACGACGAAAATCCTCTACATACCCTTGGTCCGGAATGTGCCGCCGCCGGCAGTGGCCTCGATCAGCCTTTCAGTTTCAGAGTCCGTTTGAGAATACGCCATCCGGCGCATTCCGGCACCATCCCGCTCCCCACCCGACCACCCATAGAATACTGCCGTTGGGTGGGTGGGGGAGCGGGATGGTGCCGTATCAGAAATCGATTGTTGCATCCAAATCGACGAACAAGTGGAGATATTTTCCATATCGCTGAAAATAGCTATTCGTTCCTATGAGCGATGCAATTCACGCTGCTTTCACGATTTTTGTGGCATTTCTGGCTTCTTGGTAATTCCACATTCGCTTCAGGGGCTAACGCCCGCAACACAGCTCTATTCTCCTCATATTTCCAACCATCTCTGACCCTGAAATTTTCAATCTGCACAACATAGTGCAAATCCCGAAGACGAGTCCTAACACGCAATTCAATAGTATTGCGTTGCCAACCCGTTGATTTTCTATCCCTCACCGTGGCCCGATCGACTTTTAAAACCTGCCTGACATCCATGCACGGCTTACCGCAATTCTTGAAAATAGCGCCAAAGACGCACCAGCTTCTGCCTCTCGGCTTTTCTCATAGGCTCCGAAACAGATTTCAGCCCTCAGCTAAAAATATAAATATAACCGCCACGCCTGCGACCGCGCTTGATCCAAAATGGACAAAACATCGCTTAATCCATATAAAATAAAATAATATGAACAATACAACATCAAAAAATATGAAATTATGTTTCTCGTAATAAATATAAATGAGAAATAATGTTTTTTCCTATGGAAATTATATTCACCATATTCGCCCACGATGGTGAGATGGAGGTTTCATGCCTACAATTGCAATTCGCATAGAGTGGCTGACGGGGCTGAAAATCCATATATTCTCCAACCTCCGCCTATATGGCAGTTGGGATTCAAATGGCAGTTTCTCTGATACTCCATGGACAGAAGTGCCGATGTCGCCCTTCAGCGCGGAAGACGGCTGCCCGGCCTGGAGCGCTGTCGTCCAACTGGAGCAAGGGCAAAGCTTTCGTTGGGGCATTCGGGCAGATAGTCGGGAAAGGCAGGATAGCTGGGGCATCGTAACGGAAGTTCCGGACCCGCTTTCGGCGAGCCAATATCGCACTTTTCGCGCCAATCATGATCATCAGGTCGAGCGTTATTATCTGACCCATTGCCGCAGGCTGGGCGCAAACAAGCGCTATGTGAAAGGAAAATCCAAGCCGCGTATCGAATTTGCGTGCCGTGCGCCCCACGCCGCAGACGTGCAACTGGTGATCGGTGAGCCGGCGAGCGGCTACATCACGCCCACAGGAACCGGTGTGCAGGCCAGCTATTCGATGATCCGCGACGAGGAGGGCATCTGGCGGACCGCACAAACAGATCCAGTCTTCGCAAGATTTTCCGACTGGGACCATAAGCCTTATATGTACCGGATCGTGCGCGACGACGGCAGCGTGGTTTTCCGCAGCGACATGTTCGCGCGCTGCCAGATCGGAAGCGGCCGCAAGGACCCCGCCAGTCCAGAGCCTGGCGAACCGCCCTGGGACGGTACCCGTTTCGACCTGAAGGGCACGAAATCCTGCTCAGTGGCTATCGACCCCGAACGCGTTACGGAACTACTGGACGAAGGCGTCTTTCCCGAAACGCGTTGGCTGGACAACGCTGATTTCTGGAAAGACGAGTTCGACCCAGCACGCCCAGTCCCTGCTTCCTTCAACGACCTCGTAATCTATGAGTTACATGTCGAGGGTCTGGGCTTCGGGAAGAAAAAGCCCGGCACATCAGAAGAGGCGCCCGGAACCTTCGAGGATGCGATCGCCTTCCTCGACCATCTGGTCGTCCTCGGGATCAACGCGGTCGAGTTGCTGCCGCCGATGGAGGCGGAAGCCTTTAGCTGGGGCTATGGCACGTCCCATCATTTCGCCACGGAATATGCCGGCGGCGGGCGCGACCAGTTGAAGCATTTCATTCGTGCCTGCCATCAGCGCGGCATCGCTGTAATCTTCGATGTGGTCTATAATCATTGGGTTGAGGATGCCGAGCGGTCACCCGACCTCTATGACAGCATAAGAGACGACCGGAATTTCCATTATTGGCATGAGGGGCGTGACGAAGACTGGCCGACGGGCGCCCATGGTCGCCATAATGGCGGCTACATCCAGAATGGATCGAGCGGCAGGCTTCCCAATCTGCGCGAAGAGGGGATGCGCAAGCTGTTCACGAGCAGCGCGTGCATGTGGCTCACCGAATTCCATGTGGACGGATTTCGCGTCGACCTGACACAGGCATTCCATCGCGACAATGTGCTGGAGGGCAATGGCCAATCCCTTCCCGTCGCGAACCAGTTCGGCATCAAATTCTTGCGGGAATGGGTGCGGACCGTGCGGTTCATCAAGCCGTCCGTCATGCTGGTGGCCGAAGATCATAGCGACTGGCCCGCTATCATCCAGCCGCAGGAAACAGGCGGTATCGGCTTCGATGCGATCTGGTGGGCGCAATGGTATCATAATCTGATCGGCGACTCCCAGTCGAACCTAGACAGTGCCCGGTTGCTGCATGTCGCCGGTCAGGGGAGCGATCTCCCTCTCGCCATGGATCGACTGGGCGACAAGATCGCGCAGACGGCGAAAAGAGTGGTCTATCACGAGTCCCACGATCAGGCCGGGAACGCGACCTATAGCGAGAATGGCGTCAACCTTGCCTCCGCGCGGACAATTCAGGTCGCGGTCAACAATGTCCTGGTCGATGAAACCCGGTTCTGGGCGGAGGCCAGAACGCGCGCAGTAGCGGGCCTGTCCCTGCTCACGCCCGGCGTTCCGATGTTTTTCATGGGCGAGGAAGTCGGTGCCCAGGAACCCTATCGCTATCATGACTGGATCCATCACCGCGAAGATCTGCTCGCCATGCGGCAAGGCGGTGGTGCGCGACTGTTCGCTTATTATCAGGATGTGATCGGCCTGCGCCATGCCCAGCCAGCATTGCGCTCGGCAGAAGTGATGATCGTCCACAGCCACAATGCCAACCGCGTCCTCGCCTATCGCACATGGCAGGGCGACGAGGATTTTCTGGTCGCGCTCACCCTGAACAACGGGGGTTTCCCCGATGGCTATGTGTTCGCGCACCCCGCTATCGCCGACGGTCTGTGGCGAGAGGTGCTGAATAGCGACGATGCCCGTTTCGGCGGCAGCGGCATGATCAACAGCGCGCCCTTGCAGGCCAGCGACAGCCGCATCAATCCGCGCCTGCCCGCCAATGCGATCATCGTCCTGCAACGGGAAACGGATCGATGATCCATCAGTTCATTTTCGCAGGCCCCAAGCCGGGCCTTAGCGCCGAGGCATTCCAGAGCTACTGGATCAACTTCCATGCTGTGGACTTTGCCGCCAGAATTCCACAGATCAGGCAATATCTGGTTTCCCGTCGCCTGCCGGTCACGACCGGCCGCGACCTGCCCTTTTTCGAAGGGGTCGCCGAAATCTGGCTCGCTGACGAGGCGGAGCAGGTCCAGTCATTGCAAAGCCCGGAATTTCTCGACGGCGCGCGCCGGGACGAACCGCGTTGGGCGGCCTTCTGGCAAACGCTCGGCCTCGACACCTCCGTTGTTCGGATAGCTGGCGATGAACTCGATGGCAGCATCCAGTCGGTCAAGCTTTACCTGCTTCTGAAACGAGCGCCGACGCTGACGCTGGAGACATTTCGCGACCGGTTGCTGGAGGAGCGCGCAGGCTCACCAGTGGAGGGCGCCAGCGACCATATGGCCGGCTTCGTCAACGCCAGTGCCTATGGTGTCGGAGAACCGCGTTTCGACGCGGTCGAAACGATCGCCTTCGCCGACCTGACCGCGCTGGAGCGCGCGCTCTCCGGCCGGCTCGGCACACATATCCGCGAAGGCTGGGCCTTCTGCGACCCACGCTATCTGTTCGCCTTCGCGGGGCAGGAACATTGGATCATTCGACCGGGTGATCGCTGATTGCAGGAAAACAGGGGGGCTGAAGATGCTGTTCTATGTCCAGATGCGATGGAATTATCAGGGGCGCATTTCGCAGGACGAACTGTGGCAACTGGAAGAACAGGAAGGGGTGCACGGGATAGAGGGCATCCGCGCCGGCTTTGTCCAGCTTTACAAGGTGGTGTCGCAACATCGGATCATCGCGATTGTGCAGTCGGATTCGCTCGAAGACCTCGACCGCAATTCCATGGGCTGGCTTCCCATGCGCGAATATCTTGAGTTCGAAGCGGTCTGGCCGCTGCGCGACTATGAAGGTTTTATCGAAGATGTGCGCGGCCGCTTTCCTCGCGAGGGCGCCCCTCGCCCCGCCCCGGCATCGACGCGGGAAGTGGCGCAGGCCTGGTTCAACAATCTGGGCAAGGGCGACTTCGACGCCGCGCTGAAGCTGGTCCATACCGATGTGTCCTGGACCAATATCCCGCCCACGCCGGGCGTCTCCGATCTTGCGCCATGGCTTGGCACCTATCAGGGGTTGCCGGCAGTAATCGACAGCTTCGGCGTCTGGGCCAAATATTCCAGGATGCTTTCCGCCTCGGTGGTGGGCGACCTCATCGTCGATGGGGACAATGCCATAGCGATCGTGCACGAACATGCGCAGTGCCTTGCGAACGGCATCGAATATGACCTGATGGTCGCAACCCGGCTGCGCGTGGTCGATAGCAAGATCGTCGAGTGGCAGGTCTATTGGGACCCCTCTCCGCTGATCCACGCCTATCGGAATCTGTGAGGCTTCGATGGCACAGCAAGCCAATCTCATCGACGCCGTGCGCGCCCGCGATCACACAGAGGTAGACGCACTGCTGTCCGGCGGCGCTGACCCGAACATGCCGGATCAGGCAAGCGAGCTCACCCCGCTCATGTTTGCCGCGGGGCTGGGGGACAATCAATTGGTTTCTCGGCTGATCGAGGCTAACGCGCTCGTCAACGCGATCGACGGGCTAGCAGGCGGTTCCGCCCTGCATAAAGCCTGTCAGGGCGGCAACATGGCATCTGTCATGACGCTGGTCGACGCAGGCGCCTGGATCGACCTCCAGACGACGACGACCGGCCATACGCCCTTGCTGGAGGCTATCTGGTTCACGTCGGACGACATCGCCGAATATTTGATCGCACGGGGTGCGCGGATGGAACTGACGACCCATTATGGCTTCACGATCAATCAGCATGTCGACTATGCGCTCGTCGTCAATACATCGCCGCAGGCCAAGGAACGCTTGCTCCGCATTCGGCAACTGATTGCCGACAGAAGGGCGCGGGACAAGGCCCTCACGGACAATAGCCCCCTATTTGCCTCGACGCTTGCCAGCGATTCGGCCGGGGTGCGCAAGGCGATCGCCGACGGGGCGGACATCGAAGCCCGCTATCCGATCGTCGGCAGTTTCAGCGACGGCCATACGGCGCTCCTCATCGCCGCGCGCGACGGCCTAGACGAGATTGTGCGCCTGTTGATCGACGCGAAGGCGAACCCCAATGCCATCGAGCCTGTGTTCGGCGCCGTGCCCCTGCACAAGGCAACCTATCATGGATACGCCGGGATTACCCGTGCCCTTGCCGCCGCGCCGGGCGTCGACCTGAATTATCAGGGCCCGTCCAACGGGTATACGCCACTGCATGACGCGCTGTGGCACGGCTTCCCCGATTGTGCGGCAATCCTGCTCGATGCTGGCGCGCGCCACGACCTCGTCGCGCTGGACGGCAAGACCCCGCTCGACATCGCGCGCGAGACATTGCCCGCCGGCTCCCCCCTGATCACCCGCCTGCAATCGCTGTCCGGAAACAGTCCGAGCACCCCGACCACATAGTGTGTCCCCCGAAAGGAGTAGCATGATGCAACAGCAGAGTTCTTCCCCTTCCCACAGCAATTACACCCAAAGCATCACGCTAACAGGAATGGTCGGCGCCGTTCTGACGGCCAGTCTCCAGTTCGAGCTGAAGTGTGCGAACGGGGAGATGTTCCTCATCACCGTAGGCGGTGGCGGCGGCACCAATTATGATGTCGTGCGGAACATGGATGGCCTCGACCGCAACCGCATTCCGAACCCCGATCCCTATAATCCCGGAAACCCCGCCGACGAACTGCGCAAATATATCCGCCCCGACACGATGGTATCGGTTCGCGGCGTGGAGGTGGAGCATCAGGGCCAAAGGGCGATCTGGGCACAAAGCGTCACCCTGATGGTCGGCGAACAGGGCAATTATATGTTCGAGGACACCCACTGGTGGCTGACCCAGATCGCGCGCTTTGCCGATGAATGGCTGGACGATCTGTTCCAGGATCGCCGCACCTATGAATGGGACGATTTCTCGGCGCTCTACAGGACCAACCTCAACATCCTTGGCATGCCCACCGATGACAAGGTGCAGGAATGCGCGACGCTGTCCCGCCTCAACTATGGCCTTTCATCGGCTTACCTGCTGACCGGCGCCGAACGCTATCGCCTCGCTGCAAAAGCCGGCGTGAAATATCAGCGCGAAACGTTCCGCAGCCTCAGCCATGACGGCAAATATTGTTTCTGGCAGTTCGGCAAACGCCAGCGCGAGACCGGGGCGAACATCATCATCGGATCGGAAAATCCCGACGATGCCGGCACGATCCCCCTGTATGAGCAAATCTATGCGCTGGCCGGCCTGACCCAATATTTCCGCATCAGCCAGGACTGGAGCGTCCTTCAGGACATTCACCGCACCATCCGCGTATTTCAGGACTTTTATCGCGACGATCCCGCCTTTGGCTATGGCGGCACCGGCGGCTATTTCTCGCACCTCGACCCCGCGACGCTAAGGCCCGACGTGGCCTCGCTCGACCAGAACCAGTTGCGCAAGAACTGGAACTCGGTCGGCGATCATATCCCCGCTTATCTGGTCAACCTGATCCTCGCGCTCGACCCGGTGCCGCAGGATGCGCGCAATACGCATGAGAGCGAGGAACTGCTGGAAGTCTGCCGCGGCATCCTCAAGGAAACCTCGGAAATCATTCTCGATCGTTTCCCGGACAAAGACCCCGCCATTCCCTATGTCAATGAACGTTTTTTCGCGAACTGGGAGCCGGACCATCAATGGGGATGGCAGCAAAATCGCGCGATCGTCGGTCATAATTTCAAGATCGCCTGGAACCTGACGCGAACCGCACATTATTACCGGACGCTGGCGGCAAAAGGGGATGCGGACGCCGCTGCGCACAGCAGCTATGCAGACAGGCTGGAAAAATTCGCCACCGAACTGCTCGACCGGATGAGCGAGGTCGGCATCGACCTGCTGCGCGGCGGCTGCTTCGATGCTGTCGAGCGCGAACCTGTCCCCGGCATGCCAGTGCAGTTCGCCTGGAGCAACACCAAGGATTTCTGGCAGCAGGAACAGGCGATCCTTGCCTATCTCATCCTCCACGGCGTCACGCATAATCCCGACCATCTCCAGCATGCACGCGCGATGATGGCCTTCTGGAACACCTATTTTCTGGACCATGACAATCGCGGCGTCTTCTTCCGCACCACCGACATGGGGATGCCGGTCATCACCGGCACCTATGGGCAGAAGGCCAGTCATGCGGTGGCGGGCTATCACAGCTTCGAACTCAACTATCTCGCCCACACCTATATCTGCCTGTATGTCCGGCCGGAAGGCCGGGTGCAGACGCCCGAGGGCACGTCCGCCTTCCCCGTCGTGGACCATAATTTCTGTCTGTTCTTCCGGGTCGAGGCCGACTGCCCCCACCGATCGCTCAACGTGCTGCCGGACTTCGTCCCACCCGGCTCGGTAGAAATCGCGTCGGTCGTGGTCGGTGGCGTGCCGCGTGAACCCGATGAGTTCGAGAAGGACAAGTTTCAGATCACTCTCTCCGACGAAGATCTCGACAAGCAGATCATGGTCGAATTCCAGCCGCTCGGCGGGGTCAATCCTGCGGGGAGGGCCAGCGAGGCCATAGGCGCCAAAGATGCCTTTTACGACATGGAGGGCAAGCCATGATCCCGCCTTCTCATGCGCCCCGCATCGAGGATGCGCGGATCGCAGTCGTCCTGGAAAGCAACTATATACCGGATGAGATCACCGCCTATCAGGAACGTTTCGCGGCGCTCGGTGCGACCGTCGATCTGGTGTCCCGCCTCTTCTACGGTGACTATCGCCCCGAAAGGGCGATCTTCTACAGCGATGTCGATCCCAGCTCTCCGCAACCCATGGCGCAGCGGCAACAGATCGAGGTCGGCATCGACGTGTCGGACGTCCATCTCCACGACTATGACGCCATCATCATGGCGGCCTGCTATACCAGCGTCAGGCTACGCTATGGCGGCGATATCGGCTGGAGTGACGCAGGGTGGCATGCCGCGAACTGGTCGCCGGTCGATCATGTCCGGTCGGCGCCAATCGTTGAACTGTTCGACAGAGCCATGGATATCCCGTCCTTGATCAAGGGCTTCCTCTGCCATGGCTGCTGGATACTCACGCCCAACAAGGCCCGTCTCAAGGGCCGCAAGCTGATCTGTCACAGCGTCGTCATGGCCGACATTCTCAATTGCGACGCCATCATCGTGCCCGAACCGGTGGTGGTGGACGACGACCTCGTCACCGCTTTCAGCAAGCATGAAGTGCATCTGTTCATCGACGCCATCGCCGGCGAGATCGCCCGCTGCCGTCAGGAAAAGGCAAAACCATGACCCGCAAGATACTCATCATGCTATCCGAATGGGGATATTGGGGCGAGGAGCTTATCGGCCCGCTCGAAATATTCGAGGCCAGCGGTTACGAAACGCGCTTCTGTACGCCGACCGGCCGGCGCCCCTATGCGCTGCCGCCATCCATGGACCCGACCTATATCGATCCACCGCTCGGCAAGTCGGTGACAACGAAAGAGATGGCGGACAAGGTGATCGCGATCAACGATCCCGCCAATCCGAAGCTCGACACCCCCCAGAGCCTGGCCGACTGGTTCCCCCGCAGGCCCTATTGGAGCGGTCGCGACATCAACGGAAGCCCGATTCCGAACGATCCGGATCGCGACGACAAATCGGTCCTGCGCCAATGGGAAGATTATTATATCGCGCGCGCCGCCGCACAGGCAAAGGTGACGGACGAGTTCGCCGCCCTGCTGATCGTCGGCGGCAGCGGGCCGATGATCGATCTCGTCAACAATTACCGGGTCCATGACCTGTTGCTGGGCTTTGTCGATCGCGACATGCCGGTGGGCGCAGAATGCTATGGCGTCGCCTGCCTCGCCCAGGCCCGCGACTATACGGTCCGCCGCAGCATCATATGGGGCAAGCATGTCACCGGTCATGCGATCGAATATGACTATACGGATAATACCGGCGTGCTCGACCCGACCATGCCGGGTCAGATGCTGAACCACCCGGATGGCCGTTTCGTCAATCTCGGCACGCCCTTCTACACGCTGGAATATATGCTGCGGGATGCGACCGGTCCGGACGGCGGGTTTCATGGCAATGTCGGGCGTGCGACGTCGGTCCTGGTCGACTATCCCTTCATCACCGGTCGTTCGACCCCCGATTCCGTGCTGACCGGGGAAAAGATGGTGGACGTGCTGGAAAACGGCCTGCGCCGCTATGGCTGGTGACGGCGGGGCCGGTCCGCCGCCAGAAGCGCGGGTCGCCTTCTTCCGGCAACTGCTGGCCGACGGCATCACCACCATATTCGGCAACCCCGGCAGTTCGGAGGAATCCCTCCTAGACCTGCTACGCGATCCAGCGTTCGCGGATATCCGCTATTATCTCGCCTATCAGGAGGGCGTCGCGGTGGGCATGGCGGATGCCCATGCCCGCGCAGCCCCTGCCGTGGAACGAGCGGGCGATCTGCACGCCTGGCGCCGCCCCGCATTGGTTCAACTGCACAGCTATGCGGGCTTGGCCAATGGGCTGGGCATGATGCAATATGCGCGGCGCGGCTATGTGCCGATGGTGGTGATCGCGGGCGAAGCCGGGCTGCGCTACGATGCGCTGGACGGGCAGATGTCACAGGATCTGATAGCCATCGCGCGGCCCTTCGTCAAGTCGGACGTCAACGGTCCCTGCGCCTGGCGCGTGGTCGATGCGGATTCGCTGCTGCGCCTGCTGCGGCGCGCGATCAAGGCGGCGGCGACACCGCCGATGGGACCGGTCTTCCTTGCGCTGCCTATGGATGTACTCGACCGCCCTTGCACGGAGTCCGTGGCCGCTTCAGCCCCTGTCTTCTCCATGGTCGCCCCCGACAAGCGCGCCATAGAGGAGGCCGCCGATCTGCTGGCGGCGGCGCAGCGCCCGCTCCTGCTGATGGGAGACGGCATTGCCGCCGCAGGCGCGCAGAATGCGCTGACCGAGGTAGCGGAACTGCTGGGCGCGCCCGTATGGGGCGGCAATGCGTCCGAGTTCAACATGGACCGGGGCCATGATCTGTTCGCCGGCGATCTGGGCCATATGTTTGGCGGGGCCAGCAGGCCTGTCCTGTCGGCCGCCGACGCGATTCTGATCTGCGGCACTACCGTCCTGCCGGAGGTCTTCCCACTCGCCACAGGCGTCTTCGCGCCCGACGCCAGTCTCATCCATTTCGATATCAACGGCTATGAGATCGGCAAGAATTTCCCGATGACCATCGGCGCGCTCGGCGATCCACGGCTCAGCCTGGAAGCCTTGGCGACAGCCCTCCGGCAGCGCCTGGACAAAGGCAGGATCGCGGCAAGCCGGCAACGCGCAAAGCAATTGGGCGAGGCCAAGCGCGAACAGCGAGCCGTGCTGGTCGAAGCCCATCTGCAACAGGGCGACATGATGCCGCTGCGTGCCCACCGCTTCATGCGGGAATTGGTCGCAGCGATCCCCGACGACGCGCTGATCTTTGACGAGGCGCTGACCACCTCGCCCGAACTCCTGTGCTACCTTCCCGTGAAAGGCGCCCGCTATTTCCAGACGCGCGCGGGAATGCTGGGCACCGGCCTGCCCGGCGCGCTCGGCCTCAAGGTCGCGTATCCGGACAAGCTGGTCATCGGGCTGGCGGGCGACGGCGGCGCCATGATGACGATACAGGCGCTGGCGACGGCGGCCCGGCACGACATCGCCGCCAAGTTCATCATCTGCAACAACCGCAGCTACCGCATCCTCAAATATAATCTCCAGACCTATTGGCGCGGGCGCGACGAGGCCGACACACAGGATTTCCCAGACAGTTTCGACCTCAGAAAACCAGACCTGCGCTTCGACCTCCTCGCGCAGGCGCAGGGTGTGCAGGGCGAGCGGGTCGAAACCGCCGAGCAGATTGCCCCCGCCATCGCGCGGATGCTGGCGCATGACGGCCCCTATCTGATCGACCTGATCATTAGCGGGGCTTTGTAGCGCCGGGGGAAGAAAACCGCCCGGGAAAGGATGTGCCATGCCGAGCTATTTCAAGCGCTACTATCTCGATGACGTGAAGCTGGCGCAGCGCGCCTTGCTCGAATTCCATCGCAGCCTGTTGTCGGGACGGATGATCGCCTTCACCGGGGCCATGACGACCGAAGGCGCCGGCTATGGCACCTGGGATCAACTCGTCGAAACCTATGCGCGCATCGCGAGCCGGGTGAAGGAGAAGAAATTCGGGGAAGCCGACGCCCTGGAAGGGCTGATCGCTCCGGCACAATTCACACATCACGCAGCGATCGACAAAGTTCTGGGCTATCGTGGCAAACCGGGTGAGAAAAATAGCTATCGTTTCGACGTGCGGGTCGCGCTGGGCCTCATGGAGGAGGTGGTCGTCGGCCACGACGGCGCGAATGACGATCCGCCGCCCAGGATCGAAACCAGCGCCTTTGAACTCGACCGGTGTCACGAACCGATCGACATGTTGTCGATCAAGCTCGCCCATTATTTCCGGCACGCCTATCGCACGCAAACCACGCGCAAGGGCCGCAGCGACCTGTACCGCATACTCGGTCACAGCGGAGATGAGCCGCAGGAAGTGGTGGAAGCGCTGCTCCATTCGCTGGGTGTCAGGCGTTTTGCCACGCTCAACTATGATTTCGAGCTGGAGCGGCAGACCATGCTCCGGGATCGCCTCAACAGCGCAGACCCGCCCGATGCATTCGACGCACTGCGGGCGCTGCGTATCGCGGGAAAAGATGCTTTCCTTTGGGCGCTGGACAGCGGGCGAATCCGCCGCGTTCTGGCGACGGGTCAGGCGATCGAGAGCGACATATTGAACCGGGAACGGATCGACCGGATGATCGAATTCGCGGTCGGCGCGGATGATGTCGACCAGCATATCATCCATATGCACGGCCGCGCGTGCGATCATAAGTCGATGATCCTCAGCTATCGCGATTATGACCGGCTGTACCGGCGCAACGATCTGTACAAACTCCCTTTCGAATTTGCCCAACGGGTCATGATCGGTGGCAATCCGGTGCTTTTCGTCGGCCTCGGCATGTCGGAGCAGGAGGTCAATCAATCGCTTCAGGATTTCGTCAGCAGCAGCCCTTATCAGCGTATGGCGCCGACCTTCCTGTTCTGGAACCTCAACCGGCCGCGCAAGGACATGACGGCGGATGACTGGCGGGAAGCGGAGATGTTGCGGCTCGACCGTTTCCACCGGCTCGGCGTGCTCACCATTTTCGATGCCGACCTCCCAACGCCGGACGATACCGAGATCAAGAACTGCCTGATCGATCTGAAGGACAAGGCATGGAAGACCCAAGCCCTGGCCAGCATGCCCGACACCAGGCGCGCCGCAGAAATCCATAATTTGCGCTGGCTGATCGAGCACAGCGCCGCCGCAGCGACAAAAGTCGCCAGTCGGGAAAACTATACCGACGCCACCCGCTTTCGCGAAATGGAGGAGAAGGTCGCGATCGCCAATGGCCCGGTCATTCTCTGGGAATTGTCGGATGGCGGATCGGAGAAACTGGACCGCGACAATCTCGACATCGCGGTAGCGAGCATCGCCGAAAAGTTGAAAGCGCCACATCCCGCCATGTTGTGCGTGGTCGGACGGCAGGGTCGCGGCCATGGCTCGCTTGCCTTCAACATGGCGAACAGAGCCGACGAATTCGGTTTCCTGCGTAAAAACACGCTGCTGATCAATGGCAGCTTCAGCTTCGATACGGACAGCCTGCTCGACGCGGTCACCCGCTTCATCAGCAAGCGTCGCGACGATGCTTATTCGTCGGGAGACGCACGCACGCCTCAAATGAGCCGAGGTGATTATTTCCGATCTCTGATGGACTTCACCCCCATCGCGGGGGGTGCCCCCCTCCTCATCGTCATCAACGGCATGGAGCGTTTCTTCAGCCTCGACGGCGGACTGCTGAGCGCGGAACTGGACGAATTATTCGATATTGCCGCCAAGGGCGATATGCCCGGCATCCGCTGGCTGCTGTTCGGGTCGGAACGTGTTGCCAACTATATGAAACATCGCAAAGTCGGGATCCTGCGGGGCGACGACTACAGGGCCCACACCATTGCGACCTCGCCAGACCGGGCGGACGATGACAGCCTGCCCTTCGAGCGCCTCGACATGATCCGCATGGCGTTCGACAGCAAACTCAAGGGTCCAAGAGCCCCGGCCTTGCTGGCGCCTGCCGCCTATCGCGTGCTCAGGGAAGCCGTGCACAGCTTCCGCGCGCATTCGTCGAGCCGCATCAGCGGCGACAGCATGGCAATGCGTCGCGCCTTCTATGACATGTATCTGGGCAATATCCTCGACGAAGCCCTGCGCGAGAGCGGGAAGGACAAGCAGGATATAGCCCTGGTCCGGGAAATATTGCGCGCCTTATCCTTCATCGGCCTTCCCGCCGAAGCGGCTGTTCTGGAACATGTCCCGAAAATCAAACAGACTGGTGAACCAGCACCGGACATCGATCACATCGAGCATATGCTGAAGGAGATGATCGACCTCGGCCTCGTCATTGCGATAAAAGGATATACTGACGGCGTGGTTGGCAAGCCGCGCTACACGCTGCCCCGCACCCTGATGAGCGAATTGCGCTACCGTTTCAGCGTGCCGCTTACCGAGGCGAAGCTCTCGACCGCTTTCAACATGTCGCTCTACATCGCCCAGCCGGCAGATGGTTTCATTCCCGAACCCGACATTCATGACGAACTGGGCAATCTTATTGATCATCTTATCGGGGCTTATCGCGACGATGCTCGCAAGGGTGATCCGCTCAAAGAGGAATGGCGCGGCCCGATCGATACGATATTGGCGGACATCGTGCCGCATGAGCGACTGCCGCTCGACGAAGTCCGGGTTCGCCGGGACGGCGAAGAGACGGCCGTCCCGCTGGCCAATCAGATCGATGCTCTATGCAGGGTCGAGCATATCCAGCGATTGCGCGCCGCGCTTGCGTTGATCCGGGGCTATTATACCACCACCGACCTCCTCACGCTGGACGTCGGTGACCGGCTGATCCGGGAGGATCGCGACGGCATATTGCTGGAACATGCCGAACGACTGGACTGCCTGATCGACGCCTATGGCAAGGTCGCCATGGCGCGGGACAGGTTGCGCGCGGCCGAGCCGCAGAAGGGCCGCATGGCGCAGGAATATGGCATGGTCGAACCGCTCTACGCCGACGAACTGGTATGGCTGCACAACGAACGCGGCGTGGTCCGTCTGGCAATGGGCGACCTGCCGGAAGCCGCTGCCTCCTTCGACCGGGCTTTCGATGTGAACCGGCGCCATGTCGAGCGGGATGACCGGGCCCATAACTGGCGCCGCATCAGGCTCAACCAACTCACCATCGACATCGAAGCAGGCGAGATTTCGCTCTGCCTGCGCAAGATCGAGGAAATACTTGCCATATCGCGCCGGCGAGATTTCATTCCGGCCAAGACCACACAGGACCATGCCCCCCAGCATGACGCGGTGGTCGAAGACGAAGAGGACATCGCAGACGATGTCGACCATCACGGCGGACGGCTGCGTGAGGATCGGCTCGCCATCGCTATCGCCCGTGGCTATCGGGCGCGGGCACGGCACCTTCAGGGGGACACGCACCGGGCCGAGATCGACTATGATTTTTCGATCAGGGAACTCGCCGCACTGGAGGAGACACGGGGGCAGGCTTATTTCCTCCGACTGCGCGCCGAAATGTCGCCCGAACATCGCGACGGAGACATTGTCGCAGCGCTCAGGCTGGCGCGCTCAACCCGGCAGATGGATATCGTCTACCGCCTCAACATCTTGACGGCCATCGTCAATCTGACAGCGGATGCGCAGGACGGGAAGGTGGATCGCGCCGGCGCACAGCAGATGCTCGACAATGCCATGCGCTATGCGCTCCAGACCGATATGCACCGCATCCGTGTCGAGGCGGGCGCGGCGCTGGCCGAAACCCGCCTCAAGAGCGGCGACTATGAAGGGGCGCTGCGGAATGTTTCCGATGCACTGATGGTCGCGACCCGGTTCGGCATGGAATTGCGCAAGATTCTGCTGCGATCGCTGATGGCGCGCATCATGGTCAAGCGCGGCCATCCGATCACCGCAAGCAAGCTGGCCCTGACGACGATCAAGATCGCCAGCCGCCGAAAATTTCAACTGGCCATCGAACATGCCGAGGAAACGCTGCTGGGCATTCCCCATGTTTCGGTCATCACGGACGTCATCGACGCTTCCATGCGCCGGCAGATTTAGCGATGGCCTTTATCCCCCCTGCATAGGGGGCAGGCCCACGCATTGGGGTCAGGGCCAACTGAAGGCAAAGCGCAACGCGTCGCTGACCGAACGGATGGGCACGGTGATATGCCCTTCATCCGCATAGACATGGGATTGCAGGCGAAGGCCATAAGCGGACAGTGGCTCCATTCGCTTCGCAAAAGCCTCGGCATCCCAGCGTTCGAGCGCGGTTTCTTCCAGTTCACCCGATACGACCAGAAGGCGGCTGGGGCTGGTCACGGCGCCCGATTGCAGGCCCGCCACGAAATTACGTTCCTGTTCCAGCATGCTCTTGTCCCAGAACAGCGAAGGGCTGGCGGCGATGATGGCATGGAAGGCGTTCGGCCGCGAAAACAACGTGTGGATCGCGAACAACCCGCCCAGCGAATGGCCGAACAGCGCCTGCCGCTGCGGATTGATCTTGTAGCGCTGGCCAATCTCCGTGCGGAGCTTCCCGGTCAGGAAGTCCCGAAACTTGTCCCACCCCCCGCTCCTCTGCTCCTTGAAATCGACGTCCCAGGGCGGCGGCGGCGGTCCGCCGGTGAAATCATAGAGGCGGCGCATGTCATAGGCATCCTGCGTGGGATAGCCGACACCCACGACGATCGACTTGCCGATATCCGGCGTCTCCATCATCGCCATCAATCGCCGCGTTTCGGCAAAGCCCCCGAATATGGCATTGCCGTCCAGAACATAGAGCACCGGATAGCCGCCTGCGGGCGGTTCGCCCTTTTCCGGGTAGGAGACGAAGATGCGATAGACCTCGCCGCTGTCGGAGGCAATGTCCCAGGTCGCTGTGGCTGGCATGGTATAGCCGATCATCGTCGGCTTTTCCGCCCTGGCAGACGCGGCGCAAGCGGGCGCCGCCAGCGTCAGCAACGCAAGCGAGGTCGCGATCCTGCTCATGTTCGTCATCTCGACCTTCTCGTCATTGTCATGGCCTTTCACGATCCAGGAAGAATGCGCGCGCTGCAATGTGAGAGATCTTAGCGAATTTCAGATGCGGGTCATCGTTTATGCCAATGAATTTTTGTTATTTTATTTCCAACCTTCAAACTGCAGTGAGTAGCCCCTAGTTTTCTAGACGCCTTCTGCTTTCAAACTCTGCTGCCGTTCGAACTCGATCGGTGGCAGCATCCCATTCCTGACGTGATTGCGCACCGGATTACAGAGATCGATCACGACAGCCAGATAGGCGAAGCCCTCCAGGGTGCGGATGTAGGTGATGTCCGTCACCAAAGCCCGATCGGGAGCTACAACATCG
>NZ_FOGE01000045.1 GCF_900111125.1 Sphingobium sp. YR768
GGCTCGGGTGCGATCAGGAAGCGTTCGCTGACTTCGAAGCAGATCTGACGATCGACTTCGTGAAGCACCATCGCCCTTTCTTCTGCGGACAATTCGGTTTCGAGATCGGGCGCGATGACGGCGGGCTCGATGAACACGGTCTTCACAGCATCGGATGCAGCGTCATCCCGGTGATATGCCGGCGCTTTCCGGTGCATCTCGCCAGCTGGAAGGCTGCTGTAACTGGAAAGGAAACCGGATCGGACCGCAGGGCTGCTCTGACAGGCCGATGTAGCGGCGAGCGTTACGACAAGCCCGCAAAATCGCCAGGCGAGGGTACCTGGGCAGCTATATTGCTCGAATCCTAGCGGCACGGTCGATCTCCATATCAAGATACGAACTGTATCCTAAATGTGGCAGTCGACTGTCAATAGGGATCGCAATGTCTCTTATAATTTAATTTGGACAGACTGATTCTGCAGTCCGTTCGGAGGGCGGGTCAGCGGTGCGCGGTGACCAAAGGCAGGAAAGTCTGGTCGACGATTTCTGCGATCGCCGTGTCAGAAATCTGTTTCACGGTTATCACGACTTCATGCATGACGAGACTGAAGGGCAAGCGGACGACCCGCGGGGTCAGGCGATCCCTGTCGACGTCACCGCGCGACAACGCGCGTTCGAGAACATCCTTCATCGGAAAGTCCTGAAAACGATCGTCCATGAAGCTCGTGCCTTCGGCCGCCATGTCCTGGCTCATTTCGAAGATGAGACCAAGCAATCGAGGGGGAGCGCGATCGGCAAAGCGCCGCAGCAGAAGGCACATCTCGTCACGGAAATTGCGCAGGTCCGGCACCTTAATGGGATTAAGCTTGATGTGGCGGACGATGGCCGCAGATGCGATGCTCGCCTTTGTGGGCCATCTCCGGTAAAGAACGGCCCGGCTCGTGCTGGCGCGATCCGCCACCGCCTGAAAGGTGAAATCGCTATATCCGCGCGCTTCCAGCTCGCTCCAGGCTGCGTCGAGGATGGCATCTTCAAGGGCGGCTCCACGCCGCCGCTTTACGACTGTTTCTGTCATTCTTCCGTGCCAGGCTGAAGGCACTGGATGATCACGACTAGATCATAACAAGGCCGGCTCACTTAGCCCCCCATAATTTAAGAGACGTTCTGACCCTTCGCGTTAACGGTTCGGGATGCATATGCCAAGCGAGTATCCGGCAATGACTGTCTTCGTTCAAGACAGCCTGTTTGACATGCATGAAGCATACAGCGTCGGCGATTGTGCTCGGACATTGGAGACGGCGAGCCAAGTTGGGCGGCTAGCCACCATCGCACGCCCGCGCCGTCGCCATTAAGTAAGGCGCAAGACGATCAGGATGGATTCCAGACCGATGAGAACGGCGAAGAATGGATTGGCGCTTCGGAGGAAAGCTAGAGCTCAAACGGCGAGAGCGCACAGGTATACCATGATCGATCGCCGCCGTTCGAAGACGGCAAAGACCTGACGGATCGCCTGCTGCACGCCTTCATCAGGATCAAGCGCAACGTCGCCTGACGGCTTCAGTACATAGCCGCGCGGAAGGCCCATGATAAGTTCGCCGCGACGCGCTTTGGCGCGTCGCCCCTCATGCATGCGGGATTTCAGGATGTGCAGTTCAGCCTCGCTCATCGTGCCCTTGAGCCCGAGCAGAAGCCGGTCATTATATGTCCCGGGATCGTAGATGCCGTCAGCATCACCGATCAGCGTGTCGAACAGCGCACACATTTCGAGAAGCTGATGCCAGTCTCGGCAGGATCGCGCCAGGCGAGACACTTCGATCCCCAGCACCAGCCCGACATGGCCGAGGATCAACTCTCCCAGAATGACGACAAGCCGTCGGCGCCGTCCGATCGGCAGATCCGTCCACCGGACATGTTTTCGATACGACATCGTCACGCCTCGCGAACCAGCGGGCCAAGTTGAGAAGCGCACGATGACCCGCATAAGGCGCTAAATGAACCTGTGACTCAGAGGTTCCAGGGCTGCACTTTCTCGATCCTTTTCCTTGTCCGCTGAGATACGGCGTGACGCCGATCTCGCACAATGCGGCGACGTATTGCGCGGTACTGTAGACCTTGTCCGCCGCCAGCATGATGCGATGGCCCCTTCATGCGCCCAAGCATGGTCAGCGCGGCCTCCCGTTGGGCCGTGCCCATGGCATAGGTGGGCGTTGCATCCACGACGAGACCGTCGTGGTTTTCCATTGGGTCATGGGCCATGTGACAGCTTCGCGGCCCGACCGCGTGCCTTCTTGAATAGCGGGGGATCGGGATCGGTGGTAGAGGCGTGCGCCACATTGCTCCACTTCTCGCCAAGGAAATCACGCTCGGCATTTTGCCCCTTAGCCTTGGCATGACCATTTTGTCCGGCGTCCGAAGCGCTGTCGTCCTTGGGTCTGAAACTCTTTATGCTCGTCCAGGCTTCGATCAGGGTGCCATCCACGGAGAACTGGTCGTCTGACAGCAGCGCCTGCACACGCGACTGCCCTATGAGCGCGGACAGGAACCTGGCAACGACATCACCGGCCAGCAGCCTCGCGCGGTTCTTGGTAAAGACCGTCACATCCCCGATCAGTGGATCCATCGCTAGGCCGACGAATCAGTGGAAAAGCAGATTGTAATCCATCTGCTCCATTAGATGGCGTTCCGAGCGGTCCGTATAAGCGTCTCGGCAATGCCAAGGCCAGAAACACGACGATCACCAGGGCGGTGAGCATAGCCACCATGATCATTATACGTGCCGGGATGCTGTAATCGTGTCTCCACCCTTCCTGGATCGGCGCCAGAAAATCCTTCCCTATGTCCCCGGTCCTGATGCTGGGCGCGATAGTATCGCTCAGCAAAAGAACCGGTGACGGGTCGCCGTCCGAGAAGTCTGATGGCACCAGGACCGGGAGCGAGGGAAGCTGCACTGGGTCAGATGTGACGCGATCATTGACGCGATCATTACAGTCTTCAACTTGGCGGAGATGACTGCCACCTCATCGCGGTAGGCTGCAGCAGGAATTTTTCGGGCGGCGGTGATGCGCTGATCGAAGCTGGGTTAGCGAATCTGAAGAATCCGTGCGATTTCCTTCGAACTCTTGCGTTCAACGACAAGGTCGAGGCAGGCGCGATGTTTGTCGGTAAGGCGTGACCAGCGGGGAAGGTCGTCCGAATCTTCCACTAATGTATTCCTCCTGACCAACCACTCGATATGGCAATGCTCATTCTCCGCACACGATCAAGGCGAATCGCCGCGAAAAAGCGTATCCATACTCCTCGCTTGAAACACCCCGCGGTCGGTCACAGCCGAAAAGCGTTCTTATAATCTTCCGGAAAGAGATTTTTGAATCCTCGTAACTTGCGCCACAAATGCGGATTCGGTAAAATGCCACGGCTTCATGACATCTGCGAAGGTCTCCGGACAAGGAGGCCCTTCGCTTGCCCAAGCTCAATTTCCGTCTCGATGAGTCGCTGCATGCTGCCTTGATGCGCCGTGCTCGCGGTGCGAACCTCTCTTTGTCGGGCTTCATACGGCAGCTGCTTGAGCAGGCGGTCGATGAACGCAAGCGCTACGTCTTCTCCTCCCAGGATGAGATCCTCGCCACTTCGATCCAGATACTGTCGATCGTCGCGACGTCCGTCGGCCAGCAATCTCCCAAGGCGCTCGAGCAGGGGATGGCGCAGGCCCGTGCCATTCTCGCCGAACGCGGTCTGCTCGGTGGAGAGGATCACCCATGAGCATCTTCCGCAACGATATGCTGGGCTCCTGGACGCGCGGCGGGCAGGCGATCGTCCACAACGTCCGCATGACAACCCAGGTCTTTTACCAGACGATGTTAGCCGGCTTCATCATCTGGATCATCGGCACGCTTTGGTATGCGTTCGAAAAATCGACCGAATATGAGCGTTTCGTCCTGCTCAAACTGGCCGAGGCGACGATCAAGGTCGATGCGGCTGGCGGGACCAATGACCCGGTACAGTTTCGCACGCCGGAAGGCCTGGATTACTGGACGTCGGCGGATTGGCTGGTCGCCTCGGCGCTCGCGAACAAGACCCTGCGGTCTTTCGAGGGCTATCTGCTACACGGGGCGCTAATTTCCGGGCTGTTCGCGTTTGCCATGCTCGGCTGGGCGTGGTTCTATTTCACGCGGACGGGCAGGGGGCTGGGCTCCAACGAATATTTGCGCGGCGCGCGCTTCGGCACCATCCGCCAGGTCCGACGTGCGCTGTGGGGCCAGAAAAAGGGACCGCTCGTCATCGGTGCCGTTCCAGTTCCCGAAGCCTTCGAGCCTGAGCATATCCTGCTGTGCGGCGCTCCGGGTACCGGCAAGACCAATCTCATTGTCGGCATGCTGGAAGGTATCCGTAAATCAGGCCGTCGCGCGATCGTCTATGACACCGCCGGCACCTTCGTCGAGAAATTCTACCGGCAGGGCACGGACATGCTGCTCAACCCGCTCGATCAGCGCACGGCTTGCTGGTCGCCCTGGGTCGATGTGCCGCGCGACTATCATTATGATCAAATCGCCGAGTCGACGATTCCCGACAAGCATGGCGATCCCTTCTGGGCGAAAGCGGCGCGGGGCACGCTGGTCGCGGTCATGCGCAAACTCGCACGTCAGAAACACACCTATGTCTCGGTCCTGCTTGATCGGCTCTTGCGTTCGAAGCTCAAGGATCTGGCCGCCTTCGTGACCGGTACCGATGCCGCCGCCTTCATCAGCACGGAAGGCGAACGGACATCCGCCGGCATCCAGGCCGAACTCGCCTCGGTCATGCGCAGCTTCAGCTATCTCGACGATACCGAGGACGCCTTCTCGATCCGCGACTGGGTAGAGAAAGGCGCGGAGGGAAGCTGGCTCTTCATCACCGTGAAAGCCGATCAGCTTCCCTCGCTGCGCTCGCTGATCACGGTGTGGCTCGATATCGCGATCAGTGCGATCATGAGCCTGACGCCGGATCGCGACCGGCGGCTCTATTGCGTGATCGACGAACTGCCGACGCTGCATAAGTTGCCGTCGCTTTCGGACTTTCTTGCGCGGGCCCGCAAATATGGCGGATGCGGCATATTAGGCTTCCAGTCCTATCCACAGCTCAAGGCGACCTACGGCAAGGAAGATGCCGCGGCGATCACCGGCTATTGCTCGACCTGGGTGGCGCTGCGGGCGAATGATACGGATACCGCCGACCATGTCTCGATCAACCTCGGTCAGGTCGAACAGGTCGAGGCCAATGAGGGCATGTCCTATGGCGTCAACGACATGCGCGACGGCGTCAACCTGTCGCGCATGCAGGTGACACGGCCGCTGGTCATGCCGACCGAGGTCACCAACCTGCCCAATCTGGTGGGCTTCCTTCGCTTCGGCCGCAATTTGCCTGTGGTCCGGTTCGATAGCCGGTTCAACGACATTCCATCGCTGGGAGAGGCCTTCGCCGAACGTACTGATCCGCCCGCCCAGATCGACAAGGCGCAAACACTCGTTCGCATTGCCCACGCCGAATCGCGGGTCCGTGAAGCCATGGAGCGCGAGGCTGCGCAGACGCCGCCAGCCCCCTACGCAGGGGAAAAGCCGTCGAAGAAGCCCCAGGCATCCCAGGAGACTCCAACGCCGCCGTCACCACAGCCGGATCTGTTCAGCCCTCCGGCGCCCGATATCGATCCGCAGCGGGTCGAGGACATCCTGCTGAATGAAGATCATGCCGAGCTCCCGGCTCCCGCGCGATCCCTGTGGACCATCCTTGCCGGCAAGCAGGGAGAAATCCGCTCCGAACTTGTCCAGCATGGCCATGAAGATGGGCCGCGTGAGCAGGCGAGACCGGCATGATCCAGCCCCAGCGTCTCCACGGTCAACCCGCCAACATTGCCCGCTATTATACGGTCGGCGACTATTACACCAAGGGCGGGAACGAGCCTTCGGAATGGGCCGGCAAGCTCGCGGCTGATCTTGGGCTGTCAGGCGCTGTCGATCCGAAGCTGTTTCGCGACCTTCTGGCTGGCAAGGTTGGCGACCAGCAACTGGGGCGCCATCGCGCCGATGGGCAGATCCAACACCATCCCGGCTGGGACTTCGCGGTCAACGCGCCAAAGTCCGTGTCGATCATGGCGCTGGTGGCCGGGGACGAACGCGTACTTGCCGCCCATGAGGGAGCGGTGACCGCCGCTATCGCCTATCTGGAGGAACAGGCGCAGTTGCGCCGCCGGAACGAAGGCAAGATCGTTCACGAAACCACCGGTCGCATCCTCGTCGCGCGCTTTACCGAACATGGCAGTCGCGAACTCGACCCCCATCTCCACACCCATCTGGTCGTCCTTAACATGACCAACCGCGAACCCGGCGATCCCATGGCGAGCCTGGAAAGCAGGGTCATGTATGGCGAGCAGCGCGTGGCCGGTCAGATCTATCGCAATGCCCTGGCTTTTGGTTTGCGCGAGGCGGGCTACGAGATTGACACCAACGCGCGATCGGGCCTCTTCGAGATACGCGGTGTTCCCGGTGATCTCGTCGAGCAATTCTCGCAGCGCGCTGAGGCGATCGAGGAACATGCCCGCGAACACGGGCTGGTCGGGCAGAAGGCCCAGCGCGCCTCATTCTACGCCACGCGCAAGGCCAAGGTGAAGATCGGCAAGGAAGAACTTGTCGCGCGGTGGCACCAGCGGACCGGGCCACGCCTCGACGTGCTTCGATTGATCACCGCCGGGACGCATGCGCTAGAAGACAGGCACCTGCCACCCACCGAGCGGGAGGCATCGCGCGCCGGGCTGTTCGGCCTCCGGCAGTTGGAGACGACGGAAGCGGTCAACAATCTGGGCGATATTCTGCGCACCGGTCTCGCCGCCCATGTCGGTGAAGTTCGACTGGAGGATATCCGTTCCCGCATCGAAAACCACGAACTGGTACGCAAGCTGCTCCCGACCCATGAGCAGACCGGCGACAAGATACTGGCACGAGCGCGAACCAGTCGCAAATCCTGGCGGCTTGAACTGGCGCTCACCCAGCATATCGCGCTCGGCCTGAATGATGCTCGCCCGATTGCCTCAAGTGATCGATTGCTTACCGTGCTGGAGGGGACCAGCCTCAACAAGCAGCAGCAGAATGCCCTTGTCGAGACAGCGCTGACACGCGATCGCATCACCGCCATCCACGGTGTCGCGGGATCCGGCAAATCGACGCTGGTTCGAGTGCTGGGCGAAACGGCTGAACCCGGCACGACCTTGATCGCCCTTGCGCCCACATCTTCAGCGGCCGCCGAACTGGGCAAGAAGGCAGATATCGCCTCCTATACTGTTGCTGGCTTCGTCGCCCGAGGCGGGCAGGGGATCATCGATCGCCATGTGCTGGTGCTCGACGAGGCAGGGCAACTGGGCAACCGCCAGGCCCGGAGGCTGCTCGAGATCAGCAGGTCGACGGGCGCCCGTCTGCTCCTGCTGGGAGACGAGAAACAGACCGGCGCCATCGAGCAAGGGAAGCCGTTCTGGCTGATGCGTAAACTGGGCCTGCCTACGGTCGAACTTACCGAGGCCGTGCGGCAGGAAACCAAATCGATCAAGGCGGCCGTCACTGCCGCACGCTCGGGCAACTTCGCCGAGGCATTGGCAAAGCTCGATAGCGTCAGCACAGTCGCCGACAATGAGAGGATGGCCGGGCAGGTCGTGCATGCCTGGATACGGCTCAAGCCGGACTCGCGGGCCGGCACCAATATTCTCGTCCTCGACAATGCGACCCGCCTCATTGTCAACAGCAAGATTCGCGATGCGCTGAAGGATGAGAATGGTCTTGCCGCCCAGGACAGCCGGCTGTCCATCCTCGCGCCCGCCGGCCTGACCGACATTGAAAAGCATATGGCGCGTTTTTACGGCTCTGGTCAGATTGTGCGCTTCGACCGTGATATCGTCGGTCTCGGTGTCGCCCGCAATGCCGACTATCACGTCATCGGACTGGGGCGTGAACCCAATGGCCGGCAGGTCGTGCGCCTCGTCGATGAGCAAGGACGCACAATCCGATGGGATCCGCAGAGCACCGGGGCCCGGCACATCAACATATTCAATCCCGAATATCGCGATCTTGCCGAAGGAGACCGTATCCAGTGGCGTCTCGTCAACCGTGAACTGGATCTGCGCAACGCCGAGCGTGGGACCGTGGAAAAGCTGGAAGGGGCGCTGGGAACGATCCGCTGGGACCGGGAGGGACGTGTGCAACAGGTCGATCTCTCCGAACACAAAACCTGGGATCATGGCTATGCCGAGACCGTCTATTCCGCCCAGTCCAAGACCTATCCGCGCGTCTTCGTGCTCGCCCCGGTCGAATCGCCTCTGGTCAACGCCCAGAATTTCTACACGGCCATCACCCGCGCGGCTTTCGGCGCCCGGCTTTGGACCAACGACGTCAAGGCGTTGATCGCCAAGCTCGAGCGGCAATCAGGCGAGAAAACATCTTCGTCTGAAGGGCTGGGCCGGCTGAAGGCAGACGGCGTCGATGCTCTCACTAGCCGCCGCGGTCATCATCTGGCCAATCTCAAGGCCGAACAGGAGCAATTGCGCGCACAACGCCGCGATCGCATGCTCGAACGGCATCTTGATCGCCGGGAGCGTCCGCCGCGCGGCGCCGCCGAACATCTCGCCGAGGGCGCGCGCAGTATTGCACAGGTCCTGGACCGCTTCCTCGAGGGCATTCTCGACCGCGCCCGCACCGATCGCGGGGCACCAGACAATCAGCCGACGCGGCCAACGCCATTTCCTGTCCATCACCCCGAGCCGTCTCACGGTCCCGAGCGATAAGGTCATCTCTCATGCTCTTTGCCCTGTCCGCGTTCATGCTCATCATCCTTGCTGTCGTCTTCCATCAATTTGAGGTGCCGGTGAAGCATCGCTGGCGAAGGCGGCAGGCCAGAGCCATGGCGGCTCAGCTTCGTGGGCGTGACCGGGCGCAGCCGCCGCAGCTTCTCTATGCCCGTCTGCGCGCCATGGACCCGCTCGCTTTCGAGGAACTTCTGCTGGAGAGTTTCGAGCGCAGCGGTCACAAGGTCGTTCGTAATCGTCGTTACACCGGTGATGGCGGCGTCGACGGCCAGGTCGTGATCGATGGCGCCGTCTGGCTGATCCAGGCCAAGCGCTATGCTGATACGATCCGACCGGAACATGTCGCGGCATTTGAGGCGCTCTGTCGCACGAAGGGGTGTCGCGGTCTCTTCATCCATACGGGGCGGACCGGGCCGCAAAGCCGGGCCGCCGCAGCTCATGGCGGCACTGTCGAAATCATTTCCGGTCGCGCCCTTCTAGCCTTGCTGACAGATGGGTTGTTTCCAGACTTCTCTGGCCTGATGCACCATGATCGAACGGCGTCAAAAGCGATGAGGGCTGTATGATGCGTTTCGTTCCCTGTCTCATCGGTACATTGCTGTGCGGAGCGATGATCCCGTCCCCGGCGCAGGCCAGAACGCGCAATCCGGATGAGGAACGTCTGATCGGAACGTGCATCCACAGGGCCTCGCTCGGCAGACCCTGGCTCGAAAAGACGCTCTGGGGTCTGCGCGACCAGGAGGCCGGCTGGATCGGTGCGGAGGTCGCCAACACTAACGGCACCCATGACCTGGGGCCCTTGCAGATCAACAGTTGGTGGGTCGGGCGCATCGCAGCACATATCGGCCGTCCGAAAGCCCATGTGCGCCATTGGCTCCGTTTTGATTCCTGCTTTAACGCCGAGGCCGCACGATGGGTGTTTCTGTCGGCCCTTCGAACGACGAGAGACTATTGGAAAGCCGTTGGCGTCTACCACAGCCCGACGGCGTGGCGTCAGCGAAACTATATTGCATCGGTGGCCTTGCACCTGAGTGGAAGGTTCGGGAGCGACGTGTTTGTGCTTGAACCTTCGCCCGCTGCCGCACAATTGAAATGAGAATACTAAGAAAGGACGCCATCCAAGTTACTAAAAACTATGATATGTTTACTTTTGCTTCATGACGTCGCGTAGGTGCTCCTATGAGGAGCGCGCAATGCGTCTTACCGTCTTTCGGACTTCAGGGCCGGCTTTGGCCCCCGTGGGTGTTGCAACCACCATCAGTCGCTGTTCGGACCGTGACGCCGATGCGTCTACAGCGGCACCCGCCGGGACGCAGCGCTCGTCGGCGCTGCCAGGTATAGCGTCAGATCGCTCCAACCGGCTCGCCAAGGAAGGGAGGGGGGAGTGCGGCGGGCAGGGGACCACGAGTCGGGTTCACGTCCTGCGGCCTCGGGCAACTTGCTGTGGCCGGACAGCGTAAATCCTCACCACGACGCCCCAGTCTCGTCCAGGCCATCCGTATGGCCTGCGAGGGCGGACTGACGATCGTGCGCACCGAGATCCACCCTGATGGGCGGATCATCCTCGTGCATCTGGAAACGGAACCATCCGCGGTTTCGTCGACCCCGTTCGACGAATGGAAGGCGCGGCGCGATGCGCGTCAATCTTAAAGGTGTCCACAGGGTACGCAAGAAACTGGCGAGCGGCCTATACGCAACCTACTATTATGCGTGGCGTGGAGGGCCCCGCATCGAGGCCAAATTCGGAACGCCGGAATTCCATCAGGCTTATGTCACAGCGCACGATGAGCGAAAAAACAGGCCCAAACCAAGCGACACGCTCAACAGCGTGTTTCGGGCTTTCGAGCAATCCTCCGATTATACCCGTCTCGCTCCCCGCACCCGCAAGGACTATGGGAAGCATCTGAGATTCATCGAGACGGAGTTCGGAGACTTTCCGATAGGCGCACTGGGTGACCCGCGCACGCGCGGCGAGTTTCTGGCCTGGCGCGATCGAATTGCCAGCACATCGGAACGCACGGCAGACTATCGCTTTGCCGTTTTGGCGCGAATCCTCGCATGGGCGCTTGATCGAGGACTGGTCATCGCCAACCCCTGCAAACGGCCCGGCCGTCTGTATCAATCCGGTCGCGTCGATTCCGTCTGGAAAGAGGGTGACGAGGAAGCCTTCTACAAGCACGCGCCACCCCACCTGCACCTGGCCATGACGCTGGCCTTGTGGACAGGGCAGCGTCAAGGCGATCTCATCAATCTGCCCTGGACGGCGTATGACGGCGCGGAAATCCGTCTCACGCAGAGCAAGACAAAGAGCAAGGTGAAGAACCGCAAGCCCAAGCGGGTGATCGTTCCTGTGGGAGCACCGCTCAAGCTTGCGCTGGACGCTTTGAAGGGCCGCTACGACGTAGAGGGGAAGTCGTTGCCGGCAACCATTCTGCTCACCGAACGCGGGCAATCCTGGACGAGTGACGGCTTTCGGACATCGTGGCGCAAGGCCTGTGTGAAAGCCGGTGTCGCTGGTCTCACTTTCCACGACCTGCGGGGCACTGTCGTGACCCGCCTGGCGATCGCAGGAGCGAGTGTTCCGCAGATCGCGACGATCACCGGGCATAGCCTCAAGGACGTCGAGACGATCCTCGATACGCACTATCTCAAGCGGGATTCCGAGATGGCGGAAACGGCCATTTCGAAGCTCGAAAACCGGAGGAAATTGTAAACCAGGCTGTAAACTGGAGGGGGTGGGTCCAGCTTTGGACCTCAAACTGGCCTCTAAGCGTTTGAAAGATATGGTGGACGCACTTGGGCTCGAACCAAGGACCCGCTGATTAAGAGTCAGCTGCTCTACCAACTGAGCTATGCGTCCGTACCGGGGCGGCTAACCGCTCTGGTGTGGGCGGGCTGTTAGCAGTCACTTCGAACTTTGCAAACAGGAAATCGCCCAAAGTGTGATTTTTTTCTCAAGTATCGGATTTCACGCCCAGTTTCGCGAACCTGACCGGCGCTTGCCGGCGCGGTCGATCGCCATGATGATGCCTACGCACAGCATCACCGTCAGCATCGACGAACCGCCATAGGACATGAAGGGTAGGGGGATGCCCACCACAGGCGCCAGACCCATCACCATCATCAGGTTGATGGCGACGTAGAAGAAGATGGTCGTGGTGAGGCCAGCGGCGGTCATGCGGGCGAATTTGTCTTCCGTCCGCATCGCAACGCGAATGCCCCAGCGGAACAGCAGCATGAAGGCCAGGATCAGGAACGTGCCGCCCAGCAAGCCCCATTCCTCCGCCATGGTGGCAAAGGCGAAGTCGGTATGGCCTTCGGGCAGATATTGGAGATGGCTCTGGGTGCCCTGAAGGAAACCCTTGCCCCAGATGCCGCCCGATCCGATCGCGATCTTCGACTGGCTGATATGATAGCCGGCACCCAGCGGGTCGCTTTCCGGGTCGAGGAAGATAAGGATACGGTTCTTCTGATAATCATGCAGGAAACTGAAGGCGATCGGGATGATCGCCGCGAGGGTCAGGCCGGACCCGATGAACAGGCGCAACGGCAGGCCTGCCAGAAACATGACTGTGATGCCGCCTGCGAGGATCATCGTCGCCGTGCCCAGATCAGGCTGGATCAGCACCAGCGCCCAAGGAAAACCGATCAAGATCAGCGCCGGCCATATCGCATTCCAGCGCCGTATCTCGCCCACCGGCAGCATGGCGTAGAATCGCGCAATGGTCAGGACGATGATCGGCTTCATGAATTCCGATGGCTGAAGCTGCATGAAGCCCAGGTTGATCCAGCGCTGGCTGCCTCCTGCGACGCCCCCGATCAGTTCCACCAGCACCAGTGCAGCGAGTACAGCGCCATAGGCTGGGAACGCGAAGCGAGCGAAGGTCGTCACGGGAATGCGGCTGAGGACCAGCGCCATGGCGGAGAAGACGCAGAAGCGGACCCCTTGATTGGCTGCCCAGGGAAAGATGCTGCCGCTTGCCGCACTATAGAGAACGACTGTACCGAACAGGGCGATGACCAGCAGCAACGCCAGAATGCGCCAGGGGAATTCGGTGATGGGCTTCGGGACGATGCTCATGGCGTGGCCCCACCATTAGCGCCGGGAGGAGGCGGCACATCTTCGTCATCGGCTGAGGGCGCTGGCGGAGCTGGTGGTGCCGGCGCAGGCGCAGCGCTATTGGCGGCCGTGGCGTTTTCCGCGGCATTCTCCGCCGGGGGGGGAACTTCACCCTTCTCGATCGCCTTGGCCAGCCGGAAAGCCGCCATCTGGCGCGCCTGCCGCTCCGCCGGCGTGCCGCCCCAGCCCTTTTCCAATGTTTCCAGCTTCTCCAGCGCCTTGGCCGGGTCGAACAGGTAGGACAGAGTGTCGCTGGCGATCATCGGTGCGTCTTCGTTGCGGATCGTGTGGCCGCCATGTTCGATGATGCAGGCGATGGCATAGCGGGGATTGTCGAACGGCGCGAATCCCTGAAACAGGGCGTGGTCGCGCAACTTGAAGGGCAGGCCTGCATTGCCGCGCACGCCGCCGGCGCGTTCCGCCATGGTGATGCGACGGACCTGCGCCGTGCCGGTCTTGCCCGCGATCATGACGCCGGGGATGGAACTGCGGGCTGCCCCGCCGGTGCCGCCGCCGTTCACCACGGCATTCATGGCGTCGCGGATGACGACCAGATGCTCTTCGGTCGATCCGACCGGCGCTGGTTCCTTGCGCGGGGCGCCATGGATGAAATTGGGCATCAACTGCTTGCCGGTCGCAAGGCGGGCCGCCATCACCGCCATCTGGAGCGGGTTGATCAGCATATAGCCCTGACCGATGGTGGCGTTCACAGTGTCATAGACCTGCCATTTCTGGTTATATTTCCGTTCTTTCCAGGCAGGGTCTGGCACGGTGCCATAGCTTTGGCTGGGGAAGGGCAGGTCGAATTTCTGGCCCATGCCGACGCGATGGGCCATGCTGGCGATGCGATCCATGCCGATGCGCTGCGCCATCTGGTAGAAATAAATGTCGCAGCTTTGCGCAATCGCGCCGCGCATGTTGAGCGGGCCGTGGCCGCGCTTCTTGTGGCAGTGGAACAGCGTGTTGCCCACGCGGATCGCGCCGGGGCAGTTCACCGTTTCCTGCGGCCCGACGCCTGCCTCCAGCAGCGCCAGCGCCACCATCGGCTTAACTGTGGAGCCGGGCGGATAGAGCCCCTGCAAGGTCTTGTTGCGCAGGGGAACATGATCGTCCTTGGACAGCATTTCATATTCCAGATGGCTGATGCCATCGGAAAAGCTGTTCGGATCGAAGCTGGGCATGGAGGCCAGCGCCAGCACATCGCCATTCTGACAGTCGATGACGACCACCGATCCACTTTGCGTGGCCAGCCGCCGCCCGGCATATTCCTGAAGGCCGGCATCGATGGTCAGCTTGATCGACCGACCGGGCGTATCCTGCCGGGTGGTCAATTCCTGCATGATCTTGCCGCGCGCAGTAACCTCGACCCGTTTGGCGCCCGGCTTGCCGGTCAGGTGGCGGTCGAACGCCTTTTCCAGGCCGTCCTTCCCGATCTTGAAGCCCGGCGTGATGAGCAGCGGGTCCTTACGGGCTTTGAACTCCTCGGCCGTGGCCGCGCCGACATAGCCGAGCAGATGGCCGACCGTGGCGCCGGCGGGATAGTTGCGCGAAAACCCCTGACTGGGCGCAACGCCGGGCAGGTCCGGCAGGCGCACGCTGATCGCGGCATATTGGTCATAGGTCAGCTTGTCGGCGACCTGTACCGGGCGGAAACCGGCGGACTTGTCCAGATCGTCGCGGATACGATCGACCTCGTCCGGTTCCAGCTTAAGCAACTGGGCGAGATGGGTGATCGTCGCTTCGGCGTCGACCACGCGCTGCGGGATCAGGTCGACGCGAAAATCGGTGCGATTGTTGGCGAGTGGCTTGCCGTTGCGGTCGAGTATCCAGCCCCGACGTGGCGGGATCAGCGTCATGTTGACGCGATTGCTTTCCGATAACAGGCTGTATTTTTCGTTCTGGACGACGCTGATCCAGGCCATGCGGCCGATCAGGACAGCGCCGATGGCGCCCTGCAACCCGCCGACCACCATCGCGCGGCGCGAGAAGGTGAAGGATTGGGCGGCTTCGGTGACGATCTTGCGCTTGGGTGTCAGAAACTTCATGCCATCACGCGCCAGCGGTCGATCCGCGCGCACTGGCGGACGACGAAAGGAAACAGCAAAATCGTCCAGACCATCTGGGGGGCGACCAGGGAAAAGCTCACGGAACCTCCGCCGGTGATGCGCGCGAAGAACCAACCACCGGAAATACAGAAGATAATCGCAACGGCAGCGATAAGCCAGTCCTGCCGGTAACTGCGCCACACCATGCGATGTTCGACCCAGTCGATGCCGATCAGGGCGATCGTCCACAGGAATATGGCTGATCCGATCGGCTGGCCGCTCATCATATCGTCGAACAGGCCGAGCGGTATGCCGATCCATGTGCGCCAGAGTTCAGGGCGCAAAAGCCGCCAGGAGAGCAGGATCAACAATCCGAAGGGCGGCAATATCGCCGACTGGGCAATAATTGGCAACGCCGTCAGAAAGGAGCCGATCATCACGGTGATGATCGGTGTTCCCGCCAGCCGGAAGCGCGAAGGATAGCGACCCAGTCGAGGGACATGGTGAAGATGCGGGTCGATCATGGCGCCGCAGCGTTACCGCCAGATGCCTCCGCTTCAGCGCCTGCTGCGACCGCAGGGGCGGATGGGCCGGGACGGGTCACGGCTTCTTCGAACACGCGCTCGACCACCACGGCGTCCACGCGGGCGGGGTTGGCGAGCGGCACGCCATAGGCGATTTCACCCTCCGCACGAACAACGACTGCGACAGGTATATTGGGTTGGTAGACGCCGCCAATGCCGGACGTCACCAGCAGGTCGCCGGGCTTGAAGGGATTGCGTCCTGCCGTCAGCGCGCGGATTTCCACCGATCCGTCGCCAAGTCCGGTGGAAATGGCGGGAATATTGTCGCTGGCCCGGCGTACCGGCACGATATTGCTGGTGTCGGTCAGCAGCAGCACGTCGGCGCTGTTGGGTGTGGTGATGTGGATGCGGCCGATCAGTCCTTCGGGCGCGCGCACCGGCATTCCGGGACGCACACCCTGCCATGCGCCGGCATTCAGACGGGCGAAGCGACGGGCGCTGCTGGCCGAGGACGCGATCAGCCGGGCGGTGAGCAGGTCGCTGCTATCCTCATCCACCAGCTTGAGCAGTTTCTTGAGGCGCAGATTTTCCTGGGCGATCGCCTTGGATTCGATGATGCGGTTGCGGTCCGCTTCTACCTGACGGCGCAGTCCGACATTTTGCGATCCGGCTTGCCAATAGGCCGCCAGAACTTCGTCGATCGAACTGACGCCGCTCACCATGCCCTTCATCGTGACCGATGCCGGACGGCTTACCTCTGCCGCAGCGACACGCAGCGCAGCAAAGCCGGTAGGATCGAAGATGGCGACCACCACAAGCAGCAAGCCAATGGCGGCGCCGACGAGCGCCACCACATAGCTGGCGAAAAGACTATATTGCGCCCTCCGGTTGATACCGGGGCGTCGGCTGGGTGGCCGCGCCATCTCTATGCCGTCCCCCTAGTTCAGGCGTTTTGCAGCACACCCCGGAAGATCGGATCCTCCATGGCCCGACCGGTGCCGATGGCAACGCATGTCAACGGATCTTCGGCGATCGTGACCGGCAGGCCGGTTTCATCGCGCAGCTCGTCATCCAGCCCCTTCAACAGCGCGCCGCCGCCGGTGAGCACGATGCCCTGATCGACAATGTCGGCCGCCAGTTCAGGCGCGGTATTTTCCAGCGCGATCCGGACACCTTCAACGATGGTGCTGATCGGTTCGGCCAGCGCATCGGCAATCTGACCCTGATTGATCGAGATTTCCTTGGGCACGCCGTTCACGAGATCGCGACCCTTGATGTGGATCGTTTCGCCGACGCCATCTTCGGGCGGCTGGGCTACGCCGAACTGCTTCTTGATCCGCTCTGCCGTGGCTTCGCCGATCAGCAGATTGTGGTGACGACGCACGAAGCTGACGATCGCTTCGTCCATCTTGTCGCCGCCGACGCGGACCGACGTGGTGTAAGCCAGGCCGCGCAGCGAGAGCACTGCGACTTCGGTGGTGCCACCGCCGATATCGACAACCATCGAACCGATCGGCTCGGTCACGGGCATGTCGGCGCCGATCGCGGCTGCCATCGGTTCTTCGATCAGGAACACCTGCGACGCACCGGCATTGCTGGCGGCGTCACGGATCGCGCGGCGCTCGACGCTGGTGGAGCCGCTGGGGACGCAGATCACGATTTCCGGCGCGCGCCAGGGGCTATGCTTGCCGCCATGCACCTTCCGGATGAAATGCTTGATCATTTCTTCCGCGACATCGATGTCGGCGATCACGCCGTCGCGCAGCGGGCGGATGGCTTCCACCGAATCAGGCGTCTTGCCCATCATCAGCTTGGCGTCGACACCGACAGCCTTGACCCGCTTGATACCGTTCAACGTCTCCATCGCGACGACCGACGGTTCGTTGAGGACGATGCCCCGGCCCCGAACATAGACCACCGTATTGGCGGTACCCAGGTCGATGGCCATGTCCTGGGACGAGAATTTGAAGAAACGCGAGAAGATCGACATGCCTTATCCTGTTTCGCCAGCCGTCCCCGCGACGCGACAGGGAACGGTCGGAAAGCTGGTTCGCTCAACCGCTAATAGCTGTTTTTGCGCTGTGCAGTGCAAAAAAATCAGCTTCGCGGGTCGCGGAAAGCGCTCGCTTGGGCTAGTCCCTAATCAATGTCAATACGCCGTCTGCCCGAACATCTGGTCAATCGTATCGCTGCCGGTGAAGTGGTCGAAAGACCCGCCAGCGCGCTGAAAGAAATCGTTGAAAACGCTTTGGATGCGGGCGCGACTCGCGTTGCCATTCGCCTGTCGAACGGGGGGCTGGATCGCATCGAGGTGAGCGACGATGGCTGCGGCATGGATTCGGCGGACATGGCGCTGGCGCTGGAGCGACATGCCACGTCGAAGATGCCCGACGATGCCATTGAAAATGTAGCGACATTGGGTTTTCGAGGAGAGGCGTTGCCATCGATCGCCAGCGTCGCCCGCCTGTCCATCGACAGTCGCCCGCGCGGGGCCGACGGATGGAACCGCACGGTCGATAATGGGCAACTGGTCGCAGAGGGGCCGGCCGCCCTGCCGCCGGGCACTCGCGTGACCGTGGAGCAACTGTTCGGCAAGGTGCCGGCGCGGCGCAAGTTCCTGCGATCGCCCAAGGCGGAATATGCCGCCTGCCTCGATGTCGTGCGTCGTCTCGCAATGGCACATCCGGCCGTCGCTTTTTCGGTCGAGCATGATGGTCGGCGGGTGCTGGGCGTGCAGGGCGGCGAAGCGCGGGAGGATCGGGTCGCTTCGCTCACCGACCGGCAACTGGCGGACAATCATGTGATCGTGTCGCTGGAGCGGGACGGGGTGCAGTTGTCAGGCGTTGCTTCCCTGCCGACCTACAATCGGGGCGTGGGCGATCATCAATATCTGTTCGTCAACGGTCGGCCGGTAAAGGACCGGCTGCTGATTGGAGCGCTGCGTGGCGCCTATGCCGATATGCTGGCGCGGGACCGGCATCCGGTGGTGGCGCTGTTCCTGGACGTGCCCGCGCATGAGGTGGATGTGAATGTCCATCCCGCCAAGACCGAAGTGCGCTTCCGCGATCCGGCGCTGATCCGGGGCATGATCGTGTCCGGCCTGCGCCGCGCGCTGGATGCCGAAGGCTTCCGGTCGGTGCAGCAGGCGGATGCGGCGGGCCTCGCCGCCTGGAAGCCGGAACCATTGTCGCCGACGCCGATCAGTTCCATGCCGATCTTCGAGGCGGCGGCCGGTTTGTCGGGGAGCGCGCCCGCCAGTTACAGCCAGTTCGCGCCCTCCGGTTTCGCGGATCGTCGCGCCTCTTTCCTGACACCGCCACCGCAGGCCCGCGCCGAACCGGCCGCCGCGCCTGCGCCCGAAGCGCACAGCTTCCCGTTGGGGGTCGCCCGTGGGCAGGTGGCGCGCACCTATATCGTCGCGGAAGCGGAGGATGGCCTTGTCATCGTCGACCAGCATGCCGCGCATGAGCGGCTGACGCTGGAGCGGATGCGCCGGGCGATGGAGGGGCAAGGGGTGGCCTCTCAGGCGCTATTGCTGCCGGAAGTGGTGGAATTGGACGAGCCGGCCTGCGACCGGCTGGAGGCGCGGATCGCCGAACTCAAGGATTTCGGTCTCGATCTGGAGCGCTTCGGCCCGTCCGCGATGCTGGTGCGCGCGGCGCCTGCCATGCTGGGCCAGTCGGATGTGCAGGGACTGGTCACGGATCTGGCCGACGATCTCGCTGCCTATGACAGTGCGCTGTCCCTGAAGGAACGGCTGGACCTCGTCGCCGCGACCATGGCCTGCCACGGATCGGTCCGTGCCGGCCGTATGCTGAGCGTCGCGGAGATGAACGCGCTGCTGCGAGAGATGGAAGTCACGCCGCGCTCAGGCCAGTGCAATCATGGCCGACCGACCTGGGTGAAACTGGGGCATGGGGATATCGAAAAGCTGTTCGGGCGGAAATAGCCCTTATCGTTCCACCGCCATACGCACGGCCAGTCCGCCCAGCACCGTGCCCATGAACCAGCGCTGGATCGTCAGCCAGCGCGGGCGGCCGTGCAGGAAGCCGGCGATCGATCCGGCGAGGCAGGCGATGACGGCGTTGACCGACAGGCTGATCACGATCTGCGTCGCGCCCAGCACCAGCGACTGGCCCAATATATGGCCGCGCGCCGGATCGACGAATTGCGGCAGCAGCGACAGATAGATCATCGCGACCTTGGGATTGAGCAGGTTCGTGACCAGCCCCATGGTGAAGAGGCGGCGCGGCGAGTCCTGCGGCAGGGTGCGGACCTGAAAGGGCGATCGGCCGCCGGGCCGCACGGCATTCCAGGCCAGCCAGAGCAGATAGAGCGCGCCGCCGATCCGCAGCACATCATAGGCGAAGGGCACCGCCATCAGCAGCGCGGTGATGCCGAAGGCCGCGCTGATCATGTAGAAGAGGAAGCCGCAGGCCACGCCCAGCAGCGAGATCATGCCGGCCGTGCGCCCCTGTGAAATGGAGCGCGAGATCAGGTAGATCATGTTCGGGCCGGGGGTCAGCACCATGCCCAGCGATATCAGCGCGAAGGCGAGGAGATGGGCGGTGCTGGGCATGGGCGGTTTTTCCCTGATGATGGCGTGCGCTTCCCTACCGCCAACGAAGGGGGCTGCGCAGAGCCACTATGCAGCACTTGGCCCTGATTATGCGGGTCGGGTGCGCCACATGGCGATCGGGATCATGGTCAGGATGGGCTGGTCGTCCTGATTGAGGATCGTCACCTTGTTGCGGACGATGCCCATTTCCGGGCGGCTTTGCGATGCTTTCTTGTCGATCACCTCGCTGCGCCCGCGCAGCGTGTCGCCGGGGCGCACCGGGCGCAGCCAGCGCAGTTCGTCCACGCCCATCGCGCCAAGGCTGGCCGCCTGCCGCCCCGGATGGGCCTGCATTTCGGCGACGAACATCTTCATGAACAGGGCGGTCGTGTGCCAGCCGCTGGCGGAAATCGTGCCGAAATGGGTGGTCGCCGCCGCCTCATCCGACAGATGGAAGGGCTGGGGATCGAATTCCGCCGCGAAGGCAACGGTTTCATCGCGGGTTATGGTGAGCGGACCGAAATCGAAGCCGTCGCCGATCGCGATATCCTCGAAATAGACAATCTCTTCCGCCATCATCCATCTCCTATTGCAACGGATGATCGCTTAAAGAGACTTTCCGTTTACGTCAATGTCAAGGCTTGACCAATCCCTGCAAGACCGCCGGATTGCCGTCCGACGCGACCGGCGTTACGCCCAGCAGGCGGGCAAGCAGCGGATAGACATCGACATTGGCGAAGTCCGCCGACGGGCGGAAGCTGGTGTTGAAGGCCGGGCCATTGGCGATGAACAGCGCCTGCATTTCCGGCGCGCGATCGTCCCAGCCATGGTCGCCGCCGCTGATCGGCTTGGTCGGCGTCGTATTCTGGAACACCCAGCCGGTTTCGGCGAGGCAGAAATAGGGCGGGATGCGGCGATGCGTGCCATAATGGAAGCGAGCCGGGATCTCGCTCTTGCGCCAGCATTGCATATGGTCGCGCGGCTTGAACAGGGCCGTCTCCAGCGCCTTTTCATGGCCGGGGATGGCGGCCAGGCTGGCATAGGGGCCGGTTTCGACGCTGCGATAGTCGGCCGGGTCGGCGATCTTGTCCAGTATGATCACCCGGTCATTCGCCTTGGCGGCCATGCCATGGTCGGAGACGATGACGATATTGGCGCTCTGGCCCAGCGTCTTGAGGCCCGCGACCAGATCGCCGATATGGGCGTCGACATCGGCCACGGCCTGCGTGGTCTGTTGCGCATCGGGGCCGTTGACATGGCCGGCGGTGTCGACTTCATCGAAATAGAGGGTGACGAAGCGGGGGCGAATGTCGGCCGGGCGGCGCAGCACGTCCAGCACGCCATTCACGCGCTGGGTCGGGCTGATCGCTTCGTTGAACTGTGCCCAGTCGCTGGGGCGCGATCCGCCGTTGATGATGTAGGGCCATTCGGATGCCTTGGTGCCGCCCCAGGCGACATTGGAGCCGGGCCAGAACATGGTGGCGGTGCGCACGCCCTGCTTTTCGGCGGTGATCCAGATCGGTTCGGCCTCATTCCACCAGTAGGGATCGTCGCTGGCCATGGTGAACTTGTCCTTGGGCCGGCTGTCATCCTCCATATTATTGGCGACGATGCCGCTGCGATCGGGCCGGTCGCCGGTGACGATCGCCCAATGATTGGGGAAGGTCTTGGTCGGGAAGGACGGGCGCATCGATGTTTCGACGCCGCTGCTGGCCAGGGCATTGAGGTTGGGAGAGACGCCGCGCTTCAGATAGTCCGGGCGGAAACCGTCGATCGACACCAGGATGGTGACGGGCGCGCGCTGCTCCGCCTGCGCCGTCGTCGCGGCGGGCGCGGAGCGAACGGTCTGGACGGACACGCAACCGCTCAGCGCGGTCACGGTGAGCAGGGCGGCGGCAAGGGATCGGATCAGCATGGCGACTCTTGTTTTCAATCTGTGCAATTAAACCCGCTTAGCAGTGATGCCATGACGGTAAAGTGACGTTTTGGTAGGGTTTCATGCCAGCGCGTCGCGCAGCGCCATCCACGCCTGCCGCTTGGCCTCCCGCGATAGACTGGCATAGGCGCCGCTGGAGGAGGGCAGGTCGATCAGCGTCAGCGCCGGTCGATCTCCCAGTTGCCGCCGACCGTGGGTGGCCGCGGTCTTGCCGTTGAAGGCGATCGCCCGCAGCGCCGGAAGCCGCTCCACGAACAGGCCAAGGTCGCGCAGTTCCACGCCCCGGATGCTGCTGTCGAGGCTGCCGGGGCGCTCCGCGCTTTCGATCACGTCCCACAGGCCGATGCCAAGCGATCGCAACCGCTTCAGCCGCATCGCATAGGGCTGGCCGCGCAGGGCCTCCCCCAGAACATCGCCCAGCAAATCCCAGAAGGCATTGCCGCGATGCGCATAATATTCGCCCTGCTTGATGGAGGCGTCGCCGGGCAGGCTGCCAAGGATCAGCAGCTTCGTATGCGCGTCAACGCTGGGCGGAAAGGCGATCTTTCTGGGCGCGCGCATCATCGGTCTTTCCGCCATTGCCTTCTATCCTTTTGTTTCTAAAGTCTTGCCCGTCCAACGGGGGAATGTTCATGAAAAGATATTGGAGCGCCGTGGGTGCTGTCCTGCTGCTGGGTGTAACGGCGACGGCCGTTCCGGCCCAGCAACCCGCGCCGACGGCGGAACAACGCGCCTATGAGGCGAAGGTCAAGGATATGTTGCAGCGGCAACAGCCACAGACCGGCGACATCGCCCTGCCGGAGGCGAAGGCGACGCTGCATCTGGGCAAGGATTATTATTATCTGGATGCCAAGGCTGCGCGGGAAGTGATCGTGGACGCCTGGGGCAATCCTGCCGCGCAGGCGGACGGGGTGTTGGGGCTGGTGTTCCCGGCCGGCAAGACGTTTCTGGACGATGATGCCTGGGGGGCGGTCATCACTTATGACCAGAGCGGCTATGTGAAGGATGATGACGCGGCCTCCACCGATTTCGATGCGCTGATGGGCGACATGAAATCGGGTGAGGAAGATCGGAACAAGGAGCGGTCCGAGGCTGGCTATCCGCCGGTGCATCTGGTCGGCTGGGCAGAGCGTCCGGCTTATGATCGCGCCCATCATAGCGTCATCTGGGCCCGCGATATTCGCTTCGGCGACGCGGCGGAAGGGACGCTCAACTATGATGTGCGGTTGCTCGGTCGGTTCGGCGTGCTTAGCCTCAACATGATCTCCACCATGTCGCATCTGCCCGAAGTGAAGGCGGCGGCGGCCAAGTTCGGCGGATCGGTGACGTTCGATCAGGGCGCGCGCTATGCCGACTTCGTACCCGATGTCGACAAGGTGGCGGAATATGGCATTGGCGGTCTGGTCGCGGCTGGCGCTGGCCTGCTCGCGGCGAAGAAGCTGGGCGTTCTGGCGCTGATGCTGGCGTTCGGCAAGAAGCTGCTGATCCCGATCATCCTGTTCTTCGGCGTCGCCTGGCGCTGGATCAAGGGGAAGTTCGGCGGGAACAAAGCGGCCGAAGAAGAGGCCTATGCCTATGATGCGCCGGTCGAGAGTGACGCTGAAACCGTGCCGGAGGCGCCTGCGGAAGAAGACAGCAGGCCGAAACTTTCGAAAGACTGAAAAGCTACGGGGCGGGGTGATGAACCCCGCCCCGTTCGATTTGATCAGACGTTGAAGCGGAACAGCATGATGTCGCCGTCCTGCGTGACATAGTCCTTGCCTTCGGAGCGCCACTTGCCCGCTTCCTTGGCCCCGGCTTCGCCGTTATACTGGACATAGTCGGCATAGGCCATGGTTTCAGCGCGGATGAAGCCCTTCTCGAAATCGGTGTGGATCGCACCGGCCGCCTGCGGGGCCTTGCTGCCCTTGTTCACGGTCCAGGCGCGGGCTTCCTTCGGGCCGACGGTGAAGAAGGTGATGAGGCCCAACAGTTCGTAACCGGCGCGGATGATGCGGGCGAGGCCGGCTTCGGTCAGGCCCAGCGCTTCAAGATATTCGGCGCGTTCTTCGATCGGCATCGTCACCAGTTCCGCCTCGATCGCGGCGGACACGATCACGGCCTTGGCATTCTCAGCAGCCGCCTTCTCGAACACGCGGGCCGAATGGGCATTGCCTTCCGAAGCGGCATCTTCCTCGACATTGCAGACATAGAGGACCGGCTTGGCCGTCAGCAACTGCGCCTGCGCGAACAGGCGTTCTTCCTCCACGTCACGCGGCACGGTGAGGCGGGCGGGCTTGCCATCGCGCAGCAGGTCGAGCGCCTGACCCAGCACAGCGGCAGCAGCCTTGGCTTCCTTGTCGCCCTGCGCCGCCTTCTTGGCGAGGTTGGGGACGCGCTTTTCCAGGCTTTCCAGATCGGCGAGCATCAGTTCGGTTTCGACCGTCTCGGCGTCAGCGATGGGATCGACCTTGCCCTCGACATGGGTGATGTCGCCATCCTCGAAGCAGCGCAGGACATGGACGATGGCGTCCGTCTCGCGGATGTTCGCCAGGAACTGGTTGCCAAGGCCTTCGCCCTTCGACGCGCCACGGACGAGGCCCGCAATGTCGACGAAGCTGAGCTGCGTTTCGATGATCTTGGCCGATCCGCCGATCTTTGCGATGGTCTGGAGCCGATCGTCGGGCACGGCGACGCGGCCTTCATTCGGCTCGATCGTGCAGAAGGGATAATTGGCCGCCTGCGCCGCCTGCGTTTCGGTGAGCGCATTGAACAGGGTGGACTTGCCCACATTGGGAAGACCGACGATACCGCAACGAAAACCCATCTGACTGCCTTACAAGATCGAATGATTGATTGGCGCGCCCGATAGCGCTTTGTGCGCGCAAAGGCCAGCCTTGGACAAAAGGCGCAATCGACAAGACGGCGGAAAAGGTCGCAGAGAGCAGGAGAGGAGCCGATATGACAGAACAAAATGACGCCGTCTGGACCGATCAGAGCGGTCAGCGCTGGCCAAAGCGTCCGGCGCATGAAACGGGTGTCTTCGGTCGCTGCCCCCGCTGCAACGAAGGGCATATCTTCACAGGCTTCCTGACCCTGCGCGATCATTGCGAGGTGTGCGGGCTCGACTACAGCTTCGCCGATCCCGCGGATGGCCCGGCCGTGTTCGTGCAACTCTTCGCCTGCGTGCCCGGCGTGATCTTCATCCTGATGCTGGAGATCATGGCGCGGCCGCCTTTGTGGGTGCATCTGGCCGTGGGCGTGCCGGTGCTGATCCTCACCACCATTTTGCCGATGCGTCCGATCAAGGGCTGGCTGGTCGCGGCGCAATTCACCACGCGCGCGCAGGAGGCGGGAACGAGTGCGCTATGGGCGAAGCTGCACGACAAATAGACATCACCCGATACATCGCATCAGCGCTGCCCTGTGCAATCGGCGCAGTTCGCGATCGGGCGGCCGCCGCACCGTCACCTGTGCGCCGCTTCCTTCCGGCATGATCGTGATCAACAGGCGCTGGACGGAATTGGCTACTATGATCCCGTCTCCGGCCTGCAAGTGGTGAAGGTTGAGCAGGCTGGGTGGAATGGCCAGCATGCAGTCCTTGATCGCTTCGGGCTTGGCGGTCGATGCACGGCGCATCACGACCTGCGTGCTGATGGCCGCCAATGTGCGATAGGCCCGCTGATCCTCACTTTCCCACGGCCCGGTGGCGATGTGAAACGCCGAAAACACCCCGATAAAGGCCAGAGCCGACAGGATTCTTGATCGCCACGACATGGCTTGTCCTAAGGCTTGTGGGGATTTAGGATTTCCATTTATCGTCAGATGTGATTCAGGCTTTGTATGGATCGTTTTGTACTGACGGACGCCCAATGGGCGC
>NZ_FOGE01000033.1 GCF_900111125.1 Sphingobium sp. YR768
CTGGCCGCCGACCTGATTGACGATGTGCAGAAAGCCGCTGCCCTGATCAGCAGCGATGTCCTGGCCACCGCCTTCGCCGAACTGGTGGCGCTGGCTGACACGCTGGGCGATCTGCCTGTGGGCAAGGCCATCGCGGGCCTGGCCAAGATGCGCGAGAATGCGCTGACCCTGCTGGGTCATGAGCAGGCGCGCATGGGCAAGCTGCTTTCCACCGAAGGCGCGAACTAATCCCTGTGGCCGATGCGACATCGGCCGCCGGGGAGGCGGGGGGCTTGATCGCGGGGAGCATCGCGATCCTTTATGCATTGGGCCGGGGGACGGCCTGGCTGATCAATTGGCGCGATGCACGCGCCCAATCACGGGCGGCCAAGCTACAGGCCTGGCATGACGAATTGCAGACCCGAGAGGCGAAGCAGGACGAGCGTGACCGCAAATATCAACAGCATATCGAAACGCAGCTGCGGCGGCAGGCGGTGGAAATCCGGGTGCTGCGGCGGGCGTTCGATCTGGTGGCAGAGCCGCTGCGGCGACACGAGCCTGACCATCCGAACCTGAAGATGGCGCAGAACATGCTTGATCGCGCCTTCCCGCTCGATCCGGGCCTGCCCGAAGACATCGCCGTCTTGATGTCCATGATCGACGAACCGGCTGCATCAGCCGAACTGCTCTAAATTTCATCACAGGAGTATGGTTATGAACCACGCTGATCTTCAGCGGCGGCTGCATTCGCTCGGCTTTTATTCAGGGCTGATCGACGGCGTGTTCGGGCCGAAGAGCAAGGCCGCCCTGCTGGCCTGTATGACCGAAGGGCCTGACTATCCGATAGAGGCGCGGGATGTGGCGACAGCGGCGTCGCTGCTGGCCGTGGAGGCCGCCGCGATCTGGGCAATCTATGACGTGGAGGCCGCTTCGGAGGCGTTCATTGACGGGCGGCCCACGATCCTGTTCGAACCGCATCGTTTCAGCAAATCGACCGGGCACCGCTATGATGCCAGCCATCCGAAGCTGTCTTCACGGGTCTGGAACCGCGAGCTCTATCCGGCCTCGCAGGCTGGACGTTGGCAGCAATTGCTGGACGCGGTGGCGCTCGACGTGGACGCGGGTTTCATGTCGGCCAGCTATGGCGCGTTCCAGATCCTTGGCGAGAATTATGCGGTCTGTGGCGCCTATGACCCGTGGGCGTTCGCCTGGCGGCAGGCGCAGACGGAGGGTGACCAGTTGGAAGCCTTCCTGCGCTTCGTGGAAGGGCGCGGGCTGAAAGGCGCGCTTCAGCGGAAAGATTGGGCTGCGTTCGCCAAAGGCTATAACGGCACGGCCTATCGTCAGAACAAGTATGACGAAAAGCTGGCGGCTGCCTACACGCGGAGAGCGAAATGAAGCTGCCCTGCCTAAAGCTCAGTGACCACGGTAGCGAGATTGGGCTGTTGGGCTTCATCTCTGCCGTGGTGGCGTTGGTCATGGCGATCGGGCTGTGGCGCAGCACCACGTTTGACCCATCCGCCTATCTCGTTGTCCTCACGCTGATCGTCGGCGCGGTCAAAGAGCGGTGGACACAGCGCAGCCTGGACCGCATGGGCCAGAGCCTGGCGAATGCGCCGCCCTCCGATCCGCCAGCACAGGGGCCGAAATAATGGGGCTGGGCAAGATCGCGCGCGGCGCGGGCAAGGTCGGGCTGCTGCTGGAAGGCCTGACCCATATCGCGACGGCCGGGAGGGCGCTGGTCAAAGCGGTGCGCGGCCGGTCAGAAAAGGCGGGCGAACCCCTGCCAGACCCCTACGATCGTGGCGATGGCGAACAGGGTGAACTCCCCCGCCAAAAGCCATTCTCTCCAGCGTGATCGCGGCATTAGAGCCGATCCAGGCACTTGATGAGCGCCCGGGACATGGCTGACTTTCCACCACCATTCACTCCTGACCATCCTTCCAACGATCGAGAGGATACGCCCAGCTCTTCAGCCATTGCCTGCTGAGTCAGGTTATGGCGCGTCCGGTAATCAGAGATGGCCTGCGAAAGCGTTCTTTCTTCGCTGGCTCGATTCGGGTGATTGGTCATTCGGCTATCCTGTGTTAATCCTGCACCAGCACCTCGACATGCGCTAGGTGTTGCTTCCAGTTTGCTGGCGGTTAACAAGCTGAGGCGTCCGCGCCAATATGCACCATATAAGGATGGAGCCACGGCTCTGCCTCAATGCCGCCCCGGCCTGCGGTCTCTGAAAATTGCAGCCGGGGCGAGTATTGAATTAAATGCCCAGCGCTTCCGCAATTCGTTCAGCGCCGTCAACCTGATTGATCAAGCGCGATACATTGATGCCTTCTTCGCCATCAACTTTCGTAGCGATCCAACCGTGGGGGGTATTACGCATCCGCGCGACGGTTTCGTTCTTAACGCTGTTGAACTTGTCACCCTCGCTGCGCTTCAGAACTTGGTTCATCTGGCCAACAGTGAAAATCTTGTACGAAGCCATCGTCAGTCTCCGCCCCTGATCTTCGGCGAGGCGCCCTGTCAACCCCTTGGCTGATGTCATCTTTATATACGCTATTTAGCGTATGCGCAACACCTATTTTCACCGCGCATGCTTTTCTTCAGCCGTCCGATCCCGCGCATCCCAGATCGCCGCGCGCTCATAGCTCCAGAGGTGGCGATAGACGCCCATCAAGTACATGAATTTGACCCAGCCCTTGCAGCCATCGGTGAGTTTGCAGGGGCTGCGGCGATCTATCAGGCTGTAGTCTGGGTCAACCTTGGCCGCGAGCGCTTGCAGGTCAATGTCTCTATGCTCTTTGCACGTCCAGCAGATCGCCCGCACATGACACGCGGGTTCCGCTGCCATTGCATGAACGGTCTTGACCCACGACGGGAGGATGCCGGGAGATTTTGCGCCCATGCCCCATGTTCGCGCAATGTTCCTGAGTCGGTCAAGCGCAAACGCTCCGGTGTCATTCCGGTGAAACTACCCGCTTTTCACGATTCGTTCCCGGTTTCACGAGGCCTCGTGAGATGCATAAATGGCAGAAAACTGCCGCTTTCCGCCCTATCCCCTGTGTTGACATCGCAGGGGTCGGAAGTTCCGGGGCAAGACTGGAAGGCGTGCGGTAACGGCGCGGTAAAATTCAGATATGTTCCGCTCTTGTTTTCCTATCGTTCTGGCAATGTTTTCTGGCATCGCACAGAAAAATGGCGGAAAAGCGTGACTGCCGACGCCTTCCAAGCTTGTGATGCGGGTTCGATCCCCGCTACCCGCTCCACGGTTTTCCTGAAACATCAGCCCTTTTGCCGTCGCTCGTCAGTTTGAGCGGAACAGCCTGTGCGGTAACGATGCGATAGGCTGCGGGTGCAGGTGCTCGGTTGTGACAAGGATCGAGCCCAGATTTGCAAGATCCGAATAGCGACAAACGAGCCGATGACCGCCTATGAAAGGCTCTGCCCAAGATGTGAGACAGGCGCGCTGAGCGGCCAGCTATATCGCGCGCTGAATGGTACTTCGACGCTGTCAGGCCCGACGAACCATCTCTCTTCCCGACGGATCGGGTCGCTTACGAGGCCTATCGAATGGGCATTGCCGAAGAAAGCGCGCTGCGTGTTTCGGTCCGTACCGCGGAAAAAAGCGCCCAGGTCCGGATGGCTGTGATACCATCCGACTATATAGAGACCCTCCTTGCAAAGCGTCTGCGCATCGTCCCATACGCGACTTCCCATGATGAGCGAGACGCCCGTGCCATGGGCGTCGCTCGCACCGACGGCCTCTTCCACGGTGACAATGACCGGATCATGCGGGTGTTCACCGAAAACCCTGCCAATCAGCAATCCGCCTTGTTCGATCCGTTGAGACTGGAGATGGTTCTCGATGCGCTGGCGGACATGGGTATCAACGACGATCCGCAGGCCATCCCCAACCTGCTTCCAGAGAAGAACCGCCTCGGCAAAACCAAGCCGCGCGAAAAGAGAATCCAGTGGCTGGATGGTAAAGTCAGACTCCTTCTCGGTCCAACGGATCATGTTCTGACCTCGAAACCGGCCTTGCATCTGGGGCAACTAACACTGCCACTTTTCCCCGTCGGCAAAGCCAGCTTAGCTGCGCAGTGAGGGCAAGTCACGGTTGTCCGTTCCGGACTGGCCTTGGGCACATCCGTCCACGACATGGTAGGCTTTTTCGCGGTGGCCGCGGCGTCCGGCGTGTCTGTCGGAAATAAGGATGGGCTCTGACGGCGCACTTCCCGATACCAGGTTAGCGCCGCGCCATTGGCGGGCGAACTCTCGTTCAGGATCAGAGGATCGAAAGTCACGATCTGGATGATCCGCTGCACAAGCAAATCCAGTGCTTGCGATGGCAACCACTTCTGACCGAAACAGATGAGACCCGACGTGTAAACGTTGGGATGATAGATCGGCGTCAGGATTTTGGCAGACGGTTCCGAAAAGGGGTATCGGGCCGGGAGGTCGATGACGACTTCGGTGATATTTTGCACATCCGCCGGAAAGCGGTGCGATCCTGCCGTCCGATAATGCAATTGCACCATGATCCGGGAAACAGGATGACCGGTTGCCGCCTTCAGGATGACCCGCCCATTCGACGCGTTGCTGAGCTGTCGCAGCTTTTCAATGTCCTGAACGCGACGTTCGGCAAAGGCGGACATCAGTGGATATATCCCGCCACCAGAACCGGCTGGACCTCAAGGATGTTGCCATCATCGACAATGCCCGCCGCAAGGGCCTGCGTCGGCAAGATCGCCTTTCCCGTCGCCGTGTTGACCAGCGTATAGTCCGTGTCGACCGGCATCGACCAATTCTGGACCGCCGCCTGAATGACGTCGGCACCGACCATCGAACGCGCCAGTTCGACCTCTGCCTTTCGCGTCTGATCCGCGGTGCGCAATATGATTTTGACCTCAGACATCAATATCTCCCTGAAATTCAAAGACGATGCTACGGCTATCGGCTTCAACGATGGCAAATTTGGCCGGAACCGGACAATGGCCGAATGTACTGATCAATTCTGCAAAACTGAACTGATCGCGAATCTCGATGTCCACAACTTCCGGATTATCCGCCAACTGGCTGGCGTAGCTATCGTCGAAATCAGAGGCCCGTTTGAAGACCGTCACATAATTGCCGCCGATGCGATAGCCTGTCAGGATCGGCTCGCTGAAGGTGACTGTGATGGTTGCGGGATCATGCGCAAGATCAAGATTGCCCATGTGTCGGCCGCAAGTCAGCAGCGGCGGGCTGGCGGGCAGCCTTCCACACGCCGGGCATAGCGGATTGCGAACAAGACTGGTTCGGGTCGACAGGCCCGAAATCGTGTCGACCAGCACTCTGGTCGCTTCCACTTCCATATCTGAACCGAGCCGCAACCCCATCGAAACACCCAGTGCGGCGGCCGTGCCCGATGTCACGATCGTTGTCGGAATTTTTCGTTCGATGAAGGATGCCTTGCGCAGGTGGCCGCAGGAATAGCGTTGGGCCATGCGCTGATAGACGGAGTCCGGAAGGCTGCATTCATAGCAGGCGCTATCTGCCGAGGACGAAAAGCGGAAGGCCTCTACGACCGAAAAGCGGCTGTCGATGCCGAGATTTACAAGATCGACCCCGGCAAGGATGCACATCATGTTGCATCGGATTCTGGCTTCGAAATTATCCACGCAGCAGAAGACGACATCATAGGTCTTGAGAACCCGCAAAGGCAGAAGCGACCAGAAGTCGCCCACATGCGCCGTCACTTCGATATTGGGGTCCAGTTCCTGCGCGCGGGCGGCCGCGACCTGCACTTTCCAGCCGCCAATGTCCCCCTCCCGGAAAAGTACGCTTCGGGTAAGATTATGCGGCTCGATCCGATCGAAATCGAAAACGGAAATATGGCCTGCGCCGAGCAGGGCGAGGTTCTTGATCACCTCGTTCCCAACTGCGCCGGCGCCAATCACGGCGATTTTCATGCCGGCAAGCGCATCCTGCGAAAACCAGTCGATCAGATTGTGCCGGGCATAGCGGTCCATCGTCAGACCGCCTGCTTCGAAACATGGGCATAGGCCTGATTCACCAACTTCAGCATTTCCTGATTATAGGCCGCCATGAACGGGTCTGCATGATCGGGATGATAGGTTTTCACGAGCGCGAGATAGGCGCGGCGCGCCTGTGTTTTCGTGCAATCGGCCGGTACGCCCAATATATCGTGCGGCGTCTGGGCGCGGACACTGGCAAGGCGGTCCGAATAGGGATCATCCAGATTGCGCCATTTTATCATGTTACTTCCAATATCATCGAGCGCTCGGAGATGATGATCTCCGGTCCAAATTGGGCATGATTGATTAACAATCCTCGCACACGGACACGGCGACCTTGCAGGCTGTTGATGAAGTCGGCTCCGCCCACCTTGCGGACAGCCTGGCGGAAGAACACCAACTTGAAACCAGCCACCCACGACTTGCGCTCAAACATGACCGCGAAATCCGTTCCGCGCTGACTGATCCGAACGGTTTTCACCTCGCCTTCGAAGGTGACGACATGGCCGAAATGCTCGCGGAAATTGGCGAGCGTCACGACATCCGGGGTGAAGTTCCGCCCTGGAGACGTCTTGTCATGCACCTGAACGATGGCGGTCGAAGCGCAGGCGACGCAGCGCCCGCCATTTTCGCTTCGAACAACGTCATAGCTTTCGCGATGATAATAGACCTGACAGGTCGAACATCTGTACAGCCCAAGGGCGATGTCAAGGGGCGCGCCCGTGAACGCATCCCGCAGGCCATCAAGATTTTCCTGGGACAGATTTTCGCTGCCGCCGGTACCGATAGCGTTGTCGATATTGTTGAACCGGATCGGAGACGGACTGGCTTGGCGGCTGGGACGATGGACGGTCGCGGGCCGCGGCGGGGGAGGAGGTGGCGGTACGCGATTGGGCCGGCTGGCCGGGGGCGGCGATGGAGGCTTTATTTTGTCGCGGAACCAGGAAACAATCCAAAAGAATCCGACGATCAGCGCAATATACAGCATCCGATTCTAGATCGAATAGCCTTCATGCGCTCGACGCGGCGGCATGAATTGCGAACTGTCGGATAAGATTCGTCGTGCAAACAGTGTAATTGCTCCCCCCAATCCAGCGGTTTAACGACTATATCGCAGCGGCGGCAGCCGTCCATAGCCGCGATCATGGAATCGCGCGCATCCACTTCTTCCCACCAGCATCAGCTTGGCGGGCCGGAACTTCCCCGTTCGATCAGCGTGAATTCAAAGCCCGCGCCCTCCGCCGGCCCCTTCGCCAGCGCGTCGATCACGCGGCGGCCCATATCCTCCAGCGGCTGGCGCACGGTGGTCAAAGGCGGCCAGGAAGTGTGGCTGGCGGTCGTATCGTCGAAACCCGCGACCGACAGGTCTTCCGGCACGCGCAGGCCGATATTATGGGCCAGCGTCAGCACGCCGAGCGCCATTTCGTCATTGGTCGCGAAGATGGCGCTGGGCGGCTGGGGCAAGGCCAGCAGCGCTTCCCCGGCCTCTATGCCCGACGCGAAGTCGAAGCGGCCCTGAAGGAACAGATCTTCCTCGACCGGGAGGCCGGCGGCAGCCAGTCCATCGCGGAAACCTTCCACACGATGTTGCGCGGCGTGGTGGGTGGACGGCGGCGTGATGACGCCGATGCGGCGATGGCCCAGCGCGATCAGATGGTCCGCGACCATGCGCCCGCCGGCCCGCTCGGGCGTTTCGATGGTGAAGCCGCCCTCTTTGCCCGATCCCGCGATGCGCGCATAGGGCAGCCCCATTTCCACCAGTCGCGCCAGCAGGCCAGGATCATCCGACAGCGGCGGCACCAGCAGCACACCATCAGGGCGCAGCGCCGCGACCAGTCGGTCGAGCACCTCGAACCTTTCCTCGCCGCCATGCGAGATCGGCTCCACCACCAGATGATAGCCCAGTTCCCGACAGCGCCAGGCCGCGCCGATCTGAATACGGCTGACATAGCCGGGCGCTGGATTATTATAGAGGAAGGCGATCATGAAGGAGCGCCCCCCTGCCAGCCGCCGTGCCGACTGATTGGGGCGATAGCCGAGTTGCTCGATCGCCGCCTGCACCCGATCGCGCAGTTCCGGGCTGACATTGGGCGCTTTATTGACGACGCGCGACACCGTCTTGATCGAAACCTTGGCCAGGGCGGCGACGTCGTGAATACTCGTCATGAAATATTGGCTCAGCCCGCTGGGAAAAGGTTGTCATGCGCAGTTTGCGGGGCTCTTGGCAAGATGTCGTCATCGCAACTATGATGTGCCGATGGGCAATGTCATCAACCTGCGACAGGCGCGCAAGGCCAGGCAACGGACAGATAAAGCGCGGGAGGCGGAGGCCAATCGCGCCAAGTTCGGCCGGACCAAGGCGCAGAAGGCGGCCGATGCTGCCGAAGAGCAGAAGAAGACTTCACGGCTGGACGGCGCCTATCGGGAAGATCGCTCAAACATGGATGATGAATAGAACAGCTATTTTATCCGATCTGTAAATATAGGGTTCATCCCGGAATATGAACGTATGTTCATACTATTCGGCATGGCCACGGATTGGCACATTTCATCGCGATTCCGATCCATGACATGAGATAGATTGCTCATATCGATTGTTGATCTTTCGCTATGACAAAAAATATTCGCTTCATCCGCCCCGCCAGGGCCGCGATTGCCGCTGTTCTGGCTTTGAGTGCAACCCCGCTGCTTGCACAGACCGTGGTCGTTCCGCCCAGCGTGACGCCGACGGTGCCGGAAGCGCTTGCGGCGCCTGCTCCCGCAGTGGCAAGCACGTCCACCAGCGCAACGCCGGTCTTCACGGCGGGCGAGCCGATGGTGCAAGCCACGCCGCCGATCGATGAACGCATTGCGGCGGCGACGGCCGCCGCTGAGGCTGAGCAGGCGAAGCCACGTCCTGCCGCCCGTTCGCGCCCTGCCCCTTCGCCCGTACCGACACCGCGTGCTGAGCAGAATCGCGTGGCGGAGCGAGCCCCGGCACCGACGGACGCAGACCCCGCACCCACCCCCGCCGAAGCGCCAGTTGCCGCCGTTGAGCCAGCACCGGTTGCCGCTCCCCGGCCGGTCGCAACTGCGCCTGTTGCCGAATCGGCCCGTACCGATAATGCGCTGCTTTGGGCGATGGGCGGTGGCGCCTTGCTGCTGCTTGGTCTTGGAGGCACCACGCTGATGCGCCGTCGCCGGGATGACGAAGCGATGGTTGCCGATCCGCAGATCGAACCGGCTGTCGTCCCGGTCGCCATGCCTGTCACGGAACCAGCCTATCAGCCGGTGCGTCCGGCGATGGCACCAGCCATACCGCTGGCAGCTTCCGACGCCACGCTCGAAGCGATGGTCGCCGCGCCGCCGAGCGCCGACAATCCCTTCACCACGCGGACCAAGCGGATGCGCCGCGCCAAGTTCATTTTGGCACAGCAGGCGGGCAGTCATGCCCCTGCCCCGGCGCCGCAGACTATGCATGCCGAACCGGTCGCGGCACCGGCGCCGGATCGCAGCCAGACCGTCTATCGTTTTGGCGGACAGGTGCCTCATCCCGGTTTCCTGAAGCCGCGCACGCGCTGACAGGCGGGCAATGACATAATCGGAGCCGGGCGTCCCCACGCCCGGCTCTTTCTCTGTCCGGTTGCGCTTTGGCGGCTTGCCTGATACCGGGCGCGCGCAACAATATCGCGTCCTTCCTGCACGAAAAGAGTCGCCTGCCCATGTCCGATAAGATCAATCGCATCGTCCTCGCCTTTTCCGGTGGTCTCGATACCAGCGTGATCCTGAAATGGTTGCAGCAGACCTATCAATGCGAAGTCGTCACCTTCACCGCCGATCTGGGTCAGGGCGAGGAGTTGGAACCGGCCCGCGCCAAGGCCCGCCTGATGGGCGTCAAGGAAGAACATATCTTCATCGACGACCTGCGCGAGGAGTTCGTGAAGGATTATGTCTTCCCGATGATGCGCTCCAATGCGCTTTATGAAGGCCTCTACCTGCTCGGCACCTCGATCGCCCGTCCGCTGATCGCCAAGCGCCAGATCGAGATCGCCAAGCAGCTTGGCGCCGATGCCGTCAGCCATGGCGCGACCGGCAAGGGCAATGATCAGGTCCGTTTCGAACTGGGCTATTATGGCCTGGCCCCCGATATCAAGGTGATCGCGCCCTGGCGCGAATGGGATCTGACCAGCCGCACCAAGCTGATCGAATTTGCTGAAAAGCATCAGATCCCGATTCCCCGCGACAAGCGTGGCGAAAGCCCCTTCTCGACCGACGCGAACATGCTGCACACCTCGTCGGAGGGTAAGGTTCTGGAAGATCCGTGGGAAGAAACCCCGGACTATGTCTATTCGCGCACGGTAAACCCGGAAGACGCGCCCGACGCGCCGGAATATATCACCATCGATTTCGAACGCGGCGATGGCGTGGCGATCAATGGCGTGGGCATGAGCCCCGCAACGCTGCTCGAAACGCTGAACGAATATGGCCGCAAGCATGGCATCGGTCGCCTCGATCTGGTCGAGAACCGCTTCGTCGGCATGAAGTCGCGCGGCATGTATGAAACACCGGGCGGCACCATCTATCACCTCGCCCATCGCGGCATCGAGCAAGTCACGCTGGATCGCGGCGCCGCGCATCTGAAGGACGAACTCGCGCCCAAATATGCCGAGCTGGTCTATAACGGCTTCTGGTTCTCGCCCGAGCGCGAGATGCTCCAAGCCGCGATCGATTACAGCCAGGAAAAGGTGACGGGCACCGTGCGGCTGAAGCTGTACAAGGGCGGCGTCTATGTCGTCGGCCGCAAGTCGCCTTATTCGCTCTACAGCGAAAAGGTCGTGACGTTCGAGGACGACGCCGGCGCCTATGACCAGCGGGACGCGGCGGGCTTCATCAAGCTGAACGCCCTGCGTTTGCGGTTGCTGGGTCGCCGCGACCGTTGATCTAAATTCCATCGTCACCCTGAACTTGTTTCAGGGTCCATCCCTCCACACGCGCCTTCATTCCGGGAGGCGTGATGGATGCTGAAACAAGTTCAGCATGACGAAGGAATATGAGGCCTGCCGTCTCACCGCCCGTTACAATTCGCGACAAAGAAGCGGGCGGCGTGACATAGATGCGGGACAAATCCCTTCCATAAGCATCTTCAAGGACGGCGGACCTGCCGTTCACGAAGACATAGGAAGGACATAGGATATGCTCCGCAAATTTTTCACCACCGTCGCGGTCGGATCGCTGTTTGTAGGCGGCCTCGCGGCAACCCACACCGTCTATGCCCAGCCCGGCGCGCAAGGCCCCGGCGGCCCGCGTGGCGGCATGATGACACAAGCCGACACCAACAAGGACGGCAAGATCAGCAAGGCGGAACTGACCGCCGCGCTGGAAGCCCGCTTCGCCAAAATGGACGTCGACAAGGACGGCAAGCTGACCGACAAGGATCGGGACCTGCGCCATCAGCAGCGGATGGACGAACGCTTCGCCGCGCTCGACACCGACAAGAATGGCCAGATCAGCAAGGCGGAATTCACCGCCGGCCATCAGGCCCGTGCCGACAAGCGGGATGGTAAAGCCGACGCCGCTGGCAAGCCTGACGGGCGCGGCTGGGGCAAGGGCGGCCATCGTGGCCCCGGTCGCGGCATGATGCGCGGTGGGCCGGGCGGTCCCGGCTTTGGCCCAGGCTTCGGTGACGCGAACAAGGATGGCACCGTGACCAAGGCCGAATTCATGGCCGGGCCGCTGGCGATGTTCGACAAGGCCGACACCAACAAGGACGGTTTCGTCACCGCCGACGAGATGAAGGCCGCCCGTCCGCAGATGCGCGACCATAAGCGCGGCCCGATGGGGCATCGCGGCCCCGGCCCGGATGCGCCCGGTCAGGACGGCTCGCCGCCGCCCCCGCCGGCGAACTGATAACAGGCTGTGGGCGGTGTTGCGGCATGGGGCTTCTTCCCCTCTGTCCCTCTGCCATATGCCGACCATCATGGAAGGGCGAAGGTTGGCCCCCTCACCTTCGCCCTTCCAACCCTTTCCAACCCATGACAGACAGGCAAGATGAGCGACCGTCCCCACCTGCTGCTCGTCGATGACGAGCGTTCGATCCGTGAACCGCTGGCGCAATATCTGTCGCGCAACGGCTTTCGCGTCACCGCCGTCGAAAATGCCGCCGAAGCGCGGTTGCGGCTGAATGCCAGTGCGATCGACCTGGTCATACTGGACATCATGATGCCCGGTGAGGATGGCCTGTCGCTGTGCCGCCATATCCGTGAGACGAGCGAAACCCCGGTGATCCTGCTGACCGCCAAGTCGGAGGAGACGGACCGTATCGTCGGGCTGGAAATGGGGGCGGACGACTATGTGCTCAAGCCTTTCTCTCCTCGTGAACTGGTCGCCCGCATCAAAGTGATCTTTCGTCGCGTCGCCACCGGCGGCCAGCGTGTGACCGCACCCGACGGCGCCAGCTATGCCTTTGCCGGATGGCTGCTGAAGGCGCAGGAGCGGACATTGGTGGATAGCGAGGGTGTGTCCCTGCCCCTGTCCACTGCCGAATATAATCTGATGCTGGCCTTTGCCACGCGGCCCAACCAGATATTGAGCCGCGACCAGTTGCTGGACATCACGCAGGGCCGCGAAGCCAATGCGTTCGACCGGGCGATCGACAACCAGATCAGCCGGCTGCGCAAGAAAATCGAGCCCGATCCCAAGAACCCGACGCTGATCAAGACCGTGTGGGGCGGCGGATACACATTGTCGGCGGAGGTCCGCAAACTGTGAAGCGATTGCGTCTGTGGCCGCAAAGCCTGGTCGGCCAGATCATCCTGCTGGTCGCGTTCGCGTTGTTCGTGGCGCAGGCGATCAATTTCGGCATGCTGCTGCGCGAGCGCAACCGGCTGACCCTGACCGCACAGACCGCGCCGGCCGTCTATCGCGTGGTCGATGCACTCGACACCCGGCCCGATCGGCAGGATCGGGAACGGCCCCGCGCCCGCTTCGTGCAGGGTGATCCGCATCTGACGGGGCGGTCGCGCCCGGATGTGGAGCATCGCGCCACCACCATGTTCGAGGATATCGGCCTGACCATCCGCACCGTTCGCGTGGTGGAGGAAGAGGCGGTAATGCCGGTCCGGCGCTGGGAGAAGATTCGCGGGCGTGCAACCGGAGAAGCGCCGCGCAGCCATCGGATCAAAATGCTGACGCTGGCGGCGGAATATGAGCCGGGCAAATGGGTCATCGCCGACGCCCGTGCCAATGACCGGCCGCAACGCTATGGCGGCTGGCTGGTGGGGCAGACGCTGGTCCTTTATGTCATCGTGCTGCTGCCGCTGCTGTGGATGGGGCGGCGGCTGGCCCGGCCGCTCAAGCAGCTTACCGGTTCGGCACAGCAATTTGCCAGGACCGGCGCGGCGGACGCAGTGGACGAGCGCGGGCCGGGCGACGTGCGCGACCTGACGCTGGCCTTCAACGCGATGCGCGCCCGCATCATCGCCATGCTGGACGAGAAGGACCGGATGCTGGGCGCGATCGGCCATGACCTGCGCACCCCGCTCGCATCGCTGCGGGTGCGGACCGAATCGGTGGAGGATGATAGCGAACGCGCCCGCATGTCCGAGACGATCGACGAGATGAACCGGATGCTGGAGGATATATTGTCGCTGGCCCGCGCCGGGCGCAGCACGGAAAATCCGCAGAAGGTGGACCTGGCCTCGCTGACCGATGCGGTGGTGGAGGATTTCATCGAACTGGGATCGCCAGTGGAGATGGCGGACAGCGACCGGGCCGTCGCCTTCGTGCGGCCGCAGCAGATCCGCCGGGCGGTGCGCAACCTCATTGAAAATGCCATCGTCTATGGCGAGCGCGCTCATGTGTCGGTGAGCCAGTCGGACGGGATGATCCGCATCGCCGTGGCCGACGATGGGCCGGGCATCGCCGAGGACCGGATGACCGAGATGCTGGAGCCATTCACGCGGCTGGAAGGATCGCGCAATCGCGAGACGGGCGGCGCGGGGCTGGGGCTGGCGCTGGTGCGGGCGATCATGGCCGAGCATCAGGGCGAATTGCGGCTGGCCAACCGGCCCGAGGGCGGACTGGAAGCGAGTCTGGTGCTGCCGGCCTGAGACGGCGGCGATAGGAAACGACCGAAGTTCACACTGTCGTCGGCTGTTTTGGGGCGTATCGCACCGGGAAAGCGCCCGCGACGCGCCTGAAACGCCCCTGCGGCGCGCCACTGGTGGGTAATGCGGTGCGCCTGAAACGCCACGGTGACGCGACAGCAACGCTTCGCCCGCGCGGCGGGTACGCGCTGCTCGCGCGCGCCTTATGCGTCGGGTCGGCGCATCATATAGGGGCTCAAGCGGTAGTGGATTGGCGGACGGTTCCATCCGACAGGATAGACCAGAGAAAATCCTACATTGGAAGGATGTTGGAAAGCGCGAGGCGCCTGCCCGACGTTCAAGCGAAGTGGCTCGGGTGAAGGCGCCCTTCTATCCTGGCAGCGTCAAGTCCAAACCCAGCGTCCTGGCAAGCGTGAAGGTGGCGAACAGCAGGACCGGGAGCAATATCATCAGGATCGCGGCTATCTTGCCTACAGCGCCGAGCACCCCTGCCTTCTGTGCCTTTCTATCCTTGTCATAATGCCATTTGACGGCGAAAAACATGCCTAGCCCAAGCACGACAAGCTTGAATATGATGAGGAAAACGGGAACCCAGTCCATTTATTTCAAGATACCTCAAATAATATAGACGATAGACATATTCTAATTGCCATCATCCATATCGTCATATTTCAATATGGCGATGATCGACATTGGACATAATGCCCGATCTGAATTGGGGATTATCGCTATGGTATGGACAGCGTGCATGGCGGGATCGGCTTCAACAGGCAGGTCGCTGGAGGGCCATCGCAGGCTATATATGTTGTTCGCGCGGAGGCGCGAAGACGCGGAGAGGATGCGCAAACCCTCCGCGTCTTCGCGCCTCCGCGCCTCCGCGTGAACCCAGTTAAAGGAAGATTTCGCGCAGAGGCGCAGAGAGCGCAGAGGGAATTGCCACGCCCGCTCTGCGTTCTCCGCGCCTCTGATATGCCCCTTCGGCACCAAACAACCGAAGTCGAAAATGCGAGCGGAGCGCGACCTTGCCTGAAAGCCGCCTCTCATTTTCGTCACCCCAGCGACCCGCAGGACGGCGAAGCCAACGCTGGAATCTCAGGCGGTGGCAGGATAGATTTGGACAAGCGCCACGCTAAACCGTTTCGCGCCTCCGGGGAAGATGCCAGCCCTCGCTGCCATGACGATGAAGGTCTGATCACGGCCATTTCTTGTCATTAGCGGAAACAACTGCCTCGTTTGAAACCGGACGTTGCAGCACGATCTGTTCTCTCGTTATATGGGGATGCCAGCGTGACGGAATTGGTAGACGTATCGCTACAGCGATCCTCGCCGTTAGGCGAAGGTGCGGGTTCGATCCCCTGCCGCTGGCATTAACGACCAGAAATGGACGCAGGAAGCATGCTGTGATGATGCCCGAAATCATCCCCCTTTTCCGCGAAAGCTGGGGCCTGAGGCGATCGTTGTATCGGCTTGAACAGACAGGTCGCTGGAGTGGCGTTGCAGGCTATATATGTTGTTCGCGCGGAGGCGGGAAGACGCGGAGAGGATGCGCAAACCCTCCGCGTCTCCGCGCCTCCGCGTGAACCAAATTAAAGAAAGATTTCGCGCAGAGGCGCAGAGAGCGCAGAGGAAATTGCCACGCCTGCTCTGCGTTCTCCGCGCCTCTGCGCGCATATGATATGCACCGTTGGTGCAAAGCGACCAGAGATGGACGCTTAATTTGCCCTCTCCCGTCTTCACGGGAGAGGCTACGGAGACTTGGCATCTTGCTGCCTAGTCGATGTCGGTGAGGGTCTTTTTTCTTTCTGGTCAACAGTTTGCCGCCAGTAAGAAGAAAGGCCCTCACCCAACCCTCTCCCGTAAAAAACGGGAGAGGGCTAAAAAAGCGGACCGTCCTCTACCCACCCTTCCCCGTCATTCCCGCGACCCGAAGGGCCGCCGCAGGCTAATGCGGGAACCTTTCTCCTAACCTCCCAGCAAAGGGGAAAGCCGAGAGATGTCTAGGGAGAGCCGCGTGCCTCTTCCTCGACCCGCCTGCGCGGGGATGACGGTTGTGTGCTGGGGGAGAGGCGCCCATGCCCCAAAACACTCCCGCAAAGAAAAAGGGGCTGCTCTTGCGAGCAGCCCCTTGCATCCTCTCCCTTATAACAGGGATGATCCTAAGTCGTTCAGTCGGCCTTCGACTGGAGATTCACCGCAGCATATTTGCCGCGACGATCGACTTCCAGTTCGAAGTCGAGGCGGTCGCCTTCGTTCAGGGCGCCCATGCCAGCGCGCTCGACGGCGCTGATGTGCACGAAGGCGTCCGGCTGGCCGTCATCGCGCTGAATGAAGCCGAAGCCCTTCATCGCGTTGAAGAACTTCACGGTGCCGCTGGAGCGTTCACCGGTCAGCTGACGCTGCGGACCACGATCGGCGCCGCCGCCGAAGCCGCCACGATCGGCGCCGAAGCCACCGGCGCGGGGTTCACGCGGTTCGCGCGGCGCGCGTTCCGTGACGGGAAGCGGTTCACCGTCGATCACCAGATCGGTCGCCGACACCTTGCCGCCGCGATCGACCAGGGTGAAGCCGAGCTGCTGGCCTTCGGCCAGACCGGTCAGGCCGGCCTGTTCGACCGCGCTGATGTGCACGAACACGTCTTCGCCGCCATCGTCACGAACGATGAAGCCGAAGCCCTTCTGGCCGTTGAAGAACTTTACGACGCCCTTGCCTTCGCCGACGACCTGGGCAGGCATGCCGCGACCACCGCCGCCACCGCCGCCGAAACCACCGCCGCCGCCGCCGAAGCCGCGACCACCGCCGCCGCCGCCGAAGCCGCCGCGATCACCGCCGCCGAAACCTCCACGATCGCCGCCGAAGCCGCCACCGCCGCCGCCGAAGCCGCCGCGATCACCGCCGAAACCGCCGCCGCCGAAGCCACCGCGATCACCACCGCCGCCACCGTAAAAATTGTCGTCGCCGAAACCGTCGCGCTTGTCCTTGCCGCGCCCGCCGCGGCGACCTCTGTCAAAACTCATGCCCTGTTAGTCACTTTCGCTTCGCCCCAAAGACAATTCGGACAAACATGTCGGGCGAATGACATGCAGAATCCACCGCAAAGGCGGGTTTGGGAATCACTATATCAACTTTTCAGGGCAGCGCGAATGATTTTCACTGATGCGATCATGTTCCGTTCCATTCAGGCGAAATGGGAGTGCGACGCCCCCGTACAACCGGCCTTACAGTCTTTTTGGAAAATGCGCGGAAGAGCGCATTTTCAGTGCCGCACCGGCCCACACCCCCACCCGACCGCCCAGACATGGTACCCTGATGGGAGGTCGGGTGGGGGTGCGGGCCGGTGCGGATGCGCCAGAGGCGCATTTCCAAACAGACTCCTGCAACAAAGCCTTCATTGCGGCGCGACAGGTTTCGCCATAAGGGAGATGGCATGACCGTTCATTTCCACGAAGAAGATCTGCCAGCAGGCGTGCTCGCCCCCGGCCCCATCGCCATCGACACCGAAACCATGGGCCTGATCACCCCGCGCGACCGGCTGTGCGTCGTGCAGATCAGCGATGGCAAGGGCGACGAGCATCTGGTGCGCTTCAATCCGGGCAGCGACTATGCCGCGCCGAACCTGCGCGCCGTGCTGGCCGATCCCGAACGGTTGAAACTCTATCATTTCGGGCGGTTCGATATCGCTGCGATCAAATATTATATGGGTGTGGTCGCCGCGCCCGTCTATTGCACCAAGATCGCGTCACGCCTGATCCGCACCTATACCGACCGCCATGGGCTGAAGGAACTGGTGCGCGAATTGCTGGGCCAGGACATCAGCAAGCAGCAGCAGTCGAGCGACTGGGGCGCCCCTGCCCTGTCCGACGCGCAGAAGGATTATGCCGCGTCGGACGTGCGCTACCTCCATGCGCTCAAGGCCGAGCTGGACAAGCGGCTGATCCGCGAAGGGCGGATGGAACTGGCGCAGGCCTGTTTCGATTTCCTGCCGCACCGGGCCGAGCTGGACCTGGCCGGCTGGCCGGAAATCGACATTTTCGCGCATATGTAAGGGAGATACGGCTTCCGTGTCCGTCCAGGCCGAACAGCAACGCAATGTGCGCCGCCATTGGGCGCGGCCCGGCGGCAGCCATGACCGGCTGGTGGCGCTGTTGAAGAACTGGCTGCCGGTGGCGGTGGGCGTGCTGGCGGCTTTGCTGGCGATGGCGCCCTTTACCGGCGGCGACAAGGTCAGCTTCCTGCTCGACAAGAACAAGGTCGAGGTGGCGAAGGAGCGAATGCGCGTGACCGAGGCGCTCTATCGGGGCGAGGACAGCAAGGGGCAGCCCTTTTCCCTGCGCGCTGGGTCCGCCGTGCAGAAAAGCTCCCGCGAGCCGATCGTCGACCTGAACAGCATGTCCGCCCGCATATTGCTGACCGACGGTCCGGCGGTGCTGACCGCGCAGAAGGGGCGATATGACATGAATACCGAGCGAGTCGGGATCGAGGGGCCGGTGCAGTTCGAAGCGGCGGGCGGCTATCGCCTGACGACGCGGGACGTGGGCGTGGACCTGAAGAGCCGGCGGATGAAGAGTGCGGGCCGTGTGGACGGGCGCATTCCGATCGGCACGTTCAGCGGCGACCATCTGGAAGCGGACATGGCGGCGCGCACCGTGACGCTGAATGGCCGGGCGAGCTTGCGCATCGAGCAAAATGGCCTCAAAGGGCAGAAGTGATGAAACGCACCCTGATCCTGTCTTCTGTCGCCTTTCTGGGCACCGCCGGCGTGATGATCGCCGCTGCCAATGCGCAGAACCTGAAAAATCATGACAGCAACGCCCCGGTGAACTTCACCGCCGACCGGATCGAAGTGCAGGATCGCGCCGATCGCGTGCTGGTGTCAGGCAATGTCGTGGTGACGCAGGCCGGCATGACGCTGAACGCCGCGCGGATGACGGTAGCCTATAAGAATCAACCCAATGGCGGCACCGGCAGCAACGGCGTCCAGATCGACCGGATCGATGCGTCGGGCAATGTCGTGGTGACGAAGGCGGACCAGACCGCGCGCGGCAATGTCGCGATCTACGACCTCAACGCCAAGCTGATCACGATGCTGGGCAATGTCGCGCTGACCCAGGGCAGCAATCGCCTGACCGGCGGGCGGCTGGTGATGGACCTGAACAGCGGTCGATCGACCGTTGACGGGCGTTCGGCCGGCGGCAGCGTGCCAGGCGCGGCAACCAGCCCCAGCGGGCGCGTGTCGGGCACTTTCACGGTGCCGCAGCGGAAGAATTGATCCGGCAGGTCTAGGGACGTTCGTCCCAGCGCAACAGCATCACCTGCCCGCGAGCGTCCACCGCCAGTTCGCCCAAAGCCCCCGTGCGCAGCTTGAGCGTGCCAAGCGGCAGGCCTGCCGCCAGCAGGGCGAAGCGAGCCGCGCCATTGCTGGTGACGAGCAGGTCGACACCCTCCCCTTCCTCCGCAAAATAGGCGCGCCAGGCGGCTATGCGGGCGTCGGCGTCGACGATCCAGCCATCCGGCGCGATGGCGCGGGTGTCCCAGTCCAGCAGCGCCTGTGCGCCGATGCGGGCAAGCACTTCCGATTCGGGGCGGCCTTCATCCGGGCCATGATCGATCTCGCCCAGCCAGTCGCGCTGACCGTCGACGGGATGATCGATGGCGGCGCCGATTCGGTTGGCGGTTTCGCGCGCGCGCAGCAGCGGGCTGGACAGGATATGGCGGACGGGCAGCGCCTGCGCCGCGAACCATTGGCCGATCCGGTCCGCCTGATCCCGGCCGCTATCGACCAGCGGGATGTCGGTGCGGGCGCCGACGCGGCAGGCCTGTGCGCTGCTGGCGAAGGTATTGCCGTGGCGGATGATGAACAGGCGGCGCATCAGAGCGGCGGCGTGGGATCGCCATGTTCGGCGATCAGCGCCTCGACCCGGTGGATATCCGCTTCGGTGTCGATGCCGCTGCTGTCGAACAGAGGCGGATCGACCGCGACGGTCATGACCGGGATGCCGAGTTCGAGCAGGCGCAATTGCTCCAGCCCCTCCAGATTTTCCAGCGCGGTCGGCGGGCAAGCTTCGAACCGGCGCAGCGCATCGATGGCATAGCCATAGAGGCCGACATGGCGCCAGACCGGAGACCGGGGCAATTCCGCGCGGAGCCGCTCTTCATTGCGGATGGCCGGGATGATGGTCTTAGAAAACCACAGCGCCTGCCCATCAGGCGCGCGGGCGCAGGTGGTGCCGCTGAAGGGCGAACGGGTCTTGTGATCGCGCAGCGCATCGAGCGCAGGCCAGTCCAGCGCGATGACCGGCGTCGCGACCTGCGCGCCATGCTGCAACGCAGCAATGACCGCACCCAGCGCAGCTTCGGGCTGGAAGGGCGAGTCGCCCTGAAGATTGACGACGAAATCGGGGATGACGGGCTGGGCAAGGGCGGCCGCGAGCGCGCGCCCGGAGCCGGTGGCGATGGCGCTGTCGGTCAGGACCGCGTCACAGCCCACGGCGTGGGCGTGATCGGCGATCGGCTGGTCATCGGTGGCGACGACCAGCGAAACGCCTTCGCGCGGGCCGATCGCGGCGCGGGCCATGGCGATGGTGCGATGAAGCAAAGTGCGCCCGGCGATCGGGCGCAACGGCTTGCGTGGCAGGCGAGTCGAACCGGCACGCGCGGGAATGACGACGAGAAGGTTCAGGCGACCCCGGCGTGCAGCAGGTCATGCATGTGGACGGCGCCGACCAGTCGGGCATTTTCGCACACGAACAGCAGCATGATATTGCGTTCATGCATCAGGTGGAGCGCTTCGGACGCCAGTTCGTCCGGCGCGACCGCCAGCGGCGTCTGGGTCATGAAACGGCCGACCGCGTCGGTCAGATTCTGTTTGCCGGTGACGGTGCGTCGCAGGTCGCCATCGGTGAAGGCGCCTATCAGGCGGCCGTTGCGATCGACGATCGCTGTTCCGCCAAGGCGGGCGCGGGTCATTTCGATGGTGGCGTCGAGCAGCGAGGCATCTTCGCGCACCATCGGCACATCCTGATTGGTCGCCATCAGTTCGCGCACCTTGACCAGTTGCGCGCCCAATTTGCCATTGGGGTGGAATTTGTGGAAATCGTCGGCGGAAAAGCCGCGCATTTCCATCAGCGAAATGGCCAGCGCATCGCCGAACGCCATCTGCACCGTGGTCGATGTGGTGGGCGCCAGCGAATTGGGGCAGGCCTCCTCCACTTCCGGCATATCCACGCAGATATCGGCGGCGGCGGCGACGGTGCTGTGCATCTGGGCCGTGATCGCGACCAGCGGGATGGCGAAGCGCTTGCAATAATGGATGATCGGGCCGAGTTCGGTCGACTCGCCGGAATGAGACAGCATCAGCACGACATCGTCCGGGGTGATCATGCCCAGATCGCCATGACCGGCGTCGGCCGGATGCAGGAAGATGGCGGGCGTGCCGGTCGAGGTCAGGGTGGCCGTCATCTTGCGAGCGACGATGCCGCTCTTGCCGATGCCGGTGACGATGACGCGGCCACGCACTTTCATGATGATGCCGATGACGCGCAGGAAGGTGGCGGCAAAATCGCGCTCGGAAAACTTCGCTTCCAGCGCATTCAGCCCGAAGGCTGCGATCGACAGGCTGCGGCAGGCGCTCTCTACGATGCGCCCTCCTGAGCCGAAAGGAACAATTTTCGAAGCTGGTGTCGACACGCGTTTGCCCTTTTCCCCGTATTCCGCACCGGATAACCCGGCGCGTGCAACGGCGACGAACCATCGTGTTCGATGTGTCGTCTTTTCCTCAATTCCGCGACCCCTAACCAGTTTTTCAACCGGTATGGGTATATGGCTTACGCTGTTTCAGGCACTTATGGCAATCCATTTTGCAAGTGCGAAAGAAAATTCGAACAGGAAAAAGCCACCGCCGACCGAAACGACCAAGCCAAGTCGATCATTTTGAGCGATGAATTGCGGAACTTTTCTGCTTTGCGAACGTGCGTTGCAGCACGGAATTATCGCCCTTCATGATAGGCGCGATACCAGTTCACGAATCGCGGAACGCCCGACTCGATTCCTGTTGTCGGTGCGAAACCAATGTCCTGCGCGATCGCGCTGATGTCGGCGTAGGTCGCGTGCACGTCGCCCGGTTGCATCGGCTGGAAATCGATATTGGCCTTCATGCCCAGCGCGTCTTCCAGCACCGCGATCAGGTGCATCAGTTCTTCGGGCTGGTTATTGCCGATGTTATAGAGCCGGTGCGGCGCACGACTGCCCCCGGCCTTCACTGCGCCATCGTCCACCGGCGGGTGATCGAGGCAGCCCAATATGCCGGTCACGATATCGTCGATATAGGTGAAGTCGCGCTGCATCCGGCCATGGTTGAAGACCGGGATCGGCTGACCCGCCAAAATCTTCGACGTGAAGATCCACATTGCCATGTCGGGGCGTCCCCATGGCCCGTAGACGGTGAAAAAGCGCAAGCCCGTCATGGGGATACGGAAGAGATGGGCATAGGTTTCGCTCATCAGTTCATCGGCGCGCTTGGTCGCGGCATAGAGCGAAACGGGATGGTCGGCGCGATCCTCGACCCGGAAGGGCAGCGTGTCGTTGCCGCCATAGACGGAGGAGGAGGAAGCATAGACCAGATGCCGCACCCGCCGTTCCCGCGCCAGTTCCAGCATGTTGACATGGCCCGCCAGATTGGAGCGGACATAGGCATGGGGATTGATGAGTGAATAGCGCACCCCGGCCTGCGCGCCCAGATGCACGATGGATTCGATCACCTGATCGGCCAGGGCCGCCTGCACAGCCTCCAGATCGGCAAAATCCAGTTCGTGGAAGGTGAAGAGCCGGCCATGCGCCGCCTGCAACCGGGCGATCCGGTCGCGCTTGAGCGACACCGGATAATAATCGTTCATATTGTCGATGCCGACGACGGCATGCCCCTGCGCCAGCAGACGGTCGGCGACATGCATGCCGATGAACCCGGCCGCGCCGGTGATCAGGATCGTCATGCCATTTTCTCCCTAGTCTGCCAGCGGCCGGATGCCGCCCGCCCCCGTCTCAAACAATCCGCCATGCAATGTAAAGCCCCGTCCTGCCGCGCGTGCGATATGGATGGGATAGCGACTTAGGCTTTCCCTAATCTTTACCGACTATGCGACAGTCATGGACATGGCATCCCATCCTTCACGGCCTGTTGCGCGTTCGCAGGGCGAGGATCAGCGCAGCGACTGGCGCGCGCTGGCGCTGGACGCGGCGGAAGCCAATGGTTTTTACGCGCCCGACATGCTGGGTGCGGCGATCGACCATCTGCCCGGCGGGCAGGATGTACGCCTGATCGAAGCGCGGGACGGCGACCTGCTGATCGGCCTGTTGCCGGTGACGATACGCGCGCGCCACGGCCGCCTGCCGATTGGTTGCGTATCCAACTGGATGCACGATCATTGCTTCTTCGGCGCACCGATGTTGCGCCGGGGGCATGAGGCGGCGGCCTGGCGCGGCTTTCTGGCGGAACTGGACGCGGCGCCCTGGGCATCAGGTTTCCTGCATCTGGAAGGGCTGGACGCCGCGGGCGCCAATGCCGCCGCGATCGAGGCGGTCTGCGTCGAACAGCGGCGGGGCCGGCGCGAAATCCACCGCTATGAACGCGCCATGCTGCGGTCGGACCTCTCCGCCGACGCCTATTGGGAAACGCAGGTGCGTTCCAAGAAGCGTAAGGAATTGCGCCGCCTGCAAAAGCGGCTGGCGGAACTGGGCGCCGTCGAGACGCGATTGCTGGACGATGGCGCGGACCTTTCCCGCTGGTGCGACGATTTTCTGGCGCTGGAAGCGTCGGGCTGGAAGGGCGAGAATGGCACGGCGCTGGGCTGCAAGCCGGAGGACGCCGCCTTTTTCCGCAGCGCCTGCACCGCAGCCTTTGCGGCCGGGCGGCTGCATATGCTGCGCATCGATCTGGATGGCCGGGCGATCGCCATGCTGGTCAATTTCCGCCATGGCGATGGCGCCTTTTCCTTCAAGATCGCCTTTGACGAGGCGCTGGGCCGCTTTTCGCCGGGCGTGCTGATCGAAATCGCCAACCTGCATGCGGTGCAGGACGATCCGGCGATCGGCTGGATGGACAGTTGCGCCGCGCCCGACCATCCGATGATCGACAGCCTGTGGGCGGAACGGCGCACCATCGTACAATATCGTATAGCGCTGCATGGCAAGGCGCGCGCATGGATGCAGCGCCGCGCCGCCTTTGCCATGGCGAACGGCGCCGAAACACTAGCCAGAATGGTGAAAGGACAGCGATGACCGCGCAGAGCAGCATCGCGCCGGCGAACGGCGCGACATTTTCGGACGCGGCCCGCGCCGCTTTCGCCGCCGCCTATCCCGACCAGTCGACCCGGCTGAGCCATCAGTTGATCGGCCATGACCTGCTGACGCTGGAGGCGCTGGCGACGCTGGCGGAGCGGATGCCGGAAACGTCGGTCGAATATAATCTGGGAAAGCTGCCACTGGGCGTGCGGCCGGAAGATACGCCGTCCAACGGCCTGACGCTGGGCGAAACGATCCGCACGATCGATACGAATGGCAGTTGGGCGGTGCTGAAGAATGTCGAGCGCGATCCGGCCTATGGCGCGCTGCTCGACGCGGCGCTGGCGGAACTGGAGCCGATCGTCGCGAAGACGACCGGGCCGATGCTGAAGCGGGAAGCCTTCATCTTCCTGTCCTCCCCCGGCAGCGTCACGCCCTTCCACATGGACCCGGAGCATAATATCCTGCTCCAGATCATGGGCACCAAGACGATGACGGTCTTCCCTGCCCGCGACGAGCAACTGGTGCCGGCGCAAAAGAGCGAGGATTTCCATGCCGGTGGACATCGCAACCTGATCTGGCAGGATGGCTTTCAGGCGCGCGGCACGGCGGTTCTGCTGGAGCCGGGCGACGCCATCCATGTGCCGGTGAAGGCGCCGCATTTCGTGGAAAACGGCCCGACCGTGTCGGTCAGCCTGTCCGTGACATGGCGGTCGGACCGCAGCGTGGCCGAGGGCGAACTGCACAGTTTCAACGCCCTGCTGCGCAAGCGCGGCCTGCCGACCGGCGCGGTGAGCGCAGCGCCGGAGAAACAGGGGCTGCGCCGCCTCTTCTATCGCCTCATGCGGAAGCTGGGCGCCTGAGCAAGCGGCGCAACAGCGCTTCGGCTTCGAGGCGCGGGGTGAAACGTTCGAGCAACCACCATTCGAGAGATTCTTCGCAGGTGGAGAGGCTCTGCTTGTAGCGATCCTTGCCCGCCAGCAGGGAATAGCGGGTGAGGCCGCGCACAGCATAATGGCCGACGGCGGCGGCGTGACAGAGCAGGCCGGGCTTGTCCTTGCCAGTGCGCGGTTCGGCAAAGGCGGACTGATAGTTCATCGCCACGCCACCTTGCACGAAATTGACCAGCAGGCCGACCGGCCCGCCAGCATCGGTGAAGCGTAGCAATTCCACCGTGCCTTCGGGCAGACCGCGCGCGGCGATGGTCGCGACGAAATCGCGGAAGGTCGCGCTGTCCCAGGCATTGTCGGCATGGCGGCCGCTGTTGAGCGCGGCCATCTCGTCCAGCCAGGGCGCGATATCGTCCGGCGTGGCGATGGCGATATCGGGCAGCGGGCCGCCATGATCCTTCATCGCGCGGCGAATCTGGCTGCGGCTATTGGCGCTGAGCAGCGAGAGATAATCGCCATCGGCCGCGCGCACCGCGTCGAGATCGACCTGATAGACGGGCGAGACGTCGACGCGGGTCTTGCGGCGGGCGGGGATGCCGGTGAGCGGGGAGTACGGCGCGATGCCGCTGAGGCGCAGCGCGCGCCAGTCGCGGCGACGGGCCAGCGCGGCAAGGGCGGCGGCGATCGCTTCCTCTTCCCTGCCCGCCTCGATCAGCAGGCCATTATATTCGACATAGGGGCGATCGGCATCGCCATCGCCCGACTGGTTGAGGCTGAGCGTCGCGATCCCCCCCAGCAGGCGCGACTGCATCGCATGGCCGACCAGCGCCAGCGCGATATCCCGGCCCGCTTCATCGGTGACCGCTAGCAGTTCGGGGCGAATGGGATAGCTGTCCAGCCAGGATCCCACCCAGGTCCAGCGCAGGAAGAAGGAGGCATCCGACCGCGCCTCCAGCGCCTGCCAACGCTGCGCCAATAGGGCCCGGTCGGGCAGCGAGAAGGTCGCGGAACATGCCATCGCGCCCCTTGTGGCAGAGCGTCGGGCGGGGTCAAGCGGATCGGTAGAACCACCCCATCCTCCGTTCGCCCTGAGCTTGTCGAAGGGCTGCTCTTTTTAGAAAAGGACGGGGCTTCGACAGGCTCAGCCCGAACGGTTCTGATGTTGGAGGCACACTCCGACGGTGCGTCCGTATATCCGTTGAATCACCGCATAATACGCCGCGCCGGATCGACCGTGCCGTCGGCGCGGACGCCGGCCTTTGCGAGATCGCGGCCGATCTTCCCGGTCAGGAAGCGCTGCCACATCACGAAATCAGCGCGCAGCGACCAGAGCGGATGGCGGAAGGTGGCGGGGCGATTATGCTCGATCAGGCCATGCCCGGCCCAGGCGAAGCCATAGCCCGCTACCGGCAGTGCGATCGCCATCCACCACTGTCCAATGAAGGGCGCGCTCGCCAGCAGGCCGACGACCAGACTGGTGCCCGCATAATGGAGCGCGCGCGTGCCGGGACGCGCATGTTCCTGCAAATAATAAGGCCAGAAATCACGAAAGCGCTTCATGCTGCTCAGACTATCCTCTCGGGCGCGATTCTATCGAATCGCTTGATCCACGTTAAGCATTATGCGCCCGGCCGTGCGCCCTGTCCGGGGCGTAGAGGAAATAATCATAAGCGGCGCGCGAGGCTTCCGCGATGATGCGGTCGCGCGAGACATGGCCCTTGCTGTCCTTCATGACGAAGACGACCATAGCGATACGGCGCCCATCCGGCAGGCGCACGATGCCGACATCATTGCCGACACCGTTCAGCGATCCGGTCTTGTGCGCGACGGCGGTGCCGGGCGGCAGCATGCCCTTAATCCGCGCCTTGCCGGTTTCGCAATGGGCCATGATGGTGAAGAAGCGCTGGGTGCTGGCGGCCGACATGGCCCGCCCTTCCTCATAGGCGGTCATGAGGTCGAGCATCGCGGTCGGCGTGGACGTATCTTCCGGCTCGATCGAGAAGGCGAGGTTGGGCAGGTCGCGGATATCGCGCACCGCGATTTGCGGGTCGGCGCGGCGGGCGGCTTCGGCATTCTGGCGGAAGCTGCCCGATTGCGGATGGATGCCCATGGCGCGGTAGAGAAGATGCGCGGTATCGCTGTCGACGCGCAGGCCGGTGACGCCCAGCTTGGTGACGAAAGCGGTGATCGCCGTCGGTCCGCCCGCGCGCGCGACCAGAACGTCGGTCGCATTATTGTCGCTCTTTTGCAGCATCAGTTCCAGCAACCGGTCGACCGACAGGCTGGCGCCGGGGCGCGAGAACATCCAGGCGATGCCGCCTTCGCTGGCCAGCGCAGGATCGAGCACCAGCTTGTCGTCCAGGCGCAGGTCGCCCGCATCGATCAGGGAAAAGATGCGCCCGGCCACCGCAACCTTATAGGCGCTGGCCATGGGGAAAAGCGTGTCGCCATTAAAGGCCTGCGTCTCGCCGGTCTGGAGATCGCGCACGGCGATACCGACCGTGCCGTCCGACAGGGCCGCGAAACGGGTAAATTCGGCGAGCAGCTTGGCCTCCGCGCTCTGCTGAAGCAGCGGCTTGGGCGGCGGTCCGAAGGCATCGGCGCTGGGCAAGGGGGCCAGGAACAGGCCAAGGGCGGCGAGGAACGACAGCGAACGGGGAAGCGACATGGCTCCTAGTCGCGGATCGCGGCGGGGTAGGCAAGACCATTAACCGCATATGGGCGCGTTGACAGGGCTTTGCGGCGCAGGTCATGCAGGGCGCCATGACCGAGACGATCAAGCTGCACGAAAGCTGGCGCGCGCCGCTGGCGGAGCAATTCGCCGCGCCGCATATGCAGGCGCTGAAATCCTTCCTCCAGGCGGAGAAGGCGGCGGGCAAGCGCATCTTCCCCAAGGGCAGCGAATATTTCCGCGCGCTGGACCTGACGCCGCTGGATCAGGTGAAGGCGGTGATATTGGGGCAGGACCCCTATCATGGCGAGGGGCAGGCGCATGGCCTGTGTTTTTCGGTGCAGCCGGGCGTGCGGACGCCGCCGTCGCTGGTCAATATCTACAAGGAAATGCAGGCCGATCTGGGCATCGAACGGGCCAGCCACGGCTTTCTGGAACATTGGGCGAAACAGGGCGTGCTGCTCCTCAACAGCGTGCTGACGGTGGAAATGGGTCGCGCCGCCTCCCATCAGGGCAAAGGCTGGGAGTTATTCACCGATGCGGTGATCCGGCTGGTCGCGCAGAAGGAGGAGCCGGTTGTCTTCCTGCTCTGGGGCGCCTATGCGCAGCGCAAGGCGGCGTTCGTGGACCAGAGCCGCCATCTGGTGATCAAATCCGCCCACCCTTCCCCCCTTTCGGCGCATAACGGCTTTCTGGGATCGCGGCCCTTTTCCAAGGCGAACGCATTTCTGGAAGCGAAAGGCCGCGGCGCGATCGACTGGGCGCTGCCGGCGCTGGGCTAGGGCATTAGCACCAAAATCGGGATCACTTACCATATCCGTTCGCCCTGAGCCTGTCGAAGGGCTGCACTTCTTTAAGAATAAGGCAGGGCTTCGACAGGCTCAGCCCGAACGGGTCTTTTCAAGGCCCGACACTTTCAGAGCCGCTCTTTAGCTGAACGGGGCATAACAGCGCGGTTCAGGAATATATCATTCGGGACGTGCGATATCCGGACCGTAGTCAAAGAGATCAGGTCTGAGGAGAAGCACATGATCATTCGTAAAGCCATTATGGCCACCGCCCTTGCCGCAGCTTCGCTGACGGCCGTGATCCCGTCGGCATCCTATGCCCGCGATCATGATCGTCGCGGCTATCATCGCGAGTATCGCGGGGATCATTATCGGGGCGATCGCTATGCCGACCGCCGTGGCTATCGCGACGATCGCGGTTATCGCTGCCGCAAGTCGGGCGGCACCACCGGCCTGCTGCTGGGCGGCGTCGCCGGGGCCTTGCTGGGCCGGGCCGTCGATACGCGCGGCGACCGCGCGCCGGGCACGATCATCGGCGCAGGCGCGGGTGCGCTGGCCGGCCGGGCGATCGATCGCAATTCGAGCTGCTAAAAAAAGAAATGGCGCGGCGGACATGGTCCCCGCGCCATTTTTCTATCCTAGAAAGGTCGAGGCCCGGTCCCGCTTGCGCAGGCCGGGCCTCTTTCCCTCTCCAAACTCGTAGAGCGATCAGCCGTCGTAATCGCCGCCGATATTCTGGTTGCGCGGCGGCGCAGCCGCGGTCAGGCGCAGAGCCTCCGCCGACTGGGCGATCGAACCGATTTCGTCCGGCGTATCATCATCGTCGATCTGCACCTTTTGCAGCGACGCAATGACCGAATCATGAAGATCGTCGGGCAATATGGTTTCTTCGGCGATTTCGCGCAGGGCGACGACCGGATTCTTGTCCCGGTCGCGGTCGAGCGTCAGCTCGGCGCCGCCGGAAATTTCCCGCGCGCGCTGGGCGGCGAGCAGGACGAGGTCAAAACGGTTGGTAACCTTGTCGACGCAATCTTCGACGGTGACGCGGGCCAAACAGGGCCTCCTGCAAAAACGGAAGGAAAGTCGTGAACCCGCCGGTTAGCAGCGCTGGCATAAAGAGTCAATGAAAAGGCCATAAAGCCATGGCGCACCCCGCCCAAAAGCGGCATGAGAGGGGCATGGCGACCATCCAGCCCGCCCCCGCTCCTGTCGCACCCGGTGCGAGTGCGGACGATATTCATGCCGTTCTGCATGGCAACAGCCTGCGCCTGATCACGGACGGACCGGCGATACGGGACGCGCTGGTCGCGCTGATCGAGGGCGCGCGGCACAGCCTGAAACTCTATTATTATATCTTCGCGGGTGATGGCAGCGGGACGTTGGTGCGTGATGCGCTGATCGCGGCACGGGCGCGTGGGGTTGCCGTGACGCTGATGGTCGACGGCTTCGGATCGTCGCACACGCCCGACAGCTTCTTTGCGCCACTGATCGAGGCGGGTGCGCATTTCGCCCGCTTCGGCACGCGGCGATCGACCCGTTATCTGATCCGCAATCACCAGAAGATGGCCATTGCCGACGAGACGCGAATGCTGATGGGCGGCTTCAATGTCGAGGATGGCTATTTCGGCATTCCGACCGACGATTGCTGGCGCGACATCGGCCTGTTCGTCGAAGGCGATCAGGTCGAAGCGATGGTCCGCTGGTATGGCCAGCTATGGCGATGGGTGGCGACGAAGAAGCAGCGGTTTCGCACGCTGCGTCGCATGGTGCGGCAATGGCACCCTGACTTGCACCATGATCCGGACGAGCCGTTCCGCTGGCTGATCGGCGGGCCAACCCGGCGCCTGAGCCCCTGGGCGCAGGTGGTGAAACATGATCTGGAACATGCCGGGCGGGTCGACATGATCGCCGCCTATTTCTCACCCGGACGCGGCATGTTGAAGCGGATCGCGCGGGCGGCGAGGCGCAAGGGCGCGCGCATCATCCTGCCTGCGCGGTCGGATAATGGCGCAACGGTCGCGGCGGCGCGCCTTCTCTATGGGCCGCTGCTGCGGCGCGGGGTCGAGATTTACGAATATCAGCCGTGCAAGCTGCACATGAAGCTGATCGTCATCGATGACGCGGTGTTCATCGGATCGGCCAATTTCGACATGCGCAGCCTGTTCCTGAATCTGGAAGTGATGCTGCGGGTGGAGGACCGGGATTTCGCGGCCGCCATGCGCGCCTTCATCACGCAGGAGGCAGGGCAGAGCCGCGCGATCAGCCTGGCGGAGCATCGGGCCAGCCGCACCTTCCTGACCTTGCTGAAGCAGGGGATCAGCTATCTGCTGGTCGGCGTGCTGGACTATACGGTGACGCGGCGGCTGAATTTCCGCGATCCGGATGCGGACTGAGGGGGAAGCAGCCCTCTCCCTCAGTCAAACCAGATTAGCGACCATTGTCGGTCAGGACGCGGACTTCGCCGACCGGATAGCCTTTTTCGGCCATTTCCTTGGCATAATCGCCCCGCGCATCGGCCAGTTCGGCGCGATATTCATCCCAGGCATCCCGATTATCCTCGGCATCCGTGGCATGGCGCAGATCTTTGGTCAGTTCCTTGCGGGCTTCGGCCAGATCGGTCTGATAGTTGAACCAATAGTTGTTCTCGACCCCGGCGATCGGCGCCTGATAGGTCAGTTGATCCTCGACCTTGGCCAGTTGTTCCTCATAGCTGACCACCGGCCCCTGGGCGATCGCGGCGATGGGCAGCGCCAGCGTGGCGGAACCAAGCAGCGCGGCGGCGGCAAACATCTTCGAACGGATCATGGTTTTTCTCCTTCCTGCTGGTGTGAACCATAAGGAGATAACGCATCGATCCGGGCGGATTGCGCCTGAACATATGTGCAGAATGGACGAAGCGAGCGGAGTTAGCGATGGGCCGCGCCGGGCATGATCGCGATAACAGGCTTCTTTATCGAACGAAATCAGTGCCCTGATGGATCAGCGCACGACCAGATAGAAAGCCGCCGGTTCCGCGCCGCTATTGGCGATGACGATGTCGAAGCGGTCGGTGAAAATCGGCATCCAGGCGCAATCGGCCTGTGGGCCGCCGACCGGCTTGGCGCACAGCGTGCCGCCGTCGGCATTGCGCACCCGGACCGACAATTTTGCCGTCGGGCCGGATGGCGCGACCGAAATCTGTGCCCGCTGGCCCGCGAAGAAAAGCTGCCGCATGGTGACGGTGCCGCCGGCATTGAGCGATCCGCGCCGATAGGCCGGGCCAAGCGCCCGCCCCCGATAAGCCAGCGGCGATCCATTGGCGCCATGATCGCTGGCCTCCCGCGTCCAGAGCGCGGCCAGATCTTCCTGCCCCTCCGCCGGCTTCGCGCCCAGCGTGTCGAGCAGTTGGGCCATGTCGATCAGCGTGTCGGGATCGCCCTGCGCCTGCGCGGCGTCGCCTTCCATCAGGGTGCGCAACACCGGGTCGACCGGCGGCGCATCCGCAACCGGGGCGGCGGCAAGCAACAACCCAGACATGAGCAACCTAATCATCGCCCTTCTCCGGCTGAACGACGAACCGCGCGCCCGGCGCGGCGTTTTCCACATGCAGCGACAGCGCATGCCGTTCCGCAATCGCCCGGGCGAGCGACAGGCCAAGGCCATGCCCCCCGCCCCGCGCGCCGTCAAGCCGGACATAGCGATCGAAGACCCGCTCCCGATCGGCACAGGGGATGCCCGGCCCGTCATCCTGCACGATTATATGCGGCCCCGGCGCCAGTTGCAGCGTGACGGAGCCGCCGCTCGGCACATATTTGAAGGCATTGTCGAGCAGGTTGGACATCAGCCGCGTCATCTGCATCGGGTCGGCCCGGAAATGCACGCCAGACGCGATCCGGGCATGGAAGCCGATTCCCAGCTCCTCGGCACTGGCGCCATAGAGATCGGCCAGGCTTTCGGCGATATCGCTGAGGTCGACATCGGCCAGACCGCGCAGGTCGCCGCGCATCGCCTGTGTGCTGGCGATATCCAGCAGCGAATCGAGCAGCCGCACGACGCCGCGAATTTCCCCGCGCGACTGTTCCAGCGTGCGGAGCAGCGCTTCGTCCTGCGTGCCCTCCATCGCCTTGAGGATACGGGTGTCGAGATGCATCAGTGGCGTCCGGATTTCGTGCGCGGTCTGATCCGACACGGCGCGCTGCGCCTCCACCAGCCGTTCGAGTTGATCCAGCATCGTATTGGTATTGGCGGCCAGTTCGGCCAGTTCGTCATTATCCCGGGCGCTGGGCGCCCGCGCCGCGATGCGACCGGCGCGCACCGCGTCGAAGGTGGCGTTGACCACCCCTACTCGTGCGCGCAGGCGGCGCGCGGCAAAATGGCCCGCCGCCAGACTGAGCAGCGCAATGCCCGCCCCGGCGATGGAAAAAGCGACGGCCAGCCGGGTCAGCAGCGCCTCACCCCGATAATTGCTGCGCCCCACGACCAGGCGGGTGCCCGGACCCAATTGGGTGGCGCGGGCGAACATGCGCTCGCCATCGGGCAGGGCGACGAAGCGCGCTTCCGATACTTCCGATGCGATGGCGGGCCAGCGATCGAGATTGCCGGCCAATATCCGGCCATTGGAATCGGCCAGCAGATACCAGCTCCGTTCGCCATCCTCGCGGTTCACGCCCAGCCGATCGCCAATGCGGTCGCGTAATTCCGCGTCGCCACCGCTGACATAGATATCCGCCAGGCCCGCAAGATCGGTATCGACCTCCCGCGCCAACATGGTTCGGCCGTCATCCTCGACGATCTTCTGCACCACCAGGAACAGGGCCAGGGTGGAAAGCAGACTGACCAGAAGCGCCGAGAGAGTGACGCGGCCGAAGACAGACCGCAGCAGGCCAGGTCTAGGCACTGCCGGGGGCCGATGCCGCGATCAGGCGATAGCCCGTGCCCCAGACGGTTTCCAGCACCGGACCGTCAAACCCGTCCTCCAGCTTGCGCCGCAACCGGCCGACATTGACGTCGACGACATTGGTCTGCGGATCGAAGTTCAGCTTCCACACATGGCGCAGCAGCATTTCGCGCGTCACCACTTCGCCCGCATGGTCCATCAGATAGCGGAAAAGTTCGAATTCCTTGGGCGAGAGCGGGAGGTGCCGGCCTTTGCGGAAGGCGGTGCGCGCCTTCACATGGCATTCCAGATCGCCGAACAGCAGCACCGGATCATGGCTGCCGCCGCGATTGGCGCGGCGCCACAGCGCGCGAACACGAGCGACCAGTTCGTCCGGTTCGAAGGGCTTGGCCAGATAATCGTCGACGCCGCTTTCCAGACCCTCGACCCGATGTTCGCTGCGGCCGAGCGCGGACAGCATCAGCACCGGCGCGCCCACGCCCGCGACGCGCAGTCGGGTGACGATGTCGATGCCGGTCAGGTTCGGCAGCATCCGGTCGAGGATGATCACATCATGGCTGCCGCCGCCCGCGCGATGCAGGCCGGTGGCGCCGTCGGCCGCCTGTTCCACGGTCATGCCCGCGCCAGTCAGGATGCCGGCGATATTGGCGCGCGCCGCATCGTCATCCTCCACCAGCAAAATGCTAATCTGATCGGCCTGCCCCATAATCCCCCCGCCTTATCCATAACGGCAACGGCCGCCAGTGACAAAGGCTGTTAGCCCGTCACTGGCGGCCGTTGCAAAGCCGTCTCCGAAGAAGCGGTGTCTTATCCGTGCAGAGCGCCGCGGAACATGATGACCGAAATGATGATCAGATATACGCCGAAAATCTTCTTGAGCGGGCCGGCCGGCAGGCTATGCGCAGCGGCAACGCCCAGCGGCGCGGTCAGCATCGACATGGAGGCGATCGCCAGGGTGGCGGGCACGTTAATATAGCCCAGCGACCCCCAGGGCAGACCGCCTTCCTTGAAGCCGATGATCGCGAAGCCGATCGTGGTGGGAATAGCGATCAGCGTGCCGATGCCCGATGCGGTGGCGATGGCGCGGTGGATGGTGCGGCCGCAAAGCGTCATCACCATGATTGCGATCACGCCGCCGCCGATGCCGAGCAGGGAGGAGAAGGTGCCGAGGCCGCCGGCAATGCCCATGCGGACGATGCCGGAGGGCATGGTGTCGCTGACCACCTTGCCGCTGACGCTGGGCAGGAGGAAATTGAGCGACATCAGGCCGACGCCGGTGGCGAAGATCATCTTGAGCGTATTGCCGTCGACATGGCCCGCGAGCAGCACGCCCACGCCACAGCCCGCCACGATCCAGGGCGCCCAGGTCTTGAGCACTTCAAATTCCACCGCACCGCGCTTGGCATGCGCCATCAGCGACCGGATCGACGTGACGATGATAGTGGCCGCCGACGTGCCGATCGCGACATGGGCGATCGCATCCTTGGTCCCGCCCAGAAGCGGCAGGACGACCAGCAGCGCAGGCACGACGACGAAACCGCCGCCAATGCCGAAAATACCCGCCGCAAAGCCGGCGAGCAGGCCCGCCGCCAGCATGGCGACCAGCGGAACGAGCCAGGTCATAAGATCACCGGACATCAGCACGCCCCTTTCTGCACAGTGCTGCGAACGCGCACATTGCTGCGTTCGCCGTTGCGGATCAAGGCGGCGAATTTAGGGTAATCGACCATGACGTTAAACCATGCCTCTCTTCGGCGGAACCAGGATGCATGGGGGGCATGCGGTCATGTCCCCCTGTTGCGGCTAGACGAACAAGGGAGCGGAACCCGCAACAGATTCTCCCAAGGTCTGATGCCATAGGGAAACAATGCCCGAAATTGCTGGCCGAAAGGCGCAAGAAAAATAAAGGGCGCCAGCTCCAGGGGAGAGCTGACGCCGCTTTATTTGCCCGGCGCCTGTCGGAGCGCCGGATCGCCGCCTGTAGGGATCAGGCGGTCGCTTCTTCCGCCGGGGTGTAGGGCAGGCCCAGATCGTCGGCGACGGCGCGGTAGGTCACCTTGCCGTCCCAGACATTGAGCCCTTCGCGCAGATGCGGATCGCGGCGCAGCGCTTCCTTCCAGCCCAGTTCGGCGATGCGCAGCGCATGGGGCAGCGTTACGTTATTGAGGGCATAGGTGCTGGTGCGGGCGACCGCGCCGGGCATGTTGGCGACGCAATAATGGACCACGCCATCGACGATATAGGTCGGGTCGGCATGGGTGGTGGCGTGGCTGGTTTCAAAGCAGCCGCCCTGGTCGATCGCGACATCGACCAGCACCGCGCCCTTCTTCATGGTCTTGAGCATTGCCGCGCTGACCAGCTTGGGCGCGGCGGCGCCGGGGATCAGCACCGCGCCAATCACCAGATCGGCCTCCGCCACGCATTCGGCCAGATTCGCGCGGTTGGAGAAACGGGTCTTGGCCCGCGCCTCAAAATACATGCCGAGCTTTTCGAGCACTTCGGGGCTGCGGTCGAGGATGGTGACGTCCGCGCCGAGGCCAGCGGCCATCTGCGCCGCGTTGAAACCCACCACGCCGCCGCCGATCACAGCGACTTTGGCCGGCAGCACGCCCGGCACGCCGCCCAGCAGCACCCCACGGCCGCCATGCGCCTTTTCCAGCGCGGTCGCGCCGGCCTGAATCGCCATGCGGCCAGCCACCTGGCTCATGGGCTTCAGCAGCGGCAGGCCGCCGCTGGCATCCGTCACGGTTTCATAGGCGATGCAGGTCGCGCCCGACGCGATCAGGTCACGGGTCTGCTCCGGGTCGGGGGCGAGGTGGAGATAGGTGTAGAGGATCTGGCCGGGGCGCAGCATGGCGCGCTCGACGGCCTGCGGCTCCTTCACCTTCACGATCATTTCCGCCGTGGCGAAAATCTCGGCAGCGGTCGCGACGATCTCGGCGCCCGCCTTTTCATAGAGGGCGTCATGCGCGCCGATCCCCTCGCCCGCGCCGCTTTCCACCAGCACGCGATGCCCGTGGGCAGTCAGCTCATGCACGCTCTCGGGCGTCAGGCCGACGCGATATTCGTGATTCTTGATCTCTTTGACGGTGCCGACGATCATCATGACTCTCCGAAAAAATCAGGCGGCGCGCCGATGCGCGTCCTCATGACGACAGGATAGCGCAGACGGGTCGGTTTATGTTCCCTGATTTTCCGGCTTTGGCTCAGAGGTTCAGGATGATATCCTGCATAAATTATATTTATCAGGATATCATTGCATGGATCGGTTCGATGTTGCGTTGCTGGAAGCGTTGCAGACCGACTCACGCCGGTCGATGGCGGAACTGGGCGAGCATATCGGCCTGTCCGCTTCCGCCTGCCACCGGCGCATCAAGTCGCTGGAGGATGCCGGGCTGATCGCAGGCTATGCGGCGCAACTGGACCCGGAGACACTGGGGCTGACGCTGCACGCCTTTGTCGAAATGTCGCTGACCAGCCAGAGCCGCGAGACGATGGACCGGTTCGAAAAGGCCGTGGCGGACTTCCCCGAAATATTGGAATGCCATCTGATGGCGGGGCAGGCCGACTATCTGTTGCGGGTGGCGGCGGCGGACCTGAAGGGCTTCGACGCCATCCATCGCGACTGTCTGGCGCGCCTGCCCGGTGTATCGGCAATCCGCACCAGCTTCGCCATCCGCCGCATCCGCAACTGGCAGGGCTATCGCCTGCGCGGGCTACGTCTTTGATGGACGCGATTTCGGCACATAGGACGCCGATTGCCGATCGGATGCAGCGTCTGGTTTGAAATCGCTTAAGGCGCAGCCCTGACCGGCACCGGCGCGTTGCAGATGTCCACGCCGCCCGCAGGACGATCGTAGAAATCATCCTTCCGGTTGGCGCGCAGACGCAAATAGTCGGCGAAACTGGGCGACGCGACGTCCATGACCTGAAAATGCGGCCTCTCCGCCTCCGGCAAGTCGCTGGCAAGGCGCACGGACAGGATCGGCACCTGATGTTCCTGCGGCGTGTAGAAGCCGAGGTCTCCGGTGCCGCGCGGCAGGCTCGACAGGTTCGCCATACCCTCGATAATCCGCCCCACTACCGCGATGTTGCGATCAAGCTGACGCGGCGCCTGCCCGATCACGGTATAGAGTTCCGCCCCTGTCCCGGCATCGGGCGAGACGTTGCGGCCCACGCCGACAGCGCCATAGCAATGGGGCAGCCAGGCGGCCGATCCATCCATCGCCACCGGCCAGCCGCCGACGAAGCCCGTTTTGGCCGCATAGGGATCGGCATAGGGCAAGGGCGTGATCGCCAGCCGCCGATTGGCGATCGACACGGTATAATCGTCCGGGCTGGTGACGGACAGGCCGGGCGGCATCGGCTTCTTCTCGGTCGCGTCGCCCCATTGGACGACATAATTATCCTGCACCCGGTTGATGCTGGTTCCGTCCCACCAACGCGCCTTTGCCAGCGCCTGAATATTGGCGACATGGCGCGGCGCGAAGGCTGGCGCCAGCTGGATGACGACCTGCTTGCCGCCCTCTATCGTCATCACCAGCAATTCTTCGGCCGGAATGGCGCGCCAGGCGCTGGCCGGCGCCTGCGCAACGACGGCGGACGGCGTGGTGGAGGGCGCATCGGCGGCAAGCACGGGGGCTGCGGTCAGCGATGCAAGCAGGGCGGCGGCATGAAGGCGATGGCTCATGGCGCGATCAAACAGCGCGCGCAACATAATGTAAAGCCTTGCACCAATGCCCCTTGCCTAGCGCGACGCGCCACGATAGGGAGCCGCCTCCAGAGCATGCGGAGCGGTGGCCGAGTGGTCGAAGGCGCTCGCCTGGAAAGTGAGTATACGCCAAAAGCGTATCCAGGGTTCGAATCCCTGCCGCTCCGCCATTACCGTTTCTCGGTCACTGAGCCGCCCTAACACCATGAATGGTAAAGATAATTCAGGGGTTCGAACGCCCTCATTCCAGTCATATTCCAGATGAGAGGCCAGCACCAGTTTCTGCACTATGCGCTTGTCTTCAAAGTTCCCATTTTCCCATAGTTTCCAAGGGTTTGCGAGAAACTCAAAAGCGGTTCGAAAAGTTTCGTCATAGCCTTTTGCAGACGTGCCGCATCGCGCGGTTTTTTTGGAGCATAACGAGCTTGCTGCGCTCCAGCTCTTCAACCTTGCGCTCATATGCACCTATGACGGTTGCGCTGCCTGACTCGACGATGCGATCAAGAAACTGAGCAATCTTCTTTTCAAGCGAGGCGACTTCCAGTTTCATGGACGTGCGAGTTTCTTTGACCTTTGCCTCTGCCTCATTCCAGCGTTTGCGGAAGAGCTTCGAGATCAAGGCGAACAGCTCAGGGCTTGGCACAAGCTGGCGGAGCAGTTCCTCGAATGCGCCTTCCACTTTCGCCCGCGCCACCGATTTGCCGAACTTCTCGCAGCCCCGGTGACGGCACACATAATAAGGGAATTTCGTGCCGTGGCGGCCCGTCGAAAAGTTTGATGTCATAGGATGGTGGCATTCTCCGCAGGACACGAAGCCGCGCATTGGGAAGTGCTCTGGATACTGCCCATGCTCAAAATGAGTCTGCACGGGACAGTTTTGTTGCACTTGCACACACTGCGCTATTTGCCGCTTCAGTGTCATTTGTAGGGAGCGCGGTCCCTCTTGCCAAGGCAGTATGGCCATCCGCCTTGATCGCCGGATGGGCGATCAATGTCTTGGGGCTTCTGGCTCTCACCGTGAGCTTTGCGAGTGCGCGTAGAGCCATTGATGCGCGGCGGGCTGCCCTCTATGACGAAAACCCTCCCGCAATGGTCTGGTCCGACCGCCTCAACGGGTTCGCGCTATGGTCATTCCCCGGCGCCCTTCTATGTTTGTTCTCATTTGTCACAGCGAACGTGGTCCATATCAATGAGCGAGAAGCCAAGTCCTCCACCCGCCCCACCACCGTCTCGATCAGGCGGGTCTCGGGGGATAGCACCTCCCCCACGCGCGCCACTGCCGCCGGGCGGGGTGTCTCAGCCGCAGACGGGCGTTGTCCCAGCTCCACGCGCACCGGCTGCACCGCCGCCGCCTCCACCCCCTCCGCCACCTCCCAAAAAATAGTCTCTGCTCCATCCTCACGCTGATGCTGTGCCAAGTGGCACATCCTCTACCCGTAGAGCCATAGCCCTCTGGACGTTGCCATCTGGTCAGCAGCCGACGCCGCGTGAGCGTCGGCTATTACCGCGATCGGGTTTCAATCCGGACTTTCGCCTAACGCCAAGACTTAGGCATCCAGAACGAGAGAGCGGACGGGCCGCACCTAGGGATCGAAAAATCGAGGCTGAAGGTCTGATTTGGGTCGTGGCCAGCCACCTTGTTAAGCTGGGAGAGTATTTGAAGCTCTTCGACGTCTGATAAGATTTATTAATGCTCGGATATAAATTCATTATTGTCTCAATGCACATTAATCTGGTGAAATCGAAATAATAAATTTTACGGAAATATCGTAATTAACTAATAAATAGCTATCACCGCCTTAATTACTGAACCGTTCTGTGAAGCGGCAAATGCCTGCTCAATATCAACGAAATTATAGGCCTTTATGATTTTTTCGATAGGCAATCGTCCGTCCCGATAATAAGTGATCAGCCGCGGTATAAATTGTCGCGGATTGACGCCCCCTTCAACGATGCCCACGATCCGTCGTCCCATGCTCATGATCGCCGAGGCATCAAGCCCGGCGGCGCCAGGCGGATAGGCAGCGATTAGTGCTAGCGTTCCTCGTTGCGTCAGCAGGGCCACCGCAGGTTCCAGCAACGCCAGGACGCCTGTCGTATCGAGGACATAGTCAAACAGTCCAACTAAATCGGCTATCTCACTGGCCGTCTCAGTAGCCCCTAACTGCCGTGCAAGATCGAGCCGATGCGCATGGCGATCAAGGATCGCGATCCGCCCCGCCCCCGCGATGACCGCCGCCATCACCGCCGACAGGCCGACCGCCCCCGCGCCTAGAATCGCGACACTCTCGCCCGGCGCGACCTTAAGCGTTTCCAGCACCGTGCCAGCGCCTGTCTGTATGCCGCAGCCCAGCGGCGCCAGCAGCGCCAGCGGCAGGTCGGCATCGACCTTCACGACATTGTCGCGATGCGCCAGCGCATAGGTAGCGAACGCCGACTGGCCGAAGATATTGCTGCCGACCGGCTGGTCGCCGCGCCAGAGGCCACCTTCCCCCGGCTGAAGGACGCCCAGGAAGTTGCGCGGCACGAAATCCACGCAATAGCCCGGCTGATGCGCATGGCAGGCCGGACAGGCGCCGCAGCTGTGGAAACTGAGGAGCACGCTGTCACCCGGCATCACATGGTCGACATCCTGGCCTACCGCTGCAATGACGCCAGCCCCTTCATGGCCCAGCACCGCCGGGAAGGGAACCGGTAGATCGCCGTCACGCATGATCATGTCGGTGTGGCAGATGCCGCACGCGCGGATGCGCACCAGTACCTGTCCCGGACCGGGCGGATCGATTTCCAGCCGCTCGATCCGGAAGGGCGCGCCCGGCCGCTCCACCACAGCCGCGTCGATTGCGATCCGCGCCATCTTCAGAAATCGAAGCCGAAGCGCAAATACCATTCGCGCGGCCGGTTGTAGGTGCCGAAGATCGCGCCGGCCGCGATATTCGCCCCGCCCGATGTCAGGAAGCGCTTATCGGTCAGGTTGGTGCCGCCCGCGGTCAGGTTCCAATGCCCGTCCGGTTCACGATAGCTGATGCTGGCGTTGACGATATCGGTCGATACGCGCTTGAGTAGCAGAGTGCGCTGCGTGTCGTTCCACGCGCTGGATGTGTAGGTCCAGTCGGCCAGCATCACGACCGATCCGCCATTGCCCAGCTTCGCCTCATAACGCGGGCTGAGATTGACTTTCCATTTGGGCGTCTTGGGCAGTGTTTCGCCGACCAGCGTCCCTGCCTGGAACGCGTTAACGCCGCCGACTGCCGCAGCACCCGCCGACACCGACGTATATTGCGCGTCGATATAGCCGACTGCTCCGTTGATGGTCAGGCCATCGATAGGCGCCGCGACCATTTCTAACTCGAAACCACGAATGCGCGCATCGCCCGCATTGGCGATGGTGGGCGACGTACCAACCTGTATATTGAGCTGAATATCGCGATATTTGGTAGAAAATACCGCGGCGTTGAGTTGCAGATGGCGGTCGAGCAGGGTCGATTTGATGCCCGCTTCCCAAGTGGTTGCCCTTTCCTCGTTAAAGTCCGGCGCAACATTGCCCTGCGGGTTGGTGAGGCGCGTGGTCCAGCCGCCGGTCTTGTAGCCTTTCGACCAACTGCCGTAGAGCATGACATCGTCGGACGGGTGTATCTGTACGCCGACCTTGGGCGAGAAGTCGCTGAACTTCTTGCGGTTGACGCCCGGCGTGTAGACCCGAACCGGGTTGCTGGGGTCAGGATAGCTCAGCCCTACCTGGCAGGGGATAGGAGCCAGCGGGAATACCCCGCCGGGGAAGATGTTGCCATTGGCATCCGCGCAGCCGAACAGTTTGTAGTTGAACCCGTTCAGCTCCTGCTGACCGCCCTCGAACCGCTTGCGTTCATTGGTGTAACGTCCGCCGATGGTGATGCCGATCAGGTCGATCGGCCGATAATCGACTTGGCCGAAAAAGGCATAATTTTTGGTACCGAGCTGGTTGGGACCATCGACTTGCACCAGACCTTCGCCAAAGGTCACATAGTCATGCAAGTCGCCCGCTTCCTTGAAATAATAAGCACCCAGCACATAGCGCAGCTTTTCCTCGAAAGCATTGCCGAGCAGTTGGAATTCCTGGCTGAACTGCCACTGGTTCATCGTGAAGCTGAGTTGCAGGAAATTGAGCGGCGATCCGTCGGCATCCAGCCCGGCGTTCCAGTGCAATTCGCGATAGGCAGAGATGGATTTCAGCGCCACATTGTCCGCCAGATCGAAATCGACGATGCCGCTCAGCCCCCAGCTTTCCAGATTGGAATAACTGTTGCCGCTGGCATAGCTGCGGTCCTTGTCGGCGATCAGATAGCGACCGTCCCATGGCAGCCGATCATTGGCCGGATTGCCATCCACATTAGCGCTGGCGACGCTGGGCAACTGAAATTGCGGGTTGAACTGGGTGCCCGTTATGCCGCACAACGCCTGCGCATTGCGCGCGGCAATCTGTGCCCCGGTGCTGCCAATACAGAAATTATAGAGGCCCGCGAATAGGAAGCCGGTGGTGCCGGTCGGGTCGAACGCTGTGCCGGGCAGGTTGGTCGTGCCCGCGAAATTGCCCGGGACTAACTCTGCCGTGCCGATCAGCTTGTTGGCCGACGTGCCCTTGTCTTTGCTGTAATCGCCCGAAAAAGTCGCTCGCAGAGCGCCGCCATCGTCCCAACGCAGCTTGCCGCGCAGGTTCCAATTGTCATTTTCGCCTTCCTTGCTGGCGCTGTCGTAGCCAGCAGCGGAAAAAGCGGAGAAGGGCGGCGCATTATTGGCGCGTTGGTCGGGATATGGCAGGCGCTTGAGGAAGCCGTCGCGCGATTTGATGCCGAAGGTAAAGGCGGAACTGAGGTCATCGGTGATCGGCACCGTCACGGAACCACGCGCCTGGAACAGCTTGTAGCTGCCCAGCGTCACGTCACCCTTGGCGGTGAATGTATTGCCCGGATCGGCGGTAACGATGGAGATGGCGCCGCCGATCGTGTTGCGACCGAACAATGTACCCTGCGGCCCCTTCAATATCTCGACCCGCGCGACGTCGAGCAGATCCTGGTTTGCGCCCACGGTGCGGGCGAGATAAACGCCATCCAGATAGATGCCGACGCCCGGATCGATATTGAAGGCGAAATCATCCGATCCGATGCCGCGAATATAGGCGGCGAGTACGGCGGTCGATCCGGAAAAGGGCGTGCCAGCATCCAGATTGACGTTGGGGGCGATCGCGGAAAGCTGGGACACGCTACCCACGGCCCGCTCCTGCAGCGCTTCCGACGTAAAGGCGGAAATGGCGATCGGCACATCCTGCACATTTTCCGCGCGCTTCTGCGCCGTCACGACGATCTCTGCGATCCCTCCGCTTTCGGGCGGTGGCGCTTCTTGCGCGTGCGCGGTCGTTGCCACCATGGCGCCGGACGCCGCCAGATAGGCGATCATCGATATCTTCATAACCCTCTCCTCCAGTTCGTCCGCCTGTGCCGGCGGATTTATCGACAGATATAGGATGAACCGAGGCACCAGTCTTGGACGCTGGCGAACCTGCCATCAGGACAGGAGCGAACGATGGCGCCATTGGCTGGGCGACGCGCCGTAGCAGCGGCGGAAGCAGCGGGTGAAGAAGGCGGAGTCATTGTAACCGACCTCGAACGCGATGTCGGTAATGGTGCGACCATCACCGGCCGCCAGCATGGCGGACGCGCGCTCCAGCCGCTTGGTCATGATGAAGGCGGTGGGCGTCTGGCCGACATGGCGGAAAAAGCTTTTCTGAACCGCGCGCTCGGACAGATTGAGCGCGACGCTGATCAGGCCGGTATTAAGGTCGGGATGATCCAGATGGGCCAGCGCGAAATCGACCGGGGAGGAAAGATGCAGGGCGGGTACGTCCGGACGCATCGCCCGGCGACAAGCCATGCGCGCGGCATCAATAAGCAGCGCGCTAGTGTCCGCATCCAGTTCGTCGAACCGATCGCGCTGCATCCAAATGCCTTGGAGAAGGTGGAAAAGCAGGCCGACTTGCGGATCGTGCGACGGCAGCCATTGGCCATGCCAGTCCCGCGAGGGCGATCCTTCTCCCAGCAGAGACAGGGGAAGCTGCAAAATCATGCAGTCATTGCTGCGCGATATATCGAATGCGTACGCGCGCCGATCATCGGCGATGACGATGTCGCCCGGCCCCGCTTGAACATGTTGGTCGTCATACCGCATGACCATCGTGCCGCGGCGAAGCAGATGCAGTAACAGATGCGGTCTGGCATCTTCGGTCCCCATTCGACTGACTTGCGCCCGATCGCTTAAGGCCCGCGCGAGACCGATCGGACCTAGCGACCAGTGCGCCAGCTCAGCGCGAATACCTTCCGGCGCATGGGTGGTCATGCCCGGGAAGGCGGCCGCCACGATCTTTTGCCAGACGATATGGCGGGATGGCGCTGGCACCAGCCGGGTCGAAAAATGTTCGATCGCGGTCATCGCAGCTGGCCTGCGACGGGGTGCGTCGGCACAATAGTCTTGCAAGCCTCGCTCACGACCAATCCCCTCCTTGTTAGCTGCCCGTGATACAGTGTCAGCTCATGAACAAGTGTATATCAGGGATACAATCCGAACACTAGCCGTTTGGTGCCAACTGATGGCTCCGCGGATTGGCAATGACGCCATCAGACCTAAGCCTTGGGACTTGGTCGAACGACGACTGCCTATGTATATCATTGAATTATCGATATAATATGTGCCAATAAACCCGGTGCCTGACGAATGTTCATAACATATGTATTAAAGGGCAACCTCCGAACTGTCAGATGTGCGAATGCCTCATCTCCGGCCGCGGACCGCCCCCGACTGGACCGGTAGACAGGCGTTATGCGACCGCCGAGCCATGCCGACCTGTTGAGGGAGCAATAGACGTTCGGTCTTCGGATCGACAAATAGCCTTAATAATTAAGAATGCAAAAGCTGCCCGTCTGCACATGGTGATCGAAAATTGGCTGCCTGATGTCTTGAAAGGGTCGGCTTCAGGATGACGGACCTTCCAACCCTAGGTCGCGTTGACAAAGTATGGCAGCCATTTTCGGATAGCGGCGAGATTTAGGAAGCTTGCGAAGGACAGAGCAGTTTTGTCGTAGCGGGTGGCGACACGGCGGAACTGCTTGAGGTGACCGAACATGCGCTCGATGCGGTTGCGATCCCGGTAACGCCGAAAGTCGCAGGGGATGGGCTCGCGGCGGTTGGACTTGGGCGGGATGATCGGTAGGATGCCCTGCATCAGCAGGTTTTCGCGAACGGCATCACCATCATACCCCTTGTCGGCGAGCAGAGCCTTGGGCTTGGTGACGGGGATCGCCATCAAGGCATCGACAGCGCCATAGTCGGATGCTTCCCCGGCAGTCAGGATGAACCCGAGAGGGCGTCCCTGATTGTCGCAGCGGGCGTGGACTTTGCACGTAAAGCCGCCGCGTGATCGACCAAAAGCCTGCGCACGAGCCCCCCTTTTCCGCCAACTGCCGAAACATGGCCGCGAACGGTGGTACTGTCGATCATGTGCTGCCAGTCGTCCGTTATTCCGAGTTCGACCAACGTCGCCAGGATCGCATCCCATACGCCCTGTTCGGCCCAGCGCCGAAACCGCACATAGATCGAGTTCCACAAACCGTACCGCTCGTGCATGTCCCGCCACGAGCAGCCGACCCGCAACACGTGCAGCATGCCATTGAGGAAACGCCGGTTGTCATGAGCAGGCCGCGATTTACGACCTCGCTCCGATGGCAGAAGCCCCGCAATCACATCCCATTCCGCGTCCGTAAGATCGCCCCGAGCCATTGCCACTCCCCACAAAGAGAAGCGCTGAATCAGAAATCAGGCCGATTGGGAATCCACTTTGTCAACGCAACCTAAGGCTTGTGGGGATTTAGGATTTCCATTTATCGTCAGATGTGATTCAGGCTTTGTATGGATCGTTTTGTACTGACGGACGCCCAATGGGCGC
>NZ_FOGE01000012.1 GCF_900111125.1 Sphingobium sp. YR768
GTTCCTGTCTTCCAGCGCCGCCAACTATATCCATGGCCATGTCCTGGCCGTCGATGGCGGGTGGCTCGCGCGGTGAGGTGAATACACTGGGCTCCTGCTTTCGCAGGAGCACCGATTGCCAAGAGGAGGACATAGCCTCCCGCAACAGACCAACAGGAGAGGTTCCATGCCTGACAGACGCACCTTGCTTCGATCGACCGGGCTGGCGGCCCTTGGGCTGGCGCTGCCGGCCGGGGCGGCAACTCATAAGGGCGCGCGGCCCGGCCCCTATCTGATCGGCGCGGATATCAGCTGGATTCCCGAGGATGAGGCGGCGGGCGCCCGCTATTTCGTGGACGGCGTGCAGAAAGACCCGATCCTGATCCTGCGCGACGCCGGGTTCAATGCGATCCGGTTGCGCATCTTCGTCGATCCGGCGAAGGGCTATTCCAAGCGCGAGCCTGACAAGGCCTGGGCTGGGCTGGCGCAGACAGTGGCGCTGGGCAAGCGCATCCGCGATGCCGGCCTCTATCTGGTGCTGAGCTTCCATTATAGCGATATCTGGGCCGATCCGGAGCATCAGGGCGTGCCGGCGGCATGGACCGGCTATGACCTGCCGCAACTGGCGAGAGCCGTCGAAGCGCATACGCATGACACGCTGGTCGCGATGCGGGCGGGCGGCGCGCCGGTGGATATGGCGGTGATCGGCAATGAGACGACGTTCGGCATATTATGGCCCCATGGCCGGGTGAAACTGTCGACGCCGACGGGCAATCCCGTCACCGACGCCAATCATGCCAAGGTGGGGGACGTCGGCGGCTTCGATGCCTTTGCCCAATTGTTGCGGGCCGGGATCGCGGGCGCGCGCAAGGCGGAACCCGGCATCGCCATCCAGTTGCACAATCATCTGGGTCGGCACTGGCCGATTGTGCGGGAGTGGACCGACGCGCTGATCGCCCGCAAGGTCGATTTCGATGTGATCGGCTTTTCCTGCTATCAACAGCGCGCGCAGGGCGACTGGGCGACCACCTTTGCCGAGTTCGTTAAGCGCTATCCCGACAAGGGGCTGCTGGTGGCGGAATATTCGAGCCGCAAACGCTATGTGAATGATCTGGTCCATGCCCTGCCCGGCAAACATGGCTGGGGCGCCTTCATCTGGGAGCCGACGCGGCATCAGGAGGCGATATTCGACCAGAATGGCCATAATGCCGGTGAGGGCGCGAAACCTGACCTGCTTTCGCAAGGCCTGAACAGCGCGGAGGCGCCCGGCGGGCTGGCGGGCCAGCCGGCGGCACCCGAACCCGAAGCGGAGGGGCCGATGGGCCATGGCGGGGATTATGTCGCCAATCCGCTGATCGACCTCTATCGCCAGATGGCGAAGGACTATCGGTGAGGCAGAAGGCAATGCGGCGGCGGGATTTCACATTGGGTCTGGGCGCGCTGGCGCTGGCCGGTTGCGCCACTACGCAGCAGGCACGGGCCGACGATCTGCTGGTCTTCGCCTATTTCACCACCGGCAAGGGCGAGGCGGACGGGCTGAAACTGGCGGTGAGCGAGGACGGCTTTGCCTTTCGTGCGATGGCTGGCGGACGCAGCCTGCTGGTGCCGGAGGTGGGCGAGAAGAAGCTGCTGCGCGATCCCTTCCTGTTCCATGACGGGCGGCGCTGGCATCTGCTATGGACCACGGCCTGGGAAGGCGTGACCATCGGCCATGCGACGAGCAGCGACCTGATCCACTGGACCGGACAGAAAGCGATAGCCGTGATGGCCGATGTAGCGGGCACGCGCAATTGCTGGGCGCCCGAAGCGATTTTCGATTCTCGCACGGGGCGGTATGAGATTTTCTGGTCGAGCACCGTTACAGCGCGCTTTGCCGAGACGGCTGGCACGTCCGAATCCGCCTATAATCATCGCCTCTGGCACAGCAGCACTGCGGATTTTCAGACATTGTCGCCGGCCGAGCCACTTTACGATCCCGGTTTCAGCGTGATCGACGGCACCTTTGCTCATGGTCCCGATGGCGGCCTGTATCTGATCGTCAAGGATGAGACGGTCGCCCCGCCACGCAAATATTTGCAGGTCGCGCGGGCGCAAAGCCCCACCGGCCCGTTCGGTCCGCTGTCCCCACCCTTTTCGCCCGGCTGGGTCGAAGGACCGATGACGACGCGGATCGGCGACGCGCTGGTTTGTTATTATGACGTGTATAAGGAAGGGCGTTGGGGCGCGGCGATGACGCGCGATATGGTGCATTGGGAGGATGTCAGCGCCCGGCTGACAATGCCCATGGGCGCGCGCCATGGATCGCTGCTGCAAGTGCCGCGTGCGGTGGTCGAGGCGATCCGTTAACCCGCCTGACCGCAGCGCTGGATCAGCGGCTGCGGCAGGATCGCGTCCAGCCTCTGGCGAACGACCTGGGCCCAGATGCGATAGCCCTGCGCATTCATATGAACACCGTCGGGCTGGTAATTGTCGCCCAGCTTGCCATCAACGAAGAGCGGCGTGGTGATATCGCCATAATAGGCGCTGCGCATATGCGGCAGGAAGTTCTGAACCGCCGCGTTCAACAGGCGCTGTTCGCCCAGAAATTTCAGGCGCCCCGGACTGGGCTTGGCCGACAGCAGCAGCACGGGAACGCCGGGCAGCAACCGGTCGCGCAGGTCGAACAGCGTCGCAATCTGGCGCATCACCTTGCGAACGGGCACGCCGCTGGCGATGTCATTTTCCCCCACATAGACGATGAGCGCGCGGGGCCGCCCCTCTTCGCTGGTGTCGATCGTGGCGAAACGGGGCAGGATGTCCGACAGGGTCGCGCTGTTGATGCCGCGATTATGCGTTGCCCAAGGGGCCATATCCTGTTGCAGGCTGGTCCAGCGATGGATGGACGAACTGCCCACGAACCAGAGCGCGCAATCCTGTTGCCCCACCCGATCGTCCGGCAGGGGCGCATGTACCGTCCTGTAGCGATTATAGAGGGCGCGTCCGGTGAAGATGAGCGCCACGACCAGCAGGAGCATGACGATTCTGCTGAGAGGCGATAAACTGAAAGTGCGCAATATGACGATCCCCTGTTAACCCTCGTCCGGCTGTCCGTACCCCATCGCAAGGCGGTCTTAGCCAAGCACTAGCCTATTCATTCACCAAATTCGTTAAACCGCCCTAAAGTTCATATGCGGCAAGCACGTTATGGGACCGGGGGGTATGTGGGCAAAAATCCGTCGATCGACCTGCTGAAAGGCATGCTGATGCTGCTCGTCATGGCTGGACATGCCATGGAGCTGGCGCATCAGCAGCATCTGGCGCTGTGGATCGGCGCCGGGTTCCGCATGCCGTTGATGATCGGCATTTCGGGCTATCTGCTCAATGTCGCGCGCACGCGAGCCGCACCGTCCGCCGATCTTTTCAAACGCTATGGGGAAAGGATGCTGCTGCCCTGGGTGGTGGCGCTGATCGCCTATGTGCTGGCGACCGGCGCGCCGCTGTCCTGGCAGACGCCGCTGGACCTGTTGCTGCGTCCGCCCTTCCACCTTTGGTATGTGCCGGTCCTCTTCTTCCTGATCGTGACGACGCGACTGGTGCGATTGTCTCCGCTGATGCTGCTGGCGATCGGCGCGCCGATCAGCGTGGCGACCATGTATGCGTTCGGGCTGGACCATGCCCCGATCGGGACGAGCCTGTTGTCCCCCGACAGCCGCTATATCCGCTATCCGGTCTATTTCTTCTTCGGCATGCTGATGGCGGAACGGGGTCTGGCGACCCGCTATCTGGGAATCGTGCTGCTGGTACTGACGCTGGGCCTGACCTGGTGGTCGGGGTTGCAGGGGAGCGGCCATGCACTGGCCTATGTCCCCGCGCGGCTGATGATGAATCTGAGCCTGATCGCGCTGTTGCCGCTGCTGTCGACGGTGCGCCTGTCCTTCGCACCGCTCAACCGGATCGGCCGGGACAGCCTGTTCTTCTATCTGTGGCACCCGATGGTCATGGGTGTGGTGCTGATGAGCGGCGTGGGCGGCCCGATGATGCTGGCGCTATCGGTTCTGCTACTGGCCGGGATCAGCCGTGTGACCTCTGCCAGCACGCCGCTGCGCCGATGGCTGGGCAGCGCACCGCCATCCCGGCGGTCGCAAGCGGCGCCGGAAGACGCGCTGCCCCAGCCGGTTTAGAGCTTGCCGTACTTAGCCTCGAAACCGGCAATGTCCCCGGCGGCGAGATATTTGGCCTGATCGATCCACTGGTCGCGGACTGGGCGGCCTTTGAAATTGCCGAGTTTCGCGTCGATCGTGGCGATGTCCGTATCGGTCCAGGCGGCGATCTGGGCGAAGCTGGTGACGCCGAGGTCGGTCAGCAGCGTCTTGAGCTTGGGACCGACGCCCTTGAGCCGGAGCAGGTCGTCGCCTTCATCGGCCGGGGTCGTGACGGCCGGAGAGACGGGCACCGGTTCGGCGACCGGTTCGACAACGGGCGCTTCCGGCCCTGCGGGTTCGACCGGGGCAGGCTCGACGGCGACCGGTTCAACGGCCACGGGTGCAACCGTGACAGGTTCCGGCTCAGCAGGAACGGGTTCGACTGCAACGGGTTCGATGGAAACTGGCACAACCGGCACGGGCGCCGCGACCACCGGTTCGGCCAGCAGCGGCGCGGGTGCCGTTTCGACCGGAGCGGGTGGCGCGGCGGGTTCGGCTGGCAGATCAGCCTTGCGCTTGCCCGAAAGCAGGAAGATCAAGACGATGATCACGAGCAGGGCCACCAGCAGCCACAGCCCATAGTCCATGAAGAATTCCTGCATCGCGCATCACCTCTCTGATCGTGCGTGTCGGCTTATTTAAGGACGCTTGCGCGTGCGGGGCAAGGGCGTCACGCCTTTTCGCGTGCGACTTCCCGCCAGCCGATATCGCGACGGCAGAAGCCGGTGGGGAAATCGATCGCATCGACGGCGGCATAGGCGGCGGCCTGCGCCGCGCCGACCGTGTCAGCGGTGGCGGTGACGTTGAGGACGCGCCCGCCATTGGCGACCAGTGCGCCATCCTTGTCCGCGGTGCCGGCGTGGAAGACCTTTGCCCCGCCCTGCTCCGCCGCATCGATGCCGGCAATCGCGCCGCCCTTTTGCGGCGTGTCAGGATAACCCTTTGCCGCCATGACGATGGTGAGCGCGGTGCGATCGGCCAGTTGAACCGGCCCCTGCTCGGCCAGCCGACCCTGCGCCACGGCGAGCAGCAGGTCGACCAGATCGCCGTCGAAACGGGTCATCAGCACCTGACATTCCGGGTCGCCGAAACGGGCATTATATTCGATCAGCTTGGGGCCTTCGGCGGTCAGCATCAGGCCGGCATAGAGGACGCCCGAATAGGGAATCCCCTCGGCCGCGAGCGTATCGACGGTCGGCTGGATGATCTTTTCCAGCACCTCGGCTTCGAGGGCCGGGGTCAGGACGCGGGCGGGGCTGTAGGCGCCCATGCCGCCGGTATTGGGACCGACATCGCCATCGCCGACGCGCTTATGATCCTGCGCGGAGCCGAAGGGCAGGATGGCGCTGCCGTCGGTGAGCGCGAAGAAGCTGGCTTCCTCGCCGGTCATGAATTCTTCGAGGACGACTTCCTCCCCGGCAGCGCCGAACGCGCCGGAGAACATGGTGTCGAGCGCGGCGAGTGCTTCATCGCGGGTTTCGGCGATGATCACGCCCTTGCCTGCGGCGAGGCCATCCGCCTTGATCACCACCGGCAGCGCGAAATCGTCAAGCGCGGCGATCGCGCCATCCTTGCTGGTGACGCGGTCATAAGCGGCGGTCGGGATATTGGCGCGCCGGCACAGATCCTTGGTGAAGCCCTTCGACCCTTCAAGCTGGGCAGGCTTCTTGTTGGGGCCGAACACCGGCACGCCCATGGTGCGCAGATTGTCGGCCAGACCATCGACCAGCGGCGCTTCCGGCCCGATCACCACCAGGCCGATCGAATGGCGGGTGCAGAAATCCAGCACGGCGCGATGATCGGTCGCGTCGAGGTCGACCAATTGCGCATGCTGGGCTATGCCCGGATTGCCCGGCGCGGCATAGAGCGTCGTCAGCCGGGGCGATTGCGCCAGCTTCCACGCCAGCGCATGTTCGCGGCCGCCGCCGCCAAGCAGAAGGATGTTCATCTCGCCCATGTCCCCGGAATATGATGCCTATGACAGTTCGGGCCGCCTGTTAGCCGAGGAAAGGGCGGGGGACAACGCGCCGCCGCTTTCAGTCAGCGAATTGTCGGGATTGCTGAAGCGCACGGTCGAGGACCGGTTCGGCCATGTGCGGCTGCGCGGCGAGATTTCCGGGTTCAAGCGGGCGGCGTCAGGGCATCTTTATCTGGCGCTGAAGGACGAGAATGCCGTGCTGGACGGGGTGATGTGGAAGGGCGGCGCGCAGCGGCTGGCCTTCAGCCCGCAGGACGGGGTGGAGGTGATCGCCACCGGCAAGCTGACCACCTATCCGGGGCGGTCCAAATATCAGATCGTGATCGACCGGATGGAACTGGCCGGCGAAGGCGCGCTGATGGCGCTGCTGGAAAAGCTGAAGGCGAAGCTGGCGGGCGAAGGACTGTTTGCGGCGGAGCGCAAGAAGCCCCTGCCCTTCCTGCCGCGCACGATCGGCGTCGTGACGTCGCCGACCGGGGCGGTGATCCGCGATATTCTCCATCGGCTGGCCGATCGATGCCCGACCAATGTGCTGTTGTGGCCGGTGCTGGTGCAGGGACAGGGCGCGGCCGAGCAGGTGGCGCGCGCAGTGCGGGGGTTCAGCGCGATGGATGGCAGCGGGCCGCTGCCCCGGCCGGATCTGGTGATCGTGGCGCGCGGCGGCGGCTCGATCGAGGATCTGTGGAGCTTCAACGAGGAAATCGTGGTGCGGGCGGTGGCGGATTGCACCATCCCGATCATCAGCGCCGTGGGGCATGAGACGGACACGACCCTGTGCGACTATGCCGCAGACCGGCGGGCGCCCACGCCGACCGCTGCGGCGGAAATGGCGGTGCCGGTCCGGGCGGAATTGCTGGCGGGATTGAGCGAAATGGGCCTGCGCGCCGGGCGGGCGGTGCGGCGCGGAGCGGCGCAGGCGCGGGAACGTCTGGATATGCAGGCGCGGTTGATGCCGACGCCTGACATGTTGCTGGCGCCGCAGCGGCAGCGGCTGGATCAATTGTCCGACGGGCTGGTGAGCGGATTGCGGCACCGGCTGGCGGATGCGCGGGCGCATCTGGGGCAAGCGGGCGGCGCGCTGCGGCCGGCGCTGTTGCAGCAATATGTGTCGCGTGCGGGTGAGCGGCTCGACCGATTGCAGATGCGGCCCGCTTATCTGACGCGCGCCTTGTCCGAGCGGGCGACCGCTTTCGACCGGGTATCGCGCCATTTCACCTCGCTCAATCCCGACCTGCCCTTGCAGCGGGGCTATGCGCGGGTGATGGCGCAGGGGCAGTTGGTGCAGTCGGTGGCGGCGGCGCAGGCAGCCGGACAGGTGACGCTGCACTTCAAGGATGGCACCGTGGATGCGGCGGTCGGGGATGCAGCCATGCTTGAGAAGAGTGCGCCAGGCGTTATATCTTCCCCTGCCCGTCCCGCGCGAAAGGCGCGCGACGACGGCGAAAAGCAGCAGCAGGATCTGTTTTCCTGAGCTGCGCATGATTTGAGGCCTGCCATGTTGATGTCCCATCGCGACCGGATCGCCCGGCTCCATTATCTGCCCTACAGCTTCCGCGTGTTGCAGGCCGGCGACCATGTGCTGTGCGCGGTGACGGGACGACGGATCGCGCTGGAGGATCTGCGCTACTGGAGCATCGCCCGGCAGGAACCCTATGCCAGCGCCGAAGCATCGGTGCAGGCGGAGATGAAGGCGGCCAGCGCAGGATGAGGGCGATTGCGTGCGCGCTGCTGCTCCTGATCGCGGGGACGGCGACCGCCCAGCCGGCCAAGCTGCCCGACCCCGCCGACTTTCATCTGTCGGGTCAGGCGATTCAGGGCGGGGCGCTGATCGGCACAGTCCCGGCCGGCACGGTAATGCTGTTGCTGGACGACAAGCCGGTCGCGGTGGATGCAGACGGCCGCTTCCTGATCGCCTTCGACCGCGATGCTCCGTCGGCTGCCCGGCTGAGCGCGCGGACATCCGATGGGCGGACATTGGACCAGATGCTGTCCGTCGCGCCGCGCGACTGGCGGATCGAGCGGATCAATGCGCCGATGCGGCCGACGAAAAGCACGGAAGCCTTTCTGGCGCTACGTAAGCCGGAGTTAGAGGCGATCGCCGCTGCCCGCACGACGGTGACGGACGCGCAGGGGTGGCGGCAGCGCTTCGTCTGGCCGCGCCTCGGCCGGATTTCCGGGCTGTTCGGGGCGCAGCGCATCTATCAGGGGACGCCGGGCGCCTATCATGGCGGCGTCGACGTTGCCGCCGCGACGGGCGAACCGGTGGTGGCGCCCGCCGATGGCGTGGTGATCCTGGCCGCGAGCGACAAGCCCTTCACGCTGGAGGGGCATTTGCTGATGATCGACCATGGCCATGGCCTCAACAGCGCTTTCCTGCACCTGTCGCGGATCGACGTGAAGGTCGGCGACCATGTGGCGCAGGGGCAACGCATCGGCGCGGTCGGCGCGACCGGGCGCGCCACCGGGCCGCATCTGCACTGGGGCATGAAATGGAATGACGCGCGGATCGACCCGCTGCTGATCGCGGGACCGATGCCTACGGGGCTGTAAAATCTAGGACCGATCGACATTTAGAAGATGACGCGCCGAAAATGGTGGTTTTTCGCGACCCGGAGTGCAGCGTACTAAAAGTACGTGAGCACCGGAAGCGCGAAAAACCGCCATTTGCAGGCCGTCAGGGCTGAATGTCGATCGGTCCTAGCTGATGCGCTTCATCCGGACAGCACGGCCGCCGTCGACTTTACCAAAGAAGCTGCCCATCGCTGCGCGCTTGAGTTCGATTGCCTGACCGACTTTGGGATCACGGCCGGCCACAGCCTCGGTCGTCATCCACTGGGCGCCGTCCTCCAGACCGATCTGCCATTTGCCATAACCCAAGCTGCGGACCGATGCGATGACAGCCTGAATCTGGGTCAAGCCCTCCGTCTCGGGCTTGTCCGCATCATCATCCCCCCCGCCCAGGAAGGGGAGCTTGGGAAAAGAGAAGCCGAACAAGGTCTTGCGCGTCTTGTTGAGTTCCCCCTTGTCGAGGACGACCACTTCGTCGCGCTGGGATGCCGCATCCATGGCGGCCACCTGCCGGTCGAAACAGGCGAGGCGCGCCGCATTGTCTGCGATGGCACGACACTGGAGCAGGTCGGTGAAGATTTCCGGACGGGGCTGCTGCGCCTTGGGCGCGGCCTGTGCCTGAACGGCCAGAAGAGAGAGAGCGACACCCCCAACGCAACCCCATTTGCCGTTCATGATCGTCCCTTCCTGCCCATGCCGTCACCTGTCTCGCCCTAGCATGCACCGGCTGGCAAATCGGTCAATATCCCGAAATGGGGGTGCAGGCCCTCACCTCGCATCACAATCGATCCGCGTTCACATGCAATGATGCATTATTGCTACAGCACTTTGCAATTTCACGAAATTAAATTGCAATACGAACGTAAAACAGCCCTACACCGATCTTGTTGCATTTATGATACAGCCGCGATCAAAAGCGGTGTTTCCCGATTTCCCACGCTTTACAGAGCCCTGAACGCCGCGCAGTTTCCTGCCATCCATATGGGGGGGATCGCTGTCGGGCACCTTATCCCTTCCATACGGGCCACTTGAAGTGGCAGGCCATCTGCCAAACTCCAGAGCAAGGGACTGGAACCGTGAAAATATTTTCGAAGAGGGCACTGTTGCGTGCCAGCGCCGCTCCGGCGATCCTGAGCGCGTCGTTGATCGCGACCGCCGCGTTCGCGCAGGAAGCACCGCAGGCTGCTGACGCGCCCGCCGAAGGCGATACCATCATCGTTACGGGTTCGCTGATCAAGAATCCGAACCTGGTTTCGTCGTCGCCGGTCACCGCCATTGGCGAAAACGAAATGCAGCTGCGCCAGACGACCAACGCAGAAACGCTGCTGCGCGACATTCCTGGTGTGGTTCCCAGCCTCGGTCAGAACGTGAATAACGGCAATGGCGGCGCCGCCTTCGTCGACTTGCGCGGCCTGGGCTACAATCGCAACATCGTTCTGCTGGACGGCAAGCGCGTTGCGCCTGCCGACTTCAATGGCGCATTCGACCTTAACAACATCCCGACCGCGCTGATCTCGCGCGTGGATGTGTTGACCGGCGGTGCATCGACCACCTATGGTGCCGACGCCGTTTCGGGCGTTGTCAACTTCATCACTCGTAACGATTTTGCCGGCATGGACCTGAGCATAGGTGAGCAGATCACCGATCAGGGTGACGGCAATCGCTTCAACGTCGACTTCACCGTCGGCGCCAACTTTGACGACGGCCGCGGCAATGCCGTGCTGTCGGTCGGCTATCAGGAAGTCGACCCGATCTATCAGGGCGACCGCGACATCTCGATCTTCGGCATTTCGTCGACGACCGGCCGCGGTTCGGGCTCGTCCTTCACTTCGACGCCGACCGGCATTTCCTTCCCGACCGAAGATACCCAGGTCGGACCTGACGGTTCGTCGCTGGTGCCCTTCTATCAGGGCTTCAACTTCAACCCGTACAATATCTTCGTAACGCCGTTCAAGCGCTTCAACATCTTCGGTTCGACCCGCTATGAAGTGTCGGACAAGGTAGAAGTGTTCTCGCGCGCGCTGTTCTCGAAGAACACGGTCGACACCATCATCGCCCCGTCGGGCATTTTCGGTACGCCGCTGTCGATTCCGGGCAACAACCCCTATCTGCCTACGGCTATCCGCGATCGCCTGTGCAACGAAGCCGGCATTACGCTGGGCGAAGCGTGCAACACCAACGGCGCAATTCCGATGCCGGCCGTGTATCGCCGTACCGTCGAAATCGGTCCGCGCATCAGCAGCTATGAAACGCAGATTTTCGATATCAACATCGGCACGCGCTATCATATCAATGACAGCCTGAGCCTGGAAGTTTACGGTTCGCATGGCGAAAGCCAGAACACCCAGACGCAGTCGGGCTATGTTCTGAACTCGCGTGTCCAGCAGGCGCTGAACGCAACCAACACCACGAGCTGCATCGACACGTCCAACAGCTGCGTACCGTTGAACCTGTTCGGCACGATCTCGGGCGATCAGGCTGCGTTCCTGAACGGTCAGAGCACGATCACCAACAAGACTGCCCTGTCGCAGGCACATGCCATGGTGTCCGGTGATTTTGGTGTGACTTCGCCGATGGCATCCAACCCGGTTTCGTTCGCGGCCGGTGCGGAATATCGCAACTATACCGCGCAGCGTATCCCCGACAATCTGTCGCTGGTTCCGGGTGAACTGGGTGGCGCCGGCGGTGCCGTTCTGCCGCTGGACGGTGGTTATGACGTCTACGAATTCTTCGGCGAAGTCATTGCCCCGCTGGTTTCGGATCGTCCCTTCTTCCAGGAACTGACCGTCGAAGGCGGCGTGCGTTATTCGAAGTATAAGGTCGATGCCGCCGGCAGCCCGCGCTTCAATGCCACGACGTACAAGTTCGGCGCCACCTGGGCCCCGATCGACGACGTCAAGATCCGGGGTAACTATCAGCGCGCGGTCCGCGCACCGAATATCGGTGAGCTGTTCGCACCTGTTTCTACCGGCCTGACCAACCTGTCGGTCGATCCCTGCGCCGGCGCTGCACCGACGCTCGACGCCAATCTGGCGGCGGTCTGCCTTGCGCAGGGCGCTCCGGCGGCATCGATCGGTTCAATCCAGAACCCGAGTGCGGATCAGGCCAATGCCACCGGTGGCGGCAACCCGAACATCCGTCCGGAAACCGCCAAGACGTTCACGGCGGGTATCGTCCTGCAGCCGCGTAATCTGGTGAGTGGTCTGACCATCACGGTCGATTACTACAACATCAAGATTTCCAACGCGATCACGGCGGCAACCCCGGCGGACATCATTGGCGCCTGCTTCGGGAACATCACGGCCGCTTCGGCGACCGATGAAGCCTGTACCTCAATCCGTCGCAATCCCGCCAACGGTCGTCTGAGCGGCACGTCCACGCCGGAAGTGCCGATCAACGGCCTGCCGCAGCCGCTGACCAATAACGGTCGCCTGGCAACCGATGGTATCGACCTGTCGATCAACTATCAGACCGATCTGAACTTCGCCAAGCTGGCGCTGGGCTTCAACGGGAACTGGACCCACAAGTCCACCTTCCAGGCAGCGGCCACCTCCTACAACCGCGATTGCGTGGGCTATTACAGCATCAACTGCGCATCCATTCAGCCGGAATTCTCCTTCACGCAGCGCACCACGCTGTCGTTCGACAAGATCGACGTCTCGCTCCTGTGGCGCTACATCGACAGCGTCGAATATGAAGGCCAGGCTTCCGACTATCTGGCGCGTGGCTTCACGGCTGGTAACCGGAACCTGTTCAACGGTGAAGTCACCGGTGCGGGTCCGCTGGTTGGCAAGAGCTACAACTTCAACAAGATCAATGCTTACAGCTATTTCGATCTGACCACGCGCTTTGCGGTGACCGACAATATCGACCTGACGATGTCGGCCTTCAATATCTTCGACAAGAAGCCGCCGGTCGTCGGTTCGGCTGCTGGTACGACGACGTACAACAGCGGCAACACCTTCCCGTCGACCTACGACGCGGTTGGCCGTCGCTTCGCAGCGACCGCTCGCCTCAAGTTCTGAGGATAGCGCTTAGAAAAGAAGGGCGGCCTTTCATGGCTGCCCTTTTTTTGTCCCGCTTCCGTGATCGCGCCGTTCAGATCATAGCGGGAGTGGAAGTTCCATGGGCACTCCCGCATTGCGGGCCACATGTTGCGCCCAAACCGCCACCTGTTCGATTTCCGCCAAATGAAGCTGTTGGCCCTGACGACGCTCCTCATCTCTCTGCCCCTGTTCAAAGGGCGTTCCATCCTTCGCATTTTGACGAAACACTGTATCGACCACGGTGGCGAAGCCGTCGACCGGCAGCGCGATATTCAGGAAAGCGGATGCCGCTTCCAGACTGCCCATAGGGTCTGCGATCAGTCTTTCGCTATCAAGGGTCCGAACCCGGTCCGGCCAGCGTTCCGCCATCGTTGCAAACAGGCGATGCTGGGCCAGCCAGCCAACGGCTGCGGCCTGAAGGTCTGTATGAAGCAGATAGTCGCGGGGCGTGAAGCCGAGATTGACCAAGCCGTCCACCAACTGCCGAGACAGAAGTTCCCGAACCCAAAGGCGCCCTGTCATACCCTTGCGCGCGATCGACGTCAGATAGACGTCCAACGGAGCGTGCAACAAAATGGCCTTGGCGCCCGGCCGCAAGGTCATCATGGCCGTGGCCAGTCCGTTAGCGACATTGGACGGCTTGATAATTGTCGCTTCTCCGGCTTCGAACGGCCGGGCAAGGAGAGACAAGCCATGATCGAGTACATGGCTGACCGCGTCAGGTGCAGCGCCCCGTTGCCGCCATCCTACCAGATCATTGAGGAGAACGGGCTCTTTCAACGTCATCGCCGCTCCGGGCAAATCCAGCGCATTGGCCAGCAGCGTCGAACAACAATAGGCGGAATGAAAGAGGAAATGGACGACATTGTCGGTCACTGCCACATCCCCGCGCCTGACAATCAGGGGCGGATGGCTTGGTGACAGACAGTCATCCGTCAAAAAAGGCGCAGACCGCCTGAGCGCCCGATCAACGGCGTGAAACTGAAACGCATCATGTTCAGGATCATAGCGGTGCGCAAGCCATTCGGCGCCGGGGTTCTTCTGGTAGAAATCTTGTGTCATAGCTGAGGCATGGTGCCTTTGCGCGCCAGATTCAACCATCACAAATCATGGAATTACGGTGCTGGCACAAGAGATCGGGCAACTTCTGGCAGCGGCGCAGCAGGCTCGCGCCGGTGGGCGAATTGAAGAGGAGAGCACCCTGCTGGCTCGCGCCGGATCACTAGCGCCCGACGATCCACTGGTTGCCAATACACGGGGCGTGCATGCCCTTGGCCGTGGAGCCTGGAACGATGCCCGCGCCTTTTTCGAGACAGCGATCAAGGCCGATCCGAACGAAGCCGCCCTTTGGATGAATCTGGCTACCGCCTGTCGCAGTGCCCGCGACGATGAAGGCGAACAGCGCAGTCTGGAAGGGGCGCTGGCCATCGATCGGCGTCATGTGATGGCCCAGTATAGAATGGCCGGCCTGTTCCAGCGCACCAACCGTCCTGCCCAAGCCGCGCAGGGCTGGAGCCATGTCGCACAATTGCTGGAAGGCATTGAAAACCCGCCATCTGCGGTTCGGGACATGCTATCCGAAGCAAGAGCCTATCTTGCTAAGCATAACGAGGCCATCGCCAGGGCGCTGGACGACGCTCTTTCCGACCAGATCGACATGCTCGGAACGCAAGGAAAGCGGCTGCGCGCCTGTATCGATCATAGCCTGGGACGGCGACGCATTTATCCCAATGTCTGCGCGGGCATTCATTATCCCTTCCTGCCTGCCGACGAATTTTTCGATCGCGCCCATTTCCCCTGGTTTGCTGAACTGGAAGCGCGAACCGATGCCATCAGGGCCGAAGCGGAAGCGATATTGTACGGTAAAGCCGACATGATCCGCCCCTATGTGCGAATGGAAAAGGGAGGGCCGGAAAATAAATGGTCCAGGCTGGACGGCTCACTGGACTGGACTGCCTGTTTCTTGTGGGAATATGGCGTCCGTAACGATGCTGTGTGCAATCTCTGTCCGGAGACGGCCAAGACGCTGGAAGCCGTGCCGCAAAGCAACATACCCGGCAAAGCGCCGTCCGCTTTCTTTTCTTTGCTGCGCCCCGGCGCACATATTCCGCCGCATACCGGCGTTACCAATAGCCGATCTATCATCCACCTGCCCCTGATCGTCCCCGACAACTGCGATTTCCGCGTGGGCGGAGAGACGCGAAGCTGGAAAGAGGGCGAGGCCTTCGGGTTCGACGACACGATCGAGCATGAAGCCTGGAATCACAGCGACAAACCGCGCGTGGTCCTGATTTTCGACGTATGGAACCCACATCTGAGTGCTGCAGAGCAAACTCTGCTCAGTCGCATGTTTGAAATTACGGGGATATCCGCGTGACGAACGGGGCGGCTGTTCAGGCCAGCCCCAGCTTTGTTCGCACGTCAGCAAGATGCGCGGCATAGTTGCGCCAGCGACCGGACGACCGATCATTCAACGGCTTGCGCACATGCCAGCTGCTGGCGGTTTTGACCGCATCCTGATCATTGGCAGTGTGGGCGCAGTCAGCTTCCCACGGTAAATCAAGCTCAGTCAGCACCGAGCGCATCACCGTTTCGGGATCCCGGACGAGAGCGTCATAATCAAGTTCGACGATGTCGTTCCCGAACAGAGCGCGCCAATGGCGCATCAATCGGTCGTGGCAACCCAGATAATGAACGATGTCATCCAGATCGAAGCCATAGCTGACGCCATCAGCGAAATAGAGGAAATAGATGGACAGGATATTGTCCAGCTGATGGCGATGTGTGTGGACAAATTTGGCATCCGGGAAAATCTGCTTGATCAAGCCGATGTGCAGAAAATTATCCGGTCGCTTGTCAGTGATGATGCCAGCGTTCGGGAAAGCGGCATCCAATTCTTGCCTGTACTGAACACCCAATGCTTTTGTCTGATCCGAAGAAAGGACAACCGCTGATTGAGGGTAGGGCACAAGGCGGTCTACGATCGCGGGAATGGTTTCATGCTCGCCCCCAGCGGTTATCAGCCGATGTCGCCCGATAAGACGCTCGGCCAAAGTGGAGCCCGAACGGAACAGGCCACAAATGAAAATAGGCGCTGGATTCCCGTCTTGAGGCCGTAGAAGCGTTGTCGTGCCCGTGCCGGATATCGGGTAACCGTCGATCAGCGCATCAACCAGTGTGTCCATGGCAGTACGATCATAAGCCAGAGCAGGATCAATCCGGCGCCGGGCAAGTCGATTTCCCTGATCAAAATGCGTGAAGGCTTCATCGAACCGTTGCAGCGCGTCCAAAGCGAGGCCCGCGGCGAAATGCAACTCGGCGCGATCTTCCTGCCGGACATGCTTGCTGGACATGGTGGCGTTCAGCCGCTCGAGTGCAGCATCCGCCAATCCCTGATGCAGGTCGATGGCAGTCAATCGACCATGGGCGCGCCCATTGAGCGGATCGAGCGTCAACACATGGCGATAGGCAGTTCTTGCTTCTTCTGCCCGGCCACAATCTTCATATATCGTCGCCAAATTCAGCAAAGCCGGCAAGAAAGTCGGATTATGATTCAGTGCTGCTCGCAGGGCAATAATAGCCGCGTCCTGGCGATGCAGATGCTCGGACATGATGGCCGCCCGGTTGAGATGCACCTCTTCCGGCCCATTTATCCCGAGGGCGAGCGCCCTGTCATAATGGTCAAGCGCAGCTTCAAACTGCCTGTCGCAACGCAACAGATAGGCCAGATTGAACCAGTCATCGGCAAAAGGCGCTGAACGCATGGCGATCAGATCACGAAAAGCCTGAATGGCAGCAATTACCTGCCCCGCCATCATCAACTGCACAGCTTGTCGCTGTAATTGCACAATGCGAGACGGCATATTTTGAAACCCGACGGTCAATTCATGTTCACCCGATAGCCCGGCGCATGCCCATTTACCGGCACGCCAAATCAGGGCATATCATCTGCACGATCTTTTAGGGAGAGTGGCGTCATGCAGCGCCTGCAATATGTTCTCGCAATATCAGCCTTTCTGATTCCTGCTTCCGTCCTTGCCCAACAGCCTCAGGACCCATCACCACATCCGGCAGCCAAGCTGGATCGCAAAGATCCCAATTATGTCCGATGCGTCAGCCAGGTTGAAACCGGATCGCTGGTCAAAAAGCGAAAAATTTGTCGTACTAACGCGGATTGGAGCAAGGCCGACGCCGCCGGCAGTCGCGATGCAGAGGATATACAGCTCCGTACCCGCCAGGGTTTTGATCCACGCGGCGCTGGTGGCGGCTGAATGAATTGAAGGGGAGCGACGCGAGCTCCACTCCCCTTCCCGTCATGCGATGGTGAGCGCCAGCGCCCCGTCGCCATCCTCGACCCGGACGGTCGATCCGTCGGGCACTTCGCCGCGCAGGATCAGGTCGGCCAGCGGGTCTTGCAGATAGCGCTGGACCGCGCGTTTGAGCGGCCGCGCGCCATAGACTGGATCATAGCCGACCCGGCCCAGCCAGGCGCGGGCGCCTTCGCTGAGGTCTAGGACGATCTTGCGATCCTTCAGCAGCTTGCCGATGCGCGCGACCTGAATGTCGACGATCGGCGCCATATGGGCGGCGCCAAGGCGGTGGAACAGGATCACTTCATCCAACCGGTTGAGGAATTCCGGGCGGAAGTGGCTCCGCACGATCTCCATCACTTGCGGCTCGACCTTCTCCACCGGTTCGTCGTCGGCCAATCCGGTCAGGAACTGGCTGCCCAGGTTCGACGTCAGCACGATGATCGTGTTGGTGAAGTCGACCGTGCGGCCCTGCCCGTCAGTCAGGCGACCATCGTCCAGCACCTGGAGCAGGATGTTGAACACATCGCCATGCGCCTTTTCGACTTCGTCGAACAGAACGACCTGATAGGGGCGACGGCGGACGGCTTCGGTCAGGACGCCGCCTTCCTCATAGCCGACATAGCCCGGAGGCGCGCCGATCAGGCGGGCGACGCTGTGCTTCTCCATGAATTCGCTCATGTCGATGCGCACCATCGCGCTGTCGTCATCGAACAGGAAACCGGCCAGCGCCTTGGTCAGTTCGGTCTTGCCGACGCCCGTGGGACCGAGGAAGAGGAAGGAGCCGAGCGGGCGGTTCGGGTCTTGCAGGCCGGCGCGGCTGCGGCGCACGGCGGTCGACACGGCTTTCACGGCATCGGCTTGCCCGATGACGCGCTTGCCCAGCGTTTCTTCCATCGCCAGCAGCTTTTCGCGCTCGCCGGTCATCATCCGTTCGACCGGGATGCCCGTCCAGCGGGCGACGACCCCGGCAATATCCTCCGCCGTCACTTCCTCGCGCAGCATCGCGCCTTCCGAGGCGGTTTCCGCTTCGGCCAGACGCTTCTCCAGCGCGGGAATGGTGCCGTAAGAGAGTTCGCTCATCTTCGCGAGATCGCCGGCGCGCTGCGCCTGCTCCAGTTCGAGGCGGGCGGCGTCGAGTTGCTCCTTGACCTTCGCTTCGCCGGCGATCTTGTCCTTTTCCGACTGCCAGCGGGTGGTGAGCGCGGCGGATTGCTCCTCCAGATTGGCGAGATCGGCTTCGAGCGCGGTCAGCCGGTCGGCCGAGGCCCGGTCGGTCTCCTTCTTCAGCGCCTCGCGCTCGATCTTGAGCTGGATGATGCGGCGGTCGAGATTTTCAATCTCTTCGGGCTTGCTCTCCACCTCCATGCGCAGGCGGCTGGCGGCTTCGTCCATCAGGTCGATCGCCTTGTCGGGCAGGAAACGGTCGGTGATGTAGCGGTTGCTGAGCGTCGCCGCGCTGACCAGCGCGCCGTCGGTGATGCGGACGCCGTGATGGAGTTCGTACTTCTCCTTCAGGCCGCGCAGGATGGAGATGGTGTCTTCCACCGTCGGTTCGCCAACGAAGACGGGCTGGAACCGCCGCTGGAGCGCCGGGTCTTTCTCCACATATTTGCGATATTCATCGAGCGTAGTCGCGCCGATGCAATGGAGTTCGCCACGCGCGAGGGCGGGTTTCAGGAGATTGCCGGCATCCATCGCGCCTTCGGATTTGCCCGCGCCGATCAGCGTGTGCATCTCGTCGATGAAGAGGATGATCTGGCCATCAGCGCCCTTCACCTCGTCCAGCACACCCTTCAAGCGCTCCTCGAACTCGCCGCGATATTTGGCGCCCGCGATCAGGCTGCCCATGTCGAGCGCCATCAGCGTGCGGTCCTTGAGCGTATCGGGCACGTCGCCATTGGCAATGCGCAGCGCGAGGCCTTCGGCGATCGCGGTCTTGCCGACGCCGGGTTCGCCGATCAGCACGGGGTTGTTCTTGGTGCGGCGAGCGAGGATCTGGATCGTGCGGCGGATTTCCTCATCGCGGCCGATGACCGGATCGAGTTTGCCGGCGCGCGCCGCGTCGGTCAGATCGCGGGCGAATTTCTTGAGCGCGTCGTAACGATCCTCCGCGCCTGCGGTGTCCGCGGTGCGGCCGCCGCGCAGGCTGTTGATCGCGGCGTTGAGCGATTCGGGGTTCACGCCTGCGGCCGCCAGCGCCTTGCCCGCCGTCGTGGTGGTGGCGAGGGTCAGGGCGAGGAGCAGCCGTTCGACGGTGACGAAGCTGTCGCCCGCCTTGGTCGCCACCTGTTCGGCGGAATCAAGGACGCGCACGGCGTCATTGTCGAGACCCGGCGTCTGCTGCGCGCCGCTGCCAGAGACGGACGGGACTTTCGCCAGCGCCGCATCGGTGTCGCGCAGCGCAACTTCGGCGGAACCGCCCGCTGCCTTGATCAGACCCGACGCCATGCCCTGCTGGTCCTCCAGCAGCGCCTTGAGCAAATGTTCCGGGCCGATCCGCTGATGACTCATGCGGATCGCCACGGTTTGCGCCGACTGAAGGAAGCCCTTGGCGCGATCAGTGAATTTTTCGAGGTTCATGCCATCCTCTTAATAAAATGCCACTTGGGGAAAGTGATTGCCCGCGATGTAGTGTTGCCTAAAAACCACACAAGGGGCGATCCGCATTTATCCTTATTTCGTCGCCTTCTGCGCTTGCGGGGCGAACAGATCACCGAAGAAATCCCTGGCGAACCAAAGCGGCGGGGTGTCGTCATCGGCCATGGCGCGGGTGATGCGATAATTGGCCTGGGCAAAGCGTGCGCCGGCGTCCCAGTCGATCTTCTGGTTCATGTCGTCGCCGGGATGATGATAGGCGCCGTTCAGGAAATCGCCCCACGCCTTTTCGCCGCCATTGGCATAGCCGGTGGCGAGGAAGACGGCGGGCACGCCCTGCTTCACGAACTTATAATGGTCGGAGCGCACGAAGATCGTTTCCTGCGGCATGGGATCGGGCGAGAGCTTCACGCCCATCGGCGCGACCGCCTTGGCCACGATCGGGCCGAGGGTGGAGTGATCCGCACCGAAGGCGATCAGGTCGGTGAAGGGATAGAGCAGCAGCGGCATGTCGAGATCGACATTGCCGACGATCTGGCTGATCGGAACCGAGGGGTGGCGGGCATAATAGTCGGCGCCGAGCAGGCCCTTTTCTTCGCCGGTGGAGGCGAGGAAGATGATCGAGCGGCGCGGCTTGTCCGGCGATTGCGCCATGGCCCGCGCCACCTCCAGCATGGTCGCGATGCCCGCGCCATTATCCAGCGCGCCATTGTTGATCCGGTCCTTGTCCGCCGGTTCGCCCGGCCCTTCGACGCCGCTCAGGACAGGCTTCACCGGGCTGACGCCGATATGGTCGAGATGGGCGGACAGGACAACATATTGGTCTTTCAGTGCCGGGTCGCTGCCCGGCAGGATGGCGACGACATTGGGGCTGGTGACGCGCTGGCTGACACTATCGGCCTTGATGGTGACGCTGGTCTTGAGCGCGAAGCCCTTGGGCTTGCCGCCGACCTTGTCCGCCATCTTGCGGATCGCGGCGATGGTCGTGGGCGCGCCGGCGAAGACGGCTTCGGCGGCGGGATCGTTCAGCGAAGCCGAAGCGCGGATGCCCGATGCTTCGTTGAAAGGCGTGCCTTCGGGGGCGACCCAGGTGAAATCCGGTTCGTCAGCGAACTGCACCATGCGCGCCCAGGGCCGCGCCTTCATGGACTGGAGCGTGCCGAGCGAGAGCATGCCGATCGCGCCATGGGCCTGCGCCATCTGCGCCTTCGACGCGGAGAGATGCGCGCCCTCCTCGCTCGGCAGTCCCTTGGGATAGCCGCGCAGGGTGACGACGATCTTCCCCTTCACGTCGAGGCCGGCATAGTCGTTAAGGCCGAAGCGCGCATTTTCCAGGCCATAGCCGACGAAGACGAGCGGCGCCGTGACGTCCAGATGCGGTTCGGCCGCGTTCATGCCGACCAGCACGTCGCCGGCATGGGTGAAGCTCTTCGCGCCGCGGGGGCCGGTGACGGTCAGAGTGGCGGGCGTCTGGGCCCGGTCGGTCTTCTGGAAGGCGATGCGCTGATACCAGTCGCCGCCATCGCCGCCGGGCTTGAGGCGCAGTTGCGCGAACTGGCTGGCGACGTAACGGGCGGCGATCTCATGCCCTTCGCTGCCGGTGTCGCGTCCCTTGAGCAGATCGTCGGCAAGGAAGGCGACATGGGCGCGCACGGCCGCGGCGGAAAAGACGGGGTCGGCCGCCTGTTGCGCGGTCAGCGACGCGGGCAGGATCAGAGCGGTGGCGGCAGCCAGCAGGGCAAGGCGGGTCATGGGAGGGCTTTCAGACAGGGATGTTATGGCGACAGGATTGCCGCCCGCCAGCGCCACTGTCCAGCACGCTCTTTGTGTGCCGCATTCTGCGAGCCGTCGGCTGTTCCGGCCGCCTTCAGAATAGTTTTTGTTTGCCGCATTCTGCGAGCCGTCGGCTGTTCCGGCCGCCTTCAGAATGCTTTGCCATATTGCGCCTCTATCACGCCCCGCTATGCTGCCGCCCCATCGCGACCATCCCCGTCGCATCCTGCCAGAGGCTCTTCATGACCCTATCTCCCCTGTCGCGCCGCCTGTCCCTGATGATCGGCCTTTCCGCGCTTGCCCTGACGCCGATGACGCAGGCTGTTGCGGCGATGGCCGCCGCCGTAGTCCCCGCGCCGCTCTCCAGCCTCGTGTCGAAGGTCGACATTCCCTATGAGGAGTTCACGCTGGCGAACGGGCTGCGCGTCATCGTGCATACCGATCGCAAGGCGCCGGTGGTGGCGGTGTCGATCTGGTATCATGTCGGATCGCGCTTCGAACCGGCCGGCAAGACCGGCTTTGCCCATCTGTTCGAACATCTGATGTTCTATGGCTCCGAAAATGCCGATGGTCCCTTCTTCGGGCGGCTGGAGGATATCGGCGCGACCGACTGGAACGGGACGACCTGGTTCGACCGTACCAATTATTTCGAGACGGTGCCGACCGGCGCGATCGACCGGGCGCTGTTCCTGGAATCGGACCGTATGGGCCATTTGCTGGGCGCGGTGACGCAGACCAAGCTGGATACCCAGCGCGGCGTCGTGCAGAATGAGAAGCGCGCGGGCGAGAACCAGCCCTATGGTCTGGTCGAATATGCGCAGCTCGCCGCGCTGCTGCCCGAAGGCCATCCCTATCGCCATTCGACGATCGGATCGATGGCGGACCTGAATGGCGCAAGCCTGGCGGACGTGCAGAACTGGTTCAAGACTCATTATGGGCCGAACAATGCCGTGCTGGTGCTGGCGGGCGATATCGATGCGGCGACCGCCAAAGCGAAGGTGGAGAAGTGGTTCGGCAATATCCCTGCCGGCCCCGCCCCCAAGGATGTGGATGCGACCGTCCCGACTTTGGCCAAGGATGCCGAAGTCGTGATGCACGACAATGTCGCCGCCACCCGCCTTTATCGCAACTGGATCGTGCCGGGCGTCAATTCGGCCGACCTGCAACAGCTGGATCTGGCGATGACCGTGTTCGGCGGCCTCAAATCCTCGCGCCTCGACAATGTGCTGGTGCGGGACGAGAAGGTCGCGGTCGGCGTGTCGGCCAGTATCCAGCCGTTCGAGAAGCTGAGCATCGCCGAGATCACCGTCGACGTGAAGCCGGGTGTGGACCCTGTGGCCGTGGGCAAGCGGCTGGATGCGCTGCTCGCCGACTATCTGGCGAAGGGGCCGAGCGCCGACGAAGTGCTGCGCGCCGCCACCGGGCAGGCATCCGGCACGATCGGCGGGCTGGAAAAAGTCGGCGGCTTTTCGGGCAAGGCGGTGACGCTGGCCGAGGGGGCGGTCTATTCCAACGATCCGGCCAAATATAAGAAGGACTTGGCCGTCTATGCATCCGCCACGCCGGACAGCGTGACCGCCACCGCCCGTAAATGGCTGGGCCGGCCGGTGCTGCGCATGACCGTGGCGCCGGGCGAACGGACCCCCGCCGACAATGCGCTAGCGGGGAACGCGACGCACAAGCCGGCCTTCTTCCGCAGCCCCGACGCGCCGGCGCCTGCCGCCGCGACGCCACCTGCGCCGACGAAGATCGCCGAGCCGCCGATCGAGCCGGTCAAGGATCTGGACTTCCCCGATGTCGAGCATGCCACGCTGAAGAACGGCATCCCGGTCGTGTTCGCGCGGCGCACGGCGGTTCCGACGGTGCGCGTCTCCGTCGCCTTCGACGCAGGCAATGCGGCGGACGACAAGGCGAAGCTGGGCACGGCCGGCCTGACCACCGCCCTGCTGGACGAAGGCACGACGACCCGCTCTTCGGTGCAGATCGCCGAGGAACAGGAGCGGCTGGGCGCGTCGATCAGCGCGGGCAACAGCATGGACCGGACCAATGTCGGCCTGTTCGCGCTGAAGCCCAATCTGGATGCGTCGCTGGGCCTACTGGCCGATGTGATCCGCAATCCCGCCTTTGCCCCGGCCGAGGTGGAGCGGCTGCGTGGGCAGGTGCTGACCAGCATCGCCGCGGAAAAGACCGAACCGATGGCGATCGCCCAGCGCATGCTGCCGCCGATGCTGTACGGGCAGGCGCATCCCTATGGCATCCCCTTCACCGGCTCCGGCACCGAGACGGGCGTGAAGGCGGTGACGCGGGCGGACCTGACCGCTTTCCATGACACATGGATGCGACCGGACAATGCCACCATCTTCGTCGCGGGCGATACGACGCTGGCCGAACTGTTGCCGCTGCTGGAAAAGCGCTTCGGCGACTGGAAGGCGCCGGCCAGCCCCAAGGGCGCCAAGCTGTTCCGCATGGACCGCATGATGCGCCCGGCGAAGATTGTCCTGATCGACAAGCCGCAAAGCCCGCAGTCGATGATCCTGGCTGGCCTGCTGACCAACAAGTCGGGCACGGACAATCCGGTCATATTGCAGACCGCCAATGAAGTGCTGGGCGGCAGCACTTCGTCGCGGCTGTGGATGGACCTGCGCGAGACGAAGGGTTGGGCCTATGGCGTCGGCACCGCGCTGTCGGGGGTCAAGGAAACCATTCCGCTGCTGGTCTATGCGCCGGTGCAGACCGACAAGACCGGTGAATCCATTGTCACTTTGCGCAAGGATATCAGCGAATATCTGACCAGCAAGGGCACGACCGAGGCGGAGCGGAACCAGATAATCAACGGCCAGATCCTGTCGCTGCCCGGCAGTTTCGAAACCTCGTCCGACCTGCTGGGCGCGATGATGCGCAACAGCCTGATCGGCCGACCGGACGATTATTATGAGACGCTGCCGAAAGTCTATCGCGCCATGACCGCGGCCGAGATGGACAAGGCGGCACGCGAGGCGATCAACCCCGACCGGCTGATCTGGGTCGTGGTGGGCGACGCGAAACTGGTGCGGCCACAGCTTGACGCGGTGGGCCTGCCAGTGGAAATGGGCACATTGGCTGATTGACGCCAACGTAAACGTAAAGGAGACGAGAGATGGCAACCGTGGATGGCGCCTTTGATTGCGTGGCCAAGACGCCGATGGGCGATCAGAAGGGCGTGTTCACCGTCATCAGCAGCGGCGATCGCTTCAACGGCACCTTTGCCGGCATGATGGGATCGCTGGACGTGGTCGACGGCAAGGTCGACGGCGCCAAGCTGACCTGGAAGATGGAAATGACCATGCCGATGCCGATGACGCTGGAGTGCGAGGCGGAAGTCTCCGGCGACGCGATCACCGGCACGATGCAACTGGGCGCATTCGGCGCGTCCGCCTTCAACGGCACGCGGCGGGCCTGATCCGATCTTATTGGCCGGGGATGCCAGATGGCATCCCCGGCCAATTGCATTATGCGCAAATGCGACGACGAAGTGGACAATTGTCAGCAATATTGAATTAATTCATTAGTTAGCTATCTAATGAATATGCCCATCACCGAGTCGAAGCGCCTGTTGGCGCATAAAATGGCCGCTGTCGCCCGAGGCTGGCGACAACTGGCCGACAGTGCGCTCGCCGAATTCGGCGTGTCGAACAGTGCGGGCTGGTGCCTGATCCACATCGACCGCATGGGTGGCGATGTGCGGCAGTCGGAACTGGCTGAATCACTGGACATCAGCCAGCCTTCACTGGTGCGGACGCTGGATCAGGTGCAGGCCGCCGGACTGGTCGGCCGCACGCCGCATCCCGAAGACAAGAGATCCAATATCATCGGGCTGACCTCCGCCGGGAAGGATCTGGTCGGCCGGATCGAGGAGCGGTTGGGCCTGCTGCGCGCCGACCTGTTGCAGGGCGTGCCCGATGAAGCGATCATGATCATGGTCGAGATGCTGGACCTGCTGTCGCAGCGTATCGGCGAGCGGCGGAGCCAGATGTGAGCCAGCACGCTCTGCGCGAAAAATTTGGAATCCCCGCCGCGCTCTTCTCCCTCAAATGTCTGGCCGCTTCCATGCTGGCGCTGTTCGTGGCGTTCAGCATCGGGCTGGAGCGTCCCTATTGGGCGTTCCTGACCAGCTATATCGTTGCCCAGCCGATGGCGGGTGCGGTGATATCCAAGGCGCTGTTCCGCATCATCGGCACCTTCACCGGGGCGATGTTCGCGGTCGCGATCGTGCCGCCGCTGGTCAATTCGCCGGAACTTCTGTCGCTGGCGATGGCCAGCTGGACGGGCCTGTGCGTGTTCGTGTCGCTGCTGGACCGCACGCCGCGCGGCTATATGTTCGTATTGGCCGGCTATACCGCCTGCCTGATCGTCTTTCCCGATGTCGACACGCCGCAGACGATCTTCACCGTCGCGTCGCTGCGTGTGCAGGAAATATTGATCGGCATCCTGTGCGGCAGCCTGATCCATGGCATCATCCTGCCCGGATCGATCACCGGTGTCCTGCTGGGCCGGGTGGAAGCGATCCTGCGCGATGCCGAGCGCTGGTCGCGGGACGCGATTGCGACCGAGCCGGTCGCCGGGCTGGATGCGGAACGCCGCCGACTGGCGCAGGACGTCACCGAACTGCACCAGATGTCGATGCATTTGCCCTTCGACATCAGCCGGCTGGCGCCGCGCGTGCGCACCGTGCGCGCGTTGCAGGATCAACTGTCCATGCTGTTGCCATTGGGCGCGGCAGTGGAGGACCGGCTGGCGCAGCTCAAGGCCGCGCATGATGGCGTCGTGCCGCCGCAGGTCGAGGCGCTGATCGCCGACGTGCGGCTGTGGCTGGATACGCCCGCGCCGGACAATAGCGTCCGGGCAGAACGGGCGCAGGCCCTGATCGACCGGTGCGTGGCGATGGAACCGGAAGCCGATGCGCAGATGGGCTGGGGCGACATGATGCGGCTCAGCCTCTATGCCCGGCTCGCGTCGCTGGTCGCGGTGCATCGCGACTGCCGCGACCTGCACGACCAGATGGGCACGCATAGTCGCGCCGCCGTGACGCCCCGCGTCGCCGAACTGCTGGAAGGGCGGCGCAATCGCGAGATGCATCGCGACTTTACCGGTGCGGCACGGGGCGCCTTCGCCGCCTTCATGACCATCGCCATCGGCTGTGCCCTGTGGGTCGGCAGCGGGTGGAAGGATGGCGGTACGGCGGTGATGCTGGCTGGCGTCTTCCTGTCGCTCTTCTCCGCCTCCGACAATCCTCTGGCTCCGCTCAAGGGCTTCATGATCGGGACGATCGCCGCGTCGGCGCTGGGCGCTGTATATGGTTATGCGATCATGCCCCGGTTGGATGGTTTCGGCATGCTGGCCATGGCCTATGCGCCGATGCTGCTGCTGCTGGGCGCGATGATGGCTTCGCCGCGCTGGATGGGGATTGCGCTGCCGACCCTGCTGGGCCTTGGCAGTCCGGTGCTGTTGTCCGACCACTATGTCAGTGCCTTTGGATCCTATATCAACGGCGCGATCGCGCAGATCGTGGGCATCTGGTTCGCGATCATCATGGCCGGGCTGTTCCAGTCCGCAGGGGTCGAGCGGGCGATCCGCCGCACGATTCGGGCGGGGTGGATCGACATCGCCAATCGCGCGACAAAGATGTCGCCGCCCGACGTGCGCGGCTGGATCAACCGGATGCTCGACCGCATCGCCCTGCTCGCGCCGCGTCTGGCCGCCACCCGGCGGGACAGTGGCAAGCCGCTCTATGATGCGCTGCGCGACCTGCGCACCGGTGTCGCGATCGGAGAGTTGCGGCAATTGCGGCTGGACCTGCCCGTGCAGGAAGGCGGGCATCTGGCCACCGTGTTGCAGGGCGTCAGCCATCATTATCGCCAGATGGACCCGGATGCGCCGCAAGCGGCCGACCCGGCCCTGCTGAACGACATCGATGCGGCGATCGACGATCTGGCGGCCAATGTCCGCCCGTCCATCCGCCGTGAGGCGGTGCTGGGCCTCGTCAGCCTGCGCCGCAACCTGTTCCCCGACGCAACAGGGTACAGGCTGGGCTATCGGAGGGCCATCGCATGACCGGAGAGATCGCCCTGGGCGGCATCTTCATCCCCACCCTGCTGCTGCTGGCGCTTGTCGCGCTGGTGCTTGCCTGGGTCGTCACCCGCCTGATCGGTGCGGCCGGCCTATATCGTTTCCTCGCCTATCGGGCGGCTGTCGACTTCAGCATCTTCGTGCTGATCCTCGGCGGCCTCGCCATCCTCGTCCCAACCCTTGGAATCCGTCTATGAATCGCCTGACCTCCGTGCTGATCCGCAGCGCCGCCACCGTCGTCCTTGTCGTCGCCGCAACGATCGCGGCGATATGGATGTGGAATCATTATGAGGGCAGCCCCTGGACCCGCGACGGGCGCGTGCGTGCCGATGTGGTGCGGGTGACGCCCGATATCAGCGGCCTCGTCACGTCGGTCGCGGTTCATGACAACCAGACGGTCAAGGCCGGCGACCTGCTGTTCGTGATCGATACGCCGCGCTATTCGATGGCGCTGGAGGAAGCGAATGCCCGGATCGCCAGCGCGCAAGCGACATTGGGGCAAGCTAGGCGCGAGGCGCGGCGCGACACGGCGCTGGGCGATCTGGTCGCAGCGGAAACGCATGAGCAGAATCTGGCCAAGGTCGAAACGGCGCAGGCGGCGCTGGCCGAAGCCTATAGCGGGCGCGACGCGGCGGCGCTGAACCTGAAGCGCACGAAGATATTGGCGTCGGTCAATGGCGTCGTCACCAACCTCGACCTGCATCCGGGCGACTATGTCGGCGCCGGCAGCCAGGCGATGGCACTGATCGACAGCGATTCGCTGCGGGTCGAGGGCTATTTCGAGGAAACCAAGCTGCCGCTGGTCTGCATCGGCGCGCCGGTGACGGTGCGGCTGATGGGCGAGGCGCAGGATGTGCATGGCCGGGTGGAAAGCATCGCCTATGGCATTAATGACGACAGCCGCAGCAATTCGGGCAATCTGCTGCCCTCGGTCGAGCCGACCTTTTCCTGGGTGCGGCTGGCCCAGCGCATTCCGGTGCGCGTGAAGCTGGAGAAAGTGCCGGCGGGGCTGCGCCTGATTTCCGGCCGCACCGCGACCGTGACGGTGCAGCCGGCAGGCAAGAATGCCAAGCCGGGGGACTGCCGCCATGCGTAAATCCGTTTACGCGCCGCTGCTGGCGCTGAGCCTGGCCGCCTGTGCGACTGCGGGTCCGGACTATCGCCCGCCCGCGCAGTCCGCCGCGACCACGCCAGGGGCGACCGGGGCATTCCATTCGGCCCAGGGCGCGCAGTTCGCACAGGCGGACTTGCCCGATCACTGGTGGCAGCTTTATGCCGACCCGCAACTGGATGCGCTGGTCGCGCAGGCGCTGACCGCCAATGCCGACCTGCGCACGGCCGACGCCAATCTGGAACGGGCGCAGGCGGTGTTGCGCGAGGCGCAGGCGGGCCGGGACATCACCACATCGATCAGCGGTGGCGAGACGATCGCCCGCGCTTCGGGCGTATCGCAACATCTGCCCGGCACGGTCGGCTATGATCTGGGGCTGGCGGCATCCTATCCGCTGGACCTGAACGGGCGCATCAAACGCGCGATCGAGGCGAGCGGCGCGGATGTCGAGGCGGTGAGCGCGGCGCGCGACTATGTGCGCGTCAGCGTGGCGGCCGCCACGACGCAGGCCTATGCGCAGGTATGCGCGGCCAACTATAATCTGACCATCAACCGCAAGGTGGTGGCGTTGCAGCGCGACACGCTGAATGCGACGCAGCGGCTGGCCAAAGGCGGGCGCGGCACAGCCTTCGACGTCAGTCGGGCGCAGGCGGCGGTGGATGCGAGCGAGGCTGCGCTGCCCGGCTTTGCAGCGCAGCGGCAGAACGCGCTCTATCTGCTGGCGACCCTGCTGGGCCGGGCGCCGGCCGACTATCCGCGTGAAGTGGAGAATTGCGCCACGCTGCCGGCGCTGAGCCAGCCCTTGCCGGTGGGCGACGGCGCGGCGCTGATCCGGCGGCGGCCCGATATCCGGCAGGTCGAACGCACCATTGCGGGCGATACGGCGCGGCTGGGCGTGGCGATGGCGGACCTCTATCCGCAAGTCAGCATCGGCGGATCGGTGGGGCTGACCGGGCCGCTCAAGGATTTCGGATCGGGATCGGCGTTCGGCTTTAGCCTTGGGCCGCTTTTGAGCTGGAGCTTCCCCAACAGGCCGGTGGTGAAGGCGCAGATTGCGCAGGCCGATGCACAGGTGAAGGCCGATCTGGCCGGGTTCGACGCATCGGTGCTGGAGGCGCTGCGCCAGACCGAGACGGCGCTGGAAACCTATCGCCGCAATGCGGAGCAGGCGGGGGCGCTGGACCGGGCGCGCGATAGCGCCAGCGTATCGGCGGGACAGGCGGGCAAGCTATTCCGCTTTGGCCGGGGCGATTTCCTGTCGCTGCTGGACGCGCAGCGCAGCCTGGCGAGCGCGGAAGCCGCCGCCGCCGCGGCGCGGGCGCAGCTGGTGCAGGATCAGATCGCCATATTCCTGGCGCTGGGGGGCGGCTGGTCCTAGAGCGGGATGACTTCGCATTGAATCGTCATTGCGCGCGGAGCGAAGCAATCCGTGGGTGCGTCAGTGGATTGCTTCGCTCCGCTCGCAATGACGGCGTGGATCAAACCAATCTCATCTCACCCTAAACCCACGGATCAGCAGCATCGAAAAAGGGGCGATCCGGCCATTGCGGATCGGCCCCCTTTTTCATCGTTCGTCTCATATTGTCCTGCGGCCATCCAGTGGCCGGCCAGGTTAGCTGCCGTTCGGGCCGCCGCCGGGGCTGGTGGCCCCGCCACCGCTGCCGCCCATGCCGGCGGCCCCGACCGCGCCGATATTGCCGAAGATTTCGTCGAACAGGCTACGATGGCGGCCCAGCGTCGGGGTCTTGTCCCCCATGGGCGAGATATGCGCGACCTGTTCCAGCCCCATGCGGTCGACGGCGGTCACATTGCCCGCCGTATCGAAACGCACGCGCAGCACGGTCTGTTCGACCGGCTTGGGGTTGGAGAAGGCGAGCGCGCGCATGTTGCGCGACACATAATACCAGTCCTGTTCGCCAAATTGCGAAGCGAAGCTGGGACGACCCAGCGTGCCTTCGACCGAGGCGCGATTATCGATGCCGGGCTGAACCGAATCCACCAGCAGCTTGTCGACCTGATAGCCCTGATGGCTGCGCAGGCGAGTGCAGGCGGACGTGCCAAACAGCAGCGCGCTGAGGCCGATGGCGATCATCACGCGCCCACGGCGGGAGTGGCGGCTGAACTGCGGCATGAACTTCTCCTGCGGGGGACGGTCCCGCGAACCCAAGAAACCTTATGTCGCCATTGCATTGGGCGACGCAGCGATCAATATGGAAATGCGCACGCCCCGGCAAGGGGCGCAAAACATCGGACGGCGCGCTGCCGCTCGATCCGTCTCGAAAAGCCCTGATCCGATGCCTTCTTCCCCTTCCTTCCTGCAACGCCTGTTCGGCCGCACCGACGCCCGGGAGGGACTGCGGCCGCTCTATCATGCCGTCGTCGCGGAAGGACGGCAGCCGCACTGGTATCTGGAAGGCGACGTGGCCGATACGCTGGACGGCCGGTTCGACATGATCGTCGCCATCCTGGCGCAGGTGCTGATCCGGCTGGAGCAACTGGGCGCGGCGCAGGACAGCGTCTGGCTGACCGAATTGTTCGTCGATGATATGGACGGGCAATTGCGGCAGGAAGGGATAGGCGACGTGGTGGTCGGCAAGCATGTCGGGCGGATGATGAGCGCGCTGGGCGGGCGGATCAGCGCCTATCGCGATGCCTTGACCGGGGAAGCCGATTTTGCTGTGGCGCTGCGCCGCAACCTGTATCGCGGGCAAGCGGTAGGCGATGACGCGGTCGCCCATGTGGAAGGCGCGCTGCGCACGCGCTGGACGCGGCTGGGTTGCCTGACGCGCGATGCCCTGCTCGCAGGAGATATTGGATGAATATGACTGTCGAATTTTCCCGCCCGATCAAGGCCGATCAGATCAAGCGCCTGACCGGCGAGACGCATATCGAGGCGAATGCGGCCGAGCGCGAGGCGCTGGCCCGCCGCTTTGCCCTGTCGTCGCTCGATCGGTTGAGCGCAGATTATAGCCTGACCGAAGAGGAAGGCGCGGTGATGGCGCGCGGGCGGATGTCGGCGGCGCTGGCCCAGCCCTGCGTCGCGACCGGCGTGCCGGTGCCCGAGACGATCGATACCGACTTCCTGCTGCGTTTCGTGGTGGAAGGCGATGAAGCGCCCGAAGGCGAAGAACTGGAACTGGATGCCGAGGATTGCGACACGATCGGCTATGACGGTCAGGTGATCGACATGGGCGAGGCGGTGGCCGAGACGATGGCGCTGGCAATGACGCCCTATCCGCGTGCGGCCGATGCCGATGCCTATCTGAAGGAATCCGGCGTGCTGAGCGAGGATCAGGCTGGCCCCTTCGCCGCGCTGCTGGCGCTGAAGGACAAGAAATAAGGGAACGGACCGCATGTCCATGCGTCCATCGGCCATGCGCATGCCCTATCTGATCGCCGCCATTCTGGTCGCCGCCGCAGTCCCGGCCGCCGGTAGCGGAAAGCCGCCCGCACGCTGGGCGACCGGTACGCCGCTGATCGGCGAGGCGGTTGCGCTTACCCAATGGGACATGGCGGAAAATCGTGCGCAATGCGCCCCGCTGGCGCTGCTGTCGGACGGCGGCGTGCGCGGCAAGGCGCGGCCGGCCGCTTTTGGTGGCGGATGGGCCGTCGCGTTCGACGTGCCGGGAGTAAGGAGCGCCTATGGCTTTGCCGGGACGGGCCTGTTGCCGCAGGACGCGCAGCCCAGCGGCTGGCAACGCGACCGGCTGACGCAGCAATGGCCGCATATGCGCGACCTGACCGCGCTGCCTGCCCCCGCCTTCGCCGGCTATGGCGTCGTCGGTGCGGAGCCCTATCCAGCGGATAATCGCGCGGGCAAGGGGCTGCATTCGCTGGCCTATATGCGGATCGAGGGGCAACGCTGCACCTATAATGTCTGGAGCCGGATCAGCCGCGCGCATCTGGAGACGCTGCTCGACAATCTGCGCCTGCTGCGCTGACCGGCCTGCCCGCGTTTCCCTTTCGTTCTTGTCTGTGACATAGCAGGGCGCCATGGACCAACCGGTGCGCAAGATCATTCATATCGACATGGACGCCTTTTATGCGTCGGTCGAACAGCGCGACGATCCCGCTTTGCGCGGCCTGCCGATCGCGGTGGGCGGCGGCGGGCCGCGCGGGGTGGTGGCGACATGCAGCTATGAAGCGCGCAAATTCGGGGTGCGGTCCGCCATGCCGGGCGCGCGGGCGCGGCGGCTGTGCCCCGACCTGGTGTTCGTGAAGCCGCGCTTCGAAGTCTATCGTGCGGTATCAGCGCAGGTGCGGGAGATATTTAGCCGATTCACCGACATCATCCAGCCGCTGTCGCTGGATGAAGCCTATCTGGACGTGACGGTGAACAAGCCGGGCATCGCGTCGGCCACGCAGGTCGCCGAAGAGATCAGGCGGATGATCCGGGACGAAACCGGCCTCACCGCTTCGGCGGGCGTGTCCTATAACAAACTGATCGCCAAGCTGGCGTCGGACCAGAACAAGCCGGACGGCATCTGCGTCATAAGGCCGGGTCAGGGTGAAGCCTTCATTGCCGCGATGCCGGTGCGGCGCATCCATGGCGTCGGCCCGGTGACAGCGAAACGCATGCAGGCGCTGGGGATCGAGACGGGCGCCGACCTGCATGCCCGCGACCTGCGATTCCTCCAGACGCATTTCGGCAACGCGGCGGATTTCTATTATCGCGCGGCGCGGGGCGAGGATGACCGGCCGGTGCATGAGCGACAGACCCGCAAGTCGGTGAGTGTCGAGGATACTTTCTTCGACGATCTGATCGAGGAGGCGCCGCTGGTGGTGGAACTGGACCGAATCGCGGTCAACCTGTGGGCGCGGATCGAAAAAGCGCAGGCCTGGGGGCGGACCGTGGTGCTGAAACTGAAATTCGCCGATTTTCAGATCGTCACACGATCCCGCAGTTTTGCTACGCCGGTGCGGTCGCCCACCCTGCTGGCGCAGGCGGGTCGGGATTTGCTGCTGGCCCAATTGCCATTGCCAAAGGGGGTCCGTCTGCTGGGGCTGGGCGTCCATAATCTGGCGGGCGAGGAAGCAGAGGATGCGGGCGATCAGTTGGCGCTGGGGCTGTAACCGCAAAGAGCGATTTAGACCCGGCAAGCCGCAGAATGGCAATAATGTCACCACAGAGGGAAATAAATCGGCAAAAATGCTAATGCGATTGACTCGCATTCCTTTATTCATCTAGCGGGCGCCCCGATCACATATTGAAGGGGACTCCGATGAATCGTCCGCTGCGTTCCACGCTGCTTGCAGGCGTTATAGCCCTTATTCCCGCCGGCCATGCCCTGGCCGCCCCGCTGGCGGAGGCTGATGCTGGCCCCAATGTCGATTCCACCATCATCGTTACCGGCGCCGCCAATCAGACATCCGGTTCGGCGACCGGCCTGTCACTGACGCTGCGACAGACACCGCAGTCGGTCAGCATCATCAGCCGCGAGCGGATCGAGGATTTCGCGCTCACCAATGTCAACGACCTGCTGGACCAAGCCGTCGGCATCAATGTCGAGCGGGCGGAAACCGACCGCACCCAATATAATTCGCGCGGTTTCGACGTGAATAATTTTCAGGTCGACGGCATCGGCCTGCCGTTGATCTGGGGCATCCAATATGGCGATCTGGACACGGCCCTGTTCGAGAATGTCGAGACGATCCGGGGGGCCAATGCGCTGATGACCGGCATCGGCAATCCGTCCGCCACGATCAACTATGTCCGCAAGCGGCCGCTGGAAGAGTTTCAGGCGAAAGCATCGGCGCAGGTCGGGTCCTGGGGCAAGTGGCGGCTGGAAGGCGATGTGTCGGTGCCGCTGACCGACACGGTCGCGGCCCGGCTGATCTATGCCCATGAGGAACGCGATTCCTATCTCGACTATAATCATGGCAATCGCGATGTGATGGGCGGCCTGCTGAGCTGGGAAATCACGCCGCAGTTGAAGGCCACGGTCGGCTTTTCAAGGCAGGAAAATAACAGCGACGGCGTGCTGTGGGGCGCTCTCCCGCTGGTCTATAGCGACGGCACGCAGATCGCCTATCCGCGATCGGCCTCCACCTCCGCCGACTGGACCTATTGGAACACGGTCGACCAGAGCGCCTTTGCCGAACTGGCCTATAGCTTCGCCAATGGCTGGGCGCTGAAAGGCGTGCTGACGGTCAAGCGGTTCGAGGAAGAGGCCAAGCTGCTCTACGCCTATGGCGCCCCGGACAAGGATACGGGTCTGGGCGTCTATGGCATGTCGGGCGTCTATCCGTCCGTCTACAAGCAATATCTGGGCGATTTCTATGCGTCCGGCCCGGTCAGCCTGTTCGGGCGCGAGCATAAGCTGGCCTTCGGCGTGTCGACATCGACATCCAAGGCGAAGGAATGGGAGGCCTTCTCCTCCGAAACCATCGTCTATCCGTCGCTGGACAACTGGGATCAGGGGCTGATCGCCGAGCCGACCTATGACGATTCCTATCTGGCGAGCGATTATAAGGACCGGCTGACCCGCATCTATGGCGCGGCGCACCTCAATCTGGCCGACAATCTGAAGGCGGTGGTCGGCGCGAGCGTGATGTGGCTGAAGACCACCGGCACCTCCTATGACGCGGACCAATATCGCAAGGACAGCAAGATCAGCCCCTATGCCGGCCTGATCTATGACCTGACGAGCCATGTCTCGCTCTATGCCAGCTATACCGACATCTATAATCCGCAAACCGAGGTGGACGCCAATCACGTCCGGCTGGACCCCGCCAAGGGCACCAGCGTCGAAGCGGGGGTGAAGACCCAGTGGTTCGACGATCGGCTTTATGTCACAGCCGCCGTGTTCCGCGCGAAGCAGAGCGGGCTGGCGGAATATGCCGGGACGTTCGAGGATGGCGTGAAAAGCTATTATAGCGGCGTCGACACGACGTCGAAGGGCTTCGAACTGGAAGTCGCAGGCCATATCACCGATCAGTGGAGCGTGAACGGCGGCTATACCTATCTGGATATCGAGGATGATGCGGGCAATGACACCCGCACCTGGCTGCCGACGCAGACGTTCAAAATGTCGACCACCTATGCCATTCCGCAATTTAACGACCTGAAGCTGGGCGGCCAATTGCGCTGGCAGAACGCTATCTCTACCGAAGTGGACGGCGGAACCGCGAGGCAGAAGGGCTATGCCGTGGTGGATTTGATGGCGAGCGTGAAACTGGCTGACCATGTCAGCGCCAGCATCAACGTCCGCAACCTGACCAACACATATTATCTCAACAGCCTGATGTGGGGTCAGGCCTATTATGGCGCGCCGCGCAGCGCGATCGCCACGCTGAGCCTGAACTTTTGACCGCGACGCCCGGCCTTGATCGCCGCAAGGGGCGCAGTGGCTGGGCCTATCGCGCCAATGTGGCATTACGCGTGCTGGCGGGGACGATCGGCGCCTATGGCGTCGCTGCGCTCGCCAGCATGGCGCTGACGCGCATCCTGCCATTCAGCCGGGTGGAAGCGGTGACGACGGCGACGATGATCGCCTATCTGGTGATGCCGGGCGTGACGATCTGGGCCTTTCTGGCACGGGGACCGTGGCGGGCACTGGCGGGCGTGGCGCTGGCGGCGCTACTGCTGGGCGGCATCGCCTGGCTGGCGGGGCAACCGGCGGCATGACGATGGTTCGCGACGGCGCGCGCCAGTGCATGGCCTGGCTGCACGGATGGACCGGGCTGTTGCTGGGCCATATCCTGTTCGTCATGTGCCTGGCCGGGACGCTGAGCGTGTTCAAGCCGGAAATCGGGCGCTGGATGCGGCCCGAGGTCAGCGGTCCGGCCGATCCGTCCCGCGCGATAATGGCGGCGACATCCTGGCTGTCGGCCAATACGACCGGGTCGACCGGCTGGTATCTGTCCGCGCCCGATGGCCGGTCCAACACCGTCGACGCCACCTATGACAGCGACGGCGCCTATCTCACCAAATCGCTCGATCCGGTCAGCGGCGCACCGGTAGCGCGCGACACGCTGGGCGGCGAATTTTTCTATCGCCTGCATTTCGAGCTGCAACTCCCCTATCCCTGGGGCCGCTTGCTGGCGTCGCTGGCGGCGATGCTGATGCTGGTGGCGATCGTCACCGGCATCATCGCGCACAAGCGTTTCTTCAAGGATATCTTCACCTTCCGCCCGGCCAAGGGGCAGCGATCCTGGCTGGACGGGCATAATGCGCTGGGCGTGCTGTCCCTGCCCTTTCACATCATGATCACCTTTACCGGGCTGCTGACGCTGGCGTCGCTGAACCTGCCCTGGAGCATCACCGCCGCCTATGGCGACGATGTGATGACGATGTATAACGATCTGACCCCCGGCGCGGTCAGCCGGGTAGCCAGCGGGCAGAAAGCGGCTCTCGCACCGATAGGCCCGATGCTCGATCAGGCGCAACGCTATTTCGGCGCGCCGATCGGCCGGGTCTATGTCTTCAATCCGGGCGACAAGGCAGCGGTCGTCACCCTCTATCCGGTCGAGCAGAAGGCGATCGGCTATCTGCCGGCGGAAATCAGCTTCGACGGGGCGACCGGCAAGCTGCTGAAGGCCTGGACCGAAAAGCGGACGGGCGTGCGCGCCTATCAGACCGTCTATGGCCTGCACATGGCGCATTTCGCGCCGGGGCTGACGCGCTGGCTCTATTTTCTGGGTGGTGCGATGCTGAGCCTGGCTATCGCCACCGGCATGCTGCTGTGGGTGGTCAAGCGCCGGGAGCGGGCGCCGCTGTCGATGGGCAACCGAATATTGGAGCGGCTGAATGTCGGCGGGCTGATGGGTGCATCGATCGGCATGGCGGCGTTTCTGCTGGCCAATCGACTGCTGCCGCTGGATCTGGCCGCGCGGAGCGAAGCGGAGGTGTCGGTAGCTTTGTGGAGTGCCGGTGGCGTGCTGCTGGTCGGATTGATCCTGCCGCCCGCGCGTGGTTGGCCACTGCTGCTGGCCGTGCTGGCGCTGTGCTGCGCGACGGCGGCGCTGCTGGGACCGGTCTGGGCGAGTGATCCGGTGCTGATGACCGGCAATGGCCTGTTGCTGGCGACGGCGGCAGGGCTGGCACTGATCGTCTGGCGACAGGTGCGGCGCAAGCCCATTATCACACCCACCCGTCGCCGGATGGTTCCGGCATGATGCTGACGGCGGGCCTACTCTATCTGTCGCTGTTCGCGCTGGCGGCGCGGATGCAGCGGCACCGACCAGTGCTGCTGGGCGGCTGGCAGAAGCGCAGCTTCGTACCGCATCTGGAGATGGCGGGCTGGATCTGCTTCGCCCTGTCGCTACTCAGCCTGTTGCGGCACAGCGACCCCGGCATGGCGCTGGTGAGCTGGGTCGGGCTGCTGGCGCTGCTGGGCGGCGTGGTGATGCTGGGCATGACCTATCGTCCTGCCCTGCCGCGTATGGGCGTGCCCGTTGCGCTGGCAATGATCCTGCTGGGCCTGATCCTGCCCGCCTGAGAGTCAGCCCTTCATCTCGATGGTCGCGATCAGGCCGCCTTCCTCCGCATTGCGCAGCCGCACCGACGCCTCGAAACTCATCGCCAGCGAGCGGGCGATGGTCAGGCCGATGCCGGTGCCGTTGCGACCGCCGGGCTGGCTGCTCGGCCCCCTTGTGAAGGGTTCGAACATCTGGTCGATCTGATCGGCGGGAACGCCGGGGCCATGATCGCGCACATGGATCATCAGCCGACCGGCCACCTGTTCGCAGGCGATTTCCGCGCAGCCGCCATATTTGACGGCATTGTCGACCAGATTGCCGATGCAGCGGGTCAGCGCATTGGGCTTGACCCGTACCGTGCCGCCACATCCCGACACAAAGCGGACCGGCTGCCCCAGATCCTGCGCATCCTCCGCCATGCTGGCGAGCAGAGAATCGATATCGAGCACGGACCATTCCTCCCGCGCCTCTGTACTGCTGGCGAGGTCCAGCCCTTCGCGCACCAGAGTCTGCATCGCCTGATGATCGGCGAGAAGCCGGTCGCGCAGTTCGACATTGTCGACCAGTTCGAGCCGGAGGCGAAGCCGGGTGAGCGGCGTCTGAAGATCATGGCTGATCGCCGCAAGCAATTGGGTGCGCTCGGCAAAACCCGCGCGGGCGCGACGTTGCATCAGGTTGAAGGTGGACAGCGCGGCGCGCACCTCCTCCGGTCCGGCCTCCGGCACGTCCTCGGGATCGAGCGACAGCGAAAAGGCCTCCGCCGCCCGTTCCAGCCGGCGCAGCGGCTTGGACACGAAGCGCGCGACCAATATCGCCAGACCCGCCGACGCCGCGATGATGACGATCAGGTAGATCGGGTTGAAGATGGTGCTGCCGGGTTTAACAATGCGCGGAAAGGTGAGCGCCATGGCGCGGCGCTGACCGCCAAGGTCGGTGAAGCGCACGATCCAGCAGTCCGGACGCGGCGCGCCGATCAGGCCGGCGGCCCGGTCCTTTTCCTCTTTATGATCGGGAAAGCAAAGGCCGACGGGTAACTGCGCCGCTTCAGGCTGTGACTGCGGGCCGAAACGATCGGCCAGCGACTTTTCCAGATCGGAGTCGGTATCGCTCAGCGCCACGCCTTCGGGTGCGGGATAGGCGCCGATGATATTATGGGCGGCCATCATCGCTTCGACCCCGGCCGGATCATGGCGCAGACGGGCGGCGATATCGACCGCGCTGGCGACCACGCGCTGTCGCCGGACGCGCTCAAAATCATGATGGCGTGCCTGTTCGGCCACCAGCAGCGCAAGGATCGCCGCCACCGACATGCCGAGCGTCAGGATCAGAAAAATCTGCCCCGCCATGGTGCCGAAGAAGCTGCGCACGCGCCCAAGCCAGTGGAGCAGAATCATGAATAATCAACTCCGCTGGCCAACACATAACCTTCGCCACGCACCGTGAGGATCAATTCGTCGCCGCCGGCGATGGCCGCCAGCTTCTGGCGCAGACGGCTGACCTGCAAGTCGATCGAGCGGTCGAACGCGGCGGTCGCGCGCCGTTCCGGCAGCAATGTTTCGCGCGCGAGCACGACATTGGGTTCTTCCAGAAAACGATTGAGCAGGCGAAATTCGGCGGACGAAAGCATCACCAGCTTGTCGTCAGGCGCGATCAGCCGGCGCTGTTGCAGGTCCAGCCGCCACGGCCCGAAATGGGCATAGCGCATCGCCGCCGCCCCGCGCAGGGCAGGCTCACTGCGCCCGCGCCGCAACAGATTGCGGATGCGCACCAGCAATTCGCGCGGCTCGAACGGCTTGGTCAGATAATCGTCGGCGCCCAGTTCCAGCCCCAGTACCCGGTCGATCGCGCTGCCCCGCGCCGTGACCATGATGATCTGCACATCCGAGCCGTCAGCCCGCAATTCCCGGCACAAGGACAGGCCGTCGCCATCGGGCAGGTTGAGGTCCAGCACGATGAGGTCGACCGGCTCGTCGCGCAGGTGCTGGCGCAGTTCCGCCAGATTCGCCGCGCCGAACAGACGGTAATTTTCCTGTCGCAACTGGCCGACGATGAGATCGCGGATATCCGCATCATCATCGACCACCACGATCGTCGCGCTGCGGGAAGGGGCAAGATCAGCCATGGTTTTGCTGTAGCGCCGATACAGGACGAAGTCTGCCCGCCATGCACCCTGATACAGGCTGATACAAAGCGATACCGCCAGAAAGCCGGGGGCAACAGAATGATCACAAGTTCCTCTTTCATGTAACAGGCAAACTATCGATGAGAGCAGGGTCGGCAGCCCCCGCCGACGCCAGTCGGAGTGCTCGCCTCGCGTCCAGTCGCATGGTCCCCTCCCCCCTCCCCCTGCCATGTGCGGGATGTGTGGCGAGGCTCCGTCTGGTCCACCAAGGATATGCGCCAAGCCATGTTTTCGCCCTCTTCCCGCCTGAGCCTTCGGGTCGCACCGCTGGCTTTCTGCATCCTGATCGCTGGTTGCGGAGAGAAGAAGCCGCCGCAAAAGGGGCCGGTGGAAGTGGGCGTCGTGACGCTGACGGCGCAGAATGCAACGGTGTCGAGCGAACTGCCCGGCCGCACCGTTTCGACCATGATGTCGGAAGTGCGACCGCAGGTGGCGGGGCTGATCCAGAAGCGGCTTTTTACCGAAGGATCGATGGTGACGGCGGGGCAGCCGCTCTACCAGATCGACGCGCGCCTCTATCGCGCATCGCGTGACGAGGCGGAAGCGACGCTGGCCAGCGCGCAGGCGACCGCCGTCGCCGCGCAGGCCAAGGCGCAGCGCTATCGCACTCTGGGCGATACCGAAGCGGTGAGCGCGCAGGATCGCGACGATGTGATCGCCACCGCGCGACAGGCGCAGGCATCGGTGATGCAGGCCCGCGCCAGCCTGCAAACCACCAACGTCAATCTGGAATTCACGCTGGTCCGCGCACCGATCAGCGGGCGGATCGGCCGCACGCTTTTCACCCCCGGCGCGCTGGTGACGGCGAGCCAGACCGACCCGCTGACCACGATCCAGCAGCTTGACCCCATCTATGTCGACGTGACCCAGTCGAGTTCTCAGATATTGGCGCTTCGTCGATCGCTGGCGGCCGGCAAGACTTTGGCAGCCAGCGCCACCATCCGGCTGAAGCTGGATGACGGGACCGACTATCCGCAGGAAGGCCGGATCGAATTTGCCGAGCCGATCGTCGATGTGAACAGCGGCACGGTGACGCTGCGCGCGCGCTTCCCCAATCCCGACGGCCTGCTGATGCCGGGCATGTTCGTGCGCGTCGTGGCGCCGCAATCGGTGGTGCCCGGCGCCATATTGGCCCCGCAGCAGGGCATCAATCGCGATGCCAAGGGCAATGCGACCGCGCTGGTCGTGACCAAGGCGAACAAGGTGGAGCGCCGCATCGTCACCACCACCCAGGCGGTCGGCGACAAATGGCTGGTCACGGCGGGGCTGAAGAATGGCGACAGGCTGATCGTCGAGGGTACCGACAAGGTGAAGCCTGACGACACAGTGAAGCCGGTCGCCGTCGCGGCATCGAAGTAGGAGCCGCGTCGTGCTGAGCCGTTATTTCATCGACCGGCCGATCTTTGCCTGGGTCATCGCCATCGGCATCATGCTGGCTGGCATCGGCGCCATGATGTCGCTGCCGATCGCGCAATATCCCGATATCGCGCCGCCGGGCGTGGGCATCAGCGCCACCTATCCGGGCGCGTCGGCCGAAACCGTCGAGACCAGCGTCACCCAGGTCATCGAACAGCAGCTGACCGGCATCGACGGGCTGATGTATTTCTCCTCCTCGTCCAGTGCGACGGGGCAATCGCGGATCACCGTGACCTTCCAGAAGGGCACGGACCCGGACACCGCGCAGGTGCAGGTGCAGAACAAGGTGCAGCAGGCGCTGAGCCGCCTGCCCAGCGCCGTGCAGCAACAGGGCCTGAGCGTCACCAAGCAGCAGACCGACTTCCTGATGCTGGTCGGCCTCTATGACGAAACAGACACGGCGACGCAGGCGGATATCGCCGACTATCTGGTCAATAATTTCCAGGACCCGATCGCTCGCATAGACGGCATCGGCGCCACCCAGATCTTCGGATCGCAATATGCGATGCGCATCTGGCTGGACCCCTATAAGCTGGCCGCCGTCAAGCTGATGCCGTCGGACGTGCAGAGCGCGATTTCGGCCCAGAATGTCGAAGTGTCGGCCGGTCAGATCGGCGCCGATCCCGCGCCCGCAGGCCAGCAGATCAACGCCACGGTCACGGCCCGCGCGCGCCTGCAGACGCCCGACCAGTTCCGCAAGATCATCGTCAAGACGCAGAGCGACGGGTCTGTTGTCCATCTGTCGGACGTCGCCCGTGTCGAACTGGGCAATGAAAGCTATACCACGTCGGCGCGGCTGAACGGCCATCCGGCGTCCGGCATCGCGCTCCAGCTCGCGCCGGGCGCCGACGCGCTCAAGACCGCGGAAATGGTGAAGGCCAAGGTGGCCGAACTGTCAACCAACCTGCCGCACGGCTATAAGGTCGTCTATCCGCGCGACACGACGCCCTTCATCAAGCTGTCGGTCGAGGAAGTCATCCAGACGCTGCTGGAGGCGGTCGCGCTGGTCGTGGTGGTGATGTTCATCTTCCTCCAGAGCTGGCGCGCGACGCTGGTTCCCGCCGTGGCCGTGCCGGTCGTGCTGCTCGGCACCTTCGGCGTGCTGGCGCTGTTCGGCTATTCGATCAATACGCTGACATTGTTCGGCATGGTGCTGTCCATCGGCCTGCTGGTCGACGACGCGATCGTCGTGGTCGAGAATGTCGAACGCATCATGGAGGAAGAAGGGCTGTCGCCCCGCGATGCGACGATCAAGTCGATGGAGGAGATTGGCAGCGCGCTGGTCGGCATCGCGCTGGTCCTGTCCGCCGTGCTGTTGCCCATGGCCTTTTTTGGCGGGTCTACCGGCGTCATCTATCGCCAGTTTTCCATCACCATCGTCTCCTCGATGCTGCTCTCCGTAGTGGTCGCGCTGATCCTGTCGCCCGCTTTGTGCGCGACCCTGCTGAAGGGATCGGACGAGGAAAAGCGGCACAAGGGATGGGCCGGCAAGTTCAACCGCTGGTTCGAGCGGATGACCGACGGCTATGTGCGGCGCACCGGCAAGGTGATGCACAGGCGCAAGCTGTTCTGGGGCCTGTATGTCGTTGTGCTGGCGCTGCTGGTGCTGCTGTTCGTGCGGCTGCCCTCCAGCTTCCTGCCGGTCGAGGATCAGGGACAGGTGATGGTGCAGGTCACGCTGCCCGCCGGCGCCAAGTCCAGCCGCACCAGCGCAGCAATCGATCAGGTGCAGAATTATTTCCTGAATGACGAGAAGGACAATGTCGCCTTCGCCTTCATAATGACCGGATTCAGTTTTCAGGGTCAGGGTGAGAATGTCGGGCAGGGCTTCATCAACCTTGCGCCCTGGGACGATCGCAAGGGCATGATGAACACCGCCGGGTCAATCGCCGGGCGCGCGACCAAGCAACTGGCGGCGATCCGCGATGCCAAGGTGCTGGCCATGACCCCGCCCGCCATTCGTGGTCTGGGCCAGTCCAACGGCTTCACCTTCGAACTGCTCAACAGCGGTGGCCTGAGCCGTGACCGTTTCCTGGAACTGCGCAACCAGTTGATCGCCGCCGCGTCGAAAGACCCGATGCTGGCGGGCGTGCGCGCCGCCACGCTGGAAGACACGCCGCAGCTCAAGGTGAATGTGGATGCGGAAAAGCTGGCTGTGCTGGGCCTGACGCAGGCCGATGTCGACGATGTGCTCAGTTCCGCCTGGGGCAGCACCTATGTCAACGACTTCGTCGATCGCGGCCGCGTAAAGCGCGTCTATATGCAGGCCGATGCGCCCTATCGCGCGCTGCCCACTGATCTGGACAACTGGATGGTGCGGTCGACCAGTACGGGTGAAATGGTGCCCTTCTCCGCCTTTGCAACGACGCAGTGGACGATGGGTCCGTCGACCGTGTCGCGCTTCAACGGCCTGTCCTCCTTCGAGATTCAGGGGCAGGCCGGTGACGGCGCCAGTTCCGGCGACGCGATGGACCGAATGGTCGAATTGCAGAAGCAGCTTCCGGCCGGGACCAGTTATGCCTGGAGCGGCCTGTCCTATCAGGAACAGATTTCCGGGGGACAGGCGCCCTTGCTCTATGCCCTGTCTGTGCTGGTCGTCTTCCTCTGCCTTGCCGCGCTGTATGAAAGCTGGTCGATCCCGCTGGCGGTGCTGTTCGTCATCCCGCTGGGCCTGATCGGTGCGGTCGTGGCGGTGTGGGGTCGCGGGCTGGAGAATAATATCTTCTTCCAGGTTGGCCTGCTGACCACCATGGGTCTGGCCGCCAAGAATGCCATCCTGATCGTGGAGTTTGCCGAAATGGCGCACAAGCAGGGCAAGAATGCGCTGGAGGCGGCGCTGGAGGCGGCCAAGCTGCGCTTCCGTCCGATCCTGATGACGTCGCTCGCCTTCATCGCCGGCGTCATTCCGCTGGCGACGGCGACCGGCGCAGGCGCGCAGAGTCGTGTCGCCATCGGGACCGCGGTGGTGGGCGGCATGACGACGGCGACCCTGCTCGCCATCTTCTATGTGCCGCTCTTCTTCCTGACGATCGCCCGCCTGTTCGGCAGCGACAAGCCCCATGCCGCGCCACCCGCCACCACGCCCGATGCAGGAGTCCCGGCATGACCCGCGCCCTTCTTCCGCTGAGTGCCGGGCTGTTGCTGGCCGGGTGCAATATGGCGCCGGACTATGTGCGCCCCGCCCCGCCCGTGCCCGCCACCCTGCCGACCGGCGAAGCCTATGCCGCGCAGGCGGAGGGCAAGGCCGGCCTGCCCTGGACCGTGCTGGTGCAGGACGCCAAGCTCAAGACGGTGATCGACCGGGCGCTGGCCAATAATCGCGACCTGCGCGCCACCATCGCCAGCGTCCAGTCCGCGCGCGCGCAATATAAGGTGCAACGGGCAGCGCAATTGCCGACCCTGACCGCCGATGCCGGCGCCAGCTTCGCTCGGCAGAATGACGCCCGGCAGAACAGCTATAGCGCTGATCTGGGCTTCAGCGCGTTCGAGATCGATCTGTTCGGCCGGGTGCGCAACCTGACGGAATCGGCGCTGGAAACCTATCTGGCGACCGAGGAAGGCGCCCGGTCGACCCGCATCACCCTGATCGCGGAAACCGCGACCGCCTATGCCACACTGGCGGCCGATCAGGCATTGCTGGCGCTGGCGCGCCAGACACAGGCCAGTGCGCAGCGCACGCTGGACCTGACGAAATCGCTCAATACGGCCGGACTTGCCGGCAAGCTGGACGTCCATCAGGCCGAAACCACGGTGGAGCAGGCCGCGTCCGACGTCGCCGCCAACATCACGCAGGTCGCGCAGGACCGCAATGCGCTGGACCTGCTCGCTGGCGCGCATGTGGAGGATGCCCTGCTGCCCGGTTCGCTCGACAGCCTGATTGCGGGCGTGGCGAAGGTGCCGGCGGGCCTGTCGTCCGACATATTGCTGCAACGGCCCGACGTGCTTCAGGCCGAACATCAGCTCAAGGCCGCCAATGCCGATATCGGCGCGGCGCGGGCCGCCATGTTCCCGACGATCAGCCTGACCTCCGCGATCGGCGTCGCCAGTTCGGCGCTGTCGTCGCTGTTCACCAGCAATGCCTTCACCTGGTCGGCCAGTCCCTCCGCCAGCCTGCCGATCTTCGGCGGCGCGAACCGGGGCAATCTGGACTATAGCAAGGCGCAGCGCGACGTTTACGTCGCGCAATATGAGCAGGCGATCCAGACGGCGTTCAAGGAAGTCAGCGACGGGCTGGCGCGCGAAGGGACGATCGACGCGCAACAGGCCGCGCAGCAGCGGCTGGTCCGCGCCAGCAGCCAGGCCTATGATCTGTCCGATCAACGCTATCGCGCCGGGATCGACACCTTCCTGACCGCACTGACCAACCAGCGGACGCTCTATTCGGCGCGGCAGTCGGCCATTGCGACCGACCTGGCGCTGGTGAGCAATCGCATCCTTCTCTATCGGGTGATCGGCGCCGACCAATAGGGTGACGTCAGGTCAATCCGTACCGCACCGTATCATTTGATAGGAAGGCCGCTCCGCCCCTTCTCTCCCTAAATGCTTATGCTATGATGACGGCATAAAGATTATGGAGAGGGCCATGCTGCTTCTGGCACGGTGTCTGGATTGGGTTTGCCGGGCTTTTGCGTCCGGCGCGCAGGATGCGATGCGTCTTAATCAGCTCATTTGTCCGCTAGCGGCGCAGCGACACCAGAATGATGGTGCAGCGCGGCGTCCCTGAGGCGTTTTCGCCTTCATCCGCCATTTCTCTGATGGAAGCGTAACGCCCGGCCTGCGACTGCCGATCTTCAGCCCGGATCAGCCGTTTAACGGCCAAAAAAAACGGACCGATCCGAAGAGCAGCCCGTAAAAGTTTTAGGAGAGGATGCCTGAAAGGCAGGTTCTTTTTGACTTAAGCGCAGGCTTACCGCAAGTGCGAACGCCCTGTTCGCGATTGCAAAATATGCATCCGTAGCGACATGCAACGATTTCCGTAGCGTAAACCATGATCGTCGACAGGTTGTTCGCGAACGCCAGATTCGCCTTTTTCGTGCGAATCACCTCGACTCAGGCCTTGATTCGCAATGAGGCGAGCGCAGCGACCATCCATGTTGCGGCGCCGAAGGCCATGGTCCAGATCGGATCGCCGGGGAAGAAGGCCTTCATGATCGATCCCATCGCTGTCGCGACCAGCAGTTGCGGCACCACCACGAAGATATTGAACAGCCCCATATAGACCCCGATCTTCCCGGCCGGCAGGCTGGAGGCGAGCATCGCATAGGGCATGGCGAGGATGGAGGCCCAGGCGATGCCGATGCCCACTTCGCTGAGCAGCAGCCAGTCAGGATCGCGCACGAACAGGAAGCTGGCGAATCCCGCAGCACCCGCCGTCAGGCACAGGGCATGGGTGCGGGCCTGGCCGATCCGCCGGGCGATCCAGGGCAGCAGGGTCAGTGCCGCGACTGCCGCCACGCCATTATAGACCGAAAAGAGCACGCCCACCCAGTTGCCGCCCGCCTGATAGGCGGCACTGGCCGGGTCAGCCGATCCGAACATATATTGGGCGACGACCGGGGTGGTGTGAATCCACATGATGAACAGCGCCGACCAGCTGAAGAACTGGATGACGGCAAGGCGCCGCATGATCGGCGGCATGCCCGCCACATCGCCCACGATATGGGCCAATATATTGTCGCCGCGCCCTGATCGCGCCAGCAGGATCGCGACCATGCTGGCCAGTCCATAGCCAGCCAGCAGTGCGCCCAGCAGATAGACTTCCTTCTCCATCGCCCACAGATCGACAGCCAGGGCGACCAAGGCGCCCGACCCGATCCATGCGCAGCAGGGCAGCAGCCCCCGCTGCGCCAGATCGGGCGCGGCAGACGTTTCTGCGTCAGTGTCGAAGGTGCGCATTTCGTCCGGCGCATATTCGCGCGTCGTCAGCACCGTCCACAGGACCGCGCCGAGCAAAGCGGCACCGCCAGCCCAGAAGCTGTAGCGCACCGTATCGGGCACCCTGCCGACCGGGGCGACATTGGCGACGCCCAAATGATCGAGCAGATAGGGGAAGAGCGACCCCACCACCGCGCCCGCGCCGATGAAGGCGGTCTGCACGGCATAGCCGACCACATGCTGTTCCTTGCGCAGCATGTCGCCGACAAAGGCGCGGAATGGCTCCATCGAGATATTGAGGCTGGCGTCGAGCATCCAGAGCAGGAGCGCCGCCATCAGCAACCCGTCGCTGCGGGGCATGAAGATCAGCGCGATCGCCGCCAGAATAGCGCCGAGCAGGAAATAGGGCCGCCGTCGGCCAAGACGGCCGAGCCAGGTCCGGTCCGACAGATGGCCAATGACCGGCTGGACCAGCAGGCCGGTCAGCGGCGCCGCGATCCACAGGGCGGACAAATCGTCGATGCTGGAGCCCAGCGACTGGAAGACGCGGCTCATATTGGCGTTCTGCAACGCAAAGCCGATCTGGATGCCGAAAAAGCCGAAGCTGATATTCCACAGCCCGGCCAAGCCCTGACGCGGCTTTTCCATGCCTTTCCTCCTCATCGCGCGACTGGCCTGCCGCCTGCCTGCGCCCCATTGCCAGCGCTGGCATGGGGCGGCGCGCGGAGCAAGTCACGCATACGAATACATCGGGCAATAGCGCAGGGTTGAGCAGAACCAATAAGGGACGAGCGCTTCTCGTTGGCCCGCCCCAACGGCTTCCCCTAGCCGGAGCGCGATCAGAATATCGGGGGTCTCATGACAAGAAATATTCGCCACGCGCTTAGCATTGCGCTGCTTGGCTCCGCAGCATGGCATGGCAGCGCGATCGCCGCCGACGCGCCGGATACCGATGCCACCGCCGGTGCAGATATCGTCGTGCTGGGCAGCCGCAGCGCCGACCGTAGCGTGGCCCAGAGCACCGCGCCGATCGATGTGGTGGGCAATGACGCGCTGGTGGCGACCGGTGGCGCAGCAGGACAGCTCCGCGATGCGCTGTCGGCGCTCGTCCCCAGCTTCAAGGTCGATACCGGCTCCAACGCGGCCTACAACACTTTCGGGCGCCCGGCGGGCCTGCGCGGACTTTCCGGCGCGCATGTGCTGGTGCTGGTCAACGGCAAGCGCCGCCATCCCAGCTCGATCCCGCTGCCGACCACGGCGCAGGCATCGGGCGCGAACGCCGTCGACCTCGACCAGATTCCGATGAGCGCCATCGCCCGCGTCGAGATTTTGCGCGATGGCGCCGCAGCTCAATATGGGTCGGACGCCGTCGCAGGCGTTATCAATATCGTGCTCAAGACCGATGCTTCCGGGGGATCGGCCACGATTTACGGCGGCCAACGCTATGAAAGCGATGGCGAACAGGCGCAGATTCGCCTGAACCATGGCTTTCGCCTGCCGAATGGAGGTTTCCTGAACCTGTCGGCCGACTATTTCTTGCAGGATTTCGCCTTCCGCCCCGGCCTCGCCACGGTGCAAATCTATCCCAAGATCAATGGCGTGGCCGACCCGCGCGAAGCCACGCGCGACCGCCATCTGACACGCGGCGGGCTCGCCCGGACCCGGGCGCTCTATACCGCCTATAATGCCGAACTGCCGCTGAGCGAAGGCGGCACGACGACGCTCTACAGCTATGGCACGCTGGGCATCCGCAATATCAAGAATGGCCAGACCTACCGCCTGCCCAACAGCACCAGTTACATCCCCGAACTCTATGACGATGTCATTCAGCCGACCGGGCGCTTCCCCGACAAGGATTTTCAGGTTCTGGCAGGCATCAAGGGCAAGGCGGGCGCGTGGGACTGGGACGTCAGCTCCACTTTCGGCCGCCACCATGCAGACAATGGGATGGAAGATACGCTGAACCCCTCGCTGGGGCCGGACAGCCCGACTCGCTTCGACACGTTCGACGCGATTTTCGACCAGTGGACCAGCAATGCCGATATTCGGCGTGGGTTCGACATCGGGCTGGCATCGCCGCTCAATGTCGCTTTCGGCGCGGAGTTCCGCCACGAACGCTATCAGACGATCGTGCAGGATGAGGCCGCCTATGCCAATGGCGGTTATATCTATCCGGTCGGCAGCCCCTTTGCGGGTCAGGCCGCCGCGATCGGCGCGCAGGGCGGCATCACCATATTGCCGCAGGACGCCGCCGACCTGCGCCGCAACAATATCTCCGCCTATGTCGACCTGTCGACCCAGCCGCTGCCGGGTTGGGACGTCGGCGTCGCCGGCCGCTTCGAACATTATGACGACAGCGCGGGCGATGTGGTGGTGGGGAAGTTCACCACCCGCGTCGAGCTGACCCCCACGCTGGCGCTGCGCGGGACGGTGAGCAACGGCTTCCGCGCCCCATCGCTGACCCAACAGGGCTTTGCCAGCGCCGCGCGCGGCTATTCGATCGTCAATGGCGTCATCACCGGCCTGACCACCACGCGGACGGTCAAGCCCGACAGCGCAGCGGGCATCGCACTGGGCGCCAAGCCGCTGAAGCCGGAAAAGTCGGTGAACCTGTCGGGTGGCCTGTCCTTCACACCATCGCCCGGCGCAACCCTGACGGTTGACGGCTATGCCATCTGGTTGAAGGACCGCATTTCCCAGACGGGACAACTGTCCGGCGCAGGTGTCAACGCCATCCTCGCCGCCAACGGGCTGGAGACGGGGCAGATCGTCAATTACTATACCAACGCCATCGACACCCGCACGCTGGGCGTCGACGTGGTCGGCCAATATGTCCAGAAGCTGGGCGATCTGGGCAAGATCAACTGGTCGCTGGGTTTCAACTATAACCGTACGAAGATCACCGACATCGCCGATACGCCGTCGCAACTGGCCAGCCTGGGCCTGACGCTGTTCGACCGGGTGGCGCAGGGCTATATCGAGGTCGGCAATCCGCGCACCAAGCTGATCCTGGGCGCATTGTGGGATACCGATCCGGTCAGCATCAACCTGCGCGTGCAGCGTTATGGTTCGGTGCAGTTGCTGACCGCCGGGGCGGTCAACGACCAGCATTATGGCGCGCGCTGGATCACCGATCTGGAAGCGACGTGGCATATCACGCCGAAGGTCGATTTCGCGGTCGGCGCCAATAATCTGTTCGATGTCTATCCCGAACGCAGCACCATCGCCGACAGCAGCGGCTCCCAATATTATGCGTCGAACAGCCCGTTCGGCTTTTACGGAGGCTTTTATTATGGCCGTGCGACCTGGCGTTTCTGAGTCCGGCTTCAGTCGGCGTGCGATTTTGGGCGCGGGCGTGGGTCTGGCAGGCGCGATCGCCTTGCCCGGCTGCGCCACGGCCAAGGGGCGCACGCTGGGCATCTCCACGACCAAGGAAGGCTATCAGAATTTCTTCGACGTCGCGGGACAGGCGGACACGCCTTATGCGGTGAACTATGCCATCCTGCCCTTCGACCTGTCGCTTCAGGCGATCAGCAGCGGCGAACTGGACGCGGGGTCGAACTTCACCGATATTCCGCTGACCATCTGGGGCGGGTCGTTGAAAGATAATCGCATCGTCGCGCTGATCCGGTCCGACGCGCAGGCGCGGCTGCTGGGACTGGTGGCGCGCAAGGGATTGGCGGCGCGATCGGCCGCCGACCTGAAAGGGAAGCGGGTCGGCTATCTGCGCTCCTCCAACTATCATTATTATCTGCTGCAACTGCTGGAGCAGCAGGGGCTGACTTGGGACGATATCGTGCCGGTCAGCCTGGCCCGCGATACGTTGCCGGCAGCCTTCGCTTCGGGCCAACTCGATTTCTGGGTGACGCAGGGGATCGAAACGATCCTGGCGCAGCGCCATTATGGCGGTCGGCTGGTGGCGCAAGCGGAGGGCGATTATGCCGGCAACGGGGTGGTGATCGCCAATCGGGCATCGCTGGATAATGCCGAGAAAGCGCGCGATCTGGGCGATTATCTGCTGCGGTTCCGGGCCACCATCGACTGGATGGAAAGCCATGACGAACAATGGGCGGAGATATTGGCCAGGGCCACTGGCATCGACAAATCCTATTATCTGGAATGGCGGCGGCTGAAGAAGAATCCGACCCGGCTGGTGCCGATCGACGACAAGGCGATTGCCGACCAGCAAGGGGCCGCTGACCTGTTCCGCCGATTCGGCGTGGCCAAGGGCGGCTTTGATGCCGACGCGCTATGGGACCGGCGATTCAACGGGCTGCTGGCATAAGGCCGGCAGCCCGCAAGACTGCCATCAGAAAGGCAGCCAGTTCCGCTTTTCGGTGAATTTCATATAGCCCGCGTTGACGCCCAGCCGATAGCCCACGCCCAGCCTGATCGGGATCAGCACCACATTGCCCCAGCGCAGATAGCTGGCGGTGAAGCCTCCGACCAGATAGGCGGTGCCCTCCGCCGCCGGGAAGCGGTGATAGAGATCCTGGCTGTCGTAGAGATTATAGACAAGGACGAAGGTGTTGGCCGCGTTGCCGCCAACGTCGAAGCCGATTGACGGGCCAGTCCAGTAGACTTCGCGCTTGCCCTCCACCTTGTGGTTGAGCGTGCCTGAACCGTAGCGCAGGCCGACGACGAAGGCGCCCGACGCTTCACGCCCGGCGATATAGGCGTTGGGCCGCCCCTGATCCTTCAGAACCTTCTCGATGATGCCGGCAAGACCTTCCGCACCCTTGCCGAATACGCCCTCGGCCGCGCCGATCAGATCGTCTTCCTGATAGGATTCGGCAGGCGAAAGGGTGGAGGGCGGCGAATCCGCCGTGACGGGCGCACCGGTCGCGGTAGAGCCGCCTGCTGCCGGAGGGGGGCTGTAGGTGGCGCCATTGTCCTGATTGACGCTGGAGTCTACGCCCGGATCGGTCGGCGCGCTGTTCGCCGGTGGCGGCGGTGCGAGATCCGAATCGATCGCGCTGTTGGGATCGATGGTGCGCACCTGCGCGGAGGCGTTGACCGGTGTCAGCGCCACGCCCGCAAGCGCGACGCCCAGTGTCGCGATACGCGCGATGCGGGCGCTCATGCGCCCTGTAATGCCGATCATGCCCGTTACTCCCCGGAAGGCCGCTCTTGAAACCATGTACCAGATTATCGGGTTCGAAGCTGAAACGACAATGAACGAACGGCAGCCCGAGTCGATTCCACGCCGGATCGAATCCGACAGGAAAGCTGCAATGCAAAAAATCCGTGCGAAGGACCGTTGCCATGCCGCTAAGGCCCCGCTATAGCGCGCCTTAGCCACTGCCCGCCTCCACAAGAGACAGGCAAATCCGTGCGGAGACGTGGGTGAGTGGCTGAAACCAGCGGTTTGCTAAACCGTCGTGGCCTTAAGGGGCCACCGAGGGTTCGAATCCCTCCGTCTCCGCCACTTTTTCCTATAGTTTCGAATTTTGGATCATAGGTCGACCCGGTGTGCTTGGGACGTAATCGGCCTGTAGGGAAATTTTAGCGGATTTGGCGGACAAACGGACTATTCCGACGATGGTGGCCAGTCCATTGATCGTCCCGTTCCCGCCATTCTTTCAGGGCAGTCCATGATCCGATCCCGTTTTGGCACCTTTCGCGGTCTGGTGCGGCTGGCTTTGTCCTATCCGCAATTGGCGTTAGGCCAGTCGGCCAGCCTGACACCTGATCCGGCGCAGGTCCGGCGGCTGGTGTTCGTATGCCAAGGCAATATCTGTCGCAGCGCCTTTGCCGATATCGTCGCGCAACGCGCAGGGATGGACAGTGCCTCCTTCGGCCTGTCGACCACTACGGGGCGGGCAGCGCATGGCCCGGCGATTCTGGCTGCGCAGGCGCTGGGGTATGACCTGTCGGCGCATCGGGCCATCGACCTTCAGGATTATGTGCCGCGTGAGGGTGATCTGCTGCTGGCGATGGAAGTGCGGCAATTGCACCGGCTGGCAGCTGATCCACGCGTCCGGCATTTGCCGCGCATGTTGCTGGGTCGCTGGACACGGCCGATGTTGCCGCATCTGCATGATCCCTATCAACTGGATGACCGCTATATGGCGCGCTGTCTCCGCCGGGTCGAGCAGGCGGTCGGCGCGCTGGTCAGCGCTTTTCCCGGCGCACGGCTTTCCTGAATATCTGCGCCATATCGCGCAGCCACGGCCGCATGTCGGCGCGGCTGAAGACATAATAGCGGGCGCGCGGATCGAGAAAGTCCAGCAGATAGGCGGTGAGGTCGGCGAAGGGGCGACGGCGGAAAAAGGGATCACCGATGCAGCCCGGCGCCAGCAGGATGCGCGCCAGACGCTTGGTTTCCGGCACCATGTAGCGCGCGCGCAGATCGTCACGGGCGGTTGGCGCGGGATCGGTATGTCCCAGCACGGCGCGGCGATAGGCTTCCCAGGCGAAATGGGCGCCGCAATAGCGGGCCAGCGGCAGGCTGCCCCAGAAACGGCCATTGACCTCCATCAGCCAATAGCGGTCGCTGTCCGGATCATAGCGATATTCGACCATCGCCTGCCCTTCCCAGTCGAGCGCCTGCAACAGCTTTTCCGAGAGGGCCATCTGCGCCTGATGCGTAGCGGCGGGTTCCGCCCGGCAATAGGTCGATACCCCGCCTTCGGGCGGCCATTCATGCAGGCGGCGATGCTGGAAGCGCAAAGTGGCATGGCCATCCTGCATGTAGAGCATCTGGCCCAGCCCCACGCCCCGGCAATATTGCTGGATCAGCGGCCAGCGCCCGATCGGCGCATAGCGATCCAGCAAGGCGGCCAGTTCCTGCGGCGTGCGGATATAGTCGGTCTTGATCCATTCCAGCCCGGCCTGCTCCAATATCGGCTGAATTTCCGGCGGGTTGGACCATTTTGCGACCAGCGGATAGGGCATGGCCGCTGCACGTTCGGCAAAATCCTCGCCCGCACGCGGTTGCCAGGTCTGCGGCGTCAGCAGCCCCACGGCATCGGCAATTTCCAGCGTGCGGAATTTATCGAGCACCTTTTCCAGCGGGGCGAGGCGCGGAGTCAGGATATGGCAATCGCCGATCCGCGCGGGCAGCGACGACAGGTCTATGAGGTCCGGTTCGGAAATGGCCAGAACCGCGCGAGCACCCGTCTGCGCGATCAGATCGGGCAGCCATTGCGATACCGGGCCGGAGGGCCGTGGCGACCAGCTGCCACAGTAGCGCGACACAATGCCGACGGCATCGGCATCCCGCGCCACGCCATGGACCGGCACGCCATGCTGGCCCAGTTCGCGCACGACCGTCAGGCCGATGGCATTCTCGACACCCAGGACGATTGCACCGGGAAGATCGCTCACGCAGGAACCAGACGATGTTCATAGCGCCAGGTCGCCCAGGCTTGCCCCGCGACGCGCAGCCCCGTGCGCAGGCGATTGGGCGCCACGCGGCTGAAGAGTCGTGATGTCGGCCGGTCGGCCAGATCGGCCGGCAGATCGTTGAAGCCGGCGCCATGAACCGCAGGCAGGCGGGCAGCTTCCCGGCAAAGCGCCTCAAAGCGAGCAATCACCGTGCCGTTGGGCCGCTGGCGATCGCGCGAGAGCATTTCGAAACTATGGGTGACGACGGTGAAGGCATCATGCCCTTCCCGCGCGGCATGGCGCAGGCCTGCACGCATTTCCGCCGCCGACATGGCGCAGATCTGGGCCGGGCGAAAGCCGCCGGGACGATCGGCAATGCCCGACACGGGCAGTTCGGTGACGCCAAGGTTACGGGTTGCGCCGACCTGCGCCGGATCAGCGGATATGCCGCATTCGCGGCCGAGATAGGCGGGATTGACGCTGCTGTCCCAGGCGACGCCGATAGCGGCAAGCGCCCTCAACGTGTCATCATTGGCGCCGAAATTGCCAGCGCGAAAGGCCGTGATCGCAGGGGCACCGGCGTCCTCCAGCAACTGCCGGGCAAGGCCGAGCAGGATGATCTGATCGTCGAGCGTGAAGTCCCCGATATTGCGCCCCTGTCGACCGCCGACGGGGGAATCCTTCGCCCAGGCCAGCCATTCGGTGTGGATATGCATCTGCACCTCATGCCCGCGCGCGACGATCGCGCCGACGATGGGCTTGAGGAAATCGGGACCATGGACCAGAGCGGGCATCGGATCGAGGAAGAAGACCCCCTTCAACCCATGGCGATCGAGCATATCCATCTGCCAGCCGATGCCGAAGGGCTTGTCCTGCGCCTCCGCCCAGATCGAGCGCCGCACATTGTCCTCAAGGCCAACGCCCCGCTGGTGCAGCGAGGAGGAGAGTTCCGTGTCGACGGTGATGAGCAACGCGGTCATGGGGCGGTCCGGTCAGGGGGGCAACAAGCCTGCAATAGGCAATAGCGGTTAAGGAGCCGTAATATGTCCCCTGAATGTCCGGCCCGTCATATATTGGAAAGACAACAGCCGACCGTCAATCCATGATTATCCTTTTGACGGTGCGCCCCGCACCCTTCCGTCATCCCAGCAGGGAAAATTCGCCATAATTGCCCTGAAAGAAGAGCAAAGGCCGATCCGGCCGTTCCACTTCCAGCGCCACAACACGGCCCAGAACGATATGATGGTCGCCCGCTTCATGCACCGCATCCAGCGTGCAGTCGATCCAGGCGACGACATCGTCCAGGATCGGCGAACCATTGGCCGAAACGCGGTGGGACACGCCGGCGAACTTGTCCGGGCCGGGGCCGGCAATCTGGCGGCAGAGCGGCTGCTGGTCGCTGGCCAGCACGTTGACGCAGAATTTGCCCACCGCCTGTATCCGCGGCCAACTGCCCGAGCTTTTGGCCGGAAAGAAGGCCACCAAAGGCGGATCGAGCGAGACGGAGGTGAAGGAGCCGACGACCATGCCGACCGGTGCGCCGTCCGCCTCCACGGCGGTCACGACGCAAACGCCGGTCGGATAATGGCCCAGCACGCGCCGGAAGGTCGCGCTGTCGAAACTGGCCTCGGTCATGGCTGCTTGCTCCGGAAAATATTCATACCCCTTCCCCTGTCGCGCAGGGGGAAAGGGTTGCAAGTGAAAAAGCGCCCCGAACCCACGAGAAAAACTCAGGGATCGACGCGCCCGGATCAGAGGGCGACGCCGCCGGCCGCCAGCACGGCGAGAGTCAGGAGTTCGGATGCATTGGACGACATGGTCGCGATCTGCACCGATTTTTCCATGCCGACCAGCACCGGCCCGATCGTGGAGGTGCCACCCAGTTCGCGCAGCAGCTTGGCCGAGATATTGGCCGATTGCAGCCCCGGCATGACCAGGACATTGGCCGGTCCCGACAGACGGCTGAACGGATAATTTTTCATCACCGCCGGATTGAGCGCCGCGTCCGGCGTCATTTCGCCTTCATATTCGAAATCGACGTCGCGCTCGTCCAGCACCTTCACGGCATCGCGAACATTGTCGAGATAGGCGCCGGGCGGGTTGCCGAAGTTGGAATAAGAGAGGAAGGCGACGCGCGGATCATGGCCCATGCGGCGGGCGACGGCGACCGTGCCTTCCGCAATGTCCGCCAGTTCGACCGCCGAGGGGCGTTCGTGGACGGTGGTATCGGCCAGGAACACGGTCTTGTCCTTGGTCACCATGACATGGATGCCGAAAGGGGTGCGGCCGGCCGCCGGGTCCATCACCCGCTTCACTTCGCGCAGGGTCTGGCCATAGGGGCGGGTGACGCCGGTGATCATGGCATCGGCGACACCCATCTTGACCAGCAGCGATCCGAAGATGTTGCGATCGCGATTGACCATCCGCTCGCAATCGCGGCGCAGATAGCCCCGGCGCTGGAGGCGGGCATAAAGCTGGTCGACCATGTCGGGCACCAGCGGCGAATTGACGCTGTTATGCAGTTCGAAGCTTTCGGGATCGCGCACGCCCAGTTCCTTGAGCTTGTCGCGCACATAATCGCGGCCGACCAGCACCGGAATGCCATAGCCATGTTCGCGGAACTGGATCGCCGCGCGCAGCACCACTTCTTCCTCCGCCTCGGCAAAGACGACGCGCTTGGGATTGGCGCGGGCCACTTCATAGGCGGTGGTGAGGACAGTAGTGGTCGGGTTGAGCCGGGCCTTGAGGGACTGGCGATAGGCGTCCATGTCCTCGATCGGCTTTTGCGCGACGCCGGTTTCCATCGCCGCCTGGGCGACAGCGGCGGGCACCACTTCCATCAGACGCGGGTCGAAGGGCGCGGGGATGATATAGTCGGGGCCGAAGCTGTGCGAACGGCCATAGGCCTTGGCCACTTCTTCGGGCACCTGTTCGCGCGCCAGTTCGGCAATGGCGTGCGCGGCCGCCAACTTCATCGCTTCATTGATGCCGGTGGCCCGCACATCGAGTGCGCCGCGGAAGATGAAGGGGAAGCCCAGGACATTGTTGACCTGATTGGGGAAGTCCGACCGGCCGGTGGCGACGATCGCGTCAGGGCGGACGGCGTGCGCGTCGGGCGGCAGGATCTCCGGGTCGGGATTGGCCATGGCGAAGATGATCGGGTTGGCCGCCATCAACTTCACCATATCCTGCGACATGGCGCCCGCGACCGAGAGGCCCAGGAACACGTCGGCGCCCTTAACCGCTTCGGTCAGGGTGCGGGCGTCCGTCTTGACCGCATGGGCCGACTTCCACTGGTTCATGCCCTCGGTACGGCCCTGATAGATGACGCCCTTGCTGTCACACATGATGACATTGTCTTGCGGGACGCCCAGCGCCTTGATCAGTTCGGTGCAGCTGATGGAGGCAGCGCCCGCACCGTTCACCACCACCTTCATGTCCTTCATGTCACGGCCGGTGAGCAAGGCCGCGTTGATGACGCCCGCCGCTGCGATGATCGCGGTGCCATGCTGGTCGTCATGAAAGACCGGTATGTTCATCCGCTCTTTCAGCGTCTGTTCGATGATGAAGCATTCGGGCGCCTTGATATCTTCAAGGTTGATGCCGCCAAAGGTCGGCTCCATCAGTTCGACCGCGTCGATGAAGCGGTCGACATCCTCGGTCTTCAGCTCGATATCGATCGAATCGACGTCGGCGAAGCGCTTGAAGAGCACTGCCTTGCCCTCCATCACCGGCTTGGACGCGAGCGCACCGAGGTTGCCGAGCCCCAAGATCGCCGTACCGTTGGAGATGACCGCGACCAGATTGCCCTTGGCCGTATAGTCATAGGCGGTCGCCGGATCGGCGGCGATGGCGCGGACCGGAACGGCCACGCCGGGCGAGTAAGCGAGGCTCAGGTCGCGCTGGGTCGCCATCGGCTTCGACGCGATGATCTCGATCTTGCCGGGACGGCCGGTCGAGTGGAAGAACAGCGCCTCGCGCTCGGAAAATTCCACACTCGGTTTATCGGTCATCGGGACACCCATATATTGGAACAATAAGTCGGCCCTAGCGGCAAGATTATCTTGGGGGCAAGTGCGAGAAGCGCAATTATACTGCCCTTTTGCGAAGCTCTGGTTTCAACGGCGGGTTCGGGCTATCCGCTTGCCCCATGGCCAGTTCGACCGACACATCCACCCAACCGACCCCCATGATGGCGCAATATCTGGCGCTGAAGGCCGAGGCGCAGGACTGCCTGCTCTTCTACCGCATGGGCGACTTTTTCGAGCTGTTCTTCGATGACGCGAAAATGGCGGCGGCGACGCTGGATATCGCGCTGACCAGCCGGGGCGAACATGGTGGCGCGCCGATCCCGATGTGCGGTGTGCCGGTGCATAGCGCCGAGGGATATCTGGCTCGGTTGATCAAGGGCGGTCATCGCGTCGCCATCGCCGAACAGACCGAGACACCGGCGCAGGCCAAGGCGCGAGGGGGCAAGACATTGGTGGCGCGGGCCATCGTCCGCTATGTTACGGCCGGTACGCTGACCGAGGAAACCCTGCTCGACAGTCGGCGCGACAATATGCTGGTGGCGTTGGCGCAGGTCGGCGGAGACGGCGCGGGCGAGATCGGCATTGCGGCGGCAGATATTTCCACCGGCCGGTTCGAGACGATGACCTGCCCGATCGGCGACCTGCCCGCCGAACTGGCCCGCCTGCGGCCGAGCGAAACGGTGGTTGCCGAAAGTTCGTCCCTCGATCTGGCCGACTGCCATCCGTTCGATCGTGCCGCCTTTTCCAGCAGCCGCGCCGAAGAGGCGCTGAAACGGCTGTTCGCGGTGGCGACGCTGGACGGGTTCGGCCAGTTTGGGCGCGCCGAGTTGGCAGCGATGGGCGGCCTGATCGCCTATCTCGACCATGCCGGCAAGGGCAGCATGCCCTTCCTCGCCCCGCCGCTGCGCAAGACCAGCGGCGGCCATGTCGCGATCGATGCCGCGACGCGCGAGAGTCTGGAGATCGTGGCGACGACCGGCGGAACACGCGCGGGTAGCCTGCTGGGCGCGATCGACCGCACCGTAACAGGGGCGGGTGCGCGACTGCTGGGGCAGGATTTGTCGGCCCCGCTGATGGATCTGGCCATGATCGAGGCGCGGCTGGGGTTGGTGCAACTGTTCCATGACGATTCCATCCTGCGCGACCAGTTGCGCGGGGCTTTGCGGGCGCTGCCCGATATCGGCCGGGCGCTGGGGCGCGTGGCGGTGGGACGGGGCAGCCCGCGCGATCTGGGGCAGTTGCGTGATGGTCTGGGCGAAGCGCGGCTGCTGCGCGAGCGGCTGGGTCGGCTGGCCGATACGCCGCAACTGCTGCAACAATTGCTGCCCGCGCTCGACGGGCATGGCGCGCTGGTCGATGCTCTGTCGCGCGCGCTGGTCCCTGCGCCGCCGACCGAGACGGCCAGCGGTGGCTATATCGCCGACGGCTATGATCCTGCGCTGGACGAATTGCGCCGCATGGCGGGCGATGGCCGTCGCGCTATCGCCGCGCTGGAGGCCAAATATCGTGAGCAGACCAGCATAAGCGCGCTCAAGATTCGGCATAATGGCGTGCTGGGCTATCATGTCGAGGTGCCGGCCCGCGCCGCCGACACGCTGATGGCGCCCGATAGCGGCTTCACCCATCGCCAGACGCTGGCCGGCGTGGTGCGCTTCAATTCGATCGATCTGCATGAGGAAGCCGGGCGCGTGGCGCAGGCGGGCGCCCATGCGCTGGTGGCGGAAGCGGCGCATCTGGAGGAATTGATCGGCGCGGTGCTGGACCGCAAGGCCGACATTGCCCGCGCCGCCGACGCGCTGGCGCGGCTCGACGTCGCCGCCTCGCTCGCCGAACGGGCGGCGGAGGGCGGCTGGCAGCGGCCGCATTTCGTGGCGGATGACGGGGCGGGCCAGTGCCTCGACATCGTGGGCGGGCGGCATCCGGTGGTCGAGGATGCGCTGCGCAAGGAGGGCCAGCCCTTCGTCGCCAATGATTGCCGGTTGAACGAGGGCGACCGGCTATGGCTGGTCACTGGCCCGAACATGGGCGGTAAATCGACCTTCCTGCGGCAGAATGCGCTGATCGTCATCCTGGCGCAGGCGGGCGGCTATGTGCCCGCGCAATCGGCGACACTGACTCTGGTCGACCGGCTGTTCAGCCGGGTCGGCGCGTCCGACAATCTGGCCAAGGGGCGATCCACCTTCATGGTGGAGATGGTCGAGACGGCGGCGATCCTGGCGCAGGCGAGCGCGCGCAGCTTCGTCATCCTGGACGAAGTCGGGCGCGGCACATCCACCTATGACGGACTGGCGCTGGCCTGGGCGGTGGTGGAAGCGGTGCATGAGGTCAATCGCTGCCGCTGCCTGTTCGCCACCCATTATCATGAGTTGACGCGGCTGGCCGAGACGCTCTCGTCCCTGTCGCTGCACCATGTCCGCGCGCGGGAGTGGAAAGGCGACCTGATCCTGCTGCACGAACTGTCCGAGGGGCCGGCCGATCGCAGCTATGGTCTGGCTGTCGCCCGGCTGGCGGGCTTGCCGCCCGCCGTCCTGAAACGCGCCAAGGATGTGCTGTCGCGGCTGGAAGCGGGCAAGGCGAAGACCGGCGGGATCGCGGCGGGACTGGACGACCTGCCGCTGTTCGCGGCGGTGGCGGCGCAGGAAGAAGAGACGGTCGATCCGCTGCGCGCCGCGATCGATGCGATCGACGCGGACTCACTGTCCCCCCGTGAGGCACTGGATCATCTCTATCGCTTGAAACAACTGGCCGCCGACGCGCGGCATGACTAGATAGCGCCCATGGTCATGCAATTCCCCACTTTGGGATCGCGCCGCGCGATCATCGACCGCCGCGCGATTTCCGACACGATCCACGCGCTGGCGCAGGAGCATCGCGGCGATGCGATGCGGTTGCGGGCAGGAATCGTGAAGGAATTGAAGGCCGCGCTGGAGCAGGGCCGCACGGAAGTGGCACGACGGCTGGAGGCCAAGCCGACGCGCGGCCGGGAGTCGGTTACCGCCTTTGCCTTCCTGATCGACCAGATATTGCGCCTGCTCTACGACGCGACCACTCATCATCTCTACCCGGCCGGCAATCGCAGCACCGGCGAGCGGATCGTGCTGATTGCGGTAGGCGGCTATGGCCGGGGCGAAATGGCGCCGCACAGCGACGTCGACATCGGTTTCATCACTCCCTGGAAGCCGACCGGCTGGACCGAGCAGGTGATCGAATCCATGCTCTATTCGCTGTGGGATCTCGGCCTGAAGGTCGGCCATAGCAGCCGTTCGATCGACGAGACGATGCGGATGGCCAAGGCTGACCTGACCGTGCGCACCGCCTTGCTGGAAGCGCGCTATGTCTGGGGCGACCGGGCGCTGTACGAAGAGACGTCGGTCCGGTTCGACGCCGAGGTGATGCAGGGCAATGCCCGCGCCTTCGTGACCGAGAAGCTGGAAGAGCGCGACGAGCGCCACAAAAGGATGGGCGACAGCCGCTATGTCGTCGAACCCAATGTGAAGGAAGGCAAGGGCGGTCTGCGCGATCTGCACACTTTGTTCTGGATCGGCAAATATGTGAACCGGGTGCGATCGGTCGCCGAACTGGTCGATGTCGGCCTGCTGACCCAGGCCGAATTGCGCCAGTTCGAGAAGGCCGAGGATTTCCTGTGGGCGGTGCGATGCCATCTGCACACGATCACGGGCCGGGCCGAGGACCGGTTGACCTTCGATCTTCAGCTGGAAACGGCGACGCGAATGCACTTTACCGGCCGCGCCGGGCGATCGGGCGTCGAGCGCTTCATGCGCTATTATTTCCTGAATGCGAAGACGGTGGGCGATCTGACGGCGGTATTTCTGGCCCATCTGGACGACCAGATGGGGCCGAAGGGGCGGCGCTATATCCCGTCCATCTTCCGCCGGCCCAAGAAGCTGGACGGATTCGTGCTGGATCGCGGCCGGCTGTCGCTGCCGAGTGACGATTTTTTCCAGGCGGACCCGGTGCGGATGCTGGAAATATTTGCCGTGGCGGACAAGCATGGCCTGCAAATCCACCCCAGCGCCATGCGCGCCGCCAGTCGGGACGCAGGGCTGATCACAGCCAAGGTCCGCAAGGACCCGCGCGCCAACGCTGCCTTTCTGGAGGTGCTGACATCGCCACGCGACCCGGAGACGGTGTTGCGCTGGATGAACGAATCCACGGTGTTCGGCCGCTTCATTCCCGACTTCCGCCGGGTCGTCGCGCAGATGCAGTTCGACATGTATCATCACTACACCGTCGATGAGCATACGATCCGCGCGGTCGGCCTGCTTTCCCGCATAGAGAAGGGGGAATTGCCGACCGACCACCCCCTTGCCACCGACCTGATGGGCAAGATCCTGTCGCGCCGGGTGCTCTATGTCGCGGTGCTGCTGCACGACATAGCCAAGGGGCGCGGTGGCGACCACAGCCTGCTGGGCGCGGAAGTGGCGGAACATCTCTGCCCGCGGCTGGGCCTGACCCCGGCCGAGACGGAGACCGTCGCCTGGCTGGTGCGCTATCACCTGCTGATGTCGGCCACCGCCTTCAAACGCGATCTGGCGGACTATAAGACCATTCTCGATTTCGTCGATGTGGTGCAGAGTCCCGAGCGACTGCGCCTGCTGCTGTGCCTGACGGTAGTGGACATTCGCGCGGTCGGCCCGGGCGTGTGGAACAGCTGGAAGCGGCAGTTGCTGGGCGATCTCTATGATTCGGCCGAAGAAGTGCTGCGTCTGGGACATAAGCAGAAGGGCCGGGGCGAGCGCGTTATCGCCAAGCAGGAAGGGTTGCGCCGGGCTCTGGGCGTCGACGAGGCGACGTTCGAAGCGTTCAGCAAGCGACTGCCGGAATCCTACTGGATCGCCGAGCCTGAAGACATATTGTTTCACAATGCTCAGCATATATTGGCGGCGGGCGAATCCCCCCTGTCGATCGCGGCGCAATTTTATCCGCAGCGCGGCGCGACTCTCGTCACCGTCTATGCGGCGGACCATCCCGGCCTGTTCTATCGCATCGCCGGCGCCATCCATCTGGCCGGCGGCAACATCATCGACGCACGCATCCATACGACGCGCGATGGCGTGGCGATCGACAATTTCCTGGTGCAGGACCCGCTGGGCGGTGCCTTCCACAGCCCGGAACAACTGACCCGCATCCGCAACGCGATCGAGGATTCGTTGTCGAACCGGCATCGGCTGATCACCAAGCTGGCGGCACGTCCCCTACCCCGCACCCGCGCCGAAGCTTTCCGCATCGAACCCAATGTGCTGATCGACAACAAGGCGTCGAACCGCTTCACCGTGGTCGAGGTGAATGCGCGCGATCGGCCGGCGCTGCTGTTCAGCCTCGCCAATGCGCTGTTCCAGTCGAAGGTGACAGTGCATAGCGCCCATGTCGCGACCTATGGCGAGCGCGCGGTCGATACTTTCTACGTCACCGACCTGCTGGGCGGGAAGATCGAGAGCAGGGGCCGGTTGCAGACGCTGGAGCGGCGTTTGCTGGAAGCGGCAGGCGGTGAGGTGGGCGAAGCGCTGGAGATGGCGTGAGCAAAGTCGGTGCTCCTGCTTGCGCAGGAGCACGTTGCTTTTATCTGATCTCCATCGCGTCGTCGGGCGTGAGCAGGGGTAACAGGCACAGCATGTCTTCCCGCTCGATCGCGACGCAGCCCGCCGTGGGGCGGCCTTCGGACAGATGGAAGAAGATCGCACTGCCGTGCCCCTGCACCGGTGGTGCGTCATTATGGCCCAGCACGACGATGACATCATAGGCGTCGTCGCTACGGATCAAGCTTTCGGCGGAGAAGGTGCGCGGCAGGCGGACGGGGCGGTTATAGGCCGGGTCGGCGATATCGTCCGACCAGCCGTCGTTCGCGCGCACCCAGCGCCATGGCAGACGCAGACCGCTTGCCTCGACCTTGCCCCGCCGCAACAGCACCCCCCGGATCGGCCATGTGCCGATCGGCGTGCAGCCATCCCCTTCCCGCTTGTCCGCAGCCGCACAGACGCCGCCCCGGCCGATCGTGCAGGCCATAGTCAGATCGCCAAATGTCAGGCGGCCCGCGCCGCTATCGACGCGGACCAGAGTCCTGCCTTTCTTTTGCGTGATTTTCGAGCCGTCAGATGTTCCATCTGACTTAAAATCACTCATAGCTGGTGGCCAGTGCGGTCGCGCTTGGTGGCGAGATAGCGTTCATTATGGGGGTTGGTGGGCAGGATGATCGGCAGTCGCTCGCGCACCTTGATGCCGGCCGCTTCCAGCCCCGTCACCTTGTTGGGATTGTTGGTGAGAAGGCGCACCTGTCCGACACCCAGCAGGTCCAGCATTCGCGCGGCGACCGAGAAATCGCGCGCGTCGATCGCAAAACCAAGGCGGACATTGGCGTCGACCGTATCGAAGCCCTGGTCCTGCATCGCATAGGCCCGCAGCTTGTTGACGAGGCCAATGCCGCGCCCTTCCTGCCGCAAATATAGGAGGATGCCCCAGGGCGCGTCGGCAATGCGATGCAACGCCTCATGCAATTGCGGGCCGCAGTCGCATTTCAGGCTGCCCAGCACATCGCCGGTCAGGCATTCACTATGCAGGCGGATGACGGGGGGCGAGGAATCGCGCTGGCCCACGATCAGCGCGATATGTTCGCGCGGTTCGTCCGGGCTGCGGAAGGCGACGATTTCCGCGCTCTCGCTAGCGGACACTGGCAGGCGCGCACGGGTGGCGATGGCCAAGTGAATCGCGTCGTCATAGGCGGCGATATCTTCGGCGCTGAGCTCTACCTCGGCCGGACCATCGCCTTCCAGCAGGAAGTAAGCGGGGAGGATCCCGGCCAGCCGTGCCAGGCGGAGGGCCGCCTTGGCCGCCTGTGGCGCAGGCAGCGCGCGGGCGCGGAACGGCCCCTTGAGCGGCGAGGCGAGGTCGAGAACCGGGTCGGCGATGGCGGTGGCCGCGTCCGCATCTATCCATGGCGTGCGCTCGACCAGCACCGGCCATTCGGGATCGGCGGCGGCCAGTTGGTTGGCCAGCTTCAAGGTTTCGGCGCGGGCGGCGGAAATCAGGATGTCGGCCCGCCCGTCGGGATCGAAATCGGCCAGCGTCACGGCGTCCGCCCCCTCGATCGCCATCAGGCGGATCGCGCCGTCGGGCGCGGTCAGGCGGATCGCCCAGCCACGACGCAGCGCATCGATCGCGCGGGCAGCCTGCCGCCCGTGCATCAGAAGGCGAACTCGGTGATGATCGGGATATGGTCGGACGGCTTGACCCAGCTACGCGCCGGTTCGACCAGGCGGTGGCTGACCGCCTTGTCGGCGACGTCGTGCGTCATCCACATATGATCGAGGCGACGGCCGCGATCCGATTCCGCCCAGTCCTTCGCGCGATAGCTCCACCAAGTGTAAAGGCGGGCGGGCGCGGGGTGGAAATGACGGCCGATATCGACCCAGTCGTTCGACGCCTGCAACCGGGCGAGGATTTCGCATTCGATCGGCGTGTGGCTAACGACGTTCAGCAACTGCTTGTGGCTCCACACGTCGCTTTCCAGCGGCGCGATGTTGAAGTCGCCGGTTAGAATCGTCGGCTTCTTGTCGAGCGCGGACGACCATTGGATCATCCGTTCGATGAAATCGAGCTTCTGGCCGAATTTGGGGTTCACTTCCCGATCGGGAACGTCGCCACCAGCCGGAACATAGACATTCTCGATCCGCACGCCATTTTCGAGCCGAACGCCGACATGGCGCGCTTCGCCATTGGCCTGCCAGTCGAACCGGTCGTCCTCGTAAATCGGCACCTTGCTCATGATCGCGACGCCATGATGCATGCGCTGACCGTTCAGCACCTGATGCACATAGCCCAGCCGTTTGAACATTTCGGTGGGATAGATTTCGTTCACCACCTTGGTTTCCTGAAGGCAGAGAATGTCGGGCGCTTCCTGACGGAGCAGCTGTTCGACGATGTCGATGCGCGCGCGGACGGAGTTGATGTTCCAGGAGCAGATGGAAAGGGTGTCGGCCATGTTACGCCAACTAGGAGCGCACGCGCCGTTGCGCAAGCGGCAGGACAAGATGGCGGACAAAGTAAGACCCCCGCTCCGGGGGCGTGGAACGGGGGTCTCGATCGCGCCCTTGAAGCGCTTTGCGACGGAAGATGGGGACCGGGTAACAGGGGGGAAATCCCGGTTCTGCCTTCCGCCGTGAGTTACTGATTAGCGCCCCGGATATGAGCGGCAGATGAACGGAAAAGAAACTTTGTTCATCTGCCGCGCGGAGCGCTCGATTCAGCCGCCGGCCGAGCGCCCCTTGGGTCGCGGATCGGTCCAGCGGAAGGCGGAATCGGCGACCGGAACGCCATAGCGCTGGTTGGTCAGGCGCACCGCCGTCCGGTTATTCTGGGCGTCGAGCGCGACCCAGCCATATAGTTGCAGGCCCGCCGGGCTGGCCGCGTCCTTTTTGAAGATCATGGAGATGGTGCCATATTCGGGCCGCTTAGGATCGCGCACCTGCACGCTCAGGATCGACGGATCGCCGGTCTGCACCATCTTGCCATATCTGGACAATTTGGTGGGATCGAGCAGCGCGCCCAGCGGCGAGTTGCCGATCGGCCAGCGCTGCACCTGGCGCACTTCATAATCGATCATGGTCAGCGCCTTGCCATCGCCCACGATCAGCAGCGGTATACCCTTCTGATATTGGAATCGGACCTTGCCCGGCTGCTTGATCGTCAACTGGCCTGTCAGCGTCTGGCCGTTGCGGTCCGTCTGGCTGAAATCGGCGGTCAGGGTGGTGAGCGCCCGAAGGGCGGCATCGACCTTCGCAAGGTCGGACTGGTCCTGCTGCGCGACCGCGGAGCTGGTCGGGACGATCAGCGGCGCGGTAGCAGCAAGGGCAAGCGCGAGGGGCGCAATCATGCGCTTCATGGCATTCAACTCCGATTGTCTGGAAGAGGAGAGCTAGGCGATGCGGCTTGAACCCGTTGTGAACCCGCCTGTTCCGAAATAGCAAGCTTTGGCTATTGGGTAAGGTGATGGGGGAGAGCATCCATGCAAAGCCGGAAAGGCTCAATCCCCCATGCTCCCGCCTCGCCCTGCCGGTCTGACCGGCGGCACCGCTCCAATTATGTTATCGGCGCGGCAGCAGCAGGCGCACGCCTAGACAGTTTCGCGCATAAAAAAAAGGCCGATCTGACGACCGGCCCTTGAAAGTTTTTAGGAGAGGATGCCTGAAAGGCCTGCTCTCTATGTTCGAACCGGTTCATTCTCGCAAATGCGAAGGCCGAAAGAGCGATTGCGCGTCATGCAATCGTCACGCGTTTCCTGCCATTCAGAGCGGATTTCCATTCTCGTCGCGCAGCACTTCGCGGCGGCCGACATGGTTGGGCGGGCCGACCAGCCCTTCCTCTTCCATCCGTTCGATCAGGCGCGCGGCGCTGTTGTAGCCGACACGGAGCTGGCGTTGCAGCCAGCTGGTCGAGGCCTTCTGATTCTCGAAGACGAGCTGGCATGCCTTGCGGAACAGTTGGGCGTCCGGGCTGTCATCGCCAAGATCGACCCCGTCGAGCGCGAAGCTGCCTTCTTCCGGCTCCTCGGTGACGGCGGAGATATAATCGGGCTGGCCCTGCGCGCGCCAATGGTCGGCGACCACGCGGACTTCATCGTCGGAAACGAAGGGACCATGGACGCGGGTCAGCCCCTTGCCGCCATGCATGTAGAGCATGTCGCCCTTGCCCAGCAGCTGTTCGGCGCCCTGCTCGCCCAGGATGGTGCGGCTGTCGATCTTCGACGTCACGAAGAAGCTGATGCGGGTCGGCAGGTTCGCCTTGATGACGCCGGTGATGACGTCCACCGAAGGCCGCTGCGTCGCCAGGATCAGGTGGATGCCCGCCGCGCGAGCCTTCTGCGCCAGACGCTGGATCAGGAATTCGACTTCCTTGCCCGCCGTCATCATGAGGTCGGCCAGTTCGTCGACCACCACCACGATCTGCGGCAGCGGCTGGAAATCGAGCTGCTCCTCTTCATAGATGGGCTTGCCGGTGTCGGGGTCATAGCCGGTCTGGACCCGCCTACCGAGCGGCTTGCCCTTGGCCTTGGCTGCGCGGACCTTCTCATTATAATTGGCGAGGTTGCGGACGGAAATGGAGGCCATCATGCGATAGCGGTCCTCCATCTGCTCCACCGCCCATTTCAAGGCGCGGATCGCCTTGGCAGGCTCCGTCACGACCGGCGAGAGGAGGTGCGGAATGTCGTCATAGGTCGACAATTCCAGCATCTTGGGATCGATCATGATCAGGCGCAGCTGATCCGGCGTCATGCGGTAGAGCAGCGACAGGATCATCGCATTGAGGCCGACCGACTTGCCCGAACCGGTCGTACCGGCGATCAGCAAATGCGGCATCGGCGCCAGATCGGCGATGATCGGTTCGCCCGAGATATTCTTGCCCAGGATGATCGGCAGGGTCGCTTCCTGCATGAACTGTTCGCTGGTGATCAGTTCGCGGAAGGACACGCCCTCCCGGTTCGCATTGGGCAATTCGATGCCGATCACGGTGCGGCCGGGGATCGTCGCGACGCGCGCCGAGAGCGCCGACATGTTGCGGGCGATATCGTCCGCCAACGCGATCACGCGGCTCGCCTTGATGCCCGGCGCCGGTTCCAGTTCATACATGGTGACGACCGGGCCGGGGCGGACTTCGACGATATTCCCCTTCACATGGAAATCGTCGAGCACGGATTCGAGCAGGCGGGCGTTGCGCTCCAGCGCGGCCTTGTCGATCTTGCCACCCTGACTGGCGGGCACGGGATTGAGCAGGTCCGGCGAGGGCAGCGACGAATTGCCGAACAGATCGTCCTGACTGACCGGCGCCATCGATCGTTGCACCGGAGCGGGCTTGGGCGTCTGGATGGTGATCGGCGGCTTGGGTTCGTTCGACACCTGCTTGCGCGGGGCGATGACGCGCTCGACCGGCTCGTCATCGTCATCATCCGCCACGAGGCCACCGCCCGCAAAGGACAGGCTGGGGCGCGGCAGGCTGAGTTTCGGCAGCGAAGGCCGACGCAGCGCAATGATCGGCTTTTCCAGCGCCAGGCTGCGATAGCAGGTGAAGAGGCCGACGATCAGGCTGAGGACGATCAGCACACCCCTGATCCAGGGCGCGGCAGCGGGCGCCTGTGCTGTCAGACTGGCAATGCCCTTGGCCGTGACGAGGCCTATCACCCCACCCCAGCCGGCAGGCAGGCCGACCAGCGGTTCCATCTGGAACAGCGCGAGCGCGATTCCGATCAGGGCAATGCCGAACAGGCATTTGCCGAACTGCGCCTTCCACCCGGACATGTCCTGATCGCCCCACAGACGACGCGCGGTAATTCCCATCAGCGGCAGGATGAGGGCGACAGGTACGCCGAACAGCCAGAGCAGGAAGTCGGCGGCCCATGCCCCGGGCGCCTGCATGATATTGGCGACATGATCGCCCGCGACGGTGTTCATCGACGGATCGCTGGGGGCATAGCTGAGCAGCGCCAGCGCCAGGAACAGGGTCGCCAGCATGAGCGCGATCGCGCCAATCAGCGCGCCGCTGCGGATGAGGCTGCGCTTGAGCATTTCACGCCATTCCGGCGAGCGTTTCACGGTGCGGCCGACGGCCATATTATTCGATGTCCCCCAAATGTTCCGTTTCGGTACAATGCGCCGAGGGGGGAGTCGCCGTCAAGTGCGGGGCCTCTCGGCTTGTCCCGCCCCATCCGTAACAACCCGTATCGAGGCGGCGGGGACAGGCAGGATGGAAGGGGCGGGAAAGGAATCCGTCCCATGATCACAGCCCTCTATCCCACTCTGGTCGCGCTGGCGCTCGGCCTGTTTGCTGCGACCATGATTTTCGTCAGCGTCGAGGACCGGCTGAAGAACTGAGGGCCACCAGCGCCCCGCCATCGACCCGCTGCACCGTCCATTCGTCCATCGGCCGCGCGCCCAGCGCATGATAGAAGGCGATGGCGGGCGCGTTCCAGTCGAGCACCGACCATTCGAGCCGCGCGCAATCCCGCTCGATCGCCAGTTGAGCGAGACGGGCGAGCAGGGCCTTGCCCGCGCCAAGGCCGCGCGCCTCCGGCAGCACGAACAGATCTTCCAGATAGAGGCCTGGTCGTCCTTCGAAGGTCGAAAAATTATGGAAGAAGAGGGCAAAGCCGACCGCCACGCCATCATGCTGCGCGATCAGCACCTCGGCCATGGGGCGCGGGCCGAACAGATAGCGAGCCAGCGTGGCCGGGTCTGCCTTCACTTCATGGGACAGGCGTTCATAGTCGGCCAGCGCCAATATGAAGGCGCATATGGTGTCGATGTCGTCCGCCTGCGCTTCCCGAATGACGATATCGCTCATGCCGTGCCTGCCTCCACATGGGGGGCCTGATCGAAAACATCGGCCCGTTTGGTGCGCGCCGCGATAAGGCAGGCTGCGACGATCAGCAATGTCCCCGCGATCGTGGTCGGCGTTACCTTCTCCTCGAAAGCCAACCAGCCGATGATCGCCGCCCAGATGAAGGCGCTATACTCAACCGGGATCAGGCGCTGCGCCTCCGCCCGGGCATAGGCCCAGGCCAGCGCAGCCAGCGAGGTGAAGGCGAGGGTTGCAGCGAGCAGCACCAGAGGCACCGCTCCAGCCGGGGGAAGCATCGCCCAGAAAGGCGCGCCAAACCCAAAGACGCCCAGCATGACGAGATGCTGGAAGAAGGCGACCTCTATCGGGGAGGCACGCTGTGCCTGCTGGCGCTGGAGGATCAGATTCCAGGCGAACAGCACGGCCGATCCCAGTACTGCCAGCGCGCCAAGCAGGGCGTTGGCGTCATAATCGCCGCGCAACCGGCCGGACAGGATCACGCCGACGCCGACCAGCCCCAGCAGGGAGGCGCCGATCGCCTGTCGCCCGACCCTCTCCTTCAGCAGCAACGCCGCAAGATAGAGGGCGATCAACGGCGCGATGAAGGACAGCGCGATCGCTTCGGCCAGCGGCAACCGCATGATCGCCCAGAAGAAGAGCGACGCCATCGCCGCCACCACCGTCCCGCGCAGCAGATGGAGGCGCAGCACGGCGCGCGCGGGCCAGCGCTGGCGCGTCAGCAGCATCAGCGCGAGGCCGAGGATCGTGCCGGTGATGGCCCGCCACAGCAGGGCATTATAGAGGCCGATGGAGAGGCTGAGCCCCTTCATCGCCGCATCCATAATGGAAAAGAGCGCCACACCGGCGCAGCAGACGGCGAAGGGAATCGCGAGAGGACGAGCAGCAGACATGGACGAATTTATCGGACGAACCGAATATTGACGCCAATGTCGATGTCCGCCCACATCCTGTCTGCGGTCAGAACCGGCGCGTTCAAAATGCGGGCGAGAGCAAGACAAGCGCGATCGCCCAGTGATAATCCACGATGCTGAACCATTGGCCAGAGAGAAGCCGCATAACGCGCATGTTCTTCATCATGCGGGACAATATCGAGTTGCAGCCGGTCTATCAAAGCTTCCACCGTCGGTTGATCCAGCTCCAGACTATGTGTTTTCACCAACACTCCCTGAAGATTTACGGCAGACATGGCATATTGTTGGTCGGGCTCGTCCAGCCAAGCATCGCTGTCGGGTTCACCCCGCAAAATTCCGATGATAACGGACGAATCAACTATTATCATTAAGTTCGGCTTCTTCGCGAGCGGCTTCCAAACGCCGTTCGGCGATGAAGTCGTCCACCGTGAATTCACGGCCTTTCAACATCCGCTTAAATTCGGCCTGAACCTCGCGCACCACCTGCCGATAGCTTTTAACAGTGAAACCATCGCCGTCATTTTCCAGCACAAGCCGCTCGCCGTCCTTGAAACCCAGTTGTTCGCGCAAAGCAGCCGGGATGATCATCGCGCCATCAGGCGTCATGTTCACGCTGTAGGACACGGCACTTCCTCCTCGGTAGATATGTAGCATGATCTGCCGGTAGGGAACAATCTTACTCCGCCGCTTCCACCTTGCCTGCATCGATGGATTCCGCTTCCAGATTGGCGGCTTCGATCTCCGCTGCCTTGGACTCGACCAGCTTCACGATGTGATCGACCATATTATCGTCCTGGATCACATGGTCGGTGACGCCCGACAGATAGACCATGTGCTTGCCATTGCCGCCGCCGGTGAGGCCGATATCGGTTTCGCGGGCTTCGCCCGGACCGTTGACGACGCAGCCCAGCACCGACAGCGAGAGCGGGGTGTTGATATGCTGGAGCCGTTCCTCCAGCGCCTGCACCGTGCGAATGACGTCGAAGCCCTGTCGCGCGCAACTGGGGCAGGAGATGACCTTGACGCCGCGGGTGCGGATGCCGAGCGATTTCAGAATCTCATAGCCGACCCGCACTTCTTCTTCCGGTTCGGCGGACAGGGAGACGCGGATCGTGTCGCCGATCCCGGCCCAGAGAAGATTGCCGATGCCGATCGCGCTCTTGACCGTGCCGCCGATCAGGCCGCCGGCCTCGGTGATGCCAAGATGCAGCGGGCAATCGACCGCTTCGGCCAGTTGCATATAGGCAGCGACGGCGAGGAAGACATCGCTGGCCTTCACCGCGACCTTATATTCGTGGAAATCCTGATCCTGGAGCAGCTTGATATGGTCGAGTGCGGACTCCACCAGCGCTTCGGGGCAAGGCTCGCCATATTTTTCGAGCAGATCCTTTTCGAGGCTGCCGGCATTGACGCCGATGCGGATCGAGCAGCCATTGGCCTTGGCCGCGTCGACCACTTCCTTCACGCGCTTTTCCGAACCGATATTACCCGGATTGATGCGCAGACAGGCGGCACCGGCGTCGGCCGCTTCCAGCGCGCGCTTATAGTGGAAATGGATGTCGGCGACGATCGGCACGCGCACCGCGCGGACGATCTGCTTCAATGCCGCCGAGGATTCCTCGTCCGGGCAGGAGACGCGGATGATATCGACGCCAGCATCCTCACAACGGCGGATCTGGTCGATCGTCGCCTTGACGTCATGCGTCAGCGTGTTGGTCATGGTCTGGACCGTGACCGGCGCGCCGCCCCCTACGGGCACATTGCCGACCATGATCTGGCGGCTCTGGCGGCGGGCAATATCGCGCCATGGACGCAGGCCGGGATTATGATCGGACATGAAAAGGGGCTCCGTAAGCTACGGAGCCCCTATAGGGATTTTTGATGGCCGTTAGAAGCGCCGGCTTCAGAAACGCACGGTCATCGATGCGGCGACCTGATCGGCATTGCCGCTGGTCTGCGCCAGCGTCGTTGCGGTGACGGTGGCCGGCGCGGGATAATAGCTGTCCGGACGGATGATGTTCGCCTTCTCCACGAAGGTATGGGCGTAGCTGACATTGAGCGCCGCCGCCGGCGAGATGTTGAAGGTCGCGCCGCCGGTCAGCCAGACGCGGTCGCCATCGGGAACGCGCGTGGTCAGATGCTGCGGATTGGTGGGGGAACGATCGAACATGGTGCCGGCGCGCAGGGTCAGTGCGGGGCTGACATCATATTCGCCGCCGACGCTGACCGAGTAGCTGTCCTTATAATCCAGTTCCTTATTGGTCGTGCCGGTGGCCGACGTGACGGCAATGCCCTTGAAGCGCGACCAGTTATACCATTTGCCCGTCACCATGGCGCGCAGATTGGGCGTCAGCTTGTGCATCATGCTGATCGTGGCGATATCCGGCAGGTTGAGCGGCGCGGTCGCATCGAAATCGCCATTGGCGCCAGCCAGCAGGCCGGTCAGGCCCGAAATGCTCTGCGTACCGGCCAGCTTGTGGCTGACGCCGAAGCGATAATGGGCGCCGAAATTGGTGTCGCCGGTGGTGTAGAAGATACCGGCATTCCAGCCGATCGACCAGTCGTCGCCCTTCAGGCTGGCAAAGCCGTCGGTGCTGGCGAGCGGCGAAAGCTGCGGCAGCGCGTTGGTCAGCGTCGCCTTCACATATTGGACGTCCACGCCGCCGCCGATCGACAGGCGATCGGTCAGCTTATAGGCGGCCGAAGGCTGAATATTATAGGTTTTGAGGTCGGTGTAGAGCGAGTCATAGCGACCGAAGAAATCATCATCATATTCCAGCTTCAGGCCGAAGGGTGCGTTGACGCCCAGGCCGACCCACAGCCGGTCGGTCACCTGCGCTGTTGCATAGAAGCTGGGGACGGGGATGACGCTTTCGAACGGATTGCCACCGTCGCTGCCGCTGATCGGCACGCGGGCGGTCGATCCGGGGATAGACCGATAGCTGCCCCGATTGGTCTGATGCGCCGTCGCCAGCAGCGCCGAGGCACCGGCGGAAATCTGCACCCCCTGCAACTGGGTCATCGCGGCCGGGTTGAAATAGATGGTCGAGGGATCGTCACCCGCCGCAGCGCCGCCAGACAAGGCGCGACCGATTTCCACCGGAGATTGTTCCTGAAGATAGAAGCCGCCCGCAAAGGCTGGCATCGGTGCTGTCACGGCCCCGGCGACCAGAAGAAAGCGGTTGATATGGCGGCTGGGGAACATGGCAAATCCTCTACTATTTGGCGACTCTTCTCATGCCGATTGGCGCCGCTTCAACGCGCAAATCCAGCTTATGAGCCACTTGGCTTAGCAAGGATGAAGTTAATTTCCAGTGTGGCGGCGACGGAAAAGGCCGCATTTGCAGCCGCCGCGATGGTTAGCGCCGCGTGGACGCTACGGCGGACACACGATGGACCGGGCGAAAAAAAGCAAAAAAAAGCCGCCCAGAAGGACGGCTATGAAGTTTTAGGAGAGGATGCCTGAAAGGCCTGTTCCTTTTGCGGTGCAGCGACAATTGTCGCAAATGCGAAACATGGAGGGTCGATTGCGTTTTATGCAATCGTTTGGAAATTCCTTAATTTCCGTAAGGGAAAGTTGCGGAAAGAAACGATAGCGATACCAGAATTTTTTCCGTGCAGGCGTGAATCGAAAGGATTCAGGTCCTTGTGATGCCCGAATCGGCGAGTTGCGAATCAATCTGGGCCAGCAGGCGTGACAAGCCTGATTCGTCCGCTGCTTCGGCGCGAGCGACCAGGGCCGCCTGCGTATTGGACGCGCGGAGCAGCCACCAGCCGTCCGGGGTGCGGACGCGGGCGCCATCGATCGCGCGCAGGTCGGCGCCTTCTGCGCGCAGGCGGGCCAGCACCTCTTCAACAACGGCAAATTTGCGCGCTTCTGGGACAGGAAAGCGCAGTTCCGGGGTGATCAGGCTGACCGGCAGCGAGTCGTGAAGCTGGGTGATGCTTTGTCCGGTCGCACCTAAGAGACGGATCAGGCGGACGGCGGCGTACAGCGCGTCATCATAGCCGGGATAATCGTCCGCGAAGAAGAGATGGCCGGTCGTTTCGCCGCCGAGCGGGCTGCCGATCTGCTTCATTCTGGACTTGATATGGCTGTGGCCGGTCTTCCACATGTCGGGCTGGCCACCCAGCGATGCGATACGGTCGAACACGGTCTGGCTGGCCTTCACATCGGCGACGATCAGCGCGTTCGGGTGGTTTTTCAGAACGTCCCCGGCGAAGAGTCCCAGCAACTGGTCGCCCGATATGGCCCGGCCGCAGCTGTCGATCACACCGATCCGGTCGCCATCGCCATCGAAAGCCACCCCGAAATCGAGTTGCTTGTCGCGGACAAGGGCGCGCAGGTCGGCCAGATTCTTCTCTTCGGAAGGATCAGGATGATGGTTGGGAAAATGACCGTCTATATCGGTGAAGAGCAGATGATGCTCACCCGGGAGCAATTGAACCAGTCTCTCTACCACCGGACCGGCCGCGCCATTGCCCGCGTCCCAGCCGATGCGACAGGCCGGACCATCAAAGCCCTGCATCAGCCGCGCGACATAGCCATCCATGATATCGACCGTTTCGACCCGGCCCGTGCCGGATTCCCAGTCGCCTGCCGCCGCCATGGCGCCCAGAGTCTGGATATCGGGGCCGAAAAAGGGCGCATGATCCTTCACCAGCTTGAAGCCGTTCTGGTCGCCGGGATTATGGCTGCCGGTTATCTGAATGCCGCCATCCACATCGCCCGTCATCTCGGCATGATATAGCATCGGCGTAGGGCCAAGGCCGATGCGCAGCACGTCGATCCCGGTTGCGACCAGCCCGTCGACCAGCGCTGTTTCCAGCATCGGTGAACTCAGCCGCCCGTCATAGCCGACCGCGATGCGCCGGCCGCCGGACCGGGCGATGACCGTGCCGAAACTGCGGCCCAGCGCCCAGGCATCGACGGCGTGCAGCGTGTCGCCCACCGTGCCGCGCAGATCATAGTCGCGCAGCAGAGTCGGGTCGAACCTATGGGTCACTGACGGTCCTGATCGTCCAGCAGCAGGTCGCGCGCGGCGTTGATCTGGGCGGCGAGCGCTTCGGTGCCGCCCTTGTCCGGGTGGACCGAGGCGATCAGGCGACGATGGGCCGCGCGGATCGCCGCGGCATCGGCATTAGGCGCGACGCCGAGCAAGGCGCGGGCCTGGGCCACATCATCGTTGCGGGGTGGCGCAGGTGGCGGAGCGGCCCGTTTGGCGGCCTTCGTCCTGGCATTGCCCTGCTTGGCGAAGAAGAGCGCCGCGCCGATCAGCAGGGGCGCGCCGATCACCGGCTTGCCCTTGGCCGCCAGCACCGCGCCGACCAGCGCCGCACCCAGCGCCATGCCATCCTTTGCCGTCATGCGTTGCAGCCTTCCTGTCCAGATCAGCCAGATGGCAAGGCCAGCCAGCAGCAGAGTGAGCCCGCCCATCAGGCGGCGCCGAGCAGGTCCAGCGACACCGCGCCATCATCCGTGGGCAGAGCGAGGCCGGACACCATTTCGCGCAATTCCTGCCGCGCGGCGATATGGCTGACGCCCAGTTCGCCCAGATGCCCCTTGTCGAGCAGGGTAAGGCCCGAGGGGAAGAGTTCGCGGAAGATGACGCGCTCCGACAGGCCCGGAATGACGCGGAATCCGACGCGGCGCGACAATTCCATCAGCGCGTCGCCCACCCGCTTCTTGTTGCGGGCGTCATGATGCTGGACGCGGTTGCGCAGCACCACCCAGTCGATCGTGACGCCGTCGACCTTCGCCCGCGTCTTGCGCGCGTCGAAGATGAGTTCGGAATAGAAGGACAGGCGGCGGACCTTGAAGGTTTCCGGATCGACCTGACCGATAAGGTCGAAATCGACGAAACTGTCGTTCATCGGCGTGACCAGCGTATTGGCGTGCGGCGCCAGATGGCGGGCATAGATATCGTCGCGGCCGGGCGTGTCCACGACAAGGAAATCCTTGCCCTGCGCCAGGTTGATGACCTGATCGTCCAGCGCATCGATGCTGTCGCCGGTGAACACATCGAAATCGGGCATGGGCAGGTCGATAGCGCGGCGGCGCGCGGTTTCCTGACGATTTTCCATATAGCGGGTCACGGTGCGCTGGCGCGGATCGAGATCGATCATGCCCACGCTGTGGCCCAGTGCGCTCAGGGCAATGGCGGTGTGAACCGCCGTGGTCGACTTGCCGGTCCCGCCCTTTTCATTGGCGAAAACGATAAGATGCGGCTGCGGATTCGCCATTGCCCCTGATAACCCCGTTGATTGTCGCAATGTTTGTTGACGGTCGCGCCGGCAGCAGCCTAGCAGGACATCGCTATCCTGTTGCCCTTATCGGAGCCGTTCCATCCGTGCAAACGCTGCGTGACCTGCCCGCCCTTCGCTCTGCCGTCCAGATGCTGAAAAGCGACGGAAAGCCGCTGGTTCTGGTGCCCACCATGGGCGCCCTGCATGACGGGCATATGGCATTGGTGGAGGAAGCGCGACGGCATGGGCGCCATGTCGTGGTGTCGATCTTCGTCAATCCGCGCCAGTTCGGCCCGAACGAGGATCTGGCCGCCTATCCGCGGCGGGAGGCCAAGGATGCGCAGATGCTTCAGACGGCCGGGGTCGACATATTATGGGCGCCGACGGTCGAGATCATGTATCCGGCCGGTTATGCCACCAATATCAGCGTGACGGGGATCAGCGACGGGCTGGATGGCGCAGCGCGACCGGGCCATTTTGACGGGGTGGCGACTGTCGTCACCAAGCTGTTCAACCAGGTGCAGCCCGATATCGCGATTTTCGGGCAGAAGGATTATCAGCAGCTCGCAGTGATCCGCCGCTTCGTGGCGGACCTGAACCTTCCGATCGAGATTGTCGGCCTGCCGACCCAGCGGGCCGAGGATGGCCTCGCCCTCTCCTCCCGCAATGCCTATCTGAGCGACGAAGAGCGCAAGGCGGCGCTGGCCCTGCCCCGCGCGCTGGGGGAGGCGAAGCGGCAGATCGAGAAGGGCGAGCCGGTCGCGGGTACGCTGGCGCAGGCGATCGCCTCGCTGGCGGCCCATGGTTTCGGGCCGATCGATTATGTGTCGCTGTGTGACGCCGCGACGCTGGAGCCGATGGCGGTGCTGGATCGCCCGGCCCGGCTGCTGGGCGCGGCAAAGCTGGGCACGACCCGGCTGATCGACAATATCGCGATCGATCCGGTCTGAATCAGGTCACTCGCTTGAGGAAAATACAGGCGACGACGATCAGACCGATGACGGCCCAGCCCTCCCAGGTGCGGGGGCTGTAGCCCCAGCCGATACGCTTTGGACCGAACCATGTGCGGGGTGGATTCATGAGACGATGCTCCGGGGCTGACGCTTAACTTCGCATATTTCCCGCAGATTCTGACATTTTATTGCGCGGCGCTGATCCTATTCGCGTGTCTGCGGGGTGTTCCCCGATATAGCATGACGGGCCGGGAATAGGATAGGAATCTCCTTTCCCGGCCGTCATGGAAAAGCGGCGTCAGAAGGGCTTCACGATCACGGCGATGACGATCACCGCCGCGGCGACACCGGGAATCTCGTTCAGCATCCGCAACTGCCTGTCGCCCAGCGGACGTTCTCCCCGCGCCAGCTTCTTCGTATAGCTGGCGATCCAGCCATGATAGCCCGACAGGCCCAGCACGAAGAGCAGTTTCAGGTGGAACCAGCCGAAATGCCAGGCGCCGATTTCCACCATCAGCATCAGGCCAAAAACCCAGACGAGGATCAGCGAGGGATTGAGGATGATCTTGAGCAGACGTCCTTCCCGCTCGATCCAACGCTTGTCCTCCGGCGAACCGGGCACAGTCTCCTGATGATAGACGAAGAAGCGCGGCATCATGAACAGCCCCGCCATCAGGAAGATGACGAAGATGACATGGGCGGCCTTCACCCAGAGATAGGCGGCACCAAGATAGGCCATCAGGCGAGCACTCCTTCCTTTCGGACATAGCTAATGAGCGCTTCGACATGTGCAATGGGCGTGTCGGGCAATATGCCATGGCCAAGGTTGAAGATATGCGGGCGATCGGCAAAGGCGGCGCGGATGTTGTCGACCGCCTCCTCCACTGCGCGGCCGCCGGCGATGAGCGCGAGCGGATCGAGATTGCCCTGCACCGGCATGCCGGTGGGCAGCGCCTGATTGGCCCAGTAGGGATCGATCGTTTCATCGACACCGACGGCGTCGACGCCGGTCTGCGCTGCATAATCGGCCAGTTTCGCGCCTGCGCCCTTGGGGAAGCCGATGACGGGGATGGTCGGATGCAGCGCCTTCAGGCGAGCGACGATGCGCTTGTTGGGCTCGATCACCCAGCGCTGGAACTGGAGCGGCGACAGGCTGCCGGCCCAGCTGTCGAACAGTTGCACGGCCTCGACGCCGGCCTCGATCTGACCACACAGATAAATGACGGTCGCCTCGACGATCGCGTCGATCAGGGCGGCGAAGCGTTCCGGCTCGTTATAGGCCATGCGACGGGCGAGCCCATGATCCTTGCTGCCCTGCCCTGCCACCATATAGGTCGAGATGGTCCAGGGACTGCCTGCAAAGCCCAGGAAGGTGACCTCCGGGCTCAAGGCCGCCTTCACCTGCCGCACCGTCTCGTAGACCGCGTCGAAGCGGCTGAAATCGGGTGTCAGCGCCGACAGGTCGGTTTCGCTAAGGATGGGGGCGAGGCGCGGGCCTTCGCCAGCTTCGAACCACAGATCCTGCCCCATGGCGTAGGGCACGATCAATATGTCGGAAAAGAGGATCGCGCCGTCGAAGCCGAAGCGCCGGAGCGGCTGGAGAGTCACTTCTGCCGCCGCCGTGCTGTCATAGACGAGTTCGAGGAAGCCGCCTTTGTCGGCCCGCAGCGCCCGATATTCGGGGAGATAGCGGCCGGCCTGGCGCATCAGCCACATGGGCGGTGACTGGGGCGACGCGGCGGGACGATCCCCTTTCAGAACGGCGAGGAGCGGTTTCTCGATCGGACTGGCCGGGGCGTCTTCGCACATCACATTCTCTCTTATTATTTAGATTCAAAGATAGGGGGAGATAGTTGGTCCGTTGGCAGCGGGGTTTATGCGCTGTGCCCGCTTTTGCCAACAACTTGACTCAGGAGAGTCACGGAGGGGCACGGCGAGTCATCGACTCTATCCCCGTTATCCACAGGCTGTTGATGGAATCCCGGTCCTGTTGGGGGCTTGTGGATAAGATTCCGGTCAGTGGGGACGGGAGAAAGGCGGGATTTTATCCCCAGATTCATCCCTTGATTTATCCACAGGCACCCCACAGAGATATCCCATGGCGCGCATCCATCTTCATCTCCTGTCGGACTCCACCGGTGAAACGCTGGAGAATATCGCCAAGGCGGCGATCGGCCTGTTCGAAAATGTCGAGGCGATCCGCCATTTCTGGCCGATGGTGCGGTCTGACGTGCATCTCGACCGGATCATGGAGGAGATCAGCGCCAATCCGGGGCTGGTGCTGTTCACCCTGACCAACCATGTGCTGCGCCGGCGGCTGGAGACGCGCTGCCGCGCGCTGGGCCTGCCGCATGTCGCGGCGCTGGACAGTGTGGCGGACGCGCTGTCCAACATATTGGGACAGGAAACGCGAACCCGGCCGGGGCGCAAACATATATTGGACGAAGCCTATTTCGCGCGGATCGAGGCGATCCAGTTCACCATCGCCCATGATGATGGCGTGGGGCATGAAAATTGGGAAGAGGCCGACATCGTGCTGGCGGGCGTGTCGCGCGCGTCCAAGACGCCGACCTCCATCTATCTGGCCAATCGCGGTTACAAGACCGCCAATATCCCGCTGGTGCCGGAATCGCCGCCGCCGCGCAGCCTCTATGGGCTGAAGCATCCAATGGTGGTGGGGCTGACCGTCAGCCCTGAACGGCTGATCCAGATACGGCGCAACCGGCTGCTGTCGCTGAATCAGGCGCCCGAAACCGCCTATGTCGACAATGACAAGGTGCAGGAGGAACTGGCCTTTGCCCGGCGCATGTTCGCCGACAATGGCTGGCCGGTGATCGACATGACCCGCCGGTCGATCGAAGAAGCGGCGGCCGCTATCATCAACCTGTTCAACGACCGCGAACTGGCCGAAGGGGCGCCGCTATGATCATACTGGCCTCCCAGAGCGCGAGTCGCCGGGCGTTGCTGGCCGCCGCGCAGGTGCCGTTTGAGGCGTTATCGCCCGGTGTGGACGAGGAAGCGGCCAAGGAGGCGCTGCGCGCCGACGGGCTCGATGCGCGGGCGCTGGCCGATGCGCTGGCGGAACTCAAGGCGCTGAAAGTGTCGCGCCGGGTGCCGGGCGGACTGGTGCTGGGTTGCGATCAGACTCTGAGTATCGGCGACGGCGAAGAGCGCGGCGAGATGATCGACAAGGCGGTCGATCGCGCCGACGCGGAACGAATCCTGCGCCTGCTATCGGGCCGGGTGCATCATCTGCACAGCGCGGCGGTGATCGTTTTGAATGGCGAGGCGATCTGGCGCCATGTCGAGCGGGTGCGGATGACGGTGCGACCGCTGTCCGACGCTTTCATTGCGTCCTATCTCGATTCCGACTGGGAGGAATTGCGCTGGTGCGTGGGTTGTTATCGGATCGAGGGACCGGGGGTGCAGATTTTCAGCAAGGTCGAGGGCAATCAATTCGCGATTCAGGGCCTGCCGCTGCTGCCTTTGCTTGACTTTCTGCGCGTGCGCGGCGTTTTGGCGGCATGACCGATGCCCTCCCTTATGCCGAAGTGATCGGCGACCCCATTGCGCACAGCAAATCGCCGCTGATTCACAATTTCTGGCTGAACGCGCTGGATATCGAGGCAGAATATAAGAAGACCCATGTGACGCCGGAGGGGCTGGCCGCCTATTTCCTGATGCGGCGGGCCGATCCCGACTGGCTGGGCTGCAATGTCACCATTCCGCACAAGATCGCGGTGATGGACTATGTCGACGATCCGGGCGGGGTGCGCGAGCGGATCGGCGCGGTCAATACGATTGCGAGCGAGACGGGCGGGCCGCTGATCGGCACCAATACCGATGCGGGCGGGTTCCTCCAGCCGCTGTTGCGCGACAAGTGGAAGGGGCAGAGCGCCGTCATCGTCGGGGCCGGTGGCGCGGCGCGGGCGATTTTGTTCGCGCTGACCAGCCTGGGCGTGCCGGACATCACGGTCATGGCGCGCGATCCGGCCAAGGGGCAGGCGCTGCTGGACCGGGCCGGGGTGAAGGGGCAGGCGATCGGCATGGCCGACGCGCTGCCGGCGGCCGACCTGCTGGTCAATGCGACGTCGCTCGGCATGGTGGGCCAGCCGTTGCTGGAGCTGGATCTGGCGCCGCTGGCAGACAGTGCGACCGTCTATGACATCGTCTATGCGCCGCTGGAGACGGGATTGCTGAAGGCTGCTGCGGCGCGGGGCCTCAAGACTCTGGACGGGCTGGAAATGCTGATCGGGCAGGCGGCGCTGGCGTTCGATATCTTCTTCGATGCGGAAGCGCCGCGCGATCTGGACGAGGAATTGCGCGCGCTGCTGCTCGCTGCGGACGACTGAGGGCGGGGGATGAAGGTCTATGGCCTGACCGGGTCGATCGGCATGGGCAAGTCGGCGGTGGCGGCGATGTTCCGCAAGGCGGGGGTGCCGCTGTTCGACGCCGACGCCGAAGTGCATCGCTTGCAGGGGCCGGGCGGCGCTTTGCTCCCGGCGATCGAGGCGCGCTTTCCCGGCACCACGGGTCCAATGGGCGTCGATCGGGCGAAGCTGGGCGCGGCGGTGTTCGGCCATCCGGGTGAACGCAAGGCGCTGGAGGCGATTGTCCATCCGGCGGTGCGCGAGTCGCGCAGGCGATTCCTGCAACGTCATCGGTCCCGGCCGTTCGTGATATTGGACATTCCCCTGCTGTTCGAGGGCAAGGGGCAGAGACGCGGGCTGGCGGGCATCATCGTGGTCAGTGCGCCGGCCTGGAAGCAGCGCCGCCGCGTCCTGGCGCGGCCGGGGATGAGCGCCAGAAAATTCCGCCAGATTGTCCATCTGCAAATACCCGATGCTGAAAAACGCGCGCGGGCCGACTATATCATCCAGACGGGTACGACATTTGCCGCAACCCGCGCACAGGTAAGGCGTCTGGTCGCTTGCCTTGGACGCAAGACAGGCAGATAAGGGTTGGCCCATAGAGTCGAATGAAGAGGGCGATGCGAGAAGTCATTTTCGATACCGAAACGACAGGCTTCGATCCTGTATCGGGCGACCGGCTGGTCGAGATCGGCTGCATCGAACTCGTCAATCGCGTACCCAGTGGCCGGACCTTCCACGCTTATTATAATCCGCAGCGCGATATGCCGACGGCCGCCTTCAACGTGCATGGCCTGTCGGAGGAGTTTCTGCGCGACAAGCCGCTCTTTTCGAGCGGCGCGGCGGACCTGCTCGCATTTCTGGAGGACAGCCCGCTGGTCGCGCATAATGCGCGCTTCGACTTCGGCTTCCTGAACCATGAACTCAAATTGTGCGGCCTGCCCGACGTGTCGATGGACCGGATGATCGATACGGTCGCCATCGCCCGCACGCTGCATCCCGGCGCCAAGCATAGTCTGGACGCGCTCTGCACCCGCTACGGCATCGACCGCAGCCATCGCGTGAAGCATGGCGCGCTGCTCGACGCCGAATTGCTGGCGCAACTCTATATCGAACTGACCGGCGGCCGTCAGATCGGCCTGGGTCTGGCACAGGAGGAAGCAAAAGAGATAGTCAGGGTGGAACTGACGGAAAGTCCCGTGGTTCGCCCTGTTCGTCCCGCGCGGGTCTTTACGGCCAGCGCGGCGGAACTGGAACGGCACGCAGCGTTTGTCGCGACGCTGAAGGAGCCGCTCTGGTTGCAGGAGGCATAGACCGCAACTGGCCTATGCCCTCCACGCCCACCGGGCCGCTTTCCTGGCGGCCCGGCAAGAATAAGGAGAAGGCATATGGATATTCGTGTTTCCGGGCATCAGGTCGAAACGGGCGAAGCGCTCAAGCAGCATGTCTACGACCGTTTGGAGGCTGTGGCCGAGAAATATTTCTCTCGCACGATTTCCGCCCAGGTGACCTTTCGCAAGGCGCCGCATGGAGCCTTTCATTGCGATATCGTCTGTCATGTGATGACGGGACTGATCCTGAAAGGCGCGGGCGAAGCGCAGGAAGCGCATCCCGCCTTCGATCAGGCATCCGACCGCATCGAAAAGCAGCTTCGCCGCTATATGCGCCGGTTGAAGGATCGCAGCGTTCAGGCCGCCGCTGCCGAGGCGCAGCGCGCCAATGGCTATAGCGTCGATGATATCGATGGCGCGGGCTACACCATCTTTGCCGCCAATGCCGACGAGGAGGAAGAACCGGCCGACGCACCCCTGATCGTCGCGGAAACGCGGGTGGACATTCCCGAAGCCAGCGTGTCCGACGCCGTCATGATGCTGGACCTGCGCAATACCAACGCGCTGCTGTTCATGAATGCCGGCACGTCCGCTTATAATATGGTCTATCGTCGGCATGACGGGACGATTGGGTGGGTAGAGCCGCGCGCCTGATCCGCTGAATTTTGGAGGGGCGGTCCTGTAAGGCCCCTCTTGCTGGCCCGGCCCCTTGCCTTGACCTGTGGTTGCAGGCGGCTTATGGGGCCGGGCTTTCATTGTCCGAGCACAAGCGCGATGACTTGGCCTGCGCGGCTCGGCCGTTTCGGATAGACCATGGTTAATCTCAACGACATCGTTTCACCCGACGCGCTCGCGACGGGGCTGGCGGCGAACGGCAAGAAGGCGCTGTTCCAGAAGATCGCTGCCCTCGCAGCCTGCGCCTATGATCTGGAGGCCGACGAAGTGGGCGACGCGCTGTTCGAGCGCGAACGGCTGGGATCGACCGGTTTTGGCGGCGGTGTCGCCATTCCCCATGCGAAGATTCCGGGTCTGGACAAGATGTGCGGTGTCGTCGTGCTGCTCGATCCGGCGGTGCCGTTCGACGCGGTGGACGAGGCGCCGGTCGATATCGTATTCGCCCTGCTGTCCCCGGTCGACAGCGGTGCCGAGCATCTGAAGACTCTGGCGCGCGTGTCCCGCTATTTGCGCGACGAAAATAATGTGGCGCGGCTGCGTGGTGCGAAGTCGACCGGCGCGTTGCATGCGCTGCTGGCTGGCGGCGGGGCGCGTGACGCAGCCTGACGGCCCCAGCGGCCCGGACAGTCGTGGCCCGGACAGCCCCAGTGGGGAGACCGCGCATTTCCGTGCGCTGGAGCAGCTTTATCGTTCCGCGCCGATCAACCGGCTGTTCCGGTCTGACCTGACGATTCCGGAAGCGGGGCGATCGATCATCGATTTCGATGTCGACGAGAATCAGTTCCACGCCGCGGGCGCGGTGCATGGCACCGTTTATTTCAAGATGCTGGACGATGCGGCCTTCTATGCCGCCAACAGCCTGGTCAGTGACCGTTTCCTGCTGACCACCGCGTTCAATCTGTTGTTCACCCGGCCGATCGGGCCGGGGCGCATCCGTGCCGAAGGCCGGTGGATCAGTGGCAAGCGCCGCGTCTTCGTGGCCGAAGCGAGCCTGATCGATTCCGAAGGCGAGGAAGTCGGGCGCGGCACAGGCACCTTCATGCGATCGCAATTCGCGCTATCTTCGCTGCCGGGCTATGGCGGCTGACGCCCGGCTGACCAGTGCGATGCTGGTCGGCGCCCTGCGGCGGCGGGTCGCAGCTGAGGGAGGATTTGCCACGATCCTGGTCAAAGGGGACGAGATCAGCGGCGTAATATTGGTTCAGACGATGGACCGGGGCGTGGAATCGGGACTTTTTGAAAGGGTGCCGAACCTTCAGGGCAGTTATGCGTTGATGCGCTGTGGACCCACCCCGGAGGAGGGGCCGGAAGCGCTGAACCTCTATATAGCGCGTCGCCGCAGGTCGGACCCCGACCTGTGGATAATCGAACTCGACATCCCGGAAGCGGAACGGTTCGCCGCTGAAACGATCTGCTGATCGTTGACTCATCGTTTCGACCCGGGCAAAGGCGCCCAACGCCAACGCGCAGGTTGCCACATTCGCCCAAGGGGGGCGGGCGCGGTAAACACGCAGACGGGGGGCGGCCGGTCGTCGCGGTGAATTTGGGTTAAAAAGAGACGACGCCCCGGCCAAGAACCGCATGTTTTTGAGCTATAATGAGTTTTCGTCTGAAAGCTGCGATCGCCGCAGCCTTTGCCTTGTCAGCCGCAGCAGCGATGACGGCTTCCGACATGTCGATCGCAAGTGAAGCGATCTCGTCGGCTACTACCCTTCCCGCCGCGCTCTCCGTAGCGCCGATGGTCGGCTCTCAGCCCGCCGTCATCTATGGCACGCCGCGCGAAGTGTCGCAGCCGCTGGCTTCCGCCCCCAAGGGCGATACCGTGATTTCTCCCGATTCCGATGTGCAGGCAACCAGCCTCGCTGCTCTGGTCGACGCCCAAGGCGCACCCGAGGAGCTGGAAGGCGACATGAAGTGCCTGGCCGGAGCGGTCTATTTCGAATCCAAGGGCGAAAGCCTGGAAGGCCAGCTGGCCGTCGCGCGCGTCATCATCAACCGCGCCAAGTCCGGCCGTTTCGCCGACAGCCTGTGCGGCGTCGTCTATCAGCCGAGCCAGTTCAGCTTCGTGCGCGGTCATGGCATGCCCCCCATTCGCGAGGAAAGCCGCAGCTGGCGCGAAGCCGTCGCCATCGCCCAGATCGCGGCTGACGATAGCTGGGACAGCCTGGCCGAAGGCGCGCTGTTCTTCCACGCCCGCCGGGTCGCCCCGGGCTGGGGCAAGGCCAGACTGGCGTCGATCGACAATCATATTTTCTATCGCTGATTTGGTACCGCGCGCTGCGCATGGCGTGAATCATGATGGCCGGTTCGGATGTCCGAATCGGCCTTTTCTTTTGTTCCTGACTTGTTCTAATGTCCGGCCATGAACGACATGTCTGCCCAAAGCTGTACGCCCCTGACCGATGGGACGGCCCTTGCCGTGGCGCGCGGTACGCTGCGCCTTTTCTTTCGGCATGATATGAGCGGCATATTGGAAGTGCCGCTGCCCAATGGGCGGCGAGCCGACATCATGGCGATCGACGGCGCGGGTCGGCTGACGATCGTCGAGATCAAGTGCAGCAGGGCCGATTTGCTGGGCGACATGAAATGGCCTGATTATTTCGACTATTGCGACCGCTATTTCTGGGCGGTGCCAGCCGGCTTCGACATCAGCCTGTTCGACAGCGAGGCGCTGTGGCCGACCCGCACCGGCCTGATCGTCGCGGACCAATATGATGCTGAACTGGTCCGCCCTGCCCCGGTCGAGCCGCTGGCGGCGGCGCGGCGCAAGGCGGAGACGCTGCGCTTCGCCCGGCGTGCGGCCCGCCGATTGACGGCGCTGAGCGATCCGGACCATGCCGCGGAACTGGGCTGGTAACGGGTAGAGGCGCGATGCGGTCGCATCTGGAATTTCGATCGGGCGCGTTGCGCGACGGGCCGAAGGTCCGGCCTGGCGGCGAAATGCTGGCGCGATTGCTGGCTGCCGGGCTACCGGCCCATGGCTATCGGGTCACGAAGACCGTTGCGGAAGATTGGGGCTGGTGCGTGATGATTGCGCATGACCGCTTTCCGCTCTGGATCGGGTGCGGCGCCTATCTCGAATATCCTGACGGGCATCTCTGTTTCATCGAGCCGTCGAAACCGCGCCTCTGGCGCTGGTTTCGTCCTGTCGACACCAGCGAGACGGTGGAGCGGCTGGCCGGTGCACTGGAGGCCTGTGTGCGGCAGAGCGGCGTGGCGCATCATCTGCGCTGGTGGAGCGAGGAGGAAGTGCGGGCAGGGTGATAGAGGGGCGAAAGATCCTCCGCTGGAAGGGGAGGTTGCGCGCGTGAAGCGCGTGACGGAGGGGTATCGTGAAGCCCTCCGAGGTTGCGCGATTACCCCTCCACCATTTGCTGCGCAAATGGTCCCCTCCCCTTTCAGGGGAGGATTCTCGCATGCCCGCTGACGACCCCATCATCGTCATGCTGAACTTGTTTCAGCATCCATATCTCGCTTCGCACTGAAGCCTTTGGAGGCGCGATAATAAGCAGATCGAGCCAACGCGAAGTCGGGGATTGCGGCTCGATAGATGCTGAAACAAGTTCAGCATGACGGGTTTCCATATGCGATGGCCGTCCCCTTTCGGGGGGGCGATCTTCGCTTAGAATACCGGGCCTTGTACCGGACCGTTGGGCTTGGTCGCGGGCTTTGCGGCGTCCAGCGCCTCGACCAGGCCGGGGGTGCGGCCGTCGCGTTCGGCATAATCCTTGGCGGACATGCCGGCGATGGTGTCCCGCTTGTCGGGATTGGCGCCCTGCGCCACCAGCAGGCGGACAAGGCCTATATCGCGCAACTGTACCGCGCGGATCAGCGGGGTTTCGCCGCTGCCATTCACCTTGTCCACCTGCGCATTATAGGTGAGCAGCGTGCGGGCGCCCTCCTCGAACCGGCCCTGCACGGCGTCCATCAGGGGCGTGTTGCCATCATTGTCGGTCAGATTGGGGTTGGCGCCCTTGGACAGCAGGAAGGCCAGCCAGCTTGCATCGCGGCGCGCGACGATGATGTGCAGCGCATTTTCGCCGGTCGACAGATCGCGGCTGTTGACGACGGTGGAGCCGGGCTTCTGGAGCAGATCGGTGACTTTCTGCCCGTCCTTGTCCTTCACCGCCTTCAGAAAATTATAATTGTCCGAGAATTGCGCCTGCGCAGCGGACGGCACGAGCAGCGCGAGCGCCATGGAACCGAGGATCGTGGAAAGGAACTTGGTCTTCATCTGGGCGCCCCGTTGCATTGCAAAACATGTCCTAGCAGGGCATGGCTGGCCATGCCATGAACAAAGACGCCACCGCCCCCGCTCTGCCTTATCTGGTCCGACCTTATCTGGTCTTGCCTTTTTTCGCCCTGCTGGCTGCCTGTAATATGGGGTCTGGGGGCAATGCATCAAGCGGGGATAGCGAACCGGGCGAACTGGTCGGCGCGCGGATCGGCGCGCCCTTCACCCTGACCAATCAGGATGGCAAGCCGACGAAGTGGGACGATTATAAGGGCCAGTATCGCCTCGTCTATTTCGGCTATACCTATTGCCCGGACGTGTGCCCGGTCGACCTGCAACGGATCATGCAGGCATTTTCCAAATTCGAGAAGGCAAAGCCTGCCCTTGCCGCGAAGGTGCAGCCGATGCTGATCAGCGTCGACCCGGAGCGCGATACGCCCGCCGTTCTGAAAACCTATGTCGCGGCCTTCCACCCGCGCCTGATCGGCCTGACCGGCACGAAGGCGCAGATCGCCAAGGTCGCCAAGGATTTCGTGGTAATCTATAATCCCGAACAATCGGCAGGCGCGACCGACTATCTGGTCAGCCACAGCCGGACGCCCTATCTGTTCGACCGGGACGGCAAGCCGGTGGCGCTGGTGCCGGTGGACGATCCCGGCACGCCGGACGTGGATGAGGGCGCGCCGGACAAGGTGCTGGCTTTCTTTGAAAAATGGATCAAGTGACGCACTTCTGGGAAAAGCCCCTCGACAAGCTCGATCGTGCCGAGTGGGAAGCGCTGTGCGACGGGTGTGGCAAATGTTGCCTGCACAAGGCCGAGGATGAGGATACGGGGCGCATCTACCCCACCAATGTCGCCTGCCGCCTGCTCGACCGGCAGAGCGGGCAATGCTGCAATTACAAGGACCGGCGCAAGTTCGTGCCCGATTGCGTGCGACTGACCCCGGCCAAGGTGAAGCAGATAAGCTGGCTGCCGCGCACCTGCGCCTATCGCCTGCGCGAGGAAGGCCTGCCGCTGCCGGCATGGCATTATCTGGTCTGCGGCGACCGGGAAGCGGTGCATCGCGCCGGGGAGTCGGTGCGCGGCTGGACCGTGGCGGAAGCGGATGCGGGCGATTGGGAAAATCATCTTGTCGACCGGGAACTGTGACGCGGCGATCCTGATCGACGGCGTGGCGATGCCGGTGCGGGTGCGCCGGTCGGCACGGGCGCGGGCCTATCGGCTGACGATCGACAGCGTGCGCGGCGAATTGCGCCTGTCGCTGCCGATGCGGGCGAACCTGAAGAAAGCGCTGGGATGGGCGCAGGATCATGAAGGCTGGGTAAGGGCGCAGATGGCGAAGCAGCCGGCCGTCACCCGGCTGGAGCATCGCGCGCTGTTCCCGCTGGAGGGGCGCGAGGTGCGGATCTGCTGGGTCGAGGGTGCGACGCGCACGATAAGGCTGGAGGGTGACCGGCTGATGCTGGGCGGTGCGGCGGAATCGGTGGGCGCGCGGGTGCAGCGCTGGCTGATCAGTCGGGCGCGGGCGGTGCTGGAGACGGAGAGTCACGAACTGGCGCGGGAGCATGGGCTGATCGTCGCGTCGGTGGGCGTGGGTGATACGCGCAGCCGCTGGGGCAGTTGCGCGTCCTCGGGCGCGATCCGCTATAGCTGGCGCCTGATCCTGGCCCCGCCGGAGGTGCGCCGGGCGACGGTGGCGCATGAACTGGCCCATCTGCTGCACATGGACCATAGCCCCGCCTTCCACGCCGCGCACCGCCGCATCCATGGCGCCGACCCCCGGCCTGCGCGCGAATGGCTGCGCGTCCATGGCGCGGGCCTGCACCGCTATCGCGGGTAAGGCGATGGCGCGCGGCAGGAAACGCTATCTGGTGGCCACCATGCCCGACGGTTATGTGAAGCGGATCGGCCCGACGGCGGACCTCCTCACCCATTATTGGCGGATCGTGGCAGTGCTGGACAATGGCAAGACCGAGGTCTTCTGGGGCCATACGCGGTCGCTCGCCGAGGCGAAGAAGCTGAAGGGGCCAGCCGTGAATGGCGCGAAGATGCGGGGGTGGAAAAGCTATCAGTTCGAGATTGCGGAACTGGTGGAAGAGCCGGTTTGAGCCGTTCTCCAGTCCTGACGGTCTGCCATCGTCACTGACCGCCCTCATGATGGATCGGTCGGTGACCCTTGCAAGATGGCGGCAATCTGTTCTTCAGCCTTGGTCGCTTCAGCGATGAGCAGGCGCAATGCCTTGGCGGTATCTTCCAGCAGCCTGTCCCCAATTGGCCGTTCGCCATTGATGAAGCGGCGGATGGCCCGCTCGTCTATGCCGAGGCGTCTGGAGAAAGCCGTGGTCCCGCCAAAGAGTTGAACGCAATAGGCAAAATGCTCATGGCGCGCGTCAGTTGAAATTGGCCGGGTCATCATTTTCTCATTTCTGTTCGCTGTCAGTGATCATGAACTGTCGCGCGCTTAGGGCGGATTAGCCCCGATGCGGCCAAGCGCCGTTTTCGTCGCCGGGGCAGTCATGGGCGGCACCCTGCGGATGGGGCAGGCCGCAGGTGCGGCAGGTGATATAATCGCCGGGCTTGAGGCCATGGCCCACCGTCACCCGCTCGTCAAAGACATAGCATTCGCCCTGCCAGCGGCTGTCGGTTTCCGGCATTTCTTCCAGATAGCGCAGGATTCCGCCCTTGAGATGATAGACATCGTCAAAGCCGCGCGCCTTGACCAGAGCGGTGGACTTTTCGCAGCGTATGCCGCCGGTGCAAAACATTGCGATCTTCGGGCTGCGGCCCTGCGTCTTGAGGTCGGCGGCGAAGGCGTCGAACCAGTCGGGGAAGTCGCGAAAGGAGCGGGTCGCGGGGTCGATCGCATTTTCGAAGGTGCCGCAGGCGACTTCATAGGCGTTGCGGGTGTCGATCAGGATCGTGTCGGGATCGGCGATCAGCGCGTTCCATTCGGCCGGGTCGAGATGGGTGCCCGCCTGATTGGCGGGGTCGAGATCGCCCGCGCCCAAAGTCACGATTTCCGCCTTCACCTTCACCTTCATCCGGGCGAAGGGGGCTTGCGTGGCCTGCGCATATTTGACGTCCGTTTCCGCGCAGCCGGGCAGCGCGCGGATATGGGCGATCAGGGCCGTAACGGCGTCCGCATCGCCGGCGACCGTGCCATTGATCCCCTCCCCCGCGACGATCAGCGTGCCGCAGGTGCCAAGGTCTGCGCAGACGGCCTTGAGATCGGCGGCGATCGCCTGCGGATCGGCGAAGCGGGTGAAATGATAGAGGGCGGCGACGGTATAGGACATGGCGGCCCCTATAGGCGCTGCGCGCGCCTCTTGAAAGCCGGGGCGTAGAGGCGCATAGCCGGGCGATGGTTCCCCTTTCGTTCGCAGGTCATGCGTTTCTGGCGCTGCCCGAAGCCGCGCTCTTCTGGCCCGATCAGCATGCGCTGCTGGTGGCGGACCTGCATTTCGAGAAAGCGAGCTGGTATGCCCGGTTCGGCCAGTTCCTGCCCCCGCATGACAGTCAGGCGACGCTGGACGTGATCGAGGCGCTGGTGGCGCGCACCGGCGCGCGGGCGGTCTGGTCGCTGGGGGACAGTTTCCATGATGCCGATGGCGCCGCGCGGCTGGACCCGAAGGCCCGCGACCGGCTGACTGCCCTTACGGAAAGGCTGGACTGGACCTGGATTACCGGCAATCATGACGTCGGGGTTGCGGCCATGCCGGGGGGACGGCGCGTGGCGGAGGCGGAAGTGGGGGGCATCTGGTTGCGGCATGAAGCCGATCCGGAGGACAAGCGGCCGGAGATTTCGGGCCATTTCCATCCCAAGCTGCGCCTGTCGCTGCGCGGACGGCATGTGTCGCGCCGCTGCTTCGTGGGATCGGCAACCAAGCTGATCCTGCCGGCGCTGGGCGCGCTGACGGGGGGACTGGATGCGGGCCATGGGGAGATTCGCCGCGCGGTGGGGCCGGGTGCGGCTGCGTTGGTGCCGGTCGCGGACCGGTTGCTGCGCTTTCCCTTATCGTAAAGGGACGCTACGGAAATCGGACGCGCATTTGTTGCTATATAGCAACATAGGGCGAATGTGCGCTTCCGCACCTGCGGAAAAATCCCCTGAAATCTGCCGAGTCTTGCCAACATCGCGCTGTGGCAGCATAATCACCCTTATCCCGACGCGGCGAAAAGTCGTGCGGGCCAGGAGAGGATTGCCATCATGACAGCCAAGAGTCCCTTGCTGACGTCCGTAGGCGCGCTGGCGCTGTGCCTGTTTGCCCCCGCTGCCCTGGCGCAGGAAGAGACGGCGCCACAGGGTGCCGCTGACCCGAACGAAGCCCAGATCATCGTCACCGCCACCCGCCGGGCCAGTCCCCTGTCCGACGTGCCTATCGCGGTGTCGGCGGTGGGTGCGCAGGCGATGCTCAATAGCGGCGCGAGCGACATCCGCACGCTGAACCAGCTTGCCCCGTCCCTGCTCGTGTCCTCGACCGGGTCCGAAGCCAATGCCTCGGCCCGCATCCGTGGCATCGGCACGGTGGGCGACAATCCGGGTCTGGAAAGCTCCGTCGCGGTATTCATCGACGGTGTCTATCGGTCGCGCACCGGCGCGGGCCTCAATGAACTGGGCGAGATCGAACGGGTGGAGGTGCTGCGCGGGCCGCAGGGCACCCTGTTCGGCCGCAATGCGTCGGCGGGCCTGATCAACATCATCAGCAAGGCGCCGGAAAATACGTTCAACGCCAAGGGTGAGATCACCTATGGCAATTATGATTATTGGCGGCTGTCGGGCCGCGTCACCGGGCCGGTGGCGGAGGGCATCGCCCTGTCGCTGGACGGGGTGTGGAGCAAGCGCGACGGATTCTACAAGCTGGTCGACGGCAGCGGCGCGAAGGTCGGTGATACGAACGACCGCAACCGCTATTTCCTGCGCGGACAGGCGCTGATCGAGCCGAATGACGCGCTGTCGATCCGGCTGATCGGCGATTATACCAATCGCGACGAAAGCTGCTGCGGCGCGGCCTATATCGAAACGCGCGAGCGGGTTCCGGTGGCGGGCGGCGGTTATGGCACCGCGCCGTTCAACCGGATCGCCGCGATCCTGGCAGGGCAAGGCAGCGTCATCGCCGCCAATCCCTATGATCGGGAATTGTCGCCCACGCCGGGCCGGGACTATGTCAGCAAGCTACGCGACTGGGGCCTGTCGGGCGAGATTAATTATGATTTCGGTGGCGCCAAGCTGACCAGCATCACCGCCTATCGCGACTATAAATCCCGCGATTATGGCGATTATGACTATAATGCCGCCGACCTCCTCTATCGCGACCCTAACACCTATCGCCAGTTCAAGACCTTCACGCAGGAATTGCGGTTGCAGGGATCGGCCTTTGCCGACAAGCTCGACTGGCTGGTGGGCGGCTATTACGCCAATGAACGGCTGACCTTGCAGGATAATATCCGCTTCGGCGCCGATTATGGCAGGTTTGCCGCCTGTCGCCTGATGGCGGGCGCGGGTGCCACCAGCAACTTTACGGCGGCGCAACTGGCCGCCTGTGGCAGTGGCCTTGCCACTTCTGCGCTGATCAACGGAACGCAGGCGCAATTGAATGCCGGGTTGACCGCCGCGCTGATCGCACGGGGTTTGCCGGCGGCGACCGCAGCGGCGCAGGCCGGGGCGATTTCCACCGGCCTTGGCAACGGGCTGCGCGCGCTGGCGGCGATACCGTCAGGCACGGGCGACGTGGCATCGCTCTATCGGCAGAAGAGTGAGAATTGGGCGATCTTCACCCATAATATCGTCCATATCACCAACCGGCTCGATCTGACTTTGGGCCTGCGCTACACCCATGAAAGCAAGCGCTTCTCGTCCGATTTCAATAACAATAATGCGACCTGCGCGGCGTTGCAGTCGTCCGCCCTGCCCTCGCTGGCTACAAATGCGGCGCTGGGCAGCGCGGCGGCGCTGGCGGGCGGCATCCTGACGCTGGGGTGCCTGGGCAATGGATCGACCAGCCTGAATGCGCTGAACCTGAACGACAAGATCAGCGACGGGGAGTTTTCGGGGACGGCCGTGCTGTCCTGGAAGCCGATCGACGACCTGCTGCTCTATGGCAGCTATTCCAAGGGCTATAAGGCGGGCGGCTATAATCTGGATCGGTTCCAGCTGGGATCGACCGGGCTGAATGCCATTCCCGCCGTGTTCGCGCCGCGCACCAATGCCGATGTCACCAGCCTGCGCTTCGCGGCGGAAAAGGTGGATTCCTTCGAGGTGGGCCTGAAATATGCCCAGCCCAAATGGAGCGCCAACATCGCCGCCTTCCGACAGGAGTTCAAGAATTTCCAGCTCAACACCTTCAACGGCACCAGCTTCGTCGTGCAGAATATCAATGGCTGCGACAGCGCGCTGAGCGCCACGCGGACCTGCGATAGCGGCGATGTGGGGCCGGGCCTGATCAGCCAGGGCGTGGAACTGGAACTGACGGCGACCCCGGTGCGCGATTTCCGGGTGTCGGGCGGCCTGACCTATGCCCGCGCGAAATTCGCCAACCGGCTGGTGGGCAGCAGTGACGGCAGCGTGCCGCTGGACCCGGCGCTGTTCCTGCTGCCGGGATCGATCAACTCCAACGCGCCGCAGCTCGTCACCACCGCCAGCGTCGCCTGGACCCCGGCGATCGGATCATCGGGCCTGTCCGCCCTCTTCTATGTCGATGGCCGCCTGACCAGCGACTATAATACCGGGTCGGACCTGTTCCCCGAAAAGCGGCAGGATGGCTATGCGATCGTCAATGCGCGCGTCGGTATTCGCGGCAAGGACCAGCGCTGGGCGATCGAACTGTGGGGGCAGAATATCTTCAACCAGGATTATACCCAGGTCGCCTTCTCCAGCCCGCTCCAGTCCAGCAGCCCGGCGACGTCGACCACCGGCCAGTTCGCAACGGGTGCGCCGATGGCGAACCAGCTGATCTCCGCCTATCTGGCGGAGCCTCGGACTTACGGCATCACTTTGCGCGGGAGTTTCTGAGCATGCCCCTCCCGCTTGCCGGTACCGGGCGGGCGGGAGAGGGTCTTTGCCCGAACAGGGCGGTGCCGACGCGAATGTCGGTCGCGCCCAGCATGATCGCGGTTTCATAATCGCCCGACATGCCCATGGACAGGCGCGCGAGGCCCTCCTCGCGCGCCATTTTCGCGAGCAGGGCGAAGAAGGGCGCAGCCTCGATATCTGCGGGCGGCACGCACATCAGGCCCAGCAGCGGAATATCGGCATCGCGCGCGGCGGCGATCAGCGCGGGCGTGTCGGCAATGGGGCAGCCGCCTTTTTGTTCTTCCCCACCGATATTGACCTGAAGGAAACAGGGGATGCGCTTGCCCGCGGCATCCATCGCCTTGGCCAGCGCAGCCAGCAGCGAGGGCCGGTCGAGGCCGTGGATCACATCGAACAGGGCGACCGCTTCGGCCGCCTTGTTGGATTGGAGCTGGCCGACCAGATGCAGTTCTATATCGGCATATTCCTCCCGCAGGGCAGGCCATTTTTCCTGGCTTTCCTGCACGCGATTTTCCCCGAAGACGCGCTGGCCGGCCGCGATCAGCGGGCAAATGGCGTCGGCGTCATGCGTCTTGGACACGGCGATCAGGTTGATGTCGTCGGCGGTGCGGCGGGTCAGGCGGGCGGCGCGATCGATGGAATCGCGCAGATCGGCCAGGCGCTGGGCCGCTTCTTGGGTGTCGGTGGTCATGGGCGCTGCTATAGGCGAAGGCCATGCAGCGCCGCCACCGCAAAAAACTGCCCACCTTGTGGCTTATGACGGACGAGCGGGTGGAAGACGTGGCGTTGCTGGCGGCCGCCGCACGATTGCCCAAGGGGGCGGCGGGGATCGTCTTTCGCCATTATCGCATGGGACCGACGGAGCGGCGGGCGCTGTTCGAAGCGCTGCGGCAGATTGCCCGGCGGCGGCGGTTGCTATTGCTGCTGGCGGGCAGTGCGAAGGACGCGGCCGCATGGCGGGCGGATGGAGTGCATGGTCGCGACCGGCGGCGGGTGATGCGACCTCTGCTGCGTAGCCGTCCGGTGCATGATGTGCGGGAGGCTGTCGCGGCGGGCGGCGCTGATCTGTGCTTTGTCTCCCCCCTGTTCCCGACCCGATCGCATCCGGGCGCGAAGACGCTGGGGCGGGTGCGCTTTGCGGCGCTGGCGCGGCAGGTCGAGGCGCCGGTCATAGCGCTGGGCGGGGTGCGGGCAGCGCATCGCCGGATGTTGGCAGGAATCGGCGCGGATGGATGGGCGGCGATCGATGGACTGACCCAATAGATGGCGGAACTGGGGTCCTGCTTTCGCAGGAGCCCATCGCATTCAATCAGATCCAGTCCACCCGCGTCCACCCGCGTTCCGCTGCCAGTTTGGCCAGCGGCTTGTGCGGATTGGAGGCGAAGGGGATGTCGGCATATTCCAGCATCGGCGCGTCGGACACATGGTCGGAATAGGCACGGATATGAGCCTGGCTGCGGTCGATCGCCTGCGCGGCCATCCATGCCTTGATCATCCGCAGCTTGCCGGTGTCGTAGCAATTTTCGCCAGCGATCTTTGCCCGGACATAGCGCAGATCCTGGCTGAGATGATCGGTGGCGATGACCGCATCAAAGCCCAGCCGCCGGGCGATCGGTTCGACATAGAGGCGGTAGGAGGCGGTGGCGAGCACCAGCATATAGCCGTCGGCCCGATCCTGCGCGATCTGTGCGACGGCGCCTGCGCGCAGATTCTTCGTCACGACATGATCGGCATAGCTTTCGATATGCGGCATCAGTTTGGCGCGTTCGACATTAGGACCGATCATCAGCGCCTGATTCAGTTCCTTCAGCCGCTGTCGGCTGATCAGCTTGAGCACATAAGCCAGCATCAGCAGGATGACGCAGGGTAGCAGCAGCAGCCGCCAGGGCGCCATCCGCCGCGCCACATGGATCAGGAATCCCGTATAGGTGCCGCTGAACGTCACCGTGCGGTCCATGTCGTAGATCGCCAGCCTGTGCTTCATACCGTGTCCGAAACTTTTGCCCTTGCTCTTCGTTGTGGCTTGCGGATGGGCCGTTTCGGCTTGCCGTGCAACCGATAATGGACCACTAATCCCGTCACATGAACAAAGCCGCTGATCTTGCCGAAGACAGAAATGACGGCAGCAGCGTAATCCGGCTTTCCGGATCGCTGGCCATCGCCTGCCTTTCCGACCTGCCCGACCGGCTGGAGGCTGTGCAGGGTCCTGTCACCGCCATCGACCTGAGCGATGTCGATCATATGGACACGATCGGCGCCTGGACGGTGCATCGCACCGCAAAGCGGCTGAACTGCCAGATCACGGGCGGGACGGAAGATGCCCGTCGGCTGGTCGATGCGGTCGGCCAACTGGACGAGCCGGTGCCGATCCGCCCGGATTATGTGCATCCGGTGTCGCGGGTGGTGGGCCAGATTGGCGAGGCGGTCACGGCCGCCGGATCGACGCTGGTCGGGCTGCTCGGCTTCTTTGGCGGCACGCTGGTCGCAAGCTGGCATATCATCCGCCATCCCAGCCGTTTCCGCCTGAATGCGGTGGTGCAGCGGTTCGAGGTGGTGGGCGTATCCGCGCTCGGCATCATCGGCCTGATGAGTTTCCTGATCGGCATCGTCATCGCCCAGCAGGGATCGGTGCAGTTGCGCCAGTTCGGCATGGAGATGCTGACGATCAATCTGGTCGGCCGCCTCACCTTCCGTGAACTGGGCGTATTGATGACCGCGATCATGGTGGCGGGCCGGTCTGGCTCCGCCTTCGCGGCGCAGCTTGGCACGATGAAGCTGACCGAGGAGGTCGACGCCATGCGCACGATCGGCGTGTCGCCGATGGAGGCGCTGGTGTTGCCGCGCACGCTGGCGGTGGTCGTCATGATGCCGCTGCTCGGTTTTTATGCATCGATCATGTCGGTGATTGGCGGCGGATTCCTGTGCGCGGTCGCGCTTGAGATTCCGCCCATCACCTTCATCCAGCGGCTGCGGGAAGTGGTGCCGATCACCGACCTATGGGTCGGCCTGATCAAGGCGCCGGTCTTTGGCATCATCATCGGCCTGTCGGGCTGTTTCCAGGGGATGCAGGTGAAGGCCAATGCCGAGGAAGTCGGGCTGCGCACCACCGCTGCGGTGGTGCAGGCGATCTTCCTGGTTATCGTGATCGACGCTTTCTTTGCCGTCTTCTTCACCTGGGTCGGATGGAACTGATGAGCGAAGAGGATATCCAGCAGGCTGAGGAACAGCGGATTGAGGAGGCGCTGGCATCCAGCGACATCGCGATCAAGGTATGCGGTCTGAAGAATAGTTTCGGCGATCAGGTCGTGCATGAAGGGCTCGATCTGGACGTCTATCGCGGCGAGATCATCGGCGTGGTCGGCGGATCGGGCACCGGCAAGTCGGTGCTGATGCGCTCCATCATCGGCCTCCAGACGCCGGATGAGGGCGAAATCCACGTCTTCGGTGAGAATATGGTCGGCCGTCTGGATGACGAGGCCCTGGCGATCCGCAAGCGCTGGGGCGTGTTGTTTCAGGGCGGCGCACTCTTTTCCACGCTGACGGTTGCCGAGAATGTCGAAGTGCCGATCCGCGAATATTATCCCAATATCGGCGGAACGTTGCGCGACGAGATTGCCGCCTACAAGATCCGGATGACCGGCCTGCCGACCGAGGCTGGCCCCAAATATCCGTCGGAACTGTCGGGTGGCATGAAGAAGCGCGCCGGTCTGGCCCGCGCGCTGGCGCTGGACCCCGATTTGCTGTTTCTGGACGAGCCGACGGCCGGCCTCGACCCGATCGGTGCCGCCGCCTTCGATGAGATGACGCGCAAGTTGCAACAGACGCTGGGCCTGACCGTCTTCCTCATTACCCATGATCTCGATACGCTCTATTCGATCTGTGACCGGGTGGCGGTGCTGGCGGACAAGAAGGTGACGGCAGTCGGTACGATTCCCGAATTGCTGGCCACGGACCATCCGTGGATACAGGAATATTTCAACGGTCCGCGCGGCCGGGCCGCCACGGCGGCGGTCGAGCGTGAAAAGAACAGGGCGGCCGATGGCCAGCCGGACGGAAGGCGATAGGATATGGAAACCCGCTCCAACCATGTGCTGGTGGGCACGGTCACGCTGTTGCTGCTGGCCGCGATCATGGCTGCCGCCTTCTGGTTTTCGCGCATCTCCGATGGCGAGGCCAAGGAGTTCGACATCTTCTTCAAACAGTCGGTCAACGGTCTGGCGAAGGGATCGTCGGTCAATTATTCGGGCGTGCCATCGGGCAAGGTCGAAAAGATCGAACTGTGGAAGCGCGATCCCAGCTTCGTGAAGGTGCGCATTTCCGTGAAGGAAGGGACGCCCGTGCTGCAAGGCACGACGGCGACCATTTCCGGCGTCGGCTTTACCGGCGTCAGCGAAATCGTGCTGGACGGCGCGGTCAAGGGTGCGCCGCCGATCGAATGCCCGGCCAGTAACACGCTGGCCGTCTGTCCCGATGGTGTGGCGGTGATACCGACCAAGCCGGGCGCGCTGGGCGAATTGCTGAACAATGCGCCGCAGTTGCTGGAGCGGCTGTCGACCCTGACCGAGCGGCTGACCGAATTGCTGAATGACAAGAATCAGCAGTCGATTGCGGGCATCCTGGCCAATGTCGAGCGGGTGTCGGGCGCTTTGGCAGACCGTAGCCCCGAGATTGCCGGCACGCTGGCAGAAGCGCGGATTGCGGTGCAGCGGACGGGCGTGGCGGTGGAGCAGATCGGCAAGCTGGCCGCGACCACCGACGCGCTGCTGAATGACGAGGGCAAGCCGCTGATGGCGGACCTGCGCAAAACGGTGCAGTCGGCGACGCGCAGCATCGATACCCTCGACAAGACGATCGGTGAAGCACAGCCGGGCGTGAAGACGTTCAGCACCCAGACCATGCCGGAAGTGAACCAGCTGGTCCGCGACCTGCGCGAAATGTCGCGATCCTTCCGCGGGGTTGCCGAGAAGCTCGATCAGCAGGGCGCCGGATCGCTGGTCGGATCGCCCAAGCTGCCGGATTACAAGCCATGATGAGAGAGATGCGGACGATGTTTTCCATGAAGACCCGTGGCGCGATGAGCGCGCTGCTAGCCGCCACCTTGCTGTCGGGTTGCGTGTCGATCGGCGCCAAGCCGCCGATGCAGTTGTTGACGCTGGATGCGGCGCAGAAGGTGCCGGCCGGGGCTGCGCGCGTGGCGGGCGATGGGCGCACGCTGATCGTCGCCGATCCGGAAGCGCCGCGCATGCTCGATACGGTGCGGGTGCCGGTGCAGACGTCGCCCACGGCCGTCGCCTATGTGACCAAGATCCAGTGGGCCGATACGCCACGCCATCTGTTCCGCCGCCTGCTGGCGGAGACGATTTCTGCCACCACCGACCGGGTGGTGCTGGATGCCGGGCAGTTTTCGGGGGATGGTGGCCAGCGTCTGTCGGGCGAACTGGTGGCCTTCACCGTGGACGCGGCCAGCCATAGCGCGATCGTGACCTATGATGCGGTGCTGACCACGCCGGCGGGTGTGGCGCTGGCCCGCCAGCGCTTCACCGCCAGCACGCCGATCGGCGGTAAGATCGAGGCCTCGACCGTTGGCGCGCCGCTGAATGCCGCCGCGAACAAGGTGGCGGCTGATGTCGCTGCATGGGTGGCGGCGGTCAAGGACTGACCCCCTGCCCTGTTCCGGGCGCTGACAGCAGCGCCCGGATTATCTCACTTATTCCAGACTCTTGCTGGCCTGTTCGGTCACATCCTTCGACAGGCCGGGTTCCGCCAATATGCGTTGCAGTTCGGCGCGCATCAGGGTGGCGCGCGCTTCGTCGAAACGCTTCCAGCGGCCGAGCGGCGGCACCAGTCGCGCCGCCGTCTGTGGGTTCAGCTTGTCGAGCGCGATGATGCAGTCTGCGACCAGCCGATAGCCCTTGCCCGACTTGTGGTGGAACGCCCACTGGTTGCCCGCAAAGGCGCCATAGAGCGAGCGCACACGGTTGGGATTGGCCAGGGTGAAGTCCTTGTGACGCCCCAGTTCCTCGACCTGTTCCACCGCGTCCGGATGCAGGGCGAAGGCCTGTGTCTGGAACCATTTGTCGAGCGTCAGCGCGTCGGTCGAATAGCGGTTGTAGAAGATGTCGAGCGCGGCTTCGCGTTCGGGGCTGCTGCTATTGGCTAGCGTGCCCAGCGCGGCCTGTCGCTCGGTCATATTGTCGGCCTCGCTAAACTGGGCGAAGGCGATGGCCGGGCCATCGGGCGCGCCCGACGCCACCAGATAGTGCAGTGCGGCGTTCCGGAGCTTCCGGGCGCCCTTGGCGGCCGGGGAAATGGAGAAGGCGTTCGCCTTGGTCTTGCCGTGAACGTCGCGCCAGAGCGTCTCCAGTTCGGCGCCGATCTTCGTCTGGATGGCGTCGCGCGCGGCGTGGATCGCGTCCGGGTCTACCTGCTTCATCTGGTCGCCCAGATAGGCTTCGCTGGGCAGGCGGATCGTCTCGGCGATGAAGGCCGGATCGAGCGTGGGATCGGTCAGCGTGTTGCGGATGGCGTCGATCACCGCGCCATCATCCACCGTCTGTCCGGCGATGCGGCCGATCAGCACATTGACCATCAGTTGCTGCATCGCCTCATAACGGGCGAAGGGATCATCATCATGCGCCGACAGGAAGGCGAGATCGGCCTGGCTGCGGTTGGTTTCCACGATCACCGGGGCAGAGAAGCCGCGATTGATCGACAGGATCGGCGCGCTGGCGAAGCCGGGGAAGGTGAAGCTTTGCTGTGGCTGGGTGAGCATCAGCAATTCGTCGCCATGATGCTGGCCGGTGGTCGGATCGAACAGGGCAGTGCGCAGCGGAATGGCCATCGGCTGCTTGTTGGGCTGGCCGGGCGTGGGCGGCACCGTCTGTTGCAGCATGAGCGTCACGGTCTGGCTGGCGGCGTCATGGACCATCTGGGCGCGGACCTGGGGGGTGCCGGCCTGCTCATACCAGCGGCGGAACTGGCCAAGGTCGATCTGGCCGCCTTCCTCCATCGCTAGGACGAAATCCTCGCAGGTGGCGGCTTGCCCGTCATGCCGGTCGAAATAGAGATCGCTGCCCGCCCGGAAGCGCTCGGCACCCAGCATCAGGGCCATCATGCGGATGACCTCGGCGCCCTTATTATAGATGGTAGAGGTGTAGAAGTTGCTGATTTCCATATAGGATTCGGGCCGGATCGGGTGGGCCAGCGGGCCGCTATCCTCCTGGAACTGGGCGGCGCGCAGAATGCGGACATCCTCGATCCGCTTGACCGCATGGCTGCCCATATCGGCGGAGAAATTCTGGTCGCGAAAGACGGTGAAGCCTTCCTTCAGAGACAGTTGGAACCAGTCGCGGCAGGTGACGCGATTTCCCGACCAGTTGTGGAAATATTCATGGGCGACGACACCCTCCACCCCGTCATAGTCGATGTCGGTGGCGGTTTCCGGGTCCGCCAATATGTAGCGGCTGTTGAAGATGTTGAGGCCCTTATTCTCCATCGCGCCGAAATTGAAATCGGCGACAGCGACGATGTTGAACACGTCCAGATCATATTCGCGACCATAGATGCGCTCGTCCCAGGCCATGCTGCCCTTGAGCGCCTTCATGGCGTGGGCGGTGCGGGGCAGGTCGGCTTCCTTGACCCAGATGCCAAGTTGCACCGCGCGACCACTCATGGTGGTGAAGCTGTCGGCATTGCAGGTGAGGTCGGCGGCGACCAGCGCGAAGAGATAGCAGGGCTTGGGGAAGGGATCGTTCCAGAGCGCCCAATGGCGGCCATCGGCGGCGTCGCCCTGATCGATCGGATCGCCATTGGCCAGCAGGATCGGGAAGCGCGTCTTGTCCGCTGTCATGCGCACGCTGTAGCGGGACAATATGTCGGGCCGGTCGGGGAAGAAGGTGATGCGGCGGAAGCCCTCCGCCTCGCACTGGGTGCAGAGCAGGCCGCCGCTGGCGTAGAGGCCCATCAGCTTGCTGTTCCGCTCTGGTGCCAGTTCGACCAGCGTTTCGACGCTATGCGCTTCGCCGGACAGCGGGATGATGAGGGCGCCGGCCTCCAAATGCCATTCCGTTTGTTCGAGCGGGCGGCCGTCGACGGTGATTTCCAGCGGCACCAGTCCATCGCCGTCCAGACGCAGCGGGCGATCATGCGGGCCGTTTCGGGTTACGGACAGGGTCGCGCGGACCTTCGTCAATCCCGGATCGAGATCGAAATCGAGTGCGATATCGGGGATCAACCAATCCGGCACCTGATAGTCGGTACGGCGGATGACGGCAGGAGCGGCGGCAGTGGGGGAGAGCATATCGGCCATGATCCCAACCTAAGGAGCGGAGGGGGAAAAGGCCAGTAGGCTTGGATGTACCGGCGCAGAAGATTGCGCGGGGCTGCGTTCGGTTCGGGCTAGTCTTGTAGGCCCGAACCGAACGGAATATCTTTAAATCCGCTCGCCCGAGAGGCGCTGGCAGAGCATGTCGAGCTGGTCGAGGTTGGAATAGCGCATCGACAGGGTGCCGCCGGTCGACGCGCCATCATGCGCGATCTCGACCTTCAGGCCCAATATGTCGGCCAGATGCTGTTCCAGCGCGGCGATGTCGGGGTCCTTGTCTTTGCTATCCTTGCTCACGATGCGGGCAGCGGGTGCGTCCGATCCGGTCTTGACCCGGCGGACAAGCTGTTCCGTGTCGCGAACGGAAAGGCCTTTTTCTTCAACCTGTTGAGCCAGTTTTTCGCAATTTGGCACGCCGATCAGGGCACGGGCATGGCCCATGCTGATCTTGCTGTGCATCACCTGCTGCTGCACCACCTGCGGCAGTTCCAGCAGGCGCATCAGATTGGCGACATGGCTGCGCGATTTGCCGACGATGCGGCCCAGCGCTTCCTGGCTGTGATGGAATTCGGCGATCAGCTTGCGATAGGCCTCCGCCTCTTCGATCGGGTTGAGATCTTCGCGCTGGATATTCTCGATCAGCGCGATTTCCAGCGTTTCCTGCTCGTCGAAATCGCGGACGATCGCCGGGATGCGGTGCATCTGGGCGCGCTGGGCGGCGCGCCAGCGGCGCTCGCCGGCGATGATCTGGAAACCGCCGCCATGGGGACGGACGATGATCGGTTGAATGATGCCGCGTTTGGCGATGCTGTCGGCCAGTTCCTGCAACGCGCCCTCGTCGAAATGTCGACGCGGCTGTTCGGGATGCGGATGGATCAACGCAACTTCGATGCTCTGCACGGACTTGCCATTCGCGGCGGGCGCGGCACTGGCGTTGACCGGCTCTTCCCGGGATACGTCACCCAGGAGAGCAGAGAGGCCCCGGCCCAGGCCCTGGGGACGCTTGGCAATTTTGGGCTTGTCGGTCGTTTCGTCGCTCAAGCGGCAACCTCCTGTCGGGGCAGGCGCGCGATCAATTCGCGCGCGAGACGCATATAGGCTTCCGATCCCGAGCAGCGAAAGTCGTAGATAAGGGCGGGCACGCCATGGCTGGGCGCTTCGGACAGGCGCACATTGCGCGGGATGACGGTGGTGAAGACCAGATCGCCAAGGCAGGCGCGCACATCGTCTGCCACCTGATCGGTCAGGCGGTTGCGCCGATCATACATGGTCAGCGCCACGCCCATGATTGAAAGGCCGGGATTGAAGCGACCGCGAATCCGCTCGACCGTCTGGAGCAGTTGCGACAGGCCTTCCAGCGCGAAAAATTCGCACTGGAGCGGCACCAGCAGATATTGTGCGCCGACCATGGCATTGATCGTCAACAGGCCGAGCGAAGGCGGGCAGTCGATCAGGCAGATGTCCCAGCGGCCGGGTTGCGCTTCGGCCAGCACGCGCTCCAGCCGGTGGGTGCGCTGTTCATAGTCGATCAGTTCGATCTCCGCGCCGGACAGATCCTGCGTTGCGGGAACGAGGTCGAGCTTGGGGACGCGGGTCGTGACAATGGTATCGTCCAGCGCGCAATTGCCGACCAGCAGGTCATAGCTGGATTGGGCGCGTTCGGCCTGCCCGACGCCAAGGCCGGTCGACGCATTACCTTGCGGATCGAGATCGACCAGCAGCACCCGAAGGCCGGTGGCGGCAAGACCGGTGGCGAGGTTGATCGCGGTCGTGGTCTTGCCCACCCCACCCTTCTGGTTGGCGATGGCGATGCGGATCATGGGCGCCCTTTCTTCTTGCCAGCAGGTGTGACGGAACGCGCGACGATGATGGCGCTATCTGCGTCCGTTACGCTCGGTTCCACGTGAAACGCACCTTGCCATGTAGGACGCACGGCCTCCAGTTCATTTTGTGCATTTCGTCCTTTTGGCAGCACCCAGACGGTCTTTTTATCAGACAGGTGTAATGCGGACTCGAGCAATTTGGGCAGCGGCGCATAGGCGCGGGCGCTGATGATCGCGGCCTTGGTCGGCGGGACGGCCTCGACCCGACCGCCGAACACGCGGGCATTGCCAAGGCCGAGATCGGCAATGACGTCGTTCAGGAAATCGATCCGCTTGCGACGGGATTCGACCATCATCAGCGGGCGATCGACCAGACAGGCGATGACGATGCCGGGCAGGCCTGCACCCGATCCCAGGTCGATCCAGTCGCGGCCATCGTCGTCGCCGGCGTGCGTCAGGAGTTGGGCGGAATCGACGATATGGCGCGCCCAGATATGCGGGCGGGTCGATTCTGCGATCAGATTCTGCTCGTCCATCGCCGACAGGAGAATGGCGACATAGCGCTCCAACTGATCCCATGTTTCACGTGAAACATCAAATTGCGCCTGGAGCCAGGCGCGGGCTTCATCTTCGGTCACGCGGCCTCCCGCCGGACATGGACTAATATGGCGGCGAGTGCGGCCGGAGTGATGCCGCGGATACGACCGGCGGCGGCAAGGGTGTCGGGGCGAGCGGCATCGAGCCGTTCGATCATCTCGGTAGAAAGACCGCCGATGGCGCGATAGTCGAAATCGGCCGGGATATGCACGCGCTCATTGCGGCGCAGTTCGGCGATCTCACTATCCTGTCGCTGGAGATAGGGGGCGTAATGCGCGTCCTCCAAAATCTCGGCGCGCAAGTCGGCGGGGGCGCCGCGCAGGCAGGGAGCCAGATCGAGCAGCAGTGCCTTGTCGACTTCGGGGAAGCGGGCCCAGTCGAACAGACTGCGACGGGCGCCATCCTGTCGGACCGAAGCGCCGGCCTTTGCCATTTCACTGGCGGTCATGGGCCGGGCCAGTTCGGCTTCGATCGTCTCGCGGAGGATCGCGCGCTCCGCTAGTCGTGTTGCGCGAGTCTCGCCGATGATGCCATGGGCGAGCCCGATAGGCCCCAGCCGTGTTTCGGCATTGTCGGCACGCAGGCGCAGGCGATATTCGGCGCGAGCGGTGAGCATGCGATAGGGTTCGGTCACGCCCTGCAAGACGAGGTCGTCGATCATCACGCCGATATAGCTACTGGCGCGGTCGAGGATCATCGGCCCTTCGCCGCGGGCGCGGGCGGCGGCGTTGACGCCGGCGATCAGGCCCTGTGCGGCGGCCTCCTCATAGCCGGTGGTGCCATTAATCTGTCCGGCGCAGAAGAGGCCGGGCACGGTGCGCACTTCCAGCGAGGCATCTAGTGCGCGCGGATCGACATGGTCATATTCGACCGCATAGCCGGGCACGGCGATTTCGACCTTCTCCAAGCCCGGCATCGATCGGACCATGTCGATCTGAACGTCGGTCGGCAGAGAGGTGCTGATGCCGTTGGGATAGACCAGCGCGTCTTCCAGTCCTTCCGGTTCGAGGAAGATCTGATGCCCGTCGCGATCGCCGAAGCGCAGTACCTTGTCCTCGATCGAGGGGCAGTAGCGCGGCCCCCTGCCCTCGATCGCGCCGCTGAACAAAGGCGAGCGCCCGAGACCTTCGCGGATGATCTGATGCGTGCGATTATTGGTCCGGGTGATGGCACAGGCGAGTTGCGGCAGGGCGCGCTGGTCGGAGAGGGGCGACATGGTCCAGCCCTCCCCGTCCGATGGCTGGGTTTCCAGCGCGGCCCAATCGATGGTGCGGCCGTCAAGGCGCGGCGGCGTGCCGGTCTTCAGGCGCGCGATCGGCAGGCCGAGGTCGCGGAGTTGGAGGCCCAGCGTGGTGGCCGCGCGTTCGCCGACGCGCCCGCCGGTTTCGCGCTCGTCGCCACGGAAAAGCTTGCCGCCCAGGAAGGTGCCGGTCGCGAGGACGATAGAAGGCGCGCTCAGGCTGCGGCCATCGGCGAGCGCGATCCCGGCAATGGCATCGCCATCCAATATCAGTGCGCTGGCTTCGCCCTCGACAATGTCGAGATTGGACTGGGCATCCAGCATCGCATGGATGGCAGCGCGATAGCGTTTGCGGTCGGCCTGGATGCGCGGGCCTTGGACAGCGGCGCCCTTGCTGCTGTTGAGCATGCGATAGTGAATCGCGGCGGAGTCGGCGGCGCGGGCAATCAGTCCGTCGAGCGCATCGACTTCGCGGACGAGATGACCCTTGCCCAGTCCGCCGATCGCGGGGTTGCAGGACATGGCGCCGACCGTCGCCTTTTCGAAAGTGAGCAGCGCTACGGCCGCGCCTTTGCGCGCCGCCGCTGCGGCCGCCTCGCAGCCGGCATGGCCGCCGCCGACCACGATCACATCATAGCTTGTTCGCATGGGTCGCCCTTACCAGATGTGGGGCACTCCGGTCAAAAGCGTTCCACGTGGAACATCATCATTTGCCGATGCAGAATCCCGAAAAGAGGCGATCGAGCATATCCTCGGTCCCGGCCTGTCCGGTCAGGGCGTCGATGGCGGTGCGGGCGAGGCGCAATTCCTCGGCCGCGACCAGCAGATCGGGCGTGCCGCGCGCAGCATCGAGATGGTCGTGCAACTGTCTCACTCGCTGTCTCTGGCGGGTGTGCAGGGCATAATCGCCCTCCCCCGGCAGCAGCGCTGCGGCACGCTCCAGCAAGGTGACGATCAGCTTTGTCATCCCTTCGCCCGTCCGCGCGGAGAGCGAGAGGCCGGGGCGATCCATCTCCGCGCAGTCGCTTTGCGCGGCGATCAGGATCGCATCGTCGCGGGGCAGTTCGTCTGCCTCGCCCAGCCAGAGGATGATGTCGGCGGCCTCCAGCGCGGCGCGGGCCCGGTCGATGCCGATCGCCTCGATCGCATCCGACGTCTCGCCACGCAGGCCGGCTGTGTCGGTGAAGAGGAAGGCGGTGCCACCGATCGCGGCGGGCACCTCGATCCGGTCGCGCGTGGTGCCGGCGATATCGGACACGATCGCCGCTTCGCGGCCGACCAGTGCATTAAGCAGGGTCGATTTGCCGGCATTGGGTGGGCCGGCGAGCACGACGCGCACGCCGTCTCGCAACCGTTCGGCCGAAGGCGCGGCGAGGATGGTGGCGACGTCCTGCGCCAATGCAGCAATCCCCTCACCGATCCGCGCTTCGATCGCGGCATCGGGCACGTCATCTTCATCGGAGAAATCGAGCGCGGCTTCCGCCATGGCGGACAGGTCAAGCAGGCTCCGGCGCCAGCCGTCTATGCGGCGGGAAAAATGCCCCTCCGCCATCAACAGGGCGGCGCGGCGCTGGCCCTGGGTTTCGGCGGCGAGCAGATCGGACAAGCCCTCCACCGCATTCAGATCCATGCGGCCATGGGCGAAGGCGCGGCGGGTGAATTCACCTGCCTCGGCGCGGCGCAGACCGGGCATGGCACCCAGCGCATCCTCGACCGCCGCGACGACGGCCCGACCGCCATGGCAATGGAGTTCGGCCATATCCTCACCCGTGACCGTCGCCGGGCCGGGCAGCCAGAGCAGCAGCGCCTGATCGAGCAGGCCGCCGTCACGCGGGTCTTTCAGCAAGGCGAGGCTGGCAGTGCGGGGCTGCGGCACGCGCCGGGCCAGAGCCTCCAGCGCGGTGTGGGCCTGATTGCCGCTGATGCGGATGACGGCGATGCCCGCCGGCGGCGCCCCGCTCGACAGGGCAAAGATGGTGTCGTCCTGAACTTGGGGCACGCTGTTTATTTCTTGTCGTCCTTGCTGCCGGTCATGCCCGACAGACCGACATTCATCATCTGCTGGAACAGGCGCATGCCCGCGTCGCCGAGCGGCGAGAAGCTTTTGAACAGGGTTTCCATTTGTTCGACGCTGCCCACGCCATCGAAACTGTCGAGCATCGTCTTGATATATTTGTCGTGGATGGGGGTCACGTCAGGCAGGCCCAGAAAGGCGCGGGCCTCGGCAGGCGTGCAATCCACGTCGACGGTTACCTTCATGTCGCTGCCCTTCCCTGGTGGCGCTCTGATTGCGTTGCGCCGTCATGCCGCAAGTCGCCGTATCAACGCAAATTTTTAAAAGTGCAGGGTGGTTGCGCCCCCGTCCGGAACGGCCAATATGCGCTTCAAATCTTGTGGATGAAGGAGAATTTCATGGGCGACTTTACCCCGATCACCACGCTGGAAGGCGATGCGCAGTTCGATGCCTATGTCGCCACCCCCGATGGGGAAGCGACCGCGGCGATCATCGTCATCCAGGAAATTTTCGGGGTGAATGAAGGGATTCGTCAAAAGTGCGACAGTTGGGCGAAGGCGGGCTATCTGGCCTATGCGCCGGATCTGTTCTGGCGGATCGAGCCGCATATCGAACTGGATGCGGACGTGCCCGAAGAGATGCAGCAGGCGCTGGCCTATATCCCCAAATATAATCAGGATCAGGGCATTCGCGATATCGAGGCGACGATCAAGGCGGCCCGTGCGGCGCTGGGCGGCACGGGCAAGGTCGGTGTCGTGGGCTATTGCCTGGGCGGGCGGATCGCCTTCATGTCGGCCTGCCGCACCGATGGCGATGCCTTTGTCGGCTATTATGGCGTGGGCATCGATGGCCTGCTGGGCGAACAGCATGGCATCGGCAAGCCGACCATGCTGCATATCCCGACCAAGGACGGCTTTGTGCCGCCGGAAACGCAGAAGGCGATGCATGACGGGCTGAAGGATAATCGTCATGTGACGCTGCATGACTATGAAGGCTTGGACCATGGCTTCGCCGCCGAAATGGGCAATCGCCGGGTCGAGGATGCCGCGAAACTGGCTGACCAGCGTACCGCCGATTTCTTTGCCGAGAGCCTCGCCTGATGTCGGCGGCATGGCGCATGGTCGCCCGCAGCCATGGCGGGCCGGAGGTGATTGCGAAGGAAGCGTTCGATCCGGGCGCGCCGGGCGAAGGCGAACTGCTGATCGAACAGGAAGCGGTCGGCCTCAATTTCATCGACACCTATTATCGCACTGGGCTTTACCCTGCCCCCCTCCCCACCCCGCTGGGGTCGGAAGGCGCGGGCAAGGTTGTCGCGATCGGGGCTGGCGTAACCGGCTTCGCCGTCGGGGATCGAGTGGGCTGCGCCAGTGGACTCGGCGCCTATGCCACGCATCGCATCATTCCGGCCGACCGGGCCGTTCGCATTCCCGATGGCGTATCGAGCGAAGATGCCGCCGCGATGATGCTGAAGGGCATGACCGCCTGTTATCTGGCGGAGGACAGTATCGCGCTGAAGGCCGGACAGGTGGCGCTGATCCATGCGGCGGCGGGTGGGGTCGGATCGATCCTGGTGCGCTGGCTGCGGGACAAGGGCGTGATCGCCATCGCCCATTGCGGATCGGCGGCCAAGGCGGCGCTGGTCGATGCCGATCATAGCCTGCACGGTTCCTTTGACGATCTGGCCGCGACGGTGCGCGAGCTGACCGGCGGCAAGGGTGTGGACGTCGTCTATGACGGGGTCGGCAAAGATAGCTGGGGAGCGTCGCTCGCCAGTCTCAAACGGCGCGGTTTGTTGGTCAGCTATGGCAATGCATCCGGGGCTGTGCCGCCGGTCAGCCTGCTGGATCTGAGCCGGGGCGGATCGCTTTATGTTACCCGCCCAACTCTGTTCGATTATATCGCCACGGCAGAGGAACTGGCGCACACTGCGGATCGGTTGTTCGACCGGATGCAGCGCGGCGTGATCAAGGCGCAGATCGGGCAGCGTTTTGCGCTGGCGGATGCGGCCGATGCGCATCGTGCGCTGGAGGCGCGGCAGACGACGGGGGCTACGATCCTTATCCCCTGAACCTCATGAATGGCCTCCATGATCCATCACGGAGGCCATTGCTTTTAAGGCGCGGTCGATGGGCTGACCTATCTCTTCTTCCAATATTGCATCAGTTTCTTGAGCTGCAAGGCGGGTTTATCGGACCCGTCGCCGTTGATTGAACCTATATCGACCATCTGTTCAGATGCAGTAGAGTCGGAAACCTCGGGTTCGCGCTGAACCAACGGTGTCATCTGGACATCTTCCACAGCTTTAAGGACCGGCAGTTTGGTGCAGACGATGGCATCCTGCAATCCATCACCTACACCCCCGCCCATCCAGCAGCCATAGCTGACCTTTGTCACAGCCATCCCTGCTTGCCAGACCATCTTCCGGATCAGGCTGTTGTCAAAGGCGATGAAGGCCAGCGGGTCATCAGGATGCGCGATGAATACATCGCCTGCCTCGCGCATGCGATCACGGTCGAGCGGGAAAATGGATTGGCCAGCCAGAACCATATGACGTGAAAATTCGTTCAATTCGAAACAGGTGAACATGAAGCGTCCACCGGGCTTCAACATGGAAGAGACGAAGTGCAACATCGTCTGAAAATCTGCCTGATTCAGATGGGTGAACACCGAAAAGGCATAGGCGTCGGTGAAATTGTCGCGATATTCCTCTGTCAGAACATCAGAACTCTTTCGCTGGCGCTGTTCGATGAAGCGATCATAATGATCATTTGCCCCTTCCAACAGCTCGAACCGGGTGTTCGGCAGTTGAGGAACGATATGCTCCTCACAAAAATCGATCACTGGCGGCATGATGTCCATGCCCACCAACTGCTGCGGATGAACACCGGCCTTGTGCAGAGAGACCAACCCTCGACCGATGCCGCAACCGAAATCCAGGATGCGCGAATGGCCGCCCAGCGGCAGCAGGCGGGTCAGGATAGAGATGCAGGCATCGCCCACCATTTCCGGGTCGGAACCGCCCACCCAGTCATTCATCGGGCTTGCCCGCATCTGATCATAGATGTGTGCAAGGTCGGCCATCAATTTACCCCTAAAATACCCAAAGTGATCTGACGTTAACGACGAAGTCGCATGATAACAAGCCGCAAGCACAGATGTTCGGCTTTATGCGACCGAAAGAAAAAGCATATCATAGAGGATCTTACGATATCCGGGATTGGCGCTTTTAGTGAAGCAGCGTCAGGATGCCGACATGCCGGTCGACAAAGCCCTGATAGATCATTTCGACCGCGACATAGACGATCACGGCAATGCCGACATAGGCGATCCAGCGGAAGCGATCGATATAATGAGCGATGATGTTCGCCGCAGCGCCCATTAGCGCCACGGACAGGAGCAGGCCAAGGATCAGGATACCCGGATGTTCGCGGGCAGCACCGGCCACGCCCAGCACATTGTCCAGGCTCATCGATATGTCGGCGATTGCCACGGCACCTGCGGCACGGGCGAAGCTCCTGGGCGGTCGCAATCCGGCATGATCGTCGTCGCTGCGGTCGTCTGGCGTGTCTGCGTCGCGCGGGGGATGCAGTTCCCGCCACATTTTCCAGCTGACCCATAGCAGCAGCAAGCCGCCGGCCAGTATCAAGCCGACGATTTGCAGCAATTGGCTGACGATCAGGGCGAAGAATATGCGTAGCATCAGGGCGGCGGCGATGCCGATCAGGATGACCTTGCGCCGCTGTGCTGCGGGCAGGCCGGCGGCCAGCGCGCCGACGACGATGGCATTGTCGCCCGCCAGCAGAAGGTCGATCATCAGCACCTTGGCAAAGGTCGCCAGAGCATCGGCTGAGCTGATCATGCTGAAATCATGGAGAATGTGCCGCCAGATATCGGCGAAGGAGCCGATCGGAAGGACGGCGGAAGCAGCGGCGGCGGTGAAGAGGAACATGATGCCTCAACGCCGCCGGGCTGGATCGGATGCAGGCTGATCCCGGTTAGGGGCCAGAGAAAGACAGAGGCCGGCCGATGGTGGACCGGCCATGCCCTTACTGGTTCATGGTGGCGAAGAAATCTTCGTTGGTCTTGGAATCCTTCATCTTGTCGAGCAGGAATTCCATCGCGTCGACCGTGCCCATCTGCATGAGGATACGGCGCAGCACCCACATCTTGCTGAGGATCGGCTTTTCGACCAGCAATTCTTCCTTGCGAGTGCCCGACTTGCCGACGTCCAGCGCCGGGAAGATGCGCTTGTCCGCAACCTTGCGGTCCAGCACGATTTCCGAGTTGCCGGTGCCCTTGAACTCTTCGAAGATGACTTCGTCCATGCGGCTGCCGGTGTCGATCAGCGCAGTGGCGATGATCGAGAGCGAACCGCCTTCCTCGATATTACGCGCGGCGCCGAAGAAGCGCTTGGGGCGCTGGAGGGCGTTGGCGTCGACACCGCCGGTCAGCACCTTGCCCGACGAAGGGACGACGGTGTTGTAGGCGCGGCCGAGACGGGTGATCGAGTCGAGAAGGATCACCACATCCTTCTTGTGCTCGACCAGACGCTTGGCTTTTTCGATCACCATTTCGGCGACCTGGACGTGGCGGGTGGCGGGCTCGTCGAAGGTGGAGGAGACGACCTCACCCTTCACGCTGCGCTGCATGTCGGTGACTTCTTCCGGACGCTCGTCGATCAGCAGGACGATCAGGAAGACTTCGGGATGATTGTCGGTGATCGCCTTGGCAATGTTCTGGAGCATCACCGTCTTGCCGACGCGGGGCGGTGCGACGATCAGCGTGCGCTGACCCTTGCCCTGCGGGCTGACGATGTCGATGACGCGGGCCGACTTGTCCTTGACCGTGGGGTCCAGCGTGTCGAGGCGCAGCTTCTGTTCGGGATAGAGCGGCGTCAGGTTATCGAAATTGACGCGGTGACGGACGACATCGGGATCGTCGAAATTGACCGAGAGCAGCTTGGTCAGGGCGAAATAGCGCTCGCCATCCTTGGGCGCGCGGATTTCGCCTTCCACCGTATCGCCGGTGCGCAGGCCGAATTTGCGAACCTGATTGGGCGACACATAGATATCATCGGGACCGGCCAGGAAGTTCGCTTCGGGGCTGCGCAGGAAGCCGAAGCCGTCCGGCAGCACCTCGATCGTGCCCTCGCCCATGATCTGTTCGCCATTTTCCGCCTCGGCCTTGAGGATCGCGAACATCAGGTCCTGCTTGCGCAGTGTGGATGCGCTTTCCACGCCCAGTTCCTCGGCCATGGTGACGAGGTCGGCGGGAACAGTTTTCTTGAGGTCCTTGAGGTGCATTTGCGAGTCGGTCCGATGCGGTGGATAGAAAATGGTCGGAAAGGAAGGAGATAGCCGGACAGGAAGGCCGGAAATCCTCACGCCGGACGGGCGAGGATGAATATGTAAGGCGTTTAACGATCCTCAGCCCGTTTCGTCAAGGCAGGATAGAAGCGGATCATCATGGAAAATCGCGCTTTTGTGCGTACCGACGGCGAGTGGTGCCGCTGGCGCGATGGCCGGCCTTCATGATATAAGAAGCGAATAAGATAATGGAAGGACGAGGATATGGGACGACTCCCTGTCTCGACAAAGGCCCTGCTGGGAATCGCGATGGCGATCGGCGGGCCGCCACTGGCTGCGCAGGAGGCGCCCGCCCTCGATGCGGACACTCCGCCATCCGTGGTGCGGACGCTGGATGACAGCGATCAGCGGGTTACCATACCGATCTCGATCGACGGCAAGGGGCCGTGGAACTTCATCATCGACACCGGATCGCAGCGTACGGTGATCGCGCACGATCTGGCCCAGCAACTGGCACTGCCGCCGCGCGCCAATGTGACCATCATCAGCATGACCGGCCGGGCGGAAACCCATACGGTGGCGCTGCCGCGTCTGGGCTTTGGCGGCAACCGGATCGACGATATCGAGGCGCCGGTGCTGGATGGCGCCAATCTGGGCGCGCCGGGCCTGCTGGGGCTCGACAGCCTGCATGCCAAGCGGGTGACGCTGAATTTCCGGACCGGACGGATGGAGATTGCCAGCAGCGGCGCGCGGCGGCCGCTGCGCGCCGATCCCGATACCATCGTGGTGGAGGCGAAGCGCAAGCGCGGCCAGCTGATCCTGCTCGATTCTGAGGTCAACGGGATGCGCGTCAACATCATGCTCGACACCGGCACCAATTTCAGCATCGGCAATCTGGCGCTGCGGGACCGGCTGATCGCGAAGAAGCGGGCGCCCGCGATGCTGGAGGCGAGTCTGGTCAGTGTGACGGGCGGCCTGCTGACCGGGCAGGTGGGGCGGATCAAGTCGGTGCGCATGGGCCGCGTCAACATGATCGAGGTGCCGGTCCTGTTCGCCGACGCCAGCCCCTTCAAGGAACTGGGGATGGAGGACAAGCCCGCTTTGCTGCTGGGCATTAGCGCGCTGCGCATCTTCGATCGGGTGGCGATCGATTTCGGTCGGGGCAAAGTGGACTTCCTGATGCCGGACGCCAGTGCTCTCGACAAGACGCGCTTTGCGGCGAACGATCAGGGCAAGGAGTGAGATAGAAAATCGGACCCCTGCTTTCGCAGGAGCCCGTGGCTTTTACTGTCCCGGCGTTGGCCGTGTTGTCGGAGGCTGTTGCTGGCGCTGACGATCGCGGCCCAGCACATTGTCGATCCACTGCTGGTCCAGCTTGGGCGGTTGTGGCCGATCCTGCGGATCGACCTCCATCTGCTGCTGGTCCGGATCATCCTGCGCATCCGACGGTTCCGGACGCGGCCGTTCGACCGGCAGGCCATTTTCATCGACCATCATCCCGTTGTCGGGGCTGCCATAATAGGCTTCCTCATCGGGTTCGAGCTGCCATTCGGGCAGGGTGACTTCGGTGTCGAAGGGTTCGACCGGCCGCTTGGCAACGGCGACCTTCATATAGTCGGCAAAGGCCCGTGCGGGCGCGCGGCCGCCCTGCAATCCGCCGACCGTCTTGGCATCGTCGCGTCCCATCCAGACGCCGGTCGTGATGCCGCTGGAAAAGCCCAGGAAATAGCCATCCTTGTTGCTGGTGGTGGTGCCGGTCTTGCCCGCCACCGGGCGACCGATCTGCGCCGCCTTGCCGGTGCCGGTGCTGACCGCCGTCTGCATCAGGTCGGTCATGCCCGCCGCCACCCAAGGGGCGACCAGCACGCGGCTGGTATCGTCCTGATGCTGGTAGAGCAGGCGCCCGTCCGCTGTCGTGACCTTGGTGATGCCATAGGGGGTCACGGCAATGCCCTTGCGCGCGATAGAGGCTGCGGCGCGGGTCATGTCGATCAGGCGCACGTCCGACGTGCCCAGCACCATCGAGGGATGGGTGTTGACCGGCGTGGTGATGCCGAAACGGCGCGCCATGTCGGCAACGGTCGGGAAGCCGACCTCCACGCCCAGCTTGGCCGCGATCGTGTTGATCGAGTAAGCGAAGGCGGTGCGCACGTCGATGTCGCCGGCGAAGCGGCCATTGGCGTTGCGCGGGCTCCAGCCATTGATCGTCACCGGTTCGTCGGTAATGGCCGTGTCGGGGGTGTAGCCCGCCTCCAGCGCCGCCATATAGACGAAGATCTTCCAGGCGGACCCCGGCTGGCGGGTGGCGGTGGTGGCGCGGTTATAGTTGGAGGTCACATAGTCGAGGCCGCCGACCATCGCCCGCACCGCGCCGTCGCGGTCCAGACTGACCATCGCGCCCTGCGTACCGGCCGGGACATTGGCTTTGATCGCGGCCGTTGCGGCATTCTGCATGCCCAGATCGATGGTGGTGTAGACTTCCAGCGGCTCGTTCGGCTCGTCGATCAGCAGGTCGAGCTGGGGCAGCGCCCAGTCGGTGAAATAGCGCACGCTGTTCTGCGGCGGTTCGGGCGCCATGCTGACGCCCGCCAGATTGGCATTGGCCCGTTGCTCCGCCGTGATGGCGCCATTTTCCTCCATCAGGTCCAGCACCACGCCCGCGCGGCCGACGGCGGCTTCGGCGTCGGCGGTGGGGGAGTAGCTGGACGGCGCCTTGACCAGACCGGCGATCACCGCCGCTTCGGGCAGGTCGAGGCCGGTGGCGGGGTGGCCGAAAAATTTGCGGCTGGCTGCGTCGATGCCATAGGCGCCGCCGCCGAAATAGACCTTGTTCAGGTAGAGTTCGAGGATCTGCCGCTTGGAGAATTTGCGCTCCAGCGCCAGCGCCAGCACCATTTCGCGGATCTTTCGGCCGAAACTATAGCTGTTGTTGAGGAAGATGTTGCGCGTCACCTGCTGGGTGATGGTCGATGCGCCCTGCCAGCGGCGACCGGTGCCACGTCGTTCCACCGCGACCCAGGCGGCGCGGGCCATGCCAATGGGATCGACGCCGGGATGCAAGTAGAAACGCTTGTCTTCGGTCGAGACCATCGCGTCGACCATGACCTGCGGTATCTGGTCATAGCTCAGCCACTGGCCAAAGCTCGGCCCGAGCGAGACGATGACGCTGCCGTCGGCCGCGTGGACGCGGATCATCTGGCCGTTGGGGGAGGATTTGAGGCTGTTATAGTCGGGCAGGGACTGCATCGCGATGACCACCGCGATGACGACTGCCAACAACCCAGCCACTGCCGCCGCGATGCCGATCTTCAGCCCGCGCAGCATCCATGTCTTCGCGCGGCCACGTGGCGCGCCCTTGCTCTTGCTTGATCCTGCCATTTGTGCCGCCCCGGATACGCGCTAATCCCGGTCCCGGCCAGCGCAAATCCTGCAACCGGCGCGGAAAAAGACCGTCGCGCCGTCCATGGGGAACGGCGCTTTACCCGGGATGAACGGCCGATGTGCAGCTATCGTCAAGGCGCCGTGAAATCGATGTGGAACGGTCGGCGGAAGCGGCTTTCCTATTCCGCCTCGTCGCGTGGTTTGAAATCCAGACCGGCGCTGTTCATGCAATAGCGCAGACCGTTGACGCCCGGTCCATCGGGGAAGACATGGCCCAGATGGCCTTCGCATTTGGCGCAGCGGACTTCGGTGCGGATCATGCCATGGCTGGCGTCGCGAATTTCCTCGACCGCGTCGATGTCCACCGGTGCGGTGAAGCTGGGCCAGCCCGATCCGCTGTCATATTTTTCGTCGGCGTCGAACAGTTCGGCGCCGCAACCGGCGCAATAATAGACGCCTTCGGTCTTGTTGCTGTTATATTTGCCGGTGAAGGCCCGTTCGGTTCCGGCCTCCCGCAGCACATGATATTGTTCGGGGGAAAGGCGGGCGCGCCACTCGGCGTCGGTCAGGTTCAGCTTCTCCATGGGCGCAATATGGCCCTGCGCCTCCGTTCGATCAAGCCCGCTCGCGCGCGGCCTGTCGTGCAATCGCCAGCAATTCGTGGCGCACCATCAAGTCGCCCAGCCCCCTGCCCCCGCGGCTGGATCGTTCGGCCTCCAACAGGCGTTGGATCACGCGGGCGATGCCGGGCGCGTTCCAGGTCTGCACCTGTCGCGACACCAGCCCCTTTTCCTTCCAGAAGACCGCTTTGCCCGCCGATTCGACCGCCGATTCCAGTCGGCCGCTGCTGTCGAAGGCGGTGCGGATATTGGCGACCAGCATGGCGCGGCTCAGCAAGGGGCGGATGACCGATGCCATGGCCGTGCCGGTTTCGGCGAGACTGGCCAGTTCGCGATGCATGGCCTTCAGGTCGCCGCCCAGCACGGCATTGACCAAAGGCGCGACTTCCGTGTCGGGATTGTCGGCGGACAGCGCATCGAGCGCTTCGGCGGTGGCCTCACGCGGGTGCTCCGGCGCGGCGTCGAGATAGAGGATCAGCTTCTCCACCTCCCCCGCCATCAATGCGCGGTCGCCATTGGCCAGCGCCACGATCCGGCGCGCCAGTTCGGACGACAAGCGCAGCCCGCTTTCGCGCGCGATGCCGATGGCGATCTGCTCCGCCTCCCGCGCGTCGGGCTGGTAGGAGATGAAGGCCAGCGCGCCCTTATGGTCCAGCGCCAGCTTGAGCAGCTTCGATGTGGGTTTCAGCGCGCCGGCCACCGCGATCACCGGATTGCCGGCGGCCTCGGCCTCCAGCAGGGCGGCCAGCGCGGCCAGCGATTCGTCGCCCATGCCGCTGACGCGAATCCAGCGCTGGTCGCCGAACATGGAGAAGGAGGCCGCTTCGTCCGACAGCCTGGCCGGATCGTCCTTGAGCGTCGGGCCGTCCAGATCGATCCGTTCGGCCTGCGGCCCCATGGCGCGCTCCAGCCGGCGGGCCAGCGCCTGACTGCCCGCTTCATCGGGACCATAGAGCAGGAAGAAACGAATATCCTGGGGTGGCGCATCCAGCGCCTTTTCGATCTGGCCCCGATTGGCCTTCAAGGCTTGGCCGCCTTGCGCGAGAACAGCGCCAGCCGGGTCACGATCTGGTCGGCCACCGTCTGCGACAGCCGTTCGAGCGCCGTGTCTTCGGCCGCGATCGTCGCATATTCGCTGGAGGTCACGTCGATACCGGAATCGGAACCGGCCGTATCGTCCAGTATCTGCGCGCCGGTGGCCTGATCGACCAGTTGATAGCGGGCGCGCAGGGTGCGCCGCTCGCGGGTAACGGCGGCGTCGGCCCGCAGACCAAAGCCGCTGATATTGTCGTCCAGCTTGACCACCAGTTTGTAGTGGGGGCCATCGCCGCCGCGCATTGCCGAAAGCCGATCGTTAAGCGCATTGCGCACCAGCCAGCCGCCCTTGCCCTCGATCGGCTCGACTTCGACATTGCCGAGCGTCTGCGCCACTACGCCATGCCCGCCGCCGCCATAGACGGGGCGCAGCCCGCAGCCGCAGAGGAGCAAGGGAAGGGCGAGGAGAGGGAGGATGCGCTTCATCCCGGCCTCTCTACCCGTTTGCTCCGGGCTTGTCTAAGCCTGTCGGCAATCGAATATGTGCTGACGGCGCGCTATTTGTGCCAGGTAGATTATATCACCAGAAGGCAGCGGTGATGCCTTCACGGTGTGGAAATTCGCGGAAGATGATGTCCCACGAACGCACATGGCCGTCCGTCGCGTCATTGCCCGGCGCGAGCCTTGCAAGTGGGCGAAAGTAGATATTCTGCCTGTCCTGCCCCTTGAGCAACTGTTCGACAGGTTGCGCCACCACCAGATCGAACTGTCCATAAGGTACGTAGGACGTCAAAATGTCTCGTACCGTGACGATCCGGTCCAATAGATTTTCGGTTTCATGCGTCTTGTAAAAGAAAACAGTACGACCGCTATCTTTCAGAGTGCGGAAACTATGGATGAAATGATATGTCTTTGACCGAAGATTTTCCAGTTTCTCCTGGAATTTTCCATCTGCATTCAAATCCGGCGTACTGAAATCCGCGTGGAAGCAATGTCTGTATTGCAAATCTCGGAACAGATCGCTCTGGAAATGAACGATATTATGTTCCTGAAGTAGTCCAGCGAAATCATTTTGCAGAATCGCGATCAGAACATCCAGATTGGTAATGTTCCAATTGAAGAAGCCGCCCTTATGCACCCCTCTGACGCGCCGCATTTGAAATGCAATTTCGCAGTTATTTCCAAGAGATACATAATTGTCGTACATGCGTTCGCACCCCATTTCACGCCGTGAGGACCAGTTTCAAACAAAGATGCGCTATTGGCAAGCCCTGCCGGGAATCGCATGAAATTGCCGTAGATGTTTCAAGGCGTCAGAGCGGCGCAGCCGCCATTTGGGGCAATGCCTGTTCCTTCCAGAAGAAAAGAACAGGCATTGCCAACAGACGATTCCAGTTTGTCGTGTGCGTTCAGACGACCATATTGACCAGACGATCGGGCACCACGATCACCTTCTTGGGCGTCGCGCCGTCCAGCGTGCGGATGACGTTGGGCGCGGCCAGCGCCAGCTTTTCCAGTTCGTCCTTCGGCGTCCCCTTGGCCACGGTGATGGTGTCTCGCAGCTTGCCCATCACCTGACAGGCGATGGTGACTTCGTCATCGACCAGCAGCGCCGGATCGACGGTCGGCCAGGAGGCGTTGGCGATAAGACCTTCGCCACCCATCTCCGCCCAGCCTTCTTCGGCCAGATGCGGCGTCATCGGGGCAACGAGCAGCGCGAGGCCACGGATCGCGGCGGTGCGGCTCGCCGAAGGCTTGGCCTTCTCGATCGCGTTGGTGAGTTCGTAGATTTTGGCGACGGCCTTGTTGAAGCCCAGCGCCTCGATGTCTTTGGCGATACCGTCGACGGTCTGGTGCAGCTTGCGATCCAGCGCCTTGTCTTCGCCTTGTGCCGACGCATCCGCCTCGCCGAACAGGCGCCAGACGCGGTTGACGAAGCGCCACGATCCCTCGATCCCGGCCTCGGTCCAGGGCAGATCGCGCTCCGGCGGGCTGTCCGACAGCATGAACCAGCGCACCGCGTCCGCGCCATATTGGGCGATGATGTCATCGGGATCGACGACATTCTTCTTGGACTTGGACATTTTGATGACCCGGCCGACCTCTACCGGCGCATTGTCGGCGATCAGCGTGGCGCCTTCCGACGTGCGGGTGATTTCACCGGGCGCGAAATAGACGGGGGGCAGGCCTTCGCCCTGTTCGCGGCTGTAGGTCTCATGCGTCACCATGCCCTGCGTGAACAGGCCGGTGAACGGCTCGGCAAAGCCCAACTGCCCCATATGCTGGAGCGCGCGGGTCCAGAAGCGGGCGTAGAGCAGATGCAGGATCGCATGTTCGACGCCGCCAATATATTGGCCGACCGGCAGCCATTGTTCGACCGTGGCGCGATCGAACGGCTTGTCCGACGGCTGGCTGGCGAAGCGGATGAAATACCAACTGGAGTCGGCGAACGTGTCCAGCGTGTCGGTTTCGCGCACGGCGGGCTTGCCGCAGGACGGGCAGTCGACATGCTTCCAGGTCGCATGGCGATCCAGCGGATTGCCGGGAATGTCGAAGCTGACATCTTCGGGCAGCACGACCGGCAACTGCGCCTTGGGCACGGGCACGACGCCGCAGCCCTCGCAATGGATGACCGGGATCGGCGTGCCCCAGTAACGCTGGCGCGACACGCCCCAGTCGCGCAGGCGGAACACGGTCTTGCCCGCGCCCCAGCCTTCGGATTCGGCGCGGCCGATGACGGCGGCCTTGGCTTCTTCCACCGCCATGCCGTCCAGAAAGCGCGAGTTCACCAGCGCACCGGGGCCGGTATAGGCCTCATTGTGGATCGGCTTGTCGGCCTCGCCTTCCAGCGCGACGACGCGCTCCACGGGGAGCATGTACTTGCGCGCGAAGTCGAGGTCGCGCTGATCATGCGCGGGCACGCCCATGACCGCGCCGGCGCCATAATCCATCAGCACGAAATTGGCGATGAAGACGGGCAGGTGCCATTCGGGGTCGAAGGGGTGTGCGACCGTCAGGCCGGTGTCGAAGCCCAGCTTCTCCGCCGTTTCCAGCTCGGCTGCGGTGGTGCCGCCTTCCTTGCACTTTTCGATGAAGGCGACCGCCTCCGGGTTGTTCGCTGCCACCGCCTGCGCGACCGGGTGATCGGCCGCGATCGCGACGAAGCTGGCACCGAAGATGGTGTCAGGCCGGGTCGAATAGACTTCGATTTCCGTGTCGAAGTGCGCTACCGGCTTGAAGCTGAATTGCAGGCCGACCGACTTGCCGATCCAGTTTTCCTGCATCGTCCGGACCTTGTCCGGCCACTGGTCGAGCGTCTTAAGCCCTTCCAGCAGATCGTCGGCAAACTGCGTGATCTTCAGGAACCACTGGCTGAGCTTGCGCTTCTCGACCAGTGCGCCCGATCGCCAGCCGCGCCCGTCGATCACTTGCTCGTTGGCCAGCACGGTCATGTCGACCGGGTCCCAGTTGACCGCTGATTCCTTGCGATAGACGAGGCCCGCTTCCAGCATGTCCAGGAACAGCGCCTGCTCATGGCCATAATAGTCCGGCTCGCAGGTGGCGAGTTCGCGGCTCCAGTCGATCGCGAAGCCCAGCTTCTTCAATTGCGCGCGCATGTTGGCGATATTGTCGCGGGTCCACGATCCGGGATGAACCTTCTTTTCCATCGCCGCATTTTCGGCCGGCATGCCAAAGGCGTCCCAACCCATCGGATGGAGCACTTCATGGCCCGTCATCCTGCGGAAGCGGGCCAGCACGTCGCCCATCGAATAGTTGCGGACATGACCGATATGGATGCGCCCCGACGGATAAGGGAACATCTCCAGCACATAGCTGCGCGGCTTGGTCGAGGCGTCGTCCGCCTTGAAGCTTTGCTGTTCGTCCCAGGTCGCCTGCCAACGGGCGTCGGCCTCCATCGGGTTGAAGCGCCTTTGCATGTCATGTCCTTACAAATGCAAGCGGGCTGGGCTCGTGTAAAAGCCCAGCCCAGAGAGTGTGAAAACAGCGCTTTGATCAGCGCCCGTCCAGGTTGTGGCTCAGCCGATCGCCGTGCGGCGCAGGTCGCGCGCCTTGGTGAGGATGATTTCTTCCAGCTTCTGCACGGTTGCAGCGGCGACGGGGGCGTCGACCCACTGGCCATTCTGGTTCACCTGACGGCTGGCGGCGACGCGCACCGCGTCGGCGCGCAGATCCTGATCCAGAATCGACACAGTCAGCTTCATCCGTTCATTGGGCGTGTTCGGATTGGCATACCAGTCAGTGACGATCACGCCGCCGTTCGAATCGGTCTGTACCATCGGCATGAAGGACAGTGTGTCGAGCGTGGCGCGCCACAGATAGGCGTTGACGCCGATCGTCGTCACCTTCGACGCGGCGAGGTCCGCCTTGGGACGCTCCTTCGAGCCGCCACCGCAAGCCGCGAGCGGCAGGAGGGCGGCCAGCAGCAGGCCGGAGGAAAGAGAGGCGGGAAGGCGCACCATCAGGGCATGTCCTAGCTAGGAAAACGAGAAACTGCCCGCTTCTATAGTGGCCGTGCAGCGCGGGGCAAGGGGGCGCTATGGAGCCGGCACATTGGACAGACGGCGCCTGACGCCTTCTACCCTGTGTATTCGATGCAACAGCTCAGACAAAAAGCGGCCCGGCCCCTAGCCAGTGGCGGCTTTATCGGTGTAATGCGTTATCACATATCAGTCGGCGGGGACGGACACAGGATCATGCGCGTGAACAGGGGATATTTGGCATTGGCGGGCTCGGCGGTTGCCGTAGCTGGCTTTATGCTGTCTCCCGCGATCGGCGCAGCAACGGCCCTTGTCCAGCTCCGTGCGGAAGCGCCGGTGTCGCTGGGCGCTCTGGGCAGCATCTCTTCCTTCACGCCGACGATCAAGGACCCGCGCCTGGCGGCCGCCTATGCGCGAATCGCGGCCAAGGCGAACAGCCAGGGTTTCCGCTTCACGCCGACCAGCGGTTCGCTGAGCGGCCAGCGTTCGGTTACCGTGATGGTGCGGGCCGCCGATGATCAGGGCACGATCAATCGTACTCTGGCGCCGATCGATATCAAGCCGGTCGCCTTCAGCCTGAACGGCGCGCATAACTGGCGCAAGTTTGCCCTGCCCGACTCGGTCGGCCGCAAGGCGTTGGACCCGGTTCCGGTTGAAACCATGGTCGATGCCAAGAATTTCTCGCTGGATGACAGCAAGAAGAATCGGTTCAGCACCAAGGTACTGATCGAAACGCATCGCGATGCGAGCGCGACTGTGCGCAATCCGTCTGCGGACAAGGATTATACGCTGGATCTGGCCAGCTCCTATTCGCTGACGCGCAACCTGAACGTGACTGCGGGTGTGCGCTACAATAACAGCGTTGCGGGTCGCCTGACCCCGATGACCGACGAACGGCAGGACAGCCAGGCCGTCTATCTGGGCACCGTCTTCAAATTCTGATCGCCTGATGATGTGATGGCCGGGTGTTTCACGTGAAGCACTGACGGTCGCGTCGCATTCTTCAGCTTGATACCGGTGAAAGCAGGGCTTCTCCGCGGAAATAAGCGCGCAGATTGGCTTGCAGCATCTGGGCCATGTGCGCCACCGCCGCGTCGGTGGCGCCGCCAGTGTGCGGAGTCAGCACGCAGTTCGGCACATCGCTCCAGCGGGCCGCATCGGTCGGTTCCTGTGCGAACACGTCCAGCGCTGCGCCGCCCAGTCGCCCATCATGCAAGGCGGCGATCAGCGCATCCTCGTCCACCAACTGGCCGCGCGCGACATTAACCAGCAACCCGCGCGGACCCAGCGCATCGATGACCGCAGCGTCGATCATCTCGCGATTCGTCTCATCCGCCTTGGCCGCCACCAGCAGGATGTCGCTCTGCCATGCCAGCGCCATCAGGCCGTCGGCACGCGGCCAGGGCAGGTCGGGCTTGGGGCGCGGTCCCCACCAGTTCACCTGCATCCGCATCACCTCCGCCCGCCGGGCCGTGGCGACGCCGATCGCGCCCATGCCGACGATCCCCAGCCGAGAGTCCGCGAGCGACAGGGTGATGGTCTTGGCGCCCGCCATCCATTGCCCCGCCCGCAATTGCCGGTCGCCCGCCACAATCTGGCGCCGATGCGCCAGAGTCAGGCCGATTGCATGATCGGCGACATCCTCCGCATTGGCGTCGCCCGCATGGGTGACGGCGATGCCGCGCGCCCGCGCCCAGTCCAGATCGACCCCGTCATAGCCGACGGTGAAGCAGGCGATCAGGCCCAGTTGCGGCATGGCCTCCAGCAAGGCCGGATCGAGTCGGAACTCGCCCGCCGTCACCAAGGCCCGCGTTTCGCCGATGTGGGCGCGCCCGGTCTCCTCCCAGAGGGGATAGACGTCATAATCCGCCGCCAGCAGCCCCAGTAATGGCGCCAGATGCGGCTGGGCGATCAGGATGACCGGGCGCGCCGCACTCATCCGATTTGCCGCAGCGCCTGCGCAAAGTCCGCGATCAGATCATCGGCATCCTCGCAGCCGATCGAGATGCGCACCATATTGTCCCCGATCGCCAGCGCCTTCTTGCGCTCGGCGGGCACAGACAGATGGGTCATGGCGGCGGGGTGGCTGGCCAGCGTCTCGGTGCCGCCCAGACTGACCGCCAGCTTGGCGATCTTGAGCGCGTCGAGGAAGGCAAAGGCCTCCGCCTCCCCGCCCTTGAGGTAAAGCGAAAAGGTCGATCCCGCGCCGGTGCAATGGCGGCGATAGATATCGGCCTGCCGCTCCGTCTCCGGGAAGCCGAGATAGACGATCTTCTCCACCTGCGGCTGGTCCTTCAGCCAGGCGCAGACCTTTGCGGCGCTCTCCCCGGCGCGACTCATCCGCAATTCCAGCGTCTCCAGTGATCGCAGCAGCATCCAGGCGCTGTGCGGGTCCAGGATCGTGCCGATCGTGTTGCGCATCAGGCGGATGCTGTTGATCAGCGCATTGCTGCCCAGCACGCCGCCCGCAACCAGATCGCTATGCCCGCCGGCATATTTGGTGAGGCTGTAGATGACGAGATTCGCGCCATGGGCGATCGGCTTGTGCCAGAGCGGCCCCAGGAACGTATTGTCGATCGCGATCGGCGGGATATGGGCTTCGCCCGCGAACAGCGAGTCGCGCCGCGCGACGACCGCTTCCAGATCGACCAGAACATTGGTCGGGTTGGCCGGGCTCTCCAGATAGAGCAGGGCAACACGGCCGAGCCCCTTGGCTTTCTCGATCACTGCGCCGATTTCCGCTTCGGTCGCACCGGCGGGGAAATCGAGCCATTGCACCCCGAATTTGCCGAGGATGCGGCCGATCAGCGATTCGGTCGCGGCATAGAGCGGCGCCGAATGGACGATGACGTCGCCCGGCTGGACCAGCGCCAGCAGAGTGGTGGCGATCGCCGACATGCCGCTGGAAAAGAGCAGCGCATCTTCGGCCTCCTCCCAGACGGACAGCCGATCTTCGCAAATTTCCTGATTGGGGCCGTTGAAGCGGGAGTAGACGAGGCCCTCCGCGCCGCCGGGGCGAATGCCGGTCACGCCCTCGAAATGGCGCTTGCCTGCGGCCGCGCTTTCAAAGGCGAAGGTGGAGGTGAGGAAGATGGGGGGCTTGAGCGAGCCTTCCGACAGGGTCGGATCATAGCCATGGCCCATCATCAGCGTGGCGGGCTTCAGCTTGCGGCCGTCAATCTCCATGATCGGGGCCTTGGGTCGGCGGCGGTTGCGCGTGGTTTCGACGCCGGTCAGTTCGGCTTCGGTGACGGGGGGCGGAGTTTCGCCGGTCATGTCATTCTCCTGCTCGGGGGCGGCGTCTGGTGCGCCGCTCTCATGCGCTGGAATGTAGTGCAGGGCACCGGCAAAGAGCCAGAGGGATGCGTAAGATTATTTCTTACGGCTATATTATTATTCCGAAAGGGATCGCCGATCTGCTCAGGCGACCAGTCCTTCTTCATTCTCAATATGGGCCGGTATCGCCTCTTCGCCAGTGGCGCTTGCCGGGTGCGGATGCTTCTGAGCAACATGCAGTGCTTCCTCGCACAGGCTGAACCAGTTGGCCCAGAAGGTGACGGGCATCAGCCAGGCGTCGAACAGGGTGGTCGGCACGGTGCCGAACATGAAGGGGCTATGGTCTTGATCGGTCATGCGCCCGTTTCCTCTCTCGATATTGCGCGCCCCGTGGCATCGGCGCGAAGCGGACTTCCCTATAGCATGCTATCGGCGCCGCCTCCATCGGCAGCGACCGCGGGGGTAGAACAGGTGGACCGTGACAGAGGAGATGGACGCCCCTACATCCATGCCATGTCCGCCGACCTCCCGATCCCTGTCGAAAGCTGGTTTGCTGCACGCGGCTGGCGACCGAGACGGCATCAGATGGCGATGCTGGCGGCGGCGCGGCGCGGCGAGCATGCCCTGCTGGTGGCGCCGACCGGGGCGGGCAAGACGCTGGCGGGCTTCCTGCCGACTCTGGCGGAGCTTATCGATGATCCGGTCGATGGGTTGCATACCCTCTATGTCTCGCCATTGAAGGCGCTGGCCGTGGATGTGCGGCGCAATCTGCTGACCCCGATCGAGGAGATGGGCCTACCCATCCGGGTGGAGACGCGCACAGGCGATACGCCGTCCGACCGCAAGGCACGCCAGCGCGCCCGGCCGCCGCAAATCCTGCTGACCACGCCCGAATCGCTTTCGCTGTTGCTCAGCTATCCCGACGCGGCGCTGATGTTCGCGGATTTGAAGACCGTGATCGTGGATGAGGTCCATGCCTTCGCCACGCAGAAGCGGGGCGACCTGCTCAACCTGTCGATGGCGCGTTTGCAGGCGATCAACCCCGCTCTGCGCCGGGTCGCCCTGTCCGCCACGGTCGCCGATGTCGACGCTTATCGCGCCTGGCTGGCGCCCGATGGCGATATCGACGCCGTGACGCCAGTTCTGGGGGAAGCGGGCGCGGAGCCTAATGTCGCCATCCTGATTCCCGAAGGGCGCGTGCCCTGGTCCGGCCATTCGGGCAAATATGCGGCCAGTCAGGTGATGGCCGAGATCGAGTCGCGCCAGACGACTTTGGTCTTCTGCAACACGCGCGGGCTTGCCGAACTCATCTTTCAGGAACTCTGGTCGGCCAATGACGCCAATCTGCCGATCGCCATCCATCATGGCAGCCTGTCGATCGAGGCGCGGCGCAAGGTCGAATCGGCGATGGCGGCGGGCAAATTGCGCGCGCTGGTGGCGACGGCGTCGCTGGATCTGGGCGTCGACTGGGGCAATGTCGATTGCGTGATTCAGATGGGGGCGCCCAAGGGATCGTCGCGCCTGCTCCAGCGGATCGGCCGGGCCAATCATCGCCTCGATATGGCGTCGGAAGCGATCCTGATTCCCGGCAATCGCTTCGAATATCTGGAGGCGCGCGCGGCGCTGGACGCGGTGGAAGCGGGCGAGCGCGACGCCGATGATTTCCGTCCCGGCAGCCTCGACGTACTGGCCCAGCATGTCATGGGCCTCGCCTGCGCCGGGGCGTTTCGCGCAGAGGAATTGCTGGAAGAGGTGCAGTCGGCCACCCCCTATAGCGCGCTTACGGCGGAAGCGTTCGACCATGTCCTACACTTCATCGAGGGCGGCGGCTATGCCCTGCGCGCCTATGACCGGTTCAAGCGGCTGACGCAGGAGGCGGACGGCCAAGGGAATAGGCTTTGGCGTGTCTCCCACCCCCGTTTCATTCAGCAGCATCGGCTGAATGCGGGGATCATCGTCGATCAGCCAGCTCTCGCCGTACGCTTCGCCAATGGCCGCAAGCTGGGGACGGTGGAGGAAGGTTTCGCCGCCACGCTGCGGCCGGGCGACAGCTTCTTCTTCTCCGGCATGGCGCTGGAGGTGGTCCGGATGGATACGAGCGATCTGGTGGTGCGCGCGACGTCCAAACAGGCGCGCATTCCCAGTTGGGGTGGCACCCGCATGGCCATGTCCACCCGGCTGGCCGACCGGGTCCGCCACTTCCTCGCCGAGCCGGAGGAATGGCACCGCTTCCCGCCCGATGTGCGCGAATGGTTGGAAATGCAGAAACTGCGCTCCGCCCTGCCCCAGCCCGGCCAGCTCTTGATCGAAACTTTCCCGCATGAGGGGCGCCATTATCTGGTCTGCTACAGTTTCGAGGGCTGGAATGCGCATCAGTCGCTGGGCATGCTGCTGACCCGGCGGATGGAAAGCCAGGGGCTGATGCCGCTGGGTTTTGTGTCCAACGATTATGCGCTGGCCGTCTATGGCATGAAGCCCGTCACCGATCCGGCCAGCCTCTTTTCCGCCGATATATTGGACCATGAATTTGTCGACTGGGTCGAACAATCCAGCCTTTTGAAGCGGGCCTTCCGCGATGTGGCGGTGATTTCCGGCCTGATCGAGCGCCAGCATCCGGGCAAGCGCAAGACCGGGCGGCAGGTCACCTTCTCCACCGACCTGATCTATGATGTGCTGCGCAAATATCAGCCCGATCATCTGCTGCTGAAGGCCGCCTGGGCCGATGCGCGCGCGCGCATGACCGATGTCGGCCGTCTGGGCGATCTGATCGACCGGGCGAGTCAGACCATGCTCCATGTGACGTTGGACCGGGTCAGCCCCCTCGCCGTGCCGGTGCTGATCCTGATCGGCCGTGAACATGTCGCGCAAAGCGCGGCCGAGGATGCCCTGCTGATGGAGGCGGAAGCGCTGGTGGCCGAAGCGATGCGCGCCGACTGAGGCTTGCGTTGATCGGACGTAGGAAAATGTCCATGATCCTGTAATGACTATATTTTCCTTGCGATCCTTGTCGGCCCTGCTCGCCTTAACGCCCCTTCCCGCCATGGCATCCGAAGCGGATTTCTTCGGTTCGGCCTTGTGTCAGCCGCCCTATTCGCTGGCCAACGCCACTGCGCTCTACGAGGCAGCGGAGAAGATCGCCAAACCCGATACATCCGGCTTGGGCGCGGCCATCTATCATCTGAAGGCGCCGATCGTGCGCGATGGATTTGTCGCTCAGGACGTCATGTTTGGCGGCATGGCCGTCGGCGTACTGATACAGGGTGAAGTCGCAGCTCAACTCGCCGAGCGCTATGATCTCAAGCCAGAATCGATGCGATTGCTGGGCAGTTCCAGCCTTGGCTTTTCCCGGCAATTGCCTGACGCGGATCAGGGGATGAAGGATATGGGGCTTATCTCGATCGTCGCGCGGCAGGGGCCGGCGCTCAAAGGGTGGACCCTGCTCGCCTGCGAATTCGTATCGAATGAAGATCGTGCTGCCATGGAGGAACTGGAAGACAGGTCACGGGACTGATGTCTCGAAGGCTTCCCGTCCGCGGTCCGCCCAGATGGGCTATGCCTAGCCGGCCAGTCCGTTCATCGCGGCAAAGGGATCGTCGCTAGCATCCTCATTCCAGCGATATTCGGTGCGATGGGCGACCCAATGGGCCATGTCCTTCCCATAAAGTTTCGCGATCAGGCCCAGCGCCATGTCCGTCCCCGCCGAAATGCCGGAGGAGGAGATATATTTGCCGTCCTCCACCCAGCGCGCCTGCGGCACCCATGCCACCTTTGCGCCCTGCGCCGTCGCCCATTTCCAGGCCATCTTGTTGCTGGTCGCCTTCACCCCATCGATCAGGCCGGTCTTCGCGAGCAGGCCTGATCCTGTGCAGATGGTCGCCACCTGCGGCGTGGCGTCGGCGATGGCGCGGATCGATTCCAGGAAGGCGGCATTGCCGACTTCCCGCCTGGTGCCGATGCCGCCGGGGATCATGACGATGTCGAGTTTCGGGGCATCGGCGAAGCTATAATCGGCAATCGCCTGTGGCCCTGCTCCGCTCCTGACCGGCCCGGCCTTGTCCGCGATCATCAGAATTTCGACCCTGTCCTTCAGCATGCCGAACATTTCCAGCGGGCCGAACACGTCGAGCAATTCGAACCCGTCGAACAGGACCATGCCCAGCTTCTTCTTCGGCCCACTGGGCGGCACGGGCGGCTGCACACTCACCTGCGCAGCGGCTTGCGCGGACAGGGCCAGCGTCGACAGGGTGGCAGCGGCGATCAGCAGGTCACGGCGAGAAGCATCGGCGGTCATGGCATCTTCCTCCGAATCATGGGGTTCACCCCGCTTAACGATCAGGGGCCGTCTTCCCGCAGGCCGCCGCAGCCCTTGAGCGTGCCGTCTGCAAAGGCGATCTGCACCCGGTCGGACCAGATGGCATCGCTCATGCCGTCGCTGCACGGTCCTTCGGTCGCGGTCAGGGTGAAGCCATCCCCTACGAAGCGGATAGCGCGATCGTCGCTCTGGTTGCGCACGGCAAAGCGCATCGGAGCTTTGTCCGGCCGCTCCAGCACGATCGTCGATCCGCGCAGCGTCACGCCCCAAAAGGGTTCGGTGCCGATGGCGCGATAGTCCGGCGGCGTGGGAAGCGCTTTCGATGTTTCACGTGAAACCAAAGGCTTGGGTTCGACCATCGGCTGGGGCGCTGGTGGAGTATCGTCGGCCGCATTAGCCGGAATGCTGCTATTGATCGGCGCAATGACCTTGGCCGCCGCCTTGGGCTGCGTCTGATTGGCGACCGACTCGCCCTTCCCGCACCCGCCCAGCAGCGTTGCGAGCAGGAGGGCGGCGATCACCTTCATGGGCGAAGGGGCTCGCGGCGGAAGCAATCGACCGCATGGTCATTCACCATGCCGATCGCTTGCATCCAGGCATAGACGATGGTCGGGCCTACGAACTTGAAGCCGCGCTTCTTCAAATCCTTCGAAATGGCTTCGGACAGATCGGTCTTTGCCGGAAAATGGACGCCGTCATTCTGGATCGGCGTGCCATCGACGAAGGCCCAGACATAGGCGGCGAAATCTTCGCCCCGGTCGCGCATCTCGCAGAAAATCTGCGCGCCCCGGATCGTCGCTTCGATCTTGGCCCGCGCCCGGACGATGCCGGCATCGCCCATCAGCCGTTCGATATCATCCGAATCGAAGGTGGCCACCTGATCCGGATCGAATCCGGCAAAGGCTGCACGAAACCCCTCGCGCTTGCGCAATATGGTGATCCAGGACAGGCCCGCCTGGAATCCCTCCAACATCAGCATTTCCCAGAGCATGCGCGAATCGCGCTCCGGGACGCCCCATTCCGCGTCATGATAGGCGCAATAAAGCGGGTCCGCCGCACTGACCCAGCTACAGCGTGGCAGTGCGGCGTCGCTCATCGATCAAACGTCCAGATTGGCGACGTTCAGCGCATTGTCCTGGATGAATTCGCGGCGCGGTTCGACCACGTCGCCCATCAGGCGGGTGAAGATTTCGTCGGCGACGTCCGCCTGCTCCACCTCGACGCGCAGCATCGAGCGATTGTCCGGGTCCAGCGTGGTTTCCCAAAGCTGTTCCGCGTTCATCTCGCCCAACCCCTTGTAGCGCTGGATCGCCAGCCCCTTGCGCCCGGCGGCCAGCAATGCGTCGAGCAATTCGCTCGGCCGGGTGACGACTGCGCCCTTGGTCGGCGCGGCGGGCAGGTCGTCGTCATTCGCCTCGGCAGCCAGCGCCTTGACCGTAATCAGACGGCTGGAGGTGCGATAGCTGTCGGCATCCTCACCGGCGATGGCGTGCAGCTTGCGCGCCTCTGCCGATCCGATGAAGCCGCCCTCGATCACATGATGGTCGGTGACGCCGCGCCACAGCCGCTGGAAGTGGAAGCCGCCCTCTTCGGCGACGATGCCGGTCCAGCGTCCCTCGACATCCTGTGCGTCCATCCAGGCCACGGTCGCGGCCAGCCGTTCCGCTTGCGAATCGGCAGACAATTCGGGATCGAGTGCGCCGTTGAGGCTCAGCGCCTCGATGATCGCAGGATTGTAGCGGCGCGGAACATAGCGCATCACCGCCCGCATGCGGCGGCTATGTTCGATCAGGCTGCGCAGATCGTCGCCGGTGCGCGCGCCGCCCGTCGTTTCCAGCGCCATCGACTCGACGCCATTGTCGACCAGATATTGTTCCAGCGCCGCTTCGTTCTTGAGATAGACCTCCGACCGGCCGCGCGTCGCTTTGTAGAGCGGCGGCTGGGCGATGTAGAGATGCCCCGCCTCGATAATCTGCGGCATCTGGCGGTAGAAGAAGGTCAGCAGCAGCGTGCGGATATGCGCGCCGTCGACGTCGGCGTCGGTCATGATGACGATCTTGTGGTAGCGCAGCTTTTCCAGATTGAAATCGTCGCGGATGCCGGTGCCCATCGCCTGGATGAGCGTGCCCACTTCCTTGGACGACAGCATCTTGTCGAACCGCGCGCGCTCGACGTTCAGGATCTTGCCCTTGAGCGGCAGGATCGCCTGATTATGGCGGTTGCGTCCCTGCTTGGCCGAACCGCCGGCCGAGTCACCTTCGACCAGGAAGAGTTCGGACTTGGCGGGGTCGCGTTCCTGACAGTCGGCCAGCTTGCCGGGCAGGCTGGCGATGTCGAGCACGCCCTTGCGCCGGGTCAGCTCGCGCGCCTTCTTGGCGGCTTCACGGGCGGCGGCGGCGTCGATCACCTTCTGCACGATCATCTTGCCGTGCGCGGGATTCTCTTCCAGCCATTCGGCCATCTTGTCGGCCATCAGGCTTTCGAGCGGCTGGCGCACTTCCGACGACACCAGCTTGTCCTTGGTCTGCGAACTGAATTTGGGATCGGGCAGCTTGACCGACACGATGGCGGTCAGGCCCTCGCGCATATCCTCGCCGGTGAGGGAGACTTTCTCCTTCTTCAGCGCCCCGGACTTCTCCGCATAATTGTTGAGCGTGCGGGTCAGCGCCGCGCGGAAGGCCGCCAGATGCGTGCCGCCGTCGCGCTGCGGGATGTTGTTGGTGAAGCAGAGGACGTTCTCATAATAGCTGTCGTTCCACTCCAGCGCGACGTCGATGGTCACGTCGTCGCGGGTGCCCGAAATCGCGATCGGATCGGGCATCAGCGCATTTTTGTTGCGGTCGAGATATTTCACGAAGGCCGCGATGCCGCCTTCGTAGAACAGCTCGATCTCTTTCTTCTCCTCATGGCGCGCATCGACCAGGAACAGGCGCACGCCGCTGTTGAGGAAAGCCAGTTCGCGATAGCGATGCTCCAGCTTCTCGAAATCATATTCGGTATGGTTCTTGAAGGTCGCGCCGTCGCCCGGCGCTTTCTCCAGTGAAGCTAGGAAGGTGACGCGCGTCCCCTTCTTGCCTTCTGGCGCATCGCCGATCACCTTGAGCGGTGCGGTAGCATCGCCATAGGCGAAGCGCATCCAATGTTCCTTGCCATCGCGCCAGATGTTGAGGTCCAGCCATTCTGACAGCGCATTGACGACCGAAACGCCCACGCCGTGCAGGCCGCCCGACACCTTATAGGCATTGTCGTCACTGGTATTTTCGAACTTACCGCCCGCATGCAACTGGGTCATGATGACCTCGGCCGCCGACACGCCTTCTTCCTTGTGGATGCCGGTCGGAATGCCGCGGCCATTATCCTCTACGCTGACGGAGCCATCCGGGTTCAGCGTGATGGTGATCAGGTCGCAATGCCCCGCCAGAGCCTCATCGATAGCATTGTCGCTGACCTCGAACACCATATGATGCAGGCCGCTGCCATCGTCGGTATCGCCGATATACATGCCGGGCCGCTTGCGCACGGCATCCAGCCCTTTCAGCACCTTGATGCTGTCGGCGCCATATTCATTGCTGTTGGGGGTGTTGACGGGTTCTTCGCTCATGCCGAGCATATAGGGAAAGGCGCCATGAAACTAAAGCGAAACATGGCGGCTTCCGTGCCGGGCCGGGGCGGTCTATCACGCTTTCCATGCGTGCCGTCTTCCCCCTGATCCTCCTCCCGCTCATCGTGCTTTCCGGCTGCTCGAAAAGCGACGATCTGTATGAGGCTTTGCCCAACTCTTCGCTGGCCGGCGCGGCGCGCGACGATGTCAGCGAAACCCGGCTGGAGGCCGGCATCGTCCGCCCGGTGACGATCGGCGAAGATGGGCCGCAGCTCGATGCCTGTGGCGGCATGGGGCAGGTCATGCGCGCGGGCACGAAGGGGCTGGCGGTGCGCGCCGCACCGTTCGCGCAGGCGAAGGAGCAGGGCATGCTGGCTGAGGGCGCGCGCGTCTATGTCTGCACGCGCAGCCTCGACCAGAAATGGCTGGGCGTGGTGGTGCCCCCCGCCCCGGCCGCCGACAACGCAGTCGAACCCGCCGACTGCGATGTCACATCGCCCGTTGACCGCAAGCAGGCCTATGATGGGCCCTGCGTCAGCGGCTGGGTCGCCAGCGCCTATGTGCGGCTGATCGCGGGATAATTTCTGGTTCGCGCGGAGGCGCAGAGGCGCGGAGAGGAAAAGCCGCACGGCCGCGCGTTATCATTTCAGCGGCTATAGGCGGCACATGGAAAGAAAGGCCTGCGGCGCCTCTATCCCCCTCCGCGGCCCCGCGTCTCCGCGTGAACCCATCAAATCCCGCCCAGGAAGTCCAGCTTGCCGACCGGTACGCCCGCCTGCCGCAACAGCGCATAGGCCATGCTGAGGTGGAAATAGAAATTCGGCAGCGAGAAGGTCAGCACATGGCTGGACCCGGTGAAGGGAATTTCGCCGCCCGGCACTTTCAGCGTCACGATCGCCTCTTCCCGTCCGTCGATCTTCTCGCGCGGCACGGCCTCCAGAAGAGCGATGGTCTTCGCGATCCGGGCCTGCAATTCGGCGAAGCTCTGTTCGGTGTCCGGCATCGCCATCGGCTCCAGTTCGCCCAGCCGCGTCACCGTGCCCTTGGCCGTGTCGCAGGCGAACTGGACCTGCGCGGTCAGTGGCTTCATGTCGTCGATCAGTTGGGCGCCGGTCAGCGTTAGCGGATCGATGCCCTTTTCGGCGGCGAAGGCCGCGCCCTTGTCCAGCAGGGCGGCCAGGTTCCGCAGGCCACGGATGAAAACGGGTATGGTCAGGTCGTAAAGTTCGGTCGCCACGCAGCGTTCCTTCTATTCGATGCCAGTTATTCGATACCGGTAAAGACCAGCTTCTGCACGCGGCGGCCGGTATTTACCTCGGTCGCATAGATATTGCCGTCGCTGTCGGTATCAATGCTGTGCAGCCAGGTGAATTGCCCGGCCTGTCGCCCGACCCGGCCGAATGCGCCCAGCACGATGTGGGTCTTGCGCTCCAATATCCAGATGCGGCTGTTCATCATGTCCGCGACATACATATAGGTCTGGTCGGGATCGGGCGAAAAGGCGATGTCGGTCACGGTGTGCGTACCGCCCGTTTCCGGCGCGATCACCAGGTCGCGCACGAAGGTCAGGCCGCCATTCTTCTCGCGTTTGAATAGCTGCGCGCGATTGTTGTTGCGGTCGCAGACATAGAGATGGCCATCCTTCGTCGGCACCACGCAATGGACGATGCTGTTGAAGATCGCTGCCTTGGGATCGGCGACCCGGCTGGGGTCGACGGCATGGCTCTGGTCGAACGCGCCTTGCAAAACCGGACCGCTGGGCGGCTTGCCATAGGCGCCCCAGCGGCCTTTATAACCACCGGTCTGCGCGTCGAAGCCGATCACGCGGCGGTTCACATAGCCGTCGGAAATCAGCACCATGCCGTCCGAATGATTGACGTCGGACGGATTGCCGAGCTGGTCGGTCGCGTCATTGCCGCCGGTCTTGTCGCGCCGGCCGAAACTGCGGATATATTGGCCCTGCGGCGTATAGTTCATGACGACATGGTCGCCCTTCCCATTGCCGCCGAACCAGACACTGCCGGCCTTGTCGATGAAGATGCCGTGCAGGCTGGATGGCCATTGATTGACCCCCTCGACGCTTGGCGCGCTCGCGGCCCCGCCCCAGCCGCCCAGATAGCGGCCATCCTTGGCGAAGCGCACGACCGGCGGCGCGGGCTTGCAGCAGGCGGCGATCGGCGGGCTCTGGGCAAGGCCGGTGTCGGTCGCGGTCAGGCTGTGCGGGCGATGCACGACCCAGACCGAATCGTCTGGCCCCACCGCCACGCCGCTGACCTGCCCCAGCAGCAGATCGTCGGGCATCGCCGGCCAGGCGGCATCGACCTTGAAGCGCGGCATCTTCGTGCCTTCGGGCGCGATCCGTTCGAAGGTCAGCGGGGCCAGAGCCGGTTGCGGCCCCTGCTGGGCCGGGGCGGTGGTGCTTAGCGGCAGCAGAAGGAAGGCGGCGAGGAAGGGGCGCATGGGACTTTGGCTCCTTGATCCGGTTATGGTGGTCGGGATTGCGGCGAACCATGCCCGACTGCCCGCTCCGGTCAATGGCCAAGCGACGCATTCGCAAGGAAAAAGAACCGGTCGACGCGATGGAGCGTCGACCGGTCAGGGGGCTCCGGAAACTGGGGAGGTCAGGCGCTGGCCTGTCGTTCGGTATCGGCGATGCGGAAGAAGGGCAGGGCATGGTGCACGATCCAGCCGATGGTCGCGGCATAGAGCAGGGTGCCGATGCCGACCGTCCCGCCCAGCATCCAGCCGATCGCCAGCACGCCAATCTCTATGCCCGTGCGCACCCATTTGACCGGCCAGCCGGTGCGGCGACACAGGCCGGTCATCAGCCCGTCGCGCGGCCCCGGTCCCATCCCTGCCCCGATATAGGCGCCACCGGCTATGCCGTTCAGGATGATTCCCGCGACCAGCCATGTCGCGCGCATTGCATAGCCTTCGGGCGTGGGCAGGATCATCAGCGACAGGTCCACCACGGTCCCGATCACCAATATATTGGCCACCGTGCCGATTCCCGGCCGCTGCCGCAGCGGCCACCACAGCAACAGCACGATCGCGCCGATCAGGTTGACGGTCATGCCGAAGCTGAGGCCCATTTTCGGCGCCAGTCCCTGATGCAGCACATCCCACGGGTCCAGCCCCAGATTGGCGCGCAGCATCAGCGCCATGGCGAAACCATAGAGGGCGAGGCCCCAGATAAGTTGGAAAAGGCGACGGTGGATCATCATAGGCAGGCTTATTCCTGCCAACTGGCCTTTTCCAAAAGGACCAATATCGCCTAAATGGCCTGTAACGATCGCCGTCATGGAACGAATCTCATGTCCACTTCGCTGTTGCGTCCCCCATCCCTCCTCCGCCTGCTGGGCGCTTGGCGCGCGCAGGACAGCGCGGAGCCGGCCTATCGCCAGTTGGCGCAGGCGTTGCGAATGCTGGTGCTGGACGGGCGGGTAGGCCTGAACGTCCGTCTGCCGGGCGAGCGGGAACTGGCGGCCGCGCTGGGCCTGTCGCGCACCACGGTCGCGGCGGCCTTCGACCGGTTGCGCGATGAGGGCTTTCTGGAAAGCCGGCAGGGGTCAGGCAGCGTCACCCGCCTGCCCGTCGGCCATGCGCAGGCCCCGGAGGAAGAACGCGATCTGACCAGTGGCGGCAACCTGCTCAACTGGACCCATGCTGCGCTGCCCGCCGCGCCCGGTGTCGCGCGCGCCTATGCCCATGCGGTGGAGGCGTTGCCGGCCTATCTGGGCGATCTGGGCTATGACCCGCTGGGCCTGATGGTGCTGCGCCGGGCGATCGCCGCCCATTATGAGCGGCGCGGCTGCCCCACCTCGCCCGACCAGATCATGGTGACGAACGGCGCGCAGCAGGGATTTTCGCTGCTGCTCAAATGGCTGGCCGGGCCGGGCGACCGGGTGGTGATCGACCATCCCACCTATCATAATGCGATTCAGGCGTTGCAGCGCGCCCATGTCGTGCCGGTGCCGGTCGGCCTGCCGGCGCAGGGCTGGGACATTGACGCCATGGAGGCGGCCTTCCGCCAGACATCCCCCCGTTTCGCCTATGTGATTGCCGATTTCCACAATCCCACCGGGCGGAGCATGGACCCGGCCACCCGTCGCGCGCTGGTGGCGGCCGCCGCGCGCAGCCATACGCCGCTGATCATCGATGAAACGATGGTGGCGATGGGCCTCGATTTCGCGCCGCCGCCGCCGGTGGCGATGCACGACCCCTCGGGGCGACAGGTCATCACGCTGGGATCGGCCAGCAAGATATTCTGGGGTGGCTTGCGGGTCGGCTGGATTCGAGCTGACGCCCAAACGGTCGCCGCACTTGGCCGCCTGCGCACGACGATGGACATGGCCAGCCCGGTGGTGGAGCAGATCGCCGTCGCGCAGCTTGTCGATGCCGATGTCGGGCTGGGCGAGCGTGCCGGGCTGCTGCGCGGCCGGCGCGATCATCTCATGGGCCTGATCGAGCGTCGCCTGCCGCACTGGCGGGTGGAATCGCCGGCCGGCGGCTTGTCGCTCTGGGCCGAACTACCCCGCGCCGAAGCGACTGCGCTGGCCGCCTTGGCCGAAAGTCTGGGGGTGCGTGTCGCGGCCGGTCCGCGCTTCGGCGTGGGGGGCGCGTTCGAACGCTTCCTGCGCCTGCCCTTCACGCTGGACGAGGCGCAACTGGAGGCCGGCGTCGAACGGCTGGTCGAAGCGGATGCCCGGCTCCATGCGCGCATGCCCAAGGTGCGGGATTCGCTGGCGATGGCGCTGGAGGCGGACAGGCTGATTTGAGGTTTCTGACAAAAAAGGCCGCCCGGATCGTTCCGGGCGGCCTTCTTATATCATAGGCAAGTCAGCCTTACGCCGTCTTGCTGTCCTTGTAGCGCTGGATCGCTTCCAGGGTGATCTGCTTGGCGTCTTCCGCCCCGCCCCAGGTACCGATCCGCACCCACTTGGTCTTTTCCAGATCCTTGTAGTGGGTGAAGAAATGCTCGATCTGCTCCATCACGATGCCGGGCAGATCGTCCTTCTCACCCACCGCCTTATAATAAGGGAAGGTCTTGTCGTCCGGCACGCAGACCAGCTTTTCGTCGCCGCCGGCTTCATCTTCCAGATTGAGCACGGCGATCGGTCGGGCGCGCACGACCGAACCGGGGACGAAGGGCGAGCGGGCGATGACCAGCGCGTCCAGCGGATCGCCATCGGGCGACAGGGTGTGCGGCACGAAGCCATAATTGGCCGGGTAGCGCATCGGCGTGTGCAGGATGCGGTCGACGAACAGCGCGCCCGACGCCTTGTCGAACTCATATTTCACCGGTTCGCCGCCGACGGGCACTTCGATGATGACGTTCAGGCTGTTCGGCGGATCGTCGCCGACGGGGATCAATTCGATATTCATGGAATTGCCTTCTGCTTCGCGTTGAAGTGCGGGTGAATCATGTTCTCGGTTTCAGCAGCTTGTCGAGGCTGCCTTCACCCTCTCCTGTCTTTTCGAGGCGCGGATAGCGCAGCCCGCCCGAATAATCGAGTGACAATGTGCGGTAATATTTATCCTGCTTTAGGATGATCTGGATCGGCGTCTTGGCCTTGATCGCGGCTTTCCACACGTCGCCGGAATATTCGTCGCCATTGACCGCGATGATCTTTGCGCCGGTGACAAGACCGGCCTTGAACGCCGCGCTGTCCCAGATGACGCTGCTGATCTCGCCATCATTTTTGACGATCGCGCCGATGCCGAAACTCTGGTCGACGATCTTCTGCGCGCCTTCGACCGCCTTGGTGATCGCGCCCGGTTCCTCGCCATAGACCAGCTTGTAGCCACCCAGGATGAAGCCGCCCTTGGGCGTTTCCTTGGTCGTGCTGTCGACATATTTCGCGAAGAAGCCGGCCCAGTCATAGGGGGCGATGTCGTTGAGCGTCTTGATCACGTCGCCGCGATTATAGACGACCTGGCCCCAGTCGCCCGGATTGATCCCGAAAAAGGCCTTGGCGAAATCATCCAGCCCCTTCTTGCCGCGCGTCGCCTTGGCGATGATCGCGTCCGCCTCCAGCCAGATCATCAGGCCTTCATTATAATAATCCTCGGACCGCTGCCAGCTGGTCCAGCCCTTGGGGCGGCGGGCGGAGATGATGGGATCATGGGTGGTGTCCTCCATCGGGCGCCACTGGCGACCGACCGCCGTGTCCAGCTTGGCCGCGATCTGGGCATAGGCGTCCAGCGTCTCCTGCTTGGAGAACATGCCTGAGCGCGCGCCTAGCACATAGCCCCAGAATTGCGTCTGTCCTTCATAGACCCACAGCAGATTATCCTGCATCGGCACGTTGAAATCGGGCGTCCACAGCAGGTCGGGGCGGCGGAATTTGCCGTCCCAGCTATGGGTGAATTCATGGGGCAACAGGTTGCGGTCCAGCAGTGCCTCGCCCTTGTCCCAGCTCTTGAAATAGCCCGGCTCGACCTGGTTTTCGGAGCTGCGATGATGCTCCAGGCCGATGCCGCCCATCTCGTCGGTGATGGCCAGAAGGAAATCATAATGGTTGAAATGATAGGTGCCGAACAAGGCGCCCGCTTCGGCCACCAGCTTCTTGTGCTTGGCGATCTGCTCCGGCTTGAAATCCAGTTCGTCGGCATCGTCGGCCACGATGTTCAGCGTGACATTACTGCCAAGGTCGACCGGCTTAAAATAACGCCCGGCAAAGACGGGCGAATCCTGCAAGGCTTCATAGTCGATCGTCTCATAGGCGACGCGGTCGCCCGTCTTCGTGCCGCGCAAAGCGGTCGCCGCCTGCCAGCCGGCCGGATAGGTGACGGTCGGCTGGATCGGGATCTGGCGGGTATAATAGCCCGCCGGATAGAGCGATACGCTTTCCCACTGGATGTTCAGCATCTTGGGCGTGACGACAACGCGGCCCTGCGCGGGCTGGGTGGCGGACAGGAACTGGAACTGCGCGACGACTTCGGTCACGCCCTGCGGCACGTCGATCTGGAAGGCATAGACGTTCAGCGGATCGCGCTTCCACGTCACTGGCTGGCCATTGGCGGTGAAGGTCAGGCCGGTCAGCTTTTCGATCTGCCCGCGCGGCGCATGATTGCCCGGCAGCCAGGCCGGCATCAACAGCGTCAGCGGGCCGGCGGCGGCGACGGGGATCGTCTCCTTCACGCGGAAGATGCGCTGGGTCGTGTCGGTCGCATCGACCTCCAGACGGATGGTGCCGCCGGGATAGGCTATGTCCTTTGGTGCAGGCGCGGCGCTGTCGACGGGCAGCGCGGTCGGCTTCGAACGGATCGCGTCCTGGGCGAAAAGCGGGCTGGCGATGGCCGTGGAAAGGCCCGTGGTCAGGCAAAGCGCGGCAGCAAGGCTGCGGATCATGAAGGTCTCCAGAAAATTTGCGCGGCCGATCGGCCGGGATGGCCTCAGCATGGCGGCATGAATGGCCTGCGTCCACCCCCGTCGGCGCAAAAGCGCTTGATCCTCGCGGGTCTTTTGGCCATGCCCAATCCGTCGGGATCAGCGCCTTCCCGGTCAGCGCCTCCGCGCCAAAGGCCGCCTCATCACCCCGCCGTCGGGCGGAGCCATGGAGCTGCGCGTGGATCGATTTCGCTTTCTCTCTTCCCTTGCCTTGCTGCTGGCCAGCGCCTCCCCCGCTTGGGCGCAGGCGGACGGATTCTCGCTCTCAGGCCAAGTCCGCCTCCGTTATGAGGCGCTGGATGGGCAGGCGCGCGCCGGACTGGACGACCGGATCGACCTGACCAGCCTGCGCAGCGTGATCGCTGCGGACTATCGCGCCGGCCCGATCCATCTGGGTGCGGAATTGTGGGACAGTCGCGCCTGGGGTGGCCATCCGGGCGAAGGTGTCGGCACGGGAGAGGTCAACACGCTGGAGCCGGTGCAGGCCTATGTCGCCGCCGATCTGGGGTCTCTATGGGGACCGGGAAGCAAGATGTCGGTACAGGTTGGCCGTTTCCTGCTCAATCTGGGATCGCGCCGACTGGTGGCGGCTGACGATTATCGCAACACCACCAATGGCTATAGCGGTGCGCGCGTCGATATCGCGACCGCCCAGGGCGGATCGGCAAGCTTCATCTATGTCCTGCCGCAGATGCGCCGACCCGATGACGAGGCATCCGTGCTGGATCAGGATGGTGAGCTTGATCGGGAAGGGTTCGATCTGCGCCTGTGGGGCGGCTATGCCGCGCAGACAGTCGCGCGCAGGACAATGATCGAACTGGGCTATATCGGCCTTGCCGAACGGGACATGCCCGGTCGGCCGACGCGCAATCGCCACCTCCACAGCGTCAGCCTGCGGCTGATGCGCGATCCCCATCCCGCTGCGTTCGACTATGAGGTGGAGGGTATCTGGCAGATGGGGCGCATCCGGGCTGGCGCAGCGCCCGGCGCTGCGATGCTCGATGTCGCTGCCTGGTTCGTCCATGCCGATGCGGGCTATAGTGTCCCTTGTCCGCTCAGGGCGCGGGTGTCGGCCGAGTTCGACTATGCCAGCGGTGATCGGCGCGGCGGCGGCTATGGCCGGTTCGACACACTGTTCGGCATGCGCCGCGCCGATTTCGTGCCCGCCGGAATTTTCGCCCAGACCGGCCGCGCCAACATCCTGACGCCGGGCGTGCGCATCGAGATGGCACCCGGCAAGCGGGTCGATCTGTTCGCCAGTTGGCACCCCATGTGGCTCGCGTCGCGCACCGACGCCTTTTCGACCACCGGCGTACGCGATGCATCCGGCCGGTCCGGGCGCTTTGCCGGACACATGGTCGATGGGCGCCTGCGCTGGTGGATGAAGCCGCAAAAGCTGCGCGCCGAAATCAATGCGAGTTGGCTTGCCAAGGGCCGATTCCTGCACGCCGCGCCCAATGCGCCGCGCGCGGGCGATGCGCGCTATCTCTCTCTGGCGATGACTGCATCCTTCTAGGCTGCATGTCCCAAAAAAGCGCGTTTCCATAGGGATGAATACCGGCTAAAGGCGCTGCCCCATGGCAAAGATCGAAACGCCGCGCCCCGTGCGCGGCACGCAGGACATGTTGGGCGGCACGGCGGAAGCGTTCCAGGAACGCTTCGCCCATGTGGTCGCGACCTTCGACCGGGTGCGCAAACTCTACGGTTTTCAGCGGGTCGAAGTGCCGGTGTTCGAATCCACCGCCGTCTTCGCGCGGTCGCTCGGCGAAAGCACCGACGTCGTCTCCAAGGAGATGTACACGTTCGAGGATCGTGGCGGCGACAGCATCACCCTGCGCCCCGAATTCACCGCCGGGATCAGTCGCGCCTACATCACCGAAGGCTGGCAGCAATTTGCGCCGCTCAAAGTGGCGACCCACGGCCCGCTGTTCCGTTACGAACGCCCGCAAAAGGGCCGGTTCCGTCAGTTCCACCAGCTCGACGCCGAAATCCTCGGCGCAGGCGAGCCGGGCGCAGACGTGGAACTGCTGGTGCTGGCCGACCAGTTGCTGAAGGAACTGGGCGTTTCCGATGGCGTGACACTCAACCTCAACACGCTGGGCGACGGGCCGAGCCGCGACGCCTGGCGCGCGGCGCTGATCGCCCATTTCGAGGCGCATAAGGATCAGTTGTCGGAAGAGAGCCTCGACCGGCTTCAGCGCAACCCGCTGCGCATCCTCGACAGTAAAGACCCGCGCGATCGCCCGGTGGCGGACAGCGCGCCGGATATTGACGCCTACCTGACCGACGAAGCGCGCAGCTTCTTCGAAAAGGTGACGAGCGGACTGGATGCCGCCGGCGTGGCGTGGGAACGCAATGCCCGGCTGGTGCGCGGCCTCGATTATTATCGCCACACCGCGTTCGAATTCATCACGGATCGGCTGGGCGCGCAGGGCACCGTGCTGGGCGGCGGCCGCTATGACGGGCTGATCGAAAATCTGGGTGGTCCCTCGACCCCGGCGGTCGGCTGGGCAGCGGGAATCGAGCGGCTGGCTATGCTGATCGATCAGCCTGTGATCGACAAGCCCACCGTGGTCCTCATCCCGATGGGGGAAGCGGCCGAAACCAAGGCGACGGGCATTATCGCCGATCTGCGCCGCGCCGGTGTCGCTTGCGACATGGGCTATCGCGGCAATATGAAGAAGCGGATGCAGCGTGCTAACGCGTCGGGCGCCGCCTGGGCAATCATCCTGGGCGACGATGAACTGGCGCGCGGCGAAGCGGCCGTGCGCAATCTGGGCACGGGCGAGCAGCAGGCGGTGGCGCTGGATTCGCTGATTGGCACGGTGACGGCTCTCTAATGCACATTTCCGCCGAACGCATCGCGCAGATCGAGGCGCGCCGGGACGAGGTGCAGGCGTCGATGACGCGCGCCGATCTTTCGCCCGAAGCGTTCGTGAAACTGTCCAAGGAATATGCCGAGATCGAACCGGTCGCCAATGCCGCGCATGAACTGCGGCGGCTGCGGCAGGAGCTGGCGGCGCTGGAAACCATGACAGGCGGCGAGGAAGCCGATCCCCTGATGCGCGAAATGGCGCAGGAGGAAATGCAGCTCCTCAAAAGCCAGTTGCCCGGCGCCGAACGCGCGCTGGCGCTGCAATTGCTGCCCAAGGACGCGGCCGACGCCCGGCCCGCGATGCTGGAAATCCGCGCCGGCACCGGCGGCGATGAAGCGGCGCTCTTTGCCGGCGACCTGTTCCGCATGTATCAGCGCTATGCCGATACGCAGGGCTGGAAGATGGAATTGCTCTCCGCCAACGCCTCGGAAGTCGGCGGCTTCAAGGAAGTGGTGGCCAGCGTCAACGGCGCCGGCGTCTTCGCCAAGCTGAAGTTCGAAAGCGGCGTCCATCGCGTTCAGCGCGTGCCTGCGACCGAAAGCGGCGGGCGTATCCATACGAGCGCCGCGACCGTCGCGATCCTGCCCGAGCCGGAGGAAGTCGACGTCCAGATCGCCGACGGCGACCTCAAGATCGACATCTATCGCGCAAGCGGCGCGGGTGGCCAGCATGTGAACACGACCGACTCGGCCGTTCGCATCACCCATCTTCCCACCGGCATCGTCGTCACCCAGCAGGACGAACGATCGCAGCACAAGAATAAGGCCAAGGCGATGCAGGTGCTTCGCGCCCGCATCTATGAAGCGGAGCGCGAGCGCACCCACAGCGAGCAGGCCGGCGCGCGCAAGGCGATGGTGGGATCGGGCGACCGATCCGAACGCATCCGCACCTATAATTTCCCGCAGGGCCGCGTTACCGATCATCGTATCAACCTGACCCTGCACCGTCTGCCCGAAATCCTCGAAGGCCCGGGCCTGTCCGAAGTGGTCGACGCCCTGATCGCCGAGGATGAAGCCGCCCGGCTGGCGCAGCTGGACGGGGTGGGATAATTTTGGAGGACGACCTTAGCTTGGCGATCATCGCCTATCTTGGCTATGGATCGGCTAGTCATCCACAAACAAATTGGAAGGCTGTCGTCGCGATCGTTGGCATGGCGCGGGCGCAGGCCGTAGAAATACCAATGCTGGCTTTGATTCAGAAATTGCGATCCATGCAGCCGGATTGGAGCGCGCATTCCCTCTACAGCGGTAGCGAGTGGGCTGTTCGGCAAATTCGATTCGACGCCAAGATTAGCGATCGGGCAGCTAAGGCGCTGGTGTGGCTTTTTTCATTCGAGAACAAATGACCCTTCCCGACGCCTTGCGTGCCGCAACTGTCGCACTCGCTGTCTCCAGCGACACGGCGCGCCTCGATGCCGAACTGCTGATGGCCCATGCGCTGGGCCTGTCGCGCGGCGACATGCTGCTGCGCCAGCGCGATCTCGATCCGCCTGCGACCTTTGCCGCGCTGGTCGAACGTCGCCTGTCGGGTGAACCAGTCGCCCATATTGTCGGCACGCGCGATTTCTGGACCATCAGCCTGCGCGTTACGCCCGACACACTTATTCCCCGCCCCGACAGCGAAACGCTGATCGAGGCGGCGGTCGATCATTTCCGCGATCGCGCACCCGCCACCATCCTCGACCTTGGCACCGGATCGGGCGCGCTGCTGCTGGCGGCGCTCAGCGAATGGCCGCAGGCGCGGGGCCTTGGTGTCGACGCCTCTCCTGCCGCGCTCGCCGTTGCACAGGATAATGCGGCGCAACTCGGCCTTGCCGCCCGGGCCGATTTCCGGCCCGGCGACTGGGCCGATGGCGTCGATGGCCCGTTCGACCTGCTGCTGATCAACCCGCCCTATATCGGCACTGATGAACCGCTGTCCGGCGATGTGCTGCGCGATCCGCCCAGCGCCCTGTTCGCCGGCGCCGATGGCCTCACCGATTATCGCCGCATCGCGCCCGATTTGCCGCGCCTGATCGCGCCGGGCGGCATAGCCGCGATCGAGATCGGCTATGCGCAGGCGGACAGCGTCTCCGCCTTGCTGGTCGCGCAGGGGCTGGCGGTATCGGTCCGGCGCGATCTGGCCGGCCATGATCGCTGCCTGATCGCGACCCATTCCCGCTGAGCAACGCCCGATTTACCGGGGGGCAAGCGAAAATTGCTTGGTTTATGCTGTGAAAGCCACTACATCGGGGCAGGAAACGGCTTCCTCTTGTGACATGGTCGCATAGGCCATTGATAGAAAAGGCCGTTTTCTAAGCTCCTAAAAGTCATGACGGCGCTCGCTGCGCAGGCGCTGCTGGCAATGGGTTCATGGTCCCGGACAAGGACCATGCCTGGCGGAGCCGTATCCGATCCGATTATTCGGATCATTTGGGGATGGCGACTGAACAGTGTTTTCAGTGAGTTTTGTCATAGCGAACGCAAGGATCATGTCTTGATCAACAACCGGCAGGCCGGCCGCCGCAATCGCGGCCGGAACAACAATAATGGTCGTCCCAGTGGCAATAATAATCGGGGCGGTGGTGACAATGGCAACCGCATCGATAACCGCTCTCGCGGTAACGCCACCCAGCTTCTTGAGAAATACAAGAATATGGCCCGTGACGCGCAGATGGTCGGCGATCGTGTGAACGCCGAATATTATCTGCAATTTGCCGACCATTATTTCCGCGTGCTCGCCGACAATCGCGCGCGTCAGGAAGAACAGCAGCAGCGCTACCGTCCCCGTGATGAGAATTTCGACGAGGATGGCGACGATTTCGACAATGGCTATGACGGCGGCGATGATTTCCGCACGGAACAGCCGGTCTATGATCGTGCCCCCCGAGAGCAAGCTTCACGTGAACAGGCCCCGCGCGAGCAGGCCTCCCGTGAACAGGATCGCCGTTCGGACGAAGGTCGTGACAACCGTGAAACGCGCGGTGAAGGCCGTGGCGATCGCGAAGCGCGTGACTATCGCGGCGATGTCCGCGATGGCAACCGCAACAATGCGCGCCGTGACCGCCCCCGTCGGGATCGCTTCGTTGCGCAGGAAATGGGCGTAGAGGGACCGACCGGCAATCCGGCGCAGGAACTGACGCCCGCGCCGCAGATCCAGCCCGAACCGATCGCCGCTCAGGCCGCGCCCGAAGCGGAAGCCGAAGCGCCCCGTCCGCGCCGTGGTCGTCCGCGCAAGGTTGCGGCTCCTGCCGAAACGGCCGAAGCCTTTGATGCGGCGGTCCTGCCGCCCTCGATCGCCCGCGCCGACAATGACGCCGAACCGGCGGCCGAGGACGCGCCCAAGAAGCGTACTCGTCGCCCCCGCGCCGCGACAACCGAAGCCGCCGAATAAGCATTTCGGATCGGAAAGAAAAAAGGGACGGCGCCGATGCACCGTCCCTTTTTTCATGCCTGCTTTCCAAGTCGAACGCGATCCGGCACAAGGTCTGCAAATCGCTGGAGAGTTATCGATGAAAGCCGTGCGCCTGCTGCCCCTGCTGCTGACCGCCCTGCCCCTTTCGACCCCTGTTCCTCTTTTCGCTCAATCCCAGAATGCGACCGACCCGACCGGCGCGACCGCGCAGGGCGATGTCGCCGTCACCATTTACAATAACGGCCAGTCGCTGGTGCAGGACGACCGGCAACTGCCGGTGAAGGCGGGCCGCAACCGCATCGAATTTCCCGACGTGTCGGCCCGCATCCGGCCCGAAACCGTCAACCTCTCCGGCCCCGGCCTGTCCATCGTCGAACAGAATTTCGACTATGACCTCCTCTCCCCCGACAAGCTGATGGACAAGGCGGTGGGTCAGGAGGTGACTCTGGTCCGCACCAATCCCGCCACCGGCGTCGAAACCCGCGAACGGGCGAAGATATTGGCGGCCAATGGCGGCATCGTGCTTCAGATCGGCGCCCGGATAGAGGTGCTGCGCGACGATGGCCTGCCGGTTCGCGTCATTTTCGATCGCGTACCGACCAATTTGCGCGCCCGCCCCACCCTGTCGGTCACGGTCGAGGCGGCGCAGGGCGGGACGGTGCCGGCGCGCCTGTCCTACCTGACCCCCAATCTGGGCTGGACCGCCGATTATGTCGCCCTGTTCGACGCGGCCAAGGGGGCGATGGACATGCAGGGCTGGGTCACGCTTACCAACAATACGGGCACCAGCTTCACCGACGCGAAGACGATATTGGTGGCCGGCAATCCCGCCATGGGCGGCGGTCGCAATGGCCGGGGTGGTGGCAGTTGGTGGCAATATTCGGGCAGGGGCGGCAGCGGCGCTATCGATCAGGCCGGGACCGAAAGCGGCCCGCGCGAACGGCTGGGCGACTATTATCTCTATCCCCTGCCCCAACGGACGACGATCGCCAACGCCCAGCAGAAGCAGGTTAGTTTTCTGGATGTGAAGGGCGCGCCGGCCCGTTCCACCTATGAATATGTCAATGGCTGGCTGGGCAGTGCGGCCGAACCGCAGAGCGCGTCGAGCGTGCTCAAATTCTCCACGAGCAAACAGGGTGGCCTGGGCGATCAACTCCCGGCGGGCACGATTCGCGTCTATATGCGCGATGCGCGGGGCGACCCGCAGTTCATCGGCGAAAACAGCATCGATCATACACCCATGGGTTCCTCCATGGCGCTGCGCACCGGCGATGCCTTTGACGTGAAGGTCCGCCCCACCGTGGAGCAGCGGACGAAGAAGGGTGGTGCGCGCTGGGAAACGAAGATGCGCTACACCCTCACAAACGCACGGCCCGAAGCGGTGACGATCGATCTGGCGCAACAGGGGCTGTGGGGCGACACCCGCGTCACCGCGCAGACGGTCGGCGGTCAGCCGCTGGAGGGCAAGCGTATTTCCGCTGATCGGATCGAATGGAGCGTCCCGGTTCCGGCGAACGGATCGGTCGACCTCAACGTCACCTTCGATTCGCGCTATTGATCGGTCGGGCCCGATGCCGCGCATCCTTGCCCTGTTGCTCCTGCTTTGCGTCTGCCTCGCCCCGGCGCAGGCGAGCACGGTCATCTCGACCAAAGCCGATTCGGTATCCGTCACCGTCTATCGCCAGCCGGGCCATGCGAAGGGGGCGATCGATCGCAACTGGCCGGGCGGATATGCGCTCATCACCGAAAGTCGCACCGTCGACCTGCCACAAGGAGAATCGACCGTCCGATTCGAAGGCGTCGCCGAAGGGCTGATGCCCGAAACGGCAGTGCTATCCGGCATGCCCCATGGCGTGCGGGAAAAGAATCGCGACGCGCGCCTTCTCTCCCCCGCCGGTCTGGTGGATGCCTATTTGAAGCGCAGCGTCACTCTGCACCGCACCGACCGCAAGACCGGCAAGGTGACGGAGCAGGATGCGATCATCAGCGCCGGGCCGAATGGCGGCGTCATCGTCCAGACGGCGCAGGGCTATGAAGCGCTGGGGTGCAGCGGCCTGCCCGAACGGATGCTCTATCCACAGGCGCCCGCCGACCTTTCCCCCCGCCCGACCCTGTCGGTGATCGCGAGCAGCGACCGGCCGACCCGCGTGACCCTGCAACTCACTTATCTCGCCGAAGGGTTCGACTGGGCGGCCAATTATGTCGCGGACATGCATGATGATGGCAAGGCGATCGACCTCATAGCCTGGCTGACCGTCGCCAATGGCGGCGTCACCGGCTTTCCCGATGCGCGCCTGTCGGTGATCGCGGGGCAGCCTAACAAGCAGCGGCGCGGCGCGCAGGCGCGCCCGACCGGCGGGCCGCTGCATCTGCAATGCTGGCCGATGGACATTACCAGCACCCATCCCAGTTGGGCGCTGTTCCCGGTGGAGATGCCCGCGCCGCCGCTGATGATGGCAACGCCGTTGGAGGATGTGGTCGTTACGGGGCAACGAGCGACCGTGCGCAGGGCGCGAATGGAGGCAGCTCTTCCTGCACCACCACCGCCGCCCCCTCCCCCGCCGCCTCCCGAGGATGTCGGCGACCTCAAACTCTATCGCGTGCCCGTCAGCGTCGATGTCGCCGCCAATGGCCAGAAGCAGGTCGCCTTGCTGCGCCAACCCGATGTGAAGGTGGAGCGTCTCTATGCCGCGTCCATCTATGGCCCCACCGGCGAGTCCCAGCCGATGATTTTGCGGCTACGCGTCCAGAACCGGAAGGAAGATGGCCTCGGCCTGCCCATGCCATCGGGTCAGGTGGCGGTGTTCGAACAGGTCGACGCCATGCGCCTGCTCGCGGGCGAAGCCGATATCGGCGACAAGGCAGAGGGCGAACGCGTTGATTATGACATTGCGTCCAGTGCCGACGTCCGCATCAACGCGCGCTTCACAGGCACGTCAGACAAGACGCGCGAATGGACGCTCACGCTCAGCAACGCCCGCCCCTTCGCCATCACCGCCGAAGTGACCATCCCCCACATTATCGACCCGCGCCCCACCGATATGGAACGGCGCGGCGATAGCTGGATTTGGCGCGTCACCGTGCCAGCCAATGAGTCGATCGACTATGCCTATGTGGAAAGGTGGCGGCGTTAGATCACCGGCAACGGCCGTGGCCGGTGATTCGCATCCAGCGCCACGAATGTGTAGACGCCGTTGGTCAGTTCCACTTCCTCGCAATCGCGTCCGCGTGTCGCCACCACCTCGATCCGGATCGAAACCGATGTGCGGCCGCGCCGCTCTTCGGTCGCATAGACGGATACGATATCGCCCAGCAGGATTGGCGTGATGAACTTCATGCTCTCGATCGCTACCGTCGCCACCGCGCCCTGTGCGATTCGATAGGCGACGATACCGCCGGCAATATCCATCTGGCTCAGCACCCAGCCGCCGAAGATATGGCCATTGGCGTTGATATCCGACAATTGCGGCATCACCCGCAAAATCACTTCGCCCCGTTCAGTCATCCAGTGGCACCTCGTCCTTCAATCGGTCCATCACCTGCTCGTCATGCCCGGTCCCGTTCGACAGGAAGGCAAGCGCCATCAGCCCCGTCCCCAGCATGAAGGTCAGCCATACGCCCAGCACCGTGGCAATCACCATGTGAATCGGCAGCGAACCTACTCGCCAATAGAGATAGGTCAGCGCCAACCCGACGCAGCTCGCCCCGCCCAGCGCCATCCACAGCATGATGCGCCGAAACCGCCCCCATGCGGTGGCGGCAATCTGTGGATCATCCAGAGCCTGCTTGCGCGTCATCTCTTTTCATTGGGCTGCGAAAGTGGGATCATCAAGCGCCCGGACAAAAAATGATTTGCGGCGGAAAAAGGAGAGAGCAGCCATGAGCATCGCAGCGATTTTGCAGCGCAAGGGAAGCGACGTCATACAGGTGCAGCCTACCGACAGCCTGCTCTCCGTCGTCAAATTGCTGGCGGGGCAGCGAATCGGGTGCGTGCCCGTGGTCGAGGATGGCCGGGTGGTCGGTATATTTTCCGAACGCGATCTGGTTCACCGTATCGCGCTCGATGGCGCGGAGGCGCTCGACCATAGCGTGGCCGATGTCATGACCGCCCCTGCCATTACCATCGATCAGGATACGCCAGTGATCCACAGCCTGTCGCTGATGACGAAGCGGCGCATCCGCCATCTGCCGGTCGTCGTGGATGGCGCGCTGGTCGGCATGATCTCGATCGGCGATCTCGTCAAATTTCGCATCGACAGCATCGAATCGGAAGCCGCCTCGCTTCGCGACTATATCCAGACGGCTTGATGCCCAATCCGCCGTCGGTTCAGGCGGAAGCCTGGGCCGGCGGCGTGCGACGGATCACCAGCGCGACCAGTTCCTTCAGCGTTTCTCTCGCGCACAGCAGCAGCGCGCCGAGGAAGGCGATGCCGCCCACCGGCACCAGCACGCCCAGCCGGATCGGCGCGACCAGCGGCGGCAGCAGCCGATCGACCGCCATCACCACCCCGGCCATCAACAGGGAGCAGCCCAGCCCCGGCGCCGCGGCGCGAATCAGGTCCACGGCGCGCAATCCCATCGGCCCGCCGGCGAGTCGCGCCGTCACCGCGGTGAGGATCGGAAAGGCGATCAGCCAGGCCCAGGCAAGCCCGATCGCGCCGACCTGAATCCCGATCAGGAAGGCAGCGGGCATCAGCACCGCGCCGACCGCGGCGACGCGCGCCGTGGTGCCGGGGCGGCCCAGCGCATTGCTCACCGGCGCGAACATCACCTGCACCGTCATGAACGGCATGGCGAGCGCGAGAATCGCAACGAAGGGCGCCATCTCCAGCCATTTCTGCCCGAACAATGTCTCGACCAGCGGCTCGGCCGTCACCGCCATCCCCAGATAGATGGGGCAGGTCAGCAGCAGCAGCAGCTTTACGGCTTTGCAGAAGGACCAGGCGACCCGGCTCACATCCTGCTGCATCCGGGCATAGGCAGGGAAGGCGACATCATTGAGCGGCGGCACGAACTTGCTGACGAAAATCTGGGTCAGGAACAGGGCCTCGGCATAGAGGCCCAGTTGGTGTGGATGCAGCACGCGGCCGCCGATGAAGATGTCTGCCTGGCTCTGCACGATCCAGAATAGCTGCCCGCCCAGCAAGGATGCGCCATAGGCGACCATCGCGCCGGTCCCGCGAAAATCGAAAGTGGGAATCGGCCGGAACCCGGTCGCCAGCACATAACCGGCTGCCTTGACCCAGAAACCGGTGATCGGCGCCCATACCAAAGTCCATACGCCCCAGCCGGACAGCGCGCCGGTCAGCGCGACCCCGGCGGAGGCCAGCGCGGCGATCAGATTGACCAGCGCCGGCCGTTTGAAGTCCAGCGCCCGCCCCATGATGGCTTCGGGGACGGAGAGAAAGGGCGTGGACAGATAGAGGAGGGCCTGCACCCGCAGCAGTTGCGCAACCATCGGCTGGTCATAATAGTCCGCCGCCAGCGGTGCGATGGCCAGTTGCAGCAAGGCAAGGCCGCCATTCAGCAACAGCATGATGGTGAAGGCCTGCCGCAACCGGTGCGGTTCCACCTTGTCGGACTGCACCAGCGCGCTCACCAGCCCATAGCCGTTCAGGAAGGTGGCGAAGTTCAATATCACCTGGGTCATGGCGAACAGGCCATAATCTTTGGGATCGAGCAGGCGTATGACGGCCAGCGTCACCACCCAGCTCATCATCTGCGATACGATCTGGCTGCCCGACCGCCAGAAGATCGCACTCCTTATGCGCGCGCCGAAACCCGCATCATTCGCGTCGGCATCCTGCAATCCCATTCGATCCCCATTCTCTGTGCGCCAAAGCGCTGCAGGATCGGTTGTAGCGGCTAACCCCCAAAAAAATGTGAAACAAAATTGCAAAAAGGGTTTGACGGTTTTGGCTGACGCATCTAGAGGGCTTTTCACCGGACGGGGCGCTGCCAGCAGGGAGCGCCTGGGACGGTCGCCAACATAGACGGGATGCCGCTCCCCTGGAAGTAGTT
>NZ_FOGE01000040.1 GCF_900111125.1 Sphingobium sp. YR768
TCGCCTATTATGACAACCATCGTCCGCATTCACGCCTTGCAGGGAAAACCCCAGGCGAGGCATATGGGCAAATCGGCGCTTCAAATCCTGGGGGGGGGGCATGCCCTCCAGGATTTGATCACCCAAATGGCGGCATCAACAACAACCAGGATGAGCTTAACTTAACCGCCAACCTGTCAAAGAAGGCGAGCCCACCTCACAAACATCGGTTCAGCATGGCTGGTGGCCTGACCTGCTTCCAACGCATAGCGCAGCTCCCGGCGCCACGTGTAGAGCAGCGACGTGCGAATGTCGTGCTGGCGGGAGAACTCGGCGATGTTCCCGCAACGCGCCATCTCCCCGACTATCGCCAGCTTCTGCTCCAGCGTCCAGATCCGTCGCCGACCTGCCATGCTGCCGAGCACCTCAGGGCGGCGGACAGGCTCCAGACTAACTACAGTGCGGGTGTCCAGTGCGCTCGTAAGGCTGTGGGCTTCCATACCGCCCAACGTCTGCCTCAATCACCACGCCGTGCAAGGTCGGTAGAAAACACCGCTTACCTTGTTGCCGGCACCGGAATAGGAAAGCTCGCGGCCTTTGAGGAGGCGTGAGCATGGACTTCGAGCAGTCAAACGATCCTCGTATGGGCGGTCGCGGAGATGGCGGAGCGCTTGTACGGGTGGAGCGGCGTCGGAACTGGAGCGACGAGGAGAAGTTGGCGATCCTGAAGGAGACGACGGTACTTGGCGTCGTCATATCGGCCGTGGCCCGGCGGCATGGGATAGGCACAGGCCAGCTTTACACTTGGCGTAAGCAACTGCTCTGCGGAGCGATGGCAGGCTTCGTGCCGGTCGAACTGGCATCGTCTTCGCCGACGGCCAAAGCTCGGGAAGCTGGGCGGATTGAGGTTCGAGGGCGGTGCGGCCTGACGGTGTTGGTTGATGCCGAGGTCGATCGGGCCGCCCTGAAACAGGTGCTCGATGTCCTGCGGGAGCTGGATCATTGAGCCTGGCGTTCCCGCCTTCGACGAAAATCTATCTGTCGCTGGCGCCGTGCGACATGCGCAAGGGGTTTGATGGGCTGTCGGCGCAGGTGCGCAATATTCTTCAGCTTGATCCCTTCTCGGGGGCGGTTTTCCTGTTCCGCGGGAAAAGGGGCGACAGGTTGAAGGCCTTGGTCTGGGACGGGTCCGGGCTATGCGTGTATGCGAAGCGTCTCGAGCGCGGGAAGTTCGTGTGGCCTCGTGCTCATAAGGGCGCGCTCCGCCTGTCGGCAGCCCAGATGGCGATGCTGGTTGAAGGGCTGAACTGGAAGCAAGCGATCGTCCACGACGAGGTGATCACGCCGAGGCTCGCATAGCCAAAAAGATCAGGAAAACCGCCATTTCATGTAGGATTTACCGTGGGCTTTGGCTATTATCGGCGGCATGCGGTTCGCCCTTGATCGCCTTCCCACAGACCCTGTCCTCCTGCAGAAAATGCTCCTGGAAATGGCCGATGTCATGGAGCAGGAGCGGGCCGAACTGACGGCGGCGCAAGCCACCGTCAAAGCCCAGACCTTGCGGATCGAAAAGCTCGAGCATCGTGTCGCGCGGCTGCTGCGCGTCCAGTTCGGCCGCAGCTCCAAGAAAATGGATATCGCCCAGCTGCGGCTGATGTTCGAGGAGGTCGAAGCCCCGGAACCGGCAAACGATGAGGTGTCGGCGCCGCCCGTGATGAAATCGGCCCGCAAATCCGGCGGCCGCGTTCCGCTTCCCGCACACTTCTCGCGTCAGACCGTTGATCATCAGCCCGGCCCGTGCAGTGCCGGTTGTAATGGACCGTCAGTGCAGATCGACGAGGCCGTCACTGAGGTTCTCGACTATGTCCCTGCACGCTTCCGCGTCATCCGCCATGTCCGGCCCAGGCTGGCGTGCCGATCCTGCGAACAGATCCGACAAGCGCCCGCTGTCGATCTGCCGCTGCCCAAGGTGATGGCGAGCAGCGCCCTGCTGGCCCACCTCGTCGTCAATCGCTTTGTCGATCACCAGCCCTGGCACCGGCAGTCGGTAATCTTCCACCGCGTTGGGCTTCACATTGATCGGGATGCGATGAGCCGCTGGGCGCGAAAACTGGCGGGGCTGCTGGCGCCGCTGGGCGAGCGGTTGTTCGCCTATATCCGGAAAGCCGCCAAAATCCATGGGGACGACACGCCGGTCACGTTTTTGGGCAATGGTGACGGCAGCCGGACCGGGCACTTCTGGGTGTATCTGCGCGATGATCGTTCAAGCGGTGACATGAGCCCGCCTGCCGTAGCCTTCCGCTTCAGCGCCGATCGTGGCGGAGCGCATCCGGCAGAACATCTCGCCGGCTATCAGGGGTATCTCCAGGCGGACGGTTTTGCGGGCTATAACGCGCTTTACCGCGCCCCCAAAACCAAGGCGCCCAGGGACATCGTCGAAGTAGGATGCTGGAGCCACGCGCGCAGGAAATTTACCGACATACTGGAAAAAAGCCCGTCACCGATCGCGGCGGAGGCGGTCGTGCGGATCGCCGAACTCTTCGCCATCGAGCGCGATATCAAGGGTGCGCCACCCGATGAGCGGAAACGCATCCGCCAGATCAAGGCGGTGCCGAAGCTGGAGGCTTTGCGCGTCTGGCTCGAAACACAGAACCGAGGCCTGTCTTCCGACAGCAATCTGGCGCGTGCGTGTCGCTATCCGCTCAACCGCTGGCAGGCCATGATCCGCTACTGCGACGACGGTCGGCTCGAGATCAGCAACAATCTTGTGGAAAACGCCCTGCGCGGGGTCGCGCTCGGGCGTCGGAACTGGATGTTCGTCGGCTCCATGAAAGGGGGACAAGCGGCGGCGCTCTTCTACTCCCTGGCCGGCACATGCCGGCTCAACGGCGTCGAGCCCGAGGCGTGGTTCACCGACGTCATCGAGCGCATCGGCAACTACCCGATCAATCAGATCGATGACTTTTTACCCTGGAGATGACAGGCATCAAAGCTGAGCAGCGATCTGGAGAAGGCTACGTGAGCAACAGCACTATCGTGCGGATGAAGATTACGCTGGACGATGTGACACCGGCCGTGAGCCGAACGCTGGAGGTGCCGCTCAATATCCGCCTCGACCGTCTGCACACCGTCATCCAGACCGCCTTCTCGTGGACGGACTCTCATCTGTGGGAAATGCGCTTCGGGCAGACCGGCTTCGGCATCCCTGATCCTGAATATGGCTTCGACGGGCCGCTCGACGCCCGTAAGGCCACTCTCGCCCAGGTCCTGGCGGATACGAGGCGCAGGACCTTCCGATATCTCTACGACTTTGGCGACGACCATGATCCCAACGCCCAGCCCGATATCCCCCTGATCGAGGCAAGGCTGGAAGCGCTCGCGAAAAAATGGGCGCCGCGGACACGCCGCAAAGCCTGACAGGCCGCGTCAACACCGCCTTCCGTCGGCGCTTACATATCATGCTGGAACGGAAAGAATATTCATCGTGCGCTTGAGGTTGTAGGCAATGGCGGTGAGGCGGACTTGGACGGCGGCCCTTCGACTACGCTCAGGAGAGCCTTTGGCGAGACCTCGCCATCGCATTCGGCGCAGGCCGTAGCATCGCTTCCATGTCCCGAAAATCTTCTCGACGCGGGCGCGCACCCGATGGATCGGTTGATTCCATTCATGCAGCTTACGGAGCGTTTCAGCTTCGTCGCGGCCCCACATGCCGGTGGCGACGATCCGGGGAATGCCGCCCTTTGCCAGCACGGCACCACAAAAGTGATTGCCGCGATAGGCGCTGTCGGCAAACACCTCACCGGGATTGTCGGGCAAGGCATCGGGACCTGCTTTGCCGTCATTGATATTGGCCGATGTAATCGACACTTCCTCGACCAACGCGGTATCGGCATCGGCGCCAACGTGGGCCTTGAGGCCGTGAACGGCCCGCTTTCCTTTGTGTTTTACCTAGATGCACGGGCAGCTTACCGCCGCATTTACTGAAGATGTCGAGGCGCTGACCGCGATAGAGCGTCTGGTTTCCGCGACTTGCGCAGATGATATGTTCGAAATATCCCTCGCGTCCGACCGGGCCGGCATCGCCATGCGCCGATGGCTCTGGAAACGCGCGTCGGGACAGTCATCCACCATGACAAGCTGAGAGGTGCCCATGCATATCACCCGCCGCGACACGATCAGGAGCGTCATGATGGCAGCCATGCTTGCGCCTCTGGCTCGCCCGACATCCCTGCTGGCGGCTACATCCGCCGCCGATCGCGCGTTCATTCTGGAAACGGTCACGCCGGAACTTCGGCCCTTCGCAGCGCGGATGCTGGATGGCGCCGGCTATCCTCCCATTGGCCCTGACAATCTGGCCATCGCCCGCAAGACGCCACCACCCGTCTCACCGATCCCCGTGACGGTCCCGGTCCAGAAGCGCATCATCCCCGGATCGAAGGGGCAACCCGACGTCACCATCTATATTCTGAACGCAAAGCCCGGCCAGAAGCGCCCTGCGTTGCTGCATACGCACGGCGGCGGCTTCATCATCGGATCGGCGGAAGCATCGATAGCAGAGCTTCAGAAACTATGCCTTGCGCTGGATTGCACGGCCATCACGGTCGAATATCGGCTTGCCCCGGAAACAACCTACGCCGGATCGCTGGAGGATAATTATGCGGGTCTGAAATGGCTGTACGACCATGCCGACGAAGTGGGCGCGGAACCCGCCCGGATCGCTCTGGTCGGTGAAAGCGCGGGCGGGGGTCACGCCGCCCTGCTGGCCATCGCGGCGCGCGATCGTGGCGAGATCCCGATCGCTTTCCAGTGCCTGATCTATCCGATGCTGGATGATCGCACGGGCACCAGCCGCCCCGTCGCCAGGCATCAGGGCACATTGATCTGGACCCCATATAGCAACAGGTTCGGCTGGAAATCCTTCCTTGGCGTAGAACCCGGCGGTTCCACCGCGCCGAAGGGAGCGGTTCCCGCCCGCTTGCAGAATTTCAAAGGTCTGGCCCCGGCTTTCATCGGCGTGGGGTCCATAGATTTGTTCTTCGATGAGGATGTCGAATATGCGCGCCGCCTGGGCGATGCGGGGGTGCCGGTGGAGCTGCTGGTGCTTCCCGGCGCATTCCATGGATTCGATGTTCTCACGCCCGACAGCCTGATCGCGAAACAGTTCAACGAGGCGAAAGTCCTGGCGCTGAAACGCGGACTGGGGATTTCATGACAATATTTCTGCGCGGTTTTTCCGGATAGCGCATCGTCGAAGGGGAGAGGCGGGCACTGATTTCCTGCGCGCGCCCCTACCCCCTGCCCTATCTTATTCCTCGCCCGTTGCCTGCGCCGGCAGAGCCTTTTCCGGTGTCGTGCCCAGCCCGGAAAATGGAGTCAACCGGACCTTGAACCGGGTTTCGGTGCTGCTCGTGCGATAGAGTGCCATGGGTTTCCCGAATTCGCTCCAGGCCGTGTCGCCGCCAATGCCCCATTGCGCTGCGTCGATCAGCAAGGTGCCATGGTCGTGCGGCTTTATGTCGCTGGACTTCCATGTTCCCGGCTTGCGTCGGTCGAGGTCCGCATAGGGGAAGGCCAGCGCGTTCATCATCAGCGCCTGGTCGCCCTGCACGCGCAGCCCATGGCCGCCGCCCGACAGCTCCATCCAGCGGACATCGACCTTGTTCCCGGTTTCCTGCGGCCGGATATAATCATGGTTCTGCGCTGCCAGCTTGCCGCGCCACAGCCCGATCGGGGCGGACGTCTTGCGGTCGACATAGCTTTCATGCGGGCCGCGTCCATACCATTCCACCATGTCGAGGTCGGTCGGCAGATCGAACGCCAGCCCGATGCGGAAGGGCGGCGGCAGATCCTGTTTCAGGGGGGTGAAGCTGCTGTCCACGCCGACCGATCCATCACCCACCATGGTGTAACGCACCGTGAAGCGCGCCGCGCCGTCGCGCAGTGCATAGTCGTCGCGGGTACTGTAGGCGACGCCGATTAGGACATTATGTTCGATGGGGCCGGTACCGAATGTGCCCGACAGGTCGCCGCGATAGATGCGCGTCTTGTAATCATTGCCCCGTGTCATGGCGATCGTGACGGTGCCGTTACCGGTCGCCAGATTATAGCCGCCGAACGAGGCCTTCGTGGAAAGCTTCAACGGTCGGCTGCGCGATGAATGCTGAACACACACTGGTTCTTGTCTTTGGACGACGCCAAGAGCAGGATCGAAGCGTGGCGGAAGGATTTCAACGAGACCCGACCTCACACATCCCTGGTGTTCATGACGCCAGCCGAATTTGCTTCATCGGCCGGGGTTAACACCGGCCGATGAAATGCCGGATCTGTCATTCTGGCCGCTGGCAGAACGGGGACAGGGTCAGGCCGATCGGTGGTCGGGCCGCCCCGCCTACAGAAACCTATATCACCAGTTCCACATGGTGCCATCTTCAAGTCGCGCCACCGGCAGATAGGCGGGCTGGTAGGGATATTTGGCGGCCAGCGTCTCGCAGATATCGACGCCATGACCCGGCGTCTCACCACAGAACAACTCACCCTTCTCAAAGCTGTAATCGTGCGGGAAGACAGCGTCGGTTTCTTCTGTATGCCGCATATATTCCTGAATACCGAAATTGGGCACCCAAGTGTCGAAATGCAGCGCCGTGCCCATCGTCACCGGGGACAGGTCGGTTGCGCCATGGCTGCCGGTGCGAATCTGATAGAGGCTCGCCAGATCGGCGATGCGGCGCAGATGGGTGACGCCGCCTGCACTGACGATGGTGCAGCGGATATAGTCGATCAACTGGTTCTGGATCAGATCCTTGGCGTCCCAGATCGTGTTGAAGATTTCGCCCACGGCCAGCGGCGTCACCGTATGCTGACGGATCAGCTTGAACGCTTCCTGATTTTCGGCCGGGGTGACGTCTTCCAGCCAGAACAATTGATAGGGTTCCAGCATCTTGCCCAGATTGGCGGCTTCCTGCGGCGTGTAGCGGTGATGGCCGTCATGCAGCAGATGATAGTCAAAACCATAGGTTTCGCGCAGCTTGTCGAACATCTTTGGCACATAGTTGAGCGCCTTGCGCGTGTCCCACCCGGTGACGGACGGCAGCGCCGCGTCGGCCGGTTCGTAGAAAAGCTTGCCCCGGCCGACGCCATAGGCATCCTTGATCCCAGGAACACCGGTCTGCGCGCGGATAGCCTTATAGCCCAAGTCGATATACTGGCCCACAGCGTCCACAGTTTCAGCGATGTCGCTGCCATTGGCATGACCATAGACCATCACACCGTCCCGGCTGCGCCCGCCCAGCAACTGATAAAGCGGCATGTTCGCCATCTTGGCCTTGATGTCCCACAGCGCGACGTCGACTGCGGCGATAGCGCGCATGGTGACAGGACCGCGCCGCCAATAGGCGCCCCGATACAGATATTGCCAGATATCCTCGATCCGGCGCGGATCCATGCCGATCAGGCAGGGAAGCACATGGTCCTCAAGATACGCGACAACAGCCTTTTCGCGCCCGTTCATGGTGGCGTCGCCGATGCCATAAACACCCTGATCCGTCATGATCTTGAGCGTGACGAAATTGCGGCCTGGACAGGTCACGATGACCTTTGCCGATGCGATCTTCATATATGCCCTCCTACATGACCCATGGACATTCTGCCCTAACCATTATCCCAATATTGGCTTTACCTATTTATAGCAATAGACCATATGTCTTTACCGCCCGGTTTTGGAATGCGGGCATTGGGCATGCAGAATGGAACGGGGAATTTCGATGAAGAACCATGCGCTGGAGTTACATCCTGACCGGCTGTTCCCGAGCGATCCTGCCATCCGGGCCATCGCGCGGAGCCTGTATGAAGGTATCGCCGCGTTGCCCATCGTCAGTCCGCATGGCCACACCGATCCGGCATGGTTCGCTAAGAACGAACCCTTCGGAGACGCTTCCGCCCTGCTGTTGAAGCCCGATCATTATCTGTTCCGTATGCTCTATTCCCAGGGCATTCCTCTGGAGTCGCTCGGCATCGGCAATCCCGACGCTGACCCGCGCGAAGCGTGGCGCATCCTCGCCGACCATTATCACCTGTTCCGGGGCACGCCGTCGCGCATGTGGCTCGACTGGGTGTTCGCGGAGGTATTCGGCATGGGCATCCAGCTCGACGCCGGGACCAGCGATCTCTATTATGACACGATCACCGAAATGCTCGCGTCCGACGGATTCCGCCCCCGTGCCCTGTTCGATCGTTACCGTATCGAGCTGATCGCCACGACAGAAAGCCCGCTCGACACGCTGGAGCATCATGCCGCCATTCGCGCCGAAAATGGAAAGACGGGTGGCTGGCAGGGCAAAGTGATCACCGCCTATCGCCCCGACCCGGTGGTCGACCCCGAATTTGAAGGCTTCGCCGCCAATCTTGGCCGGCTGAGCGAGCTTACTGGAGAGGATTGTCTCAGCTGGCATGGCTATCTCGCGGCCCATCGCCAACGCCGCGCCTTCTTCAAGGCGATGGGCGCGACGTCCACCGATCACGGGCATCCCACGCCCCGCACCGCCGATCTCGATCCGCACGAGGCCGCTGCGCTGTTCGCCAAAATCTCCGCAGGGGCCTTCGCTCCTCAGGATGCCGAACTGTTCCGCGCGCAAATGCTGACGGAGATGGCCGCCATGAGCGTGGACGACGGGCTGGTCATGCAGATCCACCCTGGATCGTTCCGTAACCATAACGCCAGCCTGTTTCTGCGCTTCGGCCGCGACAAGGGCGCAGACATTCCGATGCGCACGGAATTCGTCAATAATCTCAAACCTTTGCTCGACCGCTTCGGTAATGAGCGCGACCTGTCCATCATCCTCTTCACTTTGGACGAAAGCGTATATGCCCGCGAACTGGCGCCGCTGGCGGGTCATTATCCCTCGCTCAAGCTGGGGCCAGCCTGGTGGTTCCATGACAGTCCGGAAGGCATGCGCCGGTTCCGCCATATGACGACGGAAACAGCGGGCTTCTACAACACGGTCGGCTTCAACGACGATACCCGCGCTTTCCTGTCCATTCCGGCGCGGCACGATGTCGCCCGCCGGATCGATTGCGGTTTTCTCGCCCAATTGGTGGCCGAACATCGGATCGCGGACTGGGAGGCGGCCGAACTGGCGCATGATCTGACCTATCGGCTGGCCAAAAAGGCGTACCGGCTGTGAACGCGCCGCACCGACTGTCGGCCGCGACGCTGTCGCTGCTGCCGTCGCAGATCGGCCGCGCGGATCATCCGCGGGAAGCGCAGGCGCCAGCTATCGTGCATTTCGGCATCGGCGCGTTTCACCGCGCGCATCAAGCCTGGTACACCGACCGGGCGGCAGTAATCGACGGCATGGCCTGGACGATTACGGGCGTGTCGATGCGATCGGCCAGCGTGGCCGACCAGCTTAACCCGCAGGACGGGCTGTATAGCATCACCACTTGCAGCGCGCAGAGCAGGTCGGTCGAAGTCCTTCAGTCGGTGCAAACCGTGCTGGTCGCCAGCCGGGAGCCTGATGCGGTGATCGCTGCGATCGCCAGCCCACACACGCACATCCTGACCTTTACTGTAACGGAAAAGGGCTATTGCCGGACCGCCGACGGTTCGATCGATCGGACCGCAGCGGAGTCGGGCAGCATCTATCCCCTGCTGGAGGCCGGGTTGAAGGTGCGGGCGCAAAAGGGCCTGCCCGGATTGACGCTGCTGTCATGCGACAATCTCGCCAATAACGGGCGTCAGCTTGAAGCGTTGCTGGTCGACTTCGTCGCCGCGCGCGACCCCGATCTGGCGCAATGGATCGCCGCGCAATGCCGCTTCCCCTGCGCCATGGTGGACCGTATCGTCCCCGCGACCACAGCCCAAGACCGGACGGCAGCCGCCCTGGCGCTTGGCCAGACGGACGAAGGCGCGGTCGTCACCGAACCGTTCAGCCAGTGGGTGATCGAGGATCGGTTCGCGGGCCCCCGCCCCGCCTGGGATCAGGTCGGCGCGGAACTGGTCGCCGATGTCGCGCCCTATGAAATGGCCAAGCTGCGCATGCTGAATGGCGCGCATTCCGCGCTGGCCTATCTCGGCCTCGCACGCGGGCATGGCTTCGTCCATGAAGCGGTGGCAGATCCCGCCATCCGCCCCGTCGTCGAAGCGCTGATGCGGGACGAGGCCCTGCCTAGCATCATTGCGGCGAGCGATCAGGATTTGTCCGCCTATGCCGACGCTCTGTTGGATCGCTTCGCCAATCCGGCGCTCAACCATCGCCTGATCCAGATCGCGATGGACGGTAGCCAGAAGATTCCCCAACGCTGGCTGGAAACGCTGGCTCATCACCAGCAGAAGGACAAGGCCTGTCCAGCGATTCTGGCGGCGCTCGCCGCATGGCGCGCACATCTGCGCGGGGACAATGTGCCGGTTTGGGGACCGGTCGAAGACCCGATAGCCGATCGATTGACGCCACTGGCGCAACAGGATGACGCCGCTTTCGCACGGGCGCTGTTCGGCGCGGATGGCCTGTTTGCCGCTTTTTGGACCGCGAACGCCATGTCCATGGAGCAACTGATGGCGGCGCTTGCCCGCGCCTGAAGCACGGGCAAGCGAGCGCGTCAGGCCGCTTTGGCTTTCCTGCCCCGCAGCAGGAACCACAACATCGCCATACCGATCAGGTCGAGCGCACCCAGCATCACGAAGAGCGGCGCATAGCCGAAAGCATCGGCGCTCTGCCCGATCGCGAGCGTAAAGAGCATGCCGCCGATCCACGCGGCGGTGCCCGCCATGCCGCTGGCGGTGCCGACCATGCGGCTGTCGAACACGTCCGAGCATAGGGTGATGAGCGCGCCGTTCAGCATCTGATGCGCAAAGCCGCCCACGCAGAACAGCCCGATGGCAAGACCCGGCGACCCGGCAAGGCCGATGCAGGCCGGGCCGATCATGCAGACCGCACCGATCGACATGGTGATCTTACGCGATCCCAGCACGCTCGCGCCGCGGCGCATGAGCCAGGGCGGCAACAGGCCAGCGGCCAGCGATCCAAGGTCCGCCGCCAGAAACGGCATCCACGCCCACAGGGCGATGCTCTTGAGATCCAGCTTCCAGACCGCGACCAGATAGAGCGGGATGAAGAAATTGAAGGTCTGCCACGCCGGTTCGGCGAAAAAGCGCGGAATCGCGATCGCCCAGAAGCCGCGAGACTTCAGAACCTCCTTGCGGGTCGATGGCCTGCCCGATTCCTCAGCCCCGCTTTGCCCTGCTGCGATCAGCCCGCGCTCGGCGTCGCTCAGGCGCTGGTGCCGGGCAGGCGTCTCATAACCGAACCACCACAGGACCGCCCAAAGCAAGCTGAGCGCACCCGTGACGAGGAAAGCCGATTCCCACCCCCAAGTCAGGATGCAAAAGACGACGATGGGGGGCGCGGCGATCGCGCCGACGCTGGTGCCCATCTGGAACGCGCTGGTCGCCAGCGGCCGTTCGCGCGCCGGGAACCATTCCGACACAGATTTGGCTCCAGCGGGGATTGCCGCTGCCTCGGTCGCGCCGAGCAGGCCGCGAAAGAAAGCCAGCCCTTGCCATGTCGAGGCGAGGCCATGCGCCATATTGGCGAGCGCCCATCCGACCGCGAACAGAAAAAAACCCAGCCGCGTCCCAAGCAAGTCGAGCACCGCGCCCGCCACTGTCTGCATGACGGTATAAGCGAGCTGAAACGTCAGCACGACATAGCTGTAGCTTTCGGTGTCCATTCCCAGCTCATCCTTGAGCGTGGGAGCCGCCACCGACAGCGTGGAGCGCGCGAGATAGTTGAGAACGGTGCCGATCGTCACCAGACTGATAATCCACCAGCGCAAGTGACGGATCGGCCTTTTCCGTTCGCCCGCCATGGTCAGCGCGCCTTATCGGTGGGAACCACCTCGATCGCTGACACGACCGCTTCGCCGACCCTGGGCTTGAAGGCTAGGACGATGCCCTCGGCTCCGGCAGTTGCCGATACGCGCCGCTCGATTGCCTTAAGCGTTCCGCCTGCGGCGGCGGCCACGTCCAGTCCGGCAAGCGCCGTCTTGCCATTGACCGTCACGTCGAACAACCGCTTGCCCTTTTCCAGTGCCGGTTCGACGAAGTGAAGAATGACGGTGTAACGGCCCGGCTTGGCCGGAATATGATAGCGGAAATCGCCCGACCGGAATGACGCCAGCAGATCGCGATCCGCCGTCCCCTCGATCTTTGCAGGCTGGATCGGGCTCCAGCGGCTCTTGCGCGTGTCCGTGGTTCCGGCCGCGCCACCTTCGAAAAAGGCATCCGAACCATAGCGCAGGCCAGCCTTGGCGGCGAGGATCGCGCCGCTGTCGATACGGAAGGCATTGGCAGTATCAGCATTCAGCGTCCAGTCGACCGCATCCGTGCGAACGCCATCGGCGAAGCGCGCCCTCACTTCGACATGGTTCGATCCCGCCGACAAACGAACGCCCGGCCAGACGCAGGTGGCAAAGGCGCAGCCTCGCATCGTGCCAATCGACTTGCCGTTGAGCAGCAATTCGGTTTCAGGCGCATTGCTGTATATCTTGATGTCCGTGATGCCATAGGCACGGTCGACATAGCGCTTGCCTGCCATCTGCACCGCCGGGGCCTTCGACCAGTTCACCCGATAATACCACCAGGCATCCTTGCGGATCGCGCCATCATAAGTGGCCAGCCCCTTAGTGTTGATGTCGATCGAATCGCCTTCCTTGCGGACCATCGTCGCGAAATCGAAGCTGTTCCATAGCCAGCTGCCCCAGAGATAAGACTTGCCGCTGATCTGCGGCCAGATCTGTTCGTGCAACCATGCCTGATACTCCTCGGGCTGATCCCCGCCGGACGGATTGATCGGGCCGCCCAACGGATTGTCCGTATGCTGCGACGTGGCGCCGCCGCCGCCATATTCGGTCAGGGCCAGCGGCTGCGTGGCATGTTTGCGGTGCTGGCTGTCCAGAACGGCGGAGAAATCCTCAGCCTTGCCATAATACCAGCCCATATAGCGGTTGATACCCAGTGCATCGGTGATGCCCGACACATCCGGCACGCCGTCCATCCCCCTGTCCTCGCAACAATTGGCGAGCGCGGTGGGACGGGTCGGATCTTCCGCCTTGGCGAGTGCGTTAAGATCGGTCAGCAGCCCGCGCGGGTCCGGCACCTGCTCCACCTGCTTGCCGATGAAACCCGGCCGATTGGGGCCGAAATCGACCTCGTTCGCAATGCTCCATACGGCGACGGACGGATGATTGTAATTCTGCCGGATCATTTCGACCAGTTGCTGGCGGGCATTATCGGCCACGGCCTTGGGCGCTTCCTTCTCCTCCGACTTCAGCGTCCATGCTGAAACGAGCGGAATCTCGTCCCACAGGACGAGGCCAAGCCGATCCGCCAGATCATGCACCACCGGGCCATGCTGATAATGGGTAAGCCGGATCGTGTTCGCGCCCATTTCCCTGATCGTCGCCACCATCGATTTGATGTCGGCGTCGGTCAGCGCCCATCCGTTCGCGCCGATGTCCTGATGCAGGCCAACGCCATGGAGGGGATAAGGCTTGCCGTTCAGAATGAAGCCGCGATCGACATCCAGCGCCATAGTACGCACGCCGTAGAACTGGCTGACGCTGTCGAGCACCGCCCCCTTGGCGTCGCGCAATTCGGCCACCATCGTGTAAAGATAGGGGTCCGCTGTCCCCTGCCACAGATGGGCGTTGTCGATGGCGAGTTCAGCGCGCGCTTCGGCCGCACCACTGGCGGCGATCTGCACCGGGCTGGCCTGACGCGCGACTTCACGCCCATCCTTGTCGAGAAAGCGGATCAGCATCTGGCCACGGAGCGGCCGGGCCGCGTCATTATTGAAGCGACCGAGCACAGATATGGTGGCGCGACCGCTGTCGATGGCGCGTGTATGCGCATAGACACCGCTGCCGCCATGGTCGAGCATGGCGAAATGCGCTGGCTGGGTGACGACCATCTTCACCGGGCGATAGAGGCCGCCATGTACGAAGAAGTCGCCCGCAAGCGGCAACGTGGGCTGAACCCCGGCATCGTCCGGCGATCGATTATCGACCTTGACCAGCAGGACATTGTCCTTGCCCGGCTGGTAGGCGTCGGTCGCGTCGAAACGGAAACGCGAAAATCCGCCTGCATGATCGCCAAGCTTTTTGCCGTTCAGCCAGACCTCTGCGGTTCGGCTGGCCGCACCGAATTCCAGCCATAGCCGCTGCGTCCCGCTGATCGCATTGGCCGGAAGCGTCAGGCGATACCAGCCGGTGCCTCGCGTCTGATCGACTTTCCGGTTGAGGGTCGCTGCGGCGGGGCTTCCCGCCGCATAGGTGCCGATGCGATTCCAACTATGGGGCACCTCGACCGGTTGCCAGCCGGCGCCTTGCGCAGGCGGCTGGGCCTCATCGCCGAGTTGAAACATCCAGCCGGACGAGAGCATGGCGTCATGCCGCCCCGCCGCTACGCTGGAAACGGCAGCAGATTGCGCCAGTGCGAGGGAAGGCGCACATGCCACAGACAGGAGCACGGACGACGCGACGATCATAGGGCTGGTGCGCACAAAACTCTCCTGCGTGATACTGTCATTAAAATGGTATGACCACAGTCAAGACAATGGTCTGATTTGTCAATCCGTCGCAGCGGTGAATTCCGACCCGCTAGGCCGCCTCAAAGGCCGCGTAGCGGATCGGCAAGATGCATGGGTGCAGCCCTGCACCTTTTGCGCATTCATTCCCGCACGGCAGCGGCTGTCGGCTCCGCTTTGATCAGCGACCGGAAGAAATCGAGTTTCAGCCTGTTCGGCCAGCGACCGATCTGCGCCGTTTTTCCCAATTCCAATAGCTGACGGCTGGATGGATCATAAGCAGGCCAGGCCATGTCCCGGGTAGACGGATTGCCAGTACGCGCGAAGGCGACGAGCGATCGCGTCATCGCTAGGCTGAATGCATGATCCGCAGCCGTCCAGTCGCGGGCATGCCGAAAGCGGTTGAAGCTGTCCAGCGTGCCGAGCCAGAGGGGAACCTCCGACGTATGATAGGCTCCGGCCGTTGCCGGATTCATGTCGGTCAGGACAAGGCTCGGCGCGAAGGCGGGCTGGCGTGAGAATTCATATGTGAACAACGGCGCCCTGCCATGCGCCGCCTGCATCCTTGCCCAGGCGTCCATCCCAATCACCATCGTGCCGTCCCTGTCGGCAAGGCGCGCCTGCTCGCGTGCCTGCGCATCGTCGGATGCGGGATAGAGCGTAAGGAAGGCGGAGGCATGGTCGCCAAATTTCGCTGCCGCCTTTGCCCGATAATCTGCAAGATCGGACACCGGTCCCAATCCGCCAAAGGATTCATCATGGGTGAAGCCTAACAGCAGCGGCACGTCATTTTGTTCGGATCGCGCGAAAATCTGATCCAGAGGCTTCGTAAGAAGATAGCCATCGACGATGGGACCGATTTTTGGCCCGTCGGCGGAACGGGGCGGCGCAAGGCGGTCGGCCGGCATGGCGCGGAGTTCGGCCAGAGATTTCGCACGCAGCACCGTCTGAAGCTTCAACCCTTCCTGCTCGGCCGCTGCTTTGGGAGGTATGACGCTCGGACCTTCCAGAGCGGAGCCGCTCATCCCGACCGCGCGATGGAACAACCCCCGCGCCAGCGGAGATGCTTGCAAGAGGCCGACAGACATGGATCCAGCCGATTGACCGGCAATCGTGACATTATCGGGATCGCCGCCGAAGCGGGCAATGTTGCGCTTGATCCATTGCAGGGCCGCGACCTGATCGAGAAGAGCATAATTGCCCGATGTGCCGTGCGGCGACTCTTTCGAAAGGTCGGGGTGCGCAAGAAAGCCCAGCGTCCCGAGCCGGTAATTGAAATTGACGAAGACGGCTCCCTCGCGGCTCACTGCCTCGCCACCGTACAAGGGCATGGACGACGAACCGATAAAGAAAGCGCCGCCATGGATATAGACGATCACGGGCGCTTTCCTGAGCGATGCACCGGTCCATATGTTGAGATACAAACAGTCTTCGCTGGTAATTTCTGCGCCGGAGTAGCTATTGGTCAAAATGCCACGCTGAGGCTGGACGCATTGCGGCGCGTAGCGATCCGCGTGGAAGACGCCGCTCCATTTCCGGGGCGCTTGCGGTTCACGCCAGCGCAGGTCGCGCACCGGGGGCGTCGCGTAAGGAATGCCGAGATAGGCCTGCGCGCCGGCAGGCAGGTTTACCCCCTCCACCTCGCCCGTATCGATCACGGCATGCGGTGTGGCAGGAGCCGCCTGCACGGGTAAGGACAGCGCGCCAAGACCGAATAGCCCTAGGGAAATCAGTATGAATGTCTTCATGGCGCCCTGTTCACGTAGATCATCGAGTAAAACCGGCTAGAAAGCGGCGGCGCCCGAAAGGGTCGCCGCCGCCAAGACAGTTCAGAAGTTGAAGCGCACGCCTCCCTTATAGGTGCGGCCCATCAGGTCGTAATAGGCGCTGCCATTGGCGGGCAGCGGCGGGTCCTTGTCGAAGACATTATCGACGTTGAAATAGACGGTGAATTGCTTGTTGGACCCAAAAGCGTAGCGGAGCCCAAGATCGAGATACGCGACTGCTGGGATATTGTTGTCAGTGATGCTGGTCGTGAGCACCGGATTATATCCGTCCTGATCGGGACCGAAAAGGCCGTTATTCTGATACGACGCCGAAACCCATCGTGCGTTGGCGTTCAATCCGAAACCACCCAGCTCATAATCCAGCGTGAAGTTGACCAGCCATTTCGGCAATCCCGCCGGCCCATTGAATTGCGCACCCGTCTGACCGGCACGGTCGATGCCGTTCGGGAAGAGGGTCGATACGTCAACGGACGATTTGAACGTCAGGACATGCGTGGCCAACATATTCGCGGTCAGCTTTCCAGCCAGACCGATATCCTCCAGCGGTTGGGAATAGGTGGCCTGAAAATCGAAACCCTTCGTCCTGAACTGGGCAACATTTGCGGTGATGCCCCGTGCGCCGATCAATTCTCCCGACACCGGATCGTTATTCGCGAAATTCAGGAGCGAACACCAGTCATTGCCCGTATATGTGCCAGCCAGAAAGCAGTTGTTCACGACATTTTGCGGACTGGACGAGGTGATCGCGTCCTTGATGCCAATATTATAATAGTCAGCCGACAGGCGCAGGGCGCGTGCGAAGCCGGGTTGCCAACTGACGCCGATGGTCTGAGTGATCGATTTTTCCGGCGTCAGGTCGCGATTGCCGCCCACGACGAAACCGGCGCTGTTGCTGGGACGTGGAAGACCCGGGCGCGGATCGGCAGGCAAAGGCAGCGACTGCGTTTGCGGCGTGAACAACTCGATCAGGTTTGGGGCCCGGATGTCGCGCGACCGGGTGGTGCGGAACATCAGCCCCTCCACGACTTCCCATGTCAGTCCGGCCTTCCAGGTAACAACGCGCCCCGACGTGCTGTAGTCCGTGATGCGCGCTGCCCCATTAAACTCGATCTTGCGAGCAATGGCCATGTCCTGCGCAAGCGGAACGATAGTCTCTACATAGGCTTCCTTGACGTTCTGGCTAACCTTGGGAAGGGTGATGCCGGTGCCGGTCGACCATGCATTTACCTGCGACAGAGCGTCCGTCGACAATTGCACGGATTCCCTGCGATATTCCGCGCCCAACCCGATCGACACAGGACCCGCCCAGGTCGAGAAGGGTTCGCCCTGAATATTCGCGGAAAAATCGTTCAGTTCGGTCTTGCCGCGCCCTCTGGCAGTGCCCAGAATATAGGATCGCGCGACATCCGATACGTCAGGCGAACCAAGAATATTGATCGGCGCGCATCCGGCGGCACGCGCAGAAGCATTGCGGCACACGATCTGGCCGTTCAGGTTCACGGCATCGATCGCGTTACGAAAATTGGCGGTGTTAAAGGTGTTTGCGATCGAGACGCTCGAAATATTCTGGCCATAGAGGTAGGATGCATCCCACTTCCACGATCCCCCCAGATCGCCCTTCAGCCCGGCCTGGACGCGGAATAGTTCATTCTCGATGATGCGGCGGCTAGGTCCGAAGTCCTGCCCCGAATAACCAAGAGAAATCCCGCCCGCTGGCACCAATGCCAATTGCGCCGGAGTGAGCGCTTGCGCCAGATAAACATTGTCTCTCGCGATATTGAGGGCAGGCCCGGCGCCTGCGCCGTCACGCCGAATGATGATCGCGCCCTCGGTCCGCACGTTCGAATACATCGGCACGACGAAGAAGTTCAGGCTGTCGTTCACATCGAATGACAGCTTGGCCATCGCATTGAACCGTGATTGTTCGGGGCGAAGCTGCTGCGGATTGAGATTGTTGATGCCTGCGGCGATATTGGCGGCCAGTGCCGTCGGACTGAAGAAATCGAGACTGGCTGTAAGGTTGCTGAGGCCACGATTGAATGTCGTCGTGGTCACAGCGCCAGCATTGTTGCGAACAAAAGCGAGACCTTGCAGCGGACCTGCCGTCAGGATCAGGCCGCCACTGCTGGCCGTGCCATAATAGTTGCCGTTCGGGCCCAACACATTGTTGGGGGTGCCGGCGGGACGGTTGGCGAGGGTCGCCGTGTTCCACGCCTCACGCCCCCAGCCGCGCTTGGTGTTATAGATCGACGTGCCGCCATCGTCATTATATTCGAAGCCCACGACCAGATGGCCGCGTCCATCGGCAAAACTGGCGCCACCGGCGAGGGTCGCGAATTTGCTTTTGGCGTCATGATAACGCGTCTGGCTATATTGAGCCGATCCCTTGATCCCAACAAATCGATCGTCGATCTGGAAATTGACGACGCCGGCGATCGCGTCTGAACCATAAGCCGCCGACGCCCCCCCCGTCACGACATCGCTGTTTTTGATCAGTACCGTCGGAATGACATTAAGGTCGGTCGACCCAGCAGATGTGGTGAGCCCCGGTACGATCGTTTGCGGCAGACGCGCACGATCCAGAAGTACGAGAGTGCGCGTCGATCCCAGACCACGTAAATCGGCCAAAAATGCGCCCGAATTGCCCAGGCCACCGGCATTGGGGGACACCGCTGCGCGGAAAGCCGGCACCCTGTTGAGTGCATCGCCAATATTGGTGATGGCGCGCGCCTCTAAAAACTCCTGACCAACGACCGTAGTGGGCGTCGGCGCGGTATAGCCGCTGCGGGCGATGCGGGAAGCGGTTACGATAATATCCTGCCCACTAGCTTCAGCCGCCTGAGGCGTCTCCTGCGGCGCAGGCGCTACGGCCGCCTCGCCACCCTGCGCCGTTGCTGCTCCAGGTACGAGACAGGCGCTGGCGCCTGCGAGGAAAACAGCTTTGGCCGACAAGATAGCACCGGTGTAAGGCTGTCCGAAATATTTTAGGCGTTCGCCGCAGCGCATGTCGATCCCCTCAATCTAGCCGTTCATGGACGGATTTGGTATGTCCAATTTCCTATTGAGAGGTAGACCATTAAACCAGTGAATTTTATGACTTCAATACCATCTATGGAATTAATGATTCAGTCGGCACGGGTGCATAGGCTTATTTCAATGATCACTAGGCGTCTCGATGTCCTTTCTCTGGGATCATTGGGACAAAGCTACCTATGGTGTGGCGCGGAATGACATGGCTGTCTCGAACGGAATATGTCTAGCCGCCACATATTTCCCGCTGATCATTGCTTGACCAATTCTGACCTGTTGTCAGCACGCCTTCTAGTCGGCGCTTTGCGCGGCATCGACAAGTTGATGGCGAAGCCAGGACAGCCCGGGGTCCGCTCCGCGCGCTTCATGATATTGCATCATCTCGCACATCACAGGTAATGCCATGGGCGGCTGCATGATGCGCAATGGGAGAGCCTTTGCCATGACCGTCGCCAACCGCTCGTGCATCAGTGCGAGTCTGGTAGTTCCCGGCAGAAGCCACGCTACCTGGTTAAAAGCGGCGCAGACGATTTCGATCCGCCGGCGATCGCCATGATCACGAAGATGATTGTCGATGAAGGTTCCGTCGCGGGATACGCTAACCGCGACATGCCCGGCCTGATGATAGACATCCTCAGTCAGGCCTTTCTGCAATAACGGATTGCCGGACCAGCCGACGACGACATAGCGTTCCTCGAACAGGGTCACGCGCGGATGCGGCCCACCTAGGAAGCGGTCGGGCGAAATGATGAGGTCGATGTCGCCATCTTCCAGCCGCGCCTGAATGTCATTACGCGGCAAGGTGATTTCCAGCCGGATGTGCGGCGCAATCCGTTGCAGATGCTGGACGAGAGGGCCGATCAGAACGGTCGTCACATAATCCGACGCGACGATTCGGAAACTCCGCTGACTCTCGGCCGGGTTGAAGGTCAGGCCCCGCGCGATGAGCGCCCGCAGGTCACCGACCATCGCGGCAATCTCCGGCGCGAGCGACAGAGCGGCGGCGGTCGGAATCATCTTCTTGCCATGCTGTACCAAAATATCATCGGCGAACGCATCACGCAGGCGGCGCAAAGCAGCGCTCATGGCCGATTGGGTCAGGTTGAGCCGCTTGGCCGCACGCGTGACGTTGCGCTCCTCGACCAATACGTCGAACGCGACCAGCAGATTGAGGTCGAAGCGATCCAATCTCATATATAATCAATCCTATCAATGCATTTTCACATATTTGATCCATTTTACTGCTTCCCCATAGCATGTCACTCCCCATGCATTCGCCAGAGAATGGATGGGAGAAGGAAGCCGTGAACAGAAGATTGTGGCCCGTAACGATGCCGGTCCTGCAACGCGCGTCATCCCCTTACTGATTATTTCAGGAACGCGTCTGTCGCGACCACGGGTCGCGACCGGTTCAGTCCAATGCCTCTCTTCATACTTCGGAAAGCAGCCTCTCTATGGACAAGGCCAATATATTGATCGTCGGTGGCGGAATAGGCGGCTTGTCCGCCGCCATCGCCTTGTTGCGTGCAGGGCATGTCGTGACGGTGATCGAGCGCGATCCCCAATGGTCGGTCTATGGCGTCGGCATCATCCAGCAGTCGAACGTGGTCCGTGCGATGGACCAACTTGGCGTACTAGACACTTTCCTCGATGCCGCCTGTGGCTTCGACGCCGTTGAAATCTACATTCCCAGCGGCGACCGGGTCGCACGCATCCCTTCCCCCACCCTTGTTCCGGGCAAGCCCGCCAATGTCGGCATCGGCCGCCGCGCCTTGCAAAAGGTTCTAGGCGACAGTGCAAAGGCGCTCGGTGCGGAAATCCGTCTGGGCGTCACCGTTGCAACATTGAACGATGATGGCGATGGCGTTACCGTCGCCTTCTCCGACGGGGGCGCAGGCCGCTATGCCATAGTTGTTGGCGCGGACGGCGCCTATTCCCAGATTCGCGACATGATCCTGCCCGAAGCTGGAAAGCCGGAATTTACCGGGCAAGGAGTCTGGCGCTACAACTTCCCGCGACCGGAAGGGCTGGACGCCCTGCATGTCTATAATGGTCCGATCGGTGTCGGTCTGGTCCCCATGAGCGCGGAACAGATTTACCTGTTCGCCACCAGCCCGGAGCCGGGCAACCCCTTCTACTCTACAGAAGAACTGGCCGCAGCGATGCGGTCCAAGCTTACCAACGCCGCGCCGCAAATTCAGGCTCTGGCCGCGCAGATCACTGATAACGACGCGGTCGTCTATCGCCCGCTCGAAGCGATTTTCGTGGAAGGGCCATGGTCGAGGGGCCGCGTGGTGCTGCTGGGCGACGCCATCCATGCGACCACGCCGCATCTGGGGCAAGGCGCTGGCATGGCGATCGAAGACGCCATCGTCCTCGCCGAAGAACTGGGCAAGGCGGACGATCCCGAAACCGCCTTCGCCGCCTATCGCGAGCGCCGTTACGAGCGCTGCCGCTTCATCGTCGAGAAGTCGCTGGCCATCTGCCACGGCCAGATCGGCAAGGGCCCGGCGATCGACAATCACAAGGCCACCGCAGACATGTTTGCGATGGTCTCCCAACCGATTTGAAAGAGGCCGCTATGATGAGCCGAGTGACGGAAATACGCTATGTGGGCTATGCCGTGTCCGATCTTGCCGCAGAACAGACGTTCTACGCTGACCAGTGGAAACTGGTGGAGGCAGGAGAGAAGGACGGAATGGCCTATTTCGCGGCCGATGGCGACGAAGAAAGCTATGTCGTGCGGTTGCGGCAGGCGGAAGAACAGCGGATCGACGTGATCGCGCTAGCGGCGGACAGCCGCGCCGACGTCGATGCACTGCATGACAAGGTCGCCGCGTCGGGCTGCCGGATCATCTTTGCGCCGAAGGACCTCGACACGCTGGGCGACGGCTATGGCTTCCGCTTCTTCTCGCCCGATGGCATGCCGTTCGAGATTTCGAGCGATGTGGCGCGGCGCGATGCGCGACAACTCGCGCGCTGGGACGGCGTGCCGCAAAAGATCAGCCACATCGTGCTGCATTCACCCGATCATAAGGCGATGGTCGAATGGTTCTGCGACATGCTGGGCTTCAAGGTTTCGGACTGGCTCGGCGATTTCATGTGCTTCCTGCGCTGTAATGCGGCGCATCATCGCATCGCCATCCTGCCCGGACCACCCTGCCTCAACCATGTCGCCTATGACATGCTGAGCGTCGATGACATGATGGTCGGCATCAACCGCCTCAAGCAGAAAGGCACCGACATCCGCTGGGGGCCGGGCCGCCACACGGCGGGCAACAACACCTTCAGCTACTTCACCACACCCGCAGGGTTCGCGGTAGAATATACGTCGGAACTGGAGGATGTGGATTTCGACGCTCATGAGGCCAAAGTCCATGTGCCCGGCCCCAAAGTGATGGACCAGTGGGGCATTGGGGTCGGCGGACCGCAGACCATGCCGCATCCGCAGGCCGACAAGGGCCTGTTTCAGGCGGTGGAGGTATAACGCGATGGCCCTGTACCAACCCTTCCCCAACTATATCTGGAACCTCTCGGTCGCGATCGCGATGGAGAGCGGCGGGCAAATCGGCGAGATCGTCGACATGTGCCAGCCGATCAAGGATGCCGCCGACAATGACACGGACGCCGGTACGCCCATGTTCATGAAGGCATGGGCGGCGATGGGCGACAAGCTGCTGGAACTGGCCGCCGAGGATGAAGACAAGGGTCGCACCTTCTCCGCTTCCAACAAGCTGGAACGGGCGTCGCTCTACCTGTTCACTGCCGAGCGGATGCAGGGCCACGGCGCACCGGGGCGTAAGGACACCTATACCAAGGCGCGCGCCGCCTTCGACAGGTCCACGCAACTGGGCAGGCTGAACCGCGAGCGTGTCGAAATCCCACTTGATAGCGGCACCATGCCCGCGCTCTTCACCCGCGCGCCGGGCGATGGTCGCAAACCCGTGGTGGTCTTTTGTAACGGCCTCGATAGCTGCAAAGAGTTGCTGTACTGGACGCGGTTGCCGCAGGAACTCGCGCGGCGCGGGATATCGACCCTGTGCGTCGATCAGCCGGGATCGGGCGAGGCGCTGCGGCTTCAGGATATTCCTGTCGATCCGCATAGCGAAAGCTGGGCAAGCAAGGCGGTCGACTGGCTGGAGCAACAGCCCGAAGTCGATGCCGCGCGCATCGGCATGACTGGCATTTCGCTGGGCGGCCATTTCGCACCACGCGCCGTCGCCTACGAACCGCGCTTCGCCAGCGGCGCAGTATGGGGCGCGAACCATAATTGGCGCGAGGTGCAGGACAAGCGCATGGCGCGTGAGGGCGAGAATCCGGTCCCCCATTATTGGGCGCATGTCCATTGGGCGTTCGGCGCGAAGGATCAGGATGATTTCCTCGCCCGATCAGAGGCCATGAACCTGAACGGCCATATCGACCGGATCAAGGTGCCCTTCCTCGTCACCCACGGGGCCAACGACCGGCAGATCAGCCCGGTCTATGCCGATCATCTCTACGACCAACTGGTCAACAGTCCCCGTCGCGAAAAAGTGATCTTCACCGATCGTGAAGGTGGCGTGGAACATGTCGGCGCGGACAATATGGCCTATGGTCGCGACCTGATTTCCGACTGGTTCGCCGAAACGCTAGGCGGACACCCGGCGTGACGGCCGGGATGGAACAGCGTGCGGCGATCGCCACCTATATTGCTAGAGAGGCAATAGTCAGCGCTGTCATAAACGCCGCGATCGGCGCACTGTTCTTCTATGGCCTGTTCGGTGGCCTAAACGATGTTCCGGTGCCCGGCTGGGGCGGATATGCCTTCGACTTCCTGCCGCAAAGCGCGGCCGTGACGTTGATGGCCTGCCTCGTCCCCGGTCTGCTGGCGCGGCGCGCCTTGGCGGCCGGGCGCTGGCGCCTGCCGCAGAATGAAGTCCCGGCCCTTCCCTACCTGCTTCGCCTCGCGGCGCTCAGCGTCGCAGTTGGTCTCATGCTGGGCGGCGGCAGTGCTGCGCTGTGGATCATGAGCGGGATCGTCTCGCTCGGCCATGCATCGGCGCTGGTAATCAAGATAGTCTATGGCGCGCTGCTGGGCGCCCTCATCACCTCGCGCGTCCTGCGGCACCTTTTGCGTGACACGCTCTCATCCAAGGATATGAACTAATGGAACCGACTTCTGTCCGCCGCATCGTCACGGGTCATGACGCCGCTGGCCGCGCCATTATCCAAGAGGACGGACCGGTCTCCCGCGTCCAGCGCATCGGCGGCGACATCGGCCCGATGTTCCACGAAGTCTGGAATACGCAGGCCACCCCCGCGCCGATTGATGCGGCTAGCGAAGAACCGGCAGAAAAAGGCATCATTCTCGCACCGCCACAAGGCGGCACACGCCTCCGGATACTCGACATCCCGCCGGAAGGCGATGGTATCCGCACGATGAGCCCGGAAGAAGCCCGTGCCCATTTCGCCGAAATCGGCGCGGGTGGCGCGTCCGCTCATCATGGCGAAGGTTCCCGTCACGCGCTGATGCACCGTACCGAAACCATCGATTATGGCATCGTATTGGACGGCGAATTGGTGCTCATCATGGACGAGGGTGAGACGACAGTGCGGGCGGGCGACATCGTCATCCAGCGCGGCACCAATCATGGATGGTCCAACCGGTCGAACCGAAATTGCCGCATCGCCTTCATCCTGATCGACGGCCTGTTTGACGACGACTTGAAGCGCTGAACGCAAAAGCCATTCGTTCAGGCCGGGCAGATATCTCGGTTCAAGATTGAAGGAAATTCCAGATGCGCTTTGCAACGCGCGTAAACAACTCGGCTGACGGCGAATTACTGCTCGTGTCGGCAGACGATCTGCGCGGCCTTCCGCTCGGGCCGCGCTGGCCGAACCTCCTCGGCGCGCTCGGCGCATGGCCGGCGATGATGGCGGATGCGGTCGCGATATCCGAACGACTGGAACAGGGCGAAGGAGAGCCACTCGATCCTGCGACACTGCGCGCGCCGCTGCCGCGCACATGGCAGTGGCTCGACGGATCGGCTTTCCCCACCCATGGCGACCTGATGCAGAAGGCCTTCCGATTGCCGCCGATCGAAACCGACAAACCTCTTATGTATCAGGGGATGAGCCACAGCTTCTTGGGTGGACGGGACGACGTCCCCTTCCCCACCGAAAACGACTGGATCGATTTCGAGGGCGAATATGCCGTTGTGACCGACGATGTTCCGATGGGATGCAGCGCGGATGAGGCGCTGGACCATGTTCGCCTCGTCATGCTGATCAACGACTGGTCGTTGCGGGCGGTGGCACCTGCCGAAATGAAGACGGGTTTCGGTTGGGTGCAGGCAAAGCCAGCATGCAGCGCGGCGCCCTTTGCCGTGACACCGGATGAACTGGGAGATCAATGGCGCAACGGGCGCGTGTGCCTGCCGCTCCATGTCGAGATAAACGGGACATGGTTCGGCAATCCTGATGGCGAGGCGATGGCGTACGGGTTTCACGAACTGATCGCCCATGCAGCGCGTACCCGCAGCTTGTGCGCCGGTACGATCATTGGATCGGGCACCGTGTCCAACGCGGATTATGCCACCGTCGGGTCAACCTGCATATCCGAACGGCGGGCGATCGAAATGATCTCTAATGGCCAGCCTCGTACCGAATTCCTGCGCTCTGGCGACTTTGTTCACATGAGCGCTGGATTAGATCGCAACCTTTTCGGCAGCATCGCACAACGAGTCGTGCAATATGATCGCTAAGAGACCGTTTGAAAAATGCGCGAAAGAGCGCATTTTTGTAGCCGCACCAAAGGCGCATTTCCAAACAGACTCTAACCACTATATCTAATCATAAGGCTATAACTGCGTTACGCGACAAATTTGCTATTAGCTCCCAAGCGTCGACGTTTGTCGACAATATCCTGTTTGGCCTTTTCGATAAGTTCGAGTTCCGTGACGATCAACAGATCTTCTGACACACGCCTCAGATGATCGCGCATAGCGGCTCTAGCCAGATCAGCGTCTCGTGCTTCCAAAGCATCGAATATGCGCCTATGCTCATGTGGTCTTGGTGTAATGCCACTTTGTCGCGCTTGCGCAAACATGTGACGGCACAAGGGTGAAGTGTCACGCAAGTCCCATAATTGCTCGATCGATTGTTCGACAAGGCTATTCCTGGTGCCCTGTGCAATCGCGAGATGGAATTGCCTGTCAAGCGCAAGTTCATCAGCTGAAATCGGGTCAACCGACTCCATTTTACTTAATATGCCTCCCAACCGACGCAATTCACTATCGGTCATGACGATAGCCGCCAATGCAGCAGCTTCGCCCTCGAACATGATACGGGCCTCGATAAGTTCAAATGCGCCGACGTCAAGTTCCGCGGCCGTGCCATCTGTAGATGATGAACCCAAGACATATACACCCGATCCGTGCTTAACCTCTACAAGGTTACGAATTTCCAACGCTATAATGGCTTCTCGCACGGTGGGTCGACTGACATCAAACTGCTCTGCCAGTTCCCTCTCAGGTGGTAGTCTCGTGCCCTTGGGATAGATGCCATCCTCTATATCCTGCTCGATCCGCTGAGCCACATTCTGATACAATTTCTTTCGTACGGTCATAGCTTCAGAAATGTCATAAGGTAGGCCGACAAGCAAGTTTCCTTGCCAAATGGTCATGCAACTAATTTTGATTTGGTCGAGTATCGGCTGCGACTTTTGACATGCAGAACTGCGGACACAGGCAAAACCGATGCGAGCGCAACCAACCTGCGGATTAGCGCTAATCGGAGAGGTTGGTTTGTGCACTAGGGATTGTGTGGATTCGGGATTCCCATTTGTCGAACGATGTGCTTCATACTCCGGATGGATCGCTTCGTACTGACCGACGCCCAATGGGCGAAGCTGGAGCCACATTGCCTGGGCAAGCCGACTGATGCTGGGCGCAGCGGCAGGAACAACCGTCTGTTTTTGGAGGCGGTGCTTTGGATCGTGCGGACAGGCAGTCCATGGCGTGACTTGCCGTCGATGTTTGGCAATTGGAGCACGGCATTCCGGCGGTTTCGCGATTGGCGTGAAGCCGATGTTTTCAAGCGGCTTTTTGATGCCTTGTCGGATGAACCCGACATGGAATACGCCATGGTTGATGCCACCATCGTCAAGGTTCACCGCCATGGTCAGGGCGCAAAAGGGGGACTCAGAGCCAGGCCATTGGTCGCTCCAAAGGTGGAATGACGACCAAGATTCTGGCGCTCACCGACGCCCTGGGCAATCTCGTACGCTTCGAGCTGCTACCGGGCAACCGTTACGATACTATCGGCGTTGCCCCGCTGATCGACGGGATCAGCTTCGGCGCCCTGCTTGGCGACAAAGCTTATGATTCTAACTGGATCGTCGAGGAACTCGATCAGCGCGGCGCAAAGGTCGTGATTTCTCAGCATCCGGGTCGCGCCCAGAAGATCAAAATTGACGCCGAAATGTACAAATGGCGCCACCTTGTCGAAAACTCCTTTTGCAAACTCAAAGAGTTCAAGCGAATCGCCATGCGCGCCTGCAAAACAGACCGAAGCTTCTCAGCTATGATCTATCTCGCCGCTGGCGTCATCAACTCTCGATGAATCCCCACAATCCCTAGCTGGTATCCAGGCGGAGGATGTGATCTGCCCACACCAAGTGGACCGATTGGAATATTAGTGGATTAATCCCATCGCCGCCATATGCGGACGGAGGTGGAGCGAACCGGAAGCCGGATATGGCGGTGTCGCCGTTTCTGGTGCCGGTGGTCGATAGCCCAGGCTGCTATGCGGGCGGACGGTGTTGTAATACCGCCGCCAGGCTTCGATCAGCACTTTGGCCTCGGCGAGGCTGTAGAAGATCTCGCCGGCTGGCACCTTGCCACCCGACGTCCTCCGAAAATTAACGGATCATATTCTTCGCGCTGACCTCGTTACGACCGTCCATCAACGCCGTCCGCCAGTTCAGGTTTCTACGCTTAACGGCTCACCGATTACGCTGGGCGCAGCGCTTTTACCCATTCATGCTCTGTCCGCAGAAGCCTGAACGCTCTTTTGATGCTCGGGAACGTCAACGCACTGTCATGCAGCCATGGCAGGACGGGTCGCCCAGACGATGGAGACCTGACCCTTGACCGACTCCTTTGCCGCTTCGTCCGCCTTTGACATGGACCGCATCAAGGCGGAGATCGCCGACAGTTTCGATGAGGAACTGGAAATGGAGATCGACGAAAGCCGACTGGAGGAAATGCTGGACGACTTGGCCGATCATCCCGATCGCGAACAGTTCGACCGACGCATCTATTTCCGCGAGCTTTTCCGGCTTCAGCATGAACTGGTGCGATTGCAGGACTGGGTGGTCCATAAGGGGCTGCGCGTCGTCGTCCTGTTCGAGGGACGCGATTCAGCGGGCAAGGGTGGTGCGATCAAGCGGATCACCCAAAGGCTCAATCCGCGCGTCTGTCGCGTCGCCGCCCTCCCCGCCCCCAATGGTCGCGAGCGGACTCAATGGTATTTCCAGCGCTATGTCGCGCATCTGCCGGCGGCGGGCGAAATGGTGCTGTTCGATCGCAGCTGGTATAATCGCGCAGGCGTCGAGCGGGTGATGGGCTTCTGCACCGAGGAGGAGGTGGAGGAATTTTTCCGTTCCGTCCCCGAATTCGAACGGATGCTGGTCCGTTCGGGCATCATCCTGATCAAATACTGGTTTTCGATCACCGATGAGGAGCAGCAGTTCCGATTCAACATGCGCATTCACGATCCACTGAAACAGTGGAAACTGTCGCCGATGGACGTGGAATCGCGCCGCCGCTGGGAAGATTATACCCGCGCCAAGGAAGCGATGCTGGAGCGGACCCATATCGAAGAGGCGCCCTGGTGGGTGGTCGAGGCGGTCGACAAGAAGCGGGCACGGCTGAACTGCATCGCCCATCTGCTAGACCAGATCCCTTATGAGGATGTGCCCAAGACCCAGGTCGTGCTGCCCGATCGCGAACGCCATGCCGACTATTCCCGCCATCCCGTTCCGACGGACATGTATGTGCCGGACCGCTTCTAAGAGACCGTTTGAAAATGGATACGGGTCGGTCTGACGGTGCTTTTGCGCGCTGGCTGCGTTGCGATCTTGCCATGATGTCCCGGCATCGTAGCTGCGATCGCGCCTTGCCAGCACGCAAAATCCCTCGCCAGCCCTCAGCCGTACCATTCTCAAACGGTCTCTAACGCTTCATAAAACCAAGCCAGCGTAGCAGCATATAGGTGCTGGCGGCCGCACCGGTCGCCAGCATCGTAGCGTGCAATGTGCCATAGGGGCCCTCAGCAAATGGGAGCCCGCCCGTATTCATGCCGAATATGCCGGTCACGAGCGTCGCGGGCAGCATCAGCGCGGTCACGATCGAGAGCATATAGAGATTCTGGTTGGTGCGTTGCGATTCCTGGATATCCAGCTCCTCGCGTAGCAACCGCAATTGCGCCTGCACCCCCATGATATCGCCATCCAGCGACTGAAGGCGTTGCGCGATCTTTTCGACCGTGGGCAGCAGGCTGTCCGGCAATTCCTCATCCTGCTCCAGCCGCTGGAACACGCCGCGCATGCCCGAGAGCAGGCGGTGGATTTGTGCCAGACGACGGCGAATGCCGATCAGGTTGCGGGCGGTCGGCGGATGGTGGCCGTCCAGAAAAGCGTCCTCGGCCCGTTGCACGTCGGTACTGAGCGAGCGGCTGATGTCGGCGATATTGTCACCGATTGCCCCCACCAGCAATTCCAGCGCCTGCGGCGGGGCGATGGAGGCGGCGCCGCGCATCAGCCGCCCCTTGGCAATGTCGGCCGATCGCAGCGGGTGCAGCCGACAGGTCAGCATCAGCGATGGCGTGAGCGCCACCCGCAGCGCACCGACACGCGCCGTGTCGGCAACGTCGAAATCCCGCTCAAAATCGTGGATGACACAAGCGACGATGCCCTCGTCGATCAACGCCCGCTGGTGGGTTTCGGCTGCGAGCAGCAGATCCCGCACCGCCGACGGCAGACCGGCATGGTCGCCGATCCAGCGCTGCGTGCCATGATCCGCCAGATTGAGATGCAGCCAGCGGAATTGACCAACGGCGGGCGCTTCGCAATCGGTGACCGGCTGGGCCTGGCCTTCGCAAAAATCGAGGCCCCAGATAAGGCCCGGCCCCAGTCCGCCGATCGGACCGGAGCCGCCAAATGCCAGAGGCCGGGTGGGTTCGTTCACTGCATCGGTCGATCAGAGCAGCGCCGAAAAGAGCATATAGAGCCCACCCGCCAGTATGATCGACACGGGCAGGGTCAGCACCCAGGCCATCAGCAGGTTGCGGATGGTGCTCATCTGCAAACCGGATCGGTTCGCCGCCATCGTCCCCGCCACGCCGGACGAAAGAACATGGGTGGTCGATACCGGCAGGCCCAGATGATCGGCGCCGAAGATAGTGGCCATCGCAACCAGTTCCGCCGATGCGCCCTGCGCATAGGTCAGGTGCGACTTGCCGATCTTTTCGCCGACGGTGACGACGATCCGCTTCCAGCCGACCATGGTGCCAAGGCCAAGCGCGAAGGCCACCGCGATCTTGACCCAGAGCGGGATGAAGCGCGTGCCCGCGTCCAGCGAGCCCTTATAGCTGGTCAGGCTGTCCTTCGCCGTGTCGGACAGTCCGGCCGCCTTGTCCTTGCCCAGCCGCTTGATCGCTTCGGAGGCGAGATACATGTCGTTACGGACATTTTCGACTGCCGCCGCAGGCACCTTGGCCAGCGAACCATAGTCGCTGACCTGCCGGTCGACATTCTGGATCAGCACCGCCAGCGCCGGCTTGGTCGCATCGCCATAGCTTTTATCGGCGATGTAACGGGTGACTTCGGCACGGGCCTGCACCGCATTGGCATTAGCCGCGACCGGGACGTCCAGCGCGCTGGCCGCAACGCGGGAATTGTCATGAAATTGCTGGGTATATTGAGCCGGCACGGCGCGATTGAGCGCATAGGCGGTGGGCACGGTGCCGATCAGGATCAGCATGATGAGGCCCATGCCCTTCTGCCCGTCGTTCGACCCATGGGCGAAGCTGACGCCGGTGCAGGTGAAGATCAACAGGGCGCGAATCCAGGTTGGCGGCGGCAGGCCGTCCCTGGGTTCCTCGTAGAGCGCCTTGTTGCGGATGAGCAGCTTCATCGCCAGGAACAGCAAGGCCGCGACGCCAAAGCCGATCAGCGGCGAGATGAGCAAGGCCTGACCGATTTCCGTGGCCTTGCTCCAGTCGACGCCCGCCGTTCCGCTTTTGCCATGCATCATCGCATTGGCAACGCCGACACCGATGATCGATCCGATCAGCGTGTGCGAGCTGGACGACGGAATACCCAGCCACCAGGTCGCCAGGTTCCAAAGGATCGCAGCAATCAGCAGCGCGAAGACCATGGCGAAACCAGCGTTGGAACCAACCTGAAGGATCAGTTCCACCGGCAGCAGCGACACGATGCCGAAGGCGACCGCGCCGGTCGACAGCAGCACGCCCAGAAAATTGAAGAAGCCCGACCAGACCACCGCCACATTGGCGGGCATGGCGTTGGTGTAGATGACGGTCGCCACCGCATTGGCGGTGTCGTGAAAGCCGTTCACAAATTCGAAGCCCAGCGCGATCAGCAGCGCGATGAACAGCAGCATGAAAGGCAGATAGGCGGTGGGCGCTATGCCGACCGCCGTCGCATCGGCATAGATGCTGTAGGCAACATAGATCAGAGCCGCAAGAATCGCGGCGGCAAAGCCGACCTGTCCTGCAAAACCCAGCCCCTTGTCCAGATCCGGACGCGCAGCTTGTCCGTCCATAGCGATTGTGGCGTTCATCGAATCATCCCCGGCGCGGTTTGCACCGCTATGGGCTATGGGGGTTTCGTGACAGAGCAGTTGCAATAGCGCGGTTGCAATCTGGGCAAGCAGAGAAAGCCACCCAACATCAAGCCGCAACACGCGGCCGCCCCTTGTAGCAATGCGCAAAGCGATAGTGGCAGATTGTACGCAGGCCGTGACGCTCAGGGAGAGCGCGCCAAGGCGCGCCTGAACGCGATCCAAAGTTACACATCATTATCCCAAGAAAGCACGCCACTTTGAGCGATAGTGCCCAGTGTGCGGGCACTAGAGTCGGATGACATCAGATTGATCCGTATCCGGAATTGATGAGATATTTGCGGCATTCTGCGGGACTGAAAGCATCGAGCAGCGATCCGATG
>NZ_FOGE01000011.1 GCF_900111125.1 Sphingobium sp. YR768
AACTACTTCCAGGGGAGCGGCATCCCGTCTATGTTGGCGACCGTCCCAGGCGCTCCCTGCTGGCAGCGCCCCGTCCGGTGAAAAGCCCTCTAGATAGAGCCGCCGATTCCGTCAACAACCTTTTTGAAACTTTCGTGAAAGGGAGAGGGAAATCCTTCGGCAAGACATTGAGAAACGGTGATTTTTCAGCAGTTCTGTGTCCATGGAAAAGCAAAGGCGTGGAAAGATGAAATCCCTCCACGCCCCACAAACTCTACCTCTTTACCGCCGAACCGCCGAATCAAGCCTTTGAAACGACGCGAGAATCACCGATTCCGATTCAGGCCAGCGGCTCGCCTTCCCATGTTTCGGTATCAACCTGCGACTGTGCCTCGCGCGGATAACGCGGCCCCGACGGCGCATCGAAAGAGAAGAGCGCATCAACCTCTGCAATCAGGTCCGCTGGCCATTCGCGCGACAGGGTAGCCAGATCTTCGTCCAGATGGGCCATGCTGGTCGTCCCCGGAATCGGCACGACATGATCGCCCTTCGCCAACAACCAGCCAAGACAGAGCTGCGCCGCCGTACAGCCGGCTTCATTCGCCAGCATAGCCAGCCGACCGGCCAGTGCCAGATTCGCTTCCAGATGCGGCGCCTTGAAACGCGGCATGAAGGCGCGAATATCGCCCTGCGGCAGATTGGCAACATGGGGATTGCCCGCCAGCAGCCCACGCCCAACCGGCGAAAAGGCGACGAAGCCCACGCCCAGTTCGGCGCAGGCGTCCAGCACCGCCACTTCGGGATTGCGGGTCCAGGGCGAATATTCGGTCTGCATCGCCGCGATCGGATGCACCGCATGCGCACGGCGCAGCGTCGCCGCCGACATTTCCGACAGGCCGATCGCACCAATCTTGCCGGCTTCGACACCGCGAACCAATGCACCGACAGACTCCTCGATCGGCACATTGGGGTCGAGCCGGTGGAGATAATAGAGGTCGATATGGTCGACCTTCAGGCGACGCAGCGAATCTTCCAATGTCTTGGTGATCGCGGCAGGCGAGCCATCCAAGCCACGCTTGCCATCAACCTCCCCCAGCACGCATTTGCTCGCCAGGGTAAATTCTCCTCGCCGGTCCATAAGCGTCCGGCCCAGCAGTTCCTCATTAGCGCCGAAGCCGTAAAGGGCGGCGGTATCGAAGAAAGTGACGCCGACGTCGAGCGCATGCCGCAGGAGTCGCTCCGCCTCCGCCGCATCAGGACGCGGCAGGTAAGCGTGGGAGAGGTTCATACAACCCAGGCCGATGGCCGAAACGGTGAAGGGACCGATGGAGCGAGTGGGAAGACTGGTCATCTCTACAGGGGCAATCCTACATAATTTTCCGCGATCGTCGTCTGCGCCGCGACCGAGGAAGCGATATAGTCAAGGTCGGCAACCTGCATCCGGCGATCGAACGCATCGCTGTCGGGGAAGCGGTGCATCAGCTTCGTCAACTGCCATGAGAAGCGTTCGGATTTCCAGACACGGGCCAGCGCCTTGTCCGAATAGCCGGCCACCGCGTCGCTGTCATGACTTTTGAAGAATGCGATCAACGACTGAGACAGATAATGCACGTCCGACATCGCCAGATTCAGACCCTTGGCGCCTGTCGGCGGCACGATATGGGCGCTGTCGCCCGCCAGCATCAACCGGCCATGGCGCATCGGTTCGAACACGAAGCTGCGCAGCGGGGCGATCGATTTTTCCAGCGCCGGGCCGCGGGTCATATGCGCGGCCGCTTCCGGCCCCAACCGGGTCGCCAGTTCATCCCAAAGCCGGTCATCGGGCCACTCTTCGATCCTCTCGTCCAGAGGCACCTGAATATAATAGCGGCTGCGCGTTTCAGACCGCATGGACGCCAGCGCAAAGCCGCGCTCGTGATTGGCGTAGATCAGTTCATGATTGCAGGGCGCCACGTCCGCCAAAATGCCGAGCCAGCCGAAGGGATAGACTTTCTCATAGCTGCAAGCGACCGATGCCGGGATTGCCTTGCGCGACGGCCCATGGAAACCGTCGCAACCGCAGAGGAAAGCGGCATCGATGCGATGACTCGTGCCATCCTTGTTATAGGTGAGATAGGGCGCATCGCTGTCCACATCGTGCAGCGCCACATCGGCCGCTTCATAGATGATTTCCAGCCCGCGTTCCGGCGCCGCATCCATCAGGTCGCGCGTCACCTCGGTCTGACCATAGACCATGACCTGCCGACCGGTCAGCGCGGCAATGTCGATGCGGATCAGGCGTTCGCCATCTGCCAGATGGAAACCGTCATGCGGCAATCCCTCCGCATGCATGCGCGCGCCCAAGCCCAGACGATCCATCAGGTCAGTCGTCGTGCGTTCCAGCACGCCGGCCCTGATGCGGCCCAGCACATAGTCCGGCGATGCCCGTTCAACGATAACCGTATCAATGCCTTCTGCGCGCAGCAGATGGCCGAGCATCAGTCCGGCGGGGCCTGCGCCGACGATGGCGACCTGGGTTTTCATGATCATCCTCTCCAACCTATGCGGAATTGGAGGGGAGGATGCCGTGCGGCATCCGCGACGCCCATGGCCGGAACAGCCATTTATTTGGACGATCGATCATCATGGATGGAAGGCATAGCCAGATATTGGCTTATTTTATGGCGAATACGCGATGCTGATGCACGATCACCAATGGACGATCCGTCGGCTCCCGCCTCCATCATGCGGCAGGAAGGGTCACGACGCTGTCGGGCGCATCGCGCAACCGCAGATAGAGTTTGCCGTCCTGCGGCACGGGGGCCTTGAGCGTCGAACCGGTATAGCCCTGCGCCACAGGCGCTGCCTGATCCAGCGTCGGCGTGCCACCCACAGCGTCGATCAGGAACAGATCGCGCCCTTTGATGGTGCAGCCATCCGCTTTTGCCTCGCAGGAAACAGCCTCAATCTGCGGCAGGCGCGCCAGTGTCACCAGCGGTTGCCAGTCACTCGCTTCGTCACCATGCCGCAAGCGAAAGCGCAATGGCCCGAACAGCGATGGCGCCATGGCTTTGGGGTCCAGTGTCGCAACCATCACCTGCGGACCTTCAAGCCGCATGCCATTGGATGTAGTCAACCGGATCGCCGCGCTATCGTCAGCCGGCGCGACCTCGATCAGATCCCCTGCCGTGAATGTCGTGCCGTCATTGGCGCGAACGGAGAAGACGAGCCTGCCGTCGTCGGGCAACAACGCATCCCCCGTCAACGTCAGCGCCTTGCCATTGGCAGGCGGCGTGCCCGGTGTGATGCTCTTACTGAGCAAGCCGACCTGCGGCCGCGCCGCCGTTACAGTCATGCCCAGACTGACTATCCGCCCATCGCGCAGCTTGACCCGGGCCGTGACGTCACGCCCCTGATCCAGCGTTGCCCCGCCATCCGATGCGATCAGACGCAGCCGATCCACCGACCCGTCACGGGTCAAGCCATCCGGGCGCAGCAACAGGCCCGCGACATCGACGCTTTCCACCTGATCCAGCCGCTGCCCCGACAGCAACGCCGTGCGGTCCCCGGCATGTAATTGCAATCCATCCAGCCTGCTCGCCTGCGCATAGCTGCGCAGCGATATGCTGGCCGGTTGCGCGACGCCCTGATATTTGACCTCGACAGCGAGCGGACCCGGCCTGCGGTCGGCCAGAGGCAAGGTCAGTGCCAGCCGGTCCGGCCCCTCCACCTTCCATTTGACCTGCTGGGTCGCATTCCCCTGTCGCACGGTGACACTTTCGACGCAGGCCGGTGCACCGCCCTTCAATGCCAGATCATTATCGCGCCCGATCACCAAAGCGGGTGTTTCACCGTCTACCACCCAGCCCTTTTCGTCGGGCATTTGCAACGTGAAGTCCGGGCCTTCGAAGCGGTCGAAACCCCATTGGCCATAAAGATGGCCCTGCGCCGTTCCCTTGAATGTCGCGGGCAACACTGCATCACGGGCCAGCACATAGCCGCCCCGGTCCGCACGCGCCTCCACCGGTAGTTCCACCGTTTCGCCCGACGCCGATTTCAGCGCCAGCGTCATTGATCGGGCGTAACTGGTGGAATAGATGAGCGGCGCCCCTTCCACCGGCAGCACAGCATCCGGCCGCGCCGCGCAGATCGGTCCGCTGGCCCCGCTCCGCAGGCGCGGCGGGCTATTGGCCTCGATCGCGGGCATGGCGACGACCATCACCGACTTGGGCTTCTGGAAGGAAGGCGCGCTGTTCAGCAGCAGCCCGATTCCATCCCCCTTGCGCACGCTCAGGGTCGGCAGATAACCGAATTCGGGATTGCTGAAGGCGCCGAATATCTTCGCCACGTCACGCACCACGGCAATATAGGCGCTGTAATAGCCATAGCCCGCCTCCCGCGTGGCGCTGAGTTGCAGGGCGAGATCGGTCGGCGCGCCCGTCAGCGTCTCCGCCATGGAACTGGTGTGCACATCTGACAGCACCAGCGTATCCCGGTTGTCGAGCAGACAGGAGGCCTGCATCTCGATCACCTTGGACAGGCATTCCTCATTCAGCTTCATCGACAGGCTGCGCGCCAGAACGGGCGCGAGCGTGCGAAGATATTCGGGATGGCTGTTATCCTGCGCGCGGATCGCGCCCATGAAGGCGTCCAGACGAGACCGGTCGAGCGAGGCCTGATTGAGGTCCTGCGTCGCACGCACGAATTCGCCCGGCTTGCCCCGTACAGAATCGGCCAATGTGCCTTCGGCACCGCCAGTATCGGGCACCAGAAATGCCACCATCTGTCGCGCGCCCTTGGGCACGGTCAGGGTCAGCAGCTTGTCCTTGGGCTTCTTCCGCCAGGTTTCGGCAAAGCTGATCCAGTCCTTGGGCGGCGGATTGGTCGCCCCGCGCAGGAAGGCCGACACGAGAATGAAGCGAGCCCCTTGGTCCCCTTGCAGATCCGCTTCGACCGTCAGCTTATCCCCTTCGGACAGGCTGGGAACCTGCGCGATGGGCAGGCTCTGGCCACCGCGCGTCACATTCACCCGCAGCGCCGGGCCGGTCAGTTCGAACGGCGCAGGATCGGCAGCATAGGATGGTGCCGACACCAGCAGCACCGCCGCACACAAAGTGAAACGCATCATCCTGTTGAACAACAAAAGCCTATTCCTGTCATCGGGCAGCCAGGCCGCCCTCTACACCGTCCCTCCCCCGCCAAGGGACAAAAGGCGGATGGTTGGGGTAACGCCGTTTCGCACAAAGTTGTTCATCCTGCATGAACAACGCCTGTCCCGCCGTTGAAATGAAACCGATCAACGCCCGATGATCAGGCAAGCATCGTCATTGCGGCGCGACCGGCAGCCACACCGCGCTGGCCGCATCGCCGCCCCAATGGATCGTCTCGGTCGCCTTCTGATAATCGCCGGACTTCGCCTCCATGATCGAGGGCACCCAGCTTTGCGGGTTGCGATCATAGAGCGGGAAGAGGCTGGACTGGACCTGCACCATGATCTTGTGGCCGGGCAGGAAGACATGGTCGACATTGGGCAGCGTCCATTGGAAGGCATAGGTCTTGCCCGGCTCCAACGGCGCGGGCGTCGCAAAACCGTTTACATAACGCCCCCGGAAAATCTCGATCCCGATGCCCAGCTGATAGCCCGCCATGGTCGGATCGGCCGAATTTTCCTGCGGATAGACATCGATCAGCTTGACCACGAAATCGCTGTCCCGCCCGGTCGTGGCGGCGCGCAAGTCCACCTTGGGCGCGCCCTTGATATGCACCGGCTTGTCGAGCGCGCCCGTCGCATAGCTCAGCACGTCCGGCCGCCCGTCGACGAAGCGCTGGTCATGGACCAGCCAGGTGCGCCATTCCTCCCCCTGCATATGGATCGGTCGGGGCAGCATCGGCACCGGCTTGGCCGGATCGGAGACATAGGAGTCGCTGCCCGCCTGCGGCTTGTTCCAGGACAGGCCGAAATTCTGCCCCAGATAGAGCGGCGTATAATCGCCCGCCGGCCATTGCTTCGACACTTCCCACCGGTTGGCGCCGCTGGCGTAGGTCAGCACGGGCGGCGTATCGCATTTGGGCGCCACCGTCTTCAGATGGCAGTCCAGGAACGGCTTCATATAATGGGTGCGGAATTGCAGCCCGGTGTCGCCCTCCCATTTGAGCGGCCCCAGCTCGCGCGCCTCATAATTGACCTGGCTATGGCGCCAGGGGCCGATCACCAGGCTCAGCAGATCATTATTGGCGTCCTGCTTCTCCAGCGCCTGATAGACGGCGGGCGCACCATAGCTATCCTCCTGGTCCCATTGCCCCACCACCAGCATGGTCGGCACGGTCAGCTTGCGCGCGGCCAGCAGCTTGTCGACCGCCTGCCCCTGCCACCAGGCGTCATAGCTCGGATGCTCCAGCACCTTGCGCACGACCGGCAGGTCCGTCAGGCCATAGGCGCGGGCATAATCGCCGGCCGATCCGGCCGCCAGATAGGCTTCATATTCGTCGCCCGTACCCTTGGGCACGGACCCGCCGCCCTTCTTCACCGTCTGGCCCAGATCATAGTCGAAGCCGAATGTGCGGAAGGCGCCGTTATGGAACCAGTCGTCGCCCATCCAGCCATCGACCATCGGACTTTGCGGGACGGCGGCTTTAAGCGCCGGATGCGGATCAATCAGCGCCATCAGCGATGTAAAGCCCAGATAGGAAGAGCCGGTGATGCCGACCTTCCCGTTGCTTTCCTTCACATTCTTCACCAGCCAGTCGATCGTGTCATAGGCGTCGGTGGCATGATCGACCTTGGTCGGGTTGAGGGGGCCATGCAGCGGACGGTTCATGACATAGTCGCCCTCCGACCCGTCGAGGCCGCGCACATCCTGATAGACGCGAATATAGCCGTCATTCACGAACGCGGCGTCCATCACGGGCAGGATTTCTTCGATCTTCTGGCTGCGATTCCGGCTGGTCGCCTTGTCCGCATTATAGGGCGTCCGGCTGAGCAGGATCGGCGCGTCGGCAACACCCTTGCGATAGACGATGACGGTGTAGAGTTTCTTCCCGTCACGCATCGGGATCATCACCACCTTGCGCACATAGTCAGCCTGCGGGCGAACCCAGTCATAGGCCTTCACCTGCTCGTTCATCATCGTGTCGGTCGGCCCCGCCGCGCTATCCTGCGCGGCGAGCGGAAGGACGGGCGAAAGCAGGGCGAGCGCGGCAGCGCTCAGACAGACGGCGGTGCGGAAGGGCTTTTTCATATGTCATGGGTTACTGGCCGCCATCGCCCGGTCAAGCGGGAATCAGACGCCTGACACAGGCAATATTACAACCGCCGCCCGCACGCCCGATCCGGCATCGAAAAGCGTGGATCGGTCGTGAAATGCGTATCGCTCAGGCTTTGCAGAAAGGCGATGATCGCAGGCATATCCTGTTCGGGGATCGCTTTGCCATGGCGACGGATGGCGCCCTCCAGCGTCCGCTCACTCCCGTCATGCCACCATGGTCCGGTCAACGCGACATTGCGCAGGGATGGCGTGCGGAAACGACCGGCGTCACCAGACAGACCGGTCCGTTCCACAAGGCCCGGATCGCGCGCCGCTACAGCTTCCAACCGGTGATAGTCCATATCGGTCAACAGGCGCCCCGCATGACAGCTGGTACATCCGGCCTGCGCAAAGACCCGAGCGCCCCTTTGCGCGGCCGCTGACAAAGCCGTCTGGTCCCCCCGCCCATACCGATCATAGGGACTATCGAGCGCGATCATCGTTCGCTCGAATGCCCCCAGTGCCGCCGTCACATTGTGCAGGTCGATCCGCCCCCCTCGGTCCGGAAAGGCGCGCGCGAACATGCGCCGGTAACAGGCGTCCGCGCTTAGCCGCCGGGCAAGTTCCGCCTCCAGCCCTTTCATGCCCATCTCCACCGGGCGCTCGCCCAGTAACGGCACCAGCGCCTGCGCCTCCAGCGTCGTCACATCCGGATCGGCGGCGGTCAGACGGCTGAACCAGCCGACATTGGCCAGGCCGGGGACATTGCGTCGGCCCGGATCGCCATGCACGCCCGGCCGGGTGGCGTTCCCGCCGGCAAAGGCGCGCTTCTGCTCATGACAGGCCGCGCAAGCCATGGTGCCGTCCGCAGAGAGATCGGCATCGTAGAAGAGCCGGCGGCCAAGCTCGACCTTGGCGCTGCTCATGCGATTATCGGCCGGGACCGGCGGCGGCGCGACTCCGGCGGGCAAGTCCCAGCGCCAGGGCGCGCCAGCCGCGATCAGCAGCAGCGCCGCGACCGCCAGAAAGGCGCGCGTCACGGCAGGCGCGTCACCAGCAAAGTCAAGCTGTCCGAACCATTGGCGGCAACCTGTATAGTATAGGTGCCGGGCTCCAGACTATAATCCACCATCTTGCGCACGCCGCTGCAATCGGGGCCGTGACCATGGGCGATGGAGGTAGCGGCCTCGCCATCCTTCACCACATCCACCCATGCGCCCGATCCCAGCGCCACCCGCCATGTGCCGGCCTGCGCCACGGTCAAGCTGGCAAGGCCGCCATAGCTGACCGATCCGCCCGGTTTGGCCGGACGCACGGGATAGGCAATTTTGGGCGTAGGGCTGAGCGCCAGCGTCACCGCCTGCCCGGCCGTCAACATCGCCTTGGCGGCGGTCTTGCGATCGACGCCCGCTTTCAGAGGCACCGGGCTGCGCCAGGATTGCAATTCTGCGGGCAATTCGGCTGGCGCAGAACAGGTCGCCGCCTCCTGCCCCATGGGCGTCTGCGCCAATACAGGCGTAGCGCCGCCCAGGACGACCAAGAGAGGCAATGGCAGCAGGCTGTTCAAACGCATGATCTCTTTCCCCGAAGACGGTGATCTATATACAGCCAGATATAGCGAGTCGAACGACCAAGATAGGGGGATTTCATGCGTTTCACTTCAGCCGCCCTGCTGCTGGCAGGCAGCATCCTTGCGACCCCAGCCATGGCGCAGACGGATGCTGCGCCAGCACCCGACGCGTCGGACCGTTTTTCGCTGGGCCAGATCATCGTCACAGCGCCCCGCGCGCAGGGAATCGAAATCGACAGCAACAGCCTGTCTTCGGACGCCATCTATACCTTCAGCCGCACCGCACTGGACGATGCCGTCAATCTGATGCCCGGCGTTTCGGCCGGCAACAGTGGCGGCACGCGCAACGAACGGCTGGTCTTCGTGCGCGGTTTCGACCGGTTTCAGGTTCCTCTCTCGATCGACGGCATCCGCGTCTATCTGCCGGCGGACAACCGGCTGGACTATGGCCGCTTCCTCACCACCGACATCGCCGAGGTGCAGGTGGCGAAGGGCTATGCCTCCATACTCGACGGCCCCGGCGCCATGGGCGGTGCGATCAATCTCGTGACGCGCAAGCCCACCAAGGAACTGGACATCGACGTGCGCGGCACGGTCAATTTCGACAATGATACCGATTATGCCGGTTACTCCACCTCTGCCATGGTCGGGACGAAACAGGTTAATTGGTATGCGCAGGCCAGCTACGCCCGCAGCTTTACCGACCATTGGGATCTGCCCAACGATTTCACGGCGAAAGTGCCGACGCTGGAAAATGGCGGTGCCCGCGATTTCTCCCGCACCGAAGACTGGCGCGTCAATGCCAAGGTCGGCTTCGCGCCCAACGCCACGGATGAATATGCGCTCAGCTACACCTATCAGGAAGGGTCGAAGGGCGCACCGCTCCACATCAGCGACACGGTGACGACGGCGCGTTTCTGGGACTGGCCGCAATGGAACATCACCAGCCTCTACTTCCTGTCGACCACGGCGCTGGGCGATCGTGCGACGCTCAAGACCCGCGCTTATTATAACCAGTTCGATTCCATATTGCGGTCCTTCAACGACCGCACCCAGACCACGCAGAGCCGCCCCTATGCCTTCGATTCCCCCTATGAAGATCGCGCCTGGGGTGGATCGGCCCAGCTTGATTTCGATGTGACGGAGATGGATACGCTGCGCCTCGCCTTCCATTATCGCCATGACAAGCATGTCGAATTCCAGACCAGCTTCTCCACCGCCGGGGTCGCGACCACCGAGCCGCGCCAGACCCAGACCGAGGAAACCTTCTCCGCCGCGCTGGAAAATGAATTGCGGCTCAGCCCTGACCTGACCTTCACTCTGGGCGGCAGCTTCGACTGGCGTAACCTGATCAAGGCGCAGGAATATGGCGCCCCGCTCGGCACGTCCGGCGCGTCCGTCCTCTACAACTACCCGCGCCGCGACTCCGACACCTGGAATTTGCAGGGTCGCTTCGACTGGCAGGCGAGCGACGCGGTGGCGCTACACGCAAGCCTTTCCTCCCGCGCACGCTTCCCGACCATCTTCGAACGCTTCAGCCAGCGCTTCAACACCGCCATTCCCAATCCCGATCTGAAGGCGGAACGGGCAACCAATGCGGAAATCGGCGGAAGCTGGAGCAGCGGCCCGGTCCGGGTCGAAGGCGCGCTCTTCTACAGCTGGGTACGCAACGCCATCTTTGGCGTAGCGACCCCGGCCTATCCCTGCACCGCATCGACCACGCCGCCAGCCGTCCCGACCGCAGGCTGCGTCCTCACCAACCTGACGCAGAGCCGCAATGTCGGCAAAGGCGAATATTATGGTGTGGAACTGTCGGTCGCCGCCACCATCCTGCCGGGGCTGGATGTCGGCTTCAACTATACCGGGATCAAACGCGATCTCGATTATGCCGCCAACCCCGCCTTCCGCCCGACTGGCGTGCCGACACACAAGGGCTTCGCCTATCTGGACTGGGCGCCAATCGAGGGGCTGCACATAGTCCCTAATGTCGACCTCGCCTCGAACAGATGGACGCTGTTCACCGCAACGCCGGCTTCCGCTGCGCAGGTCTATTATCGCACCGGCGCCTATGTGAATGCGGGCCTGCGCGTCGATTATGCCCTGACGCCGCAGATCGACATCGGCGTGGGCGGCCGCAATCTGCTCGACGATTATTACACGCTGACCGACGGCTTCCCCGAACCGGGCCGCACGCTCTTCGCCAGCGTCCGGGTCCATTACTGATCGTGCAGGGCGGGGGCGGTACAAGCTGCCCCCGCCAGACGGCCAATATATGGACGAAGCAACATTGCCCGGCTCGCTATCCCTGTTGCCGCTTTCAGCGGTCTGCCCTATTCCCGTCCCATGTCGACGGCGTCCGTCCCCAGCTTCTATCTATACGGAGAGCCGCAACGCAGCGTCGCGGAAGGCTTCGTCCATGTCGAAAGCCTGGACGACCGATCCCGTCCCAGCGAATGGACGATCCGCCCGCATGTCCATCGCGATCTCAACCATATCATCCTGATCGCGCAGGGCGGCGGCGCGATGCAGGCGGAGGCGGCGCAGGTCAGTTTCGACGCCCCATGCCTGCTGCTGATCCCGGCCGGCATCGTCCATGGCTTCAGCTGGCACAGCGAATCGCGCGGGCATGTCACCACCATTGCCGATTCCTATCTGCGGCATCTGATCGGCCGCGACATCGACCTCGCGCCCCTGTTCGCACGCCCCCATGCCGTCGCCCTGCCGCACGAAGAGGGCGACACAGCTGAAGAGATTATCGATCGCATGGCCAGAGAATTGGGCTGGGCCGGCCCCGGTCAACGCGCCGCAATCGAATCCGCGCTGCTATCGCTGATGGTACTGGCGCTGCGCCACACGACGCTGACTGATGCGACGCAACCCGGAACCGCGCGCCAGACCGCATTGGTCGCCCGCTTGCGCGAACGAATCGAACAGCGCTTCCGCCAGCGCGAGCCGGTGTCGGTCCACGCCAAGGCGCTCGGCACCAGCCTTACCGCCTTGCGCCAGGCCTGCGCGCGTGTCGCGGGCAGTTCCCCCGCACAGATGCTGGATGATCGCAGCCTGCTGGAGGCCCGCCGCCTCCTGCTCTATTCACAAATGTCGGTGGCGGACATCGCCTATGCCGTGGGCTTTGAAGATCCGGCTTATTTCTCGCGCTTCTTTGCCCGCCATGTCGGACAACCCCCCCGCGCCTATCGCGCCGCACGCGAGCGGTGCCAGCCATGAGCGATGAAATCCGCCATATCCTCGACCGGCTACGCACCCCGCAGGACAATATCGTCACCCGCGCCCGCCATATTGTCGAATGCCATGTCCCGCCCGAACGACGCGGCCCCGGCTGGGAACGACATTGGCGCGAACTGGAGGCCTATCTTGACCTGCCGGGTCATTGGTCTGCAAAGGACGGCAATGACGAGTGAAGGGATGATCGACCTGCTGGTGGCGCGATTGCTGCGCGACCATGGCAAGAGCAAGCATCATTGGCGCAAGGCGATTGGCCCGATCCGCCTCTATAGCCGGACTACCCATCCTCATTGCAATTGGGCCGCGGCGCCGACCGGCAGCATCCGCGACGTGGCGCTGATCGAAGACCTGCTCGACGATCTGCGCTTCACCCATCCCATACTTGCCTGATAAAGAAAGGGCGCGGCCCGCTGTTGCGGCCACGCCCTTCCCTGCGATCCCGAAGGGATGGCTGGCTTAGCCGAGCTGCGTTTCCAGCTCGCCCAGCACGCGATAGCAATCGAACACCTTGGCGACGCTCGAATTAGGATCGCGGCCTTCGCGGATCGCGCTGATGAATTCGCGGTCCTGCAATTCGATACCATTGTTGGAGACGGCGACGCCGGCCAGATCCACCGGTTCTTCCTTGCCGTTCACCAGATCGTCGTAACGCGCGATATAGGTGTCGGTATCGCCGATATAGCGGAAGAAGGTGCCGAGCGGGCCATTATTGTTGAACGACAGCGACAGGGTGCAGATCGCATCCGTCTCACTCTTCAACTGGATCGACATGTCCATGGCTATGCCCAGTTCCGGATGGATCGGCCCCTGCATGGCATGCGCCGACACGATCTTGCCCGCCTGATAAGCGAACAGGTCGACCGTGTGCGCGGCATGATGCCACAGCAGATGATCGGTCCAGGACCGCGCTTCACCCTTCGCATTGATATTCTTGCGACGGAAAAAATAGGTCTGCACATCCATCTGCTGAACATTGAATTCGCCCGCCTTGATGCGATTGTGGACGAACTGATGCGACGGGTTGAAGCGGCGGGTATGGCCGACCATGCAGGTCAGGCCCGTTTCCTGCTGCTTGGCGAGCACCGCCTGTGCGTCCTTCCAGCTGTCGGCCAGCGGAATCTCGACCTCTACATGCTTGCCCGCGTCCATACAGGCGATCGCCTGCGCGGCATGCATCTGGGTCGGTGTACACAGGATCACCGCATCCACGTCGTCGCGCGCCAGCGTTTCGTTGAGGTCGGTGGTGACATGGCCGATGCCATATTTCTCCGCGACCTTCTTCGTCGCTTCCAGTTCGCGACCGATGATCGAGGTGACGGTCACGCCGTCGATATTCTTGAGGCCATCAAGATGCTTTTCGCCAAAGGCGCCGGCACCGGCCAGGGCAATACGCATGGACCAAACTCCGTACTATAAAAGCCCCTCCTCTTTAGGGGAGGGGTTTGGGGTGGGGTGAGGCACGCGCCAAGGCTCGCCTCGATGAATTATTCCGCCGCGATCGCCGTCACGTCGCTGCCGGTCATGTCCAGCCCTTCGCCATTGTCGGGGCGCAGCACCATATGGCCGATCGCAGTGTTGGAGCAGGGCACATGATAATGGCGATGCAACATGCGGGTGCTCTTGCCCAGCGCGCCGCGCATTACCAGCCACATCACCATTTCGATGCCTTCGCTGCCGGTTTCGCGCAGATATTCGATGTGCGGGATACGGCGCAGATGGTCGCTGTCGCCGATCAGCCCGTCCAGGAACATATTGTCCCATTCCTTGTTGATCAGGCCCGCACGCGGCCCCTGCAACTGGTGGCTCATGCCGCCCGTGCCCCAGATCTGGACGTTCAGATCTTCGGGGAAACTCTCGACTGCCTTGCGGATCGCCTCGCCCAGCGCCCAGCAGCGATTGCCCGACGGCGGCGGATAGGTGACGACATTAACCGCCAGCGGCACGACCTTGCACGGCCAGACGTCGGGCTTGCCGAACATCATGGAAAGCGGCACGGTCAGGCCATGGTCGACATCCATCTCGTTGATGATGGTCATGTCGAACTCATCCAGGACCAGGCTCTGCGCCATGTGCCAGGCGAGGTCAGGATGCCCCTCCACGTCCGGCACTGCGCGCGGGCCCCAGCCCTCGTCGGCCGACTTGTAACGCTCGCCACAGCCGATCGCGAAGGTCGGGATGATCTTCATGTCGAAGGCAGAGGCATGGTCGTTATAGACCAATATGACGACGTCGGGCTTTTCGGCCTCTTCCCATGCGCGGGTCCAGTCGTATCCGGCGAAGATCGGGCCGAAATAATCGTCGCGATCCTTGCCGAAATCGGACGCTACGCCCAGCAGCGGCACATGGCTCGACGCCACGCCAGCGGTAATACGCGCCATCTCAGCGATCCTCTTTCTTCGCGGCAGCGGCCGCTTCATTGGCCTTGATCGACCGCACACCCTCTGGCGAGCGGCCACCCTGCATCATCATCTCGCGATATTCTGGGAATTTCATGTCGGTCATGGTGCTGACCGCTTCCGCGAACGGAATGCCATCGGTCGAAAACAGCTTCGACAGAAAATAGACATTGCCGCCCAGGTCCAGGCAGCGATTATAGTCGCGTGCCAGCAGCGCCTGCTTCTGGTCCTCGGTCAGCGGCCACTCGTCCATATAGGCGCGCTCGTCCGCCTTGAACTTCGCGCGATTCTCCGCGTTCATCAGGCTCATGGCGAACTGGTTGATATGATAGCCTACCCGCGCCCGCGCGGCGGTGAACACGCGCGTGCCGGGAATATCCTCCATCTCGGCCAGATATTCGTGGATATCCTGATGCTTGGGATCTTCTGTTATCATAGTCCCCTCTCCTTCAATTTGGCGTCGAGGCGCGGGAAGACACGGCGGGCATTGCCCGCGAAGATCGCAGCGCGCTCTTCGTCACTGATCTCCAACGCATCGACATAGCGTTTGGTGTCGTCGAAATAGAAGCCGGTGGTGGGATCAATGCCGCGCACCGCGCCGACCATTTCCGATCCGAACAGGATGTTCTTGTTCTCGATCACGTCGGCCAGCAGGTCGACGCCCGGCTGGTGATAGACGCAGGTGTCGAAGAAGATATTGTTCATCAGATGGGTCGACAGGTCGGGCTTCTTGAGCATGTCAGCGAGGCCACGATAGCGCCCCCAATGATAGGGCACCGCGCCGCCGCCATGCGGGATGATGAAGCGCAGCGTTGGGAAATCCTTGAACAGGTCGCCTTCCAGCAACTGCATGAAGGCAATCGTGTCGGCCGCGATATAATAGCCGCCGGTCGCGTGCATCGCCGGATTGCAACTGCCCGACACATGGATCATCGCCGGTACGTCCAGCTCGACCATCTTCTCGTAGAAGGGATACCAATATTTGTCGGTCAGCGGCGGATGGGTGAAATGCCCGCCGCCCGGATCGGGATTGAGGTTGCAGCCGATAAAGCCCAGTTCGGTGACGCAGCGCTCCAGCTCCGCTATCGAATTGGCCATGTCCGCCTTGGGCGACTGGGGCAGCATACACACACCGACGAAGGTTTCGGGGAACATCGCCACGACCCGCGCGATCAGATCGTTACAGCGGATCGCCCATTCCTTCGCGACGTCGGCATCGCCGACATGCGGCGCCATCGCGGATGCGCGCGGGGAGAAGATGGTGAGGTCGGCGCCGCGCTCCTTGATGAGGCGCAACTGGTTCGCCTCGATCGTCTCGCGAATTTGAGCGTCGCTGATCTCGGGATAGGGCGGGCATGCTGTGCCCGCCTTGAACGCCGCCTTCTGCTCCTCGCGCCAGGCGTCATGCCCCTTGGGCAATACGGTATAATGACCGTGGCAATCGATAATCAGGCTCATCCGCTTTTATCTCCAACCTTATTGCGTCACCCCGGCCCAGGCCGGGGTCTCAGGCGACGGCGCATGACGCCCGCGCCAAAAATTCATTCAATCCTGCGTAATCGCACCGATCTTCGCGCCCAGCCCGTCGGGCGGCGCCTTCACGCCCAGCGCACCGATCGCTCGCTGCCGTTCCACCGTGCCGCGGGTCATCGCCGCGCCCGTGCCCAGCCCTTCCAGCGTCTTGACCACTTCCTCCATCTCGGCCGCACGGCGCAGCCCGTGCACCAGCATCCGGTCGAGATTATAGTCCGCCCGCACGTCCCAGGGGCGCGGCCGCTCGCTCGCATCCAGAGACGCCATCACCTCATCCAGCACATCCGCCTCGCTGGCGGCCAGCACGCATTCGGCTGTCAGCGCCTCTATCCCCTTGACCATGACCGACCGGATCATCTTGATCGAGGAAGCCCTGCCGACGGCCTCACCCACCACGCGGGTCTTGGCAAAGCCCAATGCCTGCAACCGCGCCTCAACCTCCCCGGCTTTCTCGCCACTCAGCAGCAGCGGCACATTCAGCCGTGCGGGATCGACCGGTGCCATCACCGCCACATCGACATAATGGCCGCCCGCCGCCTCGATGGCCCGCGCTGCCGCCCGCTTGGTCTGCGGCGCAACACTGTTGAGGTCGCAATAGAGCGCGCCCGGCACGATCAGTCCGGCGGCGGCCTGCGCAACAGCCAGAGCCTGATCCGCCGTCACCAGCGACACTATCAGCGATAGGCCATCCAGCGCGTCGGCCAGATTGTCGGCGGCGGTAACCCCAGCTTCGCCATAACGGGCCAGCATAGCGTCCCGCGCGACGGCATCCTCCGTCTTTGCATCGAACACATGGGCAGACCCGGCCCAATCCCCCGCCAATGCAAAGGTGGACCCTGCCTCGCCAAATCCAATCAGACCAATTTCCTGCTCCATGGCGCCACTGAATGATCCATAGGATCGGCAACGGCCAATCGAATCCGCCCTACCCTCATAAGAATTTACGAAGTCATCTCCCGGACAGAGGCTTCGACCGCTGCCATGAACTGCTGTTGCAAACGGGTCGGTCGCCAGTCGGCGCGCGTTGTCAGGCCGATAGTCCGACTGATTGCACCGGGCGCAGGGCCGATATCCGCCAGCAGCCCCGCCTCCAGCTCCAGTGCCAACTGGTCATAAGAGAGTAGCGTCAGATAATCCCCGCCGACCAGCAATTGCCGAATCGTCATCACCGACCCGCACTCGATCGGGACGGCGGGCACATCACCGCCCAGTTCCGCAAACATGGCCTTCCACAATTGGCGCAGCGGCGTTCCCTCCGGCGGCAATATCCACGGAAAACGGCGCAGTGCATCAGCATCCCAACCTATCGCCAAGGGATGACCGTGCCGCGCCAATATGGTCGGCCGATCCTCGAACAAGGCCCGCTGCTCCAAATCCAGCGCCATGGCCGGATCGCGCAGCGCACCGATCATCATGTCGATTTCGCCGTCCCGCAGCGGTCCCACCAGCTCGGCATGCGCACCTTCCGCAACACTGATATCGACCTGCGGGAAATCGGCCCGGAACCGCATGATCGCGTCGGGCAGCAGGCGCGCCCGCGACAGCGGCATCGCCCCCACCAAAATGCGGCCGCCCTCCTCCCCCTTCAGATCAGCCAGATCGGCCAACCCCTGCCGCAATTCCGCCAGCGCCAGCCGCAATCGCTGCGCCAGCGCCATGCCCGGCTTGGTCAGCATCACCCCCCTACCCCGCCGGTCGACCAATCGGCTGCCGACCGCCAGCCCCAGATCGCCGACCGCGCGGTGCAGCGACGGCTCCGCCACGCCCGTCATTGCCGCCGCCGCCGCATAGCTGCCTGCCCGCGCCAGCGCCACGAAGGCCCGCACTTGCGCCGCCGTCACGCGATTGCTGCCGATCAGCCGCAGCGCCACATCGATCCGCGGCTTCAACCGCTGCGCCGCCTCCAGCGCGGCCATACCGCCGGGCTGCCGGTCGAACAGCCGCACACCCAGTTGCGCCTCCAGCTTGGCGATGCCCTGCGTTACCGCCGGTTGGGTCAGGTTGACCGCGCGGGCAGCCAGACTGACGCTGCCCTGATCGACCACGGCCGCCATCGCGGCGAGGTGTCGGATATTGAACTGATCGGGTTCCATATTTGATGATTATCAAAATTTAATGGCATTGCGCCAGTTCGGATTTGAGCATCGCGGTGCAACTGTCCATGTCGCTGTCCATCTTGGGAGAAGGAACCGGTCCATGTCCAACGTCGTCGTCCAGAATATTCAGCGCGCGGACCTCTCCGTCATTGACGGCCTCGCCAAAGCCGGTGTCGCCACCGTGCACGAAGCACAGGGCCGCACCGGGCTGCTCGCCCCCTATATGCGCCCGATATACAGCGGCGCCCGCATCGCCGGCAGCGCCGTCACCATTTCCGCCGCGCCGGGCGACAACTGGATGGTCCATGTCGCGATCGAGCAGTTGCAGGAAGGCGATATCCTCCTCCTCGCCCCGACCAGCCCCTGCACCGACGGCTATTTCGGCGATCTGCTCGCCACCTCGGCGCAGGCGCGTGGCTGCCGTGGCCTGATCATCGACGCGGGCGTGCGCGATGTGCGTGATCTGACGCATATGAACTTCCCCGTCTGGTCGAAGGCCGTCCATGCGCAGGGCACGGTCAAGAATACGCTGGGCAGCGTCAACATCCCCGTCATCTGCGCCAATGCGCTGGTCAATCCGGGCGATGTCGTGATCGCCGACGATGACGGCGTATGCATCGTGCCGCGCGCAGACGCCGCGTCGGTACTGGAAAAGGCGCAGGCCCGCGAAGCCGCCGAGGAAGCCAAGCGCGTCCGTCTCGCCGCTGGCGAACTCGGCCTCGACATCTACAATATGCGCCCGCGTCTGGAAGAAATGGGCCTGAAGTATATTTAAACCGTCAGCCGTTCGTTTCGAGCGTAGTCGAGAAACGATTGAGTTGCCCTGACCGCTTCTCGACTTCGCTCGAAGCGAACGGAGGTTTCAAGTGACAGCACATACCCAATCCCGCGTCATGTGGATGCGCGGCGGCACGTCGAAGGGCGGCTATTTCCTGGCGGAGGATCTGCCCACCGACACCGCCGCCCGCGATGCCTTCCTGCTGCGCGTCATGGGCTCGCCCGACCCGCGCCAGATTGACGGCATGGGTGGCGCCGATCCACTCACCAGCAAGGTGGGTGTCGTGAAGAAGTCGGAGCGGGAGGGCGTCGATATCGACTATCTCTTCCTGCAGGTCTTCGTCGATCAGGCGATCGTTAGCGACGCCCAGAATTGCGGCAACATCCTTGCCGGCATCGGTCCCTTCGCGATCGAGCGCGGTCTTGTCGCGGCGCAGGACGGCGAAACCCGCGTCGCCATCTTCATGGAAAATACCGGCCAGATCGCCATTGCCACGGTGCAGACGCCCGGCGGCAAGGTCCGCTATGATGGCGACGCAAAGATCGACGGCGTTCCCGGCAGCGCCGCCCCCATTCCGCTGGAATTTCGTGATACCGCCGGCTCCTCCTGCGGCGCGCTGCTCCCCACCGGCAATGCCTTTGACGAGGTGGAGGACGTGCGCGTCACCCTGATCGACAATGGCATGCCCTGCGTCGTGATGAAGGCGCAGGATGTCGGCGTCACCGGCTATGAAGATCGCGAGACGCTCGATAACGACACCGCATTGAAAGCCCGGATCGAGAAGATCCGCCTTGCCGTCGGTGAACGGATGAACCTGGGCGACGTCAAGGACAAGTCCGTGCCCAAAATGATGCTGGTGGCCCCGCCCCGTGATGGCGGCGCGGTCACGGTACGCTGTTTCATCCCGCATCGGGCCCATGCCTCGATCGGCGTGCTGGGCGCGGTCAGCGTCGCGACCGCCTGCCTGATCGAAGGATCGCCCGCCGCCGAGGTGGCGTCGATCCCGAACGGTAATCGCAAGACGCTGTCGGTCGAACATCCGACCGGCGAGACCACCTGTGTCATGGAACTGGACGAAAGCGGCACGGTCACAAGCGCGGCCATGCTGCGCACCGCGCGGAAATTGATGGACGGAGAGGTTTTTGCATGAGCAATCGCATCACTTCATGGCACGGCAATCCGTCGAAGCCGCTTTACACGCCGCCAGCAGGCGCGATCGATGCCCATTGCCATGTCTTCGGCCCGATGGCGGATTTCCCGTTCAGCGCGAAGGCGAAATATCTGCCGGAGGATGCCGGCCCGGACAAGCTGTTCGCCCTGCGCGATCATCTGGGCTTTGCCCGCAACGTCATCGTACAGGCCAGTTGCCACGGCACCGACAATGCCGCCACGCTGGACGCAATTACCAAGTCGAATGGCAAGGCGCGTGGCGTCGCCGTCGTCGACCCGGCGATTTCGGACGCCGATCTTGCCGCCCTGCATGAAGGCGGGATGCGCGGCATCCGCTTCAATTTCCTCAAGCGGCTGGTTGACGACGCGCCCAAGGACAAGTTCCTGGAAGTCGCCAGGCGTTTGCCCGCCGGTTGGCATGTCGTCATCTATTTCGAAGCCGACATATTGGAGGAACTCCGTCCCTTCATGGATGCCATCCCCGTCCCGCTGGTGATCGACCATATGGGCCGCCCCGATGTGACCCAGGGGCCGGACGGCGCCGACATGAAGGCCTTCCGCGCCTTCCTCGAAAGCCGCGACGACATCTGGTTCAAGGCGACCTGCCCCGACCGTCTCGACCCGACAGGCGATCCATGGAACGCCTTTGCCGATGCGGTCGCGCCGCTGGTATCCGACTATCAGGACCGCGTCCTGTGGGGTACCGACTGGCCGCATCCGAACATGCAGGACAATATCCCTGACGACGGCCATCTGGTCGACATGATCGCGCGCATTGCGCCGACTGAGGCCCTTCAGCGCAAGCTCCTGATCGACAATCCGATGCGCCTCTACTGGCCCGAAGAACTGGCCTGATCGCCGGATAGACATCAAAAACGCCGCCGCATCCACCATGCGGCGGCTTTCTTTACAACCGCTCGCGCATGTCCTGCGCCACCTCGTCCAGAAAATCGACGATTGCCCGGACGCGCGGCAACCGTTGCAGATCGGCGTGCATGACCAGCCAATAGCTGCGCCACACTTCCGCTCGCCCCGGCAACAATCGCACCAGTCGCTCGTCCGCCTCCGCTGCAAAGACATGCAGCACGCCCAGTCCCACGCCAGCGGCAACGGCTTCATGCTGCGCCGCGCTGGAACTGGCGCGAAAGCCGATCGTCGCCCCCGCCACGATCTGGTCGAGCGCTATCATTTCGGGAAAGCCCGCAAGCTCCTCGATATAGGATACGAAGGCATGCCGGCTGAGGTCGGCGCGCTCTACCGGCGCGCCATGCCGCGCGACATAATCTTTCGACGCATAAAGGCCGATCCGATAATCGGCCAGCTTGCGAGCAACCAGTCGCCCTTTGGGTGGTGGCTTCAGCATCACCGCAATATCCGCCTCGCGCTTGGAAAGACTCGCCGCCCGGCTTTCCGATGCCAATTCCAGCATCAGCCGGGGATGCTGCGCCCGAAGTCGCACAACATGCGGCGCCACCAGATAGGCGGCAAAGGCTTCCGGTGTCGCCAGTCGCACCACCCCTTCCACTTCGCGGTCGCGCCCGGCGACACTGGCGGCCGCCGCCACCAATTCGCTCTCCACCTTCTCGGCATGCGGCGTCAGTGCAAAAGCCGCCGGCGTCGGCGTCACCCCGCGTGGCGATCGGTCGAACAGGCGCGCGCTCAACACTACCTCCAGCGCGGTGATCCGTCGCGCAACCGTGCTATGATCGATGCCGACGCGACGCGCCGCCGCCAGCATATTGCCTTCGCGCATGACCGCCAGGAACAGGCGCAGATCGTCGGAGTTCAGCCTAGGCATATCTGCACAACCAATGTGTTGACCTTCCTGTACCGCTGCCAAACGCACAGGTCTATAGCGATGGTCACGGAAAGAACCGGAGAGGAGCACCGATCATCATGCGATCCATCACCCATTTCATCCACGGCAAGACGGCCCCCCTGCCCGGCGCGCGACTGTCCGACGTGCTCGATCCCTCGACCGGCGCGGTGCAGGCGCAGGTCGAACTCGGCACACCCGCCCTGCTCCAGCAGGCGATCGATTCCGCGCTGGAGGCTCAGCCCGCCTGGGCCGCCACCAACCCTCAGCGCCGCGCCCGCGTCCTGTTCCGCTTCAAGGAGCTGATCGAGGCGAATATGGACGATCTCGCCTATATGCTCTCATCCGAACATGGCAAGGTGATCGCCGACGCGAAGGGCGATATCCAGCGCGGCCTGGAAGTCGTGGAATTCGCCTGCGGCATCCCGCATCTGCTGAAGGGCGATTATACCGAAGGCGCCGGCCCGGGCATCGATGTTTATTCGGTGCGCCAGCCGCTCGGCATCGCGGCGGGCATCACCCCGTTCAACTTCCCGGCGATGATCCCGCTGTGGATGGCATCGATGGCGATCGCCTGCGGCAATGCCTTCATCCTGAAGCCCTCCGAGCGCGATCCCTCGGTCCCGGTGCGCCTCGCTGAACTGGCGATGGAAGCGGGCTTGCCGGCCGGCATCCTCAATGTCGTCCATGGCGACAAGGAAATGGTCGACTCGATCCTTGACCATCCGGCGATCAAGGCGGTCAGCTTCGTCGGTTCGTCCGACATCGCCAACTATGTCTATGCCCGCGCCGCGCAGAACGGCAAGCGCGCCCAGTGCATGGGCGGCGCCAAGAATCACGGCATCATCCTGCCCGATGCGGACATGGATCAGGCCGTCGCCGACATCGTGGGTGCTGCTTACGGATCGGCCGGTGAGCGTTGCATGGCCCTGCCTGTCGTAACCCCCGTGGGAGAAGCGACGGCGGAAGCCTTCCGTGCCAAGCTGATCGCCGCGATCGAAACCCTGCGCCCCGGCATCCCGACCGATCCCGACGCCCAATATGGCCCGCTCGTCACCGGCGTGCACAAGGCGCGCGTCGAATCCTACATCCAGATGGCGGCCGATGAAGGCGCGGAAATCGTGGTCGACGGGCGCGGCTTCTCGCTCCAGGGCTATGAGGACGGTTTCTATCTCGCCCCGACCCTGATCGATCGGGTAACGCCACAGATGAAAAGCTATCAGGACGAGATTTTCGGTCCGGTGCTCCAGATCCTGCGCGCCGAAACCTTCGAAGAAGCCCTCAGCTATCCGTCCAAGCATCAATATGGCAACGGCGTCGCCATCTTCACCCGCAATGGCGATTATGCCCGCCGCTTCGCCGCCGATGTCGAAGTCGGCATGGTCGGTATCAATGTGCCGATCCCGGTGCCGGTCGCCTATCACAGCTTCGGCGGCTGGAAGCGCTCGGGCTTCGGCGACCTCGATCAATATGGCGAGGATGGCGTGCGCTTCTACACCCGCACCAAGAAGATCACGCAGCGCTGGCCGACCGGCGGTGCCGTGATCGATCAGAGCTTCGTCATCCCGACGATGAAATAAGGGCTCGGCGGATGGAATCGTCGTCCGAAAGACAGCGATTCCATCCGCCGATATCTTTGCGATCTGATCTGACGAGAATAGGTGGTGAATCGTCGTTCCGCTTTTACGAAGCAGAAATGATCTGGCAAACTTAGATTTTCTCGACCATCATCCCACTGAAAAACAAAGAATAATTCTCTCCCGGATTGAAAACTTATTTCATCCGCGCCGGAAGTGATATCTTTTCGATCATCCGGGCGTGCCATCTCCCCCGCATCGAATTCCGCTACGTCGGCCATTTTGGCGGTCAGCAGCGGGGCGATTTCAGGGAGAGGGCTTTCATGAAAACGAACTTCTATCTTTGCACATTGCTCGCCGGGGTGAGCCTGTTGGGCCTATCCGACATGGCCATGGCGCAAGAGACAGCCGCTAACTCGGACGATATTTCGGCCGCGAAAGACAACGCTGCCAACGGCGTCAGTCCCGCTGACATCGTCGTCACCGGATCGCGCATCATCCGCAACGGATCGGCCAGCCCGACACCGCTGACCACCGTATCCACGGAATCCCTTGCTGCGGCAGCCCCGGCCGGCACCATTTCGGACGCACTCAACAACCTGCCGGTCTTTTCCGGTTCGCGTAACCAGTTCAGCAATCCCGGCTCCAACGCGACCGGCGTACAGGGCGGCAACGGCGCCGCCAACGTCCTCAACCTGCGCAATCTGGGTTCCTATCGCACGCTGGTCTTGTTCGACGGTCACCGCATTCCGCCGACGCTCTATAATTCGACCGTCGACGTCGATCTGATCCCACAGGAGCTGATCAGCCGCGTCGACGTCGTCACCGGCGGCGTCTCGGCCGTCTATGGCTCTGACGCGGTGTCGGGCGTGGTCAACTATGTCCTCAACCGCAATTTCGATGGTTTCCGTGCCCATGCAGAGGCCGGCATATCGCAGCGCGGTGATGCCGCGACACGCGACATCGGCGCCGCCTTCGGCTTCAAGGTTGGGGAACGCGGCCATTTCGAAGCCAGCGTCCAGCATCGCGAATATGACGGCATCCTCAACCGCGCCTATGACCGCAGCTGGAACAATCTGGCGGCCATGCAGGGCGCCGGGACCGCCGCCAACCCTTATTATCTGGCGACCGACGTCCGTCTCGCCACATACAGCTTTGGTGGCTACATCACGAACGGCGCCCAGCGCGGCAGGCAGTTCGACGCATCGGGTGCGATCGTGCCCTTCGTGGCGGGCGCTGCATCCGGTTCCTCCTGCTGCCAGATCGGTGGCGACGGCGCCTATCAGAATTCGTCCATGTCTTCGCCGTCGCGCGGCACGCAGGCTTTCGCCCGCTTCGACTATGACCTGACCGACGACATTCATGTCTATGTGCAGGGCGCGGCGAACATCAAGAAGAACAAGAGCTACACCGGCTGGAACCAGCTGACCGGCCTGACCTTCAGCAGCAGCAACGCCTTCCTGTCGCAGGAAGCCCAGGCAGCCCTGTCGGGCGCCAGCACCTTCACGATGAACGAAATATTGAGCGGCGCGCCGCGTATCGAGGCATCGTCGAAGACCAATCAATATTATGGCAATGTCGGCATCGAAGGATCGTTGGCGGACTTCAAGTGGAACGCCACCTACACCCATGGCTATTCGCGGCTTCAGACCACTGTCGACAATATGCCCAATAATCAACGTCTCGCAGCCGCGTTGGACGCCGTCTATGACGGCAACGGCAATATCGTCTGTCAGGCATCCCTGACCAACCCATCCGCCTATGGCGATTGCGTACCGCTCAACATCTTCGGCGCCAATTCCGCCAGCACCGCCGCTCTGGACTATGTGCTGGGCAAGGCAGTCTTCACGACCCATACGATTCAGGATTCGGCCGATATCTCGATCAGCGGGCCGGTGTTCGCCACCTGGGCCGGCCCGGTCAATGTCGCCCTGTCGGGGGAGTGGCGCAAGCAACGCTTCAATGCCGCCAGCAGCGTTCTGCCCACCGATCTCGCCGACTGCACAGGTCTGCGCTACAACTGCACCAGTGCGACCGTCCTCTATCCCACGACTTTCCCCTATAGCGACACCGTGTCGCAGAGCGTGAAGGAAGCCGCGATCGAGGTCGAAATTCCGCTGCTCAGCGACATGGCTTTCGCCAAGGCACTGACGCTGAACGGCGCGGCCCGCTATACCGACTATAGCACCAGCGGGCATTATACGACCTGGAAGGTCGGCGGCGTCTGGGAAGTGAACGACCAGATCAAGCTGCGCGGCACAGCCTCCCGCGACATCCGCGCGCCTACCCTCTATGACCTCTATCAACCGGTCACGACGGTCTACGGCAATTATACCGACACGACCAAGACTCCCAATGTCACCGCCTATCTGCCCTCGATCAACATGGGCAATACGAACCTGACGGCCGAAGTGGGCCGCACCTACACCGCCGGCATCGTGCTGAAACCCGACTTCATCCCCGGATTGACGCTGACCGCCGACTATTATCATACCGTCGTCAGCAATGCGATTTCGGTGATTCAGGGGTTCAACGCAGCCGTACAGAAGGGCTGTGTCGACAGCGGCGGATCGTCCATCTACTGCTCGCTGATCCAGCGCGATGCAGCAGGCAATGCGACAGCCTATTATATCCAGCCCTATAATATCGCGAAGGTGAAGACCTGGGGCATCGATGGCGAAGCCGATTATGCCACCCATGTCGGCGGGCATCCGCTCAACTTGCGCCTGATGGTCAATTATCAGCCGCATATCTATTATCAGCAGCCTGGCATTCCCACCATCGATCAGGGCGGTGCAGGATGGGGCCTCAACGGCCTGATGCCCAGCCCCAGCGTGACGCTGGCCGGATTCGTCAATTTCAAGCCCAGCGACAGCGTCTCGATCGACCTGTTCGAACGCTATCGCAACAAGTTCTGCCGCAGCGGCGTCGCCGCCCATGTGTTCGCCGATGGCCAGGAATATGTGAGGGATTTCGCGACCACCAACCTGACCGTAACGCTCAACACCGGTTCGGGCTGGAAGGTCGCGGACAGCGCCCTCTATTTCAGCGTGACCAACCTGTTCGATGCCAAGCCGCCGCTCAGCGGCTATTATAGCGGCACGACATCGGCCGGGGCTTCCTATGAATTTTCGGATGACCCGACCGGGCGCGCCTTCATGATCGGCTTCCGTATCAAGGGCTGATCGAACGATGCGCCCGATCAAGGCAGCCGCCCTTGCCCTGCTGACCGCGCTGGCCCTCACCGGGGGCCAGTCGGCATGGGGGCAGGAAGTGCCCGGCATTCGCCCCGCTTTCGTCCATCTGGGCCCCGGCGTGCCGGGCGCCTATTATGAGCCTGTCGCACCCGGATCAAAGGCCGGGACCGCGATCCTCATCATGCATTCGTCGGCCGATTATCTCAGCTTTTCGGGCTGCACTGAATTGGCAAAGCGCGGCTATCGCGTCCTGTGCGCCAATAATTCCACCAGCAAATCGGGCGCATCGAACGATGGCGTGCTCGATCAGGTTCTGCTGGAAATCAAGGCTGGGGTCGCCTGGCTACGCAAGCAGCCCGGCATCGATCATGTCATACTGCTGGGCCATAGCGGCGGCGGCACGATCATGAGCGCCTATCAGATGATCGCCGAACGCGGCGTCAAGTCCTGCCAGTCGGCGGACAAGATATGGAAATGTCCCGATAGTCTGGCAGGCCTGCCTCCTGCCGACGGCCTGATGCTGATCGATTCCAACTGGGGCCTCGCCGCGATGACGCTTTTCAGCATCGATCCTGCAGTGCAAGACGAAGGCAACGGTATGTCGATCAATCCCGCGCTCGACATGTATAATCCCGCGAACGGCTTCGTCCCGACCGGCTCGCACTATTCAGCCACCTTCATCACGACCTTTCTTCAGGCCGAAGGGCGTCGCAACAATGCCCTGCTCGCCCGCGCCCAATCGATGCTGGCGGATATCCAGGCCGGCAAAGGCCCATTTGCCGATGACGCGCCTTTCGTCGTACCCGGCGCGATCCTGTTGGGCAGCAATAACAAGCTGTTTTCGCAGGACATCAGCTTACTGGCGCACAGCCAGCAGGCATGGCCATTGCTGCACGCCGGCGGACGGATCACGCAGACTGTTGTACCGACGGTCCGCGTGCCTGAAAATATCCGCAGCATGACCCCGTCCCTGACCCGGGGTGCGCTCAAGACCACCGTCCGCAATTATCTCAACACTTATGCGATCCGCACCGGCCCCGACTTCGGCTATGATGCGACAGGTGTCCATGGGGTGGAATGGACATCGACCTATGCCAGCCCGCCCGGCAATGTGCAGGGCATTGGCGCGCCATTGCTGGTCATGGGCATGACCGGCCATTGGGAATATCTGGCGGCCGAGGAAATCTACAGGCTGGCGGCCAGCGCCGACAAGTCGATCGCCTTCGTGGAAGGCGCAACCCATATGTACACCCCCTGCATCAAGTGCGAGCCAGTATCTGGTGCCTATGGGGACACGCTCAAAACGACCTATGACCATATTGACGGCTGGCTGGCCAAGCCGGGCCGCTTCGCGCCAGATGCGCCATGAAGGAATATCGCATGACATCCCCCTATTCGCACGTCGCGCTGGCCAGTCTGGCAGCTATCACTATCGGTACGGCCTGCGCCCAGCCAATGCCCACCAGCATCGGTCATGACCAGCAATTGCTGATCGCCGCCGTCGGCTCGGTCCCGCTATTGCAGGTGACGAGCCCCTCCTTCGCTACCGACAGCGACATTCCTGTCGCCAACACCCAATATGGCGACAATCGCTTCCCGGGCCTGAACTGGACTAGCGGTCCCAAGGGCACGAAGGCCTATGCCGTCGTCATGCAGGGGCAGTTGAACGCGGCGGACCCGCAAGCGGGCACCAGCATCCAACTGGCACTCTACAACATTCCCGCCCACATCCTGTCCCTGCCTGCCGGGATGACCACGCCACCTGTCGGCAGTGCCTATGGCCCCAATGTCCACGGCGTTGACGCCCCCTATGCGGGACCGCATGCCCATGACACGGCCCGCCATGACTATCATGTTCAGATCTTCGCCCTCAATACGCCGCTGACATTTCCCGGGTCGCCCAGTTTCGAGATGCTCAAACAGGCTATGCGCGGCCATGTCCTCGCCGTTGGCGATCTTGTCGGCTATAGTCAAAAACCTGCGTCGGCGCCCGGTCCGATCAAGGTGGAAAGCGGTTTGCTGACCGGCGCGGTCGGCCGCGATCCGTCTATTTCAGTGTTCAGGGGCATTCCCTACGCCGCTCCCCCGGTAGGACAGTTGCGCTGGCGCGCGCCCGCAGCACCGCTTGCCTGGAACGGCGTGCGCAATGCGGATCAGTTCGGTCCGGCCTGCCCTCAACCGGGCGGCGAAATGGCCAAGGGCCTTGCCCAGAGCGAGGATTGCCTGACACTCAATATCTGGACCAACGCCAAGCCGGACGACACCGAAAAGCGTCCCGTCTATGTCTGGATCTATGGTGGTGGCTTCATCGGCGGCACCGGCGCCAGCCCGCAGTTCGATGGAGAGGCGCTGGCCCGCAAAGGTGTCGTCGTCGTCACTTTCAACTATCGCGTCGGCGTGCTGGGTTTTCTCGCTACGCCCGAACTCAGCCGTGAATCGGGACATGAAGCCTCGGGCAATTATGGGCTGCTCGATGACATTGCCGCGCTGCAATGGGTAAAGCGCAACATTGCGGCCTTCGGCGGCGATCCGGGCAAGGTGACGATCGGCGGACAGTCCGCAGGCGCCGGTTCGGTCGGTTTCCTGACCCTGTCCCCGCTGGCCAAGGGGCTGTTCCGGGCCGGCATAGCGCAAAGTCATGCTCGCTATCCGCGCGACACCGAGCTGCGCTATCTGTCCGTATCCTGGCGTCCATTGAAGACAGCGGAGCAGGCCGGGCAGCGCTATGCGCAGCAACATGGGGCCAGCAGCCTGGAAGAACTGCGCGCCATGCCGTGGGAGAAACTGATCGAAGGCAGCGCCACGATCGACGCGGATGTCGAAACCGGAAGCGACGGCAAACCACCCCTGTTCCGCCCGGTCGTGGATGGCTGGGTCATCCCGCAATCCTATTGGGACAGTTATCAGGCGGGCGTGCAGCAACCGATCGCCTATGTCGCGGGCAACAACAAGGACGAAACCGGCGCCGTCCCGGAAACCGCCTTTGCCACATTACGTGCCAGCACCACCACGCCCCGTGCCGGCATGCCGCAGACCAGCGTCACCGTCGCCCTGTTCAAGGCGTCCGCACAGCGAAAATTCGGGCCTCTCGCCGGAGAATTCCTCAAACTCTATCCCGCCCGGACGGATGACGAAGCCGCCTTGCAGAATAACGCTGCAGCGCGAGACAATAGCCGCATCTCGACCTGGCTATGGGGAACACTCTGGCGCAAGGGTAACCAGCATCCCCTGCATACCTATTTCTGGACGCATGCGATGCCGGGGCCGCAGCATGACCTGCGCGGCGCATTCCACGGCTCGGAAATCGTCTATGCGTTCAACAGTCTCGATGCGATCGACCTGCCCTGGACGCAGGATGATCGCCGCATTGCGGAAACCATGTCCTCCTACTGGGCCAATATCATCAAGACCGGCGATCCCAATGGACCGGGCTTGCCCAATTGGCCGAGCTATGATCCGCAACTGCCACAGGTCATGGAATTGGGCGATCATTTTGCGCCTATCCCGGTGGCATCGGCCGTCAGGATCGCTTTCTGGAAACGTTTCTATGCAACGCAGCCAGCCTGGTGATCTGGCCCGGCGCGGTCACTGACACAGTCCTGATCGCTCCTAGGGGAAGCCTGCGAATTTGGTCGGCCGTAGGCTGGCAAGGCCACTATGACCCCACCTGTCCGTCAAAAGCCCAATTCACCCTGTCGCGCTTTGCCGGACGACGGCGGAGCGGGCGCACGGATCAACAGGGCTCGGGCGAGGCCTGTCAAAGTATAGACGGCCTGTCGCTGCGCGCCGCGATTATGGTGATCGACGCGGAAACCCTGATAATGGCGCCGCAGGAGATCCGCGGCGACCAGCTCCGACACGGCCCGGCTCAGATTGGCCTTGCCGGATACGCGCACCCTCAGCTTCACTTCTTCCTCGACCGCCGCATCGGTCGGCGACTGCCCCTGCCCTTCCAGTTCAAGCCGCACCCGCTCGGTCAATGCCAGTCGTCGTGGATCGCGACCGCCCATGGGCGTCAGCGCGTCGCATAACCAGTCCCGCAATGTCAGCAGAGCGCCCTCCTGCGCCACCAAAGGCCCCGCGCTGCCATCGGCTCGCGCTACTTCGGCGATCAGAGTCAGCAGCATGTAAGCATATCGAGGACGCGAACTTGCATGCGCAAGGCGATCAAGCAGCGCCGAAAGATCGCCGCTGCGCGGGGAACGTGGCTGGATGGATGCTTGAAACATAACAGGTAGGAATCAAGCACAAGACGAGACCAAAGGGAATCCCCTGCGAATCGTGGACTGTATTTTTGTCGCGAGTGACACTTTGCCTGCGGGTAAAATGTCATAAGGGGCACTTTGCGATGATCGCGAGAAGATATCGATATCAAAGCGCTGAGCCTTGATGAAGGGCTGGCGTCTCGTCATTTGATCCGGTGTCGGAACTGACTGCTCCCCCATGATAGCAACCGCATCTTAACCATCAGCCTGCCTCCCTTCTGACGCAGAGGTCTGCTTCCAGGCCCGATGCTCAATGGAGAACTGATATTCTGGCAGATAATGCGCGCAGACAATGCGCCGGCAGGCGACGCACAAATTCCGACTATCCCGGCTTTCGCGATAAAGCGACAATAGCACCGCAATATGGACGGGGAATTGTCGCCCTATGTCGCTTTTACCATGATCGCCCATCTCCTTTTGCATTGCGTCTTTTGCCGACAATCGAAAGAGCCGGGCGCTGGATGGGAGAAATCGATCCTGTAGGACAGACTGTCGCTCCCGGGCGTTAACCTTGCGAACAGCAAATCATATTCGGCTATGCTGACGTCACCAGCGCTTAGCCATCTTCCGCGCCTTTACTGATGCGTATGTCTGCTAGGTCGCTCCGGAGTGACTGAAACCTGACCTGACGGTCTCGCAAGACAGGAACAAGCCGTCTTTCATAACCCAACGTTGCGCAAAATCGGTGTTTCTCCGGGGAAACCAACCAAAAAGGCAACCATCTGATTCTGTGTATTCGATAAACATAGAACGAGGGAGCATTTTCGTGGAAATGTGCGGAGATATGATGGAGGTCGTGCCGATTATCTGCTATTAAAATCGCACGTGTCGACGGAAATTTGCCCGGCGCGTCATCCGAAAATTTTCTGTATCAGCAGTTGTAACCAAACCCCTTATTTGGTTACAACGAAATATGCGCTAGACCGCAGATATGAGCGGTTATTCTTATAATTCAGATCACGCCCTGCTCCTGCTTGGCAGGCTTGATGGCAGGCTTCAATCCAGCCCCGTCGCGGACATCTGGCTCGCAAGGGCACGTCTCCGCGGCGCAGCAACGCTAGCCAATGCTGCAGGTGTACCGATCGAGGTGCGGGACCTTCAAAACTGGATAGCGGGGCGGACAGCTCCACCGCGCCATAGTGAAGGGTTGAATGACCCGCTCTCGGTCGCAGCCTTGTTTCACTTTGCACTCTCGGCCGCTGAAGATGGACAGGATTCCCTGTCGCGGGCCACGTTGAACCTGTCACGGGACTTGTTGGATGATAGGGAAGAGGCCACGTTGTGGGCGCAAGAGGACCTTGTCCGTTTCGGTCCACTCTGGCGGGTCGCGCAGGAGGTTCTTGGTGCGTCTTATGCCGCTCCGTCCCTCCTGACCATCGCAGAGCGCTTGGCCCAGGTTCGCCAGTCCGTGACAGTCTCGCCGGTAGAAGGACCGCTGATGACGACGTCAGACGGGCGCCAATGGCGTATTGCATCCGCCCGTCCGGATATGGCCTGGCTGGCAGCCTGTCATATGCCACTCGCCTTGCAACGCTCGGGGCTGGCCCTTCGGCTGCTTCCATCCTTTACCGACATGCCAAGGTTGCCGCCAGAGGATGTAGAAGAGTTTGCGGCCGTTCTTCAGGACCGTATCCTTAAATGCGCAAGAGAGGGGCTGGCGGATCTCAATCGTCTCGAAGCGCAGATGGATCGGTTGCCTACTGATCTTAACGTAACGCGCCGGAGCAAACTGCCGCTGCTGATCAGGCTGGAACTGGCCTATCCGGGTTTGAGCAGGATCGCTGTATCCCGCTTGCTGGGTGTATCGCACCAAGGAGCGACGAAGCTGGTCGAGCAATTCAGAGCTTTCTCAAAGCCATAGGTGAGGCTGCGGCTCTGGTACTTATCCACTCTCCAAAAAGAAGAATTGGCTCACTACCGTTATAAGGTTTCTAACTAGGTTAAAGAGTTAAGCGAACCGGAACATTGTCCGAATCGCCTGAATCCGGCGATTCGGATAGCCGGCCGGTTCCCGAAATGACGGGCTATCGTTCCTGAAATGTCGAGCCATCTGTTCCTGAAGGATCGGGCATATGTTCCTAAAGGTGCGAAGCCCGTTCCTGATAGATCGAAGAGCCGGATATAAGGTGCGGAAGGCGTGGAAATTTGAATCACTTCGCACCATAGCCTGTCCAAGCATGTTCAATTCCGACCCAGCTTTGCCGAATGATATTTGAGCCGTAATCGAACCGTCATGCTGTATCTGGAAAACCCGACACATCGGGAACGGGATACTGATGAGGAGGGCAAGACCCTCCCCTGCCCCGGCTGGTTTACAGAGTGTGCCGGTTCTTTTCATGAAAGCGGCGGACGAAGCCGATAAACGCTTTCTGATAATTGACCGGCGTCCGTTCCACATCGCTGCCGATCCAGGAACGAAATTCCTGGTGGAGGGTCTGATAGTCCCAGCCCGGACATTCGGCGCGCAATGTCGCCAATGTTGCATCCGTCAACTCGCCGGCGCTGGCGCGGGACGACAGGCTGACGACGCTGCGGCGAATGAGAGCGCTCGCGTCAATCTCGACCGTTTCATCGGCAGCTTTCGGAGAAGGCTGCGTCGTGCTCGCAATGACGGTTGCCGCCTCCTTGTCCCGCTGTACGGTCGAAGGAAGCGCTACCGCCGTTTTGCGGCGGCGCATTCGCAGCGAAGGCTCGCGCTTGCCGTCAGGCTGTTCCAGTTCGAGACTATAGCCGGGCAGTGGGTCGCGATCGGCGATCTTGGCGATCTCGAATTTGAAACGGCGATAGGCCCCTTCCGCCCCCGATTTCTCGAAAAGTGTCGGCATGGAGATGGCAAAACCGGCCTCCCCTGCCCCACCGGCATGTTTGCGGGCGACTTTGTAGAGCCAACGTTCGCGTCCGCCCGTCAGATCGAAATAGGCGCGATCGATGGAGAGGACGCCGCCCTGCATCAACACGCCTTCATAAAACCAGTTGGAAAGTTCGATTGTCATGCCGCGTGACCGCTCGGTGCGCTCGTCGACTAATTGTGTCCAGCCATCGAGCCAAGAGAAAGTGGCCTCGCGCCGATTCTCGGCCCGGATATTGGTCTTGATTGTCGTGGCGACCAGTCGATCAAGCGATTGACCCAATAGCTCATAGGCGCGGCCGGTGGTCGGGCGATGAATGGCACGCAGCAAGTCATAGGGCATGAGGTGCAGCTTGCGCGGAATGTCATTCAGGCCTCGACGTGCCATGTCGGCCAGAACTGAAGCGCAGTAGATCAAGATGTCCGCGTCCCAGATCGTCGCCATGCCATAATCGGGATTGGCCGATACATGAACCCAGGCCTTGCCATCGGGGGAGGTGTAATCGATCGGCTTCACGCGCTTCGACTTGGCGAGCGAGAAGAAAGGGCGTTCCATCATCTCGCGCTGGTCGCGCAAGGGCATGTCCGCGATATAGGGCAGGAAGAGCTCGAACTGATCGTTGATCGCGGGGGTGGGCGCGCGGGTCATGAGAAAAATGATCCAATGGTAAAGCGAGATAACCCGACCTTGCAGGGTGTGTTCTTGACCCAAGCAGAGGAAGGGGGGCGGTGACATGGCTTCACGAGAGAAGGCCGTTTCCCCGGGGAAACGGCCATCCGCATGCAGGTGTCAAAGAAGAGGAAGCTAAGCGTTTCGCTTACCTGCGGATGGCCGCCGGGATCGTTTCCCCGGGGAAACAGCCCTGTAGATATGGGCCGGTTCATTCTGGTCCGCCGCGTGTCTGTCATCTCTGAAGACCCAGACCCTGCTGCTCCAGATGGGCGAGCGTATCGCGCAGGGCATCGATCAGCGCTTCGGTGTCCGCGCCGGAGCCGGCATGAAGACGCAATGTGATGCCCTGACGGCTCACCGACTGAACGGAGAGAACGGGGCGCCCAAGCGGGCCGCTCCAGACATAAGGTTCGGCCTTGGGTGTGGCGGTTGTGGCGCGGGGGGCATCCAGCAGTCGCTTGAGGACATCGGTAGCTGCCAATGGCGTGCCACCATTTTGTCGCAGCATGGCCTGCTCGCTTGCGAGGCCCGCGGCGGCGGCGCGGATCGCCATAGCGGCTTTCGGTTCGTCCAGCGCCTGGGCCAGCGAATAGGCAGGCTTGAGCTGGACATCGGAGGGCGAAGCAAAGGCGCTGATAACCGCGTCCGGAATTCCGGCGACCTTTATCATCTTGCTCAGCCAACCCTTGGACAGTTTCAGGCGTTCGGCCATCCGGGTCAAATGACTGCCATAATGGTCCTTGAGCGCCTGGGCGTAATTGCGTGCACGCTCTAGGTCGGAGACATCCTTGCGCGCGCGATTTTCCAGATCGGCCAGCCGAAAGGCAGCCTCGTCATCGAGAACCGCAACTTGTGCAACGAAATGAACGTCGGGATAGCTGTGCCGGCGCAGCCAACTGATCGACCAATGGCGCCGGGTGCCCGCAATAACTTCATAATCATGGTCGGGATCGCCCTCGACCCGGCGCACGACGGCAGGTACCTTCTGCCCGCCTTCCGCGACGATGGAATCGATAAGTTCGCGGCAATTCTCCTCGGACAGATGCGCATAGAGACGCGCATTGCCGGGCCATATCCGCACGCGGGCAGGGTCCAGCAGGAGTTGCGTGACTTGACGCACCTCTCCTGAGGCCAGACGTGCAAGTGCAGACTCTCGGCCGAGCAAGGTTGTCCCGCGTGCGCGCTCCCGCTCCACGCGCGGTGTGACAGGAGCAGGCGTGGGGAGAGTAGTTTCCTCTACCGGTTCCTGGACAGGCGGCGGCGGGGCTGCCGCTTCATCAGACAGCAGAGCAGCCAGATAGTCGGATTGCTTACGCGCCATAAAACCGTCCTGAAACAATAGAACATAAAGTGAACATGTTGGAAGGCGGGATTTGCACTCTCAGGTGACGGATATCACCCGACATTGACGATATCCTCTTCGCGCGCGGGCGCGACCCGGCCCCATCCTTGCCGGACCAAAGCCTCGATCTGGCCCATGGCCTGGTCCAGATTGGCCCGGCAACGTTTGTGCGTGCGGGGGGTGCCGATCGGCTTTTCCAGTTCGTAGACGGTCATCATGCGCAGGGCGGCATGGCTGATTTCCGCTGAATCCAGGATCGGAACCGGCATCAGCGCCGGGCCGAAGCTCTGCTCCATGATCGCCCGAACCATCGCATGGCTGGGATCGTTGGAATCGAACTTCGAGCAGATCAGCCGTACGAAACTATAGTCGACGGCAATGCCTGCGCCCTGCAACTGACCGATCACCTGATCCATCATCGACAGGAACTGCACCGTGGAACAGAAATCGGGCGTCGTTGCCGCCAGTGGCACCAACAGCGCATTGGCTGCCTGCATCACCGCCAGACTGATCGTGCCGAGCGCTGGCGGTGGATCGAGCAGCACGATGTCATAGCCGCGGGCCAGATCCATCAGCCCTTGCTTGAGCTTGCGGAAACGGGCTGCGAGCACGGACCCGCCGTCGCTGCCGGCCGCTGCCAGTTCATATTCGACGTCGAACAGTTCCAGATTGGACGGGATGAGATCGACATTGGGCCAGGCCGTGCTTTTGACGGCATAGAGCAGGTCGACCTGGGTCGGATCGATCGACAGGTAGGGATAAAGCGTCTCTTCCCGCTGGATGTTGAAATGCGGGTTGAAGCCGAACAATGTCGTTGTCGTCGCCTGACTGTCGCAATCGACGACCAGTACGCGATAGCCCTGCACCGCGAAATAATGGGCTAGATGTGTCGTAACGGTAGACTTGCCAACACCGCCCTTGAAATTTTGGACCGCAATAATTGCCGGTACGTCCAGCGGCGCACGCTCAGGTGTGGCGCCCAGAACCTGCCGCATGTTGAGCATCTCATCGACCGTATAGCCGGGGCGACGGCCATTTTCAGTCGGCGGGGCAGGGGGCAGGCGGCCATCATCTTCCGCCATGCGGATACGATTCGTGGAGCAGCCCAACAGTTGCGCGGCCTCGGCAATGCCAAAGCGCACGTTCAGTTCCTTGCGGCTATCGGGCAGAAAAGCCTTGCGACGCAGGCGTTCTACCATCTTTTCGCCGGCCTCGGCCAGATCGCCGATCTGGTCAACCACTGCGTTCATTTTGTCCCCCGGACATTGGCTTGAAGCTTAATGTCGTGGACTATTGCAGACTTCATTCAAATCTGCAATGTGCGAGCGTCAGGGAGGCAGGTTTGGCTATCCTGCCCATTTTGCATTCCAACTCTATTTTATGATCGGAACTGCAACAGGGCGACGTCATGAGCGCAAGGATGCGCGCAAACGCCGCCATGCTTGCTCTATTGCCGTGTTTTCGACGCGCCGCTTGCCCAATTGTCGGGGCCTGACGCCGCGCTGTCATCAGGGCCGATATCCAGCATCGGCTGACCCGCCGCGTCATGGCGCTGCCAGACGGGCAGGCCGGTGCCGTTGGGATTGCCGTTCTTGACGAAATTTACCAGATATCCGCTGGAAATCCGCCCAATGGAGCGATCGGCAGCAGTGGTCGCCGCGCCATATTTTATTCCCACCGTGTCGAAGAAATAGGGGATCTCGCTGGCATGCCCGGCGCCCTTCGTCTCGGCTGTTCGCGCTGATGCGGCGACATAGGAAAAGCGGTAATAATAGGTCGGTACGCCCTGCGCGACGAACTGGTCTGCCATCGTCCGGGCGCCCGCGACCATCGGACCGGACGGCCCGCCAATATCGTCGCTAGTCGCACCAACCATCACCGGCACCTTCGCGAAATGTCCTGCCTGATAGGCGCCCAGGCTGTCGACCGCGATGCGGCCATCCGCAATGGGGCTGCTATGGTCGCGCGGTGCGCCGCTAAACAAGGCGGCCAGGTTCAATCCGTCGACAATATCGTTTGCCGGGAGGGCGCGCAATTTGGCGAGCGCGTCGGGACTATCGGCCGCCACGCCCTTCTTCGCGCCAAAGGCAGCGCCCAGCGCCTCAGCCCCCGCCAACGTGGCGTCGCCCATCGGCATCGGTCCGCCCGACTGGATCACCGCCTTGCTGAACAGCCCTTGCGCCATGGGGGACGTCAGCAGCGCATGCACGGACATGCCGCCGGCGCTTTCGCCGATGATGGTGACATTGGCGGGGTCACCGCCGAAAGCCGTGATATTGGCTTGTACCCAGCGCAGGGCCGCGATCTGGTCCATATAGCCATAATTGGCGAGCAGACCTTTGTCGGCGTCCGCCTTCGTCAGGGCCGGATGAGCGAAGGTGCCGAAGCGGCCCAGCCGATAGTTGAAGCTGACCACCATGATGCCCTGCCGGGCCAGCGCATCGCCTGCATAGGTCGGCGGGGAGGAGCCGCCGTTTACGAACCCACCACCATAGATCCAGACCATGACCGGCAATTTGCCCTTGGCCGCTTCAGGTTTCCAGACATTGACGAACAGGCAATCCTCGGCTGGTGGCGTACCGAGCGGCGCCGCATCGCTGGGGAAGGGGAGTTGCATGCAATCATGTCCGTAGCGGCTTGCATCGCGTACCCCCTGCCAATGCGCCACGGGTTGCGGCGCGCGCCAGCGCAGATCGCCGACCGGCGGCGCTGCAAAAGGAATTCCCTTGAAAGCGACGACCCCTTCCGCCGCCACACCGCGCAATGCGCCGTCGCCTATCGTCACTTCCGGCGCATCAGGGGCAGCCAGGCTGGGGGTTGAATATAGGGCAAGAGCCAGCACTAACAGGCGTGTCGATTTGGACATGGCTTATCCTCTCCTTGTAACAGGGCTATTCTGTCTTGGAAAACAACCTCAATCCAGAGGCAGCGTCACGACGCGGGCTTCGCGGGCGGACAGCCATGCCGCTTCGATCACTTGCTGGACCGCGACGGCATCCTGCGTGGGAACGGGCTGGGGGCCTCCGGTCAGCAAGGCTTCGGCTACTCCAGCATAAAAACGTTCCTGGCATCCGGTTTCTGCCGGATGCCGCGTCATGCGTCCGTCGCCATCGCGATGTTCGATCGGATCGTCATCCACGCCCCAACCCATGTCGCCCGGTCGCAGCCCGGCGATCAATTGCGCCTCTTGCGGATCGAGTTGGCGCTTGATGAGGGTGCCTTCGGTCCCATGAACCGTGAAGCGCGGCGCGCCACCTTGCTCTCCGCCCGGCGCGTTCAGGCTGGCATGCAGCACGATCCGCTTGTCGGCGTACCGCAAGATGACATGAGCCCAATCGTCCGCGCCCGATCCGGCCCGCAGCGCTGTGATATCCGCGCTGACGGCGTCGGGCGATCCGAACAGGGCCAGCGCCTGATCCACCAAATGTGGCCCCAGATCGAACCACACGCCCGATCCGGCCGATCCATCCTCCCGCCAGCGATCGCGGACTTCCGGCCGGAACCGATCGAAATGGCTTTCGAAATGGGTGACGCGACCGACCGCGCCAGTCTCGATCGCCGTCTTGATGCTGAGGAAATCGCTGTCGAAACGGCGATTGTGAAATACCGCCAGTCGCCGGTCCACACTCTGCGCCAACGCTGCCAGATCGCGCGCTTCCGCCAGCGACAGGGCAAAGGGCTTGTCCACCACCACATGTTTGCCCGATCGCAGCGCATCGGCGGCCAGCGCTGCATGTGTCGCACTCGGTGTCGCAATGACGATCAGATCGATCGCCGGATCGGCCAGCAGATCCTCCACTTGCTCGACACAGGCGATGGCGGGATCGAGCGCTGCCACCTCCGCCGACCGGCTGGTGACGATTGCCTTCAGGTCCAGCGCTGCCGTCGCCCGGATCAGCGGCGCATGGAAAACCTGGCCGGCCATGCCATAGCCGATCAGCCCGACCCCGATGCTCATGGCTTCAAAACTCCCGCTACCACGGGCGCCAGCTTGCCGACGATTACCGTCACACCCTTGTCATTGGGATGGATGCCATCGGGCAGTTGCAACGATCGCTTGCCGATCACGCCGTCCAGCATGAAGGGGTAGAGCGTCGCATCATAGCGCTTCGCCAATTCCGGATAGATGGGGTTGAACGCCGCCGCATAGTCCGGCCCCATATTGGGTGACGCCAACATCCCGGTCAGCAGTATCTTGATGCCCCGCCGTTGCGTTTCGGTCAGGATCGCACCCAGATTGGCTCGGGTCTCCATGGGGCTGAGGCCGCGCAGCATGTCATTGCCACCCAGTCCCACCAGCATCAGGTCCGGTTTGCGCGGCAAGCCGTCCAGCGTGAAGGCGAGCCGCGCCAGACCGGCCGCCGTCGTGTCACCCGATACCCCCGCATTGACTACCCGCACCTTCATACCGCGCCTGTTCAGCGCCTGTTCCAGCACCGGCGCCAGTCCCTTTTCCTGATCCAGATTATAGCCGGCATAGAGGCTGTCGCCAAAGGCCACGACCAGCTTCGCATCGGCCATCTTGGGGGCAGAGGGCGCGACCGCATTCGCTGCCTGCGCCGTCTCGGCCGGTGGGGGAGGGGGCGGCGCCTTGTCGGAACAGCTGCTCGCCAGATAGACAAACAGCATCATCGCCCCATATTGCAATATTCTGCCCGCCAAGGAGCGCTCCTTTTTCATGCATTTGCCCATCAATCCCGCCACTATCGCGATCCGCGCGCACAATGTCACTCTCTCGCTTGGCACGCGCGATGCGCCGGTGGCGATCCTGAAGGGCGTGGACCTGTCCATCCTGCGCGGCGAAAGCGTCGCCATATTGGGCGCTTCGGGATCGGGCAAAAGTTCGCTGATGGCGGTCCTCTCCGGCCTCGAACGCGCCAGTGGCGGCCATGTCGATGTCGGCGGCGTCGATTTCGGGACGCTCGGCGAGGATGAACTGGCCCGCGCCCGTCGGGGCCGGATCGGCATCGTGCTGCAAAGCTTCCACCTGTTGCCGACCATGACGGCACTGGAAAATGTCGCCGTCCCGCTCGAACTTTCCGGCCATGCTGATGCTTTCGCGTTGGCCGCCGAAGAATTGCGCGCCGTCGGCCTCGGCCACCGGCTCGATCATTATCCTGCCCAATTATCGGGAGGGGAGCAGCAGCGCGTCGCCATCGCCCGCGCCGTCGCACCGCGCCCGACCCTGCTCTTCGCCGACGAGCCGACCGGCAATCTTGATGCCACCACGGGCGCGGCGATCATGGATTTGCTGTTCGACCGGCAAAAGGCGGCGGGCGCGACGCTGGTCATCATCACTCATGATCCCGTCTTGGCGGAACGGTGCGGGCGCATCGTCGAAATGCGCGATGGTCAGATCGTCGCGGATCGCGCGGCATGAATGGCCTTGGCTGGCGCGGCTATTGGCGCATCGCCCGGCGGGACCTGCATCTGGGGTTCCGGGGGCTGCGGTTGCTTTTCCTTTGCCTGTTCCTTGGCGTTGCAACGCTGGCGGCGATCGGCAGCCTGACGGCGGCGATCACGCAGGAATTGCGCGACCGGGGCAGGGTCATATTAGGGGGCGATATCGAGATCGCCATGACCCAGCGTGAGGCGGGCTTTGGCGACAAGCAGGCTTTCCGACAGCTCGGCACGCTCAGCGAAACGATCCGGATGCGCGCCATGGCGCAGCGTGTCGGGCGGGGGAGGGGGGATGCGCCTCCGGCAGTCCTTACCGAACTCAAGGGCGTCGACGCCGCCTATCCTCTTTATGGTACGCTGACATTGCAGGGCAGTCGCTATCAGCCCATGGATGCCGACCATATTTTGATCGGTGAGGCATTGGCCGAGCGGCTGGATATCCGGCGCGGAGAGCGGCTGCGTTATGGGCAGGCGGATTTCACCATCGCCGCGATCATCGCCGATGAACCGGACCGACTGGGTGAGGGCTTCACCCTCGGCCCGGTCGCAATTGTGTCGATGGAGGGGCTGCGCCGCACCGGGCTGATCCAGCCCGGCAGCCTCTACAACAGCAAATATCGCATCCGCCTGAACCCCCGCTATAACGCGACGACGGTTCGCGAAGATTGGGAGAAGGCGCGCGCGAGCGAAGGCTGGACCTTCAAGGATCGCGATCGCGCGGCGCCCGGTGCCGATCGCTTCATCGAGCGGATGGGGCAATTTCTGTCGCTGATCGGCCTCGCCGCGCTGGTGATCGCTGGCATCGGCGTCAGCAATGGCGTCGCCTCCTATCTCGCGGCCAAACGAGGCAGTATCGCGACCCTGAAGGTGCTGGGCGCCACCTCCGCCGACATCGCTCATATCTACCGGTTGCAAATTGGGGTGGTTGCGCTGCTTGGCATTGGCGTGGGGCTGGTCGTCGGCGCGGCATTGCCGCCTCTGGTGGTGGCAATGGCCGGCGATGTACTGCCGGTCAGTCCCGGTTTCCGCCTCCACTCAGCGCCGCTGATCACCAGCGCCGTCTATGGATTGTTGATTGCCTTTCTCTTCACCTTCCCGCCTTTGGCCAAAGCGCGGACCCAGCCCGCAGCAGCCATTTTCCGGGGAGCGGTGGAAAGCCGGTCGGGCCTTGATCGTCATAGTCTTGGTGCGATGGGATTGGCTGGCGCACTGCTGGTCGCGTTGGCACTGGGCACCGCGCGCGAGCCGCTCTTCTCTGCGGCCGTGCTGGGCGCAGTAGCGGCTGTCCTCTTGCTCCTGCTGGGCCTCGGTCTGGCCGTCAGCCATGTCGCGCGTCGTCTGCCCCGGCCGCGTCGCCCGCTGCTGCGTCTTGCCATGGCCAATCTCCATCGCCCCGGCGCGCAGACGGCTGCGCTGATCGTGGCGCTTGGCCTCGCCCTCACCTTGTTCGTCACGCTCGCAGGAATCGAAACCAGCCTGAACGCGGAAATTCGCAGCGTCGTGCCGCAAAAGGCACCGGCCCAGATCGTGCTGGACATCCCCGCGCCACAACAGGCGCGTTTCCGCCAGATCGTCGCGCAGCAGGCGCCCGAAGCGCAGCTCAATATCGTGCCCGTTCTGCGCGGCACGATCACGGCCTTTGGCAAGCAGCGCGTGGCCGATCTCAAGCAATTGCCCGAAGGCGCATGGTTCCTGCGCGGCGAGCGGGGCGTGACCTATAGCGCGACCTTGCCCGAAGGCAGCGATCTGGTCGCGGGAAAATGGTGGGCGAAGGACTATAAGGGGCCGCCGCTCGTCTCGCTCGACGCCGAAGCCGCCAAGACGCTCAATATAGGGGTCGGCGATACGCTCACCGTCTCGATCCTCGGCCGCGAAATCGAAGCGCGCATCGCCTCCCTGCGCAAGGTCAACTGGGACACGATGGGCTTCAACTATGTGCTGGTCTTCTCACCCGCCACGCTGCAATCCGCCCCCCATAGTGTAGCCGCGACGATCACGATGGACACGAAGCACAACAGCGCCATGACCCGCGCCTTGTTGGCCGCCTTCCCCGGCGTGTCGGTGATCGCGGTCGGCGAAGTGATCGATCAGGTCGGCACCATCCTTACCCAGATGTCGCGCGCCATCCTTGTCGCGGCTTCGGTGGCGATTCTTGCCGGCATCGCCGTGCTGGTCGGCGCCATCGCCGCTTCGCGGCAGGCCCGCAGCTATGACAGCGTGATATTGAAGACGCTGGGCGCCACCCGTGCGCAGTTGCTGGGCGGGCAGGCGCTCGAATATGGGTTGCTCGCCGCAATCCTGGCGCTGGTGGCGCTGGCGCTGGGCAGCGCGGCGGCCTGGTTCGTGATCGTCCAGGTCTTCGATTTTGGCTGGGCGCCCGACTGGCCCGTGGTGCTGGCGACGCTGGCGGGCGGGGCGCTGCTGACGCTGGGCATCGGTCTGGCCGGATCGGTGCCGTTGCTGTCCGTCCGACCGTCCCGCGCCCTGCGTCAGGTCTGATGACTTATCGGACCTTGAAGCTGTAGCCGCCCTCCACCTTGTGCTGGTCGGCACCAACGACATGCCATTTCAGGTCATAGGTGCCGGCGGGCAAGGCGCGGGGGAAAGTCAGGATCATGGTCTTGCCCTCGACCATGGTCTTGAACCCCTTGATCGGCATGGGTTCATGGTTGGCCATGCCCGGCATCCCGGTCATGGTCAGGTCCGCGCCGCTCAAGGCCGCCTGAAAGGTTTCGGAAAAGGTCAGCGTCATTTTTGTCGGCTTGGCCACGGTAGCATCGGCGGCCGGCGTGGACGACAGCAATTTGCTGTGTGCGCTCGCCACGCCGGGCAGCAACATGGCGACGGCGGCGGCGGTCAGGAACAGACGGTTCATGGCAATCTCCTGCAAGGATAGTTGCAGACAGTTACGCACGGGCTTGCCCGCCCCCTCGCGTCATGCGCATATTTTTTACCCTGCCAGATTGAGGGATGGAAGCGTGCCATGCGTATGCTCGGTCAGGAATGGAGAATGACGCGATGACCGATCTGGATCAGATGCTGGACGCCGTGCGGGCAACGCCCACCGATGCGCGGCTGGCGGGCATGGATGATGCTGTGCTGACCGGCATGGCCGATCGGCGTGAACGGATGACCGCGCGCCGCAGCCTGATGCTGGCGGGCATCGTGGCGATCGGCATCGGCTGGACCGGCAGCATCCTGCCTGCCGCCCCGGCGCAGGCCATGCCGATCGGCATGTCGGACTATGCGCCCTCTCGCCTGCTTGGCCAATGAACGCCCGCCGCTATCTGCTCGTCGCACTGGTCGCCTTTGCCGCATCGCTGGCGGCGGTGCTGGTGACACGGCTCTGGTTCGCGCCCGAACCGCGCGTCGAAAGCGAAGTGCATGCACTGCTCCATCAACGGCTGACCCTGGACGCGGCGCAGGAACAGCGCATCCACGCCCTGGAAACCGCCTTTGCCACCCGGCGCGCGACGCTGGAGGCGGAAATGCGAGCAGACAATCAAAGGCTGGCCGACGCGATCGCCGCCGAACATGGCTATGGTCCCAAGGTGGCGGAAGCGGTCGATCGATCGCACCATGTGATGGGCCAGCTGCAAAAGGACACGCTGCAACATATTTTCGCGATGCGCGCAGTGCTGCGTCCTGATCAGGCGGCGCAGTTCGATGCTGCCATCGTCAAGGCGCTGACCCAGCCCGTCCCGTCCACCCGATAAGGTGAACGATCCGAACCCCGACGATCGCGTGCTGGTCGCTCACGCGCTGGCCGGGCAGCAATCGGCTTATGCCGCGCTGATGCGGCGGCACCGGGATGCAGTGTGGAGGCTTGCGCGCGGTCATGTCGGCGACGGGGATGTCGCACTGGACATTACGCAGGAAAGTTTCGTTTCGGCCTTCGCCGCCCTTGCCCGCTATGATGGCACGCGATCATTCCGTGTCTGGATTGCCCGCATCGCCCTCAACAAATGCCGCGATTGGGCACGCCGTCGTGCCGTCCGCGGTTTCTTCACCTTCGCCCGGCCGATCGACGATGCGCTCCATATCGCCGATAGGGCTGAAACGCCGGAAGAGGCGCTGCAATCGCAGCACGCCCTCGCCCGGATCAATGTCGCCATCGCATCGCTGCCCGCCAATCTGAGAAATGTGCTGCTGCTCCGCACGATCGAACAGATGAGTCAGGCGGAGGCGGCGCAGGTGCTGGGCATTACGGAAAAAGCAGTCGAAACCCGACTCTATCGCGCGCGCGCCAGACTGGCGGAAATTTTGAGGGATTGAGTCCCCATCCGCGTATGAAGGGGCATGCTTTCCTCATCTCTCGATCGCCGCACCCTGATCAGGAGCGCCGCTGCCATAACTCTGGCTGGTGCCTTCCCTGCCTGGGCGCGCAGCGGTACCACTGGCCTCTTGTCTGCTCCCAGCGTCTTGTCCGGCGACAGCATCGCGTTGACGGTCGGTGAAAGCCATTTCGGCACTGGCGGTCGGTCGGCCCACGCCATCACTATCAATGGCACCATCCCCGCCCCGTTGATCCGCCTGAAGGAAGGGCAGCAGGTCCGCATCGCCGTCACCAACCGGCTGAAGGAGGATACGTCGATCCACTGGCACGGCCTGATACTGCCCTTCCAGATGGACGGCGTTCCCGGTGTCAGCTTTCCCGGCATCCGTCCCGGCGAAACCTTCACCTATGACTTCCCGATCCGCCAGTCCGGCACCTATTGGTATCACAGTCATTCGGGCATGCAGGAAGCGATGGGCCATTATGGTCCGATCGTCATCGATCCCGCCGGTGCCGATCCGGTCCAGTCTGATCGCGAACATGTGATCGTGCTGGCCGACTGGTCGTCAGTCCATCCGCATGTCCTGCTCAAGCGGCTCAAGCAGATGGGCGGTTACTATAATATGCAGCGCCAGACGCTGGCCAGCCTACTCAAAGGCAAGGATCAGTCGCTCAAGGATCGGATGGAATGGGGCGCGATGCGTATGGATCCCACCGATATTTCGGACGTGACCGGCGCGACCTACAGCTTTCTGGTGAATGGCCATGGCACGGCGGAAAACTGGACTGGCCTGTTTGTGCCCGGTGAGCGGGTCCAGCTGCGCATCATCAACGCTTCGGCCATGACCAATTTCAATGTCCGCTTACCCGGACTTCCCATGACCGTGGTCCAGTGCGACGGCCAGCATGTCCAGCCGGTCGAAACAGACGAATTCCAGATCGGCATCGCCGAAACCTATGACGTGATCGTCCAGCCGACCGAGGCCAAACCCTATGGCCTGATCGCCGAAGCGATCGACCGGTCGGGGCAGGTCCGCGCGACGCTCGCGCCACAGATCGGCATGGTCGCACCCATTCCCGATCTGCGTCAGCGCCCGCTACTGACCATGAAGGATATGGGCATGGACATGTCGGGGATGGACATGGGGCAAGCGGGCGTGATCGATCTCAGCCAGCCTGCCAATGACAGCATGTCCGGCCATAGCATGAAGATGCTCGATCCCTCGGTCGCACCCAATGTCCCGATGGGGCCGGGCGTTGCGACCCTTTCCGCCATGCCCGCCGATCGCACGGCCGATCGCCCGACCGGTCTGGAGGATGTCGATCATCGCGTCCTTACCTATGCCGACCTGCGCGCGCTGGAACCGAATAGCGACACGCGCACGCCCACCCGCACGCTCGACATCCATCTGACCGCCAATATGGAACGCTATATGTGGTCCTTCGACGGTGTGAAGCTGTCCGACGGCGCGGAACGCATCCCCTTCCGGCACATGGAACGGGTGCGGGTAAACCTGATCAACGACACGATGATGCCGCATCCCATCCATATTCACGGTCATTTCTTCCAGCTCGTCACTGGTGAGGATGCAGCCCATCATCCGCGCAAGCATACGGTGAATGTCCTGCCCGGCGGGAAAGTCAGCTTTGACCTGACGGCCGATGCGATCGGCGACTGGGCCTTTCATTGCCACATGCTGATGCACATGCATGCTGGCATGATGCGTGTCGTTACCGTCCGTCATGAGGAGGAGGCTGCATGAAGCGCCTGATCCTTCCCCTGCTGCTGGCCAGCGGCACCGTCTCTGCGCAGGCGCAGACCATGGACCACAGCCAGATGGACCATGGCGGGCATCAGATGCCGTCAGCACAGGATGAGGCGGCGCAAGATCAGCCGACGAATGCCCATGCTGGCCATGGATCGCCGGCAACCGAGGCGATATCGCAGGGCGTAGCGCCGCCCGTTCCCGCCGATCATGCGGCGGATTCTCTTTATGATCCGGCTGTCATGGCGCGCGCCCGCGCTGCGATGGTCAGGGAAAGCGGCGGCATGACCTTTTCCCAACTCATGATCGATCGTCTGGAATATCGCGCGCAAAAGGGCGGTGAAGGCTATCATTGGGAAGGCGAGGGTTGGATCGGCGGCGATATCCATCGTCTGGCCATCAAGTCCGAAGGGGAGGGCGATGTCGGTGGCCGCCTTGAAAGCGCCGAAGTTCAGGCGCTCTACAGCCGGGCCATCGACCCGTGGTGGAATATCGTCGCCGGGGTTCGCCAGGATTTCCGTCCGCAGCCCCAGCGCAGCTACGCGACCATCGGCATCGAAGGCCTCGCGCCTTACTGGTTCGAGGTGGAGGCGCAGGCTTTCCTGTCCGACAAGGGCGACGCCCATCTGCGGCTGGAGGGCAGCTATGATCAGCGTTTGACCCAGCGTCTGATCCTGCAACCGGCGGTGGAAGTGAATATCGCCGCGCAGGATGTCTCCGACATCGGGATCGGCAGTGGCCTCTCCAATACCGAAATAGGCCTGCGTCTGCGCTACGAATTCGCGCGCGAATTCGCCCCCTATGTCGGCATCAATTGGGAACGCAGCTTCGGCGATACGGCCCGTTATGCGCGGGCGGCAGGGGACAGGGCATCCGTCGCCAATCTGGTCATGGGCATTCGCTTCTGGTTCTGATCATTATGGCCGGGCGAAACATTTCTTTCCGGCATCGACGCTACGGCATGGCAAACACGCAGGCCGCCCGCTGCCAATCTGCCTGATTTCTACCGTTCAGGCGCTAGGAGACGGGCGGGAAGATCATTATGCACCTTGCAACCGCCGGGGATTCGCGTCCCTGACCGGCGCATAAGAATAATGGTAAAGGAGCCTGATATTCCATGACCCTGCTGGATCGTTTCAAAGATCGGCTTGCGCTTCCTGCCATCGCATCCCCGATGTTCATCATTTCGCAGCCCGATCTGGTGATGGCGCAATGCCGGGCTGGCGTGATCGGCGCCTTTCCTTCGCTCAACGCCCGCCCATCGGGGGTGTTCGAACAATGGCTGCAACGGCTGACGACGGAATTGACGGACCGAGATGCCCCGTTTGCCGTCAACCTGATCGTTCACAGATCCAACCCCCGGTTGCAGGAAGATCTGGAGCTGTGCTGCAAATATCGCGTGCCGATCATCATCACATCGCTTGGCGCCCAGGCGGAAGTCAATGCGGCGATCCACAGCTATGGCGGCATCGTCCTGCATGATGTGATCAACGACAGATTCGCCAGGAAAGCGGTGGAAAAGGGCGCGGACGGGCTGATTGCCGTTGCGGCCGGCGCAGGCGGTCATGCCGGCACCTTGTCACCCTTTGCTCTGGTGCAGGAAATTCGTAGCTGGTTCGATGGTCCGCTGGCTCTGTCCGGATCGATCGCCAATGGCGCAGCGATCCTGTCGGCGCAGGCGATGGGCGCCGATCTGGCCTATATCGGGTCGGCCTTCATCGCGACGCAGGAAGCCAATGCCGATCCGGCCTATAAGCAGATGCTAGTCGACAGCAGCGCCAGCGACATCGTCTATTCGAACCTGTTTACCGGCGTGCACGGCAATTATCTGCGTGGATCGATCGTCCGTGCGGGGCTGGACCCCGACAATCTCGCTTCGTCCGATCCATCGAAGATGGATTTCGCCAGCATGACCGACAGCAAGAAGGCTTGGCGCGACATATGGGGATGCGGGCAGGGGATCGGCGCAGTGGACGCCATCGTCCCGGCGGCGGACCTGATCGCTCGGCTGAAGCGCGAATATCAGACGGCGCGCGAACGGATTTGCGCCTTGCCCTGAACAAGGAAACCCCCGCCGGGGTGAACCGGCGGGGGTGCTGCGACGTGTCCAGGCGTCGTAGTCAGTAATCGAAGCCGAGCGTCACGCCATAGGTGCGCGGGGCGCCGGCATAGCCATTGTCACCGCTGTTGGTGGCGCTGATCTGGCTGCGATAGAAGGCGTCGGTCAGGTTCTTGCCCCACAGGCGAACATAGAATTTGTCGCCCGGTTCCTTCCACGTCACCGACGCGTCGACCGTATTGTAACTGGGCTGCTTCACCCGCTCGTCGGCGGTCGCGACGAAGCCGTCATTATAATAATAATTGCCCGCCAGGGTGAAGGTGCCGGCGCTGGTCGGAATGTCCAGGCTGCCGCCCAGGCTGACGGTGAACTCGGGCGTATTTTGCAGCCGGTTGCCCGAAGCGTCGCCCCGCAGCAGGCAATTGCCGCCAAGCTGCGCCGACGGCGCGCCGAATGTGCCGAGGCAACTTGTATTGGCGAGGGTCGCGCCCGTCTTGCTGTCGACATAGGTGTAGGAGGAGGGGCTGAAGCCCGCCGCGACCGGATAGGGGATGGAGATGATCGCGTCGGTAAAGGACTTGTACCGCGCGTCGGTCCAGTTGAAACCGCCGAACAGGCGCAGATTGTCGCTCACCTGCCATGTCAGGTCGGCATCGATGCCATAGATGCGGGCGCCCTTGCGCGCATTATAGACATTGTTGACGCCAGCGATGACCTGGATCACCTGCACCGCCGACTGGTCATAATAATAGCCGGCGACGTTCAGCCGAACCTTGCGGTCGAACAGATCGGTCTTCAGGCCCACTTCATAGGCATCGACGACTTCGGGCTCCAGCACGTTGAAGGGCGTCGCAATCTGCGGAACGAAGGTGCCGCTGCGGAAGCCGCGATTGTAACTGGCATAGGCCATGACTTCGGGCGAGAAACGATGGTCGACCGATAGGCGCCAGGTCAGCTTCTTGAACGTCCGTTCCGCCTGATCATAGTCGGTCGTCGTCGTCACACCGGTCGCGCCATTATAGGCGACGCGCTGGGCATCGATATCCCGCTGATCGTAGGTATAGCGCAGGCCCGCCGTGATCTTGGTATTTTCGCCCAGCTTGTAGGTGCCGTCGGCGAAACCGGCGATCGATTCCAGCTCGATATCGGTGAAATCGTCGGAATAGCCATTGTCGCCAAAGGTGGTGAGGCCTGTGGTGCGGCCGGGATATTGGCCCGCGCTGCTCTTCATATAGAATCCGCCGACGACCCAGTTGAACGGTCCGTCATTGTCGGAAATCAGGTCGATTTCCTGCGTGAACTGCTTGTCGCGATTATTATTGTCGATCCGCAGGCGCGGCTGCACCGTGCCGTCGGGATCGAAATAGGTCCGCAGATGCGTCTTGCGATAGGCGGTGATGCTGCGCAGGTTCACGCTGCCCAGTTCCTGATCGATGGTCAGGCTGACACCCTTCTGGCTGCCGCGCAGCGTAGGGTCGAAATCGGAGTAAATGTCGCGCTGCGGATCGCCGCCCAGCGATTTGATGACGGCAGGCACATCTTGCCCCGCGCCGTTGCGGCTGAAGGTGACGAAGGCCGGATCAGCCGCCCGCCGCCCAAAATAATCGCCCGACAGGACGATCGATGTCGTATCGCCCGGCTCCCAGAGCAATTTTCCGCGCAGCGAGTAGGTGCGGTCGGTCTGGATATCATTGCCGGTATAGACATTCTTGCCATAGCCGTCGTCGCGATTTTCATATTGTCCGGCCAGACTGAAGGCGAGGCTGGGGGCAAGGCCCCCGGACACGAATGCGGCCGCGCTGACGGTGTCATAATTGCCATAACCGAAACGGGCCGACGCGGTATAGTCGTAGCTGGGCTTGCGCGTGGTGATCTGGATCAAACCGCCCGTCGCGTTGCGACCGAATAATGTGCCCTGCGGCCCCTTCAGCACTGCGACCTGCTGCACGTCGAACAGGGACTGGAGCGCACCGATGGCGGAGCCATAATAGACACCATCGACATAGACCGCGACGGGATTTTCGATGCCCGCGCCCTGGCCGGTGGCGCCGACGCCGCGGATGCGCGGCAGGCCGAAACCGCCCGCCGCCGTGGTGACGTTGAGCGAGGGGACCGCTGCACGCAGATCCTCCGTGCTGGTGACGCCGGAAGCGGCAATGTCTGCCGTGCTCAGCGCCGTGATCGCGACCGCCACATTCTGCGCATTTTCGGCGCGCTTCTGGGCGGTGACGATGATTTCGGAGACACCGTCCGTGGCCGCGGGCGGTTCAGTGGTCTGGGCCAGGGCGGGCAGGGTCAGGGCAACGGCCATGACAGATAGCCCGCCCCGTAAGGCGGTTATTGGAAAGTTGCAGCGGCGCATGATGTGTCCTCCCCATGGTGCGCTGTTATGTTCAATCCCTTTTTCCGGAATTGCTTATCTTTGTTATAATGGAAGCGGTTTTCTGACTTATAAGAAAGGCGGCGGAAGCCTATCGATTTCCGCCGTCTTGTTTCGGCTTTGTTATCCGAGCGCCCCAGTGGTTTCGTCGAACAGTTCGTCGACGGAAAGTTTGCGCGGAATGATCTTCTGCTCGAAGGCCCATTCGATCGCGAGTTGCAGACCCTTGCGATTGGCCTCGACGCCCATCGGCGGGAAGGGATCGGGCAGGCCACCTTCGGTCAGGTTGCGGCTTTCCTCGACCATGCGATAGATTTCGCGCACCACGTCCGGCCGGTTCTTCGAGATATCCTGATGGACGACGAAGATATGGTTGATCGGGACGACGCCTTCGCGCGCGAACCAGTCCTTGGCGGCGTTGAAGGGATTGGGCACCAGTCGTTCGACGCGCGGATCTTTGGGCAGGTCGACGCCCTGAAGCGTGGCGGCGAGTTCGCCGTCCAGCATCATCTGGCCGATATTCGATCCCCTGGGCAGCCGGAGGCAATTGTCGGGGTCGCTATATTCCTCCAGATGTCCTTCGCCCACGGTCATCCATGAGACCTTGTTCAGATCGACGCCATATTCATGTTGCAGGATGCCGCGTATCCACAGCCCCGTGGTCTGGGCATAGGTGCGTACGCCGACCTGCTTGCCCTCGATATCCTTGGGGTCGATATGGCCCAGGTCGCGGTTGAAGCCGGCGCAATGATGCTGGAACCGGCCGGAAACGGGCGCGGGCAGCAGCACATAGGGCTTGTCATAGCATTTCGCCTGCAAATAGGTGACGATCGCCAGTTCGCCAGCGTCATACATATTGCGGCGGATCATGTCCTTGAACCCGTTCTGCGCCGGGTCCGGCCCGCAACAGTCGAGCTTCACGATGTCGGACGTTACCCGACCGTCATGAATGGCCCTGGTCATCGGCGACAAGGCCAGGTTGGTACGCAGAGTCAGCACGTCATCGGCGGTGGTCGCCATATCCTCTACCCCTTGTGCAAATTGATTGTAGTTACAGTCTGACTTCGATCAGCGACGGCCCCGACTCACGTGCGGAATTCTGCATCGCTCTGGTGAAGTCCTCGGCCGTTTCCACGGCCAGCGCCGGCACGCCCATACTCTTGGCCATGGCGACCCAGTCGATGGTCGGACGGTCGATGTCGATCATTGCCATCGCTTGGGCGCCCGGCGTGCCTGCGCCCATATTGGCATATTCTGCCTTCAGGATGGCGTAGGTGCGATTGGCGAAGATGACGGTGGTGATGTTCAGCCCCTCGCGGGCCTGGGTCCACAGCGACTGGATCGTGTACATGGCGCTGCCATCGCCCACCATGCAGAAGACCCGCCGATCGGGACAGGCCAGCGCCGCGCCGGTGGCAACAGGTGTGCCATAGCCGATCGATCCACCCATATTGTTGATCAGGTCATGGGGCACCGCGCCCATGGTGTGGCCCATGGATTCCCGGCCGGTGGTCAGCGATTCATCGACCAGGATGCAGTTTTCCGGCAACGCCACCGCCAGAGCATGGGCGATGCTGAGCGGGTTGAGCGCGCCGCTCGGGGCAGGCGTTTCGATCCGTTGCTGCACGATCGGCGCGACCTGAGCGGCGCCCAGCGCGTCGAGCAGCATCTCGAAGGCCGCTTCGCTATCCTCATGCTCCTCGACCAGCGGTTGGACGATCGTGCCTTCGCGCTTCATCAGGCTGGGCTTGTCGGGATAGGCGAAGAAGGCGACAGGCTCGCGCGTTTCGACCGTGATGATATGGTTGAAGCCGGCAAGGAAGGCCATCGCCTGCGGCACGGCATAGGGGATGCGCTCGATCGGGGTACGACCCGCGCCACGCTCTATCCGGGCGGTGAAGAATTGCGAGCCGAGGCGAGCGCCAGTGGCAGCAGCCACCTTGCCCGCCAGCTCCAGCGCCTTCCCGCGCGTCGCCTTGTTACCCAGAATGATCAGCGTGGGTTCGCCAGACTTGAGGACCTGCGCGATATGGTCGATCCGGGCGGCGGCAGGCGCCGGGCGCGTATTCACGATCCGGGGCAGCGTTACAGCGCCCTGCGCCTGCTGCCAGCTCGTATCGCCCGGCAGGATCAGGGTCGCGATCTTGCCGGGATGTTCGGACGCTGTTGCCACGGCCTGCGCCGCGTCCCAGGCGATGGTCGATGCACTGTCGGCCCGGCGCACCCAATGGCTGAGCGGCCGCGCGAGTCCCTCGATGTCCGACTGGAGCGGCGGGTCGTAGCGCAGGTGCGACACCGAATGCTCGCCGATGATGTTGACCATGCCGGACGAGGCGCGCTTGGCATTGTGGATATTGGCAAGCCCGTTCGCCAGCCCCGGCCCCAGATGGAGCAGGGTGGAGGCGGGGCTATCCTTCATTCGATACCATCCGTCGGCCGCGCCGGTGGCGATGCCTTCGAACAGGCACAGCACGCTCTTCATCCGGGGATTTTCCAGCGCCGCCAGAAAATGCATTTCCGACGTGCCGGGATTGGCGAAGCAAATGTCGACGCCCTGATCGACCAGCGTGTTGACGAGGCTTTCGGCGCCATTCATGTCAGTAGCCAGCCAGTTCGCGGCCCTGACCGACCACGCCATAGCTGCGCGATGGGGCGGACATCAGGAAACGATAGCCTTCGCTGATCAGGCGCTCGACATTTTTGGCGTTGGTGTGCGGATTGCCGACGACGACATCATGCTTCTTGCAGACCTCGACGATCCGGTTCATCGCGCTGACGACCTCGGGATGTTCATATTGGCGCGGATAACCCAGCGCCTGACTGAGATCGCCCTCGCCAATCAGCACCAGCCCGATACCCGGCACATTGGACAGGATATCGTCCAGATTTTCGATCGCCTCGGGGCTTTCGCACATCATGCCGACCAGGATTTCGCCATGCGGCACCAGCGGCCAGACGTCCGCCTTGGCATAATAGTCCGGCTGGCTCAGGCCCCAATAACGCGCGGCGGTGGCCGGACCATCGCCGCGAATGCCCTTGGGCTCATAATAGGCTGCGCCGGTCGGCTTGGCATAGCGGCAGGAAGCCACCGCGTTCCACGCATGTTCGACCGTCGAGACATGGGGCGTGATGACGCCATAGACGCCGCGATCCAGAACCTGCTTGGCCTGAAACTGGTTCATCTCACCGCCATTGGCCGGGATGCGGGCCAGCGGCGTCACCGACGGGGCGACAGAACCCGTTTCGGCAATCTTCTTGCGGTTGAGCATATATTGCAGCGCGTCGCCCAGCGCCGAAACATCATAGGGATTATGCTCCATTTCGAAGACCACGCCGTCATAGGGGGCGTCGGTCATTTCCTGCGCGGTGAGCTTGTCCACCTTGGCAAAGCAGGTGAAGGCGGGCTTTCCGGCTTCGAAAGCGCGGATGACGCCGTTGAGGCGCATGTCGGTCATGAGGATCGTCCGTTCTTGTCTGAATAGGGAAAGAAGGAAGCGTGCCGCTTATTCGGGCGCGTTCCAGTACATGAAGCCCATGCCCTCGCCGGTGCCGGCGGCCGTGCGCCAGCAGGGCACATAGTCGACCAGAGTCATCTCCGCGCCAGTATGCTGGAGCGCCATCATGACGATCGAGTAGATCTTCACTTCCGATGTGCCGGACTGATAATAGCCGTCCGGGATCGCGGCGAGGCCCTCATAATCATAGGCGGCCAGCTTCCCCATGACGTCGCGGTCGAATGCCTCGTCATTGACGAAATGCGACAGGCCGCCACTCGCGATCACCGCGACACGGACATCTTCCGGCCATGCCTCGATCGCGTCGCGCAGCACGCGACCGAACTCGATGCAGCGGGCCATGGACGGCTGGGTCGGCGGGTAGAAGAGGTTGAACAGCACCGGCACATGGGGTGGCACGTCATCGCCCATGATCTGGTGATAGACGAAGCTATAGGCGTGCGGCACGACCGGATAGTCGGCCTTGCGCCCCTGATTCTTCTCCATCCAGACATTTTCGGGCCAGGCCTGAAGGTCGTTGAGGTCGAAGCCTTCCTTCTGGAAGGTCTTGATGAGATAGGTGGCAAGGTCGGGATAGGCCTGATGCACGACATGATGGTCGGGGGCATAGACCGCACGCTGGGGCGGGCCGTTATGCACGTCCTGCCCGGTATAGATGGTGATGGACGGCGACTGGTCGGGCCAGATTTCCTTCTGGTCCTTGCCCAGGATGATGGCGACATCGACATTCGCCGCCTTGTACGCCTGCGCCATCTCATCCAGCGCCGCGCGGCATTTGGTGGCGCGCTCGGTACGTTCTTCGATGGTCAGATAGGGCTCGAACGCCGCGCCGCGATGGGCCTCCAGTTCCGGATAGGTCCAGGTGCGGTTCTGGAACCAGAGTTCCGGATTCTTCCGATCCCGGTCGCCGTTATTGAGCCAGTCCTCCGGCTTCTGCCCCAGCATCCCGCTGTGCGGCACCGCCATCCCAAATATGATCTTTGCCATAAAAATCCTCTGTCTATGGGCGCGCAGACTATGTGCTGCGCGGAAGCCGGACCAATCCAAAGCAGGTCCGGCGCGATAGCTTATTCCGATATTTTCGGTGCCCATTGCGGGCGGAGCAAAATCCAGGTCGCGGCTGCCCCGATGATCAGGAAGACAAAGATCACCAGCATCGGCAGGTCATATCCGCCGCTGACGTGCAGCAGCCATCCCGACAGGCTGGCCGCAACGCCCCCCGCAAGCGACGTCGCCACCTGCTGCACGCCCGTCACCAGTCCGATCGCCGGCTTGGGGATCAGGGTCAGACGGCAAAGCGCCAGATTGTTCGCGGTCGCCAGGCCCAGGAAGGAGAGCGAGAAGACGTTCCAGAACAGCGCCATCGACAGGCTGGGGGCATAGGCGCCCAACAGCACGGTGCAGGCGCCGATGAAGCCGGCGATAACGAAAGCCTTGCGGACGAAAACGGGATCGCCGCCGCGCTCGATCAACTTGTCGGCGCCCCAGCCTGCGATCACCGCAACGATGGCGATGCCGGCAAAGCTGAAAAAGGTGTAGAGGCCGGATTCCTTCAGCGACAGGTCGCGTTCCTCGACCAGATAGGCGGGCATCCAGGTCATGCAGTAGAAGGTGAAATAGCCGTAGCAGAAATTGACGATCATCGCGCCCCAGACCAGCGGACTTCTCAGGATCGCGCCCATGGTCACGGCCGATGCCTTCTTCTTCGCGCTTTCCCGTTCCTCGACCGTAGGCCAGTCGTTCCGCACCGTCAGAATCCAGGGGATCAGCCAGATGAAGCCCGCCACGCCGGTCAGGATGAACATCATCCGCCAGTCATAATTGACGATCAGCCAGGCCGCGACCGGCGCGCCGATTGCCGGGCCGAACTTGTTGCCCATGGCGAAGATGCCGACCGCCGTTCCATTCTGCCGTTCGCTGAAGTTGTTTTTGATCCAGCGATAGCTGGCTGGCATGACGATTGCCTCAGCCGCGCCGATCAGTAGGCGCATGGTCAGCAGGGTCGCGAAAGCATCGACCAGACCGATGGCCGCCGTCGCCAGGCACCAGAGCACGAAACAGATCGTGTATGGCACCTTCACGCCGTAGCGATCAACCAGCCAGCCCATCGGAATCTGTACCAGCCCATAGGACCAGAAAAAGGCGGAGTTCAGCCAGCCACGGTCCAGATCGGACAGGCCGAAATGCCGGATGAAGGGTGGGTCCGCCAGCGCGGATGAGATGCTGGTCCTGTCGACGAAGGCGATCAGAACGCCGGTCGCCAACAGGAACAATATCAGCCAGCGCCCGGCGGGAGAGAGTTCCGGCACGCGCGCCGCCGGTACGGCGGTTTCCTTCGATAATGGGGATGATGCCATGGACCCTCTCCTTATGGGCATTCGCTAGTTTTCAGGACGGCAAAGCGCCGTCAGTCCGCCAGTGCGGGATAGAGTGTCTGGGCTGTCTTGCCGAAGATCCATTGCTCGTCTGCCTCGCTCAGCGAAGCGAGACCGGCCTTTGCGGTCGCGAGGATATCGGCGAGCGTGCCGGGCGATGTCGGGAAGTTCGAACCCCAGGCCATGCGATTTGCGCCAAAAGCAGCAGCGACCTTGGGGAAGAAGGTGTCGGCCGACGCCTTCTCCTTCTTCACGTCGCCAAAGATGCGCGGCGTCAGCTTGAGGTAGATGTTGGGAATGTCGGCCAGCGCGAACAGGCTGTCGGCATGGGCATAGGGCGGACCATCCAGCACATCGGGGCGACCCAGATGATCAAGGATGATGTTGACCTTGGGAAAGCGTCTGGCAAGGTCCGTCACCTGCGGCAGGCCGATCGGGCCGGTCTGGATGCACATTGGCACGCCCAATTCGCCCAACATCTCCCAGGCCGGATAGGCGGCCGGGTTTTCCAGTTCGGTCGGATCGAAATCCTTGGTCGAACCCCCGGTGAAGATGCGCAGGCCCTTGAGCCCTTTATCCACCCAGCCCCGGATCACCGGCACTGCATCGTGGGCGGCGACGTCGACCGATCCGACCGCGATCAACCGGTCGGGAAACTGGTTGCAGCCATCCACTACATAGCTGTTGTCGAAGCCATAGGTGGTGGAGGAATGAACCACCGCCGCCTTGTCGACCCCGGCTTCGTCCATCGCGTCGATCAGGGAATCGACGGTGCAGGGGCGCTCCTGCGACCAGTCGGATCGCTTGCCGAACAGCGGCGCGGGCGGATAGCGGGTCGCATCGTCGGAAATGATGTGCGGGTGAATGTCGATGACGCGCATGCTCAGAGACCCTTCGCCTTGAGATGCGCGTCGAGGCGCGGATAGACGCGGCGGGCATTGCCTTCGAAAATAGCCTGACGATCGGCGTCGCTCAGCGCGTCGCACTGGTCGACATAGCGCTTGGTATCGTCGAAATAATGGCCGGTGTTCGGGTCTTTACCGCGCACTGCGCCGATCATTTCCGACCCGAACAGGACATTGCTGGTCGGCACCACCTTGGTCAGCAGTTCGACGCCGGGGTGATGATAGACGCAGGTGTCGAAGAAGATATTGTCGAGCAGCCCTTCGAGCGGACGCTTGGCGATCTCCAGGCTCATGCCGCGATAGCGACCCCAATGATAGGGCACCGCGCCGCCGCCATGCGGGATGATCAGGCGCAGCGTCGGGAAATCGGTGAACAGGTCCGACTGGAGAATTTGCATGAAGACGGACGTATCGGCGTTGATGTAATGCGCGCCGGTGCCATGGAAATTCGGGTTACAACTGGCCGCGACATGCACCATCGCCGGCACATCCAGTTCGCAGATCGCCTCGAACAGCGGATACCATGACTTGTCGGTGAAGGGTTTGCCGGTCCAGTAGCCACCGGTCGGATCGGGGTTCACATTGACGCCGACGAAGCCCAGTTCGTTGACCATGCGGCGAAGTTCGGGGATCGAATTTTTGGGCGGCGCCAGCGGCGATTGCGGCAGCATGCCCACCGGCACGAAATTGTCGGGATAAATGTCGCACACCCGGCGGACCAGGTCATTGCTGATCGTCGCCCATTCCAGGCTGGTGCGCTCATTGCCCAGATGATGGCTCATCAGGCCGGCGATCGGCGAGAAGAGGGTGAGGTCGCTGCCGCGCTCCTGCTGGAGCTTCAACTGCCCATTGCCCACGCCTTCGCGAATATCGTCGTCAGTGACGATGCAATCCGAAACTTTGGGGGCGTTGACCGGGTCGTTGGCGGAATCCACCTGTCTGGCGCGCCAGTCGCGGAAGGACTGGGGCACGGTGGTAAAATGGCCGTGGCAATCGATAATCATGATCTCTCCGTCCGCTGGGCGGCTTTTGTCGTGTCTGGTCTAGGCCCGGACCGGGTAGTAGCGGCATTGAATCCGGGCATGTCGGGATAAGAGTTGGTCCGGGCGAACGGCATCTCTGCGTCCGCCCGGTAACTGGATCAGGCTGTCAGCGCGGGCACCTGTTCGGGATCGACGAACAATTCGTCCATGCTCATGCGGCGCGGGGTCAGCCCCTGGTCGAAGGCGGTCTTTTCCAGCGCCTCGATGGTCGCGCGGTTCGCCTCGATCCCATAGGGCAGCGGATCGGGGCCGACGATCGTCTGGAGCTTGCGATATTTGTCCGCGCCTGCGCCGGTGGCTTCGCCGCTGTTGAGCCTGGCGACCCACTCGTCCTTGGCCTTGGTAAAGGCGTCGTAGATGGAGCGGGCGACCCATGGGTGTTCTTCCAGCACGCTGTCCTTGACGACGATCGTGCCATGCATCGGATAGACGCCGGTGCGGGCATAATAATCCGCTTCCAGTGCCTCGGCATTGGGGAACAGGTCGGGATAATTGGCCTCGACCTCCTGCCAGCCGCCGGTCGGCGCGCCGGTGCGGCCGATGCCCGCCGCCGCGTCGAAGCCCGCGACGATGTCGCCGCGCGCCATCATGTCGGCCAGGCTGTCACCCGCCGTGACATGGCTGACATTGGCGGGAAGCTGCAATTCCTGCACATGCTCTTCGTCATCGACGAACCAGTTTATCTTGCTGTTGTCGACGCCATATTCGTCGATCAGCACCTGTCGGGTCCATACCCCCGTCGTCACCGAATAGGCGCGCACGCCGGCCTTCTTGCCTTCCAGATCCTTGGGCGTGACGATGCTCGCATCGGGACGAACCAGCAGGCCCGAATGGTGGAAGCGGCGGACGACGAAGATTGGCAGCGCCTTAAACTTCTTTCCATAGGCGCGGGCGATTATGTAGGTCGTCGGCGCAATCTCGCAGACGTCGAATTCCAGATCGCGCACCATCCGGCGAAACGCGCCGATCTGCGGCTTGACGGTGACGATCTCCGCATCGACGCCTTCGATCGGGATCGACCCGTCCCGGATGGCAGAAGTATGCGGATGCTCCGCAACGGCGATCTTCAGATGAACCTTTGACACAGGGACTCTCCCGCTCATTTTTGACGCCCATGGTGAAGCGCCTGGCCGGTATATTAGTCAACGCACTGCGACGGGTTACCAAAGAGCCGCGACCTGTTTTCAATCAGTCGATGGCGGGCCTATTCCATGCTTCGGACTTTCAATAGCTATAAATATCATGCTATCGATGATGCCGGGACGAGGATAAAAATACGGAGAAAAGCGTGTCGCAGGATATAGAAGCGATCAGTTTCCGTCAGCTCAGGCTGTTCGAATCGGTGGGACGACTCAAGAGCGTCAGGCGTGCGTCCGAAGACTGTAACTTATCGCAGCCGGCCGTCACGCAATCGCTCAGCAAGCTGGAGCAATTGGTCGATGCACGTCTGGTGGAACGACGGGCAAGCGGCTCCTATCTCAACGATAATGGCGAGCTTTTCTACCGGCGCGTATCGCGCTTCATCACCCAGTTCGAACAAGCTCTGGCGCTGTTCGGGGTGGAAGGGGGAATGGTCGGCGCGAAGACGGTCGCTGCGCGGTTGCTGCGGTCGCAGGTCCGGGCGCTGATCGCCATCGTCGAACAGGGTTCCTTCCCGCTTGCGGCGCAGGCACTGGGTCTTTCGCCCGCCACGCTCCAGCGCGCTGCCCGCGATTTGGAAAGCAATGTGCGCAAGCCGCTCTTTTACCGCACGGCCGCCGGCACCATTCCGACGCCCGATGGCATCCAGCTTGGGCGGCGGCTCAAGCTATGCATACAGGAAATCGACTGGGGCGTTCAGGAACTGGCGGAAGCCCATGGCGGCACGACCGCACCCCTGATCGTCGGCGCCATGCCGCTGGGGGGTAGCGTCCTGCTGGCATCGATGCTCGAAGATTTCATTCGCGCCGCGCCGCAGGCCCAGGTCGTCGTGCGCAATGAAAGCGCGGTGGAAATGGTCAAGAGCTTGCGGGCGGGCGATGTCGACTTCGTCGTCGGCCTGTTGCCGCAGGAAAATGCCGACGATCTGGACACGCTGCCGCTCGCGCGCACGCCCTATTCGATCGTGGCGCGGGAAGGGCATCCGTTGCTGCGGCAGTCCACCGTCACCCGCGACGATCTCGCCCGTTTCGACTGGCTGGTCGGTGCGCCGGGGTCCAGCCGCCGGGCCTGTTTCGATCGGCTGTTCGATGGTGATCCGGGTGTTCGTTCGCCCATTTCCACTTCTGCGCTGGCGGTGATCCGGCCGTTGCTCCTTGGCAGCGATCGGCTGACGCTGATGACCTCCTATGAATTGCAGCATGAAGGGCAGGGCATGGCGGCCATCGATTTTGGCCCGATCAGTCCGGTGCCCGTCATTGCCGTGACGACACGCGCCAACTGGTTGCCGACCAGGCTGCATGCCCGTTTCGTCCAGATGATCCGCGATCATGTCGCTGCGACGATCCCGACCCGAATGGAGCCCGCAGCGCTGGAACTGGCATAGCAGGCTGAATTAGGGGCGCACCGGGCGACAGTCGCCGCCCGGCCAGCTACAGCAATTTCCGGATCGACAGCATCACCGTCCGCCCGTCCGGGTCCAGATAGGCGCCCTGATAGGCCGTCGGCGTTGCCCTGGTCCCATCGGCCACCTTCTGCCGGGTATTGAGGATATTCTTGACCGACAGGCTGACCCGCATGCCCCGCGTCCAATTCTGATTGTGGATCCGGTTGGACAGGTTGGCGAAAAGCCGAAGGTCGAATGTCAGCAGCGATCCGAAATGCAGGTCGCTGCCTGCGCCGTTCTGATCGGCCGTAACGACGGCGCTGCTCTTCCAGTTGCTGTCGAGCCGCAGGCCGACGCCATTGTCGATGACGCCGCTGCTGAACTGAACGCTATGGCGCGATTGGGCCGTACCGCCCAACGTGCCGCCATCCAGCAGGTCGATCCACGATGTTTCTTCCCGCAACAGAATCGCGTCGCGCAGGATCACGCTATGGTAGAGTGAGAATTGCAGCCGCGCGCCATTGTCGCTGCCGCCACCGCTCGGTCCGCCGGGGCCGCCCGGCGGTGGACCCATGCCACCCGGGCCACCGCCCATGTCACCGGGAGGGCCACCACCCGGTGGTGGCCCCATCCCGTCTGGCGGAGGCCCCGGTGGTGGTCCGCCAAATCCGTCCGGCCCGCCAAAGCCACCCGGCGGGCCCATCGGCGTCGCGTCGTCGCCGCGCTGGCCGGTGACCAGAATATCCGCCTCGTCCCGCGGACCATGCTCCTGTTCGCCGCCTTCTGGTGCGGGTTCATCCTGTGTGGTTGCTGCTGGCTGTGCCCGCTTCGCCCAATTCGGCGGGACGAAGCCTGCCGACGGCGCGGACCGCTTGGGCGCGCGCAGGACGGTGGTGAAATTAATACCCCAACGGAACTGGTCCACATCCTCGCGCGCGACATTGACCGGCTGGGTGTTTATGCGGACCAGATTACCCTCATCATCCCGTTCGTAGCGATCGGGAAAGGCCTCTTCCAATGCGGCCGATGTGCCCGACAGGCTGACGATCGCATTGCGTGTCCGGCTGCTGACATAATTGGCCGACAGGCTCAGATTCAGCTTCGACCAGGGTTTGACGGTCGCACCCAGCTTGAGCTGATGGCGATTGTCCGCCTTCAGGTCAGGATTGCCGCCGCTGACCTGCGTCACTGTGGCGGTATCCCCGGTGACATAGTCATAGATGCGCACATTGCTGGTGGTGATCGTGGGATCATTGCGATCTGACAATGTGGGCGCCGACCGGTCATTATTGATCGCCGCAATGAAGGTGATGCCGGTACCCGGTGTCCAGTTCAGCCCATAGCCCAGCGTCGCCAGCGCGCCATAATCGGAATAGTGAGTGACGGAGGCATTGGCATTCGCCGTCAATGTCCCCAGCGGCGACAGGAAGCCATTGCGCCGACTGGCGATCGGCAGGTCGATGCTGATCTGCGCGCCGCCGGTCGTGCGGCGGGCGTTCCGTGTCGTGGTGATGCTGTCTTCTTCGCTGGTCGAGCGCAGCGAACTGGTGTCGCCGCTGAAACGCAGGCTGACCCCCATATTACCGGCGGGCAGTCTCAGCAATTTGCCGTTGATCAGCAGACTGGCGCTGCCGCTGTCGGACAGGGCGCTGGACCGCCGGGTCTGCATCCGGCCGAGCAGGCTGGAAGGCAGGACGCCATTGGCATCGACATCCTCGCCCGCATCCAGCGCGGCCTGAAGCGCCGTCAGATCATAGCCGGTATCGCTGTCGGTCTGGACATCCGAATGGCTGTAGCTGCCGATCAGGGAAAGGCGCCATGTCTTCGACAATTCAGCGTTCAGGCTGACGCCGCTACTCAGCGACAGGGTATGGCTGTCCTGCCGCAACGGATCGGTAGACAGGATGCGATCGATCGTCTCGCTGCTACCGTCGGTCGTCGTCGTCAGGCTGCCCGTCGGCAGGCCATTGAGCGCCGCGCTGGTCGAATAATTGACCCGCCCGTTCCACGACATGTTCACCTTGTCGGCCAGTTGATGCGCGACATTGGCGTTGAGCATGTAGGTGCGCGTGGACGGCGACAGGGTGCGATAGCGGCCGACATCGTCCACCTGTCCGGTCGGGTCGCTGGACGTGTCGGTCGACACCACGTCGCGTTCGCTTTCCAGCAGAGATGCGGTCGTTTTGGCCCGCGCGGTGATGTTGACCCGGTCATTGTCCCGGATGCGGGTGTAGCCAAAGTCGCCCGCGGCATTCTCACCCTGTCCTGCCGTATCGAAGCCGCCGAACAGGTTGGCGACCTGCGACCGGAAGCGACGGTGCAGGATGATGTTCACCACCTTGCGCTGGGCGTCATAGCCATATTTCAGCGCGACCTCCTCGGGCAGGATGTCGAGCCGCAATATGGCTTCGGTCGGCAGGTCGTTGACTTCGTTGACGCCCGAAATGCGCTTGCCGTTGACCAGCACGACCGGGCCGTCATCGCTGCGCCCCTGATTGCTCTGGGTCTGGGAGGCGATCTCGTCCAGTAATTCGCTGATCGTGCCGACGCCATAGGCGTCAATATCGGCGCGGTTGAGCTGATTTTCCGCCGGGATATCGCCAATGACCGCGCCCGGCGGCGCTTGACCAGTGACGACGATATCGTCCGCAGTCGGCGTCGTAGCAGCACTCGTCGCTGCCAGCGCCGGAGACAGCGCGAACGGACTACATCCGGACAGCATCAGGAGGAGACCCGCGCGGCGGCGCGAGCCGGCAAGGCACGGCAGGATCATGATGGTACCGGTTTCTTTAGCGCGGTGGTTGACCGTCGCCGCCCATGGGTGGCGGGCCGCCACCGGGGCGATTGCCGCGCGGCATCAAGCGGCGCATCTCTTCTGGCGACAATTCGCCATCCTTGTCGAGATCTGCCGCATCGAAGCGGGCGCGCTCATGGACCAGCAATTCGTCCAGCGACAGGCCAACATCATAATTGCTGTTGGTCTGGGCGATCAGGGCGACGTCGATCGGCTGGATCAGGTGTTCCAGAATGCCGTCTTCCGGATCGTCGCCGACATGGGGCCGAATGACTTCGGCGATCGGTCCGTCCCGGTCGCCTCGCGCACCAGCGTCGGTCGATGCGACCGACCCCATCTGGTTCTGCCAGGCCAGAAACTCGTCCGGGCTGATCGCGCCGTTGCGGTCCTTGTCGATGGCAGCAAAGCGCTTGCGGATGATATCGTCCCGTCGCGCCTGGATGACGGCGCGCAGTTCCTGGATCGTCACCATGTCGTCGCCATTGGCGTCGGCCTCACGGAACATGGCCGTGACGGCCTTGTCCAGCGGCGCGCGCTTGATCGGCTTCATTTCCCGCGGCTTGGACGGGCGATCGCCACCGGGAGGACCACCTTCGCCACCGGGTGGCCCGCCCATGCCACCGCCACCGCCAGGCGGGCCACCCTGGGCCAGCAACGGCGCGGAACAGAGGATAAGGGCCGCGCCGAAGAGAATCTTGCGCATCTGGACATCCGTCATGGAGGAAGATCAAGACTGGCCTAAGCCGGTCGTCATGGCCTTACAGCTTGCAGCGAACCCGCTTGCCCTTGAGCAGATAGGTGTCGGAACTGGCATTGTAGCTCTTGTAGCGGCTCAGGCAGCTCTTCTGGTGCGCGCTGTAGCCGGTCTTCTTCACCCCAGTCGTCTTTGCCTGGGTCTTCTGTGCCGTCTTGGTCGCGGTTTTGGCAGTCGTTTTGGCCTGCGCACTGTGCGCCCCGTGGGTCGAGGGGGCCTGCGCCTGCACAGAGGCGGCGGCGCACAGAGCGGCGAGGGTTGCAAGGCTCAGCAATGGGGTGCGGGACATGGATAACCTTTCTGGTCGAAGATGTGAGAGGGCGCGTTCGTTGCGAAACCGATCCCGGTTCCGATGCGCTTCGCCCCTGTCCACCCCTCTTTGGGTCATCCACTTTGCGTTGTTATTTCACGGATATTTCACAAGCCCTTGGATGGGGCCTCCTATCGCCCGTTCAGCCCGGCTGCACCTGATCGAAACGGCGAGCCCGGCGCAGTTCGGGAAATAGCCCGGCCCATAGGCCCGCGACCAGAACCGCCGCTATTCCGCCGGTAATGACGGCGCCTACAGGCCCGATCAGCGATGCGACCAGCCCCGATTCCATTTCGCCGAGTTCGTTGGAGCCGGCAACGAACAGGCTGGAAATCGCACCGACGCGCCCACGCTTGTCGTCGGGCGTCGCAATCTGGAGCAAGGATTGCCGGATATAGACCGAAACCATGTCGACGGCCCCCATCAGCGCCAGGCAAGCGAGCGACAGGGACATGCTGCGTGACAGGCCGAAGGAGACGGTCATGGCGCCGAACAGGGCGACGCATGCCAGCATCTTCACCCCGACTTCATGGCGGAGCGGGCGCCAGGACAGCCAGACCGCCGTCGCCAGCGCCCCGACCGACGACGCCGCGCGCAACTGCCCCAGTCCATCCGGCCCGACATGTAGGACATCGCGCGCGAAGATCGGCAGCAGCGCCGTAACCCCGCCCAGCAACACGGCGAACAGGTCCAGGCTGATGGCGCCCAACAGCAACCGATTGCTCAGCACATAGCGCAACCCTTCCAGCATCTGCTGAAGCGGTCGGGCGGCTGCCATCGGCGCCTGCTGCCGGAGCGGCCGGATGGCGAGGTGCAGCAGCAATGCCGCAAGCAACAGGGTGGCGCACAGGCCAAATGCCCATTTCGCCCCCCATGCATAGGCGAAGCCGCCCAGCACCGGCCCCAATATGCCGCCGATACGCCCCGCCACCGCGCTGATCGCGATCGCCTGCGGCAGGGTGGCGCGTGGCACCAGCGCAGGTGGCAAGGCGTTCATGGCGGGCATGTAGAATGCCCGCGATGCCGCGAACAACGCTGCTGTGGCATAGAGCGTATAAAGGCCCGCGCCCGGGCCAAAGGCCAGCAGGGACAGGATTGTGGCGCAACTCAACTGCCCCACCAGCGCCAGCCGCACCACATTGCGCCGATCGTACCGATCCGCCGCCAGCCCGGTAAAGGGGCTGAGCATCAGCATCGGCAGAAACTGCACCAGCCCGATCAAGCCAAGCCGCAATGCGGCCTCCCGCACGCCCATCGACAGCCGCGCCTCGTCATAGACCGCCCAGCCCAGGGCGACGACCAGTCCGCTATGGGCCAGCATGGCGCAAATCCGCGCCGTCCAGAAATAGCGAAAATCGCGATAGGCGAACGGGTGCCGGGTCGAAACCGCCTGCGCTTCCACGCCGTCGATGGAATCGACCGCCATCTTATCTTGCTCCCGTCAACCCATCGTCGCCGCTGCCGCTATCAGCGACAATGGCGCAGGTCGATCCTCGCGCAGCGCGATTGGGTCGGCATGGCCGACTATGAATGGCGCACGGGGCAGAATTTATCGCAATCAGGCCAGGCTACGGTGGAACAGGTCCATCGTCCGCGCCCAGGCCAGATCGGCCGCCGCCTTGTCGAAGCGCGGCGTGGTGTCGTTGTTGAAGCCATGTTCCGCGCCGTCATAGATATAGGCATGATAGCGCGCGTCGGCCTGTTTCAGCGCAGCTTCATAATCGGGCCAGGCGGCATTGGTGCGGGTGTCGTTCCCGCCATAATGAATCAGCAGCTCTGCCTTGATCTTCGGCACGTCGGCCAGGGGGGCGGGGCTGCCATAGAAGGGCACGGCGGCCCGCAAATCGGCTATCCGGGTCGCCAGCAGGTTGGCGATGCCGCCGCCGAAGCAGAAGCCGACCGCGCCGAGCTTGCCGTTGCTGCCGGCCATGTCGCGGGCATGGTTTGTGGCGGCGACGAAATCCTCGCCGATCTTGCCCCGGTCGAGCGTTGCGAAGGCGGCGCGCGCCTTGTCCTCGTCACCGGGATAGCCGCCCAATGTGGTCAGGGCGTCGGGGGCGACGGCCATGAAACCGTCGAGCGCCAGCCGCCGCGCAATATCCTCGATATGGGGATTGAGGCCGCGATTTTCGTGCGCGACGATGACCACGGGCAACCGGGCATCGGCTTTCGCGGCGGGTCGGGCGACATAAGCGCGAACCGTGCCATTGCCAGCGGGGGAGGGGATATCGATCCGGGATAGGACCAGCCGCTCGTCGTCCGGGCGGATCACCTGCCCGCGCGCGAAATCCGGGCTGAGCGCCGTCAGTGTGGCGGTCGCCGCCGCCGTGCCACCGACATATAATGCGCATTGCTGAAGGAAACCGCGCCGGTCGATCGCGCCATGGACATAGGCATCGAACAGGTCGAGCACTGCGCGTGGATAGTGGCTGCCCGTCTCGGGACGTTCGGTCATGTCGCGATCCTTTCCGATTTGCCTATCTGCTTATCTGCTTATCTGCTTATCTGCTTATCTGCTTATCTGCTTATCTGCTTATCTGCTTATCTGCTTATCTGCTTATCGGCCTCCGCAGCCCTCTGGCCAACATAATCGCACCGCCAGCGATAAATAACGCGCCGCGCCTCTTGGGCCGGGGGCGATCCGTGGGCAATGGTAGCGCGCACATTGCCGAAGCAGGGCGAAGACATAGGGGAGAGGCAGAATGCCGTTTCGCATCACGAGGCGCAGTTTGATGGCGGGATCGATGGTTATGGCAGTGCCTGCACTGGCCCGGCCAGCCATCTTGCCCTATCGCGATGCCAGCCTGCCGGTTGCCGATCGGGTTCGTGACCTGTTGTCGCGGATGACGCTGGAGGAAAAGGCCGCGCAGATGCGTTGCATCTGGTTCGGCAAGGCAGGCTTTACGGACGCGGCAGGGGCGTTCTCCCCGGACAAGGCGACACACAGTCTGGCGAACGGAATCGGTCAGATCGCCCGACCATCCGATACGGCGGGCACGCCCCGGTTCAAGACCGAACATTTCCGGACGCTCGATGACAGCATCGCCTTCATCAATGCGGTCCAGACCTTCCTTGTCGAACGAACACGGCTCGGCATTCCCGCCCTGTTCCATGAAGAAACAGCCCATGGGCTGGCCGTGCCGGGCGCCACCGTCTTCCCGTCGCCGCCCGCCCTTGGCAGTAGCTGGGATCCTGCGCTGGTTGAACAGATATTCACCGTCGCCGGTCGCGAAGCGCGCTTGCGTGGCGCCACCGTTGCACTGGCCCCGGTGATCGATCTGGCCCGTGACCCCCGCTATGGCCGCGTCGAGGAGATGTTCGGCGAAGATCCCTTCCATGTCGGGCAGATGGGGCTGGCGGCGGTGCGCGGGCAGCAGGGGCGATCCCGCCCGCTGGGCCGTGATCGGGTTTTCGCCACGCTCAAACATTTCCTGCACGCCTCGCCCCAGGCCGGGATCAACCTGTCGCCCGCCGACATCCATGAACGGGGGCTGCGCGAGAGCTTCCTGCGCCCGTTCGAAACAGTCATTCGGCACTGCGATCCGGCCATCGTCATGCCATCCTATAATGAGGTTCTGGGTATCCCCGCCCATGTCAACATACCTCTGCTTCAGGGGGAAGGGCGCAAACGGATGGGCTTCAAAGGCGCCTATTTCAGTGACTATAATGGCATCACCAATCTGGTCGACCATCATCATGTCGCCGCCGACAATGACGATGCGGCGGTGCAGGCTATCGAAGCGGGCATTGATGCCGAACTGCCCGACGGTCAGGCCTATGCCCGGCTGCCGCAGCTGGTCCGCGATGGGCGCGTTGCCGAAGCGCTCGTCGATGCGGCGGTGGCCCGCGTCCTGACGCTCAAGTTCGAGGCTGAGCTGTTCGAGCGGCCCTATAGCGATCTATGCGCGGCACGGCGGGGCATCAACCGGCCGGACGATGTCGCGCTGGCCCGGCTTGCCGCGCGCAAGGCGGCGGTGCTGCTCAAAAATGACGGCCTACTGCCGCTTGATCCTCGAACCCGGCGGACCATCGCGGTGATCGGTCCGGTGGCCGAGCCAGCCTTGTTCGGCGGCTATGCCGGGGAGAATGATCGCGCCGTCGGGTTGCTGGCTGGCATTCGGGCGGCGGTCGGGCCGAATGTCCGGGTCGAATATGCCCCCGGCGTCCGGATCGTCGCGCCGCTGAAGCCCGGAGAGCGCGAAAATATGGCGCCGATCCGCCCTGCCGACGCACAGGATAATCGCCGCCTGATAGCAGAGGCGGCAGCGCTCGCCAAAAGTGCCGATCTGGTCATTCTGGCCATCGGTGATGTGCCGCAGGTCACGCGCGAAGCGATCTTTGTGGACGGGTCTGGCGATCGGATCCGGCTTGGCCTGTTCGGCGATCAGGATGCACTGGTCGATGCGGTGCTGGCGGCCGGCAAGCCCGTGGTCGGCGTGCTGCTTAACGGTCGTCCCCTTGCCGTGGCGCGATTGGCCGATGGCGCCAATGCCCTGATCGAGGGCTGGTATCTGGGACAGGAAGGGGGCCATGGGCTGGCCGATATCCTGTTCGGCCTTGCCAATCCGGGCGGCAAGCTCGCCATCGGTTTGCCTCGGACTCCGGATTCCGCGCCCGCTCCCTATGACCGTCATCAAAGCGCCACCATCCATCGCGCCATAGAAGCAGAACGTGCCCCACTCTTCCCCTTCGGCTTCGGCCTCAGCTACACCCGCTTCGAGCTATCCCCGCCTCGCCTGTCACAGCCCCGTATCGCGCCGGGTCAGGGGCTGACGGTCGAAGTGGACGTGGCCAATGTCGGTGAGCGGACAGGGGACGAAGTGGTGCAGATATATCTGCGGGATGAAGTCAGTTCCGCCCCGCGCCCTCTGCTGGAACTCAAGGCGTTCGAACGGGTCACGCTGGCGCCGGGCGAGCGGCGTACGCTTCGCTTCCCGCTCGACGCGGACGCCTTCGCCTTTTGGGACCGGGCGATGCAATGGCGTGTGGAACCGGGCCGTTTCACCCTGTTCGCCGGTAACAGCAGCGCCGAACTACAAGGGGTTTTGTTGGAAATAAGTGCTGGCTGACCGGTTCAGAAAGACATGTTCCTCAGCCTGTCCTGCCGCTTGGCTACGGGATGTTAGCGCGGCGCCATCCCGTTCATCACCACATCGACCAGCTTTTCGGCCACCTGCTCCGGCGTCAGGGTGCCGTCGGGATCATGCCAGCGGGCTGGCCAGTTGAGCGCGCCAGCCAGCGCGAAGGAGGCGAAGCGCACATCGACCGGCGCGATCGATCCGTCGGCAATGCCTTCCGCAATCAGCGCCCGCACCACGGCGTCAATCTCCCGCTTGCGCGCGCGAAAGCGGGTGGCGCTGTCCATCGACAGCACTTCGTCATTGGTCAGGATGACGCAACGGCCGAAATCGTCCATATTGATCTGCGCATAACGGCACAGAAAGGCCCGCAGTCGGTCGAAGCCAGTGCCTGATGCATCCGCCGCCTCGTCGGCAGCTGTCCGCAGCATGGCCAGTCCGCGATTGACGCATTCGACCAGCACCTGCTCTTTATTGCCCAGATAATGATAGATGGTCGGCTTGCTGATGCCCAGGCTGGCGGCGACATCGTCCAGCGAGGTCGCATGATAGCCGCGCGCATTGAACATGCGCACCGCCGCCAGCAGCACCGCCTCGCGCTTTTCCTCCCGCTCCCTTTCCCGTTCCTCCCGCGTTCGAAAGGGGGATGCTGCCACTAACTTGGTCAATCGGAACTCCTTCGCGGCCAGCATTGACAGAAACCGAACGATAATCAATATACTCGTGAGTAGAGGAGAGACTTGAGGGTTTATGCTGACCGAAATTCAGGTGGCTATCCGCGATACGGTGCGGGATTTCGCGCAGGAGAGGATTCGCCCGCACAGCGCCGACTTCGAGGCGGAGGGCGGCTATCCACCCGTGCTGTTCGAAGAGATGGCAGGGCTTGGCCTGTGGGGCATGACCGCGCCGGAGGCTTATGGTGGCGCGGAAGCAGACGCCGTGTCCTATGCGCTGGCGCTGATGGAGATCGCCGCTGCCGACGGCGCGCTCTCCACCATCGTTTCGATCCAGAACTCGATCCTTGTCTCCGGCCTGCTCAAGGACGGCAGTGAGGCGCAGAAAAGCCGTTTCCTCGTCGATCTGATCGGCGGCCGCACCATCGGCGCCTTCGCCCTGACCGAAGCCGATGCGGGTTCCGACGCCTCGGCCGTGCGCACCCGCGCGGTCAAGGTCGATGGCGGCTGGCGGATCAGCGGCGCAAAGCAATTTATAACCTCGGGCAGGATCGCCGGGCTGGTGATGATCATCGCTATGACCGATCCGGACGCGGGCAAGAAGGGCCTGTCCGCCTTCATCGTGCCAACCGACCGGCCAGGCTATGGCGTCGACAAGGTCGAGCATAAGATGGGGCAGGGCGCGTCCGACACCTGCGCGCTGCGATTCGATGACATGTTCGTGGAGGATGACCTGCTGATCGGCCAGCCGGGCCAGGGCTATCGGATCGCGCTCGCGAACCTCGAAACCGGTCGTATCGGCATCGCCGCCCAGTGCGTCGGCATGGCGCAGGCCGCGCTGGAGATCGCGGTCGCCTATGCCAAGGATCGCAAGAGCTTCGGCAAGGCGATCATCGATCATCAGGCGGTGGGTTTCCGCCTCGCCGACCTTGCCACTCGTCTGGAGGCGGCGCGGCAACTCGTCCTGCATGCGGCCCGGACCAAGGATGCGGGGCTACCCTGCCTCGCCGAAGCATCGATGGCCAAGCTGTTCGCCTCCGAAGCGGCCGAAGCGATCGTGTCCGGCGCCATGCAGACGCTGGGTGGCTATGGCTATCTGGAGGAATATGGCGTCGCCAAAATCTATCGCGACGTGCGCGTCTGCCAGATTTACGAAGGCACGTCGGACATTCAGCGCATGGTGATCGCGCGCAGCCTTTAACGACGCTATTTCAGGAGAGAGACTATGCAGGACGATCCCGTCGTCATCGCCAGCTATGCCCGCACGCCGATGGGCGGGTTTCAGGGCATATTGTCGCCGTTGAAGGCCACCGAACTGGGCGCCGCAGCCGTAAAGGCCGCCGTCGAGCGCGCCGGCGCGCCGAGCGATGCCATCGACCGCATCTATATGGGTTGCGTCCTGCCCGCTGGCCTCGGTCAAGCGCCCGCGCGGCAGGCGGCCTTGGGCGCCGGCCTTGGCCTCAACACCGAAGCGACCACCGTCAACAAGATGTGCGGCTCCGGCATGCAGGCCGCGATCATGGCGCATGAGGCGCTGGCGTCCGGCGCGGCCGACATCGTCATCGCCGGCGGCATGGAAAGCATGACCAACGCGCCCTATGCCCTGCCCAAGCATCGCGGCGGCGCGCGGATCGGCCATGACCGTATCATCGACACGATGATGATGGATGGCCTTGAAGACGCCTATGAACCCGGCAAGGCGATGGGCGTCTTCGCTGAGGAGGCGGTGCGCGACTATCAGTTCACGCGCGAGGATCAGGACGCCTATGCCATCCGATCGCTGGAACGCGCCAACGCGGCGATTGGCAGCGGCGCTTTCGCCCGCGAAATCACGCCGGTGACGGTCAAGGGCCGGGGCGGCGACACGGTCGTCGACACCGACGAGCAGCCGGGCAAGGCCAAGCCGGACAAGATACCCTCCCTCAAACCCGCCTTTGTCAAGGATGGCACGATCACTGCCGCCAATGCCTCGTCCATTTCGGATGGCGCGGCGGCATTGGTCATGACCCGCGCCAGCGTGGCGGAGAAACTGGGGCTCAAGATGGTGGCGCAGGTCGTCGCGACCGCCGGCCATGCGCATGAGCCGTCTAAATTCACCACCGCACCTGTGCCCGCCATGCGCAAGGCGTTGGACAAGGCCGGCTGGTCGGTCGCCGATGTCGACCTGTTCGAAGTCAATGAAGCCTTTGCCGTGGTCGCCATGATCGCCGCGAAGGAACTGGGCATCCCGGATGACAAGATCAACGTCAATGGCGGCGCGACTGCGCTGGGCCATCCGATCGGCGCATCGGGCGCACGCATAGTGGCGACCTTGATCGCGGCGCTGGAGACACGCGGCCTGAAGCGCGGCGTCGCGAGCCTCTGCATCGGTGGCGGTGAAGCGACCGCCATGGCGATCGAACTGGTCTGAAGGAGACAGCGAAGTGGACATTAAGGGAGCAGCCGCGATCGTCACCGGCGGCGCATCGGGCCTTGGCAAGGCGACGGCGACGATGCTGGCGCAGCAAGGCGCGAAGGTCGCGATCTTCGACCTGAATGAGGAGGCGGGGCAGGCAACGGCGCAAGCGCTGGGAGGTGTCTATGTCGCTGTCAACGTTGCGGACGATGTCAGCGTCGCGGCGGGGCTGGACGCGGCAGAGGCGGCGCATGGCGTCGCCCGTATTCTCGTCAATTGTGCGGGCATCGCGCCGGCGGTGAAGACGGTCGGCAAGGAAAATGCACCGCATCCGCTCGATACTTTTGCGAAGACGGTGACCGTCAACCTGATCGGCACCTTCAATGTCATTTCCAAATTCTCGGCCCGACTGGCTGCGGCGAATGAGGTGGATGGCGAACGCGGCGTCATCGTCAACACCGCCTCGGTCGCGGCCTATGACGGGCAGATCGGGCAGGCCGCCTATAGCGCGTCCAAAGGTGGCGTCGTCGGCATGACCCTGCCGATCGCCCGCGACCTGGCCCAGCACAAGATTCGCGTAATGACGATCGCGCCGGGTATCTTCCTGACGCCCATGCTGGAGGGTTTCCCTCAACATGTGCAGGACGCGCTGGGCGCGCAGGTGCCGCATCCCAGCCGGCTGGGTAAACCCGCCGAATATGCGCAACTGGTGGAAAGCATCGTCCGCAATCCGATGCTGAATGGCGAAGTCATCCGCCTCGACGGCGCGATCCGCATGGCGCCGCGCTAATAGAAGATATCTTCCTGGCCCGGCATGTACCGGTGAAGCACCTAATATCGGGACGCTCCTGCTTGGAAGCGTCCCGATATTTCATTCAATAGCGATAACCCAGCGACACGCCGTAGGTGCGTGGCGGCAGCCAGGTAGCGCCGATGACCCGACCCGTCGAAATCGCGAAGGTCGAACTGGCGCGCAGCGTGTCGGCGATATTCTTGATCCAGAAGGATGCGGTGACATTGTCCTTCGATGACGTCCAGCGCAGCGCTGCATCGAACAGGGTAAAGGCTTTCGCGCCCTCGCTCAGCCGGTTGAACTCGGTAAAATATATCGTGCTCTTGCCCGACATGTCCCCCGACAGGGTGAGCGTGCCCGAACCGTTATCCTCCATCACATCCACTTCACCATGGAGATTATAGGACCATTTGGGCGAGTTGCGCGTGCGGTTGCCCGCCAGTTGGATTTGACATCCGCCGACATTGGCGCTGCCGTCGACGCAGGGTGCGCCATAGGCCGTCGGGTCGGGATTGGTGACGGGATTATAAGCGGGTTGCCCCGGTTGAGCGACATTGCGCGGATCGAGCGGATCGAGTGTGAGGAAGTCGTTATATTTGCTGTCGGTATAGGACAGGCCGCCCGACAGGCGAACAGCGTGCAGCGGCCGCAACATCCATTCGATTTCCACACCCTTGGCTTCGGTGCGGGCGGCATTTTCGAATATGGTCGTATAGCCGGTTGGACCGCCGCCGATCGTCTTGTTGATCTGCAAATCCTTCAGCTTGTACCAATAGCCCGCCACGTTGAAGGTCAGCACGCGGTCGAACAGTTCCAGCTTGGCGCCGATTTCATGGTTCTTCATCTTTTCGGGCTTCACAATGGTTGAACTGCCCGCTGCATTTTCACCGGACCCTGCCTTGAACCCTTCGGAATAGGTATAATAGAGCAGGGTGTTGCCATTGGGTTGCCAGTTCAGGCCGATTTCCGGCGTGAAGTCCTTGAACGTCTTTCCCCGATAGGTGCCGCCCTGCGTATAGGGCGCATCGGTATAAGCCAGAACCACACCGGCGGCCGGATTGGCATTGGCGGTCATGACCACCGACATGTTGGCGGTCGACACCTTTTCATGGCTGAAGCGGCCACCCAGTTTGAGCGTCAGATTGCGAAGGCCGATCGCCTTATCCAGGTCGAAATTGAGCTGGCCGAAGGCAGCCCATGCTTCCGTATTCAGGCGCGAACGCAGGCAGACGCGGTTGGGCGCGACGCCTTCGGCAAAGCCGCACAGATAATCGGCATAGGCCAGATCGATCGATCCCGGCGCAACCGACCTGCCGTCGATGATGGTCGGGCGCGTGGCCAGAAATCCGATATTGCTCGCCATGCCATAGGAAGAGGTCAGGCCGACCTGATCGCGGGGGCGCTGATGCTCTCCGAAATAATAGAGACCGACAACGCCGTTGACGATGTCGCTGTCATATTTGACCTGGAATTCGTTGCTCCATTGTTTGGCGTTGATGGTTCGGGTCTGCACCGTCGTTGCGGTGGGCAACTGGTTCACCACGGCCGAAATATCCAGATCCTGAATCAACTGAGTCTGGAAATGGCGATAATTGGCGATGTTGCTGATAGAAAAGGAATCATTCAATTCCCAGTTGAAGGTCGCGGTATAGCTTTGGCTCTTGCTGTTGACGGAGGGCGGTTCATCGCTGCCCAGATCGCGCGGATTGGTGGCGATCCCGGCCGGGCCTAGTGGTGCCAGCCGTGCAACGCCGGGAAAGGCGTCGCCATAATAATGAACCGCGCCGCTATTATCCCTCTGACGGAAATATTCCGCCGACAATAGTAGATCGGCTTTTTCGGAAAAGAGAATGTGCGCCTGACCGCGCACCATCTTGCGGTTGAGGTTATCCACATCCCAGCCATTGAACGGATCGCGGCCATAGCCGTCGCGCAGTTCGCTCTTGGCCGCGACGCGCAGGCGCAGCCAGTTCGCCACGGGGCCCGACACGGCCGCTTCAGTCGTCAGTGCATCATAATTGCCATAGCTGGCCCGGACATAGCCGCTCAGCGTGTCGGTGGGCTTGGCGGTGATGATGTTGATGGAGCCGCCAACGGCATTGCGGCCATAGAGGCTGCCCTGCGGTCCGCGCAGCACTTCGACCCGTTCGATGTCGAACAGCGACGTCAGTTGCGCTTCCGCACGCGCGACATAGGCGCCATCGACATGCAAGGCGACGCCGGTGCTGCTGCCGGTGGTCGACGTGTTGGCGCCGACGCCACGAATGAAGATTTTGGCCTGGTTGAAATCATTGCCGAACGTGACGGCCGGCACCAGCTGCTGCATGTCCTGAAGATTGTTGATCCCGGCATTGGCCAGTGTTTCGCCACCAATGGCAGACACCGCAACGCTGACATCCTGAAGCGACTGTTCGCGCTTCTGCGCGGTTACGATGATCTCATTAAAACCATTGTCGGTGCTATTATGTTCCTGGGCATAGGCCTGTTGCGTGATCGCTAAAGCCATGACGGACGCGGAAATGTTTACACGTTTGCGCAACGTTGGCATCATCTCTCCCCTGTTTTTTCTTATCGGCTCGGGCCGACCATTGCCTTGTACATGCGATGATGGGCTGCATCCAGAAAAATGTTCGCTAAGGATACAATTTGGCGAGAGTCTTTGGGCGGGGGCTTCAGCGTCTCGGCTGCGCACTGAATACGAATGCATCATGGTCTGATGGCGGCCCAGGGCTGGAAATCGGATCCCCAAGCTTTTAGGCCGGATCATCTTGATAGCTGATTATGGGCGATCATTTCCCATGATCAGTTCCGAAAAAATATGCCGGTGAGGAGATTTTACATGCATCGCATTCAGGATGATGGGCGCAATCTGAAATCCATCTTCAAGAATAAATATGCTATTTCGCGATTTGCCATATCATCTGTATTTCTCTGTTCCTATATTTTCGGCTCCGGTCCTGCCTATGCGGAAATGGTGGCGAAGGCCTCGTCTCCAAATGGCCGCATCACCCTGTCTCTGAGCCTCGATAATGAAGGGCGCCCCAGCTATGCGGTGCAGCGCGACGGCAAGCCGCTGATCACGGACAGCCGCCTTGGTTTCATGTTTACCGACGCGCCCAAGATCGAGCGCAACCTGACAGTCGCAGGCACGCAAGCCGCTCAGCATGACACTACATGGACCCAGCCCTGGGGCGAATGGTCCACTATCCGCGACCATCACAATGAAATGCGCGTCACCTTCCGGGAAAAGGGCGATCTTCAGCGTCAGATGGACGTGACCTTTCGCCTGTTCGACGATGGCGTCGCCTTCCGTTACACGCTGCCCGATCAGGCCAATCTCCACCATGCCAATATCGCCGAGGAATTGACCCAGTTCGCCTTTGCAGAGGGGGGCACTGCCTGGTGGAAACCCGCCTTTGAATGGAACCGGGAGGAATATCTTTATAACAGGACGCCGCTTGACGCGGTCGGCACCGCGCAGACGGTGATGACGGTCAGGCTGGCCGACGGCACCCATGTCGCGCTGCATGAAGCGGCGCTGGTCGACTATGCCGGTATGAACCTTGCCCGTGCAGAGGGGAATATCTTCCGCGCGGCGCTGACCCCCGGTTCGGGCGCGCCCAAAGTCTCCCGCGACGCCGGCTTCTCGACGCCCTGGCGCACCATCGCCATCGCGGACGATGCGGCAGGACTCTACATGAACCACATGATCCTGAACCTCAACGAACCCAACAAGCTGGGCGACGTGTCGGGCTGGATCAAGCCGGGCAAGTTCGTCGGTGTGTGGTGGAACATGATCAAGGGCGACTGGACATGGGCACGCGGGCCAAAACATGGTGCGACCACCAGCCATGTTCGGCGCTATATCGATTTTGCGTCTGCCAATGGCTTTTCCGGCGTGCTGGTCGAAGGCTGGAATGTCGGGTGGGATGGCAACTGGTTCGGCAATGGCAATGCGATGAATTTCTCGCAGCCCACCGATGACTTTGATGCCGATGCGCTGGCGGCCTATGCTAGGGCAAAGGGCGTGCGGCTGATCGGGCACCATGAAACGGGCGGCTCCGCCAGCCATTATGACGGGCAACTGGACAGCGCCTTCAAATGGGCATCCGATCATGGCGAGCAGGTCGTCAAGACCGGCTATGTCACGGATGCCGGCCAGATCGAGCGGGTCGATCCCGATGGTTCCCGGCATCGCGAATGGCATGAGGGGCAGTGGATGGTGAACCACTATCTGCGCGTCGTGCAGGCTGCATCCCGATATAAGATCAGCATCGACAGCCATGAGCCGGTGAAGGACACCGGTTTGCGGCGGACATATCCTAATTGGGTTGCGCGGGAAGGCGGCCGTGGGATGGAATATAATGCCTGGATTGGCGGCAAGAATCCGCCGGAGCATGAGGCGAATCTCGTATTCACGCAGATGCTTGGCGGCCCGATGGACTTCACGCCCGGTGTCCTGAGCCTGACCGGATCAGAAGGGAGCGCAATCCAGTCGACCATTGCGAAGCAACTGGCTCTCTATGTGGTGCTCTATTCTCCCTTCGTCATGGCCGCCGATACGCCGGAAAATTACGCTAGGTATCCCGGTCCATTCAAGTTCATCAAGGATGTGCCCACGGATTGGGCGGACAGCCTGGTCCTGAACGGTGAGGTCGGCGATTATGTAACCATCGCCCGCAAATCGAAAGACAAGGGGGACTGGTATGTCGGGGCGATTGGCGATGAACAGCCTCGATCTCACAAGATCAATCTGTCGTTCCTGGATCAGGGGGCGACCTACACGGCCGAAATATATCGCGATGGAAGCGACGCCGATTATCGAGCCGATACGCGACATTCGATTGTCATGGAGAAGAAGTCGGTCAGGAAGGGTGATATTCTGCAAATCGATCTGGCGCCCGGCGGCGGGCAGGCAATCAGGATTTACAAAAATTAGGCCATGTGGACATGCTCGCGGGGCAGGGGACTGCCCCGCGATGCAGTAAGGATCTGTCCTACCAGATCGGGTTTGCCCAAGCTGCGACCGGCTCCGTCGATTGTCGGTGAAAGATGTGCGGCACAGCGGGTCGTGCGGCAATGGTAAAAGCGACATAAGGCGACAATTTTCCGCGCATTTTGCGGTTCTTTTGTCGCTTTATCGTCCGCCTCTATTCCTCGATCATCAGCGCGCCGAAGGACGGCAAGATGCCCGGCGCGGCGCCATTGACGGCGACGAGTAGATTATTGGTCGGGGCGATCTCTTCGGGCCATGCGGCCGGTTCGCCCGACAGGTTGAACAGGCAGAGCAGCGACTGGCCATCGGCTTGACGGCGGAAGAGCAGGCGCTGGTCGTCGGCGACCAGTATCTCCAGACTGCCATGGCGGAGCGCCGGATGCGCCTTGCGCAGGGCCAGCATGGCGCGGGTATGGTTGAGGAGCGAGGCGGCGTCTGCCTCCTGCGCGTCGACGGCGCGGGCGACATTCTCGTCGCCGACCGGCAGCCAGGGTTCGGCGGTGCTGAAGCCCGCCTGCGCCGCGTCTGCGGCCCAGGGCAGGGGGGTGCGTGCGCCATCGCGCGACAGGGTCAGCGGCCAGTTGGCGATGGCTTCGGGGTCTTGCAGCTTCTCGAATGGGATATCGACCTGGGTGATGCCCAGCTCCTCGCCCTGATAGAGGATGGCGTTGCCGCGTAGCGCGACCAGCAGCATGGCCTTCAGCCGCCCAAAAGCGGGGCGATCGGCGGGCACACACCAGCGTGACAAGGCACGCGGCGCATCATGATTTTCGAACGCCCAGCTCGGCCAGCCAAGGCCCGGCTCGTCGGGCCAGCGATCAATCGTTTCGGCAACCAGCGCGGGCGTCAGAGCGCCGGCATAGAGGAAGTTGAAGCCATAGGCGCTGTTGAGATGCGTCTCGCCTGCCGTGTAAGCCTTCATCTCCGTCTCGGAGAGATCGCCGCCGACTTCGGCCACGGTGAAGATCGCCCCATATTCGTCGCATAGCGAACGGATGCGCTTGATGAAGTCGACCACGCCAGGATGCGACTGGCTATATTTCTTGATCTGATAGTCAAAGGAGCGGGTGCGCGGCTTGCCGGTGTCGGGCGCGGGCGGATTGTCGCGCAGCAGCGGGTCGTGCATCGAATGGTTGAGCGCGTCGAGGCGGAAGCCATCGACGCCCCGGTCGAGCCAGAAACGCATGGCGCCCAGCAGCGCATCCTGCACCGCCGGATTATGCACGTTGAGCTGCGGCTGGCTGCTCAGAAACTGGTGCATATAATATTGGCCGCGTCGCCCGTCCCAGGTCCAGGCCGGGCCGCCGAAGACCGATTGCCAATTGTTGGGCGGGGTGCCGTCTTCCCGTGGATCGACCCAGACGAACCAGTCGGCCTTGTCGCCGGTGCGGCTGGCGCGGCTTTGGGTGAACCAGTCGTGCAGGTCGGAACTATGAGCGTAAACCTGATCGATCGTGACTTTCAGGCCGAGATCATGGGCGCGGGCGACCAGCGCGTCGAAATCGGCAAGCGTGCCGAAGATCGGATCGACATCGCAATAATCGGCAATGTCATAACCGAAATCGCGCATCGGGGAGGTGAAGAAGGGTGAAATCCAGATGGCGTCTGCGCCCAGCCTTGCGACATGATCCAGCCGCTGGGTAATGCCGCTCAGATCGCCGATACCGTCGCCATTGCTGTCCTGAAAGCTGCGCGGATAGATTTGATAGATCACCGCACCCTTCCACCAGGGTTGATCGGTCGATGTCGTCGCAAGCGTCATAAGGGGCGTTCCGGCGGTTAGGGGTGAGCGGCGCAGACGGCATAGCCGAAAGCGGGGAGGGAGAGGGCAAGACTGCCCGGCGCGACTGGCGCGGCCGGGCAGGTGCCGGCCAGCGACGTGAAGCCGCCGCTGGCTGGATCGACCGCGATATGGCCCGACAGCGGAGCGGCCGATGTATTGAAAGCGACCAGCACCTCGCGGCCCGTATCGGGATCGATGCGGGAGACGGCGAAGAGGCCGGGCTTGTCCGAACTGGCGCGCAATATGGTGGCGCCGCGCGACAAAGCGGGCGTGTCGCGGCGGACCTTCGCCAGCGTCGCGATCGCGCGATAGAGCGGGTGGTCGGGGTTGAAACTGTCGGTCGCGGTAGTTGCGTTCGTACCGACCAGTGGGCCCGCATTATATTCGGCCACCTTCGACGCGAACATGTCCTGCCGCGCCTGCTGGTCGTTGCCGGTCCCGGCAAAGCCCTGCTCGTCGCCATAATAGAGCGTGGGCACGCCGCGCAGCGTCAGCAGCATCGCATGACCCAATATGGCGCGCGCCAGTTCCTCGTCCGCGCGCATGCCGGGCTTCGCTTGCCGCAGGAAATAAGCGAAGCGGCCGGCATCATGATTGCCGAGGAAGGTCGGCAGTTGCAGCGCCGCCGCCTTGCCGCCTTCGTAGAGGGCATCATCCTCGCCAAGGCGTGCGAGCATCTCGGTCCCGGTCTTGCCGCTGGCCGCGTCGACGGCGGCGCGCATGAAGGCGAAATCGAGCACGGCAGGGAAGGCGGCGTTTCGGGTCCAGCTTGCCAGCAGCGCCGGATCATAGGCGTCGGTCGCGACTTCGCCGAAGATGTGGAAATGGGGAATGCCCTTCGCTGCCGCATGGGCGCGGATGGCGGGAATGAAGGCGCGCCAGAATTCCGCATTCACATGGCGGGCGGTGTCGATGCGATAGCCATCGATGCCGAAACGGTCGATCCAGCCTTTGTAGATTTCGATGAAGCCAGCAACCACGCGCGGGTCTTCGGTGGCCAGATCGTCCAGCCCGACGAAATCGCCATATTGCGCACTCTCGCCCTTCCAGTCGGTGTCGCCGCGATTGTGATAATAGATCGGGTCGTTGAGCCAGGCGGGGGTCTTGGCCTTCTCCTCGCCTTTCGGAATGACGGGCGTATAGGCGAAGGATGGATCGGTCAGTTTCGCCCAGTTGGCGGTACTGCCATCCCGGTCGCCGGCGAAACCGTCGTTGATCGGCTTGCCAGCCGCACCGCCTTGTCGCGACCAGGGATAGTCGGCCTTGCTGCGATAGGGCGCCGCGCTGGTGGGGCTTTCCCGATATTGGATCACATCGGCCGTATGGTTGGCGATGATGTCCATATAGACCTTCATGCCGCGTTGGTGCGCCGCATCGACCAGCGCCTTGAAATCCGTGTCCGTGCCGAAATGCGGATCGACGCGAGTGAAGTCCGTCACCCAATAGCCATGATAGCCGGCGCTTTCCTGCCCCTTGGCGCCCTGTACCGGTTTGTTCCTGAAGATCGGCGCCAGCCAGATGGCGGTTGCGCCAAGGCCCTGAATATAGGCCAGCTTCGCTGTCAGGCCCTTGAGGTCGCCGCCGTGATAGAAAGCGCGGGAGGTCGGATCATAGCCGGTCTGGAGCGGACTGTCCTTCAGACCACCCCGGTCGTTCTTCGGGTCGCCATTGGCGAAGCGGTCGGGCAGGACGAAATAGACGATTTCCTGCTCCGGCGTGCGGGCGCGCAGGTCACTCAGCGTATCCGCCTGCGCACTGACCGCGCCGGTCAGGGCCGCAGCCATCCCGGCGGCCGTCACGAGAAAAGTCGTGGCCGTTCGACCCATGGAGGGCACCCCTTTGCTTGAGCCTTTGAAAAGGCCCGGCGACGCAGCGGCCGCCGGGCCAGTCTACACATCAGAAGCGGTAGTTGAAGCCCGCCATGAAGCGGCGGCCATAAGTCTGGTAATTGCGGATCTGGATCGACGCGCCGGTATCCACCGAAACAAAGGGTTCGTCGGTCAGATTCTGCCCCTGCAGGAAGAGCGACAGCCCCTCCAGCGCGCTGCCCTTCTGGAAATCATAGCCGATTTGTCCGTCGACGATGGTTTCGCTGAGCGCGCGGCGCAGCTCCCGCTCGCCGCCAAAGCCCACAAACTGGCCGACGAAAGAGGAGCGGTAGCGGACCGAACCGCGCGCAGAGAAGCCCCACTTCTCGAAGAACAGCGTGCCGTTGGCGACCCAGCGCGAATAATCGGGCAGGTCTTCGGACGATGCGCCCACGCCCGGCTTGATGCTGGTCTTGGTATAGCCGAGGCCACCGGTCAGGCCGAAGCCGTCCAGCGCCGGCGTCACCACTTCGAACGGCACGGTTCCGGCCAGTTCAAAGCCATAGAGCTTGCCGCCCTTGCCATTGACCGGGCGGGTCAGCGTGCCTTGCGGATCGGTGACGCCCGGCGGCAGGAGGATGGGCAGGCCCGTATAATCGAACGCCGCCGTCTCGCGATAGACATAGCTTTGCAGCTTCTTGGCGAAGAGCTGGACGCCCAGATAGCCCTTGGTGCCGAAATATTTCTCGAAATTGAGGTCCGCTGCCCAGGCGCGATAGGGGCGCAGCGTGGGATTGCCGCCGGTGCCGGTGATGACGCCGCTGGCGGTGTTGTAGCCATAGTCGAGGCTGACTTTCATATCCTCGAACCGGGGGCGCTGGATTTCGCGTGCGGCCGACAGGCGGATCACGAAATCACTCGGCATGCGCAGCGACAGGTTCATGCTGGGCAGCACGTCCCAATAGGTGGCGCCGCGCGTGGTGGGCACCAGATCGGCCGCCGCCAGATTGACGAAGCCGCGCGACTTCTGCTCGGTATTCTGGGCAAGGACGCCGATATTGCCCGTCAGTTCGGACGATCCGACCGGCTGGTTGATATTGGCCATCAGATAGGCGGACATGACCCGTTCGGTCACAGAATAGGCTTTGGCTGGCACATCCTTGCTGGGGTTCAATATCTTCTGATAAACGCCATCCTCCAGCAGCTTGAACGGATCGTAACTCAGCACCGGGCCAAGGCCTAGGAAGCTCAGGTCCGTGGCGGCCAGCCGATATTGCTGCGGCAGCACCAGCGACGTCGCGCCATTGGCGAGATTCAGCACATATTCTTCCGGCGTCTTCGCCTTGGTGCGGTCGGTATAGCCAAGGCCGACGGTGATCTTCGACAGGAAGCTGCCCTCGATCTCCTTGCCGAACTCGATCTGGTAGCTCTTGATCTCATCGTCGATGATGCGGTTGTTATAATAGCCTTCCTGATGGCCGAGCGGCGCGCCGCCGCCCCAGCCGAGCGGATCGGTCAGCACCATCAGATTGGGGTCGCTATAGTCCAGCAAATGGCTGGTGAAATGCGTGCCCTTGCCGTCGCTGACGAAGTCCAGCGTGTCGGTAGCGCCATTGCCCGCGCCCGGCCCGGTACCGGCATTGGATTCCAGCGAGAGTTCGCTGCGGTCGGTGCGCGAATAGCCGAAGTCGAAGCTGGCCGACCAGCCATCGTCACCGGTATATTTGGCGTTGAAGCCGCCGGAGAAGATGGTCGATTTACGCTCATAGCCATGGTTGTTCACCACCGCCTCGACATTGGTGAAGGTGCCGCTGTTGATGAAATTGCCGTCGGTCGTTTCGCTGCCCGCAACGGGGGTGGCGCTGCTCCAGAACAGCGGAACCTCGACCCCGCGCTTGATCTGCTTGTCCTTGAAGTCGCCATAGAAACCGTCGAAGGTCAGCAGCAACGTATCGGTCGCCTGCATCTGGACGCTGCCCTGAATGCCGAGACGCTTGAGTTGAGTCGACACGCCGAAGGGCTTCACCCCGCCGATCACCTTGCGGCCGTCGCTGGTGTCGGCATAGCCCCAGGCTTCGAACTCCTTCGACTGATAGGGTTCATCGCTATAGGCGACCGACAGGGCGACACCGATCCGGTCCCCGGCGAACTGGTCGACATAGGTGCCGGTCAGGCGATAGCCTTTGTCCTTGCTGTCGGCATTGACCTTGCCAAGGTCCGCATAGACGCCGCGCGCGCCCACGGCGATCATCTGCTTGCCATAGTCGAGCGGGCGGATGGTGCGGATGTCCACGGTGCCGACCAGACCCTGATGGATGAGGTTGGCCTGCGGCGTCTTGTAGACGTCGACGCGGCTGACGACTTCGGCGGGATATTGGTCGAATTCGACATTGCGCTGTTCGCCGGTCGATGTCTGCGGCCGGCCGTTGAGCGTGGTCGAGGACAGGTCGGCGCTGGCGCCGCGAATGGCGATCGAATTGGCGCGGCCGAACAGGCGCTGTGATGTCAGGCCGGGCAGGCGAGCGATGGATTCGCCGATGGAGGCGTCGGGCAGCTTGCCGATATCTTCGGCCGATACCGACTCCACGATCGTCTGCGCGTTCTTCTTGACGTTGACGGCGCTTTGCAGCGCGGCGCGGAAGCCGGTGACGATGATGGTGTCGTTCGCCCCGCCTTGCGGTGATGCGTCGGCCTGCGGCACATCCTGCGCGCACGCCGGGGCGGCGCTGCCCGCCATGACGATGGCAAAGATGGAAGCGCCCAGCAAATGGGCACGATTGAACTGATTGGCCACTATATCCTCTCCCCTATGGCATCGGCGAACCCCTTCACCGATGCTGGACCCTGTCTGTGCGGGCGTGGCCCTGTGGCACCACTGTCCTCGCTATGGCGCTGTTCTACGCCTGTAGCGATCGGTCCGGCCATAAGGCATACGTATACGCATAATTATGGCCCCTCCCGACTGTGGCGGCGGTGCAACGGATCGTTCGGGGCGAAAGGACGTAATTGCCTTGTTTTCCGTGCCGTCCTACCATGGCTGTGGCGCGGGCACCGCGCAGAAGGAGAGAGATGGGACGCCAGCCCAGCAGCAAGCCGACCAGCTTCGACATCGCCTATTTAGCCGGCGTGTCGCAGCCCACGGTCAGCCGCGCCCTGCGCGGATCGCGATCGGTCAGTCTGGCCACCCGCCAGCGGATCGAGGCGATTGCCCGCGATCTTAACTATTCGGTCGACAAAAATGCATCCTCGCTGCGCTCACAGCGATCCAACACGATCGCCTTGCTGTTCTTCGAAGATCCGACGCCCGACGAATCCAATATCAACCCTTTCTTTCTGGCGATGCTGGGATCAATCACGCGGCAATGCGGCGCACGCGGGCTGGACCTGCTGATCTCTTTCCAGAAGATGGAGGATGACTGGCATGTCCGCTATCAGGACAGCCATCGGGCCGACGGCCTGATCCTGCTCGGCTATGGCGATTATACGCTGTACGAGCGGCGTCTGACCGATCTGGTCGGCCATGGCACCCATTTTGTGCGCTGGGGATCGGTAGGTGAAGACACGATCGGTCCGACGGTGGGGTCGGACAACATTGGCGCGGGACGGCTGGCAGGCGACCATCTGCTGGGGCTTGGCCGCCATTACATCGCCTTTCTGGGGCATGCCGATCGCCATTATCCCGAATTTGCCGATCGCTATGCCGGCCTGTGTCAGGCGATGATGGCGCGGGGCGTGGCGCCCGATCCCGCGCTTCAGGTCGATGCCCTGACCGCCGAGGACGCCGGACAGGCCGCCGCCCGAACGCTGATCGCGCGGGGCGTGCCGTTCGACGCCATCTTCGCTGCCAGCGATCTGATCGCGATCGGGGCGATGCGCGCGCTGGCGGAGGCCGGCCTGTCCGTGCCGGGCGACGTTGCGATCGTCGGCTTTGACGATATTCCCGCCGCCAGCCTGACCAATCCGCCGCTCACCACCGTCATGCAGGATATCAAGGGCGCAGGAGCCTTGCTGGTCGACACACTGGTCGCGCGGATCGAAGATCGAGCGCCGCCGCCCGATATCCTTCAGGCGCGACTGGTGATCCGGCGCAGCACGGGCGGTTGACCCTTGCCTGCGGCCGACCATCATGCGAACGGCGACGGCTCCATCAGCCATCGCAGGAGCAGGGATGCATATCCTCATTTTGCCGGGAGACGGCATCGGTCCCGAAATCAGCGCAGCGACAAGGCAGGTGCTGGAGGCGGCGGACAAGGCCTTCTCGCTCAACCTGAGCTTTGAGGAAATGGCGATCGGCTTCGCGTCTCTGGCGGAGCAGGGGACCACCTGTCCCGACGGCGTACTGACGCGAATTCCGCAAGTGGACGGCGTAATCCTGGGGCCGGTGTCGCATTATGACTATCCCCCGCGCGATCAGGGCGGGATCAATCCTTCGGGCGAATTGCGCGTGCGCTTCAATCTGGGCGCGAACATCCGGCCTTGCCGGTCGCGCCCGGACCTCAGCATCCTGCGCAAGCCGATGGACCTGATCATCGTGCGCGAATGCACTGAGGGCTTTTATTCCGACCGCAACATGCATGCGGGCATTCCCGAATTCATGCCCGATCCCGACACCGCCCTGTCAGTGCGCAAGATCAGCGCGCAGGCCTGTCGCCGCGTCGCCCATGCGGCTTTCCGTCTGGCACAGGGTCGCCGCCGGAAAGTGGCGGCGGTTCACAAGGCCAATGTCCTCAAAATGTCCGACGGCCTGTTCCTGCGCGAAGTGCGCGCAGTCGCCACCCATTATCCCGATGTAGAACTGGAAGAGTTGATCGTGGACGCGACCGCCGCGCTGCTCATCCGCACGCCCGATCGGTTCGATGTCATCGTCACCACCAACATGTTCGGCGATATCCTGTCGGATGAGGCGTCCGAACTATGCGGCAGTCTGGGGCTGGGCGGGTCGATCAATGCGGGTGAAGATATCTGCGTCGCGCAGGCCCAGCATGGCTCAGCGCCTGATATCGCAGGCCGCAATGTCGCCAATCCGACATCGCTCATCTTGTCGGCCGCCATGCTCCTCGACTGGCGTGGCCATCGGGATGACAATGTCGCGCTGATCGAAGCCGCCGCTGCAATCGAACGGGCGGTGGATAAGGTGCTGGATGATCCGGCGCTACGCACCGCCGATGTGGGCGGGCAACAGGGCACGGACGCCTTCACCCGGTCGGTGATCGCCGCACTCTAACCCTGCTCGGCCGCGAAGCGAACGGAGATATGCGTGCCCGGTCCCTCCGGCGCGATCTCCACGCTGGCGCCCATGCGGGACGCGGCCGATTGCACGATCGCCAGCCCCAGTCCGGTGCCGTCCGGCCCGGTCTGGGCGTTCGCGCGGAAGAAGCGTTCGAACACTTTCTCATGATGTTCGCGTGCGATGCCGGGGCCGTCATCGCCGACCGTCAGCAGGATTGCGCCGCTCTGGTGCGACAGGGTGACGGTCACCATGCCGCCGCGACGATTATAGCGAATGCCATTGTCGATCAGATTGGCGATGATCTCAAACACCAAGGTCCGATGTGCTCGGACCCGATAGGCATGGCCATCTTCCGAATCGAGATTGAGTTCGACTTCGGCATGGATCGCCTGATTGATCAGCCGGGCGATGACGGCGGTGCTGACCTCCTTCAGATCGACCGATTCCAGCGGCGGAGCGGCACCTGCTTCCTCGGCACGCGCCAATGCCAGCAACTGCGTCACCAGCCGTTCCAGCCGCTGCACGGCGTCTGCAATTTCATCGAGCGCGGCGACCGATCCACGTCGCGCCAGTTCGATCTGCACGCGCAATACCGAAAGCGGCGTGCGCATCTGGTGCGAAGCATCGGCCGTGAAGCGACGCACGCCGCTGGTGGCGCGATCGAGTTGCGCCAGAAGATGGTCGAACGCCGTTGCCAGCGGCTCCAGCTCATTGGGCAGCGGCCCGGCGTCGAGGGGCGAGAAGTCGGGCCGCACGCCGGCGTCGCGCGCTTCCACCGACCGGCGTAATCGGGCCAGAGGACGCAGGCTCCATCCCAGCGCCGGGCGCAGCAGCATCACGGCAACGCCGACCAGCGCGACTTCGCCCAGCAGCAGGGCGACGATCAACTGCCCCGCCAGTGTCTTGCGATTGTCCAGCGTCTCGGCCACTTGCACGATGACCGGCTGTTCGATCCGGGGCAGCATCCGTTTCACCTCGGCAATACGGATGCCCTGATCGCGATAGGTCGAAAAGCGGAAGCGCGGCTGATCCACCAGCATCGTGTCGGGATCAGGCGCGGGCAGGTCGGCATAGCCGGTCAGCAATGCACGGCCTACGGCGATCCGGTAATAGACATTGTCGCGCTCATTATTTTCCAGCATGCCAAAGGCGGCGGGCGGCAGGTCCAGCGTCACTTCGCCGCGCTCCACCTGCACCGTCTCCGCGATCGCGCCCAGCGCGCCGCCCAGAACACGGTCGTTGGTCCGGCGCACCACGTCGGAAATCAGCGTTGCGCCGCCCACGCCGATGATGGCCGCCGCGCCCAGTAATGGCCCCAGCATCGCCGCCAGCAGGCGGGTGCGCAGCGCAATGGCGCGTGCCTTACCCGGCATCAAGCATATAGCCCACGCCGCGCACCGTGCGGATGCCGGGGCCATCGGGCGCCAGCTTGCCGCGCAATCGTGTGACATGCACTTCGATGGCGTTGCCGCCGACCGGCTCGTCGAACCCGAATACTTCGCCGATCAGCAATTCGCGCGGCACCACTTGCCCGGCGCGTGTCGCCAGCGACTCGAGCACCGCCAGTTCGCGTCGGCGCAGGTCGAGCGGCCGCCCGGCCACGTCGGCAGCGCCGGTTGAGCGGTTGATGGTGAGCGATCCCACGCTGATTTCCGGTGTCGGATCGCCACCGCGCCGCCGACCCAGCGCCCGCACCCGTGCTTCCAGTTCCTCGGGATCGAAGGGTTTGCGCAGATAATCGTCGGCGCCCAGGTCCAGTCCGCGCACCCGATCGTCCAGCGCATCGCGTGCGGTCAGCATCAGCACCGGCACCTTCTCGCCGCGCCGTCGCAGTTCCGCCAGCACGGCGAATCCATCGATATCAGGCAAGCCCACGTCAAGAATCACCAGCGCATAGGGTTCGCTGCCCACGACCGACAGCGCATCTTCCCCCGTCGCGACATGGTCCACGGCGTGGCCGCCCGCGCGAAGCAGGGCGGAAATGCTGCGCGCCAGCGCAGCGTCATCTTCGATCATCAAAATCCGAATGGGGCACCTGGTGCTGAAAGGTTGATGACAGCTTGGCTTCGTAACTGACCATCACATCTTATCCGACGACAGAAACGGAAAGCAAAGGACAGGGTGATGCGAAGGGTTATTCAGATACTGGCAGCGTTGGCAAGTCTGGCCATACCGGCCGCTACAGCCGTAGCGGAACGGCCGACCGGCTATCCGCGCTCCTACGATCAGTTGATTGCGGCTGCACAGACCGAACGGCAGGTCGTCGTCTATGCCAATGCCGATACGTCGGAAATGGCGCCGCTCATTCTCGCCTTCCAGCGTCGCTATCCGGGCGTCACCGTCCGCTATGCCGACCTTGGTTCCAACGAAATGTATCGGCGCTTTGTGGCGGAATCACGGGCGCGCAAGCCTTCGGCAGATCTCGTTTGGTCATCGGCCATGGATCAGCAGGTGAAGCTGATCAATGACGGTTTCGCTCAGGCCTATGCCAGCCCGGAAAAGCCGGCTCTGCCCGCATCGGCCGTCTGGAAGAATATGGGCTTCGGCATCACCGCCGAACCGATCGCCTATGTCTATAACAAGAAGGCGATTCCCCGGCCGCCCCAGAGCCATGCCGCGCTGGAGGCGATGCTGCGCAAGGATCGCCGGGCGCTGACCGGCAAGGTTGCGACTTTCGATCCGGCCCGATCGAACACCGGCTATCTCTATCTGACGCAGGACTTTGCCATCACCGGCGACACGGGGTCGCTGGTGGAGGCAATCGCGGCGACGCGCCCGACATTGTCGATCACGACCGAACCGATGCTGCGCGGCGTTGCCGAGGGAAAGCTCAGCATCGCCTATAATGTCATCGGGTCTTATGCGGTGGAACGGGCGCGGCGCGACCCGCGCATCGGCGTGATCTTTCCGCAGGATTACACCATCATCATGTCGCGCATCGCCTTCATCGCGCGGGAGGCGCGGCATCCCGCCGCCGCCAAACTTTTCCTCGATTTCCTGCTGTCGCGTCAGGGCCAATCCCTGCTCGCCCAGCACAGCCTCTGGCCGGTGCGCACCGACGCCCGTGGTCGCCGCCTGCCCGCCACACAGGCGCGACCGATCCGCGTCGGCCCCCAGCTTCTCGTCAATCTCGACCGCCTGAAACAGCAGCGCTTCCTGCGCGACTGGAACGCGGCCCTTGCTTCCGGAGCCCAACAGAAATGAACGCCTTCCTTCTGCGTGGCGGTTGCGCCGCGATGGCGCTGATCGCCGCCACGCCTGCTCTTGCCCAGACGCCCAGCGCGGACGAACTGGCCGCCCTCGTCAAGGCACAGGCAGCCGAAATTGCTGCGCTCAAGGCGCGCCTCGACAAGATCGAGGGGCAGGCTGTCGCGCAAAATGCTGCGCCTGTTGCTGCACAGCAGTCTGCACAACAGGTGGCGCAGCAACAGGCGAGCCAGCCTCTGGTCGTCACCCCCTTCGCGCCACAGATCGTCCCGCCCGGCCCGGCCGATATTGACGTGGCACAGGCGCGCGCCGTGGCCGCCAATCCGTCCGGCGTGACCACCGAATGGGGCGCGGGGCTGCCCGTCTTCCGCTCTGCCGACGGCGTCTTCACCTACAAGCCGCGCGGTCGCATATTGGTGGACGTCAGTTCCACCATGGGGTCCGACTATGCGGGTCGCAACACGACCACCACCGGCATGCGCGCGCTGCGTCTGGGTCTGGAAGGGGGCGTCGGCCCGCATTTCTTCTACCAGTTCGAAACCGACTTTTCCGAAAATGAAGTCGACATCGTCACCGCTTTCATGGGCTGGCGCAATCGGCTCAGCAGCAAGGTCGACTATGACGTCCGCGTCGGCCACCTGTTCAACGATCGCGCCTTCGAAGGCAGCACCGGGTCGGACTCCACGCCCTTCCTGGAGCGCGGCGTCGTTTCCACCGCGATCATTCCGCAGCGCGGCTTTTACGGCATCGGCGTGATGGGCCGCATGTTCGGTTCCAACTGGCACGCATCGGTCAGCGTGACCGGTGATCGGGTGGATGGCGAACAAACGACCAATGACAGCCGCACCGCCGCTTTCCGCGCGCACTGGAATCCGATCAAGACGGACAAGTCTCTCCTGCATGTCGGCGCATGGGGCTTTGACGAAGCCCTGTCGTCGGCCGCCACCACGCTGACGCGCAGCACTGTCATCGGCGGCCGCTTCAACGGCGCGGTGCGCGTGTCGACCGGCGAACTGCTCGGCGGCAAGTCGACCACCGGCTATGGCGTCGAACTGGGCGGCTATACCGGCGGCCTCTGGGTCATGGGTGAGGCCGGCCGTCGCGTGGCGCGCCTGACCGGTGGCCGCCCCGATTTCGAAAGCAAGGCGTGGAGCGTGTCCACCGGCTATTTCCTGACCGGCGAACTGCCGCCCTATAACCCGCGTCTCGGCAGCTTCGGCCAGCCCAATGTCCTCGACCCCGTCCTGAACGGCGGATCGGGGGCGATCGAACTGACCGCCCGCTATGAAAATCTGGATTATACCGACCTCGTCCTGGGTGGCGACGGCTGGGCCGCGACGCTGGGCGTGAACTGGTATCTCAACAGCTTCACCCGCATTCAGGTGAACGGCATCCACTGGCGCACCAACAACCGCGCCGGAACCTATACCGGCAGCGACGACGGCCAGACCGTCAGCGCGCGTGTCGGCGTGACCTTCTGATCCTTCTTCCTCCCGCCTCTTCAAGGACGCAGCGATGAACCTTGCCCTGCTCGGCTTCCTGATGGTCGCCACCTTCATGACGCTGATCATGACCAAAAAGATGACGCCGCTGGTCGCGCTGATCATCATTCCCTCGTTGTTCGGCGTCATCGCCGGGCAGGCGGCGGGCCTTGGCGACATGATGATCGACGGCATCAAGAATCTGGCGCCGACCGGCGTCATGCTGCTGTTCGCCATCCTCTTTTTCTCGACCATGACGGATACGGGCCTGTTCGATCCGCTCGTCGGCCGACTGGTGAAGCTGGTCCATGGCGACCCGCTGCTGATCCTGCTGGGGTCGGTCGTGCTGTGCGCGATCGTCAGCCTCGATGGCGACGGGTCGACGACCTACATCATCACCTGTGCCGCCTTGCTGCCGCTGTACAAGCGGTTCGACATGAAGCGCATCTACCTCGTCTGCCTTTTGATGGTGACGAGCGGGATCATGAACCTGACCCCCTGGGGCGGCCCGACCGCCCGCGCGGCGAGCGCGCTGAAGCTGGACCCCGCCACCCTGTTCCTGCCGCTGATCCCCGGCATGATCGCGGGCCTTGCCTTCCTGCTCGGCCTCGCCTTCTGGTTCGGTATCAAGGAACGCCGTCGTCTGGGTCATGTCCATCTGCCGCAGCGTGAAGCGGTCGACATCGCCGATCTGGGCGTGTCGCAATATCCCGAAGCCCGCCGCCCGCATTTGCGCCTGTTCAACGCCGCGCTGGTAGTCGCGCTGCTCGGCCTGCTGGTCTGGGGTATTCTCCCCCTCTCGGTGCTGATGATGATCGCCTTCGCCATCGCCATGATCGTCAACTATCCCGGCGTCGCCCAACAGAAGGAACGGATCGCTGCCCATGCCGGTAACGTCTTGTCGGTCGTGTCGCTGATCTTTGCGGCGGGCATCTTCACTGGCATCCTCGGCGGCACTGGCATGGTGGAGGCCATGAGCAAGGAAGTCGTCGGCGTCATCCCGCCCGCGCTCGGGCCTTATATGGCGCCGATCACCGCCTTGCTCTCCATGCCCTTCACCTTCTTCATCTCCAATGACGCTTTCTATTTCGGTATGCTGCCCATATTGGCGGAGGCCGGATCGCATTATGGCGTCGATCCGATGGCGATTGCCCGCGCGTCGCTGATGGGTCAGCCGGTCCATCTGCTCAGCCCGCTGGTGCCGTCCACCTATCTGCTGGTCAGCCTGGCCGGTATCGACTTGGCCGATCATCAGCGTTTCACGCTGTTGCCGGCGGCGGCGGTCTGCGTCGTCATGACGCTGGTCGGCATGATCGCACTGGCCTTCCCCTTCGTTGCCTGACGGGTCGCAACCGGTCAAACACCGGGCAACGCAGAGCGCCCTCCGCTTCCTGGCAGCCATCGCTGTCGGGGCAGCGGGGGGCGCTTTGTTCCTGGAGATCGGCGCACCCCTGCCATGGGTGCTGGGTTCCATGGCCGCCTGCGCCATCGCCAGTGTCGTGGGCCTGCCGATACAGGCATCCTCCGCCACCCGTCGCCCGATGGCGGCGGTGATCGGCGTTGTGCTGGGCAGCAGCTTTGGTCCGCACCTCTTGCCGCAGGCGCGCGACTGGATCATTCCGCTCCTCGCCTTGCCCTTCTTCCTGGCCAGCGCGGCGCTGCTATGCGTCACCTATTTCCGCAGGGTCGCAAAGTTCGACCCCGCCACCGCCTATTTCGCCGGCATGCCCGGCGGCATCGCCGAAATGGTGGTGATGGGTGCAGAGCGGGGCGCGGACGAACGCACCATCGGCCTTATCCACGGCGCGCGCATCTTCTTCGTTGTCTTCATCCTGCCCTTCCTCATTCGGCTGGACCATGGCCCGGTCGCCATCGCGCCAACGGCGGCCGTCACCGGCGAGGTGGTGGCGGACTGGTCGCTCCTGCTATGGGTCGGGGGGTGCGTGGCGCTGGGCCTGTTTCTGGGCAAGCTTCTGCGCCTGCCTGCCTGGCATCTCGTCGGTCCGCTGGCCGTCAGCGCGGCCGTACATATGAGCGGCCTTGCCGATTTTCGCATCCCCGGTTGGGCGCTGGCCGCCGCACAAGTCGGCCTTGGCGCGACCATTGGTTGCCGCTTCGTCGGCCTCACAATGAAGGCTTTGCTGCACACCCTGGCGCTGGCGGCGGGATCGACGCTGATCCTGCTGGCCGTCACCTTCGCCTGGGCGGCGGGTATCGGCGCCTTGACCGGCCTTGATCCGGTGCTGCTGACGCTGGCCTATTCGCCCGGCGGCCTTGCCGAAATGAGCATGGTGGCGCTCAGTCTGGCGCTGGAGCCGGGCGTGGTCATCATCCATCACCTGACCCGCGTGGTGCTGGTCCTGATCGCGGCGCCGCTGGGTTTCAGGACGCTGGCCCGTCAGCCTATCGACTGACACAAAAAAAGGGCGGCTGATCCGATCGAACCGGATCAGCCGCCCTCTTTATATCCTGATCAGAAGAGCGTGATCAGACCCGTCACCGGATCGATCGCGCCTTCATAGATCATCTTGCCCGCGACATAGAGGATCACCAGCAGGCCGAAATAGGCGATCGCCCGATAACGTTCGATCACGCGGGCCAGCAAATTCGCGGCAATACCCATCAGGGCGACCGACAGGATCAGGCCCACGATCAGGATGCCGGGATGTTCCCGCGCTGCGCCGGCTACCGCCAGCACATTGTCCAGGCTCATCGACACGTCGGCAATCGCGACGGCCCAAGCCGCTTGCGCAAAGCCCTTGGGCGCAGCCTTTCCGGCGATATCCTCACCATCTTCGGCTTCGCCACCCGAACGCAGCTCCCGCCACATCTTCCATGCGACCCAGACCAGCAGCAGGCCACCGGCGAAGACCAGTCCGACCAGCTGCATCAGTTCCGTGACGACCAGGGCAAAGGCGATCCGTAGGACCAGCGCAGCGATCACGCCGATCGCGATCACCTTGCGCCGCGACGCGGCTGGCAGACCGGCGGCCAATGCGCCGACGACGATGGCATTGTCCGCCGCCAGCATGATGTCGATCAGCACGACCTGACCGAAAGCGGCCAGCGCGGATGGAGAGCCGAGATTGGAAAAATCGGCCACGATATGGGTCCAGATGTCGTTCATAAATCCTCTCGCCGTTCGCAGGGCGGGTCTGGACGCTGCCGACGCATCGAACGGCCTGTGGCGCACGGGCGTCGCGGTCCCTGCGGCATCGGCCACATGGATGACGGGCCGGTTAGAGAGGGAAGCTGTCATCAACCTTTCAGCCCGGAGAGGCGGCTGAACAGGGATGAGGAGGGGGCAGGCGGCATGGATATCCACGCCGCCCGCCGGATAATCAGGATGTAACGATTACTTCCGCTGCGCCTCACTCGCGTCGCGGGTAGCGCGGAATTCGCTGTCCGCCGACCAGTTGGGCCAGACATGGCTATCGGCGACGCGGCGACCGACATTGTAGAGCAGGGTCATGTCGCCTTGCCAGCTGCTGGTGTCCCAGTTGGCGTCATATTCGTCGGCCGGCTGGTGGTAGCGATCGCGGGTGTAGATATCGCTCAGTTCCTTGCCGCGCGCCGCGCCGCCATTCACCAGTTCTCGCCCCGGATTGAAGGAAATGGCGGGCACGCCGCGCTTGGCCATGGAGAAATGGTCCGAACGGTAGAAGCTGCCTGCTTCCGGCCGCGCGTCAGGCGTATAGTGGCGGCCCAGCTTCTCGCCTTCTTCGGTCAGCAGGTCCAGCATGCCCAGCTTGGCCGAACCCGAGATGCTGAAATTGGTGGTCTTTTCGATACCCAGCGGCCCATCCATATTGATGACGCCGGCCGTCGTCGCCAGCGGCCGCAATGGGCTGTCAGCATAATATTCGGACCCCAACAGGCCCTTTTCTTCCGCCGTCACCGCCAGGAACAGCACGCTGCGTTCGGGTTTCGGCCCCTTGGCATAGGCGCGCGCCAGCTCCAGCAGCGCGGCGGTGCCCGAAGCATTGTCGCGCGCGCCATTATAGATGGTGTCGCCCTTCGCGTCCGGCGCGCCTATGCCCAGATGGTCCCAATGCGCCGAATAGATGACGGTTTCGTCCGGATATTTGCTGCCCTGCACCAGCCCGGCGACATTGTGCGAGGTGATGATTTCCGACTTTACCGCATAGTCGGCGCTCATCGTCGCCTTCAGCGGGATCGGCTGGAAATCCTTCCTGCGGGCCGCCGCCTTGGCCGCGTCGAAATCGATGCCCGATGCCGCGAACAGCCTGGCGGCCAGATCCTTCTGCACCCAACCTTCCATCTGCGTGTGCGCGGACTTCGGATCGGCGCGGACAATGTCGAACATGGTGTTGGTGTTGCTGTTCTTGACCGTCGCCCAGCCATAGGAGGCCGGTTCGCTTTCATGCACCACCAGCACGCCGGCCGCGCCCTGCCGCGCGGCTTCCTCATATTTATAGGTCCAACGGCCATAATAGGTCATCAGCTTGCCGCCGAAATCGCCTTCGCCGCCTTCGAAGTCCGGGTCGTTGACCAGCACGACCATGATCTTGCCCTTCAGGTCCACGCCCTTGAAATCGTCCCAGCCGCGCTCGGGCGCCTTCACGCCATAGCCGACGAAGACCAGCGGCAGATCGGCGAACTTGACCGAAGACTGGCCCGTTTCGGCGGCACGGATCGCAACCTCACCGCCCTGCGTCAGGGGCTGGGCCGTGCCGCCAATCGTCATCGACAGGGTCGGCGCGCCGCTGATGTTCGACATGCGCAGCGGCACGTCCTGAAACCATGTGCCCTTCTGCCCCGCAGGCTTCAGGCCCGCCGCCTTCATCTGCCCGGCGACATAGTCGATGGTCTTGGTTTCGGCGCGAGTGGCCGGCCCGCGACCTTCAAATTCGTCGCTCGACAGCGTCTTGATGTCGTTGCTGATCCGCGCGACGTCGAAGGTCGGGGCCGATCCCGCGGCGATCGCCATGGCCGACGTGGAAAGCAGCCCGGCAACCGCCAGGAACGACAGGGATTTGAAAGAGGGCAACATGGTCAGGATACTCCTCGGCCGCAGCGCGGCTGATGACGATAGGGGGATCAGTTCGATCCGCTGACGCGGATAATGCCGATCCCGCGCGCGATGTCGATATGCGTTCCAAAGGGTTGCGACAGGCGCTGCAACCGGGCGAGGATACGCGCGCCAACCGTCGCGTCCGCCAGATGCGGCACGCCGCGTCCCGCGCCCGTCGCGTTGACGCCCAGATCCACGGGATAGAGGCGGATTTCGCTGAGCTTGCCATCCTTATACTGGCTGACCGCGATCACCGTTTCATACAGGTTGGGATCGCCAAATTCCTTCGCCCCGCGCGCCTGAAGCAGCTCGGGTGCGGTCACGCTGCCCGGCGTGATGCCGAACTGGTCGTACATGTCGGCCGGCAGGTCATCGAGGCTGTTGTTCATCATCGCAAAGTTGCCGAGCGAATAGAAGATCGGCTTGCCCTTGTAGATTTCGATGCCGCGCAGCTGATGCGGGCCATGGCCGACATAGACGTCCGCCCCGGCATCGATCGCCTGATGCGCCAGCGTCGGCGCGAAATTGGCGGGCGTCTGAAAGGCATTGCCCGGTTCATGATTGTGCAGCGAGAAAATGGTGAAATTGCCGTTCTGATGCGCCTGACGGACGGCGAGCAGATTGGCGTTCACATCCTTGGCATTCAGATCATATTCGATCGTCATCGGCGTCGCCGGATTGGCCGTCGCACGATATTCGCGGCCCTTCATCTTGACCGGTGCGCCTGCCTTGGTCCCGGCGAGACGGGCGATAGTCGCCAGATCGGCGTCGGATACCAGCCCGATCTCCGTGCTGCGGATCGCATTCGCGCCGCCGCGTCCCGGCACCTGACCCAGCGGGTCGGAGGCTGGCGACATCGGCGTGAAGCTGGTGGTGGCGGAAATCAGCCCGACACGGCCATGCGGCCCGTCAAAATAGGCGGGGGCCCGCGCCGCCGTCATGCTGCGGCCGGTGCCGGCATGGACCAGATGCGCGCCGTCCAGCAGGTCGAGCGTGTCATACAGACCCTCGACGCCCCAGTCGGTGGCGTGGTTGTTGGCATGGCCGACGATATCGATGCCCATCTTTGCGACGTCGCCCGGCACGGCGGGATCGGCCAGCATCCAGGTGCCGCCCGATTCCGCCTGTGGCGATCCCTTGAAGGTCTTGAGGTCGAGTGCCGTCGTTTCGAAATTGCCGAAGGTCACGTCCGCGCCACGCAGGATGGCCAGCATGTCGGGCGATTGCTTCTCGATCGTCGCCAGCATCGGGCGCAGATAGATAAGGTCGCCGACCGCCGCGAAGCGGAAGGTACCGGCGATCGGCGTGCTCGGCACGGTTGCCGTCGTCAGCTTGCCGCCGCTTTCCTCTTCCTCCGCATGGGACGGGAGGGCGACGGTCATCATCAGGGCAGCGCCCGCCAGAGACAGGCTGCGCAGCGCCTTGCGGCGGAATGAAATGGGCAACGGCATGGAATTTCCCCTTGGCTCCGGCCGGGATCGGCTTTGCCATGGGGATAGCCGCAGCGGCTGACATGAACCTGTCACACAGGCAGCTGCCCGCCCGGCGGCGCGTCAGGCGATGTCGGACCGGAAACGGACGATGGCGCACAAGCCCTTGCCCGATCGCCCGTCCTCAAGGCTGATCGTCGCGCCCATCCGTTCGGCGATGGCGCGGGCGATCGGCAGGCCCAGTCCGGTTCCGGCGGGCGCCTTGCGATTGGGGATGCGATAGAAACGCTCCCACACCTTTTCCCGTTCGGCCGCCGAAATGCCGGGTCCATCATCGTCGATCGCGACGATGGCGCCCTCTTCATCGCGATCGACATGCACCGAAACGCTGCCACCCGGACGATTGTAGCGGATGGCATTGTCGAGCAGATTGCCGATCAGCTCGGCCGCCAGTGTTGGCTGGCCCACCGCCATGACCGGGCCTTCCACGCTCTTGTCATAGCCGATGTCGATGTCGGCCGGCGCCTGCGCCGCCCGCTCTCCAGTCACGGTGGCGGCCACCTCCGCCAAGTCGAAGGGGCGCAATTGCGTGCCGACCTGATCCTCGCTGCGGGCGAGGGCAATCAGCTGGCGCAGCAATTGCTCCAGCGAATCGATGGCATGGGGAATGTCCTGCAAGGCCGCCTTGCCCTGCGGCGACGTCGGGCCATAGCGATCGAGCACGTCCAGTTGCACCCGCGCGACGGCCAGCGGCGTGCGCATCTGGTGCGATGCATTGGACGTAAACTGCCGCAGCGAGTCGGTCGCCCTTTCCAGCCGCGCCATCAGCCCGTTGAAGGCCGCAACGAAAGGCTGCATCTCGACCGGCCCAGTTTCTGGTGTTTCCAGCCGGAACGTCGCTGGCGCATCGCGTCGTGCCATATCGACCTGCTGGGTGAGATCCACCAGCGGGCGCAACCCCCATTCGATCGCCCACCAGAACAGCATGCCGGTCAGGATCAGGGCGGCCAGCCCCGCCAGCACCACCTGTTGCAGGAAGGTGCGTTCATAGGCGGCGCGATCGTCCATATAGTCGGCGACCTGAATCGCGATCAGCTCCGTGTTGCCCTGCGCCCGGCGCACCTCCGTCGCGATCCGCGCAGGCTTCCCGTGCAGCGTGCCACTGCGCAGATAGGCCGCCTGCGTGACCTGACGGGCGTCAGCAGGGTCAAGATAGCCCCGCACCATGCGGTTTTCGCGATAGGCGTTGACGAACGTGGTTGGCTTGTGCCGGTCGAGCACGCCATCCCATGTCGCGCGATAATCGCCGGGCGGCAGCAAAGCCGGGTCGCCCGCGATCAGGGTCTGTCCGCGATAGACGCTGTAGAGGACCACGGGCCGCGCACGCCGTCGCAACAGGTGGATCACCAGCGGCACCAGTCGTTCCCGGTCGGCCGCCGGGCTGTTGTAAGCCAGACTGAGCGTCCGCACCGATCCGATCAGCACCCGGTCGACTGTATTGGCTTCGGTGTCATGCGTGACCAGCGCCGTGATGACGCAGAACAGCAGCACCAGCGCCGCCAGCGGCATCAATACCGCGCCGGTCAGGCGAAGCCGGAGGGAATGGGGGGATTGCCGCATTAAAGGATCGTCAGGCCGCTTCGATCATGTAGCCAAGGCCCCGGATCGTGCGGATCGCCGGGCCGGACGGCTGCAACTTCTTGCGCAGGCGGCCGACATAGACTTCCAGCGCATTGGGCGTCACCGCATCGTCGAAATTGAAGATTTCGGCCGACAGGCGCTCCTTGGCCACGACCTTGCCGGGCCGTCCCATCAACGTCTCCAGCACGGCTAGTTCGCGGCGGCGCAGGTCCAGTATCACATCGTCCAGATAGACCGTCCGGCTTGACCGGTCAAAGGTCAGCGCGCCGATGCGCATCACCGGATCGGGCGATCCCTGACTGCGGCGGACCAGCGCCCGAATACGCGATTCCAGTTCGCGCGGGTCGAAGGGCTTGGCCATATAATCGACGGCGCCCCGGTCCAGCCCGTTGATCCGGTCGTCGATCATGTCGCGTGCCGTCAGGATCAGGATCGGCGTTGCCGCGCCGCGCGCGCGCAACTGGCTCAGCACGTCCAGCCCGTCCATGTCCGGCAGGCCCAGATCCAGCACGATCGCGCAATAGGGTTCCTGGCTCGCCAGTCGCAATGCCTCTTCGCCGCTGGTCAATATGTCGACGGCAAAACCAGCTGCTTCCAGCGATGCGACCATGCCGCGCGCCAGCCGCTCATCATCTTCCACCAGCAACAACCGCATAACACACTCCGTGACGCGGCATCCTCTCGAAGGCAGCAGGAAATTGCGCCGTGCATGACCCATTCCGACCCAAAAGGGAAGGCCGGGACTCGCTTGCTTGCCATTGATTGCGTGTAGTCGCTGTCTTTCCCGCTTGTGTCAGGTTCATGACAGCGACTCCGGTTAAGGCATAGCACAACCGCGCCACAGGCAGCGGACCGACAAGATCAGCGCGCGCCCACGGAAGGCGCGCGCAAGGGGAATCAGACATGACGATCAAGCTGCCTTCGCTTGCGGGGGCGTTCCTGTCCTTCTGTGTTGCCGGTACGGCCAGCGCCGCCGCGCCCGCTCCGGCCGACCCGGCCAGCCTCGCCCGGCTGGATGCCCTGTTCGCGCGCTGGGCCAAGCCCGATGCGCCCGGCTGCGCCGTCGCCGTTTCGCGCGAGGGACAGGCGATCGCGACCCGGGCCTATGGCATGGCCAGCCTGGAACTGGGCGTGCCGATCAGCACCGATTCCATCTTCGAAGCCGGTTCCGATTCCAAGCAGTTCACCGCTGCCGCCACGCTTATGCTGGCGCGCGCGGGTAAGTTGTCGCTGGACGATGATATTCGCAAGTTCGTGCTGGAAATGCCCGATTACGGCACGCCGGTCACCATCCGCCACCTGCTGCACCACACCAGCGGTCTGCGCGACTGGGGCTCGGTCGCCGCGATCGAAGGTTGGCCGCGCAACAGCCGCACTGCCGACAATCAGGATATGCTGAACATCGTCGCGCGCCAGAAGGAACTGAACTTCGCGCCCGGCAGCCATTATCTGTACAGCAACACCAATTTCAATCTGCTGGCGATCATCGTCGCCCGCGTCAGCGGCCAGTCGCTCGCCGACTTCACCCAGGATCATATCTTCAAGCCGCTGGGCATGACCCATACCCGCTGGCGCGACGATCATGCCGATGTCGTCGCTGGCCGCACCGGCGCCTATGAATTTGAAGATGGCGTCTATCGCAACGATCAGGTGATCGAGGATGCCTATGGCAATGGCGGCCTGCTGACCACGGTAGGCGATCTGGTGAAGTGGCAGGCGGCGCTGGATGCCGACACATTCGGCCCCGGTTTCACCGAAACGATGCAGACCCCCACCAAGCTGAATGATGGCACGCCGATCGCTTATGCGCTGGCGTTGGTGAACCTCGATCATCATGGCGTGCAGGAAGTCAGCCATTCGGGGTCGACCGGCGGCTATCGCGCATGGATGGCGCGCTATCCGCAGCAGAAGCTGGCCGTGTCGCTGCTCTGCAATACAGGCAATGCCGATACGCCGACGCTGGGTCGCGATGTCGCCGACATCTTCCTGCCCGCTTACACTGCCAAGCCCTACACGCCCAAGGGCGCGCTGCCTTCGGGTGTCTATGCCGATGGCATGACCGGCTTCCCTGTCCGCTTCGACAGCGACGACAAGGGCAATCTGCGCGCCGATGGCAAAGTGCTGAAGCCGGTCGGTCCGGGCCGCTGGGCGCAGCGCGAGGATATCTTCGCTTTCGGCAAGACCGGCCTGACGCTCGAACATCGGGAGGGCGAGAAGGTCGCCTATCGAAAGGTCGATGCCGTCACCGCTTTCGATCCCAAGCCCTATGTCGGCCGCTTCTGCGGTGTCGACACCTTCGCCTGCCTCAGCTTCCGGCAGGATGGCGACACGCTGATCTACAGCGGTCCGCGCTGGTACAACCAGTCGCTGACGCCGGCCTATGCCGACGTCTTCACTGGCGAAGCGATGCCGCAATCCTCGCGCATCACGGTCAAGTTCGAACGCGATGCGAATGGGGCCGTCACGGGCCTGCGCTTTGGCGAAGGCCGCGCCTACGACGTCGCCTTCCGCCGCGTCGCCGACTGATCTTTCAGGACATTACACAAGAGCCGCTCGGGTCGCGGCCATAATCAAAGCAAGAGCATAAGGGGACTATCAAGATGCGTTACAATGAAGAAGGACTACGCCGCCTGCTGATGGCGGGGACTGCCGGCGCCGCTCTGGTGCTGTCGCTCGCCACCCCGTCTGTCGCCATGGCACAGGACGCCGCGCCTGCCGCTGCCGATGAAGCCGCCGAAGAAGCGGCCCCGGCGATCGTCGTCACCGGATCGCGCATCGACCGCAAGGGTTTCGAAGCGCCGACGCCGACCACCGTTATCGGCGACACCGAACTGCGTCAGGGCGCGCGTCCCAGCATCGCGCAGGTTCTGAACGACCTGCCGCAGTTCCGCGCGACCCAGTCGCCGGCCAGCACGGTCGCCAACACCAACTCCTCCTCCTCGGCGATGGACCTTCGCGGTCTGGGCGTCACGCGCACGCTGACCCTGCTCAACAACCGTCGCTTCACTGGCGCGAGCGACCTCAACACCGTGCCGCAGGGTCTGGTGAAGCGCGTCGAAGTCGTCACCGGCGGCGCATCGGCAGCCTGGGGTTCGGGCGCGATTGGCGGCGTGGTCAACATCATCCTCGACGATGATCTGGAAGGCCTGACGCTGGGCGCGCAGAACGGCCTGTCCTCGCGCGGCGACGGCTATCGTTACAGCCTCGACGCCACCTTTGGCACGAAGTTCGCTGATGGTCGCGGTCACTTCATGATCGGCGGCGAATATCAGAAGGATGACGGCATTCTCGACCGCAATTCGCGCAAGAATGTCGGCAGCGCCAACCTCTTCTCGCCGACCAGCGGCGACCATGACTATATCCTGGTGCGCGACGTCAACGCTTCGAACACCAGCCTGGGCGGCCTCATCAACGCGGGTTCGCTCAAGGGCCAGACGTTCAACGCGGACGGCACGCTGCGCGACTTCGTCTATGGCAGCCAGATCAGCGGCACGACCATGGTCGGCGGCGAAGGCGTGGCCACCAATGACGAATATGCGCTGACCAACCCCTATCAGCGCGTCAACAGCTATGCCCGCGCCAGCTTTGAAGTCGGCGACGCCACCTTCTGGGCGGATGGCAGCTACAGCCGCATCTGGGCGAAATATCCCTTCTATGCGGAAAGCGGCACCTACACCCTGTCGGCGACCAACCCCTATCTGTCGTCGGACATCCAGAGCCAGCTGGCCGCCGCCAAAGAAACCACCGTCAAGATCGGCCGCGTGTTCGAGGATTATGGCTACCGCACCTTCGGCTATTATCGCCAGAATATCGAAGGCGCGATCGGCGTCGACGGCAGCTTCGCGGACGGCAAGTGGCGCTATTCGGCTTATTATAGCCATGGCGAAAACCGCAACATGCAGAGCTATGACAACCAGATCAACGGCACGAAGCTGAGCAACGCGCTCGACGCGGTGACGGATTCGAGCGGCAACATCGTCTGCCGTGTCACCCTGACCAACGCAAATTCCGGCTGTTCGCCGCTCAACATCCTGGGCACCGGCACCGCCAGCCAGGCCGCGATCGACTATGTGTTCGGCGATGTCGCCAAGGTCATCTACACGACCAAGCTCGACACCACCGGCGCCAGCCTGCGCGGTGATCCCTTCTCCACCTGGGCCGGCCCGGTTTCGGTCGCCTTCGGTGCCGAAGCGCGCTGGGAAGAACAGGTCACCAACAGCCTCGACGCCGTTTCGGCTGCCAAGGGCTTCAGCCGCTTCAACTTCTCCCCGCTTGACGGCGGCTTCAACGTGCAGGAAGCCTTTGGCGAAGTGGCGATCCCGCTGCTCGACCAGCCGTTCAGCAAGCTCGACGTCAATGGCGCGGCCCGGTACAGCCGCTACAGCACCAGCGGTGGCATCTGGTCGTGGAAGCTGGGTCTGACCGACCGCATCTTCGACAACCTGCTGATCCGTGCGTCGCGTTCGCGTGACATTCGCTCGGGCAGCCTGGCTGAACTGTTCACTACCAGCACGACCAGCTTCACCACGGTTGCCGAAACGGATGATGAGGGCAAGAGCCACACCTATTCCGTCACCCGCTATGGTGGCGGCAACGCGAACCTGAAGCCGGAAATCGGCAGCACGCTGACGCTGGGCGCGGTGTTCACGCCGACCTTCCTGCCGGGCTTCAACCTGTCGGTCGACTATTATAACATCAAGCTGAAGGACGCGATCACCTCGCTCGGTGCGCAGGACGTGGTCAGCGGTTGCGCCAACGGCAATACCGACCTGTGCAGCCAGATCGAACGTAACGCCGCTGGTGAACCGACCACCATCTACACCACCTATATCAATCTGGCCGAGTACAAGACCAGCGGTGTGGACGTTGAAGCGACCTACACCCTGCCGCTCAGCAAGGTCAGCAGCGGTATGGGCGGCACGATGCGCTTCCGTGGCTTGGCCACCTATGTCGACAAGGTGCTGATCAACGATGGCACGACCGTCGTGGACCGTGCTGGCGACGTGGGCGACAATGTCAGCTTCGGCACGCCGCACTGGCGCGCCACCGGATCGATCAACTACACCAATCAGGATGTGTCGATCGACGCCCGCGTCCGCTATGTCGGCGGCGGCAAGTTCAACCATGCGCTGGACATCGCCAACAACGACATCGCGGCCCGCGTCTATGTCGACCTGGGTGGTCAGGTGAACATCGACAAGTTCACCCTGTTCGCCAACGTCAACAACCTGTTCGATCGCGATCCGCCGCTGACCACCTATGGCGCGATCCACTATGACACGATCGGCCGTTACATGACTGTCGGGGCGAAGGTTCGCTTCTGATCCTGACTGTCGAATGAAAAAGGAAAGGGCGGCGTGTCGCAGGACGCGCCGCCCTTTGCGCTATCTGGCAGATTGGATTTGATAATTTCCTGCCGGCACGCATTATGCGACCTCCAGCCGGAGCAGCATGACCTTGCCTGAACAGACTCTCTCTACGCTTTCCACCCCCGCCCTGATCCTCGACGCCGACCGGATGGACCGCAATATCGCGCGTCTGCGGGATCGTCTGGATGGACTGGGCGTAAACCTGCGTCCGCACCTCAAAACCGCCAAGTCGGTCGACGTCGCGCATCGTCTGATGACCACGCCGCACGGACCGGCCACCGTGTCGACGCTGCGTGAAGCGCAGTTGTTCGCGCAGGCGGGAGTATGCGACATCATCTACGCGGTCGGGATCAGCCCCGACAAGCTGCCCGCCATATTGGCGCTGAAAGCCGAAGGCATCGACATTGCCGTCGTGCTGGATTCCGTGGAGCAGGCGCAGGCGGTGGCCCGTGCATCGCGGGATGCAGGCGTCGCTATCCCCGCCCTGATAGAGGTGGATTGCGACGGCCATCGATCGGGCGTCCGGCCGAATGATCACGCCGCACAGCTTGCCATCGCGTCGGCGCTGGCGGACGGCGCGGAATTGCGCGGCGTGCTGACCCATGCCGGCGGCAGCTATGGCGCGCGCGGCGATGAAGCCTTGCGCGCCTGCGCGGAGGAAGAAAGGCTGGCGGTCGTGTCCACGGCGGACTGGCTGCGGGCCAATGGCTTTCCCTGCCCGGTCGTCAGCGTGGGATCGACGCCGACCGCGCATTTCGGCACCAGCTTCGACGGCGTGACGGAAGTCCGCGCCGGGGTCTTCGTCTTTTTCGACCTGGTGATGGCGGGCATCGGCGTGTGCACGATCGATGATATTGCCCTGTCGCTTCTGTCCACCGTTATCGGTCATCAGCGCGAAAAGGGCTGGATATTGGTCGATGCCGGCTGGATGGCGCTGTCCCGCGATCGGGGTACGGCCCGGCAGGCGGTGGATCAGGGCTATGGTCTGGTCTGCGATCAACATGGTCGCCCCTTCGGCGATCTGATCGTGGCGGATGCCAATCAGGAACATGGTATATTGGCGTTGCGGCCGGGCTCCAGCGGAACGCTGCCCGATCTTGCGATTGGGGACAGGGTTCGCATCCTTCCCAATCACGCCTGCGCGACGGGCGCGCAGCATGATCGCTATCATGTCCTGTCGGGGGGGACTCAATCGATAGAGGCCGTCTGGCCAAGATTTGGAGGATGGTGATGCAAGTCGAAACTATCTCGACACCCGATGCACCGCAGCCCGCCGGCCATTATGCGCAGGCGACCAAGGCCAACGGCTTCGTCTTCATATCCGGCCAGTTGCCGGTCGATCCTGCCGTTGGGGTAAGGGCGGACCTGAGCTTCGACGATCAGGCAAGGCTGGCGATCGGCAACATGCTGGCCATCCTGTCCGCCGCCGGCAGCGATCCCGGCCATCTCGCGCGCGTGACCGCCTATATCGTCGGCGTCGAAAACTGGCCGGCCTTCAACGCCGTCTATGCCGCCATGCTGCCCGATGCGCGGCCGGCGCGGACCGTGGTGCCGGTTGCCGAACTCCATCATGGCTGCCTCGTCGAAATCGACGCCATCGCCCTGGCATCGGGCGACTGATCCTTCTGCCCGCAAGAGGATGAGCCAGCCATTCACCATGGTTGCGCTTGCATCTGCCCTGCCATTGGGGAAAGTTGCCTTCCTGTCCAGGGAGATCGCTCCATGTCCGTCGCCATCACCCCGCCATCGACCGGCTCGACCAGCGTGATATTGCCCGCGCGGCCGGAACCGATCCGGGTCGATCCGGCCAGCAGCGCGGTCATCGTCATCGACATGCAGAATGCCTATGCCTCGCCGGGCGGTTATGTCGATCTGGCGGGCTTCGATATCAGCGGCGCGGCTGGCGTGATCGGCCGGATCGCGCAGGTGCTGGACGTGGCGCGTGGTGCGGGAATGCCCATAGTCTATCTGCAAAATGGCTGGGACAGTGATTATGTGGAGGCGGGCGGCCCCGGATCGCCCAACTGGCACAAGTCGAACGCGCTCAAGACCATGCGCGCCCGGCCGGATTTGCAGGGGCAGCTTCTGGCGCGCGGCGGCTGGGACTATGAACTGGTCGATGCACTTAGCCCCCGGCCCGGCGACATTCGCGTTCACAAGACCCGCTACAGCGCCTTCTTCAACAGCCAGCTTGACAGCGTCCTGCGCGCGCGTGGCGTGCGCACCCTGATCTTCGTCGGCATCGCCAGCAATGTCTGCGTCGAATCCACGCTGCGCGATGCCTTCCACCTCGAATATTTCAGCGTCATGCTGGACGACGCCACCCATCATCTGGGGCCGGATTTCGTCCATCAGGCAACGCTCTACAATGTCGAGAAATTCTTTGGCTGGGTCAGCAATGTCGCGGATTTCTGCGGCAGCGTAGGCCAGTTGCCGCAAGGAGCCGCCTGATGCCGTTCGAACCGATCAACCCGCCGCAATTTCCGACGCCGATCGCGCCCTATTCGGCCGGGGCGAAGGCAGGCAACACCGTCTATGTCTCCGGCGTGCTGGCGCTGGGGGAGGGCGGCGCGGTGCTGCATGTGGGGGACGCCGCCGCCCAGACCCGCCATGTGCTCGATGTGATCAAGGTGACGCTGGAAGCGGCCGGCGCCAGCCTGGAGGATGTGGCGATGAACCATATCTTCCTCAAGGATCTGGCCGACTATGCCGCGTTCAACAGCGTCTATGCGGAGTATTTCCCCGGCGCCAAACCCGCCCGCTACTGCATCCGCGCCGATCTGGTGAAGCCTGACTGCCTGGTCGAAATCGCCTCGGTGGCGCATATCTGATGCCGGCATCCCGCTTCGCCTCTTCCGTCATCCTGAACTTGTTTCAGGATCCATCATGCCGGATCGAGCGAAGGTCCGAGGGGAGGAATGGATGCTGAAACAAGTTCAGCATGACGATGAAGGGAGAGGTGACTTTGCCTGTCGCTGACGGCCTCTATTATGAAGAGTTGGGGTCGCCGACTGGCGCGCCCTTGATCTTTTCTGCCGGTCTGGGCGGATCGGGCAGTTATTGGCGCGCCAATATCGATCAGACCGACCAGTCGCTCGATTTCACGGAGGCGCATCGCGTCCTCCTCTACGATCATCGCGGCACCGGACGCAGTAACCGAGCTTTACCGCCGCAAGTCAGCGTCATGGATATGGCAGACGACATGCTGGCGGTGATGGATGCTACGGATGTTGCCAAGGCGAATCTGGTGGGCCATGCGGCAGGGGCGGCGGCTGCGCTGTCGCTCGCCATCCGTCATCCCGACAGGGTGCAGACGCTCATATTGGTCAATGGCTGGTCACGCGCAGATCCGCATTTTCTGCGGTGTTTTGATGCGCGCCTCGCCCTTTTGCGAGACAGCGGGCCGCGCGCTTATCTGCGCGCCCAGCCTCTCTTTCTCTATCCGCCTGACTGGAGTTCGGATCATGCCGAACGTCTGGCGATAGAGGATGAGGTGCATCTAACCCATTTCGCCGGTGCGGATGTCTATGAAAAACGGATCGCCGCATTGGCGGCTTTCGATGTTGACGACAGGCTGGGCGACATATCCGTGCCGACGCTGGTGATAACCGCAGCGGACGATATGCTCGTCCCGCCCAAATGCGGGCGTCACCTCGCAGCCCATATTCCCGGCGCGCAACTTCGGGAGATGCGCTGGGGCGGTCATGCCTGCAACGTCACCGATCCCGAAACCTTCAACCGCATCGTCCTCGATTTTCTCAGGAGCTGAAAACCATGCAGGTCGGCGTCTTCATCCCCATCAACAATAATGGCTGGCTGATTTCGGAGAATGCGCCCCAGTATAAACCCAGTTTCGACCTCAACAAGAAGATCGCGCTGCGGGCGGAGAAACATGGGTTCGATTTTCTGCTGTCGATGATCAAGCTGCGCGGCTTTGGCGGGAAAACGGAATTCTGGGAATATGGCCTCGAAAGCTTCACCCTGATGGCCGGCCTCGCCGCCGTTACCGAGAAGATCAAGATCTTCGCGACCTGCCCCACGCTGATCATCCCGCCGGCCTTCGCCGCGCGCATGTGCAACACCATCGACAGCATCAGCCATGGCCGTTTCGGCCTCAACCTCATCACCGGCTGGCAGCCGCCCGAATATACGCAGATGGGCCTGTGGCCGGGCGAGGAGCATTTCCGCAACCGCTACACGATGCTGGACGAATATGCCCAGATCCTGCGCGAATTGTGGGAAAGCGGCACGTCGGACTTCAAGGGCCAATATTATAAGATGGACGATTGCCGCGTCTGGCCGCAGCCGACCGGCGACATGAAGATCATCTGCGCGGGGTCATCTGACGCAGGCCTCGCCTTCTCCGCCAAATGGGCGGACTATGCCTTCTGCCTTGGCAAGGGCGTCAACACGCCGACCGCTTTCGCCTTCAACAACGACCGGCTGGCCGCCGCCACGGCGAAGACGGGGCGCGACGTGCAGGTGTTCGTCCTCGTCATGGTGATCGCCGCCGAAACGGATGAGGAAGCGATGGCCAAATGGAAAAGCTATAATGACGGCGTGGATATCGATGCCATCGCCTGGCTGGCGGAACAGGGCGCCAAGGATCAGGTCAACAGCGACACCAATGTCCGTCAGCTTGCCGCGCCCGAAGGGGCGGTGAACATCAATATGGGCACGCTGGTCGGCAGCTATGCCAGCATCGCCCGCATGCTGGACGAGATGGCGGAGGTGCCCAATACCGGCGGCGTCCTGCTGACCTTCGACGATTTTCTGGAAGGGGTCGATGCCTTCGGCACCCATATCCAGCCCCTGATGAAGAGCCGGACCCATATCGGCTGACGAAAAAGGGCCGATGCGGCATGATACCGCACCGGCCCTTTTGCATCCCGAAGGCGTCGTGCGTCAGGCGTCTTCGAGCGCCACGATATTGACGATATGCGCCTGCGTATATTCCAGCAGGCCCGCTTCGCCCAGTTCGCCGCCCAGCCCGGATTGCTTCACGCCGCGGAACGGGATGTTCGCGTCGATCGCCAGATGCTGGTTCACCCAGACGGTGCCGGTGTCGATCTTCATGGCGATCTGCGTCGCGCGCTCGACATCCTTGCCCCATACCGTGCCGGCCAGCCCATAGTCGCTGTCGTTGGCGCGGGCGATGACATCGTCGATATCGTCATATTTCAGCACCGGCAGCACCGGGCCGAACTGTTCTTCCTGCACCAGTGGCGCATCCTCGGGCAGGTCGCGCACGATGGTCGGCGCGATGAAATAGCCGGGCCGGTCCATCGGCTCGCCACCAGCCAGCACGGTGCCGCGCGTCTTGGCGTCGGCGATCAGTGCGCTCACCTTGTCGAACTGCATCTTGTTCTGCACCGGGCCGATGGTCGTACCTTGCTTGGCGCCATCGTCGACGATCGCTTCGTTCGCCAGCTTCGCCAACTCGTCGCAGAAATCGTCATAGAGGGGGCTGGGTACATAGGCACGCTTCACCGCCACACAAATCTGACCGGCATTGGTCATTGCGCCCTGATAGACCTTCTTGGCCACCTGCCGCGCATCGACATCGTCCAGCACGATCGCCGCGTCATTGCCGCCCAGTTCCAGCGTCACCCGCTTCACCGTGCCGGCGGAGGAGGCCATCACCTTCTTGCCGGTCGCGGTCGATCCGGTGAAGGCGACCTTGGCGATATCCTTGTGCCCGGTCAGCAGCGGCCCCAGTTCATTCTGGTCGCAAATGATGTTCAGCACACCGGCCGGCAAAATGTCCTTCGCCAGTTCGCCGAACAGCAAAGTGGTCAGCGGCGTGGTGGGGGCGGGCTTCGACACCATCGTATTGCCGGTCACTAATGCCGGCCCCAGCTTGTTCATCAACAGGATCAGCGGGAAATTCCACGGCGTTATGGACGCCACGACGCCCAGCGGCGTGCGATGTTCGACCACCTTGTTGCCGCCTTCGTCCTTCAGTATCTTGGGCTCCACCCGCATCGCGGCGAAGGCGCGCAGGGTGAAGACGCTGCCCATGATTTCATAGGCGGCCTGATCCAGCGGCTTGCCCTGCTCGGCGGTCAGCAGGCTCGCGAACTCGCCGATCCGGGCTTCCAGCGCATCGGCCAGCTTGTTGGTCAGTGCGGCGCGTTCCTCGACCGGGGTCGCGGCCCAGCCGGGCTGCGCCTTCTTCGCCGCCGCGATCGCGCGCTCGGCCAGCGCCTCATCCGCCTTGGGACAGGATGCGAAGGGTTCCGCTGTCGCCGGGTTCACCACGTCGAACTGGCTGACGCCGGGCACCAACTCGCCGTCGATCAGCATCCGATAATCACGATCCATCTGTCGCTCTCCATTTATGCCGTGCGCGTCATTGCCTATCGCAATTCCGCGTTGCTGGCTGTACCATATATTTGTGCGCCAGGGATACAATATTGGCAAGGGAATAAAGTGGGGATGAAACAGGGGACCGACCTTCAGTCGCTCGTCGGCTATCAGGTCCGGCGCGCCAATCTGCGCATGGATGAAGATGCGCGCGCCGCGCTGGCGGAGCATGATTTGTCGCCGGCCAAGATGACCGCGCTGATCCTGATCCGCGACAATCCGGGCTGCGATCAGACGGCGCTCGGCCGGGCGCTCAGCATAAACCGGTCCAGCGCGATGAAGCTGATCAACATATTGGTCGACAAGGGGTTGGTGGAACGGCGGCCCGGCCGCGACCTGCGCACTAACGCTCTGGCGCTGCTGCCGCATGGCGCGGTTCAGGTGGAAGCGATGCTGGAAGCCGTCAAGGCATCCGATGCCCGGACGACGGCGCGTCTCAGCGCCGATGAAGTGCATCTGTTGCGCGATCTGCTGAGCCGGCTCGGCCCGCCTGACGAGGGGGATGCCGTCGAATAGCGCTTGCGTGAATTGTATCATAGGCGCACAATCTGGACCGTAACCGGAGACTGATTCGACGGACTGGAAGGGGATGCGCGTGACGGAAGAGCTTTGCCTGGATCAGCGGACCATAGCGGCGCCATCGCTCGATCGCCTGCTCCGGCCCCGGTCGGTCGCGATCGTCGGCGCGTCCGACAAGCCCGGCTCGCTCGGAGCGTCGGTCTTGGCCAATCTGCTGCGGCAGGGTTTTGACGGGCCGATCCATCTGGTCAATCCGAAGCGCGCCGACATTGGCGGTCGCCCCTGTGTTGCATCGGTCGATGATTTGCCCGAAGCTGTCGACGTCGCTGTTCTCGCAATCCCGCGCATGGGCGTTCTGGACAGCATCCGGGGCCTCGCGCGCAAGGGCGTCGGCGCCGCCGTCATCTTCTCCGCCGGCTTTGCCGAGGACGGGCCGCAGGGTCTGGCCGATCAGCAGGAAATCGCCCGCATCGCCCGTGAAAGCGGCATGGTGGTGGAAGGGCCGAACTGCCTTGGCCTCGTCAATTTCCGCGACAATGTCTCGCTGACCTTCATCGAAATGCCGGAGGCGAAGGCACAGGGCGATCAGCGCGTCGGCATCGTCTCGCAATCGGGCGCCATGGCCGCCGTGCTGGCGACCACGATGATCCATCGCGAAGTCCCGCTCAGTTGCTACATTTCCACCGGCAATGAGGCGGCGAGCGGGATCGAGGATTATCTCGCCTATCTGGTCGATCAGCAGGACACCGCCGTCATTGCGCTGATCGCCGAACATATTCGCGATCCTGCCCGTTTCCTCGGGGCCGCTCGTGCGGCCCGTGCCGCCGGCAAGTCGGTGGTGCTGCTGCACCCCGGCCGCAGCGCGGCAGGCGCGGCCAGCGCGGCCACCCATACCGGCGCCATGGCGGGCGATCATGCGGTCATGGCCGTCCATGTCCAGCGCGCCGGCGTGATCCTGGTCGACTCGCTGGAGGAACTGGGCGATGTCGTTGAAATCCTCACTCGTTCGCCACAAGCCGGGATCGGCGGCACCGGCGTCATCGCCGAATCCGGTGCGTTCAAGGCGATGATGCTCGACCTGGCCGAAACGGTCGACCTCAACCTGCCGAAACTCACCGATGCGGACAGTCCGGCCCTGCGCGCGGCGCTGCCCGACTTCGTGCCCGTCACGAATCCTATGGACATCACTGCGCAGGGACTGGTCGATCCGGGCCTCTATGGGCGCACGCTCGCGGCGCTGGCGCAGGACGACCGGATCGGCACCATATTGCTGACGCTGATCCAGACCGACACCGGCACATCGCATATCAAGTTCGGCGCCGTGCTGGATGCACTGAAGCAGATTGGCGCCGCCAAGCCGATCATCGTCGGTGGCGTGGATGAAGGCGGCGGTGTTTTCGCCGAAGACCTGACCGCCCTGCGGCAGGCGAGCGTGACCTATCTTCCGACGGCCGAACGGACACTGCGCGCGCTCGCCCGCATCGCCGCGCATCGTCAGCGCGACGCAACGGTCGCCACGCTCCACGCCCAGGCGGTCGATGGCCTGTCGCAGGTTGGCAGCACTATCCCCGAACATCGATCGAAAGCGATCATGGGCGCACAGGGCATCGCCTTTCCTGCGTTCGAACTGGCGCAGAGCGCGGCCGAGGCCGTCGCCGCCGCCGATCGCCTTGGCTATCCGGTGGTGTTGAAGGCGCAATCGGCTGAATTGCCGCACAAGAGCGATGCGGGCGGCGTCATTATCAATCTCGCCGATGCGCATGCCGTCGCGGCCGGATGGGATCGGCTGATGGCCAATCTGGCCGCCTCGCGCCCCGGCCTGTTGCTGGACGGCGTGCTGGTAGAGGGGATGGCGGCAAAGGGCGTCGAACTGATCGTCGGCGCGCGCAACGATCCGCATTGGGGGGCGACCATCCTCGTCGGCTTCGGCGGCGTCGCGGCCGAACTATTGCACGACGTCTGCCTGCTCCCGCCTGACCTGACCCGCGACGCGATCATCGCGCAGATCCGCACCCTGCGCATGGCGCCGTTGCTCGACGGCTTCCGCGGCGCCCCGGCAATGGACATCGGCGCGGTCGCCGACATCGTCCAGCGCCTCGGCCAGATGGTCGCTGCCACCCCAGCGATCCGCGAAGTCGATCTTAACCCCGTGATCGTTTATCCGCAGGGTCAGGGCGCCATCGCGCTGGATGCGCTGATTTCGCTCTAACAACCTCCGTCATTGCGAGCGAAGCGAAGCAATCCATGGTGCGCCAATGGATTAGTTGGGCTTCGCCCGCCTTCGGCCCGCTCCGCTCGCAATCAAGTCAGCGCGTAATAGCGCAGCACATTGCCGTCCGATCGCCGCTCGCCCACGCCGATGAACACATGTTTGGTCAGCCAGTCATGCTTGCCGACCGGACATTCGAAGCTGGGATTGCCGCGCAGATAATAATCCTGCTGCTCCACCGGCGCGCCGTCGGCAAAGGCCCAGTCGCGCAAGCGCGCCATCGTGTCCGGCTTTCGCCCCCACAGGAAACCGCGATTGTTGAGCAGGATCAGCGTCCCATCTTCCTCCTCCAGCATGTAACGCGCATCGAACACGGCCACATCGTCCGGCCGGAAATAGGCATAGTCGCCGCCTGACCCCGGCACCGCCTTGCCCTTGATCTTCGGCCCCTCGAACGTGCCGCTCTCGACATAGACCGCGCTGCGGTTGCCGCCCCAGGGGGTGTTGGCGATCATCTGCACGCGCGGAAATTGCAGCCGCACCTCCATCGCGAATTCCAGTCGCGGATTATCCAGCGTCGAAAACATATCCATCATCCCAACTCCCCAATCACCCTAATTCCAACGTGCCGCCATCGACAAAGAGATTGGCGGCGGTGATAAAACTGGCTTCCTCCGAAGCCAGAAACAGAACGGCAAGCGCGACTTCCTCCGCCCGGCCCATGCGCTTCATCGGCACGGCCGCGATCATCGCCTCCCGCAGATTGTCCACATCGGCCCCGCTCATACCCGGATTGCGGTGCAGCAGCGGCGTCTCGATCGGGCCGGGACTGACCAGATTGACGCGGATGCCCTCGCTAACAAGTTCGCCGGCAATCACCTTCAGCGCCGCATAAAGCCCGCCCTTTGCCGCGGCATAGGCAGTGTTGCCGGGCACGAAGGCATGGCCGCCGATCGACCCCGTCGCCACGATCGACCCGCCCCGACCCATCAGCCGCAATGCCTTCTGTATGGCGAACACGCAGCCGCGCAGATTGACGCCATGGACATGGTCCCAATCGGCCGGCGTCAGGTCGCGGATCGGCGCGAAGCCACCCACGCCCGCATTGACGAACAGCGTATCAATCCGCCCGTCCTGCGCCGCGATATCGGCGATCACCGCCTCCATCGCGTCCAGATCGGCAATATCCGCGCTATAACCGCGCGCGCCGTCGATTCCCGCCACCGCCGCGTCGATCGTCGCCTGATCCCGCCCGGTCAGCCGCACGATCCCGCCCTCCGCTGCAAAGGCTTGCGCGCTGGCAAGCCCAATGCCGCTATTGCCGCCGACGACCAATATGATCTTGTCCTTGAACCGCATGCTCTTTCTCCGGCTCAGAAGGGCGAGTGGGGATTGGGGCTGTCCGTCGGCACATCCTGCACCACGTCCCAATGCTCGACGATCATGTCGCCTTCGATGCGGAAGATATCCATCACCGCAAAACCCGGATCGCCGTCGAACCGCCGGACATGATAATGGACGATCACATGGTCGCCATCGGCAAAGCGCCGCTTGATGTCATGCACCGCCTCCGGATTCTCGCCCCGCACCTTGCGCAAGAACGCCTTCAGCGGTTCCAGCCCCGTATCCACCCACTGATTATGCTGGATATAGTCGGGCGCGATGAACCGGTCCGCCGCGTCGCCATCCATGGGTATCAGCACATGGTCGAACATCGCCTGCACCAGATCCAGATTGCGCTGCTCCTGTGGTGTATAAGCCATCATCCTCTCCCTTATATTTTCCGCTGGCGCATAGCCTTGCTTTGCGGTTACGATAACGATCGTTATTAAAAGAACAAGAGCCAAGGAAGAGGAAAGCGCCATGAATCGCGCCGATTATGACCGCTATGCGCAGGCCTTCAACGATCGCGACTATGACACGGTGTTCGATTTCTACGCGCCGGGCGCCAGCATCCGTTTCTTCGGCGTCGATCTTGGCACGCGGGAAGCATTCAAGCGCTTCTACGGCTTCCTGCACGCCCATGTCATCGAGACGCTGACGATCGAACGCTTCGCCACCAGCGACGAACTGGTCGCGCTGGAAGGGATCATCCGGGTCGAAGCCACGCAGGATCTGGATGCGGCCACACTTGCCGCGCAGGGCCTCGACCAGTTCATGCCGATCGCCAAGGGGCAAGTGCAGCAGATGCGCCAATATATTCATTATCATGTGGCGGACGGCAAATTTACCAGCGTGGGCTGCGCGATAGTCGGCTTGACTTGAGCGCCGGCAAATGCCCTATCGGAAGACCATGTCGAACAGCAGCCCGCCCAAGACGATATCGGCGCAGGCCGAAACCAGCCCCGCCGATACGCTGCACCGCGTCCTGCGGCTGGCGAACAAGCTGATGGCGCCCTTCTCCACCTATCTGGAGCATCGCTACAAGATCAGCCTCAATGAGTTTCGCCTGCTGATGCTGCTCGGCCGTTTTCCCAATTCGGCCAGCCACGAACTGGCGGAAATGACCGGCGTCAACCCGATGAGCGTGTCACGCGCCGTCGCCGCGCTCCAGAAACATGGCCGCATCACCGTGGAGCGCGATCCCGCCAACAAGCGCCGCAAGATATTGGTCCTGACTGACGAAGGCCAGCGCCTCTACCGCCTGATGCGCCCGCAGACGGACAAGGTTTCAACCTATCTCGTCTCCGACCTGAAAGCCAGGGAAGTGGAAACGCTCAACCAGTATCTCGACACTCTGGTCGATACGCTCGAATCGACTGATGCGGACGGCAACAGCCGCTTCCTGGAATTCACCCGGCCCGATGGCGAGGCCGATTAGGGCGAGGGCGTCAGCGCGGTCGGCAATTGCTGCCGCAACAGGTCCAGCAATCCGCTGATCTTGGGCAACAGATGGCGGCGCTGGGGATAGACGGCCCAGATCGGCTCCTCATCCGGACGAAAATCGGCCAGCACCTCCTGCAACGCGCCCGACGCCAGATGGGCCAGCACATAGAATTCGGGCAGCTGGCATATGCCCATGCCCGCCAGCGCCGCTTCCGTCACCGCGCTGCCGCTGTTGCAGCGCCAGCGCCCCTTGGGCCGGATCGTTTCATCCCGCCCGCCACGCCTGAACCGCCAGAGCGGCGTCGTCCCGGCCAGACATTCATGCTGCGCCAGGTCCGCTGGCTTCACCGGCACGCCATGCTTCGCCAGATAGTCGGGCGAGGCGCAGCTATAGAGTCGGCGCGACGCGATGCGCGTGCCGATCAGTCGTGATTCCGCCAGTTGCCCGGTGCGGATGGCAAGGTCATAGCCTTCGCCGACCAGATCGACGACCCGGTTGGTCAGGTCGATCGTCACCCGCAATTTCGCATGCTGCGCGGCGTAACGCTGCACGATCGGCGCGATGAACCGCTCGCCCATCGCCGTCGAGCAGGTGATGCGGATATCTCCCTGCGGCTCACCGCCTTCGCTGATCATCGCGATCGCCTCGTCCCGCTCGGCGACGATGCGGCTGCAATGGTCGAAGAACAGCCGTCCCGTATCGGTCAGCCGCACCGTGCGGGTCGTGCGATGGAAAAGGGGTGCCTGCACCCGTGCCTCCAGCCCGGCGATGGCGCGGCTCATATGGGTGGTGGATACGCCCAATGCCTCCGCCCCGGCCTTGAAACTGCCGGCCGCCGCGACCGCCACAAATTCATCTATGCCTTCCCAGCGGCGCATGGATTATCCCGTCAATGTAATAATGAATTTCCCATATGCTTCCTTATCGCGCCAGTGGGATATTGCTAGAGCGGGGGCACGATGGGGGAAGGATCGCCCGGTCTTGCGGCCGGGCGGCTCTTTCCGCCATATCCCACCATTCTTGTCCTTGTCGGAGTTGCCCCATGAAAACCCGCGCCGCCGTCGCCTTCGAAGCGAAGAAGCCCCTCGAAATCGTCGAGCTGGATCTGGAAGGTCCCAAGGCCGGCGAAGTGCTGGTGGAAATCATGGCGACCGGCATCTGCCATACCGACGCCTACACGCTCGACGGCTTCGACAGCGAGGGCATCTTCCCGTCGGTGCTGGGCCATGAGGGCGCGGGCATCGTGCGCGAAGTCGGCGCGGGCGTGACCTCGGTCAAGCCCGGCGACCATGTCATCCCGCTCTACACCCCCGAATGCCGCCAGTGCAAAAGCTGCCTCAGCGGCAAGACCAACCTGTGCACCGCGATCCGCGCGACGCAGGGCAAGGGGCTCATGCCCGACGGCACGACCCGCTTCAGCTACAGGGGCCAGCCGATCTACCATTATATGGGCTGCTCCACCTTCTCCAACTTCACCGTCCTGCCCGAAATCGCGCTGGCCAAGATTCGCGAGGACGCGCCGTTTCAGTCCAGCTGCTATATCGGCTGCGGCGTGACGACGGGCGTGGGTGCGGTCATCAACACGGCCAAGGTGCAGGTGGGCGACAATGTCGTCATCTTTGGGCTTGGCGGCATCGGCCTCAACGTGATCCAGGGCGCACGCCTTGCCGGTGCGAACAAGATCATCGGCGTCGACATCAACCCCGATCGCGAGGAATGGGGCCGCAAGTTCGGCATGACCGACTTCCTCAATTCGAAGGGCCTGTCGCGTGAGGACACCGTCGCGAAGATCGTCGAACTGACCGACGGCGGCGCCGACTATACGTTCGACGCCACCGGCAATACCGAAGTGATGCGCACGGCGCTGGAAGCCTGCCATCGCGGCTGGGGCACGTCGATCATCATCGGCGTGGCCGAAGCGGGCAAGACCATCGAGACGCGGCCGTTCCAGCTCGTCACCGGCCGCAACTGGCGCGGCACGGCGTTCGGCGGCGCGAAGGGCCGGACCGACGTGCCCAAGATCGTCGACATGTATATGACCGGCAAGATCGAGATCGATCCCATGATCACCCATGTCATGGGTCTGGAGGAGATCAACACCGCTTTCGACCTGATGCACGCGGGCAAGAGCATCCGTTCGGTCGTCGTTTTCTGATGGAGACGGTCAGCACCAATCGCGCCTTTGGCGGCGTGCAGGGCGTGTACCGGCATGCCTCCGCCGCTACCGGCACGGACATGACCTTCTCCGTCTATGTTCCGCCGCATGAAGAGGGCGCGAAGATGCCGGTGGTCTGGTATCTGTCGGGCCTGACCTGCACCCATGCCAATGTCACCGAAAAGGGCGAGTTTCGCGCGCTTTGCGCGGAATTGGGCCTGATCTTCGTCGCGCCCGATACCTCGCCGCGCGGCGAAGGCGTTGCGGACGATCCCGATGGCGCTTATGATTTCGGCCTCGGCGCAGGCTTCTATGTCGATGCGACGCAAGAACCCTTCGCCGCCAACTACCGCATGTGGTCCTATGTCACGGACGAATTGCCCGCGCTGATCGCCGCGCAATTCCCCATGGCCGACTTGGATCGCCAGTCGATCATGGGGCACTCCATGGGCGGCCATGGCGCGCTGACCATCGGCCTGCGCTTGCCAGATCGGTTCAAGGCCGTGTCCGCCTTCGCGCCGATCGTCGCACCGTCGCAGGTGCCCTGGGGGCAGAAGGCGCTGGGCGGCTATCTGGGCGATGACAAGGCGGCATGGCGCAAGCATGACGCCGTCGCGCTGATCGAAGATGGCGCGCGCGTCCCGGCGCTGCTGGTGGATCAGGGCGCGGCCGACACTTTCCTGGAAAAGGAACTGCGCCCCGACCTGCTGCGCAGCGCGTGCGAGGCAGCCGGTATCCCGCTGACGCTCACGCTGCGCGATGGCTATGATCACAGCTATTATTTCATCTCGACCTTCATGGCCGATCATCTGCGCTGGCACGCCGATCGCCTGAAGGCAGGGGACAAGGCATGAGCAACGCCCTGTTGCAAAGCTATTATGACGCCTTCAACCGCGGGGACGCCGCCGCAATGCTGGATCTGCTGACCGACGACGTGATGCATGAACCCTCGCAGGGCGCGGTGCGCATGGGCAAGGCGGCCTTCGCCGATTTCCTCGCCCATATGAACCGCTGCTATAGCGAGCAGGTGATCGATCCGGTCTTCCTGACCTCCGCCGACGGTACGCGCGGTGCGGCGGAGTTCCTGCTGGAGGGCCGTTATCTGGAAACCGACGGCGATCTGCCGCCGGCCAGCGGCCAGACCTACCGGCTGCGCGTCGGCGCCTTCTTCGACATTGTCGACGGCCGCATCGCGCGGGTCAGCAACCATTATAATCTGGCCGACTGGCTGGCGCAGGTCGGCTAACCCGCCTGCCGCCGTCCCAGCGCCAGCATCACCAGCGCCATCAGCGTGAAACTGCCGCCCAGCAGCAGGGTCAGCGGCAGCACCGCCATGGACGGCAACAGCGACACCGCGCCACTCGCCAGCGCGGTGATCGCCAGTTGCAGCGTGCCGAGCAAACCGGCGGCCGCACCCGCACCGCCCGCAGCAGCATCCAGCGCGGAAATCGCCGCCGGGGTCAGGACCAGCCCGGCCAGTGCGAACAGCAGCATGGCATAAAGCTGGAACGCGGCGATCGAGACAGCGAGCGAGACACTTGTCAGCGCCATCAACGCCGAGGCCCCGATCGCGATCAACGCGACCACCGTCACCAGTCGCCGCGCGCCCAGCCGCCGCATCATCGTCGGCGCAAATTGGGTGGCGACGATCGACGTCCCTGCATTGAGCGCCAGCAACAGGCTATACTGATGCGCGGTCAGGCCAAAGCCCTGCGTGTAGAGAAAGGGCGCGGCGGTCACGAAGGCGAAGGGGATGGTCGTCCCCAGACCCGCGACCATGGTCCAGCCAAGAAAGGCCGGACTGGTCAGCAACTGGCGATAGCTGGCCAGCATCGGCAACTGAGGTATTCGCCGCTCGGGCGGCAGCGACTCCGGCAGGAAGAGCAGGACGGCCAGCAGCGCGATCCCGCCCCCGCCCGCCAGCAGTGCGAACAGCCCGCGCCATGACATCATCTGGAGCAGGACACTGCCGGCCAAGGGCGCCAATACCGGCGAAATGCCGATGATCAGGAAAGTGAAGGCCATCAGCTTCGCCGCCCGATGGCCATTGAACCGGTCGCGGATCATCGCCCGCACGCTCGACGTTCCTGCGCAGGCCCCCATACCCTGAAGGAAGCGGCAGAGGATCAACTGATCCAGACTGGTTGCCGCGGCACAGGCGATCGAGCCGAGGATGAACAGCGTCAGCCCGCCGAGCAAAGGCCGCCGCCGCCCATAGCGATCCCCCAGCGTCCCAAGCGGTATCTGCGCCAGCGCCAGCCCCAGGAAGAAGGCGGACAGGGTGCGCTGTATCCCGCCTGTATCCACTGCAAAGCTGCGCGCCATGCCCGGCATCGCGGGTAGATAGAGATCGATCGCCAGCGGCCCCAGTGACGACAGGAAGCCAAAGGCGATGCCCAATGCCAGACTGGGTTCCCCTTGCCCCCCGGTCATCCTATCCTTGGTCGCCGCCATCCATGTCTCTCCCCTTATTAATAACGATCGTTATATTTATTCTGCCGATTGCACAAGCCGGGATGCGGGCGGCGATGGCATGACGGAAAGACGCGCATCGCCGGTTTACAACTGTGTCATAAGCATACAGTATTGGCCGCAAGAACGAACAGGAGAGGATCGCCGCCATGGCATCGACCCAGACCATTGCCCTGCCGGCGGACGATCCGCGTGCCATTCTCGCCGCCCGGCCGATGCGCTGGCCGCAATGCCTTGCGATCGCCATCTGCTTCCTTTTGAGCGCGCTCGACGGCTTCGACATATTGGCCGTCACTTTCGCCGCGCCGGGGATCGCGCGGCAATGGGATGTCGGGCCGGGGGCGATCGGGCTGGTCGTATCGGCCGGGCTGGCCGGCATGGTGATCGGATCGCTGACCCTGGGCCAACTGGCCGACCGGATCGGCCGGCGACCGCAGGTGCTGCTCTGCCTCGCCATCATGATATTGGGCATGTTCGCCTCGGCCTTCGCGCCCAATATCGTGCTGCTCTGCCTGTTGCGGGCCTTTACCGGCCTTGGCCTTGGTGCGGTGCTGGCATCGATCAACGCGCTGTCGGCCGAGTTCGCCAACCGGAAGCGCCGCGATCTGGCCGTCAGCATCATGGCGGCGGGCTATCCGGTCGGGGGCATCGTCGGCGGCTGGGCGGCGGCGCAACTGCTCAAACATCATGGCTGGGAATCGATCTTCCTGTTCGGGGCGGCGGCCACGGCGGCGATCGTGCCGCTGGTGCTGCTGTTCCTGCCGGAATCGATCGGCTGGCTGGCGACGCGCGGCGGGCCGGATGCGCTGGCGCGGATCAATGCCATCCTCGGGCGGCTGGGCCAACCGCATGCTGCGCGCATCGCCACCATCGACGCGCCAAAGGCGGCGATGGCGACCCTTTTCACCGATCGCTATCGCGCCACGACGATCGCGCTGATCGCCATGTACGGCCTGCATATGATGACTTTCTATTATGCGCTGGGCTGGACGCCCTCGCTGGTCGTGGCGCTGGGCTTCGATCCGTCACAGGCGACGATCGTGTCCGTGGTGATGAACATGGGCGGTGCGACCGGCGGGCTGGTGCTGGGCCTCCTCTCGCCGCGTCTGGGCCTGCGTCCGCTGGTGATCACCGGTCTTGTCGGCGCCACCATCGCGGTCGCCGCTTTCGGTGCGGTCCCTGCGGACATCATCCTGTTGCAGTCCGCCGCCTTCCTGCTCGGTTTCCTGTCCAATGGCGCGGTCGTGGGCCTCTATGCGCTGATCGCCAATATCTACCCCACCACGTTGCGCGCGACGGGCACGGGCGCGGTGATCGGTTTCGGCCGCTGCGGTGCAGCCTTGGGGCCGTTCATGGCGGGGCAGTTGCTGGCCTTCGGCGCGGGCAGGGGCGTGACGTCCCTGCTGTTGGCACTGGGTTCGGGCCTCGCCGCGCTGGTGCTGATCACCGCGCGGTTGCAGGTCGCGGACGAAAAGGATTGAGAGAAAGGGGGCGCTCGACGATGGCTGAACGCCCCTGATCTTCATCGACCCATGCAGACTTCCACCCCGGCCAGCCCGCGCGTGATGGCGAAGGGCTTGTCGACGCTGATGCGCGCATGGATGACGCCCGGCATGGCCAGGCAACGGTCGCCCAACCGCTGGGCGAAAGTCTCGATCAGCGGGATATGCACCAGCGCCAGTTCCTCGGCCGCCTGTGCGACGCGGCGATAATCCACTGTCTCGCCAATCCCCTCGATTCGCCCGGCCTCCAGCGTCAGGTCGACCGAAATCACCAGCGGCTGTCGCCGCCCGATCTCGTCGGGATTGATGCCGATATCGGCCAGTAATGGCAGGTCGCGGACCCGCACGATCGTCGTGCATCCTGTTTCAGTCATGTCGGGCTCTCTCTGCGGCTGTTATCGTGTTGCTCAGCAGGCAGGCGATAGTCATCGGGCCCACGCCGCCCGGCACCGGCGTCACCGCCCGTGCATGGTCCAGTTCATGGGTGGCGCAATCGCCCGTCAGCCGGGTCGATCCGTCCGGCTGGGCGACCCGGCTGATGCCGACATCGATCACGATCGCGCCCGGCTTCACCCAATAGCCGCGCACCAGATGCGGCGCTCCGGCAGCGGCCACGATGATATCGGCCTTGCGTGCGATATCGGGCAGGTCGCGCGTTTCGATATGGGTGACGGTCACGGTCGCCTCCCGCTCCAGCAACAGCATGGCGACCGGCTTGCCCACGATATTGGATTTGCCGATCACGACGACATCCAGCCCGCGATAATCCGTCACGACGCTGTCCAGCAGCTTCATGATGCCCAACGGCGTGCAGGGGACGAGACCGCCGGTCCCGGTGGAAAGCCGCCCGACATTGACCGGATGGAAGCCATCGACATCCTTGGCCGGATCGATCCGGTCCAGCACGCGCGCGGCATCGATCTGCGGCGGCAGCGGCAGCTGGATCAATATACCGTCGATATCGCTGTCGCCATTCAATCGGTCGATCAGGTCGATCAATGTCGCCTGCACCGTATCGCCGGGCAGCCGATGTTCGACCGACCGGATGCCGGCCTTGGCGCATTCCGCCACCTTGCGCCCGACATAGACTTCGCTCGCGGGATCGCTGCCGACCAATATCACCGCCAGCGCGGGCGCATGGCCGGTGCGGGCGTGCAAGGCGGCCACTCGCGCCGCCGTCTCCGCCGACAGGGCACGCGCCAGCGCGCGCCCGTCGATCCTTTGCGCCACGGCCTCAGGCCTTGAAGACGACAGTGCGTGCGCCATTCTGGAAGACCCGCCCCTGAAGATGATGCTGCACGGCGGTCGCCAGCACGCGCCGTTCGATATCGCGGCCCTTGCGCACCAGATCGTCGGGCGTATCGGCATGGTTGATCGCTTCGACATCCTGATGGATGATCGGCCCCTCGTCCAGGTCGGCGGTCACATAATGGGCCGTCGCGCCGATCATCTTCACGCCGCGCTCATGCGCCTGATGATAGGGTTTGGCCCCCTTGAAGCCGGGTAGGAAGCTGTGGTGGATATTGATGCACCGGCCGGACAGGAAGCCGGCCAGATCGTCGCTCAATATCTGCATATAGCGCGCCAGCACGATCAGGTCGGCGCCGCTCTGGTCCACGATCGCCTTGATCTGGGCTTCCTGCTGCGGCTTGCTGTCCTTGGTGATCGGCAGGTGATGATAGGGCAGGTCGCCCATCAGCGACGTCGTCAGCACATGCTGCGGATGGTTGCTGACGATGCCGACCACATCCATGTCCAGCTCGCCGATGCGCCAGCGATACAGAAGGTCGCCCAGGCAATGGTCGAACTTGCTGACCAGCAGCAACACCTTCTGCCGCTCGCTGCGGCGGCGCAGGGTCCAGTCCATGCCGCGTTCCTGCGCCAGCGATGTGAAGCCGCTCTCCAGCGCCGCGATATCGCCGTCGCCGATCTCGAATTCGACCCGCATGAAGAAGCGGTCGGTCAACTTGTCATTATATTGCTGCGCGTCGGTGATGTTGCCGCCCTGCCGCGTCAGGAAGGTCGCGACATCGGCGACCAGCCCCGGCCGGTCGTCGCATTGCAGGGTGAGGGTGCAGATTTCGGTCACGTTCGTCTCTCTCCACTGATCGGCGCGCTCAGGGGCGGGCCGTATAATCATTGATCCATTCGACCGTGCGGGTCAGGCCGCCGAACGGATAGAAATGCAGCCGCACCTTGCCATGCTGGGGGCCAAGCGCCTGACCCAGCGCGTCGACCAGCTTGTCCGGGCCGGCGGTGCCGATGAGCTTGGTGATCGAAATGCCATATTTGGCGAGCACCGACGTCGATGCACCCACGCCGCAGCGCGCGGCAAAGCGCATCAGCGTCTTGATGCCCGCCGGGCCGGGCACGCCGATCCGCACCGGCGCATCGATTCCGCGCGCGCGCAGTTCGACCAGCCATTGCAGGATTGGCGCGGCGTCGAACCCGAACTGGGTGACGATCAGCGGCGCCATGTTGCGACTGGCAATTTCGGCGCATTTGTCGATCAGCACCTCGAACGTCTGTTCGCGGCTCATATTGGGATGGCCTTCGGGATGGCCGCCAATGCCGATCGCCTTGATCCCGGCCCGCTCGAACGCGCCAGTGCGGATCAGCGCCATGCTGTCGCTATAGGGGCCGGCCGCCTCGGCCGGGTCGCCGGCGATGACGAAGCAGCGGCGCACCCCCGCTTCGCGCACGACGGCCGCCAGATAGCTCTCGAAATCATCGCCCGACTCCAGCCGGCGCGCGGAAAAATGCGGCATCGGTTCAAAGCCCAGATCGCGCACCGCCTTCGTCGCGGCAATCCGCGCCTCCAGCGACTCGCCGGGCAGGAAGGTGACGGCGACCGGCGTTTCCGCCGCCATCGCGGGCGCGGCTTCGACCAGCGCCTCCATATCCTTGGCGGTCATTTCCAGAGAATAGCCGTCGGTCATGCCCTTCGGCGGCAAATCCCAGTTCGGATGGATCGACGGCAGGCTCATGATTCTCTCCCGATAGGACTGGTTCCGGGGGCAGGCTGGCGCATCGCGTTGCGCTCTTTGTATCCCCGGCGCATTTTCCCTCTAGGCCATCCGCAAAGATTCGTATAGATGAAATATTCATGAGTGCGAAATCATCGGAGAAGGGCGCAATGACGCCGCTGGTCATCCTTCCGGGGCTGATCTGCGATTCGCGCATGTTCGGTGAGACGCTGGCGGCCATTCCCGACAGCATGGTGATCGATGGCTTTTATGGCGGCGCCGACCGGATCGAGGCGATGGCGGACTATGCCCTTGCCCAGATGCCTGAACGCTGCGCCTTGCTCGGCCACTCCATGGGCGCGCGCGTCGCGCTGGAAGTCATCCGCAAGGCGCCGGAACGGGTCGAGCGGCTGGCGCTGGTCGATACCGGCATCCATCCGGTCAAGCCCGGCGAGCAGGACGGCCGCTATCGGCTGCGCGATCTGGGCCGGGTGCAGGGCATGGCCGCGCTGGTTACGGAGTGGCTGCCGCCGATGATGGGCTTTGCCGGCCTGCGCGATGAAGCGCTGATGGACCGGCTATATGCCATGGCCGTTTCGGCGGGCATTTCGACGTTCGAAGCGCAGATCGAGGCGCTGCTCCATCGCCCGGTGGTGGATGGGCTGTTGCCGACCATCGCCTGCCCGACGCTTGTCGCTGTCGGTCGCCAGGACCAATGGTCCCCGGTCGGCCAGCATGAAGCGATTGCCGCCGCGATTCCCGATGCCCGGCTGCGGGTGGTCGAGCATGCCGGCCATATGATGCCCGCGGAATCGCCGCAGGCCTTTAACCAGATCGTCCGGGAATGGCTTGGCCAACCCGCCCCGATACATGTCCAATATCAAGTCGAAGGAGAGGTTTGAATGACCGACAAGACCCTGCAACAGCTGCTCGATGAAAAGGGCGACATCGTGGAATTCCTGCGTAACCAGCAGGTCGGCCCCAACGCCTATCCGGGCGTGCCGGGCGAATATAGCAACTGGCGTGACGAACAGCGCAGCTGGGCGGAAAGCTCGGTCCTGTTCAACCAGAGCTTCCACATGGTCGACCTGCTCGTCACCGGCCCCGGCGCGTTCGATATGCTCGCCTATCTCGCCCCCAACAGCTTCAAGGGCTTCGTGCCGAACCGCGCCAAGCAGTTCGCGCCCGTCACCCCCGAAGGCTATGTGATCGGCGACGTCATCCTCTTCTATCTGGAAGAAGAAAAGTTCGAACTGGTCGGCCGCGCACCCTCGATCGAATGGGTCGAATATTGGGCCTCGACCGGCAAGTGGGACGTGAAGGTGGAACGCGACGAACGCACCATCGCCCGCCCGCTCGACCAGCAGGGCTATCGCCGCAATTATCGCTTCCAGCTCCAGGGCCCGAACGCCATGCCGGTGCTGGAAAAGGCGATGGGCCAGACCCCGCCGGACCTGAAATTCTTCCACATGGCGCCGATCACCATCGCCGGCGTCGAAGTGCGCGCGCTGCGTCACGGCATGGCCGGCCAGCCGGGCTATGAGCTGTTCGGCCCGTGGAAGGATTATGACACCGTCCGCAACGCGCTGATCGAAGCGGGCAAGGATTATGGCCTGACCCTGTGTGGCGGCCGTACCTATTCGTCGAACACGCTGGAATCGGGCTGGATTCCTTCCCCGCTGCCCGCCACCTACACCGGCGAAGGCTCGAAGGGCTTCCGCGAATGGATCGGTGAGAACAGCTATGAAGGCAAATGCTCGCTCGGCGGCAGCTTCGTCTCCGACAAGATCGAGGATTATTACCTGAACCCGTGGGAGCTGGGCTATGGCATCATGGTCAAGTTCGACCATGAATTCGTCGGACGCGAAGCGCTGGAAAAGATCAAGGATCAGCCGCACCGCCAGAAGGTGACGCTGGCCCTGGACAATGAGGATATCGTCCGCGTCATGAGCTCGATGCTCCAGACCGGCGACAAGGCGAAGTTCCTGGAATTCCCCAGCGCCGTCTATTGCATGCACCCCTATGACGCAGTGCTGAAGGACGGCAAGACCGTCGGCCTGTCGACCTGGATCGGTTACACCATCAACGCCGGCCGCTTCCTGGCGTTGGCGATGGTCGACGCCGAGTTCGCCGCACCCGGCACCGAAGTGACGCTGCTCTGGGGTGAACCCAATGGCGGTACGTCCAAGCCGACCGTCGAACCGCACGTCCAGACCGAAATCAAGGCGATCGTATCCTCGGTCCCCTATTCGGAAGCCGCGCGCGACAATTATGCCGACGGCTGGCGCACCAAGGCCGCATAATCGGTCTACGAATACCCGAGCGGGGTTGGAGCGGGGGATGCCGAAAGGCGTCCCCCGTTTTCGTTGGCCTTCCTCCTCCCCTCCCTTTCAGGGAGGGGCCGGGGGTGGGTGCCTCCGAAGGAGGCCCACTCCGCTTATGTCTGTCCTGAATGAGGCAATCATCCGCGCCTCTTGCCCCAACCTCATATGAGGCCTATATGAACCCCAACTGAGGCAGGAGCGCATATGGCCACCCAACCCTATTCGATCGAAGCGCTGCTCGGCGTAAAGGCCGGCCTCCACGCCTCGCGCCTTGCGCTTCCGGCCTCGATCGAAAGCGGCCTGCCCGTCGCCGCGCTCGATCATCTGGCCGACACGGTTGCGCCCGGTGACGCGCGCTTCAAATTCCGCCTGATCCCCAAGGCGACACTGGAGCGCCGCCGAAAGTCTCCCTCCAAACGCCTGACCAGCGAGGAGGGCGACCGGCTCGCACGCCTTGCCAAGGTGTTCAGCTTCGCGCTCGACATCTATCAGGAGCCGGAGCGCGCCCGCGAATTTCTGAGCCGCCCGCACCCCATGCTGGACGGCAAGGCCCCGCTCGACGTGGCGCTCGCCACCAGCCCCGGCGCCGATCTGGTCATCAACCTGCTCGGTCGCGCGGCCTATGGCGGGGGCGTGTGAAGGGTGGCGTTACCGATCGGGTGCTGACCGCCTATCGCATCGGCGACCCCGACGGCGTCCACCCGATCTACGACAGCGAAGGCGCGCGCCTCTATCCCGGCCGATGGAACACGCCCGCCTGCCCGATCCTCTACACATCGGAACATTATTCGACCGCGATGCTGGAAAAGCTGGTCCATGCGGGCAGCGTGCTGCCGCCCAACCAGCATTATATCCGCATCACCATCCCCAACGGCACAAGCTACGAAATCTTCCAACCCGCCGCCCATCCCGGCTGGGACGGCAAGGATGAAAGCCTGTGCAAGGCCTTCGGCCTGCAATGGTATCGCGAACGCCGCAGCGCCATCCTGCTCGTCCCCTCCATCCCCGCGCGGGTCGAGCGCAACATCCTCATCAATCCGCAGCATCCGGACGCGGCCGGGATAAACCACGACCTGCCGGAACCGGTCTGGTGGGACGAACGGCTTTATGGGTGAGGGGGCTGAGCAATGGCTCTCGGGGGTGTTGGATGCTGGAACAAATTTAGCGTGAAGGGAGGGAGAAGCGGCCAATAGCAGGCAATTTCAGTCATCCCTTTCACCCTCTCCCGCTTTCGCGGGAGAGGCAACGGAGACTTGGCAGCTTGCTGCCTAGTCGCAGTCGGTGAGGGTCTTTCTTCTTTCTGGGCAGTAGCTTGCCGCCAGCGAGAAGAAAGACCCTCACCCAACCCTCTCCCGTGAAAAACGGGAGAGGGCTAAGGAAAGCGGACAGCCTCCTAACACCCAAAATCCGTTACCCCCTCAATCCACAGGCCCCTCCGCCGCCGTGAACAGCGCCACCGCCTGCGCCAGTCTGGCGATCGCACGCGCCTCCAGTTCCGCGCTGAAACGCGGCAGCGGGATGGCGACGGCAAAGGCGCCGATCGCGATGTCGCCTGCCATCACCGCCATGCCCAGCCCGCAAATGCCTGGCGTATATTCCTCGCGGGTGCGGCCGATCCCGGTGGCGCGCACTTCCGTCAGTTCGGCGCGCAGCCGTTCCGTGTCGGTGATGCTGCTGGGCGTGAAGGCGGGCAGGGCGGCCTGCGTGAAATAGCCGTCCAGTTCGGTGTCGGGCAGCGCGGCGAGCAAGGCCTTGCCCGCCGCCAGACAATGGATCGGGCTGCGCGTGCCGACGCTGATCGAATAGCGCAGCGACTGTTCCGCCGTCTCGGTGACGATCGCCTCCAGTTGCCAGCCGTCGCGCACGAAGAAGGAGGCCGTCTCGTTGAGCTGCAACCGCAGCGACTTGACCAGCGGCCGCACCTTGTCCGCCAGCGACAGGCCGATGCGTGGCGAGGCCAGCCGCTCCAGCGCGCCGCCGGGCAGATATCGCCGCCCGTCCCGCGCCAGATAGTCCCGCTCCACCAGCGTCGCCAGCAGATAGGACAGGCTGCTGACCGGTATCGCCAGCCCCGCCGCGATTTCCTGCGCCACCACGCCGGTCGGGCGCGCGACGACATATTCGATGATGTCGATAGTACGCATCGCCGATTTGACGGTGGACGGCGTGGAGCCATTCATGTGCGGCTTACCCCTTTAAAATGTCAGGCTGCCCCGCCTTTCGGCAAAGCGCCATTCCCCCTGTACCCGCACGAAACGGTCGTGAAAGCTGCCGACTTTAGGCGCTCCATCGCCCGTGAACAACAACATCGCGCTTTCGCCGCTGGCATGGCTTTCGTCCAGCACATCGATCACGATATTGGAACAGACATGGCGGGTGGCGCGCGCCGGGCGACTGCGGAAAGCGGTCAGGATCGCGTCCCGCCCGACAATCCAGTCATCGGGCGCGGTGGGCCGGGCCATCCGCCCATCTTCGGCATAGAGCGCGGCGACATCCTCCCAGCGCGCGGCATCGTTGAGATTGGCGTAGAGCGCCACCAGCCGGGCGCAATCCTGCTCGATCGCGCGACGTTCGTCCGCCGTCATAGCCGCGCATCCGCAATATCGGCGCCCGCGCGCAGCGACCGCAGCTTCTTCCAGGTCACGGCCGGGTCGATCTTCCCATAGCCCGCGAAAGTGCCAAATCCGCAATCGGTGCTGGCGATCACCCGGTCCTTGCCGACGATCCCGGCAAAGCGCTCGATCCGCTGGGCGATCAATTCGGGATGCTCGACATAGTTGGAGCAGGTGTCGATCAGGCCGGGCGCCAATATCTTGTCGCCGGGCAGCACGCCGCGATCGGCCGCATCGCGCCAGACCGTCCATTCATGCTCATGGCAGGGATTGGCCCCTTCGAACAGCACGGTCGCCGGGCGCGCGCGCAGGATGATGTCGATCACCCGTTCCAGCGGAATGTCATGATCGTGCGGCCCTTCATAATTGCCCCAGCAGATATGCATGCGCATCCGGTCCGCCGGGATATTGGCGGTGGCGGCGTTCAGCGCCTCGACATTGGCGGCCGCGATCTTCAGGAATTCCTCTTCGCTCGCCTCCTGATAGCCGGTGTGGCGCGACATGGCGAGGTCCGGGCAATCGAGTTGCAGGTCGAATCCCGCCGCCACGATCGTCTCATATTCCTCCCGCATCGCATCGACCAGATCGGCCAGATAGGCTTCATGGCTGGGATAATGGCGGTTCACCTGAAAGGCGGTGATCAGGCCCGGCGAAGCGGCATTCATGAAGGCCCGGCCGCTATCCTTGCCCGCCGCCAGCGCCGCCTTGAACCGGGCAATATCCTCATGCAGCGGATCGAGCGTCACCAGCTTCACCGGCCCGATGCAGGAGGCGCGGGTGAACTCCTGGCTGCCCATGATCGCCGCCAGCTTCTGTCGCAGTTCGGGCAGCGGGGCGAGGTCGGCGGCGGGCTTGCGGTCGATATGCCCGCCAAAGCCCGACAGCCGCTCGATCATATAGGTGGAATAGCCGACCTTGCCCAATTCGCCGTCGCTGACGATGTCGACCCCGGCTTCCCGCTGCTTCGCCACCGCATCGGTGACGGCGCTCTGCACCGCGGCGTCGAAGGCAACGGCGTCATAGGCTTCGCCCTTGTCCCGCGCGAGCAGCAGGGGCGTCAGAGCGTCCCCGCGCGGCAGGCTGCCGACATGGGTGGTGGCGATGGGCATGGGGTGATCCTTCTCCTGATAGCGGATCACCCTGCCATAACTTCACGGATATGGATATATCATAGATATGAAAATCTATGCTGAAGCCTTGCCCTTTTCCAGATCATAGCTGCCCAGGCCGGGCTTATAGCTCTTTTCGTCGATGAACTGGCGGATGCCTTCCTTGCGGCCTTCGCTCTTGTCATGGAAATTGGCGGCTTCCTGCATGCGGACCAGATAATCCTCCGCCTCGTCATAGGTCATGGTGCCCACGCGGCGAACAGCATCCTTGGCGAATTTCAGCGCGACCGGGTTCTTCTTCAGCAGCAGTTCGGCAACCTGCGTGGTCCGCGCCTTGAGCTGGTCCAGCGGCACGCTTTCATTGACCAGCCGCATCGCCGCCGCCGCCTTGCCATCGATCAGGTCGCCGGTCAGCGTCAGCCACATGGCGTCGCGCATGGGGAGCAGGTCGACCACCACCTTGGTCACGCCGCCGCCGGGCAATATGCCCCAGTTGATTTCGGACAGACCGAACTGCGCCTCATCCGCGCAGATGGCGAGATCGCAGGCGAAGAGCGGACCGAAGCCGCCGCCGAAACACCAGCCATTGACCATCGCGATCGTCGGCTTCTGATACCAGCGCAGGCGACGGAACCAGCCATAGCTTTCCGCCTGCGACTTGCGCACGCCGCGCAGGCCTTTGGCTTCGGTTTCTCGGAAATATTCCTTCAGGTCCATGCCTGCCGACCAGGCGCTGCCTTCGCCGCCCAGCACCAGCACGCCGACATCGTCGCGAAACTCCAGTTCGTCCAGCACTTCCATCATGCGCCGGTTGAGCGTCGGGCTCATCGCGTTGCGCTTGGCGGGGCGGGCGAAATTCACCCAGGCGATGCGGTCCTCGACATGTACGGAAACGACGTCCTGCTCTTCCATGGTCCTGCTCCTGCAATATGTATCACTAGCATACAATCTGATGCAACAGGCAGGCAAGCGCTTTTTGCAGGCTCGCCCTCCAGCCGTCCGCTTGACAATCAGGTCATAGCACGAGATGATAACGATCGTTATTAATAGATCGACATGGTCGGCGAGTGAGGTGAGATGGATGTACAAGGCAAGACGGCGCTCGTCACCGGCGGCGCATCGGGTTTAGGCGCCGCACTGGTGTCCAACTTGCTGTCCGCAGGCGCCGATATTGTGGTGCTCGATTTGCAGGCCAGCCGCATGCCAGGCGTGCGTTCGATCCTGTGCGACATCACGGATGAGGCGGCGGTGCGCGCCGCCATGGCGCAGATCGGCCCGGTTTCGATCCTGGCGAACATGGCCGGGATTGGCGGCATCGGACCCATCGCCACGCCTGCGGGGCCTGGCGATGTCGTCGCTTTCCGCCGCCTGATCGACGTCAACCTGATCGGCGCTGTCAACGTCACCGCGCATGTCGGGCATCGCATGATCGGCAATATGCCCGATGGTCCCGATGGGACACGCGGCGTGATCCTCAATGCCTGCTCGATTGCTTCCTTTGAAGGGCAGGAGGGCATGGGCGCCTATGCCGCGTCCAAGGCGGCGCTCGCCGCGCTGACGCTGATCTGGGCGCGCGACCTGTCGCGCCATGCGATCCGCTGCGTCGGCATCGCGCCGGGCTTCTTCGCGACGCCGATGACCGCGGACATGCCGCAAGCGCTGGTCGATGAACTGGTCGGCGGCATGGAATTTCCACGCCGCGCCGGCACGACTGAGGAATTTGCCGAGGCTGCCCTGTTCCTGATCCGCCAGCCCATGATCAATGGCGAAGTCCTGCGGCTCGACGGCGGCGCGCGCCCGCCAGCGCGGACGCGCTGGACCGCGGCGGCCTGAACCCCTTTCACCACAAGGCAAGACACAGCATGGCCCAAACGCTCTCCCCCGCCACCATCGCCGCCTTCGCGGCGATCGTCGGCAAGGATCATGTCTTTTTCGATGAGGCCGATCAGGCCAGCTATCAGGACAAGTTCGCCATCGACGACGCCCGCCACCATCCCGCCGGCGCGGTCGCCCCCGCGACGGTGGAAGAGATTCAGGCGATCGTCCGCATCGCGTCCGAACGGGGCGTCGCGCTCTGGCCGATCAGTCGGGGCAAGAATCTGGGCTATGGCGGGTCGGCGCCGCTAATGGCGGGATCGGTGGTGCTGGACCTCAGCCGGATGAAGAAGATCGATTATGACGAGGCGAACGGCACGGTCCTGCTGGAGCCGGGCGTCGGCTTCTACGATCTCTACGACTTCCTGAAATCCAAAGGCATGAAGCACTGGCTCTCGGTGCCCGGCAATAGCTGGGGATCGGTGGTCGGCAATGCGCTGGATCGCGGCATGGGCTATACCCCCTATGGCGAACATGCGACCCGCATCTGCGGGATAGAGGCGGTGATGGCGGACGGCATGGTCGTGCGCACCGGCATGGGCGCGCTCGATGGCGCGCCGACCTGGCAGCTTTATCGCTTCGGCTTCGGCCCCGGCTGGGACCAGATGTTCGTCCAGTCCAATTTCGGCATCGTGACGAAGATGGGCCTGTGGCTGATGCCCGCGCCGGAATCACTGATGGGCATGGATCTGGAATTCGACCGGCCGGAGGATCTGGGGCCACTCATCGACGCGATCGCGCCGCTGCGGCGCGAAGGGCTGTTGCAGCAGTCGCCCACCATCGGCAACTGGCTGCGCGCCGCCGCCGTGGTCACCACCCGCGACCAGTGGACCGACAAGCCCGGCGCGTTGCCCGATGATGTGATCGCCGCGATCCGCAAGAAATTCAACGTCGGCTGGTGGGGGGTGAGCCTGCGCCTCTACGGCCGCGAGTCCGTCAATAAGGCGGCCTATGCCATATTGGAGCAGGAACTGGGCAAGCTGAAGCCCATGTCGCTGCGCCCCACGACATGGAAGACGGGCGAGCCGCTGGAGGCGACCGGCTGGACCGGCACGCCGCTCACCATGCCGATGCAGAATGCAAACTGGCATAGCGGGCGGGGCGGCCATATCGGCTTCTCGCCGATCCTGCCGCAATCGGGCGCGGCGGCGCAGGCCCAGTTCCAGCGCACCTACGCCCGCTACAAGGAATATGGCATGGATTATCAGGCCAGCTTCGCCTTTGGCGAGCGCCACCTCATCAACGTCAACGCCGTGCTGATCAACAAGGATGATGCGGACCTGATGGGCCGGGTCGATCCCTTCCTCAAACATCTGATCGCCGACGCGAAGGCGCAGGGTTATGGCGAATATCGCACCCATCTCGACTATATGGACGCGGTCGCGGGCACCTATGATTATAACAAGGGCGCGCTGGGGCAGCTCAACCGCAAGGTGAAGGATGCGCTCGATCCCAGGGGCATCATCGCGCCGGGCAAGAGCGGCATCTGGCCCAGCAGCCGTGCGGGAGGGCAGGGCTGATGCGCCGGGGCATGATCGCGCTGGCGGGCGCCGCGCTGATATTGGCTGGGGCCGCCTGTGGCCGCGCGACCGAGACGCCGAAGGAGGCGCCAAAGGGACCACCGCCCTTGCCCGCGCCCGAAACCCTTTCGTCGCGGCCGCAAGCGGCGCCGGGCGAGAGGCTCTATCTGGAAAAATGCGCCATGTGCCATGGGCCGGGCGGCATGGGAACGGGCCTGTTGGCGCGGCGGGCCGACCAGCCCCTGCTGGAAAAGCGCACCGATCTGACAGTCGATTATGTGGTGCAGGCGGCGCGCATGGGCATCGGCAATATGCCCGCCATCCCGCGCGGAGAAGTGAGCGACGCGGACCTGCAATTGATTGCGCAGCATCTGGCCAAGGGGGCAAAGCCATGATCGACCTGTCGCGACGCGGCTTTCTGGCGAGCGCGGCGGTCGCTTCGGCAGCGCTGGTTGGCGGGCGGGCAGAGGCGGCTACGTCGCCGCTTCTGCTGCACGATGCGCAATTGGCGGCCGGCCGCCGCTTCGCCGCCCATGTGCAATATCTGGGCGGACAGGCTGTGGCGCTGGATGGCGATCGGGTGCGGCAGATGCAGGCTTTGCTCGCTTCTGCACCGGCGGCGATCTTTGCCGTGACACGGCGGAGTGACGAACTGCTGGTCGGTGAGATCGCGGCCGAGGCGGGCTATCGCGGGGTTGCGTTGGTTTGTCATGATAATGGGCGTATGACGGCTAACTGTGGGTCGGATGGCGCTGCCGTTGCCAGATTAGCGCACCTTTCCGGCGCATCATGGCCGGAATCCTTTGCCGAACTGGCGTTGGATAAGATCGGCCAGTGCACCGTTGCACCCGACAGTCGCATCATGACTGCCCTCAGTTGGGTGCTGGTTAAATAACAAACCCTATCCCCCGTTCGGGCTGAGCCTGTCGAAGCCCCGTTCTTCTTCGCAATCTCGAAAGAAAGAACGGTCCTTCGACAAGCTCAGGACGAACGGCCCTTATATACCAGTTACCGCTTGATAATCAGCGAATCCGGCCGTTTACGCGGAACCCACGCCCCGCGACCGGGGAAATTCTTCAACACCTCGCCATCCCACAGCCTTACCGTTCGCCGATGAAAGCGCCACTGGCCGTCCGCGCCCTTCACCGCATGATCGTCATACCACCCAGCGAAGCGCAGCAGATAGGGCGGCTCGCCCTCGCATTCCGTCACGAAGGCGAAGGATCGCATCGTGCAACTTCCGTCGTCCTGCGCTTCATATTGCGTCTGCGTCACATGATGCTGACGCCCCGGAAAGCCCGGCGCGTTACGATAATGGTCTGCGATGCCGCGAATCCCCTCATGCCCTTCCCAGATGTCGGGATCGTCGAACACCTCCTCCACCATGCGCGCGTCCGGCGTGAAACAGGCCACCAGCCCGTCGACATCCCCGGTATCGAGCGCCCAGCTATAGGCGGCGATCAGGTCTTGCAGCGCGATCCGGTCCTCGATCGGAAGGGAAGGCATGATAGTCACTCTCCTCATTATCTATGGCTTGACGCAATAATAACATTCGTTACGATTATCTGCAACAAGACGACAGATCATGCAAGCGAGAGGACGCATGGGGAAGATCATCATTTCAGGCGCTTCGGGTTCGTTCGGCCGGGCGGCGGCGGAATTGCTGCTGGAGAAGATCGCGCCACAGGACGCTATATTGCTGACCCGCACGCCGGCGAAGCTGGCCGATCTCGCCGCGCGCGGAGCCGACGTCCGCTTCGCCGATTTCGACGATCCCACCAGCCTGCCCGCCGCCATGGCCGGCGGAGAAAGGATGCTGCTGATCAGCACGGCGCGCGTCGGCACCCGCGTCGGCCAGCATCGAAATGCGGTGGAGGCAGCGGTTGCGGCTGGCGTGCAGCATATCGTCTATACCTCGATCATCGCTGCCGATGCGCCCAGCAATCCGGCGATCGTCAAGAACGACCATCGCGCGACCGAAGAGCTCATCGAAGCCTCCGGCGCATCCTGGACCCATTTGCGCGACAGCCAATATGCCGAAGCGATTGCTGGCCCGATGACGATCCCCGCCTTGATGTTCGGCGGCAAGCCCGACAATTGCGGGGATGGTCCCGTGGCCTTCGTCAGCCGCGACGATTGTGTCGCGACCGCCGTGGGCGTGCTGACCCAGCCGGGCCATGAGAATAAAGCCTATGTGCTGACCGGCCCCGACCTCATCACCATTCCACAAGCGATGGCCCTGGCCAGCGAACTGGCCGGCAAGCCGATCGTCGTAGAGGCGGTCGATGACGAGGCGATGTTCGCCTATTTCGATTCGCTCGGCGCGCCGCGCCATGCCTCCGACATCATCCCCGATGGCCCGATCCCCTGGTCCAGCGACGACATGGTGACATTCGGCCAGTCGATACGCGAAGGCTATTTCGCGCAGAAGACGGACTGGGTGGAAAGGATCACCGGCCGCAAGCCGAAAAGCCTGCGCGACGTGATGCTGGCCCACAAGGAAAGCTGGCCGCTGTGAAAGGGGCGTTTCTGATATTGGCCGCAGCATTGGCGCTGGCCGGTTGCACGCGCGGCGGCAGCGATGCGGGGGCAGGCGACGACTGGCCCTATACCGGCGGTGACGTGTGGGGCAGCCATCATTCGCGGCTGACCGATATCGACAAGGACAATGTGGGAAAGCTCGGCCTTGCCTGGTCCTATGATCTCAACACCAACCGCGTGCAGGAAGCGACACCGGTGGTGGTCGATGGGGTGATGTACACCAGCGGCAATCTCGGCCGCGTCTATGCGCTCGACGCGGCGACCGGCAAGCCGCTCTGGACCTTCGAGCCGGAGGTGGACATGCAGGCGAACCGGTCCGCCTGCTGCGATCAGGCCAATCGCGGCGTCGCCGTGGCCCATGGCAAGGTGATGGTCGGCGCGCTCGACGGCATGCTCTACGCGCTCGACGCGAAGACCGGCAAGACCCTGTGGAAGGTCGACACGGTGGTCGATCACAGCCGCGGCTATACCAGCACTGGTGCGCCCGAAGTGGCAGGCGATCTCGTCATCCTCGGCAATGCCGGCGCGGAATATGACACGCGCGGCTATGTCACTGCCTATCGCATCGCCGACGGCACGCAGGCCTGGCGGTTCTACACCGTGCCCCATGATCCGGCGAAGGGCCCGCAGGAGGACAAGGCGCTCGACGCTGCGCTCAAGACCTGGGACGCCAGGAGCCGCTGGGATATTGGCGGCGGCGGCACCGTGTGGGACGCGATCAACTATGATCCCAAGTTCGGCACCGTCTATATCGGCGTCGGCAATGGCGGCCCCTATTCGATCGCAACCCGCTCGCCCAAGGGCGGCACCAATCTCTATCTGTCCTCCATCGTCGCGCTGGATGCGAAGAGCGGCGCGGTGAAGTGGCATTATCAGGAAACGCCGGGCGACAGCTGGGACTTCACCGCCACCCAGCCGATGGTGCTGACGGAGATGGAAGTGGACGGCAAGGTCCGCCCGGTCATCCTCCATTCGCCCAAAAATGGCTATCTGTTCGTGCTGGACCGCGAAACCGGCAAGCCGCTGCGCGTCAATCCGCTGGTGCGGACCAACTGGACCAAGGGGTTCGACAAGAATGGCGTGCCGCAGATGACGCCGGACCGCACCGATTTCTGGAACGGCCCCCGTCTCATCTTCCCGGCCTCCGCAGGTGCGAGAAACTGGTATCCGGCCGCCTATGATGCGGAGCGCAAAAGCTATTATGCCTCCGTGCTTGATATGGGGAACCTGATGTTCACCGTGCCCCCCGGCACCCCGGCGGAAGCGCGCAGGCCCAAGGCGCTCAACGTCCAGACGACGCTGATCTTCACCCCGCAATTGCAAGCGGTGCTGCCCACCTTGCCGCCCGCGATCCGGGAACAGGTGGAAAAGCTGCCCGAAATGCAATGGGTGAAGGACAAGCCCTATAGTAGCGAGTTGCGCGCGATCGACCCGCTGACCGGCAAGGCCCGCTGGTCGGTCCCTACCGAGGGCTGGCAGGACCGGATGGGCATGCTCTCCACCGCGTCGGGCCTGATCGTCCATGGCACGATCGGCGGCAAGCTGATCGTCCGCGACGCCGATACTGGTAAGCTGATCAAGGCCATCGACACCGGCAGTGCGATCATGGCCGCGCCGATGACCTATCGCGTCAAGGGCGTGCAATATATCGCGGTCGCAGCGGGCTTTGGCGGGGGCGGGTGGAGCTATGTGCCGCGCTATTCGGCGGCCTATCGCAACGGTAACGCCAACCGCATATTGGTGTTCAGGCTGGACGGCGGCCCGGTGCCGCAGCCCACGCCCTTGCCGCCGCTGGAGCCAGCGTCCGCGCCCCCCGCGCAGAAGCCCGGCGTCACGCCCGCGATGATCGCCAGGGGTCAGGGGCTGTTCTTCCAGAATTGCGCCATCTGCCACAGCAACCAGCTCCGTTCCACCGCACCGGACCTGCGCCGGATGCAGCCGGGCACGCATGATGTCTTCAACCAGATTGTGCGCGAAGGGCTGCTGCTCCCCAACGGCATGCCGCGCTGGGACGATCTGCTGAGCGAGGGGGATGTCGATGCCATCCACGCCTGGCTGATCGCCGAGCAAGGGCCGCTCCGCGAACGGGAACGCAAGCTGAAGGCCGCCGGCAAGCCGCTCGACGCGCCCAGCGCCGCCGTCATGTCCAATTTCTAGGAACGATCATGGAAGACACTGACATCATCGTCGTGGGCGGCGGATCGGCCGGGGCCGCGATGACCGGACGGCTGGCAGAAGCGGGTCTGTCCGTCACCCTGATCGAAGCAGGCGGCACGGACCGCCATGTCCGGTCGCGCATCCCGGCATTGACCAGCGCCATCGTGCAGAATCCTGCCTATGACTGGTGCCATCAGGTCGAGCCGGACCCGTCGCTGGGCGGCCGGGCCGACATATGGCCCGCGGGCAAGATGCTCGGCGGCGGCAGCGCGCTGAATGGCATGATGTTCATTCGCGGTCATCGCTGGGATTATGATGAATGGGCGCGGATGGGCGCTGCGGGATGGGACTATGATGCGGTCCTGCCCTATTTCCGACGCATGGAAGATAATGAGCGCGGCGCCGACACATGGCGCGGCACCGGCGGCCCGATCGCCGTGTCGGAAAGCCGCGCGCGTTATCCGATCACAGACCAGTGGATTGCGGCAGCACAAGCGGCGGGCATCCCCCGATCGCTCGACCTCAACGGCGAACAGGCCGAAGGCGTCGATTATGTGCAGGTGTCGCAACGCAAAGGGGAACGTTGTTCGGCGGCGCGCGGCTACCTCCACGACCGGCGCGGCGGCAAGGCGCCGACGATCCTGCTGGGCGCGCAACTGCTGCGCATCCTGATAGAGGCCGGTCGCGCGGTCGGCATAGTCTATTGGCAGGACGGCGTCGAAAAGACGCTGCGCGCCCGCCAAGGCGTGGTCCTCAGCGCTGGATCGATGAACACGCCGCGACTGCTGATGTTGTCCGGCATCGGCCCCGCCGATCATCTGCGCACCCATGGCATCGCCATCGTGCACGACCTCCCCGGCGTCGGCGCTAATCTTCAGGATCATGTCGGCACCCATGTCGTCAACGAAGTCGATGTGTCCACGCTCAACAGCGATGCGCAGGGCCTGCGTGGCGCATGGCAAGTCCTGCGCTATGCCCTCGCCCGGCGCGGCGCGCTGACCACTGCGATCGGCCACGCGCAGGCCTTCGTTAAGAGCCGCGCCGATCTCCCAGCGCCCAATCTCCAGATCAGCTTCGCCGCCTTCGCCTTCGACTTCGACGAGCGCGGCCGCCTGATGCTGCGCAAGACCCCATCTGTCTCCACGCTGGTCGGGCTGATGCGCCCCAGCCATCGCGGCCGCATCAGCCTGCGCTCGGCCGACCCCTTCGATCCCCCAAAGATAGAGCATCGCCAGCTCGGCAGCGACGATGATATCGACCAGATTGTCGAGGGCATCGGCATCGCCCGCGCCATCCTGAACGAGACACCGATCGCGACACATATAAAGAGCGAACTGCGCCCCGGTCCGGCCCTGACCGATCCGGCACAATTGCGCGCCTATGTGCAGATGGCATCGATCCCGCTCTATCATCCGGTGGGCACCGCGAAGATGGGCCGGGCGGACGATCCCCATGCCGTGGTCGATGCCGATCTGGCAGTGATCGGCATCGAGGGCCTGTGGGTGGCCGACGCCTCCGTCATGCCGACCCTGCCCGCCGGCAACACCAATGCGACCGCCATCATGATCGGCGACAAGGGCGCCGACCATGTCCTCAAGCGCCTTGATCGCCCCCGCATAGTCCGATAGGGCCTGCCCTGCGTCCGGTTCCCCGCCAGGGGATCAAAAGGGAACGGGGTTCAAGACCCCGGCTGCCCCTGCAACTGTGAGCGGCGAGCCAGCGAGGCACAAGCCATTGGGGTATCTGTCCCGAGAAGGCGCTTCGCCCCGGCATTGACCCGCAAGCCAGGAGACCTGCCGGCCGTGGTCGTTCTTCGTCCGGACAGGGTGTGCCGGCCGAACGGGGTCATCCCTCGCGCAACGACGAGCCGACCGTGCGGCAGCGCGGCGGGGATGTCGTGCGCCCGTGCGCATGGTATCGTCGTTTCGTCTTCGCGCGGTCCTGTCACGGACCGGGGATCATGATGCGCGCGTCATTCGAATATCGATTTTTCAGCCGGAAGGCGGCCTGAGCCATGTTGCGGCCGGTCGAGGATGTGCCAGCGGTGGTGGTGTGCAACAGTTGCCGCCATTCGCCTGATGCCCGCGAAGATGCGGAGGGCGTGCGCGGCGGCGCGCGGCTGGTGGAGGCGCTGCACCGGGTAAAGGCCCAGTCGCCCCGCTATGATGGCGTCGCGGTACAGGACATGCCCTGCCTGTTCGCCTGTTCGGAGCATTGCACCGTCCATCTGCGCGCGCCGGGCAAGGTCGGCTATGTGCTGGGCCGCTTCACCCCGGATGAGGAGGCCGCGCGCGCGATCCTGGACTATGCCGCTTATTATGCCGACAGCGAGCATGGCCGCGTGCCCTTTGCCGACTGGCCACAGGGGGTGAAGGGCCATTTCATCGTCCGCACCCCGCCCCCCGGCTTCGTCGCGGCATGAGCCTGTTCCCCACCATCGCCGCGTTCGAGGCGAAGCTGGCGTCCCTGCCCGTGGTCGATCAGGCAGCGCGCGATGCCGCCGCCGCCCGGCAGGCGCAACTGACCAAGCCGGCCGGATCGCTCGGCCGTCTGGAGGATATCGCCCTCTTCATGGCCGGCTGGCAGCGGCGGGTGCGGCCCCGGATCGACCATGGTCTGGCGCTGATCTTCGCCGGCAATCATGGCGTGACCCGCCATGGCGTCAGCGCCTATCCGGCCGAAGTGACGGCACAGATGGTCGCCAATTTCGCGGCGGGCGGCGCGGCGATCAACGCGCTGGCCGGTGCGGCGGGACTGGACCTGCGCATCGTGCCGCTCGATCTTGATCGGCCGACGGCGGACTTCACCGTCGAACCGGCGATGAGCGAAGCGGATTGCCTCGCCGCCCTCAATGCCGGCGCCGATGCGGTCGATCCGATGCTGGACCTGCTGCTGCTGGGCGAAATGGGCATCGGCAATACGACAGCGGCGGCGGCTTTGTGCCTGCGCAGCTTCGGCGGCACGGCGGATGACTGGGTCGGCGCGGGCACGGGCGTTGACGCTCATGGCCAGATGGTGAAGCGTCAGGTGCTTGACCTCGCAATGGCCTGCCACGCCGACGCGCCCAGGACCGCCTTTGAAACACTGCGCTGCGTGGGCGGGCGCGAAATCGCGGCGATGGCCGGTGCCATGCTGGCGGCGCGCCATCATCATATCCCCGTGGTGCTGGACGGCTTCGTCTGCTCCGCCGCGCTGGGGGCGATGGCGGCGGGTACGCCCGACATCTGCAATCATGTCATCGCCGGTCATCGTTCCGCCGAAGCGGCGCATGGGCGCCTGCTCAAGCGACTGGTGCTGACTCCCTTGCTCGATCTCGACATGCGGCTGGGCGAGGGCAGCGGCGGCGCGGTGGCCGTGGCGGTGATCCGTTCCGCGCTGGCCATGCATGATCAGATGGCGACCTTTGCCGATGCGGGCGTGTCGGCCGGCTGATGCAGGGCATGCTGCTCCATCTGATGCGGCATGGGGCGCCGGTGGAAACGGGGCGTCTGCTGGGGCATGGCGACTGGCCATCGACCGATGCGGGCATCGCCGCCTGCCGTGCGCGTGCGTGGGCGCTGGAAGTGTCGGCGATTCATTGTTCCGACCTGTCCCGCGCTTCGCAGGCGGCAGCGGTGATCGCGCAGGATCGCGGCTTGACGCCCCGGATCGATGCGCGCTGGCGGGAACTGGATTTCGGGGCGTGGGACGGGGCTGATCCTGCGACAGTGGACGCGAACGCGCTGGCCCAATTCCACGCCGATCCGGATGCCAGCCCGCCACCCGATGGGGAACGCTGGTCGGCGCTGGTGGCGCGCGTGAGGGCCGCCATCGCCGCCTTGCCGTCGCAACCCGCTCTGGTCGTCACCCATGGCGGGGCGATGCGCGCTGCGCTGGCCAGCCTGTGCGGCTTCGACCAGCGTCAGATATGGGCGATCGACCTGCCCTATGCCGCCTGCCTCACCCTGCGCGTCTGGCCGGGCGAACCGCGCTGGGGCCAGATCGTCGGGCTGGCGACATGAAGGAGCTGGTGCTGGCGATCCAGTTTCTCACCCGCCTGCCCATGCCGCGCGTGACGGCGGACGATAGCGATTTTGCGGCGTCGATCCGCTGGTTCCCGGCAGCGGGTCTGGTCGTGGGGGCTCTGGTCTGCGGGGCAGGGTGGGTCGGTGCGCAGGTCGATCCCTGGACCGGCGCCCTGCTGGCGCTGGTCGGCTGGGTTTGGGTGACGGGGGCGCTGCATCTTGATGGCCTTGCCGATCTGGCCGATGCGTCTGGCGCGATTCATAGAGGCCCGGACAGTCTCCGCGCGGTACTGGCCGATCCGCATGTCGGCGCCATGGGTGTCGTGGCGGTGGTGGTGCAGGTGGCGGCCAAACTGGTGCTGCTCCATGGCCTGCTGGAACAGCGCGCATGGACGGCCTTGATCCTCATCCCCTTTGCCGCGCGGATCGGGCCTCTGGTCTGGAGCCGCTGGCTACCGCCGCTGCATGACGGGCTCGGCGCGCGCTTCCGGCATGCGGTGCGACCGGTCGACCTGCTTTGCTGGGCGGTCCTGCTGCTGGCGGCGGGCTGGCTTGTCCCGGCTCTGCTGCTCGCGCCCTTGCTGATCCTTCTTTGGATGAAGCGACTTCGCACTTTGCTAGGCGGCATCTCCGGCGACGGCCATGGTGCAGGCATCGAACTGGTGGAAAGCGGCCTGTTGCTGGCGGCTCTCATCATGGGGCGGCTATGACCAGCCCATGGACCTATCATGGCGGCCGCCTGGATGCGGCGCGTCTTCATTATGGCAGCGAAGCGGACTGGATCGACCTGTCGACCGGGATCAATCCCAACCCCTGGCCGGTAGAACGCGCCGGTCCGATCGACTGGGCGAGCCTGCCCGACGAAGCGGCGCGGGTCGATCTGGAGGCCAGCGCCGGCCGCTATTTCGGGGTGGATGCGGCCCACATCTGCGCGCTGCCGGGCACGGAAATCGGCCTGCGCATGCTCGCCGACATGCTGCCCGGCGCGGCGCGCTATGCCACGCCCTGCTATCGCACCCATGGCGATATCTATCCGGCCGGGCGGCCCGTCTCCCTTGACGAAAGCCCCGGCGGGCCGGGCGAGATATTGCTGCTCGCCAATCCCAATAACCCCGACGGTCGCCTGCTGACGCCGGCGCAACTGGAAACGATGCTGGCCCATGTGGAGGCCGCGAACGGCTGGCTGGTGATCGATGAAGCCTTTGTCGATGTCCATCCGGGCTTCAGTCTGGCGAGTCGGATAGGGGAGGGAAGGCGGCTGCTGATTTTTCGCTCCTTCGGCAAATTTTTTGGCCTTGCCGGGGTGCGGCTGGGTTTCCTGCTGGGGCCGTCGGCAGTCGTCGCGCGCTTTCGCGCCCGGCTGGGTAGCTGGCCTGTATCCGCGGCCGCGCTGGCGATCGGGCGGGCCGCTTATGCCGATACGGCGTGGATCGACGCGACCCGGACGAAAGTAGATGCGCAGGCGGCGACGCTGGATGCGCTGTTGCGGCGCCATGGTCTGGATCCGATCGGCGCCTGCCCGCTGTTCCGGCTGGTTGCCTGCGCCGACGCGGCTGCGCTGTTCGATCGGCTGGCGCGCGCGGCGATCCTGACTCGCCCCTTTGCCGACCAGCCGCACTGGCTGCGCTTTGGCCTGCCGAAGGATGCGACAGCAATGGATCGGCTCGACCGGGCACTGTCCAATGGCTGAACCGGTCGCTCTGCTGGCCATGGCGCTGGAAGCGCCGATCGGCTGGCCCGATGCGGTGCAGCGCCGGATCGGCCATCCGGTCGGCCTGTTCGCCGCGATCATCGACGGGTGCGAGCGACGCTGGAACCGGCCGGAACGGTCGGATGCCGCGCGGCGGGCGAGCGGTGTCGCCTGCGTGCTGATCCTGCTGGCCGTGACGATCGGCGGCGGACTGCTGCTGGAATGGATGGCACATCTGCTGCTGGGCCGCTGGGGCTGGATCATGGTCGCGCTGCTGGCGATGCCCGGCATGGCGGCGGGCAGTCTGCATCGCCACGTCCGCGCCGTCGCCATTCCCCTGCGCGCGGGCGATCTCGATCGGGCGCGCACGGCGGTCGGCATGATCGTCGGCCGCGATACCGCCCAACTGGATACCGCCGGCGTGGCGCGCGCGGCGATCGAAAGTCTGGCCGAAAGCTTCTGCGATGGCGTGGCGGCGCCGCTCTTCTGGCTGCTGATCGGCGGTCTGCCGGGCCTATGGGCCTATAAGGCGATCAACACCGCCGACAGCCTGATCGGGCATAAGGAAGCCCGCTGGCGGGCCTTTGGCTGGGCGGCGGCGCGGCTGGACGATGGGCTGAACCTCATCCCGGCGCGGCTGGCGGGGCTGCTGCTCTGTCTGGCGGCCGGGCGGGGCTGGCGCATCATGCTGCGCGATGCGCATCGCCACGCTTCCCCCAATGCGGGCTGGCCGGAAGCGGCGATGGCGGGCGCGCTCGATCTGTCGCTGGCCGGGCCGATCGCCTATGACGGCGTGCGCCATGACAAGGACTGGATCGGATCGGGTCGCCGGGATCTGGACGGGCAGGATATCGACGGGGCGCTGCGCCTCTACCGGCGGGCCTGCCTGCTGTTGGCGGCGCTGGCGGGAGGAGTGGCTTGGGCGTGGAGATGAATCATCTGTTCGTGCTGGGCGGTGCGCGGTCGGGCAAGAGCCGCCATGCGCAGATGCGCGCGGAGGCGATGCCCGGCGACCTCATCTATGTCGCGACCGCGCAGGCGCTGGACGCCGAAATGGTCGACCGTATCGATCGCCACCGCGCCGATCGCGGCCCGCGCTGGCGGACCATCGACGCGCCGTTCGATCTTGCGGAAGTTGTGGCGGGGCAAGCCCGGCCCGGCCACACCCTGCTGATCGATTGCCTGACGCTCTGGGCGTCCAACCTGCTGCTGGCGGAGCGCGACATGGACGCTGCGCTCGCCGCCCTCATCGATGCGCTCGACCATGCAAAAGGGCCGGTCATTCTGGTCGCCAATGAAGTGGGGCTGGGCATCGTCCCCGACAATGCGCTGGCCCGCCGCTTCCGCGACATGGCTGGCACCATCAACCAGGCGGTCGCCGCCCATTGCCCCGAAGTGATCTTCGTCGCGGCCGGCCTGCCGCTACACCTGAAATAAGCGCCTCTCCACTCTCCCTCTTGGCAACAACAGTAACGATTGTTACTATGAGTCGAGATAAGAGAGGATCGAAAGGCCATGCCTGCCTACCCCCAGACCATCCATTTCATCGGCCTGAACACGCCCGTTGGCGTCGAATGGTCGGCGCGCAATCTGGACGTGATCGGCGAAATTCCGCCTGAAATCGACGGCGCCTTCTTCCGCGCCGTGCCAGATCCCGCCCATGCGCCGATGTTCGCCGACGATATCGTCCTGTCGGGCGACGGCATGGTCGCGAAATTCGCGATTCAGGATGGCAAGGTCGACTATGCCATCCGCTATGTCGAAACCGAACGCTACGCGCTGGAGAAGGACGCCCGTCGCGCCCTGTTCGGCCGTTATCGCAACCCCTTCACCGACGACCCCGCCGTCGCCGGCCGCGACCGCACCGTCGCGAATACGACGCCGGTCTGGCATGGCGGCCGCCTGTTCATGACCAAGGAGGACGGGCTTGGCTATGAAGTCGATCCCGACACGCTGGAGACGATCGGCCGCTGGGATTATCATGGCGCCTTCACCTCCCAGACCTTCACCGCCCATCCGCGCGTCGATCCGGACACGGGGGAGATGTTCTTCTTCGGCTATGAGGCGGACGGCCTCTGCTCCACCAGGATCGCCTATGCCATCGCCGATCGCGACGGCCATCTGATGTCGGAACAATGGTTCGATCAGCCCTATTGCTCGACCATCCATGATTTCGCGATCACGCAAAATTACGCGATCTTCCCGATCTTCCCCACCACCGCCGACCTTGATCGCTTGAAAGCGGGCGGCGAACATTGGGCGCATCAGCAGGAACTGGAAAGCTGGGTCGGCATCATGCCCCGCTATGGCAAGGTGGAGGAGATGCGCTGGTTCAAAGGCCGCCCCGGCATTTCCGCCTTCCACCTGCTCAACGCCTTCGAGGAGGATGGCCGCATCCATCTCGACCTCTGCCTGTCGGACACCAATGCCTTTGGCTTCATGCGCGAGGCCGGGGGCATCCGGCGCGACCAGCGCGACATTCAGGGCGGCCTCACCCGCTGGACCTTCGACATGGAAAAGCCGGGCGATGGCTATGAGGAGCGGGTCGTCGGTCCGCCGGGCGACATGCCCCGCCTGCGCGACGCGGATCAGGGGCGCCCCTATCGATCGGCCTGGTATCTGTCGATGAATCCGCAGGGCGGTCCGCCCCTGCTCGGCGGTCCGGTCGGCTTTGCCTTCAACGCCCTGTTGCAGATCGAGCCGGGCAATGGCCGGATCGACATGATGGGGCTGGAACCCGGCATGGCGATCAGCGAACCGGTGCATGTGCCCTCGACCCGGCCCGATCATGAAGGCTGGCTGCTGATGGTGGTCGACCGCCAGACCGGCGACACGGATTTCCGGTCCGAGCTCTGGATCGTGGACGCCAATACCATCGCCGCCGGCCCCATCGCCCGCGTGCCCATGCCCCTGCCGATGCGGGCGCAGGTCCATGGCGCCTGGGTATCGGCGGCGCAGCTTGCCACCGCAAAAAGTCGCCAACCGGCTTGACATAATAGTAACGATCGTTATTGATTGCAGGAGAGGGAAGGCGATGCGTCCTCCCCTCCAACAAGGACTGCAAAGCAGAACCGGCCAGCAGGGCGGATGAGAGGATGACAGGGCAAGGCAGGCGCACAAGCGCCGCCCGCCCGGTGCCGTCGACAGGCGGCGCCGGTCCCTCTCTCCATGCCTGCGGCCATGAAAAGAGGGAGGACAAGCATGACATCCTTTGGAAAGTGCGCATTTCGGGGCCATGGTGCAGCGCTGGCACTGGTCGCGGCCATGACCGCCGCGCCGGCCTTCGCGCAGGAAACGGCGCAACCCGATCAACCGACTGATCAAGCCAACAGCGCCGACATCATCGTCACCGCCCAGTTCCGCGCCCAGAATTTGCAGGACACGCCGATCGCGATCACTGCCGTCTCGGCCGATACGCTCGCCGCGCGCAGCCAGACCAGCGTCACCGATCTCGGCCAGTTCGCGCCCAATGTCGCGCTGGCCCCGGCGACCAGCATTCAGGGCAACAGCGTCGCCGCCTTCATCCGCGGCGTGGGCCAGCTCGACGCCAGCTTCGCGCTGGAACCGGGCGTGGGCATCTATGTCGACGATATCTATTATGGCACCACCTTCGGCGCGGTGATGGACCTCACCGATCTGGAACGGGTAGAGGTGCTGCGCGGGCCACAGGGCACGCTGGCCGGCAAGAACAGCGTCGGCGGCGCGGTCAAGCTGTTCAGCAAAAAGCCGGATTCGACCCCCGGCGGCTTTATCGAGGCGACCTATGGCCGGTTCGACCGGATCGAACTGCGCGGCAGCGCCAATATCCCGCTGACGAACGACCTTTTCCTGCGCGTCTCAGGCGTGTCGAAAAATGTCGACGGCTATATGAGCCTGCTCGACTATGGCTGCGTCAATCCGACATCGGGCATCCCGGCCAGCAGCGGCAATAAAAATTGCAAGATCGGCACCGAAGGCGGCATCGACGTGATGGGCCTGCGCGCCGCATTGCGCTACGCCCCCGCCGGATCGCCGCTCGAAATCAACATCGTGGGCGATGTGTCGCGCGACAACAGCGAGGTGGTCGCCACCAAATTGCTCTATGCCGACAATCCATCGGTGCGCAGCTATGACGCCAGCGATGCGACGGCCGGCATCCCCTTCGACAGCCGCTTCCTGACCGGGGCGAAGAGCTACACCTCCTACGCCACCTATGCGACCGGCGGCAATTATACGACCGCCTTCGGCATCCCGACCCAGGTCGCACCGGGCGGCTTCACCGCCAGCCCGACCAGCACGGTCAAGGCATGGGGCCTGTCCGGCACGATCGATTATGATCTGTCCGACAGCCTGAAACTCAAATCCATCACCGGCTGGCGCGAAGCCCATGGCACCAGCGCGATCGACGTGGATGGATCGCCGCTCGCCATCCTGCTCCAGCAATTCACCTATGGCCATGAACAGTTCACGCAGGAACTGCGCCTCAGCGCCAATTTGGGCGGTCTGGTCGATCTCACCGTGGGCGGCTTCTATTATAGCGCGACCGACACGATCAAAGGCCGCAGCCAGATCCCGACCCTGTTGTTCGACTTCATGTCCGACGACGTGATCAAGAATCGCAGCGTGTCCGCCTTCGCCCATGGCGAATTTCATGTGACGGACGCCTTCAACATCATCGGCGGCCTGCGCTACACCGACGACAAGAAGACGTACCGCTATTCCCGCCGCAATGTGGACGGCAGCCTGCCGAGCGGCGCCTTCTTCACCCCCAATTTCCTGCTGGCGGGGCTGGACGGTCTGACCGGCACCTTCAAGGGCGATCGGCTCGACTATCGTCTGGGCGTCAATTATCGCTGGTCGCGCGACCTGATGACCTATGCCCAGATATCGACCGGCTTCAAGGGCGGCGGCATCAACCCGCGCCCGTCCGCCCCGGATCAGGTGCTGACCTTCGGCCCGGAAACGCTGACTACCTATGAAGCGGGCTTCAAGGCCGACCTGCTGGGCCGTATGCTGCGCCTCAACGGTGCCGTCTTCCTCAACAAATATAAGGATATGCAGCTTGTCCGCTATCAGTGCCCGGAAAGCGTGGTGCTGTCCTGCTCCGTCCCGTCCAATGCGGGCGATGCGGAAGTGTTCGGCTGGGAAGCGGAAGCGCAATTCCATCCGGCCGACGGCCTGTCGATCGATGCCTCGGTCGGCTATCTCGATTTCGATTATACGAAGATCACCAATCCCGCCACGCTGGTGACGAAGGATATGATCGCCCCCTTCATCAGCAAATGGCAATTGTCGGCCGGCATCCAATATGAAGCGGATCTGGGCGGCAACGGCACGCTGACGCCGCGGATCGACTGGTCCTGGCGCTCCAACTTCTATTATAATTCGGTCAACAACGCCTATAATCTGATCGATCCGCCCAGCCTGGTGAATGCGCGGCTGACCTATCAGGCGGCGGACAGGGACTGGTCGCTCAGCGCCGGCGTCACCAATCTCTTCGACAAATTCTACTATAATGGCGTCGCGGAAAATGTCGGCACCTTCGGCGTCGTGACCGGCACCGTCGGCCGTCCGCGCGAATGGACCGTGACCGTGAAGAAGAATTTCTGATCCCTGTCCGGCCGGGGCGATCTCCGGCGACCGGACAAGGATCGGTGATGCCGTAGGGAAGGGGAGGAAGGCTCGTTCGCGACAAGCGGGCGGGCCTTTTTCATGGGGGGCATGAACTCGGATTGCGGCGTGTGTTGAGATGCTTCCGGTGCAGAATGCGCGCAATCGGGGATAACCCAACCCCGTTCGGCCCTTCGACAAACTCAGGAGCGCCTGTCGAAGCCATGTTCTGCTCTTTCAGGTGGGAAGCGGAATGACGGCTTCGCACATTGAATTTACTAAAGCGGACGCTCAATCAAGCGACGCTACGCAGTAATTACTCACTCTCTTTGTGAACGGCCTCATGGTTAAATACCTTAGATTCAATCTTAATCGACATTTTCTGCGGCTGTTTCCAGCTTCGGTGCGCTTTCCGCAGAAGGCTGAACTTAGCGCCGACAGTTGCATCGATATGCATGGCGACCCGCATTGCATTTTCGGACAGAGTTACTAGCGCGTCCATATCAACGTGGAAAGTCTTGCCCTTGGCGTAGTCAAAACCCTCCACTATCCCCACACGGCTGGCAAAAATATCGTTAACGATCCCCCCATTATGAACGTTGATATTCCTAACTTCGACAAAAAGACGCAACAGTTCCCGCTGACGGTTGTCAGGAAACATGCGAACGCCCAGACGATCATTAAAATATTTTTCCATATCACTGAGGCCGCCATAAGAAAGTTCGTTAATTTTCCTATCTATTATGAATGCAATTAATTCTTTATGTTTTTTGAAACGGAGAACATCATCTATTCTGATTGTTTGGGATGATGAAATAATTTCTGGCCGCTTTATGGCTGCGGAATTTATTATAGCAGAAAAATAACGTTGGAATGCATTTACGATACCATTGGTTAGATTGCGTGACTGAACTGTAGAATGCTTTTTTAGTTGATCCAACATCGCGTCGGGCTGAATTATGATCTTCTCATATTGCGCCCGTTTTGCCGGGTCACTTTCAGCCATCAGCAAAGCAGTCGAAGCTGTAACGCGAGCTTCATCGGCTTTGGCGACCAGATGGATAACGAAGAAAAAGAGGTCTAGGTTGGCGTGATATTCGCCAAGAAAACGACTAAAGGCGTCGGTGCAAACGGTGTCGTGGCGCGGATAGAACACGTCCCCCAACGGCGCCGACTTTGATCGCTTTGGATTCTTCATTGAGGCTTGCTAGCACATTGCGGGAAGTGCGAAAGGCCATCGTGAATGCTTGACCAGCCTATGGGGACGCTTTCCTTATGCAGTACAAGGTCGTGAACGACTGCGAATGGCCGTCGTGCGCCGAAAGCACATAACATATTCGCGCAAAGGCGCAGAGCACATCGCAACGCCTCCGCGTGAACAATAGGCGCCGCTGTCGCGATCTGCCGCTTCTGCTCGCCTTCCCACCATCCCGAATATGTCCCACCGCCCGCACGCCGATACACTCTTACAATGTAGGATTTCTTCTGATCTACCATGGCGGATGAAGCCATCCTCCCCCCTGAAATCGGTCGCCTCCGCCACGCGCGGGGCATGCGCGGCGCAGGCGCAAAGCTGGCGCGTCCCTGTCGCTTCCCCGTGGCGTTGCAGCCGCGGGGCAGGCGCGTCTCCGCCGGGACAGGTGGCGCGTCACAGGCGCTTGGGAGACGCTTCGCGAGCGCTTCGCAGGCGCGTTCCGCCCTTTTTACCCCGACGACATTGTGAACTTCGGCGCTATCCTACACGCCACCCCATCCTCGCCCCCTCCAACCGCCCGATTGGCCGTTGCAATAATAATAACGTTCGTTATGATGATTCCATCAGCTGGCCGACCGCCCGGATCAGGGAAGGCGGCGCACAGGCAGGAGAGGATTGATCATGTTGCCCGACGCCGTTCGCATTGCCCATCCCGACAGGCTGTTCATCGGCGGCGCATGGGTCGCATCGACCGGCGATGGCATGATCGACATCGTCTCGCCCAATAGCGAGGAGGTCGTCGCGCAGGTCGCGGAAGGCAATGCGGCGGATATGGACCGCGCCGTCGCCGCCGCCCGCAAGGCTTTCGACGAAGGACCATGGCCGACCATGGCCCCGGCGGAACGCGGCGCGATTGTCCGGCGCATGGGCGCGGAACTGGAAAAGCGCGCGCCCGAACTGGCGGCCGCCTGGACCGCGCAGGTCGGCGGCCTCGCCAGCTTCGCGCCGATCATGACCGGCGGCGCCACCGCGACGATGATGGCGATCGCCGGCTATGCGGACAGCTATCCCTTCGTGGAGCGCCGCCCGTCGCATATGGTGGACACCGCCATCGTCGTGCAGGAACCGGCCGGCGTCGTCGCGGCGATCGCGCCGTGGAATGCGCCCTATGGCATCATGTCGGCCAAGGTCGCCTATGCGCTGGTCGCGGGCTGCACCGTCATCATGAAGCCCTCGCCGGAAACCCCGCTGGAGGCCTATATCATGGCCGAAGCGGCGGAGGCGGCCGGGGTGCCCGCCGGGGTCGTCAATCTGGTCGCCGCCGGGCGCGATGCGTCCGATCATCTGGTCCGCAATCCGGGCATCGACAAGGTGACTTTCACCGGGTCGACGCTGGCGGGCAAGCGGATCGGCGAAGTCTGCGCCGGGCGCGTGGCGCGCTGCACGCTGGAACTGGGCGGCAAGTCGGCGGCGATCGTGCGCGACGACTTCCCGATCGAGGTGGCCGCCGCGATCCTGGGCAACACCATCACCATCATGAGCGGGCAGGTCTGCGCGATGCTGAGCCGCGCCATCGTGCCGAAGCACCGGCATGACGAACTGGCCGACGCCATCGCAAAGGTGATGCAGGGCATCCGCATCGGCCATAGCGACGCCCCCGATACCCAGCTTGGCCCGGTGGCGATGAAGCGGCAGCTGGACCGGGTGGAGGACTATATTGCGCTGGGCCGCGAAAGTGCCGACCTCGTCACCGGCGGCAATCGCCCGGCGCATATGAACAAGGGCTATTTCATCGAGCCGACCCTGTTCGCCAATGTCGATAATAGCAGCCGCATCGCGCAGGAGGAGATTTTCGGCCCCGTCCTCTGCCTGATCCCGGCGGAGGATGAGGAGGATGCGATCCGCATCGCCAATGACAGCGCCTTCGGCCTCAACGGATCGGTGCTGACCAACGACGCCGACGCCGCCTATCGCATCGGCCGCCGTATCCGGGCCGGGGGCTTTGGCCAGAATGGCATGAAGCTGGAATTCGGCCTGCCCTTTGGCGGCTTCAAGCAGTCGGGCATCGGCCGCGAAGGCGGGGTGGAGGGGCTGCATCTCTATCTGGAAACCAAGACGATCCTGCTCGACGCGGCGCCTGCGGGCTTCTGACCATGATCGCCCTCGATGCGCAGGGGCGCGGGAGCGGCGCGGCCTTCACCGCCGCCCGGATCATCTTCGGCGGCTGGTTCCTCTTTTCGGGGGTGGAATATTTCACCCCCTTCGATCTTCAGCCGCTGGGCAACACGCCGCTGGCGCAGGAATTCACGCTGGCGCTGATCCATTCGGGCCTGTTCGCCTGGATCAAGGTCATGGAAGTGGTCGCGGCCTTGCTCATATTGGCGAACCGGGCGGTGTTGCCCGCCGCGCTCGCCTGCGTGCCGCTCAACATCGTTATCGGCTACTGGAATTTCGTGCTGGATCCCGGCGTGGTCGAATATGCGTTCGGCATCGTGACGCTGCTGCTCAATGCCATCCTGCTCTGGCCGTGGAAGGGGGAACTGATCGGTCTGCTGCGCTGGTAGCATGCCTTGACCTGTCCTTGCCTATCGGGGATGGCCGACAGGAAGCAGGGCAAGGACCGGCATTTGGAACCGAAGACGACCATGGAAAGCGCGCGCCCCGGCCTGTTGCGGGCGACCCGTCTGGCCTTCGTCGTACCGGGCTATGCCATTTCCGCCTGGGCGCCGCTCATCCCGCATGTGCAGGCGCAGATCGGCCTCAACGCCGGGCAACTCGGCATGGCGCTGCTGGCGCTGGGCGCCGGGTCGATGACGACGATGCCGATCGCCGGTGGCCTTGTCGGCCGCTTCGGTTGCCGCCGTCTGTTTGCGGGCGCGGGCTATGCGGTGGCCCTCATCCTGCCGCTGCTGGCGCTCGCCCCCTCGGTCTGGTTGCTGGCGGCGGCGCTGTTTGCCCTCGGCATCTCGCTCGGCCTGCTCAGCTGCGCCCGCAATCTGCACGGCATCCACACCGAACGCACCCTTGGCCGCCGCCTGATGTCCGGCTTCCACGGCTTCTACAGTCTGGGCTGCATCTTCGGCGCCGGCACGATGAGCGTCCTGATGGGATCCGGCGTCGCGCCCGCGATCGCGATCCTGCTCGTGTCCCTCGCCATCCTCATCGGCGTAACCCTCTCGACGCCTTACATCACGGACGAACGCAACGCCTCCGGCCCGGCCTTTGCGCGCCCGCGCGGTATCGTTCTGCTGATCGGCCTGTTCTGCTTCGTCATCTTCATGGCGGAAGGCTCGGTGCTGGACTGGAGCGCTCTCCTTCTGTCGGATCATTTCCATCTCGACGCGGCGCGCGCGGGCCTGGGCTATGTCGCCTTCGCCATAACCATGACCGCCGGTCGTCTGATGGGGGACCGTCTGGTCCGTCACCTTGGCGACCGGGTCATGCTGGGCCTTGGGCCGATCGTTGCGGTGCTGGGCTTCTGGATCGCGATTCTGCCCGTCCACTGGACTCTTGCCGTCGCTGGCTTCGCGCTGGTGGGGGCGGGTTTGGCGAATATCGTGCCGCTTCTTTACAGCGCCGTCGGGCGGCAGACCATCATGCCGCAAAATCTCGCGCTCGCGGCTGCCGGATCGATCGGCTTTGCCGGGGTGCTGACTGGCCCTGCGGCGATCGGCTTCATTGCCCAGTGGACCAGCCTGGCCACGGCCTTCGCCATATTGTCAGTTCAGGTTCTGCTGGTTGCCTTTCAAGCGCCCCGGACCTCACCCCGGGGATAAGGTGATCGCGCCATTGGCGTGAGTCGCGTTCCAGAATCAGGGAAATTACCCGATTCTGGTGTCAAATCAGCAGCTTGATTCGGGATTTGAGTCGGTTTTCGCGGATTTTGGCCTGATGCCCCGTCTCCGATGTTGAATAGTAATGCACTGTAAATAAAGGATTTTCCTCAAATTTTCACGAAAGTTTCAAAAAACTGTTTGACGGAATTGGCGACCCTATCTAGAGGGCTTTTCACCGGACGGGGCGCTGCCAGCAGGGAGCGCCTGGGACGGTCGCCAACATAGACGGGATGCCGCTCCCCTGGAAGTAGTT
>NZ_FOGE01000050.1 GCF_900111125.1 Sphingobium sp. YR768
CCGCAAACCCCAAACCCTTCATCTGGAAAGCCAATCCCGACGACATCATCGCAGCCCGAAACCGAGGGTTCCAAACGTTGGAATCAATCCACTAGGTTTGCCCGTCGGCGATCTGGTCGATCGGGTAAAACGGGGGCGGCTGATTGCCGGCGGCATCATTGTGTGGAGCGTCATGACTGCGCTTTGCGGAACCGCCAACAGCTTCGGCCGCCTGTTTCTTACACGTGTCGGCGTCGGTATGGGTGAGGCAACACTCAACCCTGCAGCTTATTCGCTTATCGCCGATTGCTTTCCGCCGCACCGGTTGGGGCGCGCGCTCAGCATTTACATCGCGGGCGCCGGCATAGGCGCTGGCATCGCTTTCATGCTTGGAGGGGCCGTCATCGGCGCGGTGGAGCATCTCGGTGATCTTCCACTGATAGGGAGCATGCGTCCATGGCAAAAGGCGTTCTTGCTCGTCTCGCTGCCGGGGCTGCCGATCGCGATTGCACTTTTGCTGATGCGAGAGCCAGCCCGGCAGGGTAAAGTGGATAAGGTTGCGCTACCTTGGCGCACCTTCTTTGCTTTCCTTGCCGACCGCCGCGCTTTCGTAGTGCGCTTCATGTCGGGCATTGCCTGCTCGGCTGCAATCTCACTCGCTACGCTCAACTGGGCTCCGGCCTTCCTGATGAGAAATTTCAAGCTTGTCGCCGCCGATGTCGGTCTCATGCTCGGGCTTGTTACGCTGGTCGGAATTGTCGGAGGTCTACTATCGGGCGCCTACCTTGCCGAATGGGCAGCGCGGCGCGGGATAGAGCAGTCGCAGATTCGAGTCGCAGCGGTGGCTACATTGCTAACAGGGCCTCCGGCGATCGCCATGGCCTTCGCCGTCAGCCTGCCGGTAGCGCTGGCCGCTCTGCTTGTTCTGCTGCTTGTTGCCAACATGCCCTTCGGCATTGCGAGCGCCACGATGCAATCGCTCACGCCGAACCAGCTACGTGGGCGAATGTCAGCTTTCCTCCTATTCTGTCAAAACGGCTTCGGCATGATATTTGGGCCGCTTATCCCCGCGGTGCTCACGGACACCCTGTTTAATGGCGAAGGCACAAGCCTTGGCTTCTCATTGGCAATCTCCATCACGCTGTTTGGACTTTGCGGCGGGCTAGCGCTCTTGAGCGCAGCGCGCCATGCGGACTAACTCATCCGTATAATTATATTTCGCAAGCGTACTTTTAAATTGATCGACAGGCAAAATATGCGCAAAGGGTTCGCAGCAGTGGCGCTTGGCCGCCCTTAGGAAAGGAGCTTGAGAGCAGTGACCGAATTGGGGATCGCGCGATTTGGTGCATATGTGCCGCGGCTACGCATTGATCGTGCCGTGATAGCCGAGGCGCACAAGTGGATGGCACCAGGGCTGCGCGGGCAGGCTAAAGGTTCGCGGGCATTTACCAGTTGGGATGAAGACGTTATCACCATGGCCGTTGAAGCCGCGCGCGACGCGCTCGGCGCGGCCGATGCGAGCGGCGTCAAGGCGGTCCGGCTCGCTTCTACGTCACTGCCCTATGCAGACCTGCTAAATGCCGCAATCGTTTCACGCGCAATCGGCGCTCCAGCGGACGTTGCCAGCTCGGATGCGGCAGGATCACAGCGGGCGGGTACGTCGGCGCTGCTCCAGGCGCTCAAAGGCAGCGAGCCGACACTGGTGATTGGATCGGACAATCCCTCTGCCAAGCCGGCGAGTATCCAAGAGCTCAGCTTCGGCGCTGGGGCCGCAGCTCTGCTCGTTTCGGACGTCGATATCGTTGCCCGGCTGGTAGGATCGGCCACGGTCAATGACGTTTTCGTCGACCATTTCCGCGCCGCCGGTGCCGAAACGGACTATCTGTGGGAGGAACGCTGGGTTCGCGAGCAAGGTTATGCGCGGATCGTGCCAGCGGCGGTGAATGCCGCGCTTGCGGATGCACAATTGGCAATCGGCGACATCCAGCATTTCGTCATGCCCTCCTACCTCAAGGGCGCGGCCGACGCCGTCGCCAAGGCACTGAAATTCACGGGCAGCGTCTCCAGCGGACTCGAAGACGGTGTCGGCTATGCCGGCGCGGCGCATGCACTGCTGATCCTTGCGGCAACGCTCGAAGCCGCTGCACCGGGCGATCACATCCTGCTCATAGGATTTGGGCAGGGCGCCGATGCGCTGATTTTCCAGGTGACCCCTGCAATCGCAGCCGCCAAACCGGCGCGCGGTGTTTCCGGCGCGATGGCGGACGCGCTGGCGACAGATAGCTATCTGCGCCTGCTGTCCTTCTATGACGGGATTGACGCCGAATGGGGCATGCGCTCCGAGAGGAGCGGCAAAACCGCGTTGACCGAGCAATATCGCTCGAGGGATCAGATGGACAGCTTCAACGCGGGCAAGTGTGGAGACTGCGGCACTGTACAGTTTCCGCAATTGCAATATTGCGTGCGCTGTCACGCGCCGAGCGAAGCTTTCGAACAGCTGTCGCTACGCGACACACCGGCGACGGTCCTCACCTCCACGGCAGACTGGCTTTCCTTTCACTTGTCTCCGCCGTTGTGGGTCGGCTTTGTCGAATTCGAAAACGGTGCGCGGGTGCTGATGGAGATGGTCGATATAGGCGAGTCCGGTATCGACACCGGGACACCGCTACGGATGGTTTACCGTATCAAGGAAAAGGATCGGCAACGCGGTTACAACCGCTACTTCTGGAAATCGACGCCGCTCATTGCGGCTTGAGGAGCTTTGACAATGGCAACGGGTATTAAGGACAAGGTCGCCATTCTCGGCATGGGCTGCTCGAAATTTGGTGAGCGCTGGGACGCTGGATCGCCAGAACTCATGAAAGAGTCTTTCGAGGAGGCGCTGGCGGATGCCGGGATCCAGCGTAATCAGATCGAGGCGGCTTGGTTTGGCTGCTGGGGCGATGGCATCAACGTTGGCAACTCCTCGATACCGGCGGCGATGGCATTGCGGCTCGAGGGGATCCCGGTGAGCCGGGTCGAGAATATGTGTGCGACGGGCACCGAGGCGCTGCGCGGCGCGGCCTATGCGGTGGCGTCTGGCGCGGTCGACATCGCGCTCGCGATCGGCTCGGAGAAGCTCAAGGATACCGGGTTCGGGGGGCTCCCACCGCCCTTCAAGGGTACTTTCAACGATCTGTGGCTGCCTATGAGTTCCGCGCCTGCGGGCTTCGCGCAACTCGCGCCTTATTATCGCGCCAAATACGGCACGTCGAAAGAGGATCTTAAGCGGGCGATCAGTCACGTCTCCTGGAAGAGTCATCAAAATGGCGTGCACAGCCCCAAGGCGCATTTCCAGAAGGCTGTCACCATGGAAACAATTATGAACGCGCCAATGATTTCAGATCCGCTCGGCCTGTTCGATTGCTCGGGCGTGTCGGACGGCTCTGCCTGCGCGATTGTAACCACGCCGCAGATCGCCAGAGCGCTCGGCAAGACCGATCTCGTCACGATCAAGGCACTTCAGCTTTCGACCAGTTCCGGGCGAGAAACCCAGACAAATGACTGGGATGGTAGCTACGTCGCAACCACGCGCAACGCCGCCGCCCGTGCCTATAAGGAGGCGGGCATTGACGACCCCAAGACGCAGATATCGCTCACCGAAGTGCATGATTGCTTCTCGATCACCGAGCTTGTGACAATGGAAGACCTGGGCCTATCGGAGGACGGTCGCGCGGTGTTTGATATCCTCGATGGGAAGTTCGATCGCGACGGTGCGCTCCCGTGCCAGATCGATGGTGGTCTGAAATGTTTTGGTCATCCTATCGGCGCGTCTGGGCTGCGCATGGCCTATGAGGTCTACAGTCAATTGCTCGGTCGCGCGGGCCAACGGCAGTTGCGCAATCCTTCGGTGGGGCTCACCCACAATCTGGGTGGTGTTCCCTATCAGGGCGTGGCGGCAATATCGATACTGGGGCTGCACTGATGGCTGGGGTCTGGTTTGATGAATTGGCGATCGGGCAGGTGTTTCACCACCAGATCCGTCGCACCGTGACTGAGACGGACAATGTCCTATTCTCAGCGATGACCCACAATCCCGCCCTGCTCCATCTTGACGAGGAGTATATGAAAGGGACGCCCTTCGGACAGCGCCTCGTCAACTCGGCGTTTACGCTGGGGCTGATGGTGGGCATATCGGTTGGCGATACGACGCTGGGCACCGCTGTGGCCAATCTTGGTTGGGATGAAGTACGTTTTCCCGCCCCGCTTTTCCATGGCGACACCGTCCATGTCGTTACCGAGGTGATCGAGCTGCGCGAATCCAAGTCGCGGCCCGAGGCAGGAATCGTCACGTTCCTTCACAAGGCCTTCAACCAGAAGGAAGAGTTGGTCGCGTCATGCACACGCTCTGGCCTACAACTAAAGAATCCCGGCACGATATGACGATGCCGATCCGCTCCTTCCTGTTCATCCCTGGGGACAGCGAAAAGAAGATCGGCAAGGTGGACGACGCCGCCGCCGATGCATTCATCTTCGATCTCGAGGATGCGGTCGCACTCGCGCGTAAGCCTGTCGCGCGCGAGATGGTTCCTGCCTTCATCAAGGATCGTCCCAGGGGTACGCGCAAGTCGCAGTTTTGGGTCCGCGTTAACCCGCTCGACACCGCCTGGACGCTCGAGGACCTCGCGGCGATCGTGCCGTCCGCACCCGACGGCATCATGCTGCCTAAAGTCGATGGTCCACAGCATGTGGCGCAGGTCAGCCATTATCTGGACGCCCTCGAAACGGCAGCTGGCGTTGAAGCGGGATCGATCAAGATCCTGCCTGTGGCGACTGAAACGCCGATAGCGCCTTTCCGGCTCGGCGATTATGCCGGTGCCCGTCTCGACCGGCTCTATGGGCTGACGTGGGGCGCCGAGGATTTAAGTTCCGCAATCGGCGCCAGCGGCAATACCGACGCGACCGGCGAGTGGAACCTCACGTATAAATTAGTCCGATCGCTATGCCTGCTTGGGGCACATGCAGCTAGCGTCGAAGCGGTCGATACACTGTTTGTCGACTTCCGCGATCCCGAGGGCTTGCATGCTTCGTGCAGGGCGGCGCGTGCCGAGGGTTTTTCGGGCCGGATCGCGATCCATCCGGCCCAGGTCGACATCATAAACAAGGCTTTCTCGCCGTCCGAGGACGAAGTGGCCTTCGCTCAACGCGTCGTCGCGTTATTTGCCGCAAATCCGGACTCGGGCACATTGGCGCTGGACGGCAAGATGCTCGACATCCCCCATCTTAAACAGGCAAGCAAAACGCTTGCGATGCATGAGGCACGCCGTGGTTGATCTTCGCAACAATACCGACACCGCCAGAGGCATTTTCTCCGGCGAACATGAGCAGTTTCGCGACACGGTGCGCCGCTTCGTCGACGATGAACTGGCGCCCCATCATGCGCAGTGGGAGAAGGACGAGGTCGTTCCGCGCGAAGTATGGCGGCGGGCCGGAGAAGTCGGCATTTTATGTCCCAATGTTCCCGAGCAATATGGCGGCTTCGGCGCCGACTGGCTTTACAATGTCGTGATCATCGAGGAACTGGCGAAGAAGGGGATCACCGGTCCGGGCTTCATCGTTCATTCCGAGATGGTGGCTCCCTATATTCTCGCCGCCGGCACCGAGGAGCTCAAGCAGGAAGTTCTGCCCAAGATGGTCGCTGGCGAGTGTATCGGCGCGCTCGGCCTTACCGAGCCCGGTGCAGGATCGGACGTCAAGGAAATCCAGACCAGAGCGGTGCGCGATGGCGACGATTATCTGCTAAACGGGCAGAAGGTCTATATCTCGAATGGCCAGCTCTGCGACGTAATGGTCACAGCGTGCAAAACAGATCCGACGGCAGGGGCGAAGGGTGTCAGCCTGATTGCGGTCGACACGCACCAGCCCGGCTTCAAGCGTGGTCGCAACCTCGAAAAGATTGGACTGAAGGCGCAGGACACGTCCGAAATATTCCTGGAGGATGTACGCGCACCTAAATGGCGCCGCCTCGGGCGCGAAGGCGGTGGTTTTGGAATCATGATGGGCAAGCTTGCCCAGGAGCGGCTGACTCAGGCAGTCCGTTCCATCTGTGTCGCCGAGGCTGCGATCGAATGGACCGTAGACTACACCGCCGAGCGCAAGGCGTTCGGCCACACGATTGCGGATTTCCAGAACACCCAATTTGTACTTGCCGAGCTCGCCGCTGAAGTGCTTTCGGCGCGCGTGTTTACCGACTGGTGTATCAAGCGCTTCATGGCAGGAGAACTCAGCAGCGTCGAGGCCGCGAAGGTCAAGCTGGTCGTTACCAACCTTCATGTGAAGGTGGTCGATCAGTGCCTGCAGTTTTTCGGCGGCTACGGCTATATGACCGAATACCCGATCGCGCGGGCATATATCGACGCGCGTATTGTACGGATCGCCGGTGGTGCCGCCGAAGTCATGAAGCAGATCATCGGCCGAGATATGTTCGCAGGCAAGCTGTCGAGCTGAACCCGTCGCAGGGCCCGACGCGCCAATCTGCGACGGCTGACGTGCGACCCGCAACGGAGGAGAATTTCAGATGGACCTGGCGAAACAGGAAAAGCCGCTACAGCCGCCATTTCCGGACCTTGTCAACTGGAGCGAGAATTTCTGCCTCGCCGGCTACGATCCAGTATCGAACATAAGTATTTGGCTGCATCTCGGGCGATGGCGCAAGGAACTGACGCTCTGGCGCGAGATCCTGACTATTGTGTTGCCGGATGGCTCGGTAATCGGCCACCGAGCCTTCGGCAATGCGCGGGCCTCAGAAGATGGGCCCGGCGCGGCCGACCTTGCCATTCGCGTCATCGAAGACGGGCGGAAGCTCAGCTATCGGTTCGATGGCATGGTTCGCCGGGTCGAAGCCGAAACCTTGCTCGAAGGCGAACTTCGCGACGGTCCGCGACAGCGCCTAAAGTTCGACCTGACGTTCGAGTCGGATGCGGCGCTTTGGGACCTCCATAAGTTCGGGGGAAGCCAGCAGTTCCTCGGAACTGGCCATATCGAACAAATCGGCCGTCTGACCGGCGCGGTTGTGATCGACTATCAATCTTACAGCTTTACCGGCATGGGCAATCGTGATCACAGCATGGGCGCCCGCGATACGATTAACATGCGGCAGCACCAATGGCTGCAAGGGTATTTCGAGAATGGGGTCAGCTTCCTCATCTATGACGCGATCGTGCGCGGAAGTGAGGAGCCGGTTTTCAGTGAGGCCGTCGTATTCGAGGGCAACACGATGTTTACCGGCAAGTTGCGCTACCCATGGCGAATCATGAACGTGGCTGACGGCACAAAGCCCTTCGCATTCTCCATCGACTATGAGGGCGGAACGCTCGACATCGAGGTAGTACGAATGCCGGGCACGTCATACCTGTCTTTTTCCGCGCCAAATGACATCTATGTGGGTGTGCAGAATGCCGGCGATCCTTCAAGGGCGATGCTGGAGCAATCGGCGATTCTGCGCCTCAACGGCAGCGTCGACGGCTTCGGCAACCTCGAGCGCACAGTACCAGGCGAGGTTGCACTCGAAGCATGATTGATGGTCGCAGCGCGGCAGAGGCTCGTGCCGCTTGACCGGCCAGGAGATCGTCTCATTATCGATGATGGCGAGACGATTTCCTGACGTTCCTACGATCCAGCTTCCCGGTCTCCCGGCCCCCAAAAGGTCGTATATTTGCTAATCAGGCCTGCATCGTCGAATTGGGCGACGCTAATATTGTCGACGGTGTCGTCGCCAACGTGTCCACGGATCGCCATGGCCGCGGCGTTGCCGCCGCTGCCTGTCACCATCAGCAATTCAATCTGGAGCTTGGCGACTACAAATGTGTAGAAGGCGCGAATATCGTCGCATCCGCGAATATTGTGGCGGGTACCACCGTAAGGATCCTCGACCGCCCCGTCAGGCGCAAACAACGCAACTATGGCATCCACGTCCTTGCGGTTGACGGCATCAACATAGCGCCGCAGCGCATCGCGCTGATGAGCATTCGCTCGTTCGACCAGGTTCCATTCAGCTGTTGCGATCGTTTCGCTACCCACCCGTTCCGCCGTTTTGCCGGTCATCGTCTGTTTCCTTTCGGGCCGTCTGTTCAGATCCAGTGCGTGCAGCGCCGCGGCTGCCGACGGTCCGGCTGACATTGGTCGCCAGTCCGATGGATTGTGCGGCCAAAAAATATGGACCGTGCTTCAAATATCAGATTCTGTAAGTCAGATCCGCTCTATGATTGTCGCGGGCGCCATCCCTCCGCCGGTGCAAAGCGTGATCAGACCAGTCGTCTGGTCACGCCGCTCTAGTTCGTCGAGGATGGTGCCGATAAGCATCGCGCCGGTCGCACCTATCGGGTGACCAAGAGCGATTGCTCCACCGTTCACATTCACCAAAGCCGGGTCCACGTCGAGATCGCGCTGAAACTTCATCGGGATCGCCGCGAACGCTTCGTTGACTTCGAACAAATCTATGTTCCCAATGTCCATTTTCGCCTTGGCGAGCGCCTTGCGCGCAGCAGGCACTGGCGCATTGAGCATGATCTCCGGGGAATCACCCGCCACCGCGATCGAGCGCACCCGCGCGCGCGGCTTGAGCCCATGAGCGCGGGCATAGTCGGGCGAAGCGAGCAGAACAGCCGCCGCGCCATCGGCTACCCCGGAGGAATTGCCGGCATGATGGACATGGTCGATCACAATTCCTGGAAAGGCTCGTTCAACCAGACTGCGTTGGCTCGTTCCATCTTCCGCTATTTGCCGGTCCATGTAGGGCGGGAACGAGGCGGGCAACTGGCCGAGCCCTTCGGCCGTTGTCCCGGGACGGAGGAGTTGTTCGTGGTCAAGCACGACATTCCCGGCGGCGTCGAGCACAGGCACGACGCTGCGGAATGCACCACTCCTTACCGCCTCTGCAGCACGGCGATGGCTCTCAGCGGCATAGCGATCAATGTCGGCGCGGCTAAAGCCCTCATGGGTGGCGATGATGTCGGCAGCGATGCCCTGCGCAAACTGCGCACGCTTCGCGCGCAAGGCGGTGTTGTCGGCATCGAGCAGCGGTGGGCGCTGGAGCCCGGCCGTATAAGACATCATCTCGACCCCGCCGGTCACGACGAGATCCTGGAAACCCGAAAGAATAGCCATGGCGCCCAGGCTGAATGCGGTCAGCCCCGACCCGCAGAAGCGCTCGACCATCATACCGGGAGCCGCGTCGTCATAGCCTGCGGACAGCGCGGCCATGCGGGCAAGGCAATAGCCCTGTTGGCCGCTCTGCGTGCCGCATCCGATCATGATATCGTCGATGTCTCCAGTATCGAATCCGACCCGGTCACGCAGCGCTCGCAGGACAACTGCAAGGAGCTCCTGCGAATGCATGTCAGCAAGCGCGCCCTTGCCGGCCTTGCCGATGCCACGCGGCGTTCGCAGTGCGTCGATCACCCATACTTCCGCCATCACAACCTCTCAATCGCATGCAAGCAATAAGTTCGTATTATTACGATCGCGGATTGCAGAAGGTTTTTAACGGTGTCAAGCGGAAGTGCGCTCCATGGGTACATCCTGGCCCTCGCGCACCACCATCGCGGTAACATGCCATTCAAGACCAGACCCTTCTGAGCTGCGTTAGGTAAAGAACAATGATTGGGACGCAACTCGATGCGATTGAAGTCCCGCTCGTCTTGGTTTGCAGAATATGATTCTTTGGCGGGATAATCTCCTACGGTGCCGCCAGCGTGTCTTCGACGATCATCATGCCACCATTCGATCCCGGACTGATGGCAACTGATCTCGGCAACAGCATTCCGGAGAACATCAAAGCAATGCCCGTCGCAAACCTGGCCATCAAACACTTCGGTCAACTCGACGAAATAGCGCCTGCTGTGACCTTTCTGGCCAGTCCATCAGCCTTCTATATTACCGGAGCGACGCTTGTCATTGACGGCGGATTCGCCGCTCCGCTGCTTGCGCCTTCAGCCACCTATTGCGGGCAGCTTGCTCGCGGCCTGCCGCTCGAGCATCCGCAGGCAGGTCGTCACGGCATGTGCCGTCCGCACTTCCACGACGTTGCTCACCGCCATGTTATGCATGATCTCGGTGAACATCACGTTGCGAACATCGCTCAGCATGCCGAAGAACTCGATCGCATCGGGGCGATATTCCTGGCCGCCAGCCGCGAGATACGCATCGATGAACTCTTGCCACGTCATCCGGTCACCCAGCAATGGGCGAACATAGGCGAGGTCCTGCATCGGATCGCCGATATGCGCCAGTTCCCAATCCAGGACCGCCGTCACCTTCGGTCCTTCGACCAGCAGGTTCCACAGGCCGAGATCCGAGTGCACGACTATGGGCCGGTCGGGAGAGCGCGGCGCATTACGTTCGAGCCAGAGCAGTGTACCGCGCGCGAGGGGCATGGGCGACACCTGGTTCTCGACCATCTGGCGATGCACATTGGCGACGGCGAGGCGGTTCGCATCCTTGTCCGGCGTGGCTGTCCATATCGCCGGCAAATCCGATTCACGTGGATCGAGTGCGTGGAGCTTTGCTGCAAAGCGCGCGAGATCGAAAAGCGCCTCGCGTGTGCACTCCGGGTTCGGCCCGCTGAAGCCGCCGCCCGTTGCGCCCGACAGCTTTGACATCACGATGAAAGGACGGCCGAAGCGGCCAGTTTCTGGGCTAAGAAACAGCGGCTCGGGCACTTGGAGACCATGATCGCTAACGAATTTGATGATCGGATATTCATCGATCACTTGGGTGTTGGTGCCGCTGAGCGCGGCATCCTGGCGGATCACAACTGAGGAATAGGGTAGATCGGTGCCTTCCAGGTCCGCGATCAATGTGACCTTACCCCAGCCCATCGGCGGACGGGTCATACGCATTACCTTGAGATCAGACACGTTGGGCATTTGTTCGCGCATGAACTGCTCGAAGCGGTCGAGCGTGATGACGCCTGGATCATGCGCGCCGGGCTTTTGCTGCGTCTCGATCCGCTCCGCCGTGGCGCGATGACGCGCTTCCACGCTTTTCTCATTTTTCAGCAGGCCTGCCAGGATCTTTCCAAGCTTCGCCGAGAAAGCCGGACTCTCAGTACCAGGCACAGCCGCAAGCTCGCCGAATGCCTTGCCGAGGAGATCCGAGACATCGCTTTGCTCCCCATCCCGGGGGAGATCATTCATCAGCCGGTCGGCGAGTTTCTGTCCGCTCCCTCCGAGCGAGTGAGCAAGCGCAATCAGGTTGTGCAGCGCGTCCCAGCGAGCCGCGCGCTGGATCGGAGCCGTGACCGGCTCTTCGAGTCGCCGCGCAACAATGTCGAGGATGATCCGGCGGATCATGCCGATCGTGTGCTTCGCTTCAGGTTCGCTCACCGCGGGTTCGATCATCAAGCGCAGATCCTGTTCGATGCCGATCAGCAGCGGAATCTCCCCGGATGCCTCGAACAGCGATGGGAGCGCTGCCTCTCGTGCGCCCGCAGAGGCCTCGGATAGTGACGGATTTGACATTCGATACTCCTGATAAACAAGGCTGCCTTCAGCGCCCAGCCTCACCGGCTGACACGGGCGCCGGTGAGCCGATGAAATTCTTCAGATGCGGCGCAAGGTTTACGGCATGCGATTCGATGCAGTACAATCCGCCTCGTAACGAGGCGTAACTTGGTGCATCGACATAGTTGGCGCAGGCCTGATCATTCAGCGTGTCGGATGCGATCTTCGGGATCGATCCGTCCTTTGCCTCAATCAGGCTGACATAGGCTGCGGACGACGACGCGGTCATGTGGAAAAGACCAGCGTCGCGCCATGTCCGCCATCGGTATAACGATAATGGATTTGCCCTTCGGCGGTATCGACATAGGCTTTGCGGATCATGGCCTCTTCCTTCAGAGCGCGTGCCTACATCGGACCCGCAGCATGAGCTCTCATCTTTCCACTCGCTGAGATTGAACTCAAGCTATTTATACTCTTGCTTACTAATTATAGCGTGCGGCGCGGGATCATGTATAAGACGTCATCTGCCTCTCATCCGTCGTGGCGCATTTGCCAGAGGTTGGAACTGTCGCAAGCAGACGCGGGAAGGCGTCTCATCAAGCCATCACCGAGATGTCGAGGAGCGATGCAGCATGATGTTGGACTCTGGGAGCGGCCTGGAGCGAGCCCCCTTCGATCGGCTAGGTCTTAGAGTTCGGCGCCCTCAGAGATGTCCAGATGGTCCTCAAGGCCATCATCGAGTGCTCCTACCTCGCTCGATGGTCCACGCAGTTCCATACGCAGATTCTGGCGCATCTGGTGAAGTACCTCCTCAGCGAGGTGGATCTGGTCTATCGAGATGCCTTTCATTACGACACTATTAAGTTGGCGACCGATCGCCGCCATCTCATCCATTATGCCGTAACCGCGCTCCGTGATGAACACCCGCTTCAATCGGCGATCAGTGCGGTCTGCCTTGCGGACAATATAGGCCGCGGTCTCGAGCCGATCGAGCAGCCCGCCAATGGTCACCTTGCCCACGTCCAGAGCCTGCGCGAGTTGGCTCTGCGTTATGCCCTCACCCTCGCGCGAAAGATTTGCGAGCGCCCACCATTGTGCACGGGTGATGCCGAGATTTTTGACGGCCTGATCAAAAAGTGTCCGGCGCATCCGGGACACATCGTGAACCAAAAAACCCATCCGGACATAAGGCTCCGCAGCCACTCGGCGCTTTTTGTTGATGACAGGACGTGATGGACCGGCTTTTTTCATTTTCACCCGCGATTTTCTAGCAGTCAGGTCCCAGATCGCTTCGCTATCTTCGCCCAATTACCCTATGCCAAGCACCGTGGGCATAGACTGTCAAGTTCGATCACAATGTTCTTGGTTTTACTCCTGATCGCTAGGAGCCGTGCTCGATGCTTTGAGATGGTTTCCAATATTGCGCCAGCGTATCATGCGGTAGAGACTGAGGCATGGTGGGCCGTGCTGACCCGCTTATGCCGCTTCGGCATCTAGCGATCGGCTGACTGGATTATCATGGGGCTAAGCAGCGCGGACTGTGCACCACGGCACCGGCTTCAATGATGCCCAAGCGCCCTGCAAAAGCGGTCGATGAAAGTGTCCGACACATAGGGCTCAATCACCCCAAAGTGATGCTCGATGCAGTTGCGAAGGGCGCCGGGCGGTGGAACGTCATCGGCACTGTCGTCGGGCATGGTTTCTTGTAACCATGCAATCCACACCGAGACAATATTGTCGGCGATAACATTGGCGCTATTAGGCGCACGTGGACTGCGCATCGTCCCGAGCGCAATCTGGTCGACCGTGGAGCGGCGGATCATGCTGCGGATCAGCGACCGCATGGCATCCTGACGAAGCGCGAGATCGGGGCTGATCCCGCCGAGATAGTGTGAAGCGTTAAAAAAGAACCGGTAGCGCCAGAGTACGGTAAGGAAGCCCCCCATTGCCTGTATAAAACCCTCACCGCTTGGCGCTTTGGCAAAGAAGGGGCGCGCTGCCGCCGCAATCTCTCTGTCGAGAGTGTCGGCGAGCCCGGCAATGATTTCACCTTTGCCCTTGAAATGATAATTCAGGTTGCCAGAGCTTATCGAGAGGTCGCCGGCGATCTTGTAAACGGCAGTCGCTTGCACGCCGTTCCGGTTGAATTGGTGGCGGCTGGCTTCGAGGATCGCGTCGCGGGTCGCGGCTCCCCGCGCGCGCTTCTCTGGTTCCGCGAAAGCCTGGCCGCCCTGTCCGCTCAAGCCGTCACCGCCTCCGCGAGCTTAGTAACGCCACCGACATGATCCAGATCAAGCAAAATTCTCCGCGGTTTGATCTGGAGGCCGGCGGTAACTACCGTCGAGGCAATAAGGTCAGTGGGATGGACTCTTCCACCGGTTATGGCTTCCGCGTCGAACGTGTCGAATATGAGGCGACCGCGATAGCTCTGATCATAATCATAGACCATATCGACCTGCAGCAGCCCTAATTTTCCATCGACCTTGGATAGGTTGATGGCTTGGGGATAGCGCACGGCGCGCGCCATGCCGAGCAAAAATTCAGCATCTTCCGTGCGCATGCGCGCGATGCATTTGCTGTTTAGCGTGATTTCACTGACCGCACCATGATATGGCTGGCGCACACGGACGTCGGCTACCTCGCAGGGAAATCCCCAATTGTCGCGAAGGAGTTTTGCGGACGCCTCGGTCGAGGCGAAGGCCGACAACGTCAACATGCGGGGCTTGATCGTGTTGCGACAGCCGATACCCATCACCGCAAACTCGAACGCGCCCACAGGGCTGTGATACACGCGATAGAAGGTCAGGCTTCCATAAACCGGCGTGCTCGGATGGAGCGAGGGGGGCAATACCGCCATCACCTCCGCATATGGCATTTCGAACAGTCCGCAATGGATGTCGACCTTGCCGAGTTCGACCAGCGGGGAACTGCCGCTGGGCGTGACAACTGGCAGAATGGCGGTGAGATCGCCGTGCCCGACGGGATGGTTGAGGTAGGGATTAGACATGGACAGCCTCCTTGGCGCTAACCTTGATCCCGCTCTTCTTGAAATGCGGCATGACCTCGCGTTCGAATAGCGCGAGGCTTGCCATCACTTCGTCCTGTGGGATGACTTCGCGCGAGTTGATCATCAGGACCATCTGATCGACGCCAGCCGACTCCCAACTTTTGATCGTGTCGATCAGCTCCTGCGGGTTGCCCGCGGTCAGCCCTTCGGGAATGGCCTTGGCTTTCTCGTCGTCTGGATCGACCCGAAACTGGCCCAAAAGGCCTGTGGCGCCATAATTATTGGCCGGGAAGGCCTGCGAAACTTCGATCGTCTGCGCAGCCATCGAACTGAAGCTCTCGATCAGCTGGCGCATACGCATTTTAGCATAATTGCTGTCCTCGTGACAGAACATCCAGTTCACCGTGGCGATACGGTTGTTCACGAAAGCACCGACTGGCTCACACGTCTGGATTCGCTTCCGGTAGGCCTCAAAGCGTGGTGCATTTTTTTCAAGATTGCCTACGGCCAACGCAAGGCAGCCCATCCCACGCTCGGCGGCGTCAATCTCGGTCCCTGGCGCGGTCACCGCCACCCACATCGGTGGATGCGGCGACTGGATCGGCTTTGGCAACACCGAACGCTCGGGCATCTTGACGAACTGACCGTCGAAACGGACCCGCTCTTCCATCCACATCTTTGGCAGGGCGCGGATATATTCATCCCAACTCTTTTTCGTAGTCGTGATGTCGGAACCGAAGCCGCCAAGTTCATTCCATGTCGAGGAGCGTCCCGTTCCGACTTCGACGCGGCCGTTGGACAAAACGTCGAGAAAAGCGGCTCGCTCGGCGAGGCGGACCGCGTGGTGCATCTCGGGAACGCAGGTGGCGATACCGAAGCCGAGCCGGATATTTTCAGTCTGCGCCGCGATCGCGGCCAAGAACATGTCCGGGCAGGAAGCGTGACTATATTCTTCAAGGAAATGATGCTCAACGCACCATACCGCCGCGAAGCCCGCCTTGTCCGCGAACCGCGTCTGCTCAAGTGCATTGTTGAACACCACGCGCTCAATATCGCGCGTGAACGGGCGCGGTACGGACAATTCGTGGAAGATGCCGAATTCCATTAGGAATCTCCTTCTTGGTCTAATTCGAAAATAGGTACTATTGACTAATTCGGGTCGAGTCAATAGGAGATCAGTCGTGCTAGTTATGGCGGCAGCTTAGGTAGGAGAGGGGTATGAGCGACTTGATCGAGCTTAGTCAAAAAGGGGCCGTCCTAACGCTGACGCTCAACCGGCCCGAAAAATACAACGCGATCAACGACGCGATGTTGGCGACGCTGTATGCGGAGGTGCGCCGCTTTGCGGTGTCGGACGATATTCAGGTACTGCTGATACGAGCAAATGGCCGATATTTTTCCGCAGGAGCGGATTTAAACAGCGGGCTCGTCCCCGACTTCTCGAGTCGCAGTCCACGCGCGATACGCAGCTGGCTCCGCGGTAGCGAGCGCAGCCTGACGCCGCTTGGCGAATTGATGGAAGCGATCGAAAAACCCGTTGTTGTTGCGCATAACGGCCCATGTATTGGCGGCGCGCTCGAGCTTTCCCTGTCATGCGATTTCCGGCTCGCGGCCGACAGCGCCGCTTACTATCTGCCTGAGACGCGACTTGGCGCCGTACCCAATGGGGGCGGAACCGCGCGGCTTACCAGGATGATCGGTCCACACTGGGCGCGCTGGATGCTCATCGCCGGCAAAACAATCGACGCGACCAAGGCGGAAGCGATTGGCCTTGTTCACGCAGTCTACCCTCAGGCCGAATTCGATGTGGAAGTCGATGCCTTTTGCCAGTCGCTCGCCGAGATGCCGCCCGAAGCAATCGGCGCAACCAAGATAGCGATCGAGCTCGTTGCCGATCTAGGAAGCGCGGCCGCGCGCAACGTGGAGCGGATTGCAACGAGCGCTTTGGTTTTTGGCGACGAGCTAGAGGCTTGCATGGCTGCGGCGCAGCAACGGGTCTCGCCGACGTGATATGACTGCCCGAGAGGCATGCGCGTTGTAAGAGTGGCCAATTAACTTCTTAGCGGAAAGGGTGTTCGGCTTACTGGCGTAGACAGCCTCATGGCTGAATATTTGGTGCTCGATATGTTTCCTACCAAGCACACGGCAGCCTAAAGTTCTTCTATCCCCGGGGGCCGCTCATGCGCGGCTAAGAGGTGATCAGCAGAACACGACCCGCTGAACCTGATCGGGCTAAACCGGCGTAGGGAGGGTCGGCGGCGGGTCCGTTGTCCCTCCATGTGGAGTGGACGAGAGACGATGACGATGGATTTTATCTCTGTTGCATGCGCCGCTTTTGCTTCGGACACCTGCGGATGGGGCGGCTGAGCGCGATAGGGAGGATCGTGCCACCATCCAAGTGGAGGGGCATCCCGACCGCGATGGGCTGCTGGGCGTCGATATCGGCTTCAAGTGCATGCATGTATTGCGTCGGGGCCATAACTATCTGCCGGCCCCTCAATCGGAGGCGCGCCGGAGCAGCTTTGCCGCGCTGGTGAGTCAAGGGAAGACGGTGCTTAAAAATGAATATTTGCTCTCGCAGGAGCTGGGCTATCACTATATCGGCACGAACCTGTCCTTCTCCCTGACCACTTTCCATTATCACTTCCGCAACCGGCAGGCGGCGACGGCGGTCGAAAGCTGCGGTGCGCTGGTCAATTCCGCGGCAGGCCTTCACCCAGTTCCTGGAGAAGGGCAGTTGGCCAGCGGCTTTACATGAACGATTTGGAGCGACAGATGACCATCAGTATTGCCCCCATCATCGATAGTGCGATCTATCGGAGCGTCCTTGGGCATTATCCTACAGGGGTTTGCGTGGTCACTGCTTCGCTTCCCGAAGGGCGCCACGCGGGCATGGTTGTGGGATCCTTCACTTCTGTTTCCCTCGACCCGCCGCTCGTCGCCTTCTTCCCGGACGTTTCCTCGTCCAGCTGGCCACAGATCGAGCAGGCTGGGCGGTTTTGTGTGAACATCCTGGCAAGCGACCAGAAAGAAGTCTGCCGTCGCTTCTCGGTGAAGGGTGAAGATAAGTTCGCCGGCGTGTCCCATCGTCTGTCGGCGAATGGATCGCCCGTTCTGGACGACGTCGTCGCCTGGATCGACTGCATATTGGACAAGGTGTATGAAGCGGGCGATCATTTCATCGTCCTCGGCAGGGTGCAGGAACTCGACATCGTGCGCTCGGAACAACCGCTGCTCTTTTTCCGGGGCGGCTATGGGAGCTTCGCGCCATTGCCGGAATAGACCGCGACGTCATAGGAATTAAGCCGGGACGAAGCGTGCAAGGCGCGATCGCCGACCCACGTCTTCCATCGAATAGATGCCATATTCTTTGACCTATTGGCGGCTTGTGGCGCGGACGATCTCAACCAAGGCTCAGGCCATCTGTCGCGCAGGTATCCCAAGACCAGTGTACCCATCCGGCGGGCCTTTCAATTGCCCACAAGTGGCTAGATCGCGAGCGCCGCGCCGAGCTGGATGTCCATGAATCAAGACCATCCTCGCCACATGATCATATTACCTGGCGGGGGGATCACGTCTTCGGGCGAGATAAGCGCCGCGACGAGGGCAGGATGGGTATGGCCCAGGCTGTTGGTGGCTATGCTGGCCACGCAGTCGAGGAAACTGCGGCCGTCCGTGGCATGCAACCACATACCCTCGCCGCGTTCCACCTCCACCGGCGCGCGGTTATAGACTGCCATCAGGTCACTCGACCCCATCATGTCACTCGACATAGTCACTTACTCCATTCCGAAATCGATGCGTCCCATCGGGACAGGCGCCACCAGGCGCTGGATTGCTCCGGCCAGGCGGCGCACGCCGGCGGGCACACAGCGGGAATAATGGGCGATGTTGCGCGGACCGATGCCATGCTCCGGGCTGAAGCTGCCGCCATATTCGCGAACGACCGTGTCGAAGATGATCGTGCGGGCGCGCTCGATCATCGCCGCGTCGGGCGTGCCGGCGCCGTGGAGCCAGACCAGATTATAGTGCAGTCCGCCATCGCCGATATGGCCGAAATCATGCGGCTGGAGCATGGGAGCCGCCTCGGCTAATCTGAGCAACAATCTGCTCTGTTTGCGAGCAGAGGCGGCTACGTTTGCAAGCGCCTACACCTATGTATCGGTACTGCTCGACCGTCTGCTGCGCTCGAAACTGAAAGACCTTGCCGCTTTCGTGACGGGAACGGACGCCGCCGCTTTCACCAGCACCGAAGGCGAACGGACATCCGCCGGCATCCAGGCCGAACTCGCATCGGTCATGCGCAGTTTCGGTTATCTCGATGACACCGAAGACGGCTTCTCGATTCGAGACTGGGTGGAAAAGGGCGCAGATGGAAGCTGTCTCTTCATCACCGTGAAGGCCGACCAGCTTCCCTCGGCCTCGATTTGGCCAAGACGGTATTACAGGTGCACGGCGTTGACGAAGCCGGTGTGACCGTATTGCGTCGCAAGCTCCCGCGCGCCGAGATTATATCATTTTTCACTAAGCAACCGGCATGCGTTGTCGTGATGGAGGAATGTTCCAGTGCGCATCCCTGGGTTCACATGTGGGCAGAAATAGCCCCGCCTCTCGCGCAAGCTCGTTGTCTGGGCAGCGACCATCCCCTGGAAAGACCGTAGAAGTCGTTGATCGATGGCGCCTAACTTAAGTGGAGCAGGATGCTTCATATTTGGGCATTTAGGTGGTTTTATGCCAATAAGAAGCTAAGCCTCTAACGCATTCGCAAGCACATTCTACGTGATCGTAGCTATATGCTTCATTAGATGAACGTGCGGGGCGGTCCTGCGCCTTGTCGACAAGGAGGAACGGTGTCCAAGCAAACAGTCTCCCGGCGCGTCACGGTTCCGTCGCTTCGCGCTCGCAAAGGCAGCGAAAAGATTGTCTGTTTGACAGCCTACACCGCGCCGATGGCGCAGCTCTTGGACCCGCATTGCGACCTTCTGCTGGTCGGGGACAGCCTGGGCATGGTGGTCCATGGCTTTTCCACGACGGTCGGGGTAACATTAGACATGATGATCCTTCACGGTCGCGCCGTGGTGCGCGGCAGCTCGCACGCGCTGGTCGCGGTGGACCTTCCGTTCGGCAGCTACGAGCGTTCTCCAGAACAGGCCTTCGCTGCCGCATCGCGTACTCTGTGCGAGACGGGCGCGCAGGCGGTGAAGGTCGAGGCCGCAGACGGGGTGGCTGACAGCATCGCTTTCCTGACCGGGCGCGGCATCCCCGTCATCGGCCATGTGGGTTTGCGGCCGCAGGCGGTGCATTTAGAAGGCGGTTTCAAGGCCCGTGGCCGTAGCGCGGAAGAGCGCGAGCGCGTTCTAGCGGAGGCGCGGGCAACAGACGCGGCCGGAGCTATCGCAATTGTGGTGGAGGGCGTGACGCCTGAACTGGCGGCAGAGATCACTGTCGCTGTCTCCTGCCCAACGATCGGCATTGGTGCCTCCAATGCCTGCGACGGCCAAATCCTCGTTTCCGAGGATATGCTGGGCGTGTTCGACACGACGCCAAAGTTCGTCCGGCGCTACGCGGACCTTCGCACTACGATCAGCGACGCCGCGGCAGGCTATGCTGCAGAGGTACGATCCGGTGTATTTCCCTCCGAAGCCGAGGAGTATCGCTTGAAGTCGCACTCGTGAGGGCGGTTGGATACTCCCGTCCATAAGCCATATTCGCTAGCTTAGAGGCATCTGTCATCGGTCGTGCAATTCTCCGCAAAAGTGGGCGCTCCCGCAAATTCGGTGCAGGTGTCATGCCATGATACGCGCCCGGAGTAGGTCGAGGCC
>NZ_FOGE01000026.1 GCF_900111125.1 Sphingobium sp. YR768
CCATGGAAAGCACAGAGCATGGGCTGGCCGCCACCCCCGCGCTCGCCCTATGCGCCGCCGCATTGCGCGCAAGAGCGGAGGCTGGGGATGAGTGACCTGATCTTCAAACTGCGCGTGCTGGCCTTTTTCATGCGCGGCGCTTTCGAGCAATGGAAGGCCGAAGTGTGGAAGGTTGATCTCGACGCAACCTATTGCTGTGATGGGCGTGAGTGCGGATGCCAAGCTTCGACCACCCGCGATCTTTATGGCTGGCATCTGGAGAAGCGCCCATGATTGACCAGACGATGATCGAGCGTGTGACGCTGGCGGACAAAGTGGCGGCTGAAGCTATCGGCGGACACATGGCCTCATGGCACGAGTTCAATAGGCGCGGCGACTACGAGCAGGGTTGCGTAGAAGCCGCGCGCCATCGCATTCGGTCGATTGCCGCCATGTCTAGCTGGCAACCGATAGAAACCGCGCCACTTGATATGACCGAGGTTCTGGTCCTTATCCGCCCGAAGGTCATCCGGCTTGGCTGGTATTTTGCGCCATCCTCGCGAACCAAGGGCTGGCGGGATGAAAACAATCGCCCGATCAACCCCACCCACTGGATGCCGCTTCCTGCGCTTCCCGCGATCGACGCCGCTTTGAAAGGGGAGGGGTGAGATGGGCGTGCACGTCCCGAACTGGCCGCGCATGATGAAGCGGACGACCGCTTGCGCCTATCTGGACCTGTCTGCGGCCGAGTTGGAGCGCGAGATTGCTGGTGGACGCCTGCCGCACCCGATCATGCTTGGCAACGGCCTGCACTGGAGCCGAGTCGAGCTGGACGACTATGTTGAGCGCCTGACTGGCGGCCACCAGGCGAGCGACTGGAGAAAGGCCAGCCCCCTTTACAATGGCTAGGACATCGAAATCAGGCCTTCCGTTCGTCAAGACGACGGTGAGCAAGGGTCACCGCTATTGGTATTTCGATACCGGCACGTCTGACGAGCGCGGCAAGAAGATATTCACGCGCCTGCCAGATATATCGGACAAGACCGCGTTCGGAGCGGCCTATTCCGCAATGATGGGCCACCGGACCCGGCGGGCGAACGCGGCGGCGCAGATGACTGTGACTGCCATGATCGGGCTGTACCGCCTCAGTCAGAAATACACCAAACTAGCGGCCGGATCGAAGCGCATTTATGACATCTATCTGGGCGAACTGGAAACGATGCTTGGCATGGCCCCAGCCGACGAGGTGACGCGCGCGGATATTGTCCTGTTGGTCGACAAGCGGGCAAAGCATCCAGCCGCAGCTAACATGATCCTGAAAATCTCCCGCGCGCTGTTCAAGTGGGCGAGAAGCCGGGGCCACATAACCGCCGATCCCTGCTCGGACATCGAACTGAACGAGTTGGGCGAGCATCAGCCTTGGCCGGATGAACTTCTGACTGAGGCACTGGCGTCTGACGATGACAGGATCAGGCTGGCTGTCCATCTGCTCTATTACACCGCCCAACGAATCGGTGACGTCGTGCGGATGAAGTTCGCAGACATCAAGGATGGCACGCTCTTCGTTCGCCAGCAAAAGACCGGCAAGGAACTGGATATCCCGGTTCATGCCTTGCTTGCGGCTGAGATCGGAAAGGCCGGCCGACAGATCGGCCCGATCATCATAACGGCTCGCGGTTCGGCCATAACTGTCAGCACCCTGCGCCACTATGTGCAGGCGTGGGCGAAGGAGCGAGGCCATGACGTCGTGCCGCATGGACTGCGCAAGAATGCCGTGAATGCGCTTCTGGAAGCGGGGTGCACCGTCGCTCAAACGGCAGCGATTAGCGGCCAGACACTTCAGGTCGTGGAGCATTACGCCAAGCTGCGCGATCAGCGAAAATTGGCGATCAGGGCCATGTCAAAGTGGGAGGCGAACGAACGGTGATTCTTCAAACCAAAACAAAACCGGCCCGCGACTCGCGGATTTCCGTTGCATCCTCTAAACAGGGGGTTAAAGGGTCGCAGCGCGCAACGGATTTGAATGATCGATCAGATCGTCCGTCGGAGCGAAAAGTGGCAGGCGTCGAGCGCCGCAAAGGCCCATCCTTGCTGCTGGGCGAGCGCTTCCAGTTCGCTGGGGGCGATCGGATCATCAGCCTCGATCAGGATGGCGTCCGCCTCCCGCATGGCGCGCGCCGCGCGCAGGGCAGGCCAGGGACATTTCATGCCCCTGGCGTTCACATGCAGCATGTCGGCCGCCATCGTGCTTATTTGGTCGCGTAAGGGTTTTTCTGACTGCGCAGCGTCAGTCGCACCGGCACCGCGCCAAAGCCCAGTTCCTTGCGGATGCCGTTCACCAGATAGCGGCGATAGCTTTCGGGCAGATCGTCCAGCCGCGTGCCGAACAGCACGAACGTCGGCGGCCGCGTCTTGTTCTGGGTGATGTAGCGCAGCTTGATCCGCTTGCCGCCCGGCGCTGGCGGCGGATTGGCTTCCAGCGCGGTTTCGAACCAGCGATTGAGGATGCCGGTCGATACGCGCTTCGACCAGGCGGTCCGGGTTTCGAAGGCGACCTGGATCAGGTCGTCCAGACCCTTTCCGGTCGCTCCGGAAATCGTCATGATCGGCACGCCGCGCACCTGCGCCAGACCATCGGACAGCGCCTGCTTGATGCCCTGATACAAAGCGGAACCATGTTCCACCGTGTCCCATTTGTTCAGCGCGACGACGAGGGCGCGACCTTCTTCCAGCACCTTGTCCGCGATGCGCAGATCCTGCGCCTCAAGGCCACGGGTGGAATCGATCATCAGCACGACGACTTCGGCGAAGTTCACAGCGTTCAGGCCGTCCGACACCGCCAGCTTTTCCAGCTTTTCCTGCACCTTCGCGCGCTTGCGCATCCCGGCCGTGTCGATCAGTCGAACGGGACGATCCAGCCCTTCGCGGTCGGTCCATATCCAGTCGACGGCGATGCTGTCGCGCGTGATGCCGGCTTCCGGTCCGGTCAGCAGGCGGTTTTCGCCCAGAAACTTGTTGATGAGCGTGGACTTGCCCGCATTGGGGCGGCCGACGATGGCGAGCTTCAGCGGCGCGCTTTCCTCGTCTTCGTAAAATTCCTTCTCGTCCGCCTGAAACTCTTCGCGATCGAGAAGGGGCAGCAGTGCCTGGAACAGGTCGGCCAGCCCCTGGCCATGTTCGGCGGAAAAGGGGATAGGTTCGCCCAGACCCAGGCTGAAGGATTCCATGACGCCATCGTCGGCCGCCTTGCCCTCCGCCTTGTTGGCCATCAGGACGACCGGCGTGTCGTTGGCGCGCAGCCAACGGGCGATTTCCTCGTCCAGCGGGGTAATGCCGGCGCGGGCATCGATCATGAACAAGGCGACGTCGCAATCGTCCACGGCAGCCTGCGTCTGCATGCGCATGCGGCCGGGCAGGGAGTTGGCGTCCTCATCCTCATAACCGGCCGTGTCGACGATCGTGAAGTCCAGGCCGAGCAGGCTTGCCTCGCCCTCCCGCCGATCGCGCGTCACGCCGGGCTGATCGTCGACCAGCGCCAGTTTCTTGCCGACCAGACGGTTGAACAGGGTGGACTTGCCCACATTGGGACGTCCGACGATAGCTACCGTGGGCAGCATGCCCGTATTCCTTCCAAAAATTCAAACCGATCAAACGCGCTACTCCCGCGCAGGCAGGGCCTGCACGGGAGTAGCGCTTAGCATATTTGTCGCTCTTAGCGGAACGCTGTCAATTTTCCATCGTCCGCCAGAATATAAAGCATATTATTGGCGACGATCGGGGATAGCGACATCGGCTTGTCCATATCGACGGTCGACTGGACGTTACCGCTGGCCGGATCGACATAGACCATTTCGCCGCGCGTCGACACGACGATCAGCTTGCCACCGGCCAGAACCGGGCCGGTCCAGCGAATCGCCTTGTCCTTCTTCTTTTCCTTCTGCCAGCGGCGCAACTGGCTGACCCAGCGGATCTTGCCGGTGGCGCGCGCGACGCAGAGCAGGCGGGCGTCGCTGGTTACGGCGAACACCCATTCGCCGACGACGGCCGGGGTCGAAATACCCGCAATATTGATTTCCCACAGGCGCTGGCCGCTGGTCAGTTCATAGCTGGCCATGCGGCCACCCTGACCGATGGCGAACACGCGGCCACGATCGATAACCGGATCGGCATCGATATCGGTCAGCGTCGCCACCGCCGTCGAAATGCTGGTGCGCGACAGGGCATCGCCCCACAGGCTGCGGCCATTTTCATAACGATAGGCCGTGATTTCACCCGAGCTATAGCCCGCGATCACCGTACCCTGCGCAGCGGCCGGGGCGGCCACACCGAAAATGCCGGTCACTTGCAGCGTGCCACTATCGGTCCACTGGGTTTCACCATCGCTCTGGTTGATTGCGAAGATCTGATTGTCCTGACCCATCACATAGACATGGCCATTTTCCAGCGTCGGAGCGCCGCGCAACGGGCCGCCCGGATGCTTCTTCCAGATGATCGATCCATCCGCGACATTGAGCGCGAATACGTCGCCCAGGCCGGTGCTGGCGAACAGGCGATCGCCCAGTACGCTCACGCCGCCACCGAACAGCGCGCGGCCATTGCCCTTGCCTTCGGACGGCAGGCTGGTCTGCCACAGCTTGGACCCACTGGCCGCATCGTAGGCGATGACATGGGCACCTGCGTCGGTCACGAACAGCTTGCCGCCTGATACGACCGGCGAAGCGGCGAGGCGCGCCTGTGGCGTGCTCCCCTCGATCTTGGTGCTCCAGACCTGGCTTGGCGAACCGCCCAGCGACACATGGCCCATCGCCTTGGACGGATCGCCGCCCGGCTGCGCCCATGCGTCATTGACATAGGGCGCGGGCAGGCTGACCGGCACGTCGGCCAGCGAAGGCTCGACCTCGACACCCTGTTCGTTGCTCAGGATCGATACGCGGTTGCCCAGAACCGGAGTCTTGGGACCACCCTTTTTGCCACCGACGATGCCGCAACCCGCCAGCAAGGCGACCAGAGCCGCCATCGTTACTGCACGGCCCATCTTCATGCTTGCCATCCGCTCGATCATCCTTCGGTGGTTTCGGTCGGAATTTCGACCGCATCGATGCCCATGACACCGGCCATCTGACGCGCGCGTGAACGGATCGACTCCGGTACATTGGCGTCCTTGGCCATGGCGGCGAACATCGGGCCGGCCAGGTCAGTCTTGTTCATCTTTACATAGGCCAGCGCAACCAGTTCTCCGGCGCTGCCGAACCAGGGCGCACCCTCGATCGCCAGCGGCTTCAGCCGGTCGACCACCTGCTGTGGCTTGAGCGTATCGAATTCCAGCGCGGTCTGGCGAATGAGCGCCAGATCACGATAGGGCTGGTCCAGCTTGCTGTCGGCGGCCATGGCGGCATAGGCGGCGATCGCCGCCTTGCTGTCGCCCTTGCGCGCAGCCAGACCCGCCTTGGTCAGCAGGGCGGAGGCGCGATAGCCCGGCTGGCTTGCATCGGCCAGGGTGTCCAGTTCCTTGGCATCGGGCGTGCCACCGCCCGCAGCCGTGGTCAGCACGGCGTCCATCTTCTCGGACACGGCTTCGGACTGGGTCTTGCTATAATGCTGCCAATAGAGCCAGCCACCAAAAGCGGCCAGGGCCAGGATGATAGCGGCCAGCGTCAGGCGGCCATAGCGCTCCCAATAGGTCAGAAGGCGGTCCTGCCGAACCGCTTCGTCGACCTCGCGCATGAAGGCTTCGCTGTTTTGCGGCGTGAGGGCCACGGGATTCTCCGAGAAATGGGTCAGAAATATCTGCCGGAAGGCGCGATCAATAGCGGCGCTTATGCCACAGGCAAATCACTTTTTAGGGCGATAGACCTGTTCTTCTGTCGGAAATGTCCGGTCACGGACATCTGCGGCATAACGTTGCGCCGCATTACCGATTGTTTCAGCGATATTATCGTACCGCTTCACGAAGCGGGGCACGCGTTCGAACATGCCCAGCATGTCCTCCGTGACCAGCACCTGACCATCGCACCGGGCCGATGCGCCGATGCCGATGACCGGCACGTCGACGCTGTCAGTGACGGCGATGGCAATATCCTCCATCACCCCTTCGATCACCATGGAAAAGGCGCCAGCCTGCGCTACGGCACGGGCATCGCCCAATATTTTGGCATGTTCTTCCTGGCTCTTGCCGCGCGCGCCATAGCCGCCAAGGGCATTCACCGCCTGCGGCGTCAGCCCGATATGGGCCATGACCGGGATGCCGCGCTGGGTCAGGAAGCTGATCGTTTCGGCCATGGCAACGCCGCCTTCCAGCTTCACGCCGGCTGCGCCGGTTTCCGCCATGATGCGGCTGGCGCTGGCGAAGGCCTGTTGCGGGGAGGCTTCATAGCTGCCGAAGGGCATATCGACCAGAACGACGCTATGATAGCTGCCACGTACCACGGCGGCGCCATGGGCGATCATCATGTCGAGCGTGACGGGCAGGGTGGAGGGCAGGCCATAGATGACCTGACCCAGCGAATCACCCACCAGCAGCATGTCGCAATGCGGATCGAGCAACTGGGCCTGACGTGCCGTATAGGCGGTCAGCATGACCAGCGGTTCCTGCGTCTTCCCTTCGAACTTGCGCCGCTGGATGGCAGGCACGGTCAGGCGCTTCATCGGCGCGGGGGTGGGGTTGGCGCGGCTGGTCGCGGTGTCGAGCGTGAAGGTCGTGGACATGGCGCGCGGTCTAGCCCAGCGCGGGGCAGGGCGCAAATGCGGGTGCGGCGACTCTGGCTCTATGGATCCAGCAGGCGCCCTTTCAAAAGTGTCTGCACGTCGCGTCGGCCATCCACGATCGCTATGATCGCGACCCTATCCTCAGAAACTTGATAGATAAGGCGATAAGGCAAATGCAGAATCTGCCGCATCTCCCAATTGCCGACTTCCGCTGCTTCCGGGACCATGCTGCCGCGTAGCGCAAAATGTTCCAGCGTTTCTACACGGCCATAAAGGGCGTCGAGAAGCGCATCGGCCTCATCCAGTGAGCGCTGATCTGCCGCATAGGCATGGATGGCGTCCAGATCGCTGGCAGCGCCTCGGGTGATGTCAACCAGATAGCGTTTTTCAGCCATTATTCTTGCGACGGTTCGCCTTGATCTCTTCAAAGACCTCCCGTGCCGGTCTGACACGGCCTGCTTCGATATCCTGCATCCCCAGCGCCAGTATCTTTAGCATCGCCAAAGTTTCCTGCGTCTTTTCATAGGACCGGATATCCTGAATGATTGCCTTCGCCTCGCCATTCTGGGTGAGGATCATCGGTTCGGCGCCGTCGTTCAGCTCTGCCAGCACTTCGGCGGCATTAGCCTTGAAATAGCTGATCGGCTTGATCCGGGTGGAATAGCGCATCATTTCGGCCCTCGAACAAATTCGGACCATATATAGTCTGTCTTGGCACCCAACACAAACGGGGCGGCATCGCTGCCGCCCCGTCCGACATCAGAAAATCCGATCAGAAGCTGAACTTGATCGTGCCGCCCCAGGTCTGCGGGTCGCCGACCTGGCCGGCGATCAAGCCGGTATTGCCCGGCGCGACCTGGAGATTCTCGATATAGTTCACGTCGAAGGCGTTGCGGACCCAGCCGAAGACGTCGAACCCTTCGCCTCGGAAGCCGGCGCGGACGTTGGTCAGCGCATAGCCCTTCACCTCGGTATAGATGGACGGCGAGGCGTTGCTGTTCCAGTGCGAGCGGTAATTGCCGTCGACGCCCAGATAGACCTGGCCTTCCTTCGCCAGTAGCGTGACGGGAACATTATATTCCGCGCCGTAGGAGAAGGCCCATTTGGACACGCCGGGCAGATCCTGACCCGAAATGTCGCACTGACGCGGGCTGAGGGCGCCCGGCACGCCGGGTTGCGAATAATCCGGTGTGGCACCGCTCGCCTGCAATGTGCCTCCGGACAGTTCGGGCGGGCAGGGGGCATTGGTGAACTTCTTATATTTGGCGTCTGTATAGGCGCCATTCGCATAAGCGGTGAAGCGGTCGCTCACAACCACCTTGAAGTCCGCCTCGATACCCTGCGAGCGCACCTTTTCGGCGTTGGCGAGATAGCCGCGCACGGTGCCGAACTGGCCGCCATTCACGGTCGCCTGGAAATTCTTGATCTCCGTGCGGAAGGCGGTGAGGTTGAAGGTGGCGCGGCGGTCCCAGAACTGGGTCTTGAGGCCCAGCTCATAATGATTGACCGATTCCGGCTTCACCGTGCTGGCGTCATAATTGACGGTATTGTCGGCGTTGAGCGGCAGGCCGTTCTGGTTGATACCCAGCGTCTTGAAGCTCTTGGCATAGGTCGCATAGGCCAGAACGTCGCGGGCGACCTTGTAGTTGACGTTGAAGTCGTAAGTGAAGTTCCAGGCGCTGTCCGACGGCGAACTGATCTGCGGCTGATAGACCCCGCACTGCTGGGTCGTGCCCTTGATGGTGCCGGGTTCCGCGACCGTGGTGCAACTGATCGCCTGACCCTGCGCGTTGGTGACGACGCGCTGGTAGAAACCGGACTTCTTGTCATAGTTGAGGCGCAGGCCCGGCTGGATGGTCAGGGCATCCGTCACCTTCCAGCTCAGCTGGCCGAACAGGGCTGCGCTGTCGGCTTTAAGATACTGGGTGTTGCTGGCGGTCAGGCCGGACAACGTCGCCGGGATATTGGCGGGGTTGGTCGGATCGGTGGAGGGCGCAAGGCTCCATTGGGCCGCATCGTCGCCCTGCTGTTCGGTGCCCTGCGTGTCGATCCGCTGCTTGAAGCCGAACAGGCCGAAGACGAAGTCGACATCCTTGCTTTCGTAATTGTAGCGGAATTCCTGGCTATACTGGTCCTGCTGCGATGGGTTCTGCGAGCGCGAGACGATCGACAGGCCGGTGAAGTCGCGGTCATTTTCCGGCTTCCAGTCCCAGAAGCGCCAGGCGGTGACGGACGTCAACGTGCCCGGGCCGACATCCCATTTAATCTTGGCCGACACGCCGCCGATCTTGTTACCGGCGTTCAGGTTGGAGTCGAGATCGGTCAGACGGTCATAGGGATTGCGGCTGGGCACGACATAGCCCTGCGCAGCGGCCAGTGCGTCATATTGACGGTTGAGTGGACGCTGGGTCTTGCCGACGCGCACGAAGGTCGTGCCGCAGCATTCGGGATCCTGCTTGCTGTAGTCGCCCGACAGGGTGATGCTGAAATCTTCGCTGGGCTTGAACAGCAACTGGCCGCGAATACCCAGATTGTCCTGCTCATTGATCCAGCGCTCGCTCGTCACATTATAGAGCGTACCGCGGCGGGTGGTCGCGGCGACCGCGATGCGGGCGGCGATCGTTTCCGACAAGGGGCCGGAAATAGCGGCCTTGGCCTGCTTGTAATTGAGGTTGCCCACGGTCAGTTCGGCGCGGCCTTCGAAATCGAAGGTCGGCTGGTTGGTCGTGATGTTGATCGCGCCGGCGGTGGTGTTCTTGCCGTACAGAGTGCCTTGCGGGCCGCGCAGCACTTCCACCTGGCTGACGTCGAGAAAGTCAAACGTCGCGGCGGCGACACGGCTGTTATAGACATCGTCGACATAGATGCCAACGCCCTGTTCGAAGCCGTCGCTGGTCAGGCCGAATGGCACGCCCAGGCCGCGAATATTGACTGACGTGTTGCGCGGATTGGTCGTGTAGACCTGCAATGTCGGGGCGAGCTGTTGCAGCTTCACGATGTTGAAGTTGCCGGTCGCCTCGATGCTGTCGCCCTTGACGACAGAAATGGCCAGCGGGACTTCCTGTGCGGTTTCCTGACGGCGGCGTGCGGTCACGACGATCACATCGCCACGCGTATTGGCCGATTGCAGTTCGTCCGCTGCGGGCTGAGGCGTCGCGTCCTGCGCAAAGGCGCTGGGCGTGATGATGGAGGCGCTCGCCGCACTGGCGAGCAACAGGAAACGCGCAATCATGATATTCCCCTTTATATCCGGCGGTCCGGTGATCTTTGGTTGCGGCCATCCCGGTTATTCGGGCTGGGCCGACACAGTCGGGAATGATGCTATGTATCGACGGCTCACCCCATACCGCCTTTGGGTCGCTATCGACCCGTAACCCTCTCGCGCCCCTGTGATAAATTGTTCAGCTTGCGCTGAGGCGCGTCTTTTCCGTTACATCGATCTGGACCACGCGCGCGTCATGGACGGTCAGCGTGATCGATCCGAAGCGCAGCCCCTCCAGCACGTCGCGCACCTTGTCGATGCTGACGCTGATGTCGGCGCGCTGCCCTTCGGTGCGGCCGTGGCGAATGTCTATTGGTCTGTGTTCGTTCATATAACCCTCTTTCGCCTTAGTATCTCAACTTCAAAGATAGACAAAAAAGCAAATATAAGGGGCGCGCAAGTTTGTCTTGTCGCGCCCCTCGGGGGTGAGCCTGTTATGGATGCATCGCCGCGCGGGTCGGCTTGCGATCCTGCTGCGCCAGCGGGATGGCCGGCCGCATCTGGCGCATCGCCGATGCCTGCTCCTGCGCATTGTCGATCAGGCGTTCCAGTAGCGACTGGCCGAACTGCCAGTCGCCAAGACCGGAATCCGCGTTGATATGCCCGGCATAGCCTGCGTCGACAAACTCGCTGCCCCAATTCTTGCCCATGCTGTGGGCGCGCTCGAAGAAGATATAGGGGTCGTCGCGACTGCCGACCAATATGGACGGGAAGGGCAGTTGCGCGCGCGGCGTGGGGCCGAAGCCGCCGATCGTCTCGGGCGTTTCCATCCGGTCGCAATCGGGTGGCGCGACCAGCAGCGCGCCTGTCACCGGCCAGCCATAGGCCTGGCTCTGAAGCGCGCCCCACCAGGCGACGGCCATGCAGCCCAGACTATGCGCGGCCAATATGACCGGCCCATTGGCCTGTCGGATGGCGGCGTCCAGGCGTGTCACCCAGGCATTGCGGTTGGGACTGGCCCAACTGCCCAGGTCGACCCGTTCGCAGTCGCCCCGCTTTTCCTCCCACAATGTCTGCCAATGTCCCGGCCCGCTATTATTCAGGCCTGGGATGGTCAGTATGACCGGCTGGCGCGTGTCACTCGAAAAACCGAATCGCTCCATGGTCTGGTCCTCATCCTCTATGTCGAGGGTCTGACAATAATTCTATTCATCTGGTAGACAATGGGCAAGCGGTGAAATGTGGTGAAAGTTAGGCAATCGGAAAAGCGCGGCGATCAGTCGTGCAAACAGCCCGGCGACAGGGTGTCGCCGGGCTGTTCGAACTGGTTATGGACAGATCACCAGGGATAGATCAGGCCATAATATTGATAGACGTTGCGGCCATAGGCATCGTCATAGTCGGGCCGCTGGTCCAGCCCGTGGCGGGGCGCATTGTCCAGCAACTGCTTGTCCAGATCGATGACATAGCCACCCTGCGCCTTGTCATAGTTCAGCATCGACCAGGGCAGGGGGTAATGATCATTCCCAACGCCCAGAAAGCCACCAAAGGACAGCACGGCATAGCGCGCCTGTCCGCTCACCTTGTCGACCATGAAGTTGGATATCTTGCCCAGATGCTCACCCTGGCGATTATAGACGGCGGTGCCCTCCACCCGGTCGGATGCGATCAGGTCGCCACGATTTTCAAGAGTCAGGTCGGTCATTGTCACTCTCCTGCATGAAATGCTCTATTAGCATGCAACCATGGGGGACCGCCGGGGTTCCTCCGCTTCACCTGAAGGAGCTTTGGCTATGAAGATCAATCGCAGCGGTTCGGCAGTCTGGACGGGAGGCCTGAAGGACGGGAAGGGCGCCATCTCCACCCAGAGCGGCGCGCTGGACGCCTATCCCTATGGCTTCGCCACGCGATTCGAAGGGCAGCCGGGCAGCAATCCGGAAGAACTGATCGCCGCCGCCCATGCCTCCTGCTTCACCATGGCGCTGTCGCTGATCCTGGGCGAAGCGGGCCTCACGGCGGAGAAGATGGAGACGAGCGCCGTCGTAACGCTGGAGAAGCTGGACGATGGGTTTGCCGTGACCGCCAGCAAGCTGACGCTCAAGGCGACGATCCCCGGCACCGATGACGCGACCTTTCAGGAGCTGGCGGGCAAGGCGAAGGCCAATTGCCCGATATCCAAGCTGCTGAAGGCGGATATCAGTCTGGACGCGGAACTGCTGGGCTGATCCGCATCTGCCTGGCGCGGACATGTTCGCGCCAGGCAATATAAAGGCCGCTCCCCACGATCAGCGCTGCCCCCATCCAGGTGGTCGCCATCGGCCAGCCCTGACCGATCGCCACGCCCAGCAGCGTAGTCCAGATGATCGCGCTATAATCCATCGGCAGCACCACCGATACCGGCCCCCAGCGCAAGGCGGCCGTCAGGCAGATCTGCGCCACACCGCCGACCACGCCGATCGTTAGCAGCCAGCCCCATGTCGTCGCATCATGCGCCTGCGCGTAAAAGGGCATGGCGATGCCCAGCGGCACCATCGACAGCAAAGTGAACCAGAATACGACCACGCCCGCGCTTTCCGTCCGCCCCAGTTCGCGCAGGACCAGACTGACGCTGGCCGTGACGAGGGCAGCGGTGATGGCGACGGCCACACCGTGCAAGGGGAAATGGCCTGCATCCGGCCGGACCATCACCAGCACGCCCGCAAAACCGATCAGCACCGCCGCCCAGCGATGCATGCCCGTCGCTTCGCGCAGTATCAGCGCGGACAGGATCGTTCCGAAGATCGGCATGGTGAAACCGATCGTGGCCGCTTCGGCTGGCGGCAGAAGGATATAGGACAGGAAATTCAGCATCATGCCGATCAGGCCGATGGCCATGCGGGTGGCATGCACGCCGATCCGCCGGGTCTTGATGGCGGAAGGGCCTGTTGTGTAAGCGATCCACGCGAATACGACCGGCAGCGCGATCAACTGGCGGTAAAAGACCGTCTCGACCAGATTGACGCCCCGCTCGCTGGCGATCCGCCCGCTCACGAACATGATCGACAGACAGAGCACCGCGATCAGGCGCAGACCGATGGCCAGCATGGGCCGATGAGGGCGGGAAGAAGATGCGGCGGAGGTCACGCCGCCGCTCTAACCCGGTTGCACGATGGCGCAACCGGGGAAGGGATAATTGAGGCCTATTTCGTCGGCTTGCGGAATTTCAGCGTCATGCGGTCGCTTTCGCCGATGGCCAGATATTTGTCCTTGTCGACATCCTTCTGGCTCAGCGTCGGCGGCAGCGTCCACACGCCCTTGGGCCAGTCGGCGCTATCCTTGGGATTGGCATTCACTTCCGACGCGCCGACATATTCGAAGCCGGCGGCTTCCGCGATCCGGCGGATGGTCGATACTTTCAGATAGCCGCTGCTCTTTTCCAGCGCCGTGTCGCGATCCTCCGGCAACCGATGGTCGACGACGCCCAGCGTGCCGCCGGGCTTGAGCATATCGAAAAAGGCCTTGAAGGTCGTGCCTTCGGTTCCGCCCATGACCATATTGTGCACATTGCGGAACGTCAGCACAGTGTCGACGCTATTGGCGGGGATGCTGGCGGTTTCCTCGGGAAAAGGGACCAGCTTCACCTTGTCATAGACGTCCGGTTTGGCGGCAAGAAAGGTCTTGTACCCGTCCAGATAGCGGCCGGACGGTTGCAAGGCATAGAAAGTGCCCTTGTCCCGCAGCAACGGCGCCAGGATTTCCGTATACCAGCCGCCGCTCGGCGCATATTCCACAACTGTCGCAGTCGGTGTCACACCGAAGAAGGCAAGCGTTTCGGCGGGGTGGCGATATGTGTCGCGAACGACGTTGGTCGGCGTGCGGCTGGGCGCGGCGATGGCCGTCGCGATCGGGTCCACGGCCTTGTGATGGCTGGCATGCTGGGCGACGGCGACGCCCATTGGCAGGACCATTGCGGCAGCGAACATGGCGGAAAGGCGCATCGGGCACTCCTTATATCATGATTATGATGGCGCCCGATGTGCCCGCTCCGCACCGGCCTGACAAGCGCTTCCTTTTGCGTCAGAATTCCCGGATCAGCCTGATCCCTGCCTTGGGCCGGACAGTGCCGCCATGGGGCCGTTCCGCGCCCAGTCCAGCCTGGACGTTGACCTTTTCGGCCAGTTGCTGGTGGATTTGCGGCATGACCAGGACATAGCCGTCCGATCCGCCGCGATAATTGAGTTCCAGCCCCAGTACCTGTCCATCGCGACTATCATAGAAGAGGGAATGGTTAACGATCGCACTGTTGCGGCCATGTCCGCCCGAAAAGGAGATATCCCCCAGACCGGCCATCGAGATACTGCTCCAGCGGGCATTGTAGCGATGCGCCAGCATATAGGCGAAGCTGCTGCGATAATGGCGGGCCTCGCGGTTATAGATGCCCAGATATTGCACGCCATGGGCGCTGCGGCCGCCATTGAACGCACCGAACGCCGCCTGAAGACCCAATTTCAGATCGACCAGCTTGCCATCCTCGAACGGCAATTCGCCTTCGATCGCGAAGCCGTCGGCCACCGCATATTCCACCTCCGGCGCCCATTGGACGGTCTTGTCGGAACCGGAAAGCGGCGTCGTGGCCAGCGCGTTCGCCTCAAGCTCGCCCCGCTTCGCACCGAGCGGGCGCATCATGTCGAATATCATCGGTTCGGGAACGTCAGGATAATCGGTCTGGGCCTCTGCGGGCGACCAGAGGCCGATAAACAGAAACGCCACCCCGTGGCGGACGGGATGGCGTGTGCTTCGTCGAAACAAGATGAACCCCCTGCGATAATGGACAAGTCCACGTCTACGCAGGGGAGGGGAACTTTATTCCCTCAGAGGCAGGATTCCAGGAAAGGCTGATCGAAACCGAACATGCGGGCCTTGTCCAGCGTATAGGGGCGCAGGCCCATCGACCGATATTCGCCGATGATCTTCCCGCTGTCATCCTCGTCATGATATTCGAACTTGAACAGTTCCTGGGTGACGATGACGTCGCCTTCCATGCCGATGACTTCGGTGACGTTGGTGACGCGGCGGGAACCATCGCGCAGGCGCTTCACCTGCACGATCAGGTCGACCGAGTCGGCGATCTGCTTGGAAATCGCTTCCTTGGGAATCTTGATGTCGCCCATCAGGATCATATTTTCCATACGGCCCAGGCATTCGCGCGGGCTGTTGGCGTGCAGCGTACACATGGACCCGTCATGGCCCGTATTCATCGCGGCGAGCAGGTCGAAACATTCCGCGCCACGAATTTCGCCCAGGATGATGCGGTCAGGGCGCATACGCAGGGCGTTCTTGACAAGGTCGCCAATGGTGATCGCGCCATTGCCCTCCAGATTGGCCGGGCGGGTTTCCAGCGGCAGCCAGTGCGGCTGCTGAAGCCGCAATTCGGCCGCGTCCTCGATCGTCAGCACACGCTCGCCCGGATCGATCATCTTCGACAGGGCATTGAGCATCGTCGTCTTGCCCGAACCCGTACCGCCGGAAATGACGATGTTGAACCGGCAGGCGCCCGCGATCTTCAGCGCCGTCGCCATCTTGGGGCTCATCGCGCCCCAACCGGCCAGCATGTCGATGGTGATCGGCTTGGCCGAGAATTTACGAATGGAGATGGCCGTGCCGCGCAGCGACAGCGGCGGCACGATCACGTTGACACGAGAGCCGTCGGGCAGGCGGGCGTCGGCCAGCGGCGTGGTCTGGTCGACGCGGCGGCCGACCTTGCTGACGATGCGCTGCGCGATCTGGAACAGATGCTCCTCGTCGCGGAACTTGATCGGCGCGATCTGGAGCTTGCCCTTCTTTTCGATATAGGTCTGGTCCGGGCCGTTGACCATGATGTCGGTCACGTCCGGGTCCGACAGCAATTCTTCGAGCGGCCCCAGGCCCAGCAATTCGTCGACCAGCACCTTTTCCAGCGCGAACTGCTCGCGCCGGTTCAGCGTCAGCTTCAGTTCGGCCAGAACTTCCATGATGATCGGGCGAAATTCCTCCGCCAGTTCATCCTTTGTCAGCGTTGCGGCGGCTTCCGGGTCGACGCGCTCCAGCAGGCGGGGCAGCACCTGTTCCTTGATCTTGTGGACGCTCGCTTCGAAACCTTGCGGGCCAGCGTCGGGCACATGTTCGGCATTCGCGCGGTCGGACAGGCGCGACATCGCGTCGGCATTCCGCTGCATCGCGCTGGTGGGTGCGGCCAGCGGATCGAAGGGCGCTTCGCCCGGCAGAGAAGCGATGTCGAGGGGAGGAAACTGGTCGCCGCCGCGGGGTAATTCTTCCCGGGCTGCCGCACCGCCCTGCATCGGCCGGGCCACGCCGAAGCCGGACTTGATCCCGGCAGGTCCATTTTTCCGTCCAAAGGCGCTCATAGGTCTCCGCCGCTCTGTCTCTTTCGGCCCTGCCGCGCTGGGAAGGGCCGATCATAGGATGATGAAGGTGAATAGGATGGAAACTTTGACAAATGGCTAATGCGCTGGAAAGCCTGAGTCTGGCGCCGTCACGAAACGGGGATCGGCGCCGAACCAGCCGCCGATCGTCCGCGCGCCCGACAGCAGCCGGCGCCCCTGCGCGGTCAGTTCGATCCGCCCGTCGTCCCGCTGGACGATGTTGCCCGACAGCGTCTGTTCGCGCACCCGCCGGTCGATCTGATGCAGGTCGCCCAGATATTGGCGCACGAATACCTCTTCCAGCATGGGCGGCGTCAACTGCCCGTCCTGCCTTTCGATTCGGGCCAGCAGGAACATGGTGATCGACCGGTCGAAGGTGACGGGAAAGACGATCAGGAAGCTGATATTGAACGCCAGCGACAGGGCCGCCGCACCGATCACGGTCGATAGATCGAGCGCAGCGATCCGGCGCGCGGCGATTGCCAGAAGGGCTATCAGCAGCAGCGCGCCGATAAAGGCGATCGCCACCCCGCGATAGAAGAGCAGCGGAACAGACCCTAGCAAGGGCGAAGCGATCAGGCCGATATAGAGCAGGAACCCGGCCGTTAGCGCAGCCAGATAGATCAGCGCCAATATCCCCAAAGCGCGTAGCGTGGCGGTCATGATCCTATATCCTTCACGGCAACCATACAGGCCAGCGGCTCCCGCCGTTCGCAATGCAGGCCTTCGGGTGGCCCACCTATCTTGCGCCAGATCGGGTCGACGGATGCGAAAAGCAGGTGATCGACACCGGCTGCCTCCGCCCGACGGCGGATATCCCCGGGCGACAAGTGCGTCTCGAAGATCGGCCGCAACAGGGCGACGCGCTGGCGCACCGCGTCCGGCGACGCGCCGAACAGATTGGCTTCGCGATCGGATACGCCGGTACGCTGCACGCCATAGAGGCCGAAATTGAAGATGCGCCTGTGCAGCGCCGAATTATGCTGGATCACATCCGTCAGGGGCAGGGCATGGGCGGCCCATTCATAAAGCCGCCGCTGATCGTCATCATCGGCGCGCGGGCTGATCAGTTCGCTGAAGCTGGTGGCGACATAAGGCGGCCGGATCAATCGCATCCCGACGACATCCCAGGCGACGGCCAGCATCCCCAGCCCCAGCAGGATCATCATCCTTGGGTGATCGCGCAGTCGTGGCGTCGGGCCTTGCAGCCAGGCGGCGGTCCAGATCATCGCTGCGCACTGCGCGAACCAGATCGACCGCCAGGCCAGATCATTGTTCAGGATCGTGGACTTGAGGAAAGTCGCGACCAGCAGCGATGATAGGGCACTGGCGACCAGTAGATTTTGGACGATTTTGCCGGATCGGTGCTGCCCGGATCGCAGACAGGCTATCGCACCGACGCCGAAGATGCCGAACTCGATACCGTAATTGAGCGGCAGCAATGCCAGATGCAGCCATGTCCATGCGCCGCCTTCGGGCAGCAGCACGGTGAAGGGGCGGATATTGAGCGCGATCGGTAGACCGCTGTCATGCCGGAAGGCGATCAGATCGGCGATCTGCACCGATGCCATCGCCAGCGCGACGATGCCCGCTAGCGGAAGCAGGGGATCGCGTCGCAGGATCGCGATACATCCCCAGCCCGCCAGCACCGGCGCGATTGTCAGCATCATCCATACCGACGATCCGAAGCAGGTGGCGATCCCGGCACCGGCCGCCGCCGCCAGCGCCCATCGTCCCGGCTGCGACGTCCCTTGCGCGCGCGCCAGCAATAGCATCGCACCCCATGCCGCGATCATCGCGGTCAGATGATGCGGCACCCAGAGCGTCGAATGCACGGCAAAGTTGACCGCGACATTCCACCAGTCGCTTTGCGCCTCGACCCGGCCGGTCACAAGTAGCCGCAGGAGCATGACGATCATGTCCGCGCCGGACACGAAGCAGAAGAGCAGGATCAGGCCCATGAAAGCCTTGACGCGACCGGGCCGGATCAGCCCGCCATCCGCGCTGATCCGCCACAGCAGCGATACAAAGGCCAGCCCCGTCCAGAAGACCGAACCGGCAAAGGCCATGCGCGCATTGATCAGCAAGCCGCTCGACCAGTGCAGCAGGGCAGGCCAGAGATAATAATAATAATAATAGCCGACATAGCCGGGCCGGGCGAAAAACGGATCGGCGAAGGGCAGGCCTTCACGGGCGATCGCGCTGGTGACGGCGGCATGTTTGACGAGATCGAGATCGAGCAGCGACTGGTTGAGATTGTCGCCGGTCGGAAAATCGACAAAATCGAAGCCGACGATCCCCAGCCACGGCAGCAACATTGGCACCGCAATCCGCCAGTCAGCGATCCGGTCCGGCCATAGCAGGCGGGGGCGCAGCAGGCCGTAGATGGCAAGCAGGCCGTGCAGGCCCGCCATCGCCATCATGCCGCCGGCACGGACCAGCAGCGCGTCGATCGCGGGCATCAGCGTGAAGGCCAGTAGTAGCGACCAGCCGATCCTCGGCCAGCCACGCCCCATATCCTGCCCGGTCAGGGCGACAAGGCGTGCAAGGCCCGCACCGGGAAGGAATATCCAGACTGCGCCAAGCAGCGTAGCGGCCAGAAAGCCCAGCAGATCAGCGAAGAACAGGTCGCTGCCCATATCAATCGAGGGCGAAAAAGGCGGCAGGCGACGACATTAGGACGCTCACAGGGTTGATCTGAACAGGCGGCCATCCTTAGATCGAGCAGGTAAAGAGCCTATTAACCCTGATGAGAGCGTCGCTTTGCCCGCAATAGCAAAAGGGAGCGGCAACCCATGGATGCCGCTCCCTTTTAGAAGCCTGTCGTCAGATCAGCCACGTCCCGCGTGGCCGACTCTGTCCTGTCAGCCGGCCTTTTCGGCCAGGACCGTCAGGCCCTTTTCATTCACTTCGGCAAAGCCGCCTTCGACCGGAATGATTTCCGGTGCGGCGCCCGCCGAGGCGAAGATCTGGATCGCGCCGTCGCGGACGGTCGACATGAAGGGCGCATGGCCTTCCAGCACGCCGAAGTCGCCGTCGGTGCCGGGGACGACCACCTGATAGACTTCCTCCGAGCGGACGAGCTTTTCGGGGGTCACGAGTTCGAAATGCAGTGCCATTCTCTAGTCCTCTTAACCCCTCTCCCATCGGGAGAGGGAGGGGCCCGCCGCGAAGCGGTGGGAGGGTGAGGGCGATCGGCCATGCCAGCTTCGCCTTCATCCAACTCCGACTAGCCAGCAAGCTGGCAAGTCTGCGTATCCTTCTCCCACGGGGAGAAGGATATCAGCTTACGCCGCTTCAGCAGCCAGCTTCTTGGCCTTTTCGACGGCTTCGTCGATGCCGCCAACCATGTAGAAGGCGTTTTCAGGCAGGTGGTCATATTCGCCTTCGACCACGGCCTTGAACGACTTCACCGTGTCTTCCATCTGGACGAACTTGCCCGAGATGCCGGTGAAGACTTCGGCAACGTGGAAGGGCTGCGACAGGAACTTCTGGATCTTGCGCGCGCGGGCCACGGTGACCTTGTCCTCTTCCGACAGCTCATCCATGCCCAGAATGGCGATGATGTCCTGAAGCGACTTGTACTTCTGGAGGATCGACTGGACGGCGCGGGCGGTGTCATAATGTTCCTGACCCACGGTGCGCGGCTCCAGAACGCGGCTGGTCGAGTCCAGCGGATCGACCGCGGGATAGATGCCCAGTTCCGAAATCGCACGGTTGAGAACCGTCGTCGCGTCCAAGTGCGCGAACGAGGTTGCCGGTGCCGGATCGGTAAGATCGTCCGCGGGAACATACACGGCCTGAACCGAGGTGATCGAACCCTTGTTGGTCGAGGTGATGCGTTCCTGCAGCGCGCCCATGTCGGTCGACAGGGTCGGCTGATAGCCCACGGCCGAAGGAATACGACCCAGCAGAGCCGACACTTCCGCGCCCGCCTGCGTGAAGCGGAAGATGTTGTCGACGAAGAACAGCACGTCCTGATTTTCGACGTCGCGGAAATATTCGGCGATGGTCAGACCCGACAGGGCGACGCGCGCGCGGGCGCCCGGGGGTTCGTTCATCTGGCCATACACCAGCGCAACCTTGGACCCTTCGCTGATCGCGTTGCCGTCGGCGTCCTTGGCGATAACGCCGGCGTCGAGGAATTCGTGATACAGATCGTTGCCTTCACGGGTGCGTTCACCGACGCCCGCGAAGACCGAGGTGCCGCCATGGCCCTTGGCGATATTGTTGATCAGTTCCTGAATGAGAACCGTCTTGCCCACGCCGGCGCCGCCGAACAGGCCGATCTTGCCGCCCTTGGCATAGGGGGCCAGAAGGTCGATGACCTTGATGCCCGTGACCAGGATCGCGCTTTCGGTCGACTGGTCGACGAATTCGGGAGCCTTGGCATGGATGGGCGACTTGAGTTCGGTCAGCACCGGACCGCGCTCGTCGATCGGCTCGCCGACGACGTTCAGGATGCGGCCGAGCGTCGCGGGGCCGACGGGAACGCTGATCTGCGCGCCGGTGTCGGTCACTGCCTGACCGCGGGTCAGGCCCTCGGTCGAGTCCATCGCGATGGTGCGAACGGTGTTCTCACCCAGATGCTGGGCGACTTCCAGAACAAGGCGCTGGCCATTGTTGCTGGTTTCCAGCGCCGAGAGGATCGACGGCAGCGCATCGGGGAAGGTCACGTCGACGACGGCGCCGATGACCTGCGAAATGCGGCCTACATTGTTGGTGGTTGCCATGACTAGTGTCCTTGCCTGCACTTAAAGGGCTTCGGCGCCCGAGATGATTTCGACGAGTTCGGTGGTGATCGCGGCCTGACGGCTGCGGTTATACTGGATGGTCAGCTTGTTGATCAGGTCGCCGGCGTTGCGGGTCGCATTGTCCATCGCGGTCATCGACGCGCCCTGTTCGGATGCGTTGTTTTCCAGCAGCGCCTTGAACAGCTGGATAGCGACGTTGCGCGGCAACAGGTCGTCCAGGATCGCTTCCTCGCTCGGCTCATATTCCACCGTGGCGGGAATGGCGTTGCGGTCGGCATCGGCCGGGATCTTGACCGGGATGATCTGCTGTTCGGTCGGGATCTGGGCCAGAGCCGACTTGAAGCGCGAATAGAAGAGGTGCGCGACGTCGAACTTGCCGTCGAGGAACATCTTGCTGAGTTCCTGCGCTACAGCCTGTGCCTGCGCAAAGCCCGGCTCCTTGGCGCCCGTCGTGTCATATTGCGCGACGATCTTGCCCGGATAGGCGCGGTTGATGACCGGACGGCCCTTGCGACCGATCAGGTAGAACTGCACCTTCTTGCCATCCAGTTCCAGTTCGCGCGCCTTGGCCAGAGCGGCCTTGACGATGTTCGCATTGAATGCGCCGGCCAGACCACGGTCGGAGTTGGCGACGACCAGTAGGTGCACCTCATCCTTGCCGGTGCCGGCGAGCAGCGGCGAAGCGCCTTCGCCCGAACCGCCAGCGATCTTCGATGCCAGCGATGCGACGACCGCTTCCAGACGGCTGCTATAAGGGCGAGCGGCTTCCGCAGCGGCTTGCGCCTTGCGCAGCTTCGCGGCGGCGACCATCTGCTTCGCCTTGGTGATTTTCTGGGTCGATTTGACCGACCCGATGCGGAGCTTCAGTTCCTTGAGGCTAGGCATAGTTTATACGTTCCGAGCAAGGGCCAGACGACCCGCGAGACCAAAGAAACCGACGCCCATGGCGCCTTCGAACCAGCGCATCGCGCGGCTTTGACCGACCGAACGGCCCGCCTTGGTAGCAAGCGCCGCGAGCAGCGCACACCAGACGAAACCGAGCGCATAGACGATCGCAATCAGCAACATGCCCTGCCACGGTGCATCCGGACCGGTGCCCACAAACTGGGGCAGGGCGGCCAGAAAGAAGATCGCGACCTTCGGGTTCAGCACGGTGCTGATGAAACCCTGCATGAAGGGCGATCCGCCAATCCGGACCTTTGCCTCAGCCGTCGCCGGGGCGGGTTTAATCGCCCCACGCAACAGGCCAAGGCCCATCCACGCCAGATAGAGCGCGCCGGCGATCTTCACCGCCATGAACAGCCCCGGCACCGCGTTCAGCACGCTGAGGAAGCCGAAGCCGCACAGCAGCATGTAGAACAGGCCGCCCAACTGGATGCCGCCGATCGCCGCCATCCCCGCCTTCAGCCCACGGCGTGCTGCGTGACCGGCCACCAACATGGTGTCCGGTCCCGGCAGCAGCACCAGACCGATCGACATGACGGTCCAGGCAAGAAGGGAATGGGCGGTCAGCACGGGCTTACGCGAAGGTCTTGCCGAACGAGTCCAGCGCAGCCTTCAGCTTGCCCTTGGCGTCGTCACCCAGATCCTTGCTGTCGCGGATCGCGGTCAGCACTTCGGGGTGATCGTGACGCAGATAGGCCAGCATCAGTTCTTCGTAACGGGTCACGTCCTTGACCGGGATCGCGTCCAGATAGCCGTTGGTGCCCGCGAAGATCGACGCAGTCTGCTCTTCGAACGGCAGCGGCGAGAACTGACCCTGCTTGAGCAGTTCGGTCAGGCGCGCGCCACGGTTCAGCAGCTTCTGGGTCGACGCGTCGAGGTCCGAACCGAACTGGGCGAAGGCCGCCATTTCGCGATACTGGGCCAGCTCCAGCTTGATCGAGCCGGACACCTTCTTCATTGCCTTGGTCTGCGCGGCGGAGCCGACGCGCGACACCGAGAGGCCCACGTTGATGGCCGGACGGATGCCCTGATAGAAGAGGTTGGTTTCCAGGAAGATCTGGCCGTCGGTGATCGAGATCACGTTGGTCGGGATGTACGCGGAAACGTCGCCCGCCTGCGTCTCGATGATCGGCAGCGCGGTCAGCGAACCATTGCCATTGGCGTCGTTCATCTTCGCAGCGCGCTCCAGCAGGCGGCTGTGCAGATAGAAAACGTCACCCGGATAGGCTTCGCGGCCCGGAGGACGACGCAGCAGCAGCGACATCTGACGATAGGCGACGGCCTGCTTGGACAGATCGTCATACACAATCACGGCATGCATGCCATTGTCGCGGAAGAATTCGCCCATGGTGACGCCGGTATAGGGCGCCAGATACTGAAGCGGAGCCGGTTCCGAAGCGGTCGCGGCGACGACGATCGAATATTCCATCGCGCCATTTTCTTCGAGCTGCTTGACGATCTGCGCGACGGTCGAGCGCTTCTGGCCGACGGCGACGTAGATGCAATACAGCTTCTTGCCTTCGTCGTCGCCTGCGTTGACGCCCTTCTGGTTGATGAAGGTGTCGATCGCGACGGCGGTCTTGCCGGTCTGACGGTCGCCGATGATCAGCTCGCGCTGGCCACGGCCGACGGGGACGAGGGCGTCGATCGCCTTCAGGCCGGTCTGCACGGGTTCGTGCACCGACTTGCGGGGGATGATGCCCGGCGCCTTGACTTCAACACGCTTGCGCTCGGTATACTGGATCGGGCCCTTGCCATCGATCGGGTTGCCCAGGCCGTCGACGACGCGACCCAGCAGGCCTTTGCCGACGGGAACGTCGACGATGGTGCCGGTGCGCTTGACGACGTCGCCTTCCTTGATCTCGCTGTCGGACCCGAAGATCACGACGCCGACATTGTCGGCTTCCAGGTTCAGCGCCATGCCCTGCACGCCATTGGCGAACTCGACCATTTCGCCCGCCTGGACGTTGTCGAGGCCATGGACGCGGGCGATGCCGTCACCCACGGTCAGAACGGAACCGACTTCGCTGACCTGCGCTTCGGTGCCGAAATTGGCGATCTGGTCCTTGATGACCTTCGAAATTTCTGCGGCGTTGATGTCCATGTCTTAGCCTTTCATCGCCATGGCGAGAGTATTCAAACGGGTGCGGATAGAGCTGTCGATCATCTGGCTGCCGATCTTCACGACCAGCCCGCCCAGAATTGCGGGGTCGACCTTTGCCTCGACCGCGACTTCGCGACCGACACGGGCCTTGAGGCTCTTTTGCAGAGCGGTGATCTGGGTCTTGGTCAGCGGATGCGCGCTCGTCACTTCGGCGCGGGCCTCGCCCTTGTGATTCGACAACAGCGTTTCATAGGCGCGGATGACGGCGGGAAGCTGACCCAGGCGACGGTTCTGGGCGAGCACGCCAAGAAATTTTGTCGTGAGGTCGTCGATTCCGATGGAGGATGCGACGGCTGCGATCGTCTTCCCTGCTGCCTCGCGGCTCAACACGGGGCTGTTGATCAGTCCCTTGAAATCGGGCGATTCGGCCACGGCAGCCTTCAGGGCCGCCAGGCTTTCTGCCACGGTGTCGAGCGATTGTGCATCGCGCGCCAGATCGAACAGCGCCACCGCATAACGGCCACTGAGGCTGGCCTGAATACCGCCGGTAGTCTCCACGCGCTTATCGTCCTCCGCTTGATTTGCCGATATGCAAAAAGGGGGCGCGGTCTGATCCGTCCCGAGCCCCTGTTGCGGGCCGGTTAGCAGCGCCATTATGACTATGCAAGTCATGTGACGCGATTCCATCCATAGTGATGAAATACGGCTATTTGCCTGAGTAATTCCGCTGCGACGAATCGATCATTCGGCAGGATCGGCCGGTGCAAGCCGACCCTTTTGGCAATGATAGATGATCCGTTCATTGGGCTGGGCCGGAAGCAACGCTGTCATATCGCTCTGGAGCGCCGCGATCCGCGTCAGCCGTTCGGAGTCGCTGCCGCATCCCTTGATCGGCCCGTCCTTCTGGAGCGCGCGAATCTTGTCCATCGTGTCGAGGTCGGGCAGCCAGCGCTGGACGCGCAGCGTGCCGGTCGCCGGATCGAACTGGCTGGTGGACACGAAATTATGATCGTCGGGCACAGTGGCGCGCTGCCACTGGGTGCCGACGGAGACATATTGGGTCTCGCCATTGACGCAGCCGCCCTCGGCCCAGTTGAAGCCGACATCATTGGGCTGGGACACCGTCAGGCGGCTGCGGTTCAGATCGACCTTGCAGACATTGTCGCCAGCCCAGGCGAAGGCGCCGTTGCTGGTGATGCTCTTGTCTTCGGGCAGCTTCACCCGTTCGTCGATGCTGGAAAAGCTGGGCTTCAGGAAGAACAGGCCCAGCGCCGCCAGCAACAGCGCGCCGCCGCCGCCCAGGAACCAGGTCGCCTGCTTTTCCTTGCCCTGCGTGTAGAACAGGCCGCCCGCGCCCAGGCCCAGCACCGCCAGCGCCAGCAGCACGGCCGCGCCCGCCATCGCATTTTCGCGCGCGGTGATGACGTCCCGCTCCGCATCGTCCCGCGCCTTGCTCAGCGCCTGTTCGCGCGCGTCGGCGCTGGCGCGGTTCTTCTGCTCGCTCACCTGCGCCTCGCGCTGGGTCAGCGACGCATCGGCCGCGTCCGCTTCCGCCATGGACTTGCAACCCACGATGGTGTGGAGCGAATTGACGCCCGCCTGCCGCAGGAAGGACGCGACTTCGCGCCACGACACGGCGAATCCGAATTCGGCATCATTGCCGTCGGATACGGAACCGAAACTGTTCACGCCCAGCACCCGGCCACAATCGTCCACCAGCGGCCCGCCGCTATTGCCGGCTGCCAGCGGCGCGGTGTGCAGCAGCGTGTCGAAGCTCTGGCTGGCCCGGCCCGAAGAGATGGTGCCGCTGGTTTTCACCGTCGCCAGCGGCTGGACCAGTTGCTTGAGGCCAAGGCCCTGCGCGCGGTCGACCGTGCCGGGATAGCCGATCGCGGTGACACGCTGCCCGTCCGTCAGCGCCCCGGCATAGAAGGTGCTGACCGGGAGGCTACCTTCTTCCAACTGGATCAGGGCCAGGTCATTGCCCGGCGAATAGGCGATGATTCGCCCGCCATAGGTCTTGGTCCCTTCCGACGGGATCACGCCGATGACCAGATTCTTCTCCTCGCGCGCCAGTTCCACGACATGGGCGTTGGTCAGCACCTTGTCCGGCGCGACGGCAAAGCCGCTGCCATGGCCGACAAAATAGGCATCCGACCCGTCCGTCGCGACCAGCGCGACGCGCACGACCCCGCGCGCGGCGGCGGCGATATCCTGTTGTTCGGCATGCAGGGAGGCTGGCGCCAGCAGCGCGAGCATGAAGCCGAGGAAAGGGGCGAAGCGGCGGGGGAAGGGGACCATCGTGGCGCATTCATATGCGAAGCGGCACGCGGTGCAATCGGGAAAAGGCAAAATGCTTTGAGCGCAAGACGCAGGAAGCATGGCGGTCGGCATCCTTCTATCCCATATCCGCATGAACCAGATGACTCGCCTCACCATTTCTCCGCCGGCCCAGCCCGCTGCGATGCCCGATGCCGATAGCTGCTGGCACGCATTCCTGGCGCGCGACCGGTCGATGGACGGCGCCTTCGTCGGCTGCGTGTCCACCACCGGCATCTATTGCAAACCCAGCTGCGCGGCGCGCCATCCCCTGCGGGAGAATATGACCTTTCTGCCCGATCCTGCGGCGGCGCGGGCGGCAGGCTTCCGTGCCTGCCTGCGCTGTCGACCCGACGAGATCGGTCGCGATCGGCTGGCAGTGGACGCCGCGATCGCCTTTATCGAGGCTGTGGAGGAGCCGCCCCGATTGGACGATATCGCCGGTCATGTCGGTTATGCCCCGCATCATTTCCATCGCCTCTTCAAACGGGAAACCGGCCTGACCCCTGCCGCCTATGCGCGCGGCCTTCGGGCCGAGCGATTGAAGGCGGCACTGGAAGAACCCGGCAGCGTGACGTCCGCCATCTATGAAGCGGGCTATAACGCACCCAGCCGCGCTTATGCCGATGCGGAGCAACATCTGGGCATGACGCCGACCGCATGGAAGGATGGCGGGCGCGGGATCATGATCCGCTGGCGGACGATCGGCAGCAGCCTTGGCCCCATGCTCGTCGCCGCGACCGACAAGGGGCTGTGCCGCATCAGCTTCGGGGAAGGGGAGGCGGAACTGCGCGCGCGCTTCCCCCATGCCGATATCCATCCCGCCAATCCCGCGCTGGATGCTATGGCCCAACGGGTTGCGGCGCTGGTGGAAGACCCGGCAGCCGGGGCGGACCTGCCTATCGATGTGAATGGCACGGTGTTCCAGCAAGCGATCTGGGCCGCGTTACGCGCCATCCCGCCGGGCGAAACGCGCAGCTATGGGCAGATCGCTGCCGCGATCGGTCGCCCCGGTGCGGTGCGGGCGGCAGGCACGGCCTGTGGCGACAACAACCTCGCCGTCCTTATCCCCTGTCACCGCGTGCTGCGCAGCAATGGCGGCATGGGCGGCTATGCCTGGGGACTGGAAAAGAAACAGGCCCTGCTGGCGCGAGAAAAGCGCAAGTAACGGAGAGATTACGCCTTTTCATCATGCCTGCCTTCGGCCACCTTGCTTCCCGGGTAGTTGGGGAGCGGTTTGGGGATGACGCGATTCTGGATGAAAGCCGTGCTGGCCTTGCTGCTTGGCGGGGGTGTGCCGGTCGGTGCGCAGGCCGCCTGGTATCAGGCGCAAACCCGGCATTTCACCGTCTATAGCGAAGGCAATGACGAAAAGCTGCGAGGCTTTGCAGAACGACTGGAAAAGTTCGATTTCCTGCTGCGCCGCCTGACCGGCGTGACCAGCCCCGACAAGGGAAGCCCGGTAAAGGTCTATCTTCTGTCGAACGAGGCCAAGGTGAAGGAGCTGGCCCGCAATCCGAACATCGCGGGCTATTACACCACCTCCGATCGCACAGCTTATGCCTTTCTGGCGCGGGGCGCCAAGACGGGCATGTATGACACCGGCGCTGAAGAAATCTTATTCCACGAATATACCCATCATTTCATGCTGCATCATTTCCCGGCCGCCTATCCGGCCTGGTATGTGGAAGGGTTCGCGGAATTTTTCTCGGTCGTGGAGTTTCCCAAGGACGGGTCGATCCAGTTCGCCAAGGTGCCGATGGGGCGGGTGCCGGGGCTGGTTCAGGGGCAGCCCTATCCGCTCGCCCAATTATTGTCCCGCACGACCGATGGCCTGAACCTGCGGGATGGGGATCGCTATTATGGCACTGCCTGGCTGCTCACCCATTATTATTTCCAGAACAAGAATGCCTATACGACGGGCATGACCCGCTATCTCAACGATCTGGCGCAAGGGAAGCCGGACGTGAAGGCGGACGATTATTTCGAAGGGGGCGTGGCAGGACTGGAGAAGGTGCTGAAGGCCTATATGGGCAAGCGCCTCTACATATCGGTGCTGAAGCCGCAGGAAATGAATATCGGCGCCGTTACGGTAGCGCCTGTCGATCCGGCGCAGGGCGCGCTGATGGAGGATGAACTGCATCTCATCCATCGCCCGACCACGGAGGAGATGCCTGCGCTGGTCGCGTCTATTCGTACCACCGCCGCCAAATATCCGGGGAATGCCTATGCGCTGGCGCTGCTCGCAGAGGCGGAATGGGAAGCTGAGCAACCAGATGCCGCGGTGGCCGATGCCGACCGTGCGATTGCGATCGATCCCCAATCCTCCCGCGCCTATGCGGTTCGGGCGGAAGCCTTGCTGGCCCGGGCGCAGGATAGCGACAAGGAGGAGGACTGGAAGGCCGCACTGACCTCCATCGTTCGCGCCAATCGCGCGGATACGGAAGATCCCGTGCCGCTCGCGCTCTTCTACCGCTATCACGCCATGCGGGGCGGCAAGATGCCCGACATTGGCTATGATGGGCTGTACAAGGCTTTCACCCTGCTGCCGCAAAATCCCAATTACCGGTTCCAGATCGCCCAGGCGATGGCCTTTCGCGGCGAATATGAAGCCGCCTCGATCCTGCTCGATCCTATCGCCTTTTCCCCGCACGGATCGGAAATGCGCGAAGCGGCGATCAGGATGAAGGCGGACTATGATGCGCAGGCGGCGAAGAAGAAGCCTGCTGCCCCGACTGGAAGTCCCGCACCCGCAGCATGACCGCCATGCGCTGCTTGTCGCCCAGGCTGCGCCAATGGACGATCTCCTCGATCGTTCGGCCGCAACCGGTACAATAGTGCCGGTTTTGGTCGAGCGAACAGAGGTTGCGGCAGGGGCTATCCATTCCGTCAGCCTAGCCTGTCGCACAGGCCTTCGCCAGCGACGCACGGCCCGTTCCGGTACCGTCTCGCGAGCGGAATGATTTTTGCTGTATTTTACGTGTGATTAACTATACTCGGCTCGACCTTGATGAGTCTGGGGATTGAGGTCGGGCTTGCGCAGTATCTTCTTCTATCTGTTGCTATTGATCCCGACCGTCGCCTTTGCGGTTCCCACGATCCAGCCTGCCATGTTGCCACTGGGCACCGGTACGGATGCGACGGCGGCGGGGACTGCGCGCATGGTCGGCGCGATGCTGGAATATACGCGCTGGCCAACCGCCCGACCGGTGGTTCGGTTCTGCCTGGCCGGGAATGCGCGCCATGCGGGGCGTTTGGCCGACATCAGCCTGTCCAACGGCGCCCAACTTCAGTTTTCCAGTGTGACTGGATCGGCTTCAGCCCGATCAGAAGGTTGCGACGCCCTCTATATCGGTCGGCTCGACCCTGGGCCGATGCAGGGCCTGATCGCCGATACGCGCGGCCAACCCGTTCTCACCATTGCGGAGGATGATCCCGATTGCCGTAGCGGGGCGATCTTCTGCCTGCTCTACGCGCCGCAGACCCTGTCTTTCCAGCTCAATATCGATGCGGTGTCGCGATCGACCGTGCGGATCGATCCCCGCGTCCTGCGCCTGTCGAAAGGAGGCTATTGAACCATGTCAGCCCCCGTCGATAATGCCCCATCCACGCCCGTTCTGCCGACCCTGCGTCAGGTGTTGGCCCGCGCGCATATGCGCCTCATCCTGTTCGCCGTACTGATGGCGGGCGTGACCTTGACCGTCACCGGCGTCCTTGTCATTCGTGGCTATGCCGACCGCAACCTCGCGCTGATCGCCCGGACCGTTGCCTATACGGTCGAACCGGCGCTGATATTCGACGATATGGATGCGGCACGTAGCGGCATTGCCGCCGTCGCTGCGTCGGAAAGCGTGCACCGGGTCGATGTGCGTGATCCGCAGGGTCGGGAACTGGTACTCTGGCGCCGGCCCGGCGATGGCATCATGACCATGATCGAGGGCGGCATCGCCAATCTGGTGGCGCCATCCCCCGCGACCGTAGAGGTACGGCGCGGCGACCGTTTGATCGCGCGGGTCAGCGTCCATGGCGGGGCAGAGGGGCTGGGGCGCTTCATCCTGTCGGGTCTGGCCACGGCGATCGCCTGCCTCGTCCTCACCCTGATCGCGACATGGGCACTGGCGCGGCGCTTGCAGCGCGACGTCACCGACCCGCTGGGCCGGATCGCGGATGTCGCCCATGAAGTTCGCGCCAACCGCCAGTTCGACCGCCGCGCACCCCGCTCCCATATTCGGGAGGTCGATCAGTTGGGCCGCGATTTCAACGCCTTGCTGGAGGAGTTGAACGACTGGCATAGCGGCGTCCTGTCGCAAAATCGCATGCTGGAGCGGCAGGCGACCCGCGACGCGCTGACGGGCCTTGGCAATCGCGCCATGTTCGAACGCTCCTTGCCTGCCACCATGGCGCAGGCGGATGCACTGAACCTGCCTTTCGCGATCCTCTATCTGGACGTGAACCGGTTCAAGCCGGTCAACGACACCTATGGCCATGATGCGGGGGATGCGATGCTGATCGTCATCGCCGCGCGGCTGCGGGCGGGGCTGCGTGTTGGCGATCAGGCCTTCCGTCTGGGCGGGGACGAATTTGCGCTTATCCTGGCGCCGGGCGTCGGGCCGGAGGAACTGGAAGCGATCAAGGCGCGCATCCTGGACGGCATGCGCCAGCCGATCATGCTGCCCGGCGGCCAGAGGGTCGACGGTTCGCTCAGCATCGGCAGCGCCCGATACCCGCAGGACAGCGCAGACGCGCGCGATCTGCTGCGCCATGCGGACGCGGCCATGTATGCCGCCAAGGGGCGGCGCGCGGGCGGCAGGGAATAAGGGAGAATAATATGAGGATGCACCGGATTTTGCTGATCGTCTCGCTGGGCTTGCTGGCCGCCTGCCAGACGGTTCAGCCGCAGCGGCAGTCCGGCTTCACGCCGCGTCAGGTAGCCGCGCTTCAGCAGCAGGGTTTCGAAGCGGTGGGCGACGACTGGCAGTTCGGCATGGCCGATCGACTGCTCTTCGCGACGGACGAAAGCACGCTGATCGCGAACCAGAAGGTGGCGATCGGCCGCATTTCCACTGCGCTGGTCGCGGTGGATATTCGCGGCGCGCGGGTCGAAGGGCACACCGATTCCATCGGAGCCGCCAGCTATAATGAGGCGCTTTCGCTCCGCCGTGCGCAGGCGGTGGCCGATGCGATGATGTCCGGCGGCATGGCCCGGCCGGCGATGCGGGTCGTGGGCATGGGCGCGCGGGTGCCGGTGGAGAGCAACCGGTCTTCGGACGGACGCCGGGAAAATCGCCGCGTGGTGATCATCGTCTCGCCCGCCGATGCGTCCTGATACTCACATGAAGCTGTAGGGATCGATATCCACAGCCACGCGCGTTCCCGATTTCCACGCCAGATTGCCCAGCCATTCGCGGATCGCCGCCTGTACATCGACCTGCCGCGTCGCATGGATCAGCAGGCGGTGCCGATGTCGCCCCCGCAGCACGGACAGCGGCGCAGGGGCGGGGCCATAGACTCGCATCCCCTCTATCATCGGCGCCGACTTGCCGATCAGCCGGGCGGTCTGTGCCGCCTCATCGGCATTTTCGCTCGATATGATGATCGCGGCGAAGCGGCCGAAGGGCGGGGCGTTGGCGCGTCGGCGATTCTCCGTCTCGACCCAATAGAATCGTTCGGTATCGCCGTCGATCAGCGCCTTGATAACCTCGCTTTCGGGCATGCGCGTCTGGATGAAGACCTTGCCCGGCTTCTCCCCACGTCCGGCGCGCCCGGCTACCTGCACGATCTGCTGGAAGGTCCGCTCGGCCGCGCGCAGATCGCCGCCCTCCAGCCCCAGATCGGCGTCGATCACCCCCACCAGAGTCAGGTTGGGGAAATGATAGCCCTTGGTGATGAGCTGGGTGCCGACGATGATGTCGATATCGCCCGCCTCCACCGACTTCACGAAATCGGCCGCTCGCGCCGGCGAATGCAGCGTATCCGATGTCGCGATGGCGATCCGCGCCTGCGGCCACAGCGCCTTCACCTCATCCGCGATCCGCTCGACGCCGGGACCGCAGGCGACCAGCGAATCCTCCTCCTTGCACTCCGGGCAGCGGCGCGGGGCAGGGACGACATGGCCGCAATGGTGGCAGGCCAGCCGATGCGTCAGCCGATGCTCCACCATCCAGGCGGTGCAATTGGGGCATTGAAAGCGATAGCCGCAATGGCGGCACAGGGTCAGCGGCGCATAGCCGCGCCGGTTGAGGAAGAGCAGGCTCTGCTCGCCCTTTTCCATCACCGCGTCGATCGCCTTGACCACAGGCGGCGCGATCCAGCGGCCGCGCTCTGGCGGATCGGTCAGCAGGTTGATGCCCTCGATCGTCGGCATCTCCGCCCCGCCAAAGCGCGACGGCAGCTTGATTTCGGCATAGCGGCCCAGTTCCACCTGATGCCGCGTCTCGATCGCGGGCGTGGCGGAAGCCAGCACGACGGGAAATTTCTCCATCAGTCCACGCATCACCGCCACGTCGCGCGCGTGATAATGGACGCCTTCCTCCTGCTTGAAACTGGCCTCATGCGCCTCGTCGACAACGATCAGGCCAAGGTTCGGATAGGGCAGGAACAGCGCCGATCGTGCGCCGACCACCACCTGCGCCTGTCCGCTGGCGATGGCGCGCCAGGCCCTACGCCGCTCGCTCTGGCGCAACCCGCTATGCCAGTTGACCGGCACCGTACCGAACCGCTTCTCGAACCGCTCCAGAAACGGCTCGGTCAGCGCGATTTCAGGCAGCAACACCAAAGTCTGCCGGTCGGCGCGGATCGCCGCCGCAATCGCCTCGAAATAGACTTCCGTCTTGCCCGATCCGGTCACGCCATCCAGCAGGAAGGGCGCAAAGTCGTGCGCGCGCACAGCGTCCGCCATCTGGTTTGCCGCGCTGCGCTGCGCTTCCGACAGTTCGGGTGGCGCATGGTCGGGATCGGGCATGGGGAAGGGCGTGTCGACGCTGACCTCCACCGCCTCGAATATGTCCTGCTTGATCAGGCCCCGGATCACCGCGTCGCTGACCCCGCCGATCATCGCCAGTTCGCGGATCAGCCCCTGCCGCTCGCCGATCCGATCCAGCGCTTGGCTCCGCTGCTCGGTCATCCGGTCGGGCGCCGCGCCGGTCGCCCGATATTCGATCACCGTCCGCGCGCCCTCCAGCGCCGCCATGGACGACAGCGCCATGCGCAACACGGCAGCGGGCGGCGACAGATAATAGTCCGCCGTCCATTCGATCAATCGGCGGAGCGGTTCAGGCAAAGGCGGGGCGTCCACCACCTCCAGCAGATTGCGCAGCCTGTTGTCGCCGACCGTCTCGATATCGGGGAAACTATCTTCCTCCCACACCACGCCGATCAGCTGGCGCGGCCCCAGCGGCGCGACGACGATGCTGCCCGGCTCCACCCGCATGCCATGCGGCACACGATAATCGAGCGGCCCCAGGGCAGCGTTCAGGATCAGGACACGGGCGCGGGACGACATGCCACTGTCCTTAAAGCGCTGGGCGCGGGGCGCAATGGCTTCGCGGCTACAGCCGCCAGCTTAGCGTCAGCCAGGGGATGTGCGACACGACATCCGGCCGCCCATCCCGAAAATTTTGCTGCCGCATATAAAGGAGTTGCGCGTCCAGCGCTCTGGCGATCGGGTGGCGCAGGCCGATCTGGTTACGCATCATCGCAAGGCCGGTCTTGTCGCTGGGCCGGGCACGGTTGAGGTGAAAGAAGAGTTCGGTCGCCGCGACCACCGTCCACTTCTTCGCGCGATCGATCGGCACCGATGCCTGCACCCTCTGCCGGAACCGCCAGCTTGGCGCATCGGCCGTGCTGAAAAATCGTTGTTCGATCCGGCTGCGGATCAACCACATTCCCTTCGTCACGATCGCCTGCTGAAACAGGCGCATCTCCTTGTCGACCTCACTATCCAGATAGGCGATGCCGCCACCCAGTTGCAGATGCGGTGCGACGGTATGGTCCAGTCCGATCCGCGCGACGAATTGCTCACCGCCGCTATCCGCGTCGGACCGCAGGCGTTGGCTCGAATCAATGGTCACGATGTCGCTGTCGCTCGCCCGGATCGTTGCCAGTTCGGTCATCCACGCCTGACTCTCGCTTTCGGCCGCAATGGCGGGCATGGGCGCAAGAAAGAGGCATAGCCCCGTGGCGAAGCGGGCGCGGGGCGAACAGGACATGTCTGGTCCTTTGGAAAGGTGCCGACGGCTTAGTCTGGCCGCATCGCCGATGCAATTCGTGTCGCGCAAGATGGCGAATCCGCACCGCAGCCGCTAAAGGGGCGCGATTCGCCCATCCCCGGAGTCCATCCCATGAAATTCTTCGTCGACACCGCCGACACCGCCGAAATCCGTGAACTCGCCGCCACCGGCCTGCTCGATGGCGTCACCACCAACCCCTCGCTGATCCACAAGTCGGGCCGCAAGTTCCTGGAAGTGGTCGAGGAAATCTGCGGTATCGTGGATGGTCCGGTGTCCGCCGAAGTGGTCGCGCTCGACCATGAAACGATGATGAAGGAAGCCGAAGTCCTTCGCAAGATCGCCGACAATGTCTGCATCAAGGTGCCGCTGACCATCGACGGGCTGAAGACCTGCAAGGCGCTGACCGACGATGGCACGCTGGTCAACGTCACCCTCTGCTTCTCGGCCAATCAGGCCCTGCTCGCCGCCAAGGCTGGCGCCAGCTTCATCTCGCCCTTCGTCGGCCGCCATGACGATAATGGCTTCGACGGTATGGCGCTGATCGGCGATATCCGCCTGATCTACGACAATTATGGCTTCGACACCGAAATCCTGGTCGCTTCGGTCCGTCACCCCATCCATGTGCTGGAAAGCGCCCGCATCGGCGCCGACGTGATGACCGCCCCGCCGTCCGTCATCAAGATGCTGTCCAGGCATGTGCTGACCGACAAGGGCCTCGAAGGCTTCGCCGCCGACTGGGCGAAGACCGGCCAGACGATTCTCTGATAAAATCGCGCCGGCCCGCCCTGGCTTCCGGGAATCATATCATGGTTCTGGAAAGTCGGGGCGGGCCGCTGCTTTATGATGGACTGACTTATGCGTGACCCCGACAAGCCCGATTTCGGTTTCCTGTGGTTCGCGCTGCTGCTGACCCTCATGGGCCTGCTGTTCATGCTGTTTTACGGCTGAAATTGGCGACCCCGACAGGATTCGAACCTGTGACCATCCGCTTAGAAGGCGGATGCTCTATCCAACTGAGCTACGGGGCCGTGCGGATGCCGCGATAGCGGGCGTGGAGCCCGCTTGCAATCGCCTGTCTGCGCGATAAGCATGACCGCCATGAGCGAAGGGGCCATTCATAAGATCGACGCAGCGGCGCTGGGTACGCGCCCCTTGCGCTATTACGACTTCTTCATGGCGGCCTTCGTCGCCATATTGCTGCTGTCCAACCTGATCGGCGCGGCGAAGCTGTCGACATTGGGCGGCTTCACCTTTGGCGCAGGCATTCTCTTCTTTCCGCTCGGCTATGTGCTGGGTGACGTGCTGACCGAAGTCTATGGCTATGCCCGCGCGCGGCGCTGCGTCTGGGTGGGCTTTGCGGCGATGCTGTTCATGGCTTTCATGAGTTGGGTGGTGGTCGCTCTGCCTCCGGCGGACGGCTGGCCCGACCAGAAAGCCTATGAAGCGGTGTTTGGCAGCACCTGGCGGATCGTCTTTGCGTCGGTCTGCGCCTTCTGGGCCGGCGAATTCGCCAACAGCTTCGTCCTCGCCAAGATGAAATTGCTGACGCAGGGACGGCATCTGTGGATGCGCACCATCGGCTCGACCATCGTGGGGCAGGGCGTCGACAGCCTGCTTTTCTATCCCCTCGCTTTCTATGGTGACTGGACCAATGCGCAGGTGCTGACCGTCATGGTCACCAATTGGGCGATGAAGGTCGGCTGGGAAGCGATCCTGACGCCGGTCACCTATGCCATGGTCGCCTTCGTCAAGCGACGCGAAGGGCTGGATATCTATGATTCCGGTACGGATTTCACGCCGTTCAAGACTAGCATCTGAGAAATTTTACGGAAATGCAGCAACGGTAAAGCCTCTATTTACGGATTGGCCTCCAAGAGGGGGCATGAGCAGGCAGTCCCACCGGCATTTTTCGAATAATGACAATCATCGGCCGGTTTCAGACCTTTCGCCAATCGATAGGAGCATGGCGGCGGCGCTCGCACTGGCGCAGCGCCGGTTCGAGGCAACCTTTCTCCACGCGCCGGTCGGCATCGCCCATGTCGGGCTGGATGGCCGCTTCCTGCTGGTCAATCCGCGCTTCTGCGCGATCAGCGGCTATGATGCCGATACGCTGATTCGCACCGGTTTTCAGCAGATCACCCATCCCGATGATCTGAACGCGGACGAAGCGCTGCTGGCGCGCCTCAACAGTGGAGAGATACCGCGCTACTCCATGGAAAAACGTTATGTCCGGGCGGACGGGGCGATCATCTGGATCAACCTGACCGTCGCGATGGCGCGGGATGAGGCGGATCAGCCCGAATTTTATGTCGCCGTGATCGAGGATCTGTCGGACCTGCGGCAGGCCAGTTTCGAGGCGCTGCATGATGCGTTGACCGGATTGCTCAACCGCCGCGGCTTTGCCTGCCGGGCGCGGGACATGCTGGCCGATGCCGGGCAGCAGGGGCGCAGCGTCAGCCTCCTCTACCTCGATCTGGATGGCTTCAAGCAGTTGAACGACAAATATGGCCATGCTGCCGGCGACGGCTGTCTGGTCGATGTCGGCCAGTTGCTGAAGGATCAGGCCTGTCCCGGCGATATCGTCGCGCGCATCGGCGGGGACGAATTTCTGCTGCTCGCCACCGAATGGGACCATCAGCCGGTGTCGGATAGTGCCGAGGCGATACGGCTGGCGCTGGCCACCTATGGCATGGGGATCAGCGGCAGCTTTGGCATCGTCACGACCGACCTGCCCGATCCGGCCGATCTCGACCGGCTGATCGCCTGCGCCGACGATGCGATGCGCACCGCCAAGCGCGCCGGCAAAAACCGGCTATGCGGCGCCGCCTTCATCTGACGGATAGGTCGCCCGCACGAAATAGAGCCCGTCTGGCGGGGCGTTGAGGCCCAGCGCCGCCCGATCCTTCGCCTCCAGCGCATCGCGCAGGTCATCGGCGGACCAGCGCCCCATGCCGACCATCGCCAGACAGCCGACCATCGAGCGCACCTGATGATGCAGGAAGGATCGCGCCGCCGCATGGATGGCGATGCGGTCGCCATCGCGTTCGACATCCAGCCGGTCCAGCGACTTGACGGGGCTGTGTGCCTGACAATGGGCGGACCGGAAGGTGGTGAAGTCATGCCGCCCGACCAATATCTGCGCCGCATCCTGCATCGCCCCGGCGTCGAGCGGCTGGATGACCCGCCATGCCAGTCCGGTTTCGAACGTCAGCGGCGCGCGGCGATTGGCGATGCGATAGACATAGGACCGACCGATGCAGGAGAAACGGGCATGCCAGTCGTCCGCCACCTGCTCGCACGCCAGGATCGCGACCGGATTGGGCCGCATCTTCGCGTTGATCGCCTCCATCAGGCGGAAGGGGTCTATCGGCTTGTCCACCTCCGCATGGGCGCGCATCGCCAGGCCGTGGACGCCCGCATCGGTGCGCCCGGCGGCATGAATGACGGCGCGTTCGCCCGTGACCGCGAAGATCGCATCCTCGATCGTCTGCTGCACGCTGGGGCCATGCGCCTGCCGCTGCCAGCCCATAAAGGGGCGGCCGTCAAATTCGACGGTGAAGGCGAAACGGGTCATGCCTTTTCTCCCCTCCCTTTCAGGGAGGGGCCGGGGGTGGGTGCGATTGCGTCAGCAATCGCCAGACGGCCGTGGTGGCAGGCTCGCTTTGCTCGCAACCCACCCCAACCCCTCCCTGAAAGGGAGGGGCTATAGGAATAGTCACCCATCCACCCGGCTCCCGGCGGGCATGGCAAATCCACGCAGCAATTCGCCCGGCGTCATCGCGCCCTTGCCCGCCCGCTGGATCAGCGTCGGGCGGATCGCGTCATGGCCGCAGCCGATCAGCAGGCTGTCGTCCAGCAATGCGCCCGCCGCCCCGGCATGATGTTCGACATGGGCGGCCAGGATACGGAAACGCTCGCCCTGATATTCGAAAAAGGCGCCGGGGAAGGGATTGAAGGCCCGAACGAGCCGTTCGACCTGATGCGCGCCCTTGCCGAAATCGATGCGCGATTCCGCCTTGTCGATCTTGGCGGCATAGGTGACGCCCTCGTCGGGCTGCACCATGGGCGGGTGCAGCGATATATCGTCCAGCACTTCTACCATCAGTTCCGCACCGGCCTGCGCCAGTTCGGCGGTCAGCGCGCCGGCGGTCTTGCCCTCGACGGGGGTGACATGCTTGGCGCGCATCGGGCCGGTGTCCAGCCCCGCCTCCATATCCATGATGGTGACGCCGGTGACATTGTCGCCCGACAGGATCGCCCGCTGGATCGGCGCCGCCCCGCGCCAGCGCGGCAGCAGGGAGGCGTGGATATTCATGCAGCCATGGCGCGGCGCGGCCAGCACGGCGCGCGGCAGGATCAGCCCATAGGCGGCGACCACCGCGACATCGGCGTCCAGCGCGGCGAAGGCGGCCTGCACCTCGGCATCCTTCAGCGAAACCGGGGTGCGGACCTCTATGCCCAGTTCCTCCGCCCGCAGATGCACGGGGGAGGGGCGCAGCGCCTTGCCGCGACCGGCGGGGCGGGGCGGCTGGCTATAGACCGCAATGACGTCATGACCTGCCTTCACCAGCGCGTCGAGCGCAGGAACGGCGAAATCGGGGGTGCCCATATAGATGATACGCATGATGATCTTTATCCGGTTCCGCACCGGCCCGCCCCGCCACCCGGCCACCCATATGATACTGCCGTTGGGTGGCCGGGTGGGGGAGCGGGCCGGCACCGCATCCGAAATGCGTCGAAGGCGCATTTCCAAAGAAGCTCCTCAAAGCTCTTGTCGGGATGACATGCAACCCCTTATCTCACGATATGGCCTCACCAGAAATCGAAGCATTGACCCAAGCGCTGTCCCGCCTGCCTGGACTTGGCCCCCGTTCGGCGCGCCGCGCGGTGCTGCATCTGCTCAAGCGGCGCGAGGGCGCGATGGAGCCGCTGCTGCGCGCGCTGGAGGCGGTGAACGAACGGCTCGTCACCTGCCATGTCTGCGGCAATGTGGACACGGTCGATCCCTGCGGCATCTGCACCGACCATCGCCGCGATCCGCGCGCGCTGTGCGTGGTGGAGGATGTGTCGGACCTCTGGGCGCTCGACAAGTCGCGCCTCTTCCCCGGCCGCTTCCATGTGCTGGGCGGTCGCCTGTCTGCGCTGGAGGGGGTGCGGCCCGAAGACCTGACCATCGACGCGCTGGTCGCCCGGCTGGAACAGGGCGGCGTGGACGAAGTGGTGCTGGCGATGAACGCCACGCTGGAGGGGCAGACCACCGCCCATTATCTGGCGGAACGGCTGGAGCGCTTCCCGATCCGCCTGACCCAGCTCGCCCATGGCGTGCCGGTCGGCGGCGAACTGGATTATCTGGACGAAGGCACGCTGGCGCAGGCGCTGCGGGCGAGGCGACCGGTGGGCTGATCCAGCCCGCGTCCAATAGGCCCGCGTCCAATAGGATAGTCCGAAGTTCACAATGTCGTCGGGCATAAGTGCCTGTTTTGCACCCGGAACGCGCCTGTGACGCGCCGGATAGGCACCGGTAACGCCACAGGGGCGGGTTTCGGAACGCGCCTGCCGCGCGTCTGCGGCGCACCGCCGACGCGGCAGGCCTGCGCCATGTAAGCGCCATTTCCGCGTCACGGGCGCGCGGGCCGCTGGGTGAGGGCGAAGCAAATCGGTTCCGGACCATGCCCCGAAAGGAATCAGAAAAGGGACGGATAGGAAAGGTTGGGGGCGGGGGAGGCGGCAGGGGCAGGGCTCTGATAAAAGCGTCGCGGGAATGACGTACTTGGGTGGAGAGCGGAATGTCGGCTTCCGAGAATGTGCGGGCCAATAGCTGCCGTAATGAAGTGACGAAAAACCCTGCATTTGGGGTTGTCGCGCATTCGTCCAATCCGACGGCGTTTTCCGGCATCAAATCAGGATGAACGGAGTGGCAATCAAGCCTCGGGAAAACGAGCGGGACAATCAGGCCATTGGCAACGCCCTGATGCGGCATGCTGGCCGTGGACAGATAACTGAATTGCAGACTTCGGATGCATCGACCATAAGTGTTCAATGCGGTTGATCGTGGTAATGTCACTCGCCCCATGGGCTCTGGTAAATGTGCAGCCTGCGTCCGCTACACAGATACTCAACGAGCAAGACCGTGCCGTTGTCTGTGCAGTCAGCGAAGTTGCACTTTCGACCTTGAAATTCATAAGTCAAGACATTGATGGCGGTGCCAAAAATACGATTGTGCGTCTCCAACAAGAGGCAGGCGGATATACGCAATTGCCGAAAAAGATCAGGTGTGGAAAGAAAGTCATAAGGCTCGTTGCACGTCGCTACGGGACTTACATGGATGCATTTATCCTTTCACGGAATGGGAACGAGATTGTAATCTCGGGTGGTTATCAAGCAAGCTCACTGGACGGTGCTAGTGGTGACTGCCTATTTCGTCTCAGCGGAGGGGAATGGCACAATGTGGCTTGCCGTATCCACACAGTGTCGTAGCCGCCGCTCGTCGTCGCGACCGCCTTCATGTCGGGAAATCAGGTGCTCCCGTAAACGTCAGCTTCCGAGCATCGCGCATTCCCCAATAAATGACCACCGTTGGTCGCCACCAGTCGTCCCGCGCCTCGCCCGCATCCCTTCACCTACTCATGCCGCAACGCATCGATCGGGTTGAGCGCCGCCGCCCTGCGGGCCGGGAAATAGCCGAACACCACGCCGATCGCGGCCGAGAAGAGGAAGGCGATGGCGTTGACCTTCACGTCGAACAGGAAGGGCACCTGCATCAGCGGCGCGATGGCGACGGAGGCGATCAGCGCCAGGAACAGGCCGATCAGGCCGCCCAGACAGGATAGCACGATCGCCTCCACAAGGAATTGCATCAGCACCTCGCGCGCGACCGCGCCGATGGCGAGGCGGATGCCGATTTCCCGCGTCCGCTCCGTCACCGACACCAGCATGATGTTCATGATGCCGATCCCGCCGACCAGCAGCGATATCGCCGCCACCGCGCCGACGATCTGGGTCAGGATGGTGGTCGTGCCGGTCAGCGTGTCGCTGATCTGCTTGGTGTCGAAGACGTTGAAATTGTCCTGATCGCCCGCCTTGATCTTGCGCCGCTCGCGCATCAGTTCCTCAAGGCTGGCCTGCACCGTGCTGGTGTCATAGGCGTCGTCCACCGCGACCATGATCTGGCTGATGTCGCGGTCGCCGGTGAAGCGGCGCTGCACGAACTTGATTGGCATGACCACGACATCGTCCTGATCGCCAAAGCCGCCCTGACCGCGCGTGGCGAGCACGCCCACGACCTGACAGGATACGCCCTTGATCCGCATCCGCTGGCCGACTGGCTCGGTGCCCTGGAACAGGTTGGTGCGCACCGTATTGCCGATGATGCAGACGGATTTGCCCGCTTCCTCTTCGTCGGGCAGGAACAGGCGGCCGTCCGCCACCTTCCACTGCTGCACCTCCGAATAGGCGGAGGTGGTGCCATAGACGGTGGTCGACCAGTTATTGCCTTCATAGATGGCGGTGCCGCTCGACTGCACCACCGGCGCCACGGCGCGCACGCCGGTCAGCTGGTTTTCGATGGCGGTCAGGTCGCGTTCCTTGAAGTCCGGCGGCCTGGGACCGCCGCCGCCCCGGCCGAAGCCCTGACCCGGCCGCAATTGCAGCACATTGGCGCCCAGCGAACTAATCTGTTCGCGCACGGCCGCAGTCGCGCCATTGCCCAGCGTCACCATGGTGACGACCGCGGCCACGCCGATGATGATGCCCAGCGTGGTGAGGAAACTGCGCAGCTTGTGCCGGTTGATCGCGCGAAAGGCGAGGATGACTGTAGTGCCTAGCACGGGCTGTAATCCCTAAATCCGTTCGGGCTGAGCGAAGTCGAAGCCTTTGCCTGAGTGTAGCGAAGGCGCTTCACTGCGTTCAGCGATGCCCTTCGACTTCGCTCAGGGCGAACGGTCATTGTGACCACCCTCACGCCGTCACCCCCGCTTCGATGCTTTCGACCAGCCCGTCGCGGAAATGGACGATGGTGCGGGCATAGGCGGCCATGTCCGGCTCATGCGTCACCATCAGCACGGTGATGCCGCTATTCCTGTTGAGGTCGGTCAGCAATTCCATGATCTCGATCGAGCGCTGCGAATCGAGATTGCCGGTCGGCTCGTCCGCCACCAGCACATCGGGCTGGGTCACGATGGCGCGGGCGATGGCGACGCGCTGCTGCTGCCCGCCGGAGAGTTCGGCCGGGGTATGATCCCACCAGTCCTTGAGGCCCACCTTGTCCAGCGCGGCCATGCCCATTTCATAACGCAGCTTCTTGTCCTCACCGCGATAGAGCAGGGGCAGTTCGACATTCTCCAGCGCGGTCGTGCGCGACAGCAGGTTGAACCCCTGAAACACGAAGCCCAGATAGCGGCGGCGCAGCAGCGCCCGCTGGTCGCGGTCCAGTGTCTCCACATGATGACCCTTGAACAAATAGGTGCCGCCAGACGGCACGTCGAGGCAGCCGAGGATGTTCATCGTTGTCGACTTGCCCGAACCGGACGGTCCCATGACGGCGACGAAATCGCCCTGCTGGATGTCGAGGTCCACGCCCTTGAGCGCCTGAAACGCGGTCGGCCCTTCGCCATATATCTTGGTGACGCCCCTTAAGGAGATAATGGGCAGGGAGATGATGGGATCGGCAGCCATGGCGATCAGGTTCCGCTCGGGCGGCCGGTGCCGCGTGTTTCCGTCGGCGCGACCGGGGCGGTGTCTGGCGCCGAGTCGCCGGAATTGCCGAGCTTGCCGACGCTGGCGGGCGTGCCATCGGCGGCCGGATTGTTCTGGCGGCGATCCGGCGCCTTGGTGTCGCTGCCGCTGTCGGCCTTCTGGTCTTCGGCGGGGGCCTGCTGCCCGGCGGCAAGCTGGCCGGTGATGACCCGCGCCCCGGCCTTCAGATCGCCGCCGGTGATGGCGGTGCGCGATCCGTCGCTGGCGCCGACGGTGACCTGCACCGCCTTGGGATTGCCGTCCTCGCCTACGATATAGACCGTCTGGCTGCTGCCCGCGCCGAACTTGACCTGGCGATTGGCGCCGCCGCGCCGCATCCGGCCGGGGCCGGGCAGGACGCTGGTGATGCCGCCGCCCGATGCGCCGCTGCTTGGCTTGAAGCGCAGCGCGCTGTTGGGCACCAGCAGCACGTCATGCAGTTCCTGCGTCACGATGTCCGCCGTCGCGGTCATGCCGGGGCGCAGGGTTTCGTCGCGATTGTCGACCGACAGCACCGCCGTGTAGGCGACCACCGTGCCGGTTGTGCTGGTCGTCGTGGTGCTGGACGAGGAGGAGGAGCTGCTGCTCGACGCATTCGACCCGACATTGACCCGCGTGACCTTCGCCGGGAAGGTGCGGCCGGGGAAGGCATCGACGGCGAAGCTGGCGGTCTGGCCATCCTTCACCTGGCCGACGTCCGCTTCGTCCACCGACACTTCGACTTCCATCTGCGTCAGGTCTTCGGCCAGGGTGAACAGCACCGGCGCGTTCAGCGACGCGGCGACTGTCTGGCCCGGCTCGATATCGCGGGACAGGACAACGCCGTTCACGGGGGAGACGATCTGCGCGATCGACAGGTTGGTCTGGGCGGTGGACAATCCGGCCTGAGACACGCGGACCTGCGCCTGCGCCGATCGCAGATTGGCGATCGCGCTCTGATAATCGGCGCGGGCCGAATCCATCTCGGTGTTGGCCGGCACGCGGCCGCCCGACAGCTTGAACACCGTTTCCTGCCGGTCGAGCGTGGCTTTCGCCAGCGCGACCTGCGCCTGCGCCTGTGCGACGCTGGCCTGGCTGGAGGCGACCTGCGCCTGATTCTGGTTCACCGTGTCGACCAGACGGCGCGTGTCGAGTTCGGCCAGCTTCTGCCCCTTGGTCACGCGGTCGTTCACATCGACATAGACGGCGGTGATCTTGCCCGACTGTTCGGACCCGACATCGACCTGATTGATCGGTTTCAGATTGCCGGTGGCGGATACGCTGACGGTCAGGTCGCCCTTGCGCACCTCGCGCGTCGCGAAATTGGGCTTGTCCTCGCCGGAGAAGCAGCGGGCGACGAGCAGGACGAGGATCAGCAGGACGACGCCCACGCCACCCCGCATCGCCCATTTGCGCCACGGTTTCTGCGGCTTTTCGCCTAGGAAGTCGCTGAGATCCTTGTCCGGGGTCACGTCATTGCTCATTTGGGCGGTTGTCCATGCTCTGCCAGCCGCCGCCCAGCGCATTATATAGCTGGGCGATGGCCAGAACCTCGTCGGATTGCGCGGAAGCCAGGCTGTTGCGCGCGTTCAATAGGGTGGTTTCGCTGGTCGACAGCGTCTGGAAATCGGTCAGGCCCGCCTGATACTGGCTGCGCGCCATGATCGCGGCATTGTTCGACGCTTCATAAGCGGTGGCGAACTCGACCTTGCGCAGGCGCGCGCTGCTGAGCGAAGCCATCGCATTTTCGACATCCTCCAGCGCGCCCAGCACGCTCTGCTTATAGGCGGCGAAGGCGGCGTCGGTCGCGGCCTTTTGCGAGCGGACCTGCGAACGCAGCCTTCCGCCATCGAAGATGGTCTGCGCCACATTGCCGAAGACGCCGCCGGTGATCAGGCTGAACAGGTCGCTGAAGGCGTTGGAGGTCGTGCCCAGATTGCCGCTGATGCTGAGCGAGGGGTAAAGCTGCGCCTGCGCGACGCCGATGCGCGCGGTGGCGGCGGCCAGTGCCCGTTCCGCGCTGCGCACATCAGGCCGCTGGCGCAGCGTGTCGGCGGGAATACCGGTCGCGATCTGCGTCGATGCGACGGGGATGGCGGCCGGCGTTTCCAGCGCGCGGGTCGCTTCGCCCGGCGCCTGCCCGGTCAGCACGGCGATGCGGTTCAGGCTGCCCTTCAGGCTTGCTTCCAGTTGCGGGATGGTGGCGTTGGTCTGCGCCAGTTGCGCCTTGGCCTGCTGCTCGTCCAGCGAGGAGACGAGGCCGGCTTGCAACCGCCAGTCGGCAATCTTGTAATTATCCTGCTGGATCGCCTGCGTTTCGCGCGCGACCTTCAACTGCTCCTGCGCCAGCCGGGCGCCGACATAGTTGGTGACCAGTTCGGACAGGATCGTCATCCGGACATTGGCCAGGTCATAGCCCGACGCCGCCAGATCGGCACGCGCCGCTTCCGCCGATCGGGACAGTTCGCCGAACAGGTCGATCTGCCAGCTGGCCGATGCATTGGCCGAATAGCTGCTGGACCAGTTGCTGGCGCCAGTGCTGATCACATTGCCGCTATCGTCGACGCGGGTGCCGCCCGCCTGACTGCGATAATTTTTGCCGCCGCTGCCCGATGCGCTGACCTGCGGCAGGAAGCTGGCATTGGCCTGACGCAGGCTTTCGCGCGCCTGACGCAGCCGGGCCTGTGCCTGCACGATATCCAGATTGTTGGTGACCGCCTGATCGATCAGGCCGGTCAGCACGGGATCGTTCAGGCGCGTCCACCATTGGGCCAGATCGGCCTCGTCCAGCGCCGCGCCGTCGCCCTGGCTATAGGCGCCGGGAACGCCCAGCGCCCCCGTCTGCGGCGCATGATAGTCGGGGCCGGCGGCGCAGGCGGACAGCATAAGCGCCGTGCCGCTGATCCAGGATATGCGATATCGCACCTTTTCCTTGCACTCCGTCATCGTTAAAGGGGCCGCCACGCTAATCCCCTGCAAAGGGGTTGGGTCATCCATCACTTGCCTGCCGCAAGCGTATGTACGGCTCAACGACATTTATGTCTCAAAGTGTAACGATTTTATATTTCAGCGCTTTTCGGCAGGCGCTTGGCTTGGAGTAGATCATGCGGGCATTTCTTTTCCCGGGGCAGGGCAGCCAGTCGGTGGGCATGGGCAAGGCGCTGGCCGACGCCAGCCCGGCGGCGAAGCAATTGTTTCAGGAGGTCGATGACGCCCTGTCGCAGCATTTGTTCCGCATCATGGTGGAGGGGCCGGACAGCGATCTGACCCTGACCGAGAATGCCCAGCCCGCGATCATGGCCAATGCCATCGCCACGCTGCGCGTGATGCAGACGGAAGGCGGCTTCAGCCTCGCCGACAAGGGCGATTATGTCGCGGGCCATTCGCTGGGCGAATATAGCGCGCTTTGCGCGGTCGAGGCGTTCGACATCGCCACCACGTCGCGCCTGCTCAAGCTGCGCGGTCAGGCGATGCAGGCGGCCGTGCCGGTGGGCGAAGGCGCGATGGCCGCGCTGCTGGGCGCCGACATCGAAAAGGCGCAGGCGCTGGCCGACGCCGCGGCTGAGGGCGAAGTCTGCACCGTCGCCAATGACAATGATCCCTCGCAGGTCGTCATTTCCGGCCATCACGGCGCGATCGAACGGGCGGTCGCTTTGGTCAAGGATCACGGCATCAAGCGCGGCGTGCTGCTGCCGGTGTCGGCGCCCTTCCACTGCCCGCTGATGCAGCCGGCCGCCGAGGCGATGGAGGCGGCGCTGGCCGCCGCCACGCTCTCCGCGCCGCTGCTGCCGGTCTATGCCAATGTCCTTGCCGCACCGATTGCCGATCCCGAAGAGATCAAGGCGCGTCTGGTCGAGCAGGTGACTGGCCGGGTGCGCTGGCGCGAATCCGTGAGCGCGATGTGGGACGCGGGCGTCACCGAATTCGTGGAAGTCGGCGGCAAGGTGCTCGGCCCCATGGTCAAGCGCATCGCCCCCGACGCGACCGTGCGCAGCATCGTGACGATGGACGATATCGAGGCGGCACTGGCGGCGTTTTGATTTTTCGCGCAGAGGCGCAGAGGACGCGGAGGGGTTGTGAAGCCGATCGACGACATCACGAGAGATGTGATCGGTGTAGCGATGAGCATTCATCGGGACTTGGGTCCGGGACTGCTCGAAAGCGTCTATGAAGCCATATTGGCCGCCAAGCTGCTGCGCATGGGCTATAAGGTCGACCGGCAAAAGCAGGTCGATATTCGATTTGAAGATGTGCATGTCGAAGGCGCGTTTCGCATCGACATATTGGTGGACGACCGGCTGGTGATAGAGATCAAATCTCTTGACCAACTGCATAAGGTTCACGCCAAACAGCTTCTCACCTATCTCCGGCTTATGCAGCAACCGGTGGGTTTGATCCTGAATTTTGGTGGTGAAACGATGAAGGAGGGCGTCCGCCGTCTCGTCAATAACCACATCGACTCTGCGCTCTCTGCGCCTCTGCGCGAACAAAATATAATGGAGTAATGACTATGTTCGACCTTACAGGCATGACCGCGCTGGTGACTGGCGCTTCGGGTGGCATCGGTTCCTCGATCGCCAAGGCATTGGCAGCGCGGGGCGCGACGCTCGCGCTGTCGGGCAGCAATGAGGACAAGCTCAAGGCCTTCGCCGCCGAACTGGCTGGCGATCACAAGACGCTGGTGTGCAACCTGTCCGACCCGGCCTCGGTCGACGCGCTGGTGCCGCAGGCGGTGGAAGCGCTGGGTGGCAAGGTCGACATCCTCGTCAACAATGCCGGCATCACCCGCGACAATCTGATCCTGCGCATGAAGGATGAGGAATGGTCGCAGGTCATTTCGGTCAATCTGGAGGCCGCCTTCCGCCTCGTCCGCGCCGCCGCCAAGCCGATGATGAAGGCGCGCTTCGGCCGCATCATCTCGATCACGTCGGTCGTCGGCGTCACCGGCAATCCCGGTCAGGCCAATTATTGCGCGTCGAAGGCCGGCATCATCGGCATGTCCAAGTCGCTGGGGCAGGAACTGGCCAGCCGCGGCATCACCGTCAACTGCGTGGCCCCCGGCTTCATCCGCTCGGCCATGACCGACGCGCTGAACGACACGCAGAAGGGCGCGATCCTGACCAAGATCCCCGCCGGCGATCTGGGCAGCGGCGACGATATCGGCGCGGCCGTCGTCTATCTGGCGAGCAAGGAAGCGGGCTATGTCACCGGCCAGACGCTGCACGTCAATGGCGGCATGGCGATGATCTGATCGATCAGGTTGCTGGCGCCAGTACGGCGCTGGCCGCCCTCGCGGGGCGCAGCCGGACCGTCATGTGGATGGTCCGGTGCGCCACCGCCAGACTGATCGCGGCGATCAGCGCGCCGGCGATCACGTCGCTGAAATAATGCCCCCCATCGACCGGCGTCGCGATCAGCGTGAGCAGCGCGATCGTCATGCCGGCATAGCGGACCGGGGCGATGCTGGCCCGCGAAAAGCCCCAGCAGAAGATCACCGCCAGCGCGCCATGATAGCTGGGGAAGGTGATGATCCCTTCCATCCGGTCCAGCGTCAGCAGGCGCAGCGTCCCATCGCGCAACCCCGTCATATCGGCCATATGCAGGAAGGCGGCGGCCGGATGCAGATTGGGGAAATCCGCCGCATTGAGCGCATAATAGCTATAGGTTCCGGCGGAGGGCAGCAGCCCCGACAGCAGGATGATCGTCAGCCCCGCGATCATCGCCGCCTGCATCACGATGCGTAGCGCCGCGAGGCGACCACATAGCCCCAATATCAGGATCAGCGCGATCATCTGCGGGATCAGCGTGCGATAGGCGAGGTTGATCGTCAGCGCGAACAGTGGATGCGCGTTCACCCAATGCATCCATCCCAGCCAGTCCAGTCCGACGGCATGGTCCCACAGCGTCAACTGCCGGTCCCACATGGCACCGCCTCGCGCTGCGACCATATAGGACAGCGAAGCGCCCGCTGCGCTGAACAACATCATTACCTGCAATCCCGTCACCATCGCGCTGATCTTCGGGTCGGGGCGATGGCGAGTGTAGAAGCGGCCGATCACCCCCAGCAGCAAGGCGAAGCCGCAGGGCTTGATCAGGCTGTGAATGGACCAGGAAAAGGGATCGAACAGTTCTAGCGGCAGCATCAACAACAATGTCAGGCCCAGCAGCAGCCAGCCGCCATCATCCTGCCCGTCCGGGTGCCGGTTCCTGATCGGGTGCGCCTGCTCCATGGCCACGCCTCTATCGGCTCTGCGCTAAAACATGGTTAATCGGGTCTTCGCCAGACATGCTGTGCCGCGCCGCTGCCAGTCGCCGGACGATCAGCACCGTGAAGCCCAGCGTCGCGATCAGATCGAACGGGATGGCGCTCCATTCCGACAAGGCCCGGCCGACTCCCGGAACGACCCAGGCATAGGCCAGCCAGCATCGCTCGCCGGGCAACCAGCCGCGCTTCAGCGCATCGGCCACGAAGAAGGCGCAGGCCACGCCCAGCAGCACATAATCATAATCCAGCACATAGGGCGTGCAGAGCAGGGCGGCGGCCAGCGCGGCCGCACCCCGCAATTCCATCGATCCGCGCCGCGCCGCCCACCCCGCCACGATCATGGCGATGATGGTGACGATGCCCTGTACGCTATAGGCGAAGGGGATCGACCCGCCCCATTGGCGGATGGCGGCAAAGGGGCTTTGAATCTTGAACCAGCCGGGTCCGCCTGCCTCAATGATGACATGCTGCGTCGCGGGCAGGGAATCAAGAAAGGCCTGCCAGACCGGCCAGCCCCAGATCGCCAGCGTCAGCAGGCAGAGCCCGCCCGCCGTCGCGCCCGCCGCTACGAAAGCGCGCCAATTGCCCCGCGCCAGAATCAGCAGCGGGATCAGCACGGCAAATTGCGGCTTATAGACCAGCGCGCCGAGCAACATCCCCGCGACCCATGGTCGCTGGTCGATCAGCAGCATGCCCGCGCCCAGCAGGCTGGCGGTCAGAAAGCCATTCTGGCCATGGCCCAGGCATACCAGCGTCACCGGCGCACCCAGCGCGGCCAACATCGCAACGTGGTCGCCCGGCAGGATGTGTCGCACAAGGTTCAGGGCCAGAACCAGCGTCAGCCCCTGCCAAATCAGCAGCGCGGCGACATAAGGAAGCTGCGCCAGCAAGGTCGCGATGATCAGGAAGGGTGGCGGGTAGGGCCAGGGGAAGAAGGGAATGTCGCGATCATGATGGACCTGCTTTTGCACTTCATGCTGCGCGGGCCAGCTCCACGCCTCCGCCGCGCGGCCATGATCGGCCATCCATCCCGCCGTCCAGACGTTGGAAAAGTCGGTGCCCAATGGCCGGCCGAGCGAATCCACCGTGCCATGCGCGCCCCAGAACAGGCTGAAGACCCCGATAATCGTCGTCGCCAGCACCAGCACAGCCGCCAGTTGGACCCGCGCACGGGTGACCAGAGAGTCGAGCAAGGGGAGGGTGGCCATGCCGCGTCTGTCGCACAAAAGCGCTGAAATATTGGTAAATAAGCCGTTATGGCCGGTGGACCGGTCGGTTTTTGTTGCCGGACCGTTGCACAGGTGAATGAAGGGGCTTGGCGGCCTTCCCTCTTGCCTCTATCGGGGCTTGGCACTAGGGCAATGCCTTAACGGTTATTCACAACCACCAACGATACCAGTCAAGAAGGACCTCTCATGAGTGAGACCGCGGATCGCGTAAAGAAAATCGTCGTCGAGCATCTGGGCGTGGAAGCCGAGAAGGTGACCGAAGACGCCAGCTTCATCGACGATCTGGGCGCAGACAGCCTGGACATCGTTGAACTGGTGATGGCGTTCGAAGAAGAATTCGGCGTCGAAATCCCCGACGATGCGGCCGAGAAGATCGCCACCGTCAAGGACGCCATCGATTATATCGATAGCAAGCAGTAAGGCGCTTTCCGGCCTGATCCCACCGGGGAAGGGCCGCGCTTACGCATAAGAAACGGCTCCTCCTGTCCGGTGATCCCGGAGTGCGGGGAGCCTTTTCGTATCTGGCGCGTGGTTTGAAAACGCGCTTTCAATGGCTACATGGGCGGCGCAAAGCCCATCGGTAATTCGGAGCAAGCATATGCGTCGTGTCGTCGTAACCGGCCTTGGCATGGTGAGCCCGCTGGGCGGGAATGTCGAAACCAGCTGGAAGAATATCATCGCCTCCAAATCGGGCGCGGCCACGATCGCCCGCTTCGACGCCAGCGAATATAAATGCCGCATCGCCTGCGAAGTGAAGCCCAAGGACCATGAATATGGTTATGACGCTTCGCTCGACGTCGATCACAAGATCCAGCGCCAGGTCGATCCCTTCATCGTCTATGGCATCTCCGCCGCCAGCGAAGCGCTGCGCGACGCGGGTCTGGACAATATGTCGGAAGAAGAGCGGCTGCGCGCCGGCTGCTCGATCGGTTCGGGCATTGGCGGCCTGCCGGGCATCGAAAGCGAATCGCTGGTGCTGGCCAATAAGGGGCCGGGCCGCGTGTCGCCGCACTTCGTCCATGGCCGCCTGATCAACCTGATCTCCGGTCAGGTGTCGATCAAATACGGCCTGATGGGGCCTAACCACGCCGTCGTCACCGCCTGTTCGACCGGCGCCCACTCGATCGGCGATGCTGCGCGCATGATCGCGATGGACGATGCCGACGTCATGCTGGCGGGCGGCGCGGAAAGCGCGATCTGCCCGATCGGCATCGCCGGCTTCGCGCAGGCGCGCGCGCTCTCGACCGGCTTCAACGACACGCCGGAAAAGGCGAGCCGTCCCTATGACGTCAACCGTGACGGCTTCGTCATGGGCGAAGGCGCGGGCGTGGTCGTGCTGGAAGAATATGAGCATGCCAAGAAGCGCGGCGCCAAGATTTACGCCGAAGTGATCGGCTATGGCCTGTCGGGCGACGCCTATCACGTCACCGCGCCCCACCCGGAAGGCAGCGGCGGTTTCCGTTCGATGCAGATGGCGCTCAAAAAGTCGGGCCTGTCCCTTGAGGACATCGACTATGTAAACGCGCATGGCACATCGACCCCGCTGGGCGACGAGCTGGAACTGGGCGCGGTAAAGCGTCTGTTCGGCGACAACCTGTCCACCATGTCGATGTCGTCCACCAAGTCGGCCATTGGCCATCTGCTGGGCGGCGCGGGCGCGGTGGAAAGCATCTTCTGCATCCTCGCCATGCGCGACCAGATCGTCCCGCCGACGCTCAACCTCGATGAACCGAGCGAAAGCTGCAAGGGCGTGGACCTGGTCCCGCACGTCGCCAAGGAACGCAAGGTGCGCGCGGTGCTGAACAACTCGTTCGGCTTCGGCGGCACCAACGCCTCGCTGATCATGAAGGCGATCTGACATTGAACCGTCATTGCGAGCGGAGCGAAGCAATCCATCGTCACCCACATGGATTGCTTCGCTCCGCTCGCAATGACGAGATCGGTTGACGGCTATGGCAAGACGATCGGGAAATCCCATGCGCCGCCTTGGCTGCATCATTATGCTGATCGGCCTCATCGTCGCGGCCTTCATCGCCTTCCGCTTCGTCCATGGCTGGAGCGAGCAGGGGCCGGCCACCAGGGATGTCAGTATCACCGTGCCGGAGGGATCGACCCTGTCGGACGCGGCGGTGCTGCTGAAACAGGCGGGGGCCGTGCGCTCCGCCGACGCTTTCCTGACCCGCGCCAAGGTGTTCGGCGGCGGCAAGTCGATCAAGGCGGGCGAATTCATCATCCCCGCCGGCGCCAGCAACAGCGATATCCTGTCCATCCTTCAGGGCGGCAAGACGCTCACGCGCCTCATCACCATCCCCGAAGGCATGCCGTCCATCCTCGTCTATGAGCGGTTGATGGCGAACGACCAGCTGACCGGCGACATCAAGGTGCCCGAAGAAGGCAGCGTGCTGCCCGATAGCTATGCCTTCGACAAGGGGGAAGCGCGCGCCGTGGTGCTCAAGCGCATGCAGGACGCGATGGACAAGGCGCTGGCCAGGCTGTGGGCGGAACGCGACCCCGGCACCATCGCCAAGTCCCCGCGCGAAGCCATCATCCTGGCCAGCATCGTGGAAAAGGAAACCGGCGTCCCGGCGGAACGGCCTATGGTCGCGGGCGTCTACTCCAACCGTCTGCGCACCAACATGATGCTTCAGGCCGATCCGACGATCATCTACCCGATCACCAAGGGCAAGCCGCTGGGCCGCCGCATCCGCAAATCGGAAATCGCGGCGGTCAATGATTACAACACCTATGCCATGACCGGCCTGCCCAAGGGGCCGATCGCCAATCCGGGCCGCCTGTCCATCCTCGCGGTGCTGCACCCGGCCCAGACCAAGGCGCTCTATTTCGTCGCCGACGGCAAGGGCGGCCATATCTTCGCCGACACCTACCAGCAGCATAATGAAAATGTGCGCAAATGGTTCGAAATCCGCCGGTCGCGCGGGGAGCTTTGAAGAATTCGTCATTGCGAGCGCAGCGAAGCAATCCAATGGTGCGTCATGGATTGCTTCGCTGCGCTCGCAATGACGATATTTATCGAATGCCCCCCTTCGCCAGCTGGGCCGTGGCATAGCGCCATTGCAGGATCGCGATCACGAAGATCAGGATCGGGAAGGCCGTGGCCACCGCCACGCCCTTGATCGCGATGATGTCGGTGGCGATGAAGACATAGCCGAACTGCACCACCACGGCGATCAGCGACAGCAGGAACAGTGGCACGGCGACCCGCCGACGCAGCAGCAATGCGATCGCGCCGCCCGTTCCGGCCAGCACTGCGACGGCATAGTCCAGCCACAGCCAGGCCGGCATCGCGGCGAAAATCTTCGCTCCGCCCGGATCCGTCTTTTCCAGTGCGTTGAGGTCCATCATATATTGCATGACGAAGGATGCGACGCCCATCAGGTTCCACAGCAGGAACGCGATGGCGATGAGGATGAAGGATCGTGGTGCCGACATGGTGACTCCCTCCCGAATAGGCGGCCCGCCGTTGCGCGACCGTCATGATCGCATCCTACGCTTTGTCGCGGCAGGGGGGAAGCCGGGGATGACATGCTGACGCCCCATGGCGGGACAGGCGGGGAGGGCGCCCCGATCATCGTCACGGCGCTGCTGGGCCGCGCGGATTTCGCCTGGGCCGATGGCCTGCGCCGCGCCCATTTCCCGCCCGAGCGCAATCTGATCCCGGCGCATCTGACCCTGTTCCACCATTTGCCGCCCTCCGCGCTGGCGGAGGTGGCGGCGCGCCTCAAGCGCCTGTGCGCCGGACCGCCACCGGCCGCGCGCCTGACGGAGGTGATGCTGCTGGGACGGGGCGTCGCCTTCCGCGTCGACAGTCCGGACCTGATGGCGATGCGGGAGGAGTTGGCGGAGGCCTTTACGGGCCTGCTGACCCCGCAGGATCAGGCCCGGCCCCGGCTGCATGTCACGGTCCAGAACAAGGTGTCGCCGCAGGAAGCGAAAGTGCTGGCGGCGCAACTCCGCGCCGATTTCCGCCCCCGCCCGCTGACGATCGCGGGCCTTGCCGCCTGGCATTATCGCGGCGGGCCGTGGGAACCGGCGATGCAGGCGATGTTCAGGGGATGACGTGCTCCTGCGAAAGCAGGAGCCTAAGGCAATTAGGTGCGCCTTACCGCCCTGGGCTCCTGCTTTCGCAGGAGCACCAAAGCAAAGGGATCAGGCCAGCCCTACTTCCTTCAGCGGCACGCTCGCATCGGCCAGTTGCGCCACATCCAGCGCCGCGCCGGCCAGCACATGCGCGCGGCCCTGCACATAATCCTTGACCATGTTGACGCAATCGAGCGCGATCACCTTGCCACCCTTCAGATACACGACCGAAAAGCTGCGATTGGCGGTGTCGCCGCGCAGCACCGCCTGGTCGAAGCCGGTCGACAGGCCGACCGTCTGGAGCTTGAGATCATATTGGTTCGACCAGAACCAGGGCACCGCGTCATAGGCCTCTTCCTTGCCCAATATATGGGCGACGGCGACCTTCGCCTGATCGTTTGCATTCTGCACCGATTCCAGCCGCATCTGCGCGCCGCCGGCAAAGCGGTTGGCATGCGATGCGCAATCGCCCACGGCATAGACGTCGGGCAGGCTGGTGCGGCAATATGCGTCCACGTCCACGCCATTGCCGCCCGCCGCGCCTGCGGCGATCAGCGGGCCGGTTTCGGGAATGATGCCGATGCCCACGATCACCATGTCGGTTTCGATCCGCTCGCCATCAGCCATCAGCACGGCAGTGGCCTTGCCGTCCTTGACCTCGATACAATCCATCCGCGCCCCGGTGCGCAGGTCGACGCCATGGGCGCGATGCTCCGCTTCATAGAAGCGCGACAAATCCTCGCCCGCCACGCGCGCCAGCACCCGGTCCAGCGCCTCCAGCAGCACCACCGTCTTGCCGAATTTCGACAGCACGGCCGCCGCCTCCAGCCCGATATAGCCGCCGCCGATGATGGTCACATGATTGATGCTGTCGATCTTCGCCATCATCGCGTCGACATCGTCGCGGCGGCGCACGGCATGCACGTTGATCGCGTCCGCGCCATTGCAGGTCAGCATGCGCGGGCTGCCGCCGGTGCACCAGATCAGCTTGTCATAGCCAATCTCTTCCTCGCCCACGGTCACGAACTTGCCGACCGGATCGACGCTCTTCACGCGCTTGCCCAGCAGCATGTCGACCTTGCGCTCGTCCCAGAAGGCGGCCGGGCGGATCAGGATACGGTCGAAGCTCTTGTCGCCCGCGAAATATTCCTTCGACAGCGGCGGGCGTTCATAGGGCGGATAGTGCTCGTCCCCGATCATCGCCACCGTGCCCTCAAAGCCCAGTTGCCGCAGCGATATCGCCGCCTGCGCACCCGCATGGCCCGCACCCACGATCAGAACGTCATAATAGCTCATTCGCGCACCATCCTCTTATGCCCTGTTTGGCAGGCTGATTGGCGCGCTTTCGCGTTTGACGCAAGGCTGATCTGCCGCTGCGGAATGGCCCAGAGATTATCATGACCTGGCCTCCGACAGGGACGATATTGTCGGATTGATATATACAATAGTTCTAATTCTGTACGGCTATGGCAGCATCTCCATTGTACAAATCCATTGCGATTTCATCAGGGGCAATCCGTTTAAGCGCCGGAAGATCGAACAGCCAGTCGCATTTGCCTGCCAGGAGCAGGCGATGCGCAACCAGTGAGGTTGCTATGATAGGCGGCACCAGCAGGACGGGCACGATCATCCCGAACCAGAAATTGCCGAGAAGCGCCTGGGGCGCAAACAACGCAATCGCGGCCGCAATAGCCGGGAGAATGAGAAAGTGGATCAGATAAATCGGCAATGTGCGGTGCGCGAGCCAGGTTGATGACGGCACCAGCCGCGGCATGCGGGTTGCAACCATCTGGCTGAACTGTATGCCAAAGGCCGTGGCGATGATATCGACCGGCAGGAAGTAAGTGTCATTGGCTACGCTCATGATTGCCCCGACAGCAAATGCCAGCCCGAGAAGAGCCGTTCGCTTCGCCGTCGCACTATGTGCGAATGCAAGTATTTGGCTTTTCAGGCGCACGCCGGCCATGAAGAATATCGCACATCGCAAGATCTTGTGCTGCTGACCCGGCAAGGCGTCCTTACAGATCGTGCCGACGATCGAAAGCAGCACGCAGCCGGCAAGGACAACCATCACCGGCAGCTTCAAGGTCATCTTTGAGAGGACATAATAGATCGCCAGCGCAGCCAGATACCAGGACAGCGCGACCAGCATGCTGACCTCAGCCAGAACACGCGCGAATATGTTTTCGATCGCCTGCACGGAAACCACTGGAGTCGCGATCGCTGTGATCAAACCCCAAACGACATACAGGTATAGCGGCTTGTATAGCCGCTTGCGGAGGGGCGCCGCCTTGGGGCGTAGAATAGAATCTGATGCGAGCAGGCCGGACACCAGAAAGAACAGGGGCATTCGAACAGGGCGCATGAACTCGTTCAACATGTACCACAGCGCCTTGTATGACTCCGTGTGGATCCACGGAATCTCGGCAAAATGCGGTTGCCAGTGCATGATCACGACCAGGATGATGCACCCGGCCTTCGCCACGTTGGGCCAGTCAAGTTGCCGATTTGCGTGAGAAATTTCCATGCCGTTATGCCCCAGTAATGATTTGGGGCGTAACCAGTGGTGGTTCCCTAAAGGTTAAACTGGCCAGCAGGAATTCACACAAATATTGTTAGAGTCTGTCTGGCCGGGCCAATCAGGCGTCCGGTTCAGTATCTTCGCACGTGTAAAGGTCTGGAAATGCGCTACGCGGTGCTCCACGCGAAATAGCCAGCATTGCAGGATGGGGATGGGCTATAAGTTGGCGATTTCTATAAAATGGTAGCGGAGGAGGGACTTGAACCCCCGACACGCGGATTATGATTCCGCTGCTCTAACCAGCTGAGCTACTCCGCCCCAAAGGGCCTCGCCGGGGCAGTGCCCTGCGGTGAGGCGGGCCTATACGCATGGGCAGGGGGGCGGTCAACCGGGATAAGGGTAAAAATTTGGATCATGGCGACGAGGCCGTGATGCCGCCCGCGCGAACGATCCGGTGCGCGCTTTCCGCCATCATCCCTAACTGGCCGAGAACCTTTTTGCCGCCTGCGATTTTTATCTTGCAATCGGTGCGGCGCGGCGCACTAATATTGCAATGCACAACCGGGCCTGCTGGCCGAGGGAGGATTGTCCACTTGCCCTTCCATGAAATGTTTGAGCCCGACGGTTCGATACGCCCCTGTTACGACGAAGTGCAGAAATGGGTGGAGCGAACCGGCATTGCCGGGCTCAATCGCCGCATGGACGAGGCGGAGGCGATCTTTCGTCGCATCGGCATCACCTTCGCCGTCTATGGCGAGGGCGGCGATCCCGAACGGCTGATCCCGTTCGACCTGCTGCCGCGCATCTTCACCGCGAATGAATGGCGCATCCTGGACAAGGGCATTCGTCAGCGGGCGCGGGCGCTCAACGCCTTCCTGCATGACGTCTATCATCGCGGCGAGATCGTGAAGGCCGGCATCATGCCCGCCGACATCATCTACAAGAACAGCGCCTATCTCGCCGAAATGGCCGACTTCACCCCGCCGGGGAAGGTCTACAGCCATATCGTCGGCATCGATATCGTCCGCACCGGGCCGGGCAGCTTCGAGGTGCTGGAGGATAATTGCCGCACCCCTTCGGGCGTCTCCTACATGCTCGAAAATCGCGAGATCATGACGCGCATGTTCCCCGAACTGTTCGCGCAGGGCGTGGTCGCGCCGGTCGATGATTATCCCGCCGAATTGCTCAAGAGCCTCAAGGAAGTCGCGCCGCCCGCCTGCAAGGGCGATCCGGTCGTCGTCGTCCTGACCCCCGGTTCGCTCAACAGCGCCTATTATGAGCACAGCTTCCTGGCCGACCTGATGGGCGTGGAACTGGTCGAGCCGGCGGATCTGTTCGTCGACAATGACCGGGTGTGGATGAAGACCACGCTGGGGCCAAAGGCGGTCGACGTCATCTATCGCCGCATCGACGACGAATATATCGATCCGCTGGTGTTCCGTCCTGACAGCCTGCTGGGCGTGCCGGGCATCTTCAACGTCTATCGCAATGGCGGCGTCACGCTCGCCTCCGCGCCGGGCGCGGGGATCGCGGACGACAAGGCGGTCTATATCTATGTGCCGGAGATGATCCGCTTCTATCTGGGCGAGAAGCCGATCCTGGACAATATCCAGACCTGGCAATGCGGCAAGCCCGACGAACTGAAATATGTGCTGGAAAACCTGCACGAACTGGTCGCCAAGGAAGTGCATGGTTCGGGTGGCTACGGCATGCTGATCGGTCCCAAGTCGACCAGGGACGAAGTCGCCGCCTATGCCGAGCGGATCAAGGCCAATCCCGGCGAATTCATCGCCCAGCCGACGCTGGACCTGTCCACCGTGCCGACGCTTGGGCCAGCGGCCGTGGTCGGCCGCCATGCCGACTTCCGCCCCTATTGCCTCGTCGGCAAGCAGATCCGCCTCGTCCCCGGCGGCCTGACCCGCGTTGCGCTGACCGAAGGGTCGCTGGTGGTGAATTCCAGCCAGGGCGGCGGGGTCAAGGATACATGGGTGTTGCAGGACTGATGGGGATGCATTTTTTGACCACCTCTCAACCGTTCGGGCTGAGCCTGTCGAAGCCCATTACTGAGCGAAGCCGAAGGGACTTCGCTTCGCTCTGCCCCGCCCTTCGACTTCGCTCAGGGCGAACGGAATGTGAGACCAAGTCATGCTGAGCCGGACCGCCGAAAATCTCTACTGGATGGCGCGCTATATGGAGCGGGCCGAAGCCACCGCGCGCCTGCTGACCATGGGGCAGCGGATGGCGATCCTGCCGGGCGCGCATCATCGCGACGAATGGCGTTCCGTGGTCCGCGCGACCGGGGCGGGGCATCAATTTCCCGAAGGCACGATCGTCACCGAAAGCGACGCCATCGCCTATCTGATGCTGGACGGTGACAATCCCAGTTCGATCCGCTCCTGCCTGCTGAAAGCCCGCGCCAATGCCAAGTCGGCGCGCACCATGCTGACGCAGGATATGTGGGAATCGCTGAACGAGGGCTGGCGCAAGCTCGACAGCTATGATGTCAGCGAAGCGCGCCAGCAGCTCCCGACGCTGATCGACTGGGTCAAGACCCGCGTCATGACCTTCCGAGGCGCCGCCCATTCGGGCCAGCTGCGCAACGAGGGGCATGATTTCCTGCGCACCGGCTCCGCGCTGGAACGGGCGCAGATGACGCTGCGCCTGCTCGACGTCAAATATTATGTCCTGCTGCCCGAAACCGAAGTGATCGGCGGCAATCGCGACCATTATCAATGGACTTCGGTCCTCTATGCCCTGTCGGGCGCGCGCGCCTATCATCATGTCTATGGCGGCACCTATACGCCCTGGCAGATCACCGATTTCCTGATGCTCAACCGGCTGTTCCCGCGCAGCGTCGCCTATTGCTACGACCAGCTGGCCTATCGCCTCAACCGCCTGGCCGGCTGGCACAATGCGAAGGGCCCCTGCAACGACACGGTGCAGGAAATGGTCGCCGGCCTGGAACAGCAGGACAGCGGCGAAATCTTCCGCCGGGGCCTGCACGAAACGGTGCAGAACGGCCTGATGATGACCAACCGGCTGGGCGCCGAAATCGCCCAGACCTATCATTTCGGCTGAGGAGGGCGCGTTTGGCTTCCCCTCTCACGTCATTGCGAGCGCAGCGAAGCAATCCATGTGGCGCTATCCTGGATTGCTTCGCTGCGCTCGCAATGACGGTGGGTTTTGAACAAGGTGAGGCGCTATGAAACTGCTCGTCCGTCACCAGACCATCTACCGCTATGCCGCCACGGCCGGGCGGGTGGCGATGCGGCTGAAGCTGATGCCGGTGGATACGCCGGCACAGCGGGTGCTGGAATGGCAGGTGCGCATCAATGACGAGCCGCTGACCGCCTTCCACCCCAACAGCTATGGTGAAAAGGAAGCGATCTGGATTCGCCACGACCGCCTCGATAACGCCACCATCGTCGCCGAAGGGCTGGTCGACACGCGCGAAAGCCATGGCGTGGTCGGTCATCTGCACAGCCATGTCGATCCCCGCTATTTCCTGCGCGACACCCGGTTGACCCGATCGTCGCCCGGCATCGCGGCGATGGCGCGCGATCTGCCGGCAGGAGACGGACCGCTCGCCACCCTCCACGCCCTGTCGGCGGCGGTCAGCGATGCGGTCCACTATCGCGCTGGCGTCACCACGTCGGAAACGAGCGCGGCCGATGCCTTTGCTCTGGGCGCAGGCGTGTGTCAGGACCATGCGCAGGTCTTCATCGCCGCCGCCCGGTCGATCGGCGTGCCCGCGCGCTATGTGTCGGGCTATCTGCTCGCGGGCGATGGTGACGCGCTGCACGAAACCCATGGCTGGGCCGAAGCCTGGCTGCCCTCGCTCGGCTGGATCGGCTTCGACCCATCCAACCGGGTCTGCGTCACCGAACGCTATCTGCGTCTGGCCAGCGGTCTGGATGCCGATGATGCTGCGCCGATCCGTGGCTCCGTCACGGTCGCGGGCGACATATGGATTGACGCCGACGTCCGTATCGCGCAGGCGGAAGATGGAGTCGAGGAACGGCAGTTGCAGAAGCAGCAACAACAAAGCACCCCGCCGCCCGACTCGACGGGTTAACGCAAGCGATCGCAAGCCGGATGGCACATCCGGTGCTTCGCCGATCGCGACAACAAATACAGGAGGCCGGGGGGCCGTGACTTATTGTGTGGCCGTGCGCGTGGACCAGGGACTGGTCATGCTGTCCGACACCCGCACCAATGCGGGCATGGACAATATTGCGCGCTTCCGGAAGAGCTTCACCTATCATGTCCCCGGTGAACGGGCGATCACCTTGCTCTGTTCGGGCAATCTGTCGATCACCCAGGGGGTGAAGGCGGTGCTGAGCAAGGCGATCAAGGAATCGCAGCTCAACCCCGATGTCGAAACCATCCTCAATTGCGACACGATGCACCGCGTGGCGCAGATTGTGGGCGACGCGATGCGCGCGATGCAGAGCAAATATCGCGAAAGCATCGAGATGGGCGGCTCCGGCTCCAGCGCGTCGATCATGATCGCGGGCCAGCGCAAGGGCGGCAAGCCGCGCCTCTACCTCATCTATTCGGCCGGCAATTTCATCGAAGCGACCGAAGACACACCCTTCTTCCAGATCGGCGAGCATAAATATGGCAAGCCGATCCTGGACCGCATCATCCAGCGCGAAACCAGCCTGGAGGACGCGACCAAGGCCGTGCTGGTGTCGATGGATTCGACCCTGCGCTCGAACCTGTCGGTCGGCATGCCGCTGGACCTGACCGTCATCCCCACCGACGCCTTCGACTTCCGCGTCCGCACCCGCATAGAGGCGGACAATGAGGAATTCGCGATGATCTCCCAAAGCTGGAGCGCGGCCCTGCGCAAGGGATTCGAGGATCTGCCCAACGTGCTGGATTGAGGGGGCGGGGGCGGCCGATTTGCGCCCATCCACGCCGTTTAATCGAGAAAGCGGCGCGCCCATGAGCGGTCAGTCCGCTTGTGACCGGGGCTGGGACAGAGCTGCCATTCGCTGCCCACGCCGGGAACGGCAGGTCCCCATCCAACCCGTGCCATTCCTGAAGCACTGATGATCGTTTCCACGAATGCGCGAGATTGATCGGTTGCTGCCCCGCGAACTAGAGTCGGATGACATCAGATTGATCCGTATCCGGAATTGATGAGATATTTGCGGCATTCTGCGGGACTGAAAGCATCGAGCAGCGATCCGATG
>NZ_FOGE01000020.1 GCF_900111125.1 Sphingobium sp. YR768
ACGCCATCCGGGGTAGTGCCGCAGAAGTGCAAACCCGTTCGGCACGGCGTGTAATTGGAGTTGCCGTCCCCATCTATCGTCGGGGCTTCCAGACGGATTCCGCCTGATGTATCGAAAGCATTAGCCATGGCGAACCTCCATTCGCGTGGTCAGGGCCGGGTGCGTTGCGTAGGCGCATTCCGGCCCGTTTTGGTTTTGCGGATAACAGCTAAGCCATTCAGAAATATCGGCACGGTTTTGCGTGCTTAATGGCTGAAACCTCAGCTTTTCCGCAGGGTCCATCTTAACCCCCTGTTTACGCGAAAAGCCTAGTTTCAGCGGCGCATCTAAGGGAGTGGCGGGTGTCTTATCAACAGGCCGATCTGGTCAACTGGACCGACTTTGCGCGGACCCGGAGCGAACTGGGCGCCGCATTTCTGCGCATTCTCGGCTATTTTCGGGAAGATGGCGTGAAGTCGATCGCGGCGGTCGAAGAAGCCTTTCGTGCCCGTAACGCTGCCGCGCTGGTCAGCCCGGCCCATACGCTGAAGGGCGAATCAGCGCAGTTCGGCGCCTATCGCCTGAGCGCCATGGCCGAAGAAATTGAAATGACCGCCCGCCGCTGTGTAGAAACCCGCGAGGGACCGGACGAACTGATCGAGACGGTCGTCGCGCTGCGCCCCTGCTTCACAGAGACGCTGGCGCTGATCGACCGGGACGCCAGCCCGCTTGTGCCGCGCCGTCCCGCCACCTTCGGGCGCCGTGTCGATGCCCCGCCGCCGACATTCGGCCGCGCCGGATAATCGGATCGCGCAATTACGTCTTGAAACAAAACTAATACTGCCCCCATATGGTGGGCATGACCCGTTTTTCCCTGCTCGACCTCGTCCCGGTTCGCGAAGGCGATACTGCCGCGACCGCCCTTGCCAACGCTGCCGATCTGGCCGCCCATGCCGAAGCGCTGGGCTATCACCGGCTCTGGGTGGCGGAACATCATGGCATGGCCGGCATCGCATCTGCTGCGACCGCCGTCGTGCTGGCCCATATCGGCCATGCGACCTCCACTATCCGGATCGGCGCGGGCGGCATCATGCTGCCCAATCATGCGCCGCTGCTGATCGCCGAGCAGTTCGGAACGCTGGATGCGCTCTTCCCCGGTCGGGTCGATCTGGGGCTGGGGCGCGCGCCCGGCTCCGACCAGCGCGTGTCACAGGCGATCCGCCGAACGCTGACCGGCGGGCCGGATCAGTTCCCCCGCGACATCATGGAATTACAGGCCTATTTTGCGGGCGATGACCGGCTGGGCATTCAGGCGACACCAGGCGCAGGCGCGCAGGTGCCGCTGTGGATATTGGGTTCCAGCCTCTATGGCGCGCAACTGGCCGCCGCACTGGGCCTGCCCTACGCTTTCGCCTCTCATTTCGCGCCCGCCGCACTGGACGAGGCGATCGAAATCTATCGCCGGGATTTCCGACCGTCGGCGACGCTCAAATATCCTTATGTCATGGCCGGCTATAATGTCTTTGCCGCCGATACGCAGGATGAGGCGCAATTGCTGGCCAGTTCGATGCAGCAGGCCTTTGTGAAGCTGCGCACGGGCCAGCCCGGCAAATTGCAGCCCCCGGTGCGCGACTATTTCGACAGCCTGCCGATGCAGGCGCAGGCGATGCTGGCCGACGTGCTGAGCGTGTCGAGCATCGGCACACAGGCGGATGTCGAGCGGGATATTGCCGCCTTCCTGCGCCGCACCCAGGCGGACGAACTGATCCTGACCGGTCAGATTTTCGACCCGCAGGCGCGCAAGCATAGTTTCGCCATCGCCATGGCGGCGGCTCAGGCCATCGCGACGCGCGAACCGGCCTGAACTTCCCCTTTCAGGCGCCCGCCACTCAATATCCCTGCGGCGGTGGGGGCAATCCGGCGCAGCAGCGTGCCGACAGCCACGACAACGGCCAGCACGATCAGCGGTTGCAGGATCAGATATACGGGATAGAGCGGCGCGCCCATTCGACCGGACAGACCGCCCAGCACTGGCCCGCCCAGCCAGATCAGGATCAGATGGGCGCAGAAGAGGAAGAAGGCATAGGGTTCGATACGCAATAGCGTGCCGCGTATCCGGCTGCCTGCCAGCGCCCATGCCAGCCGCCAGAAGGCCAGCGCCGCAGCGATGCGCACGGCCAAGTCTATAGCCGTCTGGGTCGTGCGCGCGCCTGTGTCCCCTATGGTGATCGCACGATAGAGTTGCAGCCCCATCAGCAGAGCGAAGGGGGCGACGGCCAGTAGCCATGGGATGGCCACTGCACGCTCCGCCCAGCCGCCGCGCCGCGCCAATATGCCGGTGGTGAAGAAGAACAGGATCGATGCGCGCATCAGCACCGGCGGCCCCAGCCCGGCGATGTGGCACGCCGCCGCCGTCAGCCCGATCAGCGCCAGCGTCCAGCCCGGAAGCCGGACCAGCAGCGGCGCGGCGACCATGCACAGGAACAGGTCGCGCAGGAATGGCATCTGCACATTGATGTCGGGATTGCGGGTGATGATCAGCACTTCATCCACCACCCACCAGAGCGATTTCGGCTGCGGCGCGGACAGGTTGAACAGCCATGCGGCGCCCCCCACCAACAGGATGGCGATGATGTTCCACAGCGCCATCGGCAGCAATATGGTGCGCGCCTTGCGCCGGACATGGCCCGACCAGTCAAGGGTCCGACTGGAGGTTGCGACCAGCCAGCCAGAGATCAGACCCAGCAGCGGCACCGCGCTGCGCCCGAACATTTCCATCAGCAGCCAGCGGAGATTTTCCTGCGGCGTGCCGCGCAGGGCCGCCAGTGCCTCGCCATTCTGACCAGTCCACGCATGGACATAGACCACCCCCAATATGCAGATGACACGCGCTATGGCGATCGCGTCGGAGCGGCGCGCTCCATCGGCCGGCAGAGTGAAAGGCAAAAGACCATCCCGATTGTTACGCCCTGACAATGCCCAAGTCCCTCTGCCTGTTCCCCGTCCGAATTGTCTCATCCGGAATGGAGGTGTTTCAGGCAATGCTTAACCCTTGTCTTCCAGACTGATGCGGGCCGTGCGCAATTGGAGATAAGCCAATATTTACCAATATCGCCTACTCACTGCCTGTTTGCCGGAAGCCTTCCGGACAAGGGGACGACAAAGGCTCATGACCCATATGCCGGGCGCTCACCATTTCTCTGCTCCTACGCCCTCGCACATGACCCCCAGCCAATCGATGGGGATGGTGTTCCAGATCGCCGGGTCAAGCTCCAAGGTGCTGATCGATTCCCATCGCCTTGCCCTGCTGGGGCAGGATGAAGACCCCTGTATCGCCATGGCGGGGCAGGTCGGCAGCCAAGTGAAGATGCGCGTCGGCAATAGCTGGCTGATTGCCAGCGTGCGCGCGATGATGCTGGATCAGGCGAGCCAGGGCATCATCGCCGATATCGATTTCCTGGGGGAAGGCGATGAGGAAAAGCTGACCGGCCGCATCTTCCGCTTCCGGCGCGGCGTTACCCGCTATCCCACGCCCGGCACCGATATCTTCCCGGTGTCGAGCCACGACATGCAGCAAATCTATGCCGCCGACGATCGCCCGCATGTGCAGATCGGCACCGTCTATCCCACGAGCGATACCCGCGCCGCGCTCTATGTCGATTCGATGCTGGGCAAGCATTTCGCCCTGCTGGGGTCGACCGGCACCGGCAAGTCGACCAGCGCCGCGCTGATCCTGCACCGCATCTGCGACCTGTCGCCACAGGGGCATATCGTCATGATCGATCCTCATGGCGAATATGGCGCGGCCTTCGCCAGCAATGGCGCGGTCTACGACATCAGCAATCTGGCCCTACCCTATTGGCTGATGAATTTCGAGGAGCATTGCGAGGTGTTCGTCACCTCACAAGGCCCCGAACGCACGATCGATAGCGACATATTGGCCAAGTGCCTGCTCGCCGCACGATCGAAGAACCGGCTGGCCGAAAGCATCGGCCGGCTGACGGTGGATTCGCCGATCCCCTATCTGCTGTCGGACCTGACAACCATTCTCCAGAATGAGATGGGGAAACTCGACAAGGGCACCAATTCGCTGCCCTATATGCGGCTCAAGACCAAGATCGACGAGATCAAGGCCGATCCGCGTTACAGCTTCATGTTCTCGGGCATGCTGGTGGCGGACACGATGCAGGCCTTTCTTGCGAAGATCTTCCGCCTGCCCTCCAATGGCAAGCCGATCTCCATCATCGATGTGTCGGCCATGCCATCCGACATCACGTCCGTCGTGGTGTCGGTGCTGTCGCGACTGGTGTTCGACTATGCGATCTGGGCACGCGATGAGCCGCAGCGCCCCATATTGCTGGTCTGCGAGGAAGCGCATCGCTACATTCCCAATTCGACCAGCGGTTCGGGTCAGGCGGTGCGCAAGATATTGGAGCGGATCGCCAAGGAAGGCCGTAAATATGGCATTTCGCTGGGCCTGATCACCCAGCGTCCGTCCGATCTGGCCGAAGGCGTGCTGTCGCAGTGCGGCACCATCATCGCGATGCGCCTGAACAACGACCGCGACCAGGCCTTCGTGAAAGCCGCCATGCCCGAAGGCGCGCGCGGCTTCCTCGATTCGATCCCGGCGCTGCGCAATCGGGAGGCAATCATCTGCGGCGAAGGCGTCGCCGTGCCGATCCGCGTGTCGCTCGATACGCTGGAAGAGCATCGCCGTCCCGCATCGGGCGACCCCAGCTTCACCGAACTCTGGCGTCAGTCGGGCAATGAGGCCGATATCCTCGACCGCACCATCACCCGCTGGCGCAGTCAGGGCCGTTAACCTGCTGGCGCGATGCGCCCTGCCGGCTCCGCTTCGCTATGCACCGCCTCGCGACATTCTTCCTCATGCACGGGGACCATCAGCTTGGCCTTGCGCCAGCCGCCCTGCGCATAGACCGCCCAGGCAAGCAGCAGCGCCACCCCCGATCCGACGGGGAAGCTGAGCCATAGCGCATTGGCGCCGAGCGAAGGATAGCCCAGCTCATAAAAGCCCAGCCGCACACCGAACAGGGTGAAGGTCAGGATCAGCAGCGGGGCCACCACCACGCCGTTGGCGCGCATGACGCCGAACAGGATCATGGTGATGCCGAATATCAGGAAGCTCCAGCTCGCCAGCAACTGCATGTTCCAGGCCGCGTCGATCGCCGCCTGGTTGCTGCCCAGGAACAGCGACAGCAGCGGCGCGTGGAACAGCAGGATGATGGCGATCATCGCGCTGGTGATCGCGAGCAGATAGCCGATGCCATAGCCGGTGATGCGGCTGATCCGGTCCCACCGACCAGCCCCCACATTCTGCGCGGCCATGGCGCTGACCGCCGCGCCCATCGCCATCGCCGGCATCTGAAGATAGGTCCAGATCTGCTGCGCCGCGCCATAAGCGGCCGTCACCAGCAGGCCTTCGCGATTGACGAGCCCGATCATCACCAGCCCGGATGCCGACATGACGATCATCTGAAGGCCCATGGGCAGCCCCTTCCCCACCAGCACGCGCATCTCGTCAGCGGCGGGCCAGAGATAGCGCAGTTCCGCGCCGCGCAGCCGCAACGGCAGATCCTTTGCATAGGTGAAGCTGACCAGCCCGATCAGGCTGACGAAACCGGCCGCCGCCGTGGCGGCCGCCGACCCGGCAATGCCGAACGCCGGGATCGGCCCCAGCCCCAGGATCAACACGGGGTTCAGGATAAGGTCGATGGCGACGCTGACGATCATGAAGATGAGCGGCGTGCGCGCATCCCCTGCCCCGCGCAGACCCATCATCATCATGACGCTGAGCAGGGTGGCCGGCATGGCGATGAAGATGACGCGCAGATAGACGAGCGCCAGCGGGAAGGCTTCGGCCGGCGTCGCCAGCAGGCGCAGCAGCGCGGGCGCGCCGATCCACCCGGCAATGGCAACGCCAAGGCCAAGCATCGAGCAGAAGCCGACGGCCGATCCGAAGGCACGGCGCGCGGCATCCAGATCGCGCCTGCCGATCGCCTGCGCGATCATCACGGTCGACGCCATGCCGAAGCCGAACACGACCGAGAACATCAGGAACATGATGATATTGGCATTGGCGGTCGCCGCCAGCGCCTGCGCGCCCAGAAAGCGGCCGACCCAGATGGCGTTGATCGATCCGTTCAGGGACTGGAGAATATTGGACGCTAGTGTCGGAATGGCGAACAGCAGCAGGGTCGAGGCGATCGGCCCCTGCGTCAGATCTTTTCCGCCCTTGCTCTGTCCACTCACGCCCCGGCCCTCCCTCGTGGGTGCTCCTGCGAAAGCAGGAGCCCAGGGCGAACCGGCATGACCTGGCAACCTGGGCTCCTGCTTTCGCAGGAGCACCAGTCTCTTTAACGCCTTAGCCCAGCCGGTCCAGCGCCGCCTTCAGCCTTTTCGCCTCGGCGGTCTTTTCGGCATGATCCTCGCGCGCCTTGGCGACGGCTTCGGGCTTGGCCTTTTCGACGAAGCTGGGGTTGGACAGGCGACCGCCCAGACCATCCCGCTCCTTCTCCGCCGCGGCCAGCGCCTTGGCGAGACGGGTCTTTTCCGCCGCGATGTCGATCACGCCTTCCAGCCTGAGAATGTAGGTCACATTATCGACCACGATTTGCGCGCTCGCCCCTTCGACCAACACCTTGTTCATGGTGCTGCCCCACTGCACCTTGGCCATGCGCGACAAGGTGGTTTCATATTTGGGCATCAGAGGCAAAAGCCTGTCGATGAGCGCGTCCTCTTCGGTGAACGCCTGCATCGCAATAGATGCGCCGGGCGGGACATTGAGTTCGGTGCGCGCTGCACGGATACCGCTCACCAGACGGATCAGCCAGTCGATTTCCGCCTGCGCATCAGTGTCGACGGCGGCGAGCGCCTGCGGCCATTGCGCCACGATCAGCTCATTCGCACGCTCGCCGGTCAGATGCCACAGCTCTTCGGTGATGAAGGGCATGAAGGGGTGGAGCATGACCAATATCTGGTCGAACGCCCAGCCCGCGACGGCCTTCGTCTCGTCGTCCATCGCGCCCTTGGTGAGTTCGATATACCAGTCGCAAAACTGGTCCCAGACGAAATGATAGATGGCGTTGGCGGCCGCATCGAACCGCAGTTCGACCATCGCCGTGTCGATCGCCTGTACCGTCGCGACCGTCTCCGCGATGATCCAGCGGTTGACCGGCAGCGTGGCATGCGGCGCTTCATGGGCCGTCGAGGCGGTGACACCGTTCGACTGGAGGAAGCGCGCGGCATTCCACAGCTTCGTCGCGAAGTTGCGATAGCCCTCGACCCGCTTCTCATCCATCTTCACGTCACGGCCCTGGCTTTCCATCGCCGCCATGAAGAAGCGCAGCGCGTCCGCGCCGAACTTGTCGATCAGGCCCAGCGGATCGACCACATTGCCCTTGGACTTGGACATTTTCTGTCCGTCCGCCGCGCGAACGAGGCCGTGGAGATAGAGCTTCTTCCACGGGACCTGCCCCATGAACTCCATCCCCTGCATCGCCATGCGGGCGTCCCAGAAGAACAGGATGTCGAAGCCGCTGATCAGCAGATCATTGGGGTAATGGCGCGACAGCTTGTCGCTCTGCTCCGGCCAGCCCAGCGTGCCGAACGGCCAGAGAGCCGAGGAGAACCAGGTATCGAGGACGTCGGGATCGCGGGTCAGCAAAACTTTATCGCGCTGCTTCAAGGCAGCGTCCTGTATTTCAACGCCGAAATGCATCTCATCGGAGAGCATTCGAATATTTTCAGCACTATATCGAACTCGTGCTTGCTCAATAGCGTCTTGTTCATCAACCGCCACGAATACTTCCGGATGCAAACCCGTTAACTCAGGAGCACGTGAACCAATTAGGTAGTGCAAACCGCCATCTTTATCGATTGCCGGGCCATACCATACGGGGATCTGATGTCCCCACCAGAGCTGGCGCGAGACGCACCAGGGCTGGATATTCTCCATCCAGTTGAAAAAGGTCTTTTCCCACGTCTTGGGCACGATCTCGATCGCGCCGTCGCGCACGGCCTGCATCGGCGCGACCGCCAGCTTTTCCGCGTCGACATACCATTGGTCGGTCAGCCAGGGTTCGATCACCACGTTGGAGCGGTCGCCGAACGGCGTCTGGATCGTGCGCGGCTCGAAATCGGCAGAGACGTCCTCGCCTTCCTTGTTCTTGGTGACATGGGGGACGAGGAAGCCGAGTGCCTTCATCTCCGCGACCACGGCTTCGCGGGCGCCGTCCACGCCATCCTTCTTGAAGCGGTGCAGTCCCAGGAAGCGGTCGGGGATCAGGCCGTCGGCGGTCTGGACGACATTGGCGTCGGCATCGAACATGTTGAGCATGTCGCCAGCCTTGAAGCCCGCGCGCTTGCCCACGTCGAAGTCATTGAAATCATGGCCCGGCGTGATCTTGACCGCACCGGTGCCCAGTGCCGGATCGGCATGTTCGTCGGCCACGATCTTGAAGCGGCGGCCGGTGATCGGCTGGAGGATGTCCTTGCCGATGACAGACTTGTAGCGCTCATCGTCGGGGTGCACGGCAATCGCCATGTCGGCCAGCATCGTTTCCGGCCGCGTGGTGGCGACGACGATATGGTCGCTGCCGTCGGCCAGCGTCACGCCATCGGCCAGCGGATAGCGGAAGCGCCAGAAGCCGCCCTTCGTCTCGACCGTTTCGACCTCAAGGTCGGAGATGGCGGAGCGGAAATGCGGGTCCCAGTTCACCAGCCGCTTGTCGCGATAGAGAAGGCCGCGCTTGTGCAGTTCCACGAAGGTCTTGATGACCGCCTTGGAAAAGCCCTCATCCATGGTGAAGCGTTCGTTCGCCCAGTCCATCGAGCAGCCCAGCCGCCGCAACTGGCCGGTGATGGTGCCGCCGCTTTCGGCCTTCCATTCCCACACCTTGTCCACGAACTGCTCGCGGGTGAAGTCGGTGCGCTTCTGTTGCTTGGCGTTCAGCTGCCGCTCGACCACCATCTGCGTGGCGATGCCGGCATGGTCGGTGCCGACCACCCACAAGGCGTCCTTGCCGCGCAGCCGCTCGTAGCGGATCACGATATCCTGCAACGTGTTGTCGAGCGCATGGCCGATATGCAGGCTGCCCGTAACGTTCGGCGGCGGGTTCACGATGGTGAAGGGCACAGCGTCCGGCCGTTCGGGGCGGAACAGGCCGTTGGCCTCCCAATGGGCGTACCAGCGGGATTCGATATCGACGGGGTCGAAGGTTTTGGGCAGTTCGGTCATGGTTGCGCTTTAGCGGCTGGGGCGCGACACGCAAGAGAGGGCAGGCGTCAGAGCAGGCTATCCATGATCTCCGGTGGCAGGCCAGACCGAATGGTGATGCCGCCATCCCCCTTTCGCGCCACCAGTTGCGGTTCGGACAGACTATTGTCGAATATCCAAGCCCTGTCCGCCCGGTCGAAGAACCAGCGCAGTTGCGCGAAAGACCGCGCCCGGCGCGCCCCAACCTTGTCAGGTGGCACATCATGGCCACCCTTGGCCACGCGATAGGCGATCCGCTCCAACTGCCGCTCGACCGAATCCAGATAGACGTAGATCAGCAGGATCTCGAAGCCCTTGCCCTGGGCCTTCTCCACCAGCCGGCGATATTTGGGACTGGACAGCACGGTTTCGACGCCGATCGTCTGGTGCACATCGATGGAGGCATCGAGCCATGCTTCGATCCGTTGCACCGCCGCCAGATTGGCCGCTTCCTGATCCAGATGTTCGCTGTCATGCAACCGGGCGGTCAGCAGGTCCGGATTGATGATCCACACCGACCCATCAAATTCCGCTACATCGCTGCGCCCATAAGCGGAACTTTTGCCGCAGCCGTTCGGTCCCGCGACGATCCACAGGCGCGGGCGGGCATAACCCTTCCCCTTCCCGCTCAATCCTTGGCCTTGATGGCGCGATTCTCTTCGCGCGCCTTGCGCACGCTGGCCTTGAAGGAAGCCAGAAACTCCGCGCCGAAATTGGGGCTGTCGGCATCGACAACGCGCAGCTTCACCGCCTTCCCGTCCTTGTGAACGGTCCGGTATTTGGGCTTGCCCGGCTTGCCCATGTCGATGGGGCCATCGACGATATCGACCTTCATCTTTGCCATGGGGTCAATATAGCAGGCCGGGCCAGCCGCTTAAAGGCTCATTTCCCCGTCCACTTGTCCAGCCAGCCCAGCGCCTCGCCATACCATTGCAGCGAGTTCTTCGGCTTCAGGACCCAGTGATTTTCATCCGGAAAGACGAGCAGTTTCGAAGGAATGTCCCGCCGCTGGAGCGCGGTGAAGGCGGCCAGACCCTGCGTGTAGGGGATGCGGAAATCCTTTTCGCTGGTCACGACCAGCATCGGCGTCTTCCACGCGGCGACATGGTTGACCGGGTTCCATTTCTCGAACTCTTCCGGTTTCTCATAATAGGGACCGCCATGCTCCCATTCGTCGAACCACAATTCCTCGGTTTCATAGGCCATGGCGCGGGCGTCGAACACGCCGTCATGCTGGACGATGCATTTGAAGCCGTCGGCCCACTGGCCTTCGATCCAGTTCATCATATAGCCGCCATAGCTGGCGCCCAGCGCGCAGGCCTTGCCCGCATCGACCTGTGCGTCCTTCACAGCAGCGGCGGCGAGGCCGAGTTTCAGGTCTTCGAGCGGCTTGCCGCCCCAATCCTTGTTGATGGCGTCGGTGAAGGCCTGCCCATATCCCGTGCTGCCATGGAAATCGACGATCACCGCTGCATAGCCATGCGCCGCAAACGCCTTGGGATTCCAGCGATAGGACCATGAATCGTTGAAGCTGCCCTGCGGCCCGCCATGGACCAGGAAGGCCACCGGCAGCTTGCCGGCTGCGCCTTTGGGCTTCACGATCTGGCCCCAGACGGTGTCGCCATTGGCGCCCTTGAAGCTGTAGCGTTCGACCGACACGTCATCCACGCCAGCGAGTTTCACAGCATTGACGTCAGTCAGACGGACGGGCTTGCCCTTCCCGCCCGGCATCTTCCAGAAATCGGCGGGCGACTGGATGCTGTCCATCGCATAGACGAAGCCACCCTGCGGTAGCGGCAAGACGCTGCCGGCATGGCCCTTTTCCGTCAGGCGCGCGACCTTGCCCGATACGGCGTCAACGCGGAACACCGGATTGTCCAGCACGTCATTGGCGGTGACGAGCAGCCCCTTGCCATTGGCTTCCCATGCGATCGAGGCGATGGAGCGGTCCCAGCCTTCCGTCAGCGCCTTCGTTTCGCCGGTGGCGATGCTGCGCAGCATCAGCACCTGCCGGTCGGCTTCATAGGTCGGCCGCTTCATCGCCACATAGGCCAGCCACTTTCCGTCCGGCGACACGGTCGGCAGAGTATCGGTCGCGTCATTGGCGTCGGTCAGGTTGGTCGGCGCGGCGCTGCCGTCTGCGGGCACCGAGAAAATGTCGAGATTGGTCGACAGCGGTTCGATTCGGCCTGCTTCCCGCAAGGCGAAGAACAGGGTCTTGCTATCCTGGCCCCAGGCGATTTCCTCCGCGCCGCCAAAGGGCTTGGACGGGCTATCGCCCACCAGACCGCCCATCACCGAAACGGCCGGACCGCCCGCGACCGGCATGACGAAAATCTGCGAGCGCTGGCCGTCCGACCATGTGTCCCAATGGCGCACAAACAACTGGTCGTAGACACGGCCCGATCCTGCTTCCTTCGGTGCATCGGCCTTCACATCGTCGATCGTCTTCGCGCCGACCGGGCGATCGGCCCACAGCGCGACCTTGCTGCCATCGGGGCTGAGCAGGAAGCCGGAGATGCCGCCGGACGCGTTGCTGATCTGCACCGGATCGCCGCCGGACAGCGCGACCCGCCACAACTGGTCGTCACCGCTGGCGTTCGACTGAAAATAGAGCGCGGAGCCATCGGGCGAGAAGACCGGCGACGCCTCATTCTTGTCCGGCTTCGATGCGATCAGCTTTGGCGCCTGTCCGGCCTTGCTGATGTCGAGCAGATAGAGGTCGGTCCGCCCCCTATTACCGGCCAGATCGGTGCTGCGCAGTTGATAGGCCATCCATTTGCCGTCCGGCGACACGGCCGGCGCGCCGATCCGGTCCAGACCCACCATGTCGGCGGGTGTGAAAGGCCGGGCAATAGCGGATGTCGGGCACAGGGTCAGCAGGGCAGGCGCCAGCGCGGTGGCGGCCAGCGCAGCGGTCAGGATTTTCTTCATGAGACAGGCTTTCCAGATCGATCGCCTGCGCCCCGACAGGACATCATAGGGCGGCGGGCGATACGGATGATGGCCAAGGACTAATCCCGGACAGCCGTGCCGACAAGTCCGATCAGGCGGCCACACCTTCCGCCCTGGCAAAGGCGTCCAGCTTCGCGAGGTAGGCGGCCCGCTGCGCCTCCTCCATCCATCCCGCGTTGAAGGCATTGCGCGACAGCATGACCAGTTCCGCCTTGGTCAGCGCGCTGCGCGCCTGCGCCTTCACCAGCACTTCATTGAGATATTCGCTGCCCATATAGGCCGGATCGTCGGAATTGATGGTGAGGGTGAGGCCCGTATCGATCATCCCGCGCACGACATCGACCGGCGGCGCTTCCCCACGCACCGTGCCGGAAAAGCTGGGGCACACGGTGAAATACAGGTTCCGCGCCTTCGCCGCCGCGATCAGTTCGGGCGACTCCAATATATTGCCGCCATGGTCGATGCGGTCGACGCGCAGTTCGACGATCGCCTGCCGCAGATGAGCGATTATGTCCTTCTGGTTGAGGTCGCAATGCGCCGTAACCTTCAGACCCGCCGCCCGCGCCTTAGCGAAATGGGCGGCGAACTTGGTCGGCGGATTGTCCTTCTCGTCCGAATCCAGCCCGACCGCGACCAGTTGATCGCGAAACGGCAGCGCCGCATCCAGCGCCGCCATGGCCGATTCGGCCGATAGATCGCGCACGAAACAAAGGATGAGTTGCGACCGGATACCCAGCTTTGCCTCGGCATCCTGCCGCGCCTGGGTGATGCCGCCGATCACTGCGGCCATCGGCACGCCGCGCTTGAGATGCTCCTGCGGGTCGAAGAACATTTCGGCATAGAGGATATTCTGCGACGCCGCTTTCGCCAGATAGGCATAGGCCAGATCGTAGAAATCCTGCTGTGTCCGCAGCACCTTCATGCCGTCATAATAGATGGCCAGAAAGCTGGGCAGGTCATGATAGCGATAGCTGGCCTTCATCGCGGCGACATCGGCAAAGGGCAGGTCCAGCCCGTTGCGCTTCGCCAGCGCGAATTTCATCTCCGCTTCCAGCGTGCCTTCCAGATGAACATGATATTCCGCCTTGGGCAGAGCGGCGATGAAGCGGGCCATATCGGCCCCGTCCGCATCCTGCGCGGCCCAGGCTGGCAGGGATGAAGCACAGGCTGCGACAGATGCACCAGCCATTGCCCGGATCATCGCGCGCCTGCTTATCATCGACCATCACCCCCTTGAAACCCGAGCTTCTATCCGGGGATCGGGGCACGCCTGTCCATCATGGAATAGGCGACAGGCCGTCGCAAAAAAGGAAGCGGCCCGACCTTAACGGCCGGTGATGCGCGCGATTTCCTTGGCCACCATTTCCTCGACCATGGAAGGAAGCCTTGTGTCCAGCCATTCCTTCAGCATGGGCTTGAGCATCGAACGGACAAGGCCGTCGAGCGTGTTGTCGCCGCCATCCCTGGGCGTCACCAGCATCGAGGACAGGGCGGAAAGCGAATGGCGCGCGGCGACTTCGCTTTCGACCGACAGGATCGAATCGTCGGTTTCGGCAGCAACGGCCTTGGGCGCGGCTTTGGGAGCAGGCACGGCGTCTTCCTCCGCAATCTCGTCGGTCAATTCCAGCACTTCTTCGATCGCCGTTTCCACGGGGACAGGCGCAATCGGCGGCAGCGCAGTGGCTTTCGCCTCCCCCCGCATACGGCGCGGCGCAGCCTGCATCGCTTCCTCGCCTTCTTCAGCAATGATCCGCTTGATGGACGAGAGTATCTCTTCCATCGAGGGTTCCTTGGTCATGTCACCCATGGATAGTCCCCGTCCAACACGCATTGCGCATCCCTAGCCTTTAAGATTACCCGACCGGGTTAACAAGCAGTTAAGGCTGCTGCGCAGAAGCCGCATCGACATTGGCATTTTGCGTCGGCGTGTCAACGGTGCGCGTGGCGACCGGCTTGGCGGCGGGATCGAAATCCCAGTCGAACCATTTGCCCTTCACCCGCTCATAATTGACCATCGGATCATAGAGCGTGCCGCTTTCCAGCCCCAGATCATCGGCTTCGGCATGGCCCATCGCCGCCAGCAGGCTGAAACCCGCGACATAGGCGTTGCGCCGCGCCGTCACCAATTGAACCTTGGCGTTAAGCGATTCCTGCTCGGCATTCAGGATATCGAGAATAGTGCGGCTACCGACCGAATTTTCGGCACGCACACCTTCCAGCGACAGATCGGCGGCATCGACCGCCCGATTGCTCGACTCGATCGTCTGGAGCGATGCCTGCCAACTGGCATAGGCGGCGCGAGTCTGGGCGATGACGCCGCGCTCGGTTTCGATCTCCTGCTCGATCGCCTGCGACTCAAGCGCCTGATTTTGCCGCACCTGCGCCGCTGGGCGCCCACCCTGATAAATCGGGATGGTCAGTTGCACGCCTGCCGCCGCCTGTTTGTTGATCTGCGGCCCCTCCACCGCATTGCCTTCGGCATCCTGCGCGGTGCCGCCCAGCGAATGGAGATAATTGGTATAGCCCGCCTGGGTGAAAGCCGACACGGTAGGCATCACCGATCCGCGGGCCGCCTTCACATCATAGCGACGCGCCTCACGCTGCTTCTGCGCGCTCAGAATATCGGGATTGTCCTTCAGCGCGACCTGCACCGCCACTTCGGGATCGGCCGGAAGGCCGGGCAATTGCGGCGGCGATTCCAGCGCATCAGGCGCTTCGCCCACCAGTGCGATGTAATTTTCGCGGCTGGTGATCAGATTCGCCTGCGCCGTCTGAAAATCCGACCGCGCCAGCGCCAGACGAGACTGCGACTGAGCGACGTCGGTGCGGGTAAGGTCGCCGACTTCGAAACGGTCGTTGGTCGCCTGGAGATTGACCTCCAGTACCTTCACGTTGGCCTGATTGAGCGACACGATCGCCATGTCGCGGATCACGTCCATATAGGCACCGACCGTTTGCGAAAAGATGCTGGCTTCGGTGCCACGCAGTCCCGCTTGCCCCGCTGCGACCCGGATCTTGGCAGCCTTCACGCCATTGCGCACCGTGCCGCCGCTATAGATCGGCACGCTCAGGTTCGCCTGCGCATTCACGGTCCGCTGCGGCGAGGTGAAGCTGATCGTCGGCTTGAGGATGCTTTCGCTATAGCTGCCGGTCACGTCCAGCCCGGGACGTCCGGCCGCCTTCTGGATCGGCACATTCTCGTCCGTCGCGCGCTGACCAGCACGCGCGGCAGTCAGCGTGGGGTTGGACGCATAGGCTTTGGCCAACGCGCCCTGCAAAGTTTCCGCCTGCGCCGGGACGATGGTCAAAGCAGAGGTGAGCAACAGCAGTGCGGCTGCGGCACGATGCCGTGTGTAGGTGCGCTTCGCTGTCATCTCCCCCCGCCTGTCATATTAGAATGTAAAAGCCTTGGGCGCGCTGAAACCGGGCAGCACGACCATTTCCATATCCGTAAGGCTGTTCAGCCCCAGCAGACCACCAATCACCCGGCCGCTGCTCAGGCGGGTCACGCCGCGATCGGCGATCCCCGTCACGACGCGCGCGTCCTCGGCGAGTTGCTGAACGAGCGCGGCGGGAACTTCCTCCACGGCGCCGTCAACGAAAAGAACATCATAGGGCGCACCGGCCACAGCACCGGCGCCCAGCGCGCCACGCACCACGGTCACGCCGGGAAGTGCAATATCTGTGCCGCCCTCTTCCTCGACCGCCGTCACCTGCGCACCCAGTTCGGTCAGCAGTGCGGCGGCATAGCCGGTCGCTGCGCCGATCAGCAGCACCTTGTCGCCCGGCACGATCTGCGCTTCCTTGAGCAGGCGGCCCGTCACCAGCGGCGGATTGAGCGCGCGATCGGCGCTCAGCGGAATCGGACGGTCGATATAGGCCATGGCACGGCGTTCGGCGGGCACGAAATCCTCGCGCGGCACCTTGGCCATCACGGCGATCACGCGCTGGTCGTCCACGTCGCTGGTGCGCAACTGGCTCTCGACCATGGCGGCCCGCATCGAAGAATAGTTCTGCTCGGTCACGATAATTCCTCGCTTGGCACAACTGTATTGGCAATGCAATACACTATGGGGATCATCGGACCTCTAAATCAGCCTGCGCCCCGCGCCAAGCGGGTTTCCACGAGGGGTGAGAAGATTCTTGCATCCTGCGTGACATCCCCGGCTTGACTTTGCGTTTAAAGCCGCACATTTGCGGCGTCCCACACCGAGGCCCGATGGCGGAGTGGTGACGCAGAGGACTGCAAATCCTTGCACGCCGGTTCGATTCCGGCTCGGGCCTCCAAAATCCTGTCTGGCGACGTCTGCCAACAGTTGAAAGATCCCTGATTTCCGGTAGTTTATGGGCATTCTCTGATTGTCAGTGGATGCCCTTGTTTGCCTGCAATTGCGGATGATAGGGGCCTAATTTGGGGGCCTCAAAAGGCCCCAGCAGAATCGAGGCCCCCAATGGTGCTAACCGATACCGCTATCCGCAATGCCAAGCCCGCAGATAAGCCTTACAAGGTTACTGACTCCCAAGGTTTGTATCTGCTCGTCAATCCAAGAGGCAGCAAGCTGTGGCGAATCAAATACCGGATCGACGGCGTAGAGCGAAAACTGTCACTCGGGGCGTATCCCGAGATTACCTTGGCCGAGGCGCGCGCTGCCAGGGATGCCGCCCGTAGGCAGCTGGCTCATGCGATCGATCCCAACGTAGCCAAACGACAAGCCCGCATTGAGGCGAGCATTCGGGCCAGCAACAGCTTCGCTAGCGTGGCCGAGGAATTGATAGAGAAGAAAGCGCGTGAGGGGTTGGCTGAGCCGACGCTGGAGAAGATGCGCTGGTTTGTGAAACTGATGGGGGCAGACTTCGGAAAGCGACCTGTCACCGATATCACGCCTCAGGAACTTCTTCATGAACTGCAGAAGCATGAACGGCGTGGCCGCTTGGAAACCGCCAATCTCCTGCGCGCCTTTGCCAGCCGTGTTTTCCGCTTTGCAGTTGCAACGGCCCGTGCCGAACGTGATCCGGCGCAACTCCTGATCGGCGCATTGACCACACCGCGAGTCAAGCACTTCGCCGCCATCATTGATCCGAACGAGTTCGGCGCCCTCCTGCGCGCTATCGAAGATTATCAGGGTGACCCCGCCGTCATGTATGCTTTGAAACTTACACCCCATGTCTTCCAACGTCCCGGCGAACTGCGGCAAATGGAATGGGCTGAGGTAAATTTCGACAAAGCTGTCTGGACAATCCCGGTAACAAAGATGAAAATGCGCCAGCCCCATTCGGTGCCTCTGTCTCGGCAGGCTCTCGCGATACTGCAAGCCATGCGATCCTTATCCGGCTCCGGCCGCTATGTGTTCCCTTCGATCCGCACCCGAGCAAGGCCGATCAGCGAAAACACCATCAACGCGGCATTGCGGCGCATGGGCTATTCCAAAGAGCAAATGACGGCACACGGCTTCCGAACATCTGCATCATCCCTGTTGAACGAATCCGGCAAATGGAACCCGGACGCCATCGAGCGCGCACTGGCACATATGGTGGCGGGGTCCGTTCGTCGCATATATAACCAGTCCGCCTATTGGGTCGAACGTGTTGAAATGGCGCAGTGGTGGAGCGACTATATGGACGAACTGCGAAAAGGCGGCAACAGATGACGGGCCCGCCCTGCCCTACTCTATCGCAGGCAATGCTTCAGCAGGAGCCGCGTAGCGTCGGCGTATCAGGCCGTATCTCGGGATTGTGCCAGCCGCTTGATGGACTCAGTGGTCAGCAAGGTTCGCCTACCGATTTTGATCGCGTCAAGTTTGCCAGATTTGAGTAAGGCATAAACCGACGACCGACCGATGCCGAGCGCCTTAGCGGTGTCGTTGATAGAGATTGCCAGCACTTCCATGTGCATCTCCTTGTTTATCGATTACCGGTGTACGGGTGCGGGCATGGCGCCGCCTCGACGGTCATGATCCCCTGCGCTTGGGTGCGCCTTCCGCCACCTGGCTGATGCGGACAATCTGCTGGTGCTTTGTGCCGAGGCGAAGTTCGGCGACGTCGAAGATGCGATCGACCACATAGAAGCGGGCCTTTACGCGATAATTGACGAGTTGGGCCCCGCCCTTCCCCCCCAACCAGGAAAGTCGGCGGTGCCTCGGCGACGACCAGCATCGCAGGAAATTCGATAAAGATCCGCCGCCCGTCGTCGAAAGCGCGAACCGGCCGCCAAGTCGGTCGATCATTGGAAACGACATAGTTAACATGACGCTGCTCGACTTTGATCCCGGCCGCTACTGGCTCCGTCGCCTCGGTCGCCGCGGCGACGCGATTCAATTCGATCAGCGCATCCTGGGATAGGTCGCAGCCCCCTCCCCGCGATAACGATCGCGAAGGTAACAAAGATCTTGCTGATGAGCAATTTGGTGGGCGTCACATCGAGGCTCCCGCCCGCCGAACAGGATCGGTGGAGGCGGTTTCAGACTCGGTGACGGGGGCCAAAAACGGAACGGCGCTGATGAGCGCTGATGGGCTCGCTCCGGTTCAGATAGGCCAGTAGTAAAGCCGGAATCCGGTGAAACGAAGTGGCCTCGATCAGCCCCAGTCAGAGGCCGTGGTGGTTCCTCGGCCTTTTGAGGTGTGCACTGGAGATCGTCGCCACGATGTAGCGGAGGTACGATTGTCGAGCATGTATTTGCCGATGAGATCGGGAACAAGACCACACAGGCCTACCGGCGAGAGGATGCGTTCCTGCAACGGCGCGTGCTGATGAAGGATTGGGAGGGGTATCTCGATGCCAAAGCAAGAAATCGAAACGGGTAAAAGTCGGCGTAAACCAGATTCGGTGCGGTTGGCCGCTTAGCCGTAATCATCATGGATTGGGCGAGGAGCAGCGTAGGGAAAACGTGACAGCAAGTTAAGGCTTGTTTGAAATAAGCCCCGTCACCCCCTGAATCTTGTCCACCCAGTCGGCAGCAACGCTGCTTCTCCAGCTAATTACCTCATGAATGAGCGCATAGTCGGCGGAGAGGTTTCGACCGAATATCGGCTCATGATGCGCGATGCGATTCCGGAAATGTCGGATCGTCAGCAGTGCGTTGAAGGCGGCCGCACGGGCCGTGGGAATGGGTGTTGCGTTAGGAACGCCCGGGAATGACGCATTGAAGTTTCTATTGGGAAGCCAAAGACGGTTGTCCTGGCCGACCGTGAACACCTTTTCCCAGAAGGCGAAGTTGAGTTCCGCCACCACCTTGCCGGTCGTCGGCTGCCTTGCTGCAACGTCGCGCAGATTATTCTGCGGATTGTAGTGGTAGGCCTTCTTGGGAACCGGCAGGCTGCGAATGAAACCGTTCGACCATGGCCAGTTTGGCCCATGCACCTTCTCGATCGCCTCGACGACGCCGTTGCGGGCCGCGACTTCGCACACTTGCAACGGCACGATAAAGGCCGCCGAAATTTCCAGATTCCACTGGTACAGAGCGAGCGCGTGATCGACATCGTTGTTTGTGACGCGCAGATATGTGGCGAATCGCGGGCCGGAAATGACGGGAGGAAGATCGCGAATTTCGTCGGCGGTGAACATTGATGAGGCGACTCGTTGGAGGAATTCCCCTCTCTGTAGGTTGACTTTTAACCCCTTCGCACCCATTATCTCAACCAGCGGCTTTGAGACACGCGGGCGCAAGCCCCCCCTCATCGTCATCGGATAATTGGGAAGCCCGTCAGAAATGGCGGGCTTTTCCAATTCTTAGCCACATAGCAGGCCTTGATGGCCGGAGCTCAAGCGCTGCGGCGCTCGAGAAGCTCAGCCCCGGCCATTTACCCCATGAAAGACCCAAAGTCGATCTGGCCCAATTGCATTTGGCGCTCCAACTCAGTAATGATATTGAGACTCGATAGCGGATAAGTGATGTCATCTGACTTGGAAAATGGGAAGGATGGTGTTGACGACCGCTCTAGTCTCGTCAGGGCTGCGCAATATGTTCGAATGTCGACCGACCACCAGAAATATTCGACGGAAAATCAATCAGAATACATCGCCTTCTACGCCGCTCAGCGTGGCTATGAAATCGTCCGGACCTATGCCGACGAAGGAAAGAGCGGTCTTCGCATAGATGGACGGGAGGCAGTAAAGCGCCTGCTTTCCGACGTGGAATCCGGGAGGGCCGATTTCTCTGCTCTCCTTATCTACGATGTCAGTCGGCTCGGTCGTTTTCAAAACACCGACGAAGCGGCCGAATTTGAACTCCGCTGCAAGCGGGCGGGCGTAACCATTCACTATTGCGCCGAGCAATTCGAGAACGACGGGTCCATGATGGCTGGCCTGTTCAAGGCGTTCAAGCGCTCGATGGCGGGTGAATATAGCCGCGAACTCTCCGTTAAGGTCCACGCCGGACAGACGCGGTTGATCGAGTTGGGCTTTCGGCAAGGTGGCGCTCCCGGATTCGGACTACGCCGCCAGCTTGTCGATGAGAACCTTCAACCCAAAGGAGAGTTGGCGGCAGGCCAGCATAAAAGCATCCAGACAGATCGTGTCATTCTGGTGCCCGGACCACCGGAGGAGGTTGCCGTCGTCCAGGCGATCTATCGTGGATTTGTCGAGCACGATCGTTCCGAGCGCGAAATCGCGGAAGATCTGAATCGTCGAGGATTGCGGACGGACCTGGGGCGCCCATGGACGCGCGGGACCGTCCATCAAATCCTGATCAACGAAAAATATATCGGCAACAACGTGTGGAATCGCACCTCCTTCCGGCTGAAGCAGGCGCACATCCGCAATTCCCGCGAAAAATGGATCAGGCGCAACTGCGCCTTCACGCAGATCGTCGATGCTGGCCTGTTTGCTCGGGTCCAGGCGATTATCGCCCAGCGATCGATCAGATTGACCGATGCGCAAATGCTTGATGTCCTGAAAGCGCTATTGAATCAGCACGGGGCGTTATCCGGTCTCATCATCGATGAGAGCGAAGATTGCCCCTCCAGCAGCGCGTATCGCAATCGCTTCGGCGGCCTGCTGCGTGCCTACTCTCTGGTCGGCTTTACGCCTCCGCAGGACTACGGTTATCTCGAAATCAATAAGGAACTGCGCCGCCTCCATCCTAAAATCATATCCGACATCCTTACCGGCATCGGCCAGGTCGGTGGTTCGGCTATGCTGAATCCGGTTACGGACCTTGTCCGGGTCAATGACGAATTCACCCTATCCATCGTTCTGGCCCGCTATCGCCAAACCGGGACTGGTGCGGCACGATGGCACATCAAGATCGACCACCAGTTAAGGCCGGATATAACGGTTGCCGTGCGGATGGACGCCGACAATCGGGCACCGATGGACTATTATCTGCTTCCCCACTTGTCGCTTGGAGACGCATTCCTCCGGCTCTGCGACCATAATGGGTTGGGCTTCGACGCCTATCGGGTTCCCTCACTGGAGTCGTTGTTCGCCTTATCCCGGCGCGCCAAGCTGAGAAAGGCCGCTTGAATGTCAGAAGAGACGGGCCAGACAGTCGCATTCATCGCCATCGACCGCATCACTGTCGTCAATCCAAGGAGTCGTCCTAAACGCAGCTTCGAGGAGATGGTCGATAGCATTGCCGCGGTCGGCTTGAAGAAGCCCATCACCGTTACAAGAAACCGGGATCACGGTGCAGGATATGACCTTGTTTGCGGTCAAGGGCGTCTTGAGGCCTTTCGCTTGCTAGGCGAGAAGACGATACCAGCCTTCGTGGTCGATCTCGATCCGCAAGACAGCCTGATTGCAAGCTTGGTCGAGAATTTTGCCCGTCGCCAACTGCGCGGCATCGACCTGCTGCACGACATCGGCGCGATGAAACAACGTGGACATGCCGAAGCCGAAATCACGCGAATGACCGGGCTCTCGTCGGAATATGTGAAGGGTATCATTCACCTGATCGAGAAAGGCGAGCAACGGCTCCTGCAATCTGTCGAAGCTGGAATCGTGCCGGTCGCGATTGCGGTGCAGATCGCCGATGCTGACGACATTGGTGTTCAGGAAGCTCTCCAGCAGGCGTATGAACGCAACGAGTTGCGCGGCAAACGCTTGCTCGCCGCCAAGCGGTTGGTCGACAGGCGCGCGAAATATGGCAACGCCCTTGTCTCACACCTGACGAGAAAGCCGAAGATTTCATCGATGTCGCTGGTGAGAGCCTATCAGCAGGACACCGAGCGCAAGCGGATGCTGATACGAAAAGCCGAGGCCACTAAGGCACGGCTGCTACTGATTACCGCAGCCATGCGGGAAATGCTGCGAGATGAAGCACTGGTGGAAGTCATGCAGCAGGAGGGCCTGGCCACCATGCCGAAGGTTCTCTCCGATCGTATCTTCCCAGGGAGAATGTAATGATGTCCGAGCCCCGTAAGCCAGTCCAGATCGCGTTCGAGCGCGAGAGCCGCATCATCCCGGTCTCAAAGATCAAACTTCTTCGACCCGTCACACAAGCCATGCGAACGGGAACAAAATATGGGCAGATAGCGGCATCGGTGAAGGAGGTGGGTATCATCGAGCCTCTGGTCGTGGTGCCCGATCCATCCGTGAAAAATGCATACTATCTTCTCGATGGGCATATGCGGCTGGATATCCTCGTTGGCGAAGGCACCAATCGCATAGATTGCCTGGTTGCCACGGAAGACGAGGCTTTCACCTACAACAAGCGCATAAGTCGTATGTCGATCATTCAGGAGCACAAGATGATCCTCAAGGCGATCGAGAAAGGGACGCCTGAAGAACGGATCGCGCGCGCTTTGAACGTCAATGTGTCGACGATCAGGTCCAAGCGTAAGCTGCTCGCGGGTATTTGCTCCGAGGTTGAGGAGATGTTCAAGGACCGCCAGGTTCCAATCAATGTTTTTACCGAACTCAGAAAAATGAAATCGGTACGACAGGTCGAGGCCGCGGCATCCATGATCAAGATGAACCGCATCACGAATGATCAAGCGCGCTTTCTGGTCGCTGCGACTCCCGCAAGCCAGTTGGTCGAAGGCAAGGCCAAGCCAAAGGAACTGACCGCCGAGCAAATTGTGGAGATGGAACGGGAGACAGCCAATCTCGACCGAGAGGTGCGCGCGATCGAAGATAGCTACGGTGCCGACAACCTCGCCCTGGCAGTAATCACGGGATTCGTGTCAAAACTGCTCGATAACGCTGCGGTGCTGCGTCATCTTGCAAAGGTTCACCCCGACATACTGGGCGAATTTCAGAAAATCCGAGATGCCGAAAAAATAACAGCTTGATGTTTGAATGGGGACCCGGACCCGAAAGCGCGGGGACCGCAGGAGACGCCGCACGGTGGGGCGGATCAAGTGCGGTGGCAGGAAGGGCGGCGATCCCGCTGAGGCCTGCCAGGCTGGCCGTCATATGCCCAGCCGGCTTGCTGCATCCCGCAAGTTTTTCCTGCATGCCGGCAGGGATGTAGTCGGCATGCCGTTGTTTTCTGACGCGAGCGAACATAGCGCACATAGCCGGTAGGTCAGGTCGGGTTTGAAACGCCTCCCGTGACCACGGAAATCCATGCCTCAACCTCGCGCTCGCTCCAGCGCGTTGCCGCCGGCGTCATCTTATATGGCATCGGGAAGCGTCCTTCGACGATCATGGCGTAGATCATGGTCTTGCCGAGGCCGACCCGATACCGAACCTTAACAAACCTCAGCAATCGATCCGGCACCCATGCGGCCTCCGTCTCGATCATAATTTACGTCGCTCCAGTCCATCGCGCGCCTTTGCGAAACCGCGGTCACTCGCAAGGAAGGCAGCGAGCATGTGCGGGACCAGATCAGTGATAGCCTGCTCATCGCCATAGGCCTGCTGGTAGATCGCCGCGTAATCGACCAAAGCCAGATGAAGGTCCGGTGCGATGCTGATGGTCAATTTTACGGGCGTTCTGTCGGGCAGGCGGGTTAGCTTGATATCTGCCATATCGGGCTCCTATTCTTTCCAGGGTGCGAGGATGAGATCGCGGTGAACGACCAGCCGGACCGGCGCGCCGGGCCGAATAGTGATGGTCGGTTGGATCTGGAGGTTGCGGGAGGTGATCTGGTCTCCGGCGCGGGACACATTTTGCTGGGTGGATTCGCGGATCGCCTGGACGAGATCGCTCTCCCCGGAGAAGGTCACGTTCGCACCCACGCCAAGCAATGTCGAGATCGCGACGCCTTTGAGCAGAGTCCAGGTATGAAAATCAATTTTATCGGCAAGCCCCGCATAGCCTGACGGGTCCGTTGCGGGCACGTTCTCGAGCCGGATCGAACTGCCGTCCGGCAAGATAACCCGCTGCCATACGACAAGGGCGCGCTTCTGCCCGAACGCGACCACGCTGTCGTAACTGCCGATCAGCCGCGCGCCCTGCGGAATGAGAAGAATGCTGCCCGTGGCGCTGTCGAAGACCCGCTCCGTCACCTGGGCGGTGACGAGGCCGGGCAGGTCGGACCTGAGTCCCGTAATCAGGCTCGCCGCGATGACGCTGCCAGCGGACAGCATGTCCGGCGACGCCGGTGGGCTCAGCCGATGCTCGTTGACATCGCCGCCAGTGGCGCGCGCCGCAACAAAGTCGGCCTTGCGCTGCTGGGCATTGGGATCGCGATCAGGATCGATGGCGATGCGCGACGCATCGCTCGCTACGGCCGGGGGAGATGACGGCGTCGCATCGGCATTGCGGGTCGGATCGGTGCGGTTGCCGGATTGCACCAGCAATCCCGACTCGCGTGCCGCCCTCAATTCCGTAGCCCGTCGATCGCGTTCGGTCGCGGCGGCCTGGTCGGCGCGACCGGCTTCGCCGCTCGCCGATTCCATGCCCATCGCACGCTGATGATTGAGGATGGGGCGGCCGAGATCGCCCGGCAGGGGCGGTCCGAGTTTGGGCACGTCGCCATAGCTGCCCGGCAAGCGGCTCAATGTATCGGTCGGCGCTTTCGCCACGACCGTCTGGTCATCAGCCTGTCCAGTAAGGTGCAATGCGGACGGCCGCAGCGCGACCCAGGCTGTCGCGATCAGGCTGACCGAACCAAGCGCCGCGATCGCCACCACGGCTCCCCGCTTAAAGCGGATCGCCCGCGCCGGCTGGGCGCGCAGCGCGAGCGTTTCCGGGTCCACCTTGCCCGGTGCGGCGGGGGTTTCGGATACCGGTGGGGCTGCCGTCTCGACGGTCATGATCCCCTCCGCTTGGGCGCACCGTCCGCCACCCGGCTGATCCGGACGATCTGCTGGTGCTTCGTGCCGAGGCGAAGCTCGGCGACGTCGAAGATACGATCGACGACATAGAAGCGGCCCTTCACGCGATAGTTGACGAGCTGGGCCTCGCCTTTCCCGTCCACCAGGAAAATCGGCGGCGCCTCGCCCACGGCCAGCGTTGCCGGGAACTCGATGAAGGTCTGCCGCCCGTCGTCAAAAGCACGAAACGGCCGCCAGGCCGGTCGATCGCCCGATACGGCATAGTTAAAATGAAGCTGCTCGACCTCGATCCCGGCCGCCACCGAAGCCGTCGCCTCGGCCGCCGCGGCGGCGCGCTTCAGTGCGATCAATGCATCCTGGGGATAGGTCCAGGAAAGTGCGGCCATCGCCGTCGTCATCCCACTGGTCAGCGCGATGTGATAGCTGCGCCGGTCGGTGGTGATGACCAGGTTGGTGGACAGGCCGGCACTGAATGGCTTCACCAGTATATGGGTCCGCTTCTCCGTGCCCGACCCGCTGGTGGTATCGCCAATCACCCAGCGCACCGTGTCTCCGCTTGCCACGGCGACCAACGTCTCGCCCAGTTGCAGCGCGATGTCCGTCACCCTCTCCGGTGCGGTGATGACTCGATAGATGGCGCCGTCGGTGAAAGGATAGACCTGCACGGCGTTGATGAACCCCTGCGCGGTCGGCTCGATCGTCGCCGCGCGGTTGGCGATGGCGACCGGCGCGACTTCGCGCGACGCGTTGCGGATCGGCGGACTCGCCCCTGCGCTGCCGGCGAGAAGGATGAAGCAAGGCACCAGCAACGTGGTTGTGAGAGTTCGGGTCATGGCTGGGTCTCCGTATTGGCGGTCGGTTGCGCGGCAAGGTTCGGGTCGAGCGGCGACCCGATCGGCACGTTGCTGGGAAGCGGCGCGGCAGACGCTGGAGCAGTCGATGCCGCAGGCTCGAACTCGCGGCTCCAGTCGATCGCGTCGATGTAGATGCCGAGCGGGTTCTTGCGGAGCGTGTCGGCCGATACCGGCGGCTTCGTCAGGATCGTCAGGATGCCGGTCCAGTGCGAGGAACCCGCCTCACTCCCACGCTCATAGGCCGTCTCGGTCCATTTCACCTGGAACGAGCGATCTGATGCCCGGACGACGCTGGTCACCTGGACCGACACGGTGCGCTCGCCGATCCTGGCGAAGGGGTCTGCGGCGCGGGCATAGTCGCCGAGGAACTGGCTTCCTCGCGTCGTGGTGAAGTCATAGGCCGCAAGCCAGTCGCGGCGCATTAGCACCGGGCCGAGCGAGACTCCGCGGACATTCTCGATGAACTTCGCCAGATGCCAAGCGATCTGGGGATCGGTGGGGCGATAGCCCGCTTCGGCCTCGGTCACCGCCCTGGCCTCGCCCAGGCGATCGACCTCGACGACATAGGGCGTGACCCTGCTCTGCAGCGATTGCCAGATGAGCGCACCCGACATGGCGGTCGACAACGACAGCGTGCCGAACGCCATCAGTCGCCAGTTGCGGGCCTGGACACGGGCCGACCCGATGCGGTCATCCCAGACTTGGCCGGCGCGTTGATAGGGGGTCTCCGGTTCGGGTGTCTGGGCGTAGCGCTGGACGGCGCGCTTAAAGAACATGGGGTATGAAGATCATGGCTCAATCTTCCCTTTCCTTGATATCTGGAGTGGCGGATGCGCCGCCGCGATCGCCTTCCTTCAATGTCTGGAGCGCAACGTGGCGGTGATGACGGGAGTCTTGTTGTCGGCGCAGCGACTGCGCCCAGGAGGGAGCGCCGTCGGCGGGGGCGTCCGCAGCCTGCCCGCCCGATCCAGCTCCACCGTTGAGTGCGGACCAGGCGGCGTCACGACCGCGCTCGGCGGCTTGGCCCAAGCCCAGCGCCGTCGATGCTTTCTGGCGGGCGGCGTTGCCGGCTGCCTGCGCCATGCCGCTGATGCCGGCGCCGACACTCGAAGATCCGGCCGCGGTCTGACCGAGCTGGTATGAGGTAGAGGCCGCCGACCCCATCGTCGTGCCGGCCCGGATTGCACCGAGTGCTGCGCCACCCGCGGCGCGAGCTGCCCCCAAGGCGGCACCGCCGCCCAGGGCGACGATACCGGCTGCGCCGACCGTCGTGCCGACTGCTGCACCCGCGCCAAGCTGCGGGGCACCGGCGACAAGGCCCGAGGCGATGCCGGGACCGAAGATACCGAGGCCGAACAGCGTGAGCGACGCCAGCACGAGGCTCATGGCCTGGCCGATGTCCGGTTCCTGGCCCTGCAGGGCAGCGGTGAACTCATTGAAGAAATTCGAGCCGATACCGACGATGACGGCGAGAACCATCACCTTGATGCCGGAACTGACGACATTGCCCAGCACGCGCTCGGCGAGGAAGCTGGTCCGGTTCCAGAGCGCGAAGGGCACCAGCACGAAGCCGGCGAGCGTGGTCAGCTTGAACTCGACGATGCACACGAACATCTGCACGGCGAGGATGAAGAAGGCGATGATCACGATCGCCCAGGCAAACAGCAGCACGATGATGGTCAGGAAATTGTCGAAGAAGTTGGTGAAACCCATCAGTTTCGACACCTGTTCGAGGAGCGGCCAGGCTGCCGAGAAACCGGTGCCCGCAAGGCGGCCGGGTTTCAGGAGATCGTCCGCCGAGAGCGTGCCGCCGCCCGCGGTCAGGCCGGCCGCCGCAAAGGAGCGGAAGATGATGTCGGCCAGGGTCGAGAAGCGGTTCAGGATGAAGGCGAACGCGCCGACATATAGGATCTTGCGCAGGAAACGCCCGATCACATCCTGCTCGCCGCCCATCGCCCAGAATAGCCCGGCAAGCGTTATGTCGATGCCGATCAAGGTCGTGGTCAGGAAGGCAACGTCGCCGCCCAGCAGTCCAAACCCGCTGTCGATGTAGCGGATGAAGGTCTGCAGGAACCGGTCGATGACGTTCAGGTCGTTCATAAGGAAATCCTGGAAATGCAGCCGCGGGGTCCGATCTGGGGAGCGGGACCGAACCCCGCGGCGGCAGCGGCGAAGAGGCGAATTCGCCGCTGCCTGCACGCCGGCTCGGGCCTATTGAGGGGTGTAGGCCGAGCCGGAACCGAGAAACTTGGTGGTCATGGCGCGGGCGTCGATCTCGGCCTGCGCGCGGCGCGCCTGCTCGACCGCCTGCGCCCGATATTGCGCCGCCATCAGGTTCTGGATCTGGAACTGTTGCTTGGCGGTCAGTGCGAGCAGCTGGTTGGTCGCCTGTTGCGCTTGCAACGCGCCCTCGGCGGCCTGGCTTCGCGATACGATGCCACCCAGGGTCTGCGCGTCAGCCTGGACGTTCTCGACGACCTGCGCCTGCACGCCCATCGTCTGTCTGTAGGCTGCCATCTCGGTGTCGAGCCGGGTCCGCGCGGCTACAACCTGGCCGTTCATGGTCATCGCCTGGTTGAAGCTCTGCGGAAATAATGCACGGAACTCCTGGTCGAGACCGGCGACGCGGAACTGGATGCCTTGTGCCTGTCCCATCAACTGGTCGATCTGCTGAAGCGTCTGGGTGATCGCCTGGATCTCGGGGAAGCCAATCGTGGTAAGATTTTTCGCTTGGTTGACCAAGCTCTGCGCCTGGTTCTGAAGCGAGCGGATCTGGTTGTTGACCTGCTGAAGGGTTCGGGCGGCGGTAAGCAGATTCTGGCTGTAATTGCTCGGATCGAACACGGTGAGCTGCGCATGAGCGGGCGCACTCGGCACGATGAGCGCGCCAAGCGAACCGATGGTGCCAGCCCCGAGCGCGGTCGCGATCAGATATTTGCGGGTTGGGATACGCATGATATTTTACTCCTTGGCTTGGGGGACGGGAAAGTCGGCGAGGAGGCTGGCGGCCCAATCGAGCCCGCTTCCTTCAAGGAAGCGGGCCGCGAAATCCTCGGGGCCATGCTCGGCCAGCAGGGCGTCGATCCGCGTCTGAGTCACAGGATCGGATGCGCCGCACAGGGCGAGCGCAATCGGGCCGAGGCCGAGTTCGAACAGGCGGTTGCCCCGTGCGGATTGCAGATAATAATGCCGCTTGGGCGTGGCGCGGCTGACCAGCTCGATCTGCCGCTCGTTGAGGCCGAACCGCTCATAGGCGGCGCGCGACTGCGGTTCGATCGCCCGGTCGTTGGGCAGCAATATGCGTTGCGGGCAGCTTTCGATGATGGCCGGTGCGATGCTGCTGTCGGCGATATCCGCCAAACTCTGCGTCGCGAACAGCACCGCGACATTCTTCTTGCGCAGCGTCTTCAGCCATTCCCGGATGCGCGCGGCGAAGAGCGGGTGATCGAGGAAGATCCAGGCCTCGTCGAGCACCAGCAATGTCGGCCGTCCGTCGAAGCGCTCCTCGAGCCGGTGGAAGAGATAGGTCAGCACGGGGGCGATGACGCCGGCCTGTCCCATCAGCGACTCGGTCTCGAAGCACTGGACGTCGGCGAGCGCGAGATGCTGTTCCGCCGCGTCGAGGAGCCGGCCATAGGGGCCATCGAGCGTATAGGCGGTGAGCGCAGTGCGCAGCGCATTCGATTGGAGCAGCATGGTGAGCCCGGTCAGGGTGCGCTCCTCCGGGGGCGCCGACGCGAGACTGCCCAGCGCCGACCAGACGGCGTCCTTCACTTCGGGGGTGACCATGACCTTCTCGTGGGCCAGCAGCGCCGCGATCCATTCCGCCGCCCAGCTACGTTCGCTCGCATCGTCGATCCGGCGCAGCGGCTGAAACGCCAGGGTGTCGCCGCTGTCCGCGCCGAGGCCCAGCGCATGATGGGCGCCGCCCATCGCCAGCACCGCCGCGCGTGCCGAATAGCCCTTGTCGAAGATATAGAGCTGGGAGTCGGCATAGCGCCGGAACTGCAGCGCGATCAGCGCTAGCAATACCGACTTGCCAGCACCAGTCGGGCCGACGACGAGCATGTGGCCGACATCGCCGACATGGGTCGAGAGGCGAAACGGCGTTGATCCGCTGGTCTGGGCATAGAGCAGCGGCGGCCCGTCGAGATGCCGGTTTTCCGTCGGGCCCGCCCAGACCGACGACAACGGCATGAGGTGGGCGAGGTTGAGGGTGTGAATCAGCGGCTGGCGCACGTTCGCATAAGCCTGGCCGGGCAGCGACGACAGCCACGCCTCGACCGCGTTGACGCCCTCGCGCTTGGCTGTGAACCCGAGGCCGTTGACGATACGCTCGACCGCGCGGACCTTCTCCTCGGCGCGATTGCGGTCAGCGTCCGACACCGTGATCGTCGTGGTGAGGTAGCCGAACGCGACATGGTCGCCGCCGAGCGCCTGCAGCGCAAAATCGGCATCGACCACCTTGTTGTCGGCGTCGCTGTCGAGAAGCTGGGCCGGCTGGTTATACATCACCTCGCGCAGCAGCGCGGTGATCGACTTGCGCTTGTTGAACCATTGCCGCCTGATCTTCGTCAGCGCCTTGGTCGCATCGGTCTTGTCGAGCGCGATGAAGCGCGTAACCCAGCGGTAGCCGAAATCCGACAAGTTGAGCGCGTCGAGTATGCCGGGCCGGCTGACGTTCGGGAATGCCAACACCGTCAGGGTTCGCAGATGGCGGTCTCCAAGCTTGGGCTCCAACCCGCCGACCAGCGGCGTATCGGCGAGCAGCGCATCAAGATAGATCGGTGTCTCCGGCACGGCGACCGGATGGCGGCCGCTGGAAACGGTGCCGTGGAGATAGGTCAGCGTCTCGGCGTCGCTTAAGGGCCGCACCTCGGGCATGAAGCCCGACAGGAGGTCGAACACACGATCGGTCTCGGCAATAAAACCGGCGAGGCTGGCGTGCCAGTCCCGGCCCTTCGCGTCGTCAGGCCGCTCGACCAGCGTCCGTCCCGCCGCATCGCTGCTGTCCGCGGGTGGCAACCAGACCAGCGTGCCGTGATAGATACTCTCGAAATGCTGGCCCTCGGCTTCGAACCCAGCACGCCGCTCCTGCTCGACCAGCCAGGACGCTGCGTCGGGAAAGGCACTCTCCGGATAGCCGAGCGCCTCACGCCGTTCGGCCTCGAAGAACAAAGCCCAACCCGAGCCGAGCCGTTTGAGGACGTTGTTCGCCCGGGCGCAGGCCGACACCAGTTCCGCTTCCGTCGCGCTTTCGAGATCAGGACCGCGAAAGGCGAAGGACCGCATGAAGCTGCCGTCCTTGTTGAGGATGATGCCCGGTGCGACCAGCGCGGCCCAGGGCAGATGGTCGGCCAGCCGGTCGGCGCGCGACCGGTATTCCGCTAGGTTCAGCATGCCAGATATCCTTTCTGGCGCAGATGGCGGAGCAGCACCGGCACGAACTCCGGGTCGCGACGGGCCGCGAACACCGCGATGCTGTGGCCAATCGCCCAGATGCCGATCCCGACCACCCATTGCTGCAGGCCCAGCCCGACCGCGGCGGCGATCGTGCCGTTGACGATCGCGATGCCCCGAGGGGCGCCACCAAGCAGGATGGCTTGCCCCAGGCTGGCGTGGATAGGCACCTCGAATCCAGCAACATGACCGTTGTCGATGTGGCTCATGCGACGAGCGCTCCCCCGCCGAAGCTGAAGAAGGACAGGAAAAAGCTCGACGCCGCGAACGCAATCGACAGGCCGAAGACGATCTGGATGAGCTTGCGGAAGCCGCCGGACGTCTCGCCGAATGCGAGAGCGAGCCCCGTGGAAATGATGATCAGAACCGCGACGATCTTTGCGACTGGTCCCTGGACCGACTCCAGTACCTGCTGGAGTGGTTCTTCCCACGGCATACCCGCGCCGCTGGCATAGACGCGGCTGGTCATGGTGATAGACAGGCCGAGCACCAGCCCGGTGAGGAAGAAGCGGTCGCGGTTGGAAATACGAACGATGGTCATGTCAGTCTCCTTCAAAGTCGGGGTTGGGGTCTGGGAAGAGATCGACGACGGCGTAGCCGCCATCGGGGTCGAGGCCCGCGACGCAGGCGATCGTCTCGATCCGCCGCGCGGTGCCGCGGCCGGTGATGAAGACGATTATGTTGATCGCCTCGGCGACCAGGTGGCGCGGCACGATGACCACGGCTTCCTGGATGAGTTGCTCAATCCGGTAGAGCGCGGAAGCGGCGCTGTTCGCATGGACGGTCGCGATTCCGCCGGGATGGCCGGTGTTCCAGGCCTTCAGCATGTCCAATGCTTCGCCGCCCCGGACCTCGCCGACAATGATGCGGTCGGGTCGAAGGCGCAGCGTAGAGCGCACGAGATCGCCCATGGTGACGGCGGTGTTCTTGTCAGATGAGCTTGGCCGGGTCCTGAGCGCGACCGTGTCGCGCGCCGGCGACTGCAGCTCGCGGGTATCCTCGATCAGGATCACCCGTTCGTCGAGATGCGCCATTTCGGCGAGCAGCGCGTTGGCGAGCGTCGTCTTGCCCGAGCTGGTCCCGCCCGCGACAAGGATGTTGCGGCGATCGACGACGGCGAGCGATAGCAGGCGTGCGGCTTCCGCCGACATGATGCCGTCGGTCACATAGTCCATCAGCGTGTAGATACGCGCCGCCGGTTTGCGGATCGAAAAGCACGGGGCCGTCGAAACCGGGGGGAGGATTCCCTCGAACCGCTCCCCGGCGCCAGAACCAAGCGGCGGCAGTTCGGCCGACACGATGGGCTTGTCGCCATGGACCTCGGACCGGACATGGGATGCCACCAGCCGGATGATCCGCTCAACTTGTGCGGGGTCGAGCTTCACGTCGGTATCGACACGACCCTCGCCGAGGATATCGACGCGGAGTGCCCCGTCGGGATTGACCATAATCTCGATCACACGGCTGTCGGAGAGCGCGGCGGCAATCGCCGGTCCCATTGCGGTGCGCAGCATGGCACGGCGGCGTTCCGCGGAGACGCTTGTCGTCTGGGCGGACATCATGATGCGCCTCCGTCGGATTCGACTGGTGCCAGTGTGCGCTTGCCGCCCGCTATCTGGCGACCGACCTGGGAGACGAACGCCTCGAACCGGTCACGCCCGATGGCGCGGGCCGCGGTATCGGCTTCGGGCAATGGCGCCGTCACCATCAACTGGTAGCGGACGAACAGCGACAGGCTTTCGAGCAGCACGTCGATGTCGCGTCGCGCGCCGGCGAGTTCGCGTGTCAGCCGGTCGAGGCGAACCTTCAGGAGGTCGTCGACTTCCTTGGTTCCCCGGCGCGCCAGCCAGTCCTTCAGTGCGTCGTTGACGAGGTGGCTCTTGTTGCCGCGCGGACCGGCGGCGAGCGCCTCCAGCGCGTCGCTGAGTTCGCGGTCGATATAGAGGTTCTGGCGGATCTTCATCGCAGCCTCAGAAATCCGGTATGAGGTCGCGCTTCGCGCCCTCGTTGATGGCATGGCCCCGCACGATGGCGTTTTGCCCTTGCGCCTGGTCCATGGCGCGCTTGTCCGCGGCGACATCGTCGTCGTCAGGCGCGATCTGGGGATCGCGCGTTTCGGCGGCGTCGGTCGCCTTGGAAACCTGCTCGGGAAGGCCGGGATGGCGCTGCTGCTGCATACCGCCATCGTCCTCGCCGCCGGCGGCGTCCTCCGCCTGCTGCAGTCGGTCATCGGTGCTGCGCACCTGGTTGGACCAGTCGTCGCGGCGCGACTTCGGGCGGTCGACATATTGGCCCGATTCCAGCACCGGTGCCGGTGCCACGCGCGCGGCGAAGTTTCGGTCGCGGAAATAGCGCAATTTGCGCGCCCTGATCGGCGCGAGACCGGAAACGAGCACGAGCTCTTCGTCGGGCGAAAGCTGCATCACCTCACCAGGCGTCAGGAGCTGGCGGGCGGTCTCCTGGCGGCTGACCATGACGTGCGCGAGCCAGGGCGCGAGCCGGTGACCGGCATAGTTTCGCATGGCGCGCTGCTCGGTCGCGGTGCCGAGCGCATCGGACATGCGCTTGGCGGTGCGCTCGTCATTGGTCGCGAAGGCAACGCGGACATGGCAGTTGTCGAGGATGGCGTTGTGGTCACCATAAGCCTTCTCGATCTGGTTGAGGCTCTGCGCGATCAGGAAGGCGCGGATGCCGTAGCCGGCCATGAAGGCGAGGCTGGTCTCGAAGAAATCGAGACGGCCCAGCGCCGGAAACTCGTCGAGCATCATCAGGAGTTGGTGCCGGCGCGAGGATGTACCGGGCTGGTCCAGTCGCTCAGTGAGACGGCGGCCGATCTGATTGAGCACAAGGCGGATCAGCGGCTTAGTACGGCTGATGTCCGACGGCGGAATGACGAGATAGAGCGACAATGGCCACTCAGCCTCGATCAGGTCGGCGATCCGCCAGTCGCACCGCGAGGTGACTTCCGCGACTGTTGGATCACGATAGAGGCCAAGGAAGGACATGGCGGTCGACAGCACGCCGGAGCGTTCGTTCTCACTCTTGTTGAGCAGTTCGCGCGCGGCGGAGGCGACGACGGGATGGACCCTGGGGTTGTTGTCGTCGCCGAGATGATTGGTGGTCATCATCCGGCGGAGCGTGGCGACGAAGCTGCGCTGCGGATCTGACAAGAAGGTCGCGACCCGAGCGAGCGTCTTCTCTTCTTCGGAATAGAGAATATGCAGGATCGCGCCGACCAGTAGCGAATGGCTGGTCTTCTCCCAGTGGTTGCGGCGTTCCAGCGCGCCTTCGGGATCGACCAGGATATCGGCGATGTTCTGGACGTCGCGCACTTCGTCGATGCCGCGCCGGACCTCAAGCAGCGGATTGTAATGCGCCGAAGCGGCGTCGGTGGGATTGAACAGTAGGCAGTGCGAGAAGCGCGCGCGCCAGCCGGCGGTCAGCATCCAGTTCTCACCCTTGATATCGTGGACGACGGTCGAGCCGGTCCAGGACAGCAACGTCGGAACGACAAGTCCCACACCCTTGCCGCTCCGCGTGGGCGCGAACGCCATGATGTGCTCGGGGCCGTCATGGCGGAGATAGCGGCCGGCAAGTGTGCCGAGCATGACGCCGGCGTCGCGATGCAGCCCGGCGCGCTCGATCTCGCGGGGGCTCGCCCAGCGCGCCGAACCATAGGTGGTGACGTTGCTCGACTGGCGTGCGCGCCACAGCGAGCCGAAGATCGCTGCCGCGCAGCCGATAAAGCCGCTGGCGCCGGCGAGCATGCCCGCCTTGTCGAAAACGACCGGGGCATAGGCTTCATAGTGATACCACCAGCCGAACAGCGCCCAGGGATAGTAGATCGGCACTGTGCCGAGCCGGAACCACGGCAGACCCAGTTCGGGCTGATAGGCCAGCATTGCCGCCGCCCACTGTGTCGCGGCCCACACCCCCGCGATGACGACCGCGAAGACGACAAGGATCTGGCCGATGAGCAATTTGGTGGGTGTCACGTCTAGGCTCCCGCCCGCCGGACAGGACCGGCTCGGGCGGATTCAGACTCGGTGACGGACGCCAAAAACGGAACGGCGCTGATGGGCGCAGATGAGCTCGCGTCGTCCGGCTTTGGCCGGAAGGTAGAACCGGAAGCTATCCGGCAGGCTTCGCCCTGCGTTAGAGGCCGGCGTCGGTCCGGAGCGTTTCGATGCGTTTGAGCGAAACGGCCTCGATCATGTCGCGAAGGGCGCGAATGGACTGTGCCAGAGCATCGAGGTCGTCGTTGCCGATCTCGTAGCTCGCCGAATAGCGGGCTTCGACATAGGCGCGCTTGAGCAATTCGAAGCGGCGGCGGTCAATCCGGGTGGCGCGCGGCCATGCTTCGATCAGCCGCGCCTCGCTGTCCTCGGCCAGCGACCGCAGGAATTTGATGTTGTGGGAGCGAGGAAAGTAGAGGGTGCGGACGAGAAGGAAGCAGGCGTAGGCCGTTTCCGTTGCTTGATGCAGGTTAAAAGCCGCATGCCGTCGATATCGAATTGGGTCATCGGTACGGGCCTGCTGTGCCGATGCAGTTTCAAGCCAGACGTCGATATCGCCCAGCTTCTCCTCGAAGTATTTTGATGCCATTTCAAACGCGTCAGCCGCCGTCAGCGGTTGCGGTGTAGCGAGCGCACTGCCGGGCAGTTCGTAAAGAACAATGCCGTCACGGACAATATCGACCCAGAAATACTCGCCCCGGCTCAGAGCCTGATTCACCTCCTCCAGCGTGTGCACGATGATATTTACGGGTCGCCCGATCGCGGTGTCGCGCAGGATTTTATCCTCGGCAACGTACCAGTAATCGGCGATATCCGTCAGATCTGGGTGACTGACGATAACCAGCAGGTCGTAATCTGACTGGTATCCGTTCTCGGGCTCATCAACCCAATCGTCGCGCGCATAACTGCCGAACAGGATGACCTTGAGGATGCGGCCATTCTTCTTCCACGGCTGGTTCGCGCGCGCGGTCGCTTCGGCGAACTCGCCCATAAGCAATTGCGTTACCCGTTCCAGCTCGTCCTGGTGGGCGGGTGGCAGATGATCGATGCCGTTCTTCATCAGCGGATTCTCTTGATTAAGCCGTCCTTATGCAACCCTTCAATTCGCGAGAGTTGCTCCGACTATTTGATCACCAACGAGTTCATCATATTCTGACGAGCACCTTGGCCTCCTCGCCTCCGTTTGCCACACGACGTTGCGCCTCGATTGATCGTTGGCGCGACCTCAGGGCCATCCCGAAGACGTCTGCTTTGCGGACAAGCACGCGGGGATCTTCGCGTATGATCACGTCCTGTCGCTTCAGGTCGATAGTGATCGAGGAGACCGTCTCCGGAAATGGTTGACGCTTGTCTGTAAGGGGGAAGAGTGTGGTGCGACGATGCAATGGGTCTAGCCGAACGATATGTTCTTGGCCGATCTCGCCCGAGAGGTACACCGCGCACCCCACGTAGCACCTGAGCAAACCCTCGAGGTCGACGACGCGCGCGCTGTCAATCACTAGGCGACCATCCTCGTCGATCGCCCCGAAGCCGTTATCAGCGGCGCGGCGCATGGCAGCGGCGGTCCGTTGTGCATCAGCAAGACCATGAAGGTATTCAAGTGCCTGCTCGGCGAACTGCTGTTGGCTGCCGAAGTGATGGCGGATGTCGCGCACCATGGCCGGGCTCGGACGGGAGGCCGAGCGTGAACGGTTGAGGATGTTCAGGGCCTGGTGAACGAGCAGGTCCTCACGCCGCTCGGATGCGGCCCGTCCAAACAGCTCCTCATTGATGCTGGCATCTTGGCTGATCTCCAGCGCGCGCGCGAACGAAACGCGCTCGGTCGTAAGGAGATCATGTACATCGGACGGCATCTCGTCGGGATGGGGCAGCCGCCCGTGCTGAAGTGCGAATCTGGCGATCGCATCGATCGCGTCCGCGATCCGATCGACCAGTTGCGGCTTGGCACTCGACACTCTTGCCGGACGGTCAGTCCGGTACGCGCTTGTGGATGCCCGGCGTCCGCGCCGTCGCTCGAGCAGGAAGTCCTGCTCGTCCTCGGGTGAGCGGAATAACGCAAAGATGCCTGGTGCAAGGGCGACGGGCTCGATACCTGTGGTCTGCGTCAGCATCGCCTTTAGTTCGGCCTGCTGGAAGTATTTCTGGAAGGTACCCCTGGCCGTCAGGTAGCCGTCGCCGAACTGACGGAGCCCGTCCACGGGCACGGCGCCGACGATCATCACGGAGACGACGAGCATGCGCGTCGCGAGCGCCCATGCCGCCTTGAGGGCGACCACCCTTTCCGCCGGATCCTCGATCACATTCAGGACGAAGCCGAGGTTGACGATCTGGGCTTCATTCCGCGACGCCTCCGGTGCGAAGTGCGGGTCCCAGCCCGCCGCCTCCACGCCTGCAGAGGCGAGTGCCCGCAGGTCGTCGCCTTGCCCGCAGCCGTAGTCGAACACCGTCATGCCTCGCCGCACAATCCCATGCCGCACGGCGAGAGACATCGGCTGCGACAGCGTATGCCGCACCATGGCTGTGCGATGCCGGGGGATCGGGATCGGCTTTTGGTCGATCACGTCGTCGCCTCGCCGGCTTCGTCGATCGCCAATTCCTTCAATCTCTGCCGCCACGCTTCGCGGGTACCGATCCGGTGTGAGTCGGCGAAGGCTCCGGCTCGCACCAGCTTGGTGGTTGCGCTGGTCCAAGTAGATCGGTGAGGATGATCAGCGCTGACCAGCAATTCCTTCCGATGCAGGATCGGCGGATTTGAGCGTTGCGCATAGTCGCGCCTGACGATGCGGCCGTCGTCGTGGATGAGCGTCGAGGCGCGTAGCGCCGGAAACGGATCCTCATCGAAGTCGGCATAATAGAGAAGCGATACCCCGCTTCTCGCGACGCGGACCACGTTCCACACCGCGCCTGTCGCACGTGCTGCCATCTCAACGCGCGCCTGATCGGGGGCAGTCAAGGTTCCCAGCGCAGACCGGTGGAGATAGGTGGCGCCCCGGATCCGCTTTCCCGCCGTCACCGTTCAGCCCTTGGCTATAGCCTGAGCGATTTGGGTGGCTTCCGCTGCGCTCAGATAAGGGGCCTGCGCGTAGATCATGCCACCAGGCTGGTTAGCCAGCTTGGCGATCATGTGGCCATGACCGAGCAGGCCCTCGGCACCTGGCTCGTCGAGAATGATCTGCGAGTTCAGTCTGTTCGAGACCTTGAGCGCAATCTTGTTGCCCATGTTCGCCTTGATGAGGCCGGGCAATGCGTCCTTGTCAGGGCGCTGAGTGATCAGGAACAGGTGGATTCCCGCGGCGCGCGCCTTCCCGCTCAGCCGCACCACGTAATCCGAAACGGCGTCGCGGTACTGGGTATCGGACTTGTCCGCCATCCAGTCGGCAAGTTCGTCATGGAAGAAGTAGATGCGCGGCAGCTTCTTCTGCTCGTCGACGGTCTCGTTGTAGGCGTCGATGTTGGGCAGCTTTGTCGGACCAAGGATCTCGGCATACCGCCGTTCCATCTCGTCCACGAGTTCCTTGAGCGCGATGATTGCATCGTCGGGCGTGGTGATGATCGGACCATCGAGGTGCGGAACCTGCTCGACCCAACCGTAGTCGATGCCCGCTTTCGGATCGACGAGACGGACGCGTGCCGCCGTCGGCGAATTGGTCGCACAGATGTCGAGGAGAAGGTTGGCCGTGAAGATGCCTTTACCGCCGCCTGTCTCTCCGGCGATCAGCGTGTGGGGGCCGTGCTGTGGCTGGCCTGCGAACGCCTCCCCAAGATTGAGATAGAGTATCTCGCCGGTATCTTCGCGCTCGCCGAGGACGAAGCTGGTGTTGCGATAGGGCGCGGACGCGGGAAGCTGGCGACGCTTCCAGAGGTCCAACGTTGGTAGGATCACGCGGCCATCGCGCGCGACCATCACGACGACCTCTCCCTTGGCCGGCCTGATCGCCACGATCTCAAGTCCGTGCGAGGTAAGGAGGGTCGATCGGCGCTTTTGGACAAGCTCGGTCGTCATCTGGTCGTTACCGCGGAAGCGGATCAGGGCCGAATTGGGAGTCAGACGCGAGCCGGCCGTCTCGCAGGTCATGCCATAGCCTTTCAACGCCCCGCGCAGCTGCTTCTCGGTCGCCGCCAGCCAGTCTTGCCCGGCGACCTCGGCGATGGGGACGCCCCGTCCTGATACGATTTCAGCCACACCGGGGCGGAAGCCGCTGAGTTCATCGCCCGATGCCTGGCCTTCTGCATCCTCATCAGGTTCGCCCACGGCTGGCATATCGATGGCGGAAGCGAGGTCGACGATATCGAAGTTACTGCCTGCGGCTTCTGTCGACTGATAGTCGCCAGCTGGCTCGGCGTCAGAGTTGACGAACGGATCGGGATCGTTTGAATCCTCGGCGGCAATGCCACCGCCTTGATGCCCGTCTGTTGCGGATCCGGGGGCTGGCAGGGGTTTGGAGGGCTGTCCAGACCGCACATCCTCCAGCAGCTTGGCTATGTCGGGACGGGAGTGGAATACCTGTCGGAAGCCTTCCTCGATGATAGGAGACGGCGCGGCGGCATCATCATCATGGACGTAGATGAGCGAGACGCCGTCCACGTCGATCCTCGCTGATCCCGACCGGATGGCCTCAACCCAGCGTAGCAGATCCTCCTCGTTGTCGCGCTCGTCGAACGAGCCGTGCTCGACGAGCAGGTCCGCCAGCTGTGCGGCGTGGACGGGCGCATTCAACTTGTCCGTCGACTTGTATCGCTTGGTGATCCGGTCGACGGAGGTCTCGGTCTGCTGGCGCGACTTCGACTTGGCATCCGGCCGGCCCCCGACCTCAACGTATTTCGATTCGACTACCGACATGGTGACGACCGTCCCGTCGCCCTCGTCGCGCGCGCTGACCAGTAGTAGGTCGGCGACGGGATCGCCGGCGGAGTGGCCGAGCCGGGTCTTGAAGTCGTCGAGGAAGAACCAGGCCAACGGTGCGGCGGCGGATGGAAGCGAAGACAGCACGAGCTGCTCGCTGAGGCTGAGGCCGATAAGTTCTAGCGCCGCTTGGTCGCGGTTCGCCGCACGAAGCACGATCTGACCCGAGAGATCAGCGGACCGGTCTATGAGCTTGCGAGCCAGCTTGGCCTCGTCGCTTGGCATGGCCGTAGTGACGTTGGACACCATGTCGGCGATGCGCATCGTCAGGGAGCGGCGGTGGGCTTTGGTGGATACGACGAGGTTGTGCCGAGCCTCGTCAATGGGGATCGAGCGGATGACGCTAATGCCATTCTGCCTGAACAGACGGCGGTCCGCGATGCCGTCGAAGGTAACGACCCAGTCCGCGATGTCGTGCGCGCGCCGGATGATCTCGGCGTTTTCCTCATTGTCGAAGGATATCTCGCGAAGCGGCTCCCAATGGTCGCGCAGCGTCGGGTCCTCGACCTCGGTCTTTAATACCTCCATCGCGAGATCGAGGTAGCGTTGAACCGCTATCGGGCGTGTCGGCGAAACGAGCAAGAGGCGGGTCCGGTTCTCACCGGCCTTCTGCACCATGCGTCGCGATGGTGATGCCCGGGTCGTTTGGTCGAAGTCGGGCCAGTCGCCCGTCGGCGTCACCGCTGGGCGCCACCGGCTGGTTGCGTTTCGCGCAAACACATCCTGAAGGAAAGCGACGTCCAGCGGCTTGTTGTCACTGTCCGACATCGCGAGCTTCTCGACGTCTCCTATTCCTACCCGAAGGTTGGATAAGAACTCCTTGGTCAGGTCCGCGCCGCCGCTGGATTCCAGTTCGCGCCCGATGGCCACATTCTGCTCGGCATAGACCTGACGAAGACGCCGGCGGTCATCGCTAGCGATCACGAGGTCGCACCGCAGCCGGGCATCTTCGTCGACCCTGCGCGCGAGCCGCTCCGCCACCGCAGACGGAAGGTCGCGGCTGTCGGAGTTGTATAGAACCACGGAAAAGTTGGCGACGTTGTGCGGATGAAGGTCGAGGTGCTCGGCGAGCACCTTCATCAGGTTGTCGGCGGCCTGGCGGGTGTAGGCCCCCTGTTCGTCACCCGACGAGGCCCGGTCCGCGACCGGCTCTGCGTAGGAATAGTCATCGAGCTGGCTGTTCTCGACCATCGCGACCACCTTCCGATCCGCGGTCGTGCCGATGGCGTAATCGGTGAACCAGCTGCGCTGCAGGTCGTCCACCGCTCGAAGCATGAACGGCCGCAGTTGCGCGTCGTCCTCAGCCGCGCCCATCGCCAACAGTGTTTCCCGGGCCATTCGAGCACGGAGGCCGACCTCCGCCATGCGAAGCGGGAAGAAGGGCGTGACGATGATGCCCGGCACGTTCCTGGACGTAGCCGTGCCAATGCGCATGATCGGAAGCCAGAGTCCTCTCCGCGCGACATCGCCACGGGCGTTCTGGCGCAGCATCGCTAGTAGGTCGCCGTATAGCCGCCCCTGCTCGATCACGGCGTCGTCGGCTGCTCCGCTCCCAGTAAGGAACGCGTTTATGGCGGAACGATAGCTACCGCAGAACGCCTCGAACGCGGCGAAGATCGTATCGCGTGCCCCCTTCTTGACGATGTTTCGTTCCGCTAGGCGGTCCAGCTCGGCGAGGAAGCCATTGCCCTCGTCGAGCTGCGGGATGTTGGGATCGAAGAGCTGACCATCCTCATTGTCGTGGATATCATCGATGGTCCGACGGTCTGAGAGGCGGAGCGAACGCGTTCCCGACGTGCTGTCTTTCGCGGTTCGGGAAAATAGACCCGACAGCAGCATGGCCGAGTTTTCACCTTGGGGTGCAACGGCATGCAGGTGGTCCGAGAAGTTCAGTCCGATTCCTCGCGGGACGGGCGACCATACCATCTGCGTCTTGACCGCATGGCTCAGCTTGGCAGCATCAACCGCGCCTTCGGCGTCGAACGCCGTGGCGTCGACGAGGAACGCCTCGAACTTGAAGTCGGTCTCGCTGCCTTGATGGCCGCTGTCGACATCGATCTCGTCGGCCCAGTCCCTGGACCAGCAGATCCCGCAGTCGACGCGGACAAACGCCGGCAGCAGTTCGGTTAGGCCCCGATGACGGTCGCGGAGCGTCAAACACGCTTCGAGGACGTGCCTGCGCCAGAAGTCCAACTCGTTGGCCTTGGACAGCTGGATGTAGATGATCTGGCCTTCGACATTGCCGTTGACGGCTGTGATCAGGTCGAAGGCGGCATGCACGATGCCCGCGAGCAGGTCCGAATGGTTTCTCACTTCCCGGAAGACGAACTGTTCCCACCGGCGGAGCAGCTTGCGGTCTTTCTCGATCCGCGCCCGGTGCCGTCCGAAGAGCTCGGCCTCGGCCGCGTCCGCCCCTCGGCTTTCCTCAAGCCTATCCAATACGTCTCGATCGACGTTCGTCAGCGTTCCCGCGCTTTCCTTGTCGAGATAGGCGGCGGTTGCCGCGCCCAACGGGGTCTCGCGTATTGACTTCCGCGCCTTCACCACCTTCTGGATGGATGGCCATCGCATCTTTGCGAAGTCCTGCTGGCTCGTATTCCATTCACCCGGTTCGATGTCAGCGTCGTCGAGCAAGGTTTGCCATGTCGCGAAGTCGTCGTCGTCGAGCTCTCCCTCGGCATGGAGGAGCTGGACGCGGCCGCGGATCAACTCACGGTCGAGCGGCCGTCCCTGGTCATCGCGCAGGTATGCCACGTCGGAGACACGGTTGTAGAGGTCCGTCAGTTGAGTCGCCCAGGACTCGGGCGAGGTGATCCGGCCCCTGTCACCGGGCGGAGGAAAGTTCGCCGCTTCGGGCGGAATGCGGAATACGGTGAGGGCTTGATTGAGCGCCTTGTGGACAGTCTGCTTACCTATGCCATCGTCGAGATCGCTCATAAAGCGGGCGAACAGCGGCATATTTGTCGGGATGTCAGTGCGCAGCAGACCAGTGATCGCGTTGCGTACGTAGGTCGCCTGGCGAGGCGACAGCTCTCCGAAGTGCTTAGTCGCGCCGAACCACGCCTCGATGTCCGCCTTGAGGTGGTCGGGCGAGAGGCGGTGTATCGTCGCCGCGGTCTCGCCGAGCCTGTTAAGCGCGTCGGTCGTCACCGCCGACACGATAGCGCGGTCAGCATCCTCTCGCGCCACGTTACGCCAGTGGGTCAGCGGCTCGCTCGAAAGCCATTCGGCCGGGACTGGCCCGGCTTTCACGTCTGGGTGCACGGCAATCCTTGCGGCCGGCTCCTCCGCATGGATGTCCTCAAGGATACGGCGGGTCTGGGGTCCGTCGAAGTCGAACACCGCGAACAGGGCGGGCTCGTCCAGGCTTGCGTCGAGTGCCCTCCGCAACCGACGAACGGCGACGGCTGACACCAACTTACTGATCTTGCCGTCATCTTCGGTCGGTGCGGAGACGGGGGTCAAGTCTGCGACCATGTGGACCGCCGAAGCAGCCATGGATCCGTGTTCTGGGATGATCTGGGTGTTCATGTGATCGCGTCAGCAATAGGGATTGCGCACGAACGCGCAGTCATCGGACAGGCGCTCGACGAAGCCGAGCATGCGGAGCCGTTCCTCGAAGATTCGCTGGTTCGACCGTAGCTGCTCGAATGGGGCGTCTTCCCCGAGCCTACGCTGGCCGACCAATGGCCCGACGACGAAGGAGTACCGAGCCCAGAGCCGTTCGAGGTGCTGCTCGAGTTCGACTGGGGCGGTGACATTGGCGAGGACGATCGCCTCGAGGAAACCGTTGCTGGCCGCATACCACCGGCCTTGACCTGGCCTTGCGACGCCCAGCCCGATCCGATCGGTCTGGGTGGCGAGCATGAGGCCAAGATGGTTTGCGTGTTTCGTCAGCGCCTCGCCCCGCATCTCCTCGATCATAGCGGCTGCGTTGATCGTCTTCGGCGCGACCGTGTGGGAGAATGCCTCCTTCAGCATCTTCTTCCGCATCGCCACCGGATCACCAGCCTCGTCTGCATCTTTCCATTCTTGGCTTTCCGCAAACTGATCGATCACCTTGGAGATTGCCAACCGCGACATTTCCCGGTGAAGTTGGAACCGCTCACGCGAGACGCGACGAAGACCCGCGGCGCTGTCGGTCGCCATGTCGAGCGGAATCGGTTGCTCCGTTCGGCGGCCGAGGACTTCCGCCGAGCGTTCGATGAGGTAGCGGACGACGTGGAGACCCGTGAGCCGCATTAGCGGTTCGGCCAATTGGTCGTCGGGCAGCTGTTCGAGCGACAATAACGCGATCCAGTCCTCGGCCAAGCGATCGTAAGTCGGATGGCTCGGCAACGGCAGATATCCGATCTTGTACTGCACGGGATCGGGGTCGTGTGAGCTCGGCGGCTGGAGAAGGCGGGCGACCTTATTCCACCGGCTGCCGGCCGTGAGAAGCCGCTTCCTTACTAGTTGCTCCAGCTGCGCAGAGTGCTTGCTTCGGTTGAGCATGAGAAAAACTAGCTCGCCACCGCGCGCAAAGAATTTGCGGTCGTTGTTGATCTTGTCCCCAGCCTTCAGCCCATAGTCGGCCATCAGCATATCCACGCCACCCGGCACAAGATGCCGCGACGTGGGGCGGCGGTCGCGTTCGGGTTCGACCACGGCGGCGCGGAGCAGGTCCACAGCGTCGTGGAATGATGAGAAGCGCTCGAACCGCTCGCGGAGGTGAGCAATCTCCTTGGGATTGCGGCCATTGAGCCACTTTTCCCACTTCGCGTCTTCCGAAAGGTCGTCACCGCCCCGTGCGATGGCGTCCAAGGCATGATCCTGGAAAAGGACTTGGCGGAGGTGACGCCGAGTCGGTACCTGGTAGACGAATTCTTCGTGCGCGCCATCGTTGGCGGCGAAGATCGTTTCTACGTTTTTGTCCGCCGCGCGCGCCGACATGATCGCCATTGCCTCGAGTAGCAGCAGCCAGCTGGTTTGATCGTTGATGAGCCGGTGCCCCCAGATCATCTGCTCGACGTTCACTTTCCACGAGTCCGGCTGCGCCGTTTCGGGAACGTCGAAGGCCCCATCGACCTTGAAGCGTTTCGCCTGGTTCATGCGACACCCAAGGGCAGAGCGGTCATCGCCAGCTTTCCGCTCTGAGGCAGGCGGACCAGGGTGACCTCGTGCGGATCGGACGGGATGAGGCCCGCGGCACCCAGCTTGGCAACGGAGCGCAGGCGGAACTGGCGCAGCTCCTCGAAACACTGCCGCGAGAAACTTGACGGAAGGCTTCCGTCCTTAATGCGGATCAGATATTCGAAGAGCAGCGGGGTGAGGTCGATGGAGTTAATCACTTCGTCGTCGCTGGAGAGTGTCAGCCGTGGACGTCCATTGAGACCGTTCGCGTCGAAATCCACGCTGAGGCGCTCCTGCGCAGACCTGCCGAGCCGGATGGGTGCGGCAGTGTCAAGGACGCGCCCCTGACGACTCTGGGTATTACCCGCAGGTCCGGTCAACCAGAGCTTATCGTCGTCGTCGGTCATCAGGCCCGTGTAGACGCGGTTGAGACCGATGATCAGATGGCGCTTGGCCTTCGTTGCGTCCGAACCTTCACCGAGATTTGCCGCGAAGCGTAGGTAGTCGCCGCCGCCTGTGAAAATGGTCAGCAGCCAGGGGTCAAGTCGTCCCTTCTCCTCCGGGAGAGTGAAAAATAGACGTCTGCGCTGATCAGCGAGCGCGTCGTGCAGCGCCGGCATGTCAACATCGGTTGGTGCCGCGCGATACTGCGCCCTTGCCTTCGCCAGTAATGGGTCGCCGAACTGAGCGTCCGCAGCCATGAACTTCTCGAATGCGTTGGCCGGCTCGCGCTCCAGCATCATCTCGTCGAAGGCGTTCAGCGTCTCTCGGCCGAGACCGAAGCTGTCGAAGACGGTAAAGGCGCGAAACTGACGGCGTTCCGTCGGCTCGAAATTGAGGCCCGACACGTTGCGATATGGGTTTACCCGCGCCGCCGCGTCGTCCTTCTGCGCGATGACGTGAGCGTCAACACACCTGATGAGGCCGCCACCTTTACCGTCACCGAGAAGGATATTCGAGCAGAGGAGAAGCAACTGGCGCACGGGCAGGTGTGTACCATTGAGTGCAGCTATTCGGATCAGTTGCGACAGTCTGAGCCGCAAGGAAGGATCTCCAGAACCCGCAAGAATTGCAAGGTTGCGGCGGATCGGGCACGTTCCGGCCACCAAGAGCGTGCACCCATCGCAGCGGTTCCAGTCTGGGTGGTCGACAATAGCGTCGACCACCTCGCCGAACAGTGCGTCGTGAGGCTGCCGGCTCAGATTGTAGAGCCGTAGCGAGAGATCGGCCGAATCCTCGCTCTCCTCGACGAGCATCTTGCGGATTGCCTCGTCGATTGCCGGGCCGGCAGGGTGCCGGTGAGCGAACTGGCGGACGAATGCGACGAGTTGGCCATCGTTCGACGCTACGATCAGTGGAATGGCGCTGTCGCCGTTGGTCACTGACGCGGCGAAGGCGTCGTAAACCTCCGCCTTTTCGTCGTCGGTCAACTCCGCAAGATCCTTCACGACCTTGACCGTTCCTGTCCCTGGCACTTCGACGTCGAGCACCTTCTCGGTCGCCCAAGCGGTCATGTCCGCCCCCGCATCCTCAAGCGCACGGCGGCAGGTGTAGGTCTTGCCGTCGCCAGCGGTGCCGGTGAGCACGACGCTCGGCCTGTCCGATGCGGCCCACGCCTTCTCTAAAGCGTCCTTCTTGGCCGCCGTGACATGCAGGGGCTGCACGTTCTTACGCTTCGCGGTGCTCTGCACATGCTCGTCGAACTGAGCGTTCGAAGACGGTAGCGGACCATAGGACCGAAGGAAGTCCACAAGCGGGTTCTGCTTCAGCTCCGGCATCACAGGTGGCACACGGCGCAGCCGTCCTCCGCCTTTGCCGACACCGCCCGTCTCGGCATCCGCTCCACGTCGTCGAGCGAGCGGCCATCGACCCAGGTATACTTCCGCCCCTTCTTCATCGTCTCGTATGCCTTCGCCTTCTCATACAGCTCGGGATGGCGTTCCTTGAGGCCCTGCCACTCGCCGATTTGCTGGTAGAAGCAGAAGTAGCAGCCCGACCGACTCCGCCATTCGTAGTATTCCGGCAGGCCGAGCCCGGCGCTGTCGAGGATTCGGCCGACCTCGGCAAGGTCGATCGCATCGTCCCGGTAGGGATACACGGGTGTGATGTTGGGCTTTTCCGATATCACAACCGGCTTGGCGCCAGCCGTGCCTGTCCCGAGGTAACCAGCGCGGTTCTCGTCAGCACGCAGGCCGATGTAAGAATAGGCGCGATCGCCGCCGATGAACCGCTCGAATGGGGCGATCTTCATGATCCGCGTGCACCACCTCGCGCGCGGGCTGGGTAGAAATCCTGCGAAGTGCTCGAACAGCGCGACGTCGAACGCCGTGCGGCCCGGCTTCTCCGCCACGTCGAACATCTCCATCGCCGAGACGCGGTGGATTTTCACCCCGATGATGTTCTCAAGCCTGTCCAGGTAGTCGATCGTCTCGGGCAGCTCGACGCCGGTGTCGGAGAACACGTACTCGAAGTTCACTTCGGGATTGCGCTGCTTCAGGTAGACGGCCAGAGCGGACGAGTCCTTGCCCCCGGACACGGGCACAATGTGCCGTGCCTCGGTATCTCTCACCGCGTCGTCGACGTTGGTGGACAGCAAGCTCATCTTTTTCCCCCAGCGACCTGAAGGCCGCGGATTCGACTGTCCTCCGTTTCGTCGATTTTAACAAGCATTCTGGTGAGTTCCTCGACGCGGGCTTGAACGATCGGCCTCAGCGCCGCCGTCGGTGACTCGGTGTCGAGCGCCGCCGCCTCAATGCGTTCGCGGGCATCGCGGAGCGCGGACCTGAACTGCGCTGCTGTGCGGTCGTCCCACTTGTCGAGACTACGCTGGAGCAGTATCGAACTAAGCGTGTTGGCGAGCGACTTCGGCGAGAAGCGGCCATTCACCGTCTCGACGGCCTTCCGTAGCACCGCGCGGTCAACGATGCGCAGGTCGTCGCGCCTGTCGAGCGATGCAGCGTCGAAGCATCCCGCCCATGCGGTGACCGCCTCCAGCGGGTCGACGTCAAGGTCGGCGGAGCGAAAGCTCTCCGCGATCACCTCGACCGCATCCTGAGCGAACTGGTCGCGAAGATGGTCGATCTCCTTGCGCGCCGATTCCAGCTTCGCGATCAGGCTCGGGGAAGGACCCTTGGCGCCGAGCGCTAAAGGCAAATCTTTGAGAAGGAGTTGCACCGGGTCAGAGGAACCGCCTGCCGTCCGCAACAGTCCCTTCGCATGAGTCCCCAGCTTCTGCGAGCGTCTCGAGCCGTCCGGAACGGTGAGCAGCCAGCGTGTAAGCGCATCATGCGCGAACCGGACGAGTTCATCACTCGTCGTCGGCCGCTCGTGCGAAAAGACGTAGGCGGCCTCGGACAAGTATTCGACCAGATCGGGTGTGGGGTCGAGGACCTGCACGCAGAACCCCTCCGGGTTCGTCACCATGTTATCGAACTGAAAGCCGAGCGTGTCAGCGACGTATCGACCGTTGTCGTAGAGCGCCATTGCGCGCGAGAAGTGCTTGAACCCCGCAGCGATAAGCAGCGGCATGACCGCCAACGGGACGCCCATCGGCGCCGAAGCAAGGGTCGAGACGAACGCGCTCAGGTCGCGGTATGCGCCACCGCTGCGGCCGGTCGGTGTGCGGAAGAAGTCGGCAATGCGGAGCCAGACTTCCTTGAAACCGGGGTCGGTGATCTGATCGGGGTCGGCGAACCGCGTCGATCCTTTGGGGCGAAGCCCCGTGTTCTCGATCACTGTTCGGTAGATTGACCCTTCCGCGCCGCGATCACCTTCCTCGTACCCCAACCGCTCGCGACCGGAGCGTTCGAGAATGGATCCGACGACGCGGACGCGCGCAGTCTGCATCGTGCGCGACGCAGTGTTGCGCATCAGCTGATCGTTTGCGATCTTGGGAGTCTTGTCGAACCATTGACTCAGGAGGCGCGATGCCGCCATGGGGCCTGGCCGCTCGGGCGACACGTCCAGACGCTCGCCTTGGGAATACCATGTCGCACCAGTGGCGCGCGGGTCCAGCACCCCCCGGAGGAGGGTCGCCAACTCCTCGAACGCGACCGACTGGAGTTCGTCTATCTCGGTCGTCACCATCGGATCCGAAGCCACGAATTCTTTGTCGGCGCGGAGCGCTTCAATCGATATTAGCTCGATCGCTGCACTTTCAGCAGCGAGTGGCCTGTCGGGAATCGCGATGATCGCGTGAACGCTGGATTTCTTCGCCAGTTTTCGGGCTGCGGCGATGTCGCCCTTGCTCTCCGCAAGTACGTAGACGATCGCGCCAGAGGCAGGGTCGCCGTCTTCGAGCAGCTCGGCCAGTTCGATGACGGATGCGTAGCGTCCCATCAGAAAGCGGTTCACGCCGAATTCGGCGTTGTGCCGTGGAGCGCGGATATGCGGCGCGGGGAAACGGTCTTCCAGAAATGCCCGGAGATCGAATGCGCTCGAGCGCCGCTCGCGTTCCTCGCGCACGCGGATCGCGACGTCGATATCGGCGCCGTGCCAAACCGCAACGTCGTCGGTGTGCTTGCGCCAGAGCAACAGCTTGGCTTCTAGCAGTTCATCGACCGCGGCAGCGATTTCCTTGGCGGGAAGTTCCGTCTCGGCAACAGCCAGCTCGAGAACGTTACGAGGCAGGCGCCGTCGTTCGCCGCTCGTCCCAAGCTGCAGCAGGCATGCGGCTGCGAGCAGCATTCGCTGGAGCGGGGTGTCGGCCCTTGAACGCGCGCTCTCAGTCTCGATCCAGCGCCGATATATGCCACCAATCCCCACGTCGGTCCGCATAGCGTCCGAAAATGAGGTGTAGACCACCTCGATATCGACCTTACGGGTCAGGTCAATCTCGCGCAGGAAAGAGAATAGGCTGCGCTCGTTCTGTCCGACCCGGGCGACCAGCGTCGGCAGGATTTGCAACGCTCCCGCTGTCAGCGGCCTGACATCGTCCAAGATCCCAAGCGCTTGACCACCGTCCTCGATGCCATCGAGCCACTTCCACTTGACGACCTCGTCTGCGAGGGCCTGATCAACGCGGGGCATGATTACGACACTCTCCGGAGGACGCATCTCCGAGACCACATCCGCGATCAGGCGGTAGAACTCCTGGCTATCCTCGATCATCCGAAGCGGCCGGAATCGCCCTTCAATCTTGCGCCATTCGCTCCGTGACGTATCATTCAGACGTGTCGCGTAGGCGAGCAGGTTCTGGTGGAGGAGCAGTGTGAGGCTCATCGTCGGCCCGGACGCGCGCGCCACCCGCTCGGCGAGACGCTGGACGACGTCCAGTTCGCTCGACCGTCCGTCGGCCACCAGCCCTTCGAGATGTCGCCCAAACTCGTCCCAGATGATCGCGACGTGATCCCAACCACCGTCGCGCATGGCCTTGCCGAAGCCCTCGACGCTCTTCGGTGGCCGGGTCATTCCAAGCGCTTCAGCGATCGCGGCGATGGGGTCGTCGATCATTCCCGAAAGGATGACGACGTGTCCCTGAAGCGGCGCCGAGGCGCGGCTGCGTAGCGCCCCGCTGACTGCGGGGTCAACTTGGTCCGTGCGCTCCAGAACGGCCATGAGCGCGCGGCGATCGTCGGCCGAGTTGCGGACCGCCAACGCTCCGACACCCGCCGCTAAACTCTTCCCGCTGCCATAAGGCGCGATGACCATAGTCGTGGACGCGGGTTCGACGATCGCCGTGATGATCGGAAGTGCGCGGCGCGTCGGACGATAATGTCCGAACCGATCCGGGTACTCCAGATCCTCGACTAGACTGAGTGAGCGGAAAAAATCGGCGCCGATCATGCTGTCGCGCCAATCCGGAGATAGTAGTCGCGCAGCCACTGCTCGACCGGCCTGATCGTAGTCCGCAGATACCGCTCACCGGCCAGGGTCTCGACGCTGACACCCTTCATCCACATGACACTGGATGCCTTTCCGACCATCTCGTCGATGGCGTCGAGTCCGGCGCAGAAGACGCGGCCCGGTCCAAAGCGGAGCGTCGCAAGTTCCCTCAGGGAAAGGGCATCCTTGCCGGTCTCCTCAGCAAGTAGCGACGAGCACGCGAGGAAGGCCTCGTTCGGCAGGCCGATTGGTGCCCGCGTGCGCTCGAACCGTCGCACGAGTTCATGACGCACCACGAGGCCGAGTTCGCGGAACGGACATGCACCGACGTCGTCGGGATCGACGACATCAACCCCCGGCCGCGCGGCATAAGCGCTTAGCAGGCAGGCCACGTCCTTGAGTGCCATTGCCTCGCTTGCCGGACGCATTGCCTTCGCGCGGGTGAACTGGAGGAATGACTCCACGCAGGTAGCACGATCGAAAATGCGGTCGGAATAGTCGTTGAAAAACCAGGACCAAACGGTGCCCTCGTGCGTCGCAAGTACGAGATGGAGAAACCACCACGTGCCTGGCAGTTCACAATACGGATCATGGGTGATGACGAGGTCCGCGATCTCGGACGGCACACGCCCGGTCCTGGCTTCGCCCTCTGCATCCCGTGCGAGACCGGTGGCCTTGAGCCAGAAACTCAGCGACTCGACCATCTTCGAACCGAGGCCTAAATCGTCGCCGACGTTGGTGCTCGGATGGAAAGCTCCATCCCGCCTCATGCGCGACAGGCCCTTGGGCAGCCAACCGTATCGCACCGGGAAGGTGACGTGGCCGCCGTAGGAGAAGCGCATCAAGCTCGTGCCCATGCGACGCTCCTCAGATGTCCAACCGAATTGGCGATGATTGACACTGCCTCGTCGATTTCGGCTTCGGAGCTCAGCACGGAGAGCGAGAACCGGATGGTCTCAAACGCTTCGATTTCAGCCAGACCCATTGCGATCAGTACGTGTGACGGCTCTGGCCGGCGGCTGGCACAAGCCGATCCCTGAGATGCCGCGACACCGCGACTGTCCAGCTGGGCGATCATGGACATACCATCGACGCCAGGAAACCTCACGCTGGAGATGTTGGGTAGGCGTTCCTTGGCGCTAAAGAGACTTGCGTCGGGGATGGCAACGCGCAGTCCGGCTTCCAGCCGGTCGCGTAGCGCCTTCATGCGCTCAACTAATTTGCTCATCGCCTTGGCACGCCGATCGCACGCCGCGCCGAAGCCAGCGATCAAAGGTACCGCCTCGGTGCCCGCTCTGAGTGCGCTTTCCTGATCACCGCCGACGAGTAGGGGAGCTAGCAATATGCCCCTTTCTGCCGCCACAATTGCTCCCACGCCCATCGGCGCGTGCAGCTTGTGCCCGGAGACCGTGATCACGTCTGGACCAAGGCCAGGCGACAGATCGATGGGCAGCTTACCAAAGGCCTGCGCCGCGTCGGAGTGGAACGTCGTCATCGGACGTGTCGCCAGCATCGCCGCGATTTCTGCGATCGGCTGGATCACGCCAGTCTCACTGTTCGCGAACTGGATCGAGACGAGAAGCGGACCCTGTGCCGACCCGATCAGGGATTCCAGCCGGTGGAGATCCACTATTCCCGCCCCGTCGACGGGGACGAAGTGAACTATCGCGCCGGTCAACTTGGCCCGTTCGGCCGAGCGGATAACCGAAGGATGTTCTACCGTGCTGGTGATGATGGTTGCTGCTTCGATGCCCGCAAAGACGGTGTTATTCGCCTCGGTGCACCCTGATGTGAACGTCACGCCCTCCTCTGCCGCACCAGTGACCAGCGACAGCAAACTGTCGCGCGCGCGGGCAAGGATCGCGCGCGCGCGGTCTCCGAGCTCGTGGGCGCTCGCCGGATTGGCGGCACCTCCACGGAGTGCGGCAACGACGGCTTCGATCACTTCTTCGGTGGGTGTGGTGTTTGCGGCGGCATCCAGGTTGATCACCGCGGAAGACGCCTGATGTGAGTAGGGACAGTTATCAATTTTGGTGTTCAACACAACTTCTACCACCCCTCGCGCGCTTAAAAGCTTATAGGATCGCGCTCACGCGCCGCCAACGACCCATCCGAACCACTTGTCGCTGCGCGCAACGCACGTGCGCCTGACGCGGAACATATAAAGAATTAGCATTTTTCCGCAATCGCGAAGGAGGTCTCGAACGTGATGAAGGGGGCACAAGGCGTCCGTCTATCGCTCGCTGCTTGACGCCAATGGCGGTAGCGGGGCGGACCAAGATTTTCGCACATTTAGGCGGTCGTCACCAGTTGCTGTTCCGGCGACCTTCGCGCCGCGATCCATCGACCACAGCAATACTGGTTTAACTGCGGAACGGAGTCGCGTAACCAAGTCGACAAGCCGATCGCGAGTCGGTGCGGGGGATAACTGACGATGACCAAGGCGCCTAAAACGCCTCGCGCGGCGCTTGAGCGGCTGCATGAATCCTGCACCCAGGCTATGGCAACCTCGTTCGGTGAGGAACGCGAGGCGCAGCTTGCGCAACAATATGTTTTTGGTGCCGAGCTCGAGCATTGGCTGTCTGCGCTTGCAGGGCGTCCTGAGCGGGCCCTGTACGAGGTTGCACACCGCGAATACTTCATCGCAATGCTCAATCTGGTCCAAGGCCAGTACCGAAACGCTTTTAAGGGACTCCGGCTAGTTCTTGAGCTTCACCTTCAAGGGATTCTCCTTTCCGCCGACCCGATCGGTCTAAGTGAATGGCTTCGCAACGCCAAGGACACGTCATGGGCGGCGATCGTCGACGAGGAGAGGGGCGTATTCAGCGTGCGCTTCGCGAAGGCCTTCTTTCCGGCCCTCGAAGATAGGACCGGGGCCTACAGAGGGGTCGTCCGGACGCTTTACAAGGAACTCTCCGAAACGACACATGGCAACATCTCGAACGCAATTCAGTTGCCGAGAAGCATCGCGTTCAGCGCGGATGCGTTTAGAACCTGGTGTGAGAAGGCTGAGACACTGAGATCGACGGTTCATTTCGGCTTGGCGCTTCGCTACTTGGGGGAACTCGACGGTGAGCGCACAGGACTGGTCGAAGCAATGCTACTAGACCGGCTCGGGAGTGTCGCTCCGGTGCGCGAGCGGCTTGGAGGGCCGGCCTGATGGCTGAGAATGGTACGGACGACTTCATTATTCGCACCGAGGACCTGCATCCGGACTCGACGTTGGACATCTATGTCCCGAACACCCGCGACGAGCAGCTTGTGCTCCTGCTCAGGAATCAGACCCCCGTTATCATCGAAGGGAGTCGCGGCACGGGCAAATCGATGCTCCTTCGCGTCTGCGAGCAGCGACAGCTGAAGGACTTCGCCACCGACAAGGTCTTGCCGATCTACGTCTCATTCAACCGCAGTTCGCTGCTGAAATCGCCGAGTGAGCGACAGTTTCTCCATTGGATGCTGAGCCGGCTCGCATCGACGATCTTCCGTGCGGTGCAGAAGCAGGGCCTCGCAGCGGCTACCTCGCGTGCATTGAACGTGCTGACTGGTGGCACCGACGCTACGACAGCCGCGCTGGGCGGAGCCACGAGGCTGGAGCAGGTCGCCCAGGCCTTCGAGGATTCCTATCAGACACCAGATGTGCATGTTGACGACGCGGCTGTTCCCACGATCGAGAAGTTCAGGGATGCGATCGAGGATATCTGCGACGATTACGGGATCCGGCGTTTCAACGTGTTGTTCGATGAGGCAGCTCACATTTTCCGGCCTGAGCAGCAGCGGCAGTTCTTCACGCTGTTCCGTGACTTGCGATCTTCACGCATGACCTGCAACGCCGCCGTCTATCCCGGTGTGACCTCCTACGGCGGCGTCTTCGAGGGCACCCACGATGCGCGCATCGAGCAACTCGTTCGAGATGTATCCGAGCGTGACTACGCCAAGCAGATGCGTGACATTGTGTTGAGGCAGGCCAATTCCACCCTGCAGAAGGATATCGCTGAGCGCGGGGAGAACTTCGATGCTCTCGCTTACGCGGTCAGCGGGAATCCTCGTCTCCTTCTCAAGACCGTCGCGCTCGCCGGAAAGCTACGCGTCGCCGATGTGCAAGCGGTAATCAAGGATTTCTATCGCGTTCAGATTTGGGCCGAACATAGCAGCCTCGCTGAAAGGTATCCTGGGCATAAGGCCCTGATCGACTTCGGGCGAGAGTTTATGCAGGAGACTGTCCTTCCCGAGGCGAAGAAAAAGAATGATCGGTGGCGCGAGAATAAGCGCGATGTTCGTAGCAACGTGATCTGGGTTTCGCGAGATGCGCCCGCGGCGGCTAAGGAGGCGATACGCCTCCTCACGTACATTGGGGTCCTCTCGCGAATCGATGAAGGCTACAAGGGGACGGCAAGTCAGATCGGTGCCCGGTATGCAATCAACGTGGGATGCCTCGTAGCTGACGAGGTATCGCCGATTCCTGTGATCGGCGAACTACGAAGGCACAATACCCAGAAAAAATTCACCGAGTTCGGCGCGTCTAATTCGCGATTCGTGGAGATTGAAGGGATCGTTGGATCGGCCATTGAGGCTGACCTTGCGGTGAACCTCTCTACGCTGTTGGCTAAGCCAATTGCCAAGCTCGATCTAACCGATCATCAGCGGCGAGCGCTTCTCTCAGTGGGCTTGAGCACAATCCATAAGGCGTTACTTGCCCCAGAGTCAAAGTTTCAGGAAGCGAAGTACATCGGCCCAGTCCGCTCGAAGAGGATGAAAAACGTGGTAACTGCCGCGGCGCTAGAATATCTCTCTGGGTAAGCAATGCAAGAAGTGTTGAGAAAGCGTGCGGGGCAGCAGTTTTCTCAGGTAAGCAGCGCATAGTCGAGGTTGTCACGAGACATGATGATGAACCGGTAGCACGGGAGGGGCTACGCATGTTAGCGTTTGGTGATGCGCAGGTTCACCACTTCTTCTCCCGCCCGGTGCGCAAATTTGGAATTCAAGAGACGAGGCTCGCCGCTAGTGCCCAAACAGTCTGGCTTGCGTTTGCGAATTTCCGGACTGTTTCGTGGCCTCGCTGATCGGATCGATCCGCCCCTACGTCTCCGCCCACAGGAAAAATTGCAATTGCAAGATCTCCTGTCGTTGCCGGGCGGTGAACGGCTCGACTGGCGGTCCCTTGACCAAGGAGAAGTGCGCGTACGCTATCGCGCCACTGACGCTGTCTGGGGCGACGTTGAAGGGAACGGCAACCTCATCGATTTGCGCGAGCACGTTCGACGAATGTGCGTGGCTGCTCGGGAAATCGGGCAGTTTGCGCAAGGCGATGGCTGGGGTGACGTTGCTCATAATCTCCGCCTCGCCTATGCATTGACGGACTTATTCGCTGACACCGATGTCGACGGGTTGAGCATGTGGTGCAACCCGGTAGCCGACTACGAATCCGCAGACAGCGAACTCGCGGCCAAGCACTTGGCGGCGACGATCGTATTCACCTTTGTTTGGACTGCTTGGGAAAGCTTGATCGACGTGATGGGTGCGGGTGTGGTCGGGAAAGGCGCTAAAGGGCGCGATATTGTGGTGCGCCTGGCGAGCGGCGAGATGCCTCACTTCCGCGCGGTACTGTTCAACGCGTTTGCCCTTGATTACGGCCAAGTCGATTTCGCGCACCGCGATATGCGCCGCTTGCTCGATATGGGTTCCCTTCCGGGAATTGCGGCCGAATATCTTCGGCAGTTTCGCAACCGCGTCATTCATGGCGATGTCCAGAAGCCAGAGCCAGGCGACTGGGGCGATAGCTCAAAATATCGCGCTGACGAGGATCCGCATCTCAGGCGGTTTCACACGAACATCCGGCTACTCTTACTGTTGCTGCAGATTATCGCACGCAGCCTCGTGGACCGAGGCACTCATCTAGAATCCTGGCTCGAGTATCCCCGTGACGGCAAATCCGCGCTCGAACAGCTACATTGCGCCGAACGGTGGTACGACGGTGAGCCGGAAATGGACTTGAATTCTTGGCCTTGAATAACGCCAATGTTGCCAGACATTTGAGCGGAACAATACTCCTGATAGGCCCCTTTATATGGCTGTGATAATGGCTCCCGAGGGTGACAAACGGTGCCACAAGAACACCCTCCGTCTTCCTCTCACTCGATCGATGGCCCGCTACGTCCCCTTCCGACCGACCAGTTGATGCCGTCGCCACGCATCAATCCCGAGACCGATTTTCCGACCTGCCGCTCGAGCGCCGATCGCCACGGCACGAGCGTGAAATCCCGGGCGCGTTCGATCAGCGCGAAGCGTCCGCTGACGAGATCGACCGAACGGCGATAGACGCCCTCGATCCGGGCTCCCTCGGCAGCTTCCCGGAATGGCATTTTCATCTCGTCGGCGAGCTGGTCTGCAACCCGCAGCAGTTCGCGTCTCTGCAGCGTGACAATCATGCCGTTCGAAAACGTCGTGCTGCCCGCAGTTTCTTCGGCCAATCCCTGCGCCACCAGCCACTGCCGACGACGTGCCTGCACCTCCCGCAATTCATGACCTAACCCGGCGTCACGAACCGGCTCGGGCGCGCCCGACACAAGCTCGCCATCGATCCAGGTCGCAGCATCGGCATCGACCAGCCGGTCGAGCGGCTGCGCCGACAGCATCGTGATCGCGACCGGACGGTCGCGCAGCCGCGCCGTCTCGTAGGCCGCAACGCGCGCCAGATGGTCCGGATCGATGATCCAGCGACCGGACGGCTCGCGCTCGACTATCCCCGATGTCCGCCGCATTGCCTCCAGCCGACGGACATGGGTCTCGGCAAACGCTTCGGTGGCGGTCGGATCGTGACGAAGATGGGCGTCCACGTCATAGCGTCCACCATTGGCGGCGGCGACCGCAGTGATGGTCCGATCCACCTCCCGCACTGTCGGGCTGACCGGATCGATCCGCACGATCGCACCGCGCGGCAGTCTGGCGTCGGCTTCCGTGTCCCCTTCGGTGAAACTCAGGATAGGCTTGCCGATCGCGACATAGTGGCTGCGCCCATCGACGCCATCGACGATCAGATAATGGCGATCGGCATGCTCGTCGGCGAGCCCATGCGCCAGCACGCGGCCGACCAGCGGGCGGGCATCGGGTGCGGCTGGATCGTAAATCGCCTGGTCGGCCGGTGCTCGGGCAATCGCGGCGCGCGAAAATTCACGCTGTATCGTTCGGATGATGTCGCCACGTTCGCCTAATGCGCGGAGTGTATCGGCGATGTCGGGCGCGAGCCGGAAACGTCCGGCGCCGAGCGGCTCGGCCAGGCCCAGGCGCGACAGCTTCGCCAGCCGGCCGGCGCGCATCGTCTGGTCAAAGGCGTCGCGACCGTTGGTCGCCACCACCCGCTCGGTGTCCGCCCCCTTGAGCAAGGCCCGGTCGATCGAGGTCAGGCGCTCCTGCTCGACTTCGGCGCGCAGCGCCTGCGCGATCTCACGGTCCGTGCGCGGGCCAAGATCAAGATCGACCAGCTCGGCGGCACGCTCGCGGATGCCGGTTGTCATATAGTCACGGGCGATGACGAGATCGGCGCCGGACATGTCCTTCCCGCGCACGACGATATGGGTGTGCGGATGGCCGGTGTTGAAATGGTCAACTGCGACCCAGTCGAGCTTCGTCCCGAGATCCTCTTCCATCCGGTTCATCAGCCGACGGGTCAGGGGTTTCAGATCGTCATATTGATCGCCATCTTCGGGCGAGACGATGAAGCGTAACTGATGGCGATCATCGGCGCCGCGTTCGCCGAACGCCTTGCCATCGATGGCGTCGGCATCGCGCCCATAGAGCGTGCCGCGTTCGCCCTCGCGCGTCGTGCCGTCGCGCTGGAGATAGCGCAGGTGCGCGGCGGCCGCCGATGCGCCCTTGCCGCCGAGCTTGACGATGCTCGCCTTGACGATGACCCGACGACCGTTCGAGGCCGCATGTCCACCACGGCTGGCAAGCATCCGCCCGACGCCCGCGCCGCGCCCGATCCGGGTGCCCGAAAATGCTCCGCGTGCGAGGCCAGGCGCAGCCGCGCCGCCGCCCGCAAGATTGGCGGCGGCGAGGACGCGGCCCAGGTAGCGCCGGGCGCGCTTGCCGCCCTGCTGGCGCTGGCGCCCAAGGCGCGGCTCAAAGCTGTCGTCGTCGGCCATTTTGCTGATTCCGTAGGCGGTGAAGGGCAAGCATGCCGCGCAGTCGGCAATATGAAAACCGGTGCCACCCAACATGGCGGAATGCCGTCCCTTCGGCGCGGAACGGCACTGGCGCCGAGAGGGCAGTGCCGGTCCCAGGTCCAAAAAACGATGTGCAGACAAGGGCTTATGGCGCGCCAGTGCCATAGCTTTATCTTGCCTTACGCCGCCCTTCCGCCTGAAGCGCTCCTGTCGCCCACTTCCGCTATCCTGATGCCCGCCCATGTCGCCCGAGCCGAGGCAAAAAAGAGCCGGGACACGATGCCTGTCCAGCACCCTGTCCCGGCGTTTCCGATGCCCTGATCAATGCGTGGCAGCGAATGCTTCGCGTGCCCGGCGTTCGCTCCTGAAGCTGCGCCGCCCCATCAATCCCTGCGCGTTTCCATCGCCATCGATGATGCTCACCGCGACGAACCAGCGGCCATCCAGCCGCCCGATAATTGCTACCCGATCGAGTTCGAAACCCTCCTCATCCTGTGCCTGATACGCGCCGAGCCACCGCTCCGACACGCGCGCGTCCCACAGGAAATCGCTCTCCTCAGCCTCCAGGAACCGCTGTGCCAGCGCCTCTCCTGCGTCCCGTCCGAACTCGATTTCGAGTCCTGCCACGAGCGTTGCCATTACCCGATCCGTATCTTTGGCCGACGCCGCACCGATGGGTTGAAACATGGTCATGATCGCCTCCTTCGCTTGAAATCCTCCTCATCGAGGACAGACCTCCGACGACGGGTGGCGGAGCGGCTGTCAGGGCCGCTGGAGGCGCAGCCGGAAGCGCCGCGCAGCGGCGGCGGAGGAACCGATTTTGTTGCGCTGAAAACAAACAGACTCGGCTGCGCAGCAGCCTCCGGCTCGCGGCAAAATTGGAGGGGCCGCCGGCCTTGCACAGCCGCTTCGCCGCCCGTCATGCTGGGCCTTGCCGAGACGAGCCCCCTCTCCAACGTCCGAGATCGCGCGATGCCCTCGCAGCCCACACCCTTCGACGCTGCCGCCTGTGCAGGCTCAACGGGGTGCGCGGATCGCGAACAGCGTATCGGACGGCTTGTCTGGCGCGCGTGATGGTGATGGAGTCACGGGTTCGTGGCTGGCGCGAAGGGCGATGAACAATGCTGGTGGCGGTTGCTGCGAGCGGGATTGCGATGGACCCGATGGCGTGCCCGACACTTGTGCGAGATAGGCGCGCGTCTCGGTCGGCAACGCACGGCCTGATGCAAGATGCGCCGCATAGCGGCCGGGACCGGCATTGTAGGCGGCAAACAATCCAGGATAGCCGAAGCGGTCATGCATCGCGCGCAGATAGGCCGTGCCTGCGAGAATATTGTCGCGTGGATCATGGGGATTGCCCCCCAGGCCGTGCGCCGCGCGCATTGCTGTCCACGTCGCTGGCATCAGCTGCATAAGGCCCATCGCGCCCGCGTGGGAAGTGATCGGTCGCCCGCCAAGCATGGTCTGGCCACCGCTTTCGGCGCGCATCACCCGTTCGATCCACGCGACCGGCACGCCGAACCGCGCGGACGCCTCGGCGATCTCTACTCGCCAGCGATCGAGTGGATCGGCAGCGGCAGGGGTCGCGACGAACAGCGCGACGGCGAGCGCGAGTGTCCTCAGCGCAACCACAGCGGGGTCGCCTTGCCAATGATATCCTGCGCCAGCGTTGCCCCGAAATAACGCCCGTCGAACGAGTTCGGGGTCTCGGTCATGAGCAGGAAGACCATTCCCGGCCGCAGCCGGATGCACCCCTGCCACGCGGGCAGATCGCGGCCTTCGGCATCGGCGGCGCGGCGGATGGCTACCGGCCTTCCGTTCAGCGTCACAACGCGATCCACCGCGCAGATTCTATCCCCAGCCATGCCGACGACGCGCTTCACCAGCGGCACGTTGGATGGCAGATAGTGGCGGCGTGCAGCCAATTGCCGCGCTTGGGCCGGCAGCCAGGCAATCACCATGTCGCCGCGCTGGAGCGCTGCACCGGGCGACACGGCATAGAGTCCGACGGGCGCGCTGGCGCTGGCGTTCCAAACGAGCCGGGGCACCGGCGGCAGCGCGATCGTGAGGCCGAGAGAGGCGATGCCGACACCGATCAGCGCAGCGCGGCGGCGCAGCCGCAGGCGGCGGACATGGGCGGCGCGCCGGACCTCCAGCCAGGCGAAAAGCGGCAGCGGGCGATCACGAATCCGGCGCTCAACCACGGTCGCCTCCCCGCGCGCGAGCTGCCGACCACGTCTCGATATCGTCGATATGATAGCGCCAGGTGCGCCCATGCAGGCGGCATGTCGGCCCCTTGCCTGTCTGGCGCAGGCGCTTGAGCGTCGAATAGGCAAGGCCAAGATGAAAGGCCGCCTGCTTGGCGGTGAGGAAGGGGCAGGTTTCGCGCGCGGCCTGCGCACGTGTCGCGGTATCGTCCATGATGAAGGTCCATCTGCGCCGATGCACCGTGCGTCGGCTGAGAGGTGCGGATTGGATCGATACGGTCCTCTCAGGCAGGGTCGCAAATCGACCCATGCGATTCCGACCTCCCTGTTTCGGGACCGGGGTTTCGGGCTGGCGGCGATGCCCCGCGCCCATTTCGGGCGCGGGGCGGTTCGCTCAGTCGGCCGGGTTCCAGATGATCGCGAAGGCATCGTCATCGTCTTGGCCCGCGGCGCGGCCGAGATTGGCGTAGAGTCGGCGCGGGCCGAATTCGGGGGCGGCGAGCGACAGCGACACATAGTCCTTGCCGCTCATTTCGCCGCGCCGGATCCATCCCGCCCCGACCTCGACCCCTGCTGCCGACACGCGATAGTCGGGCTGGGTGTCGCCGGACTTGCGGGTGTTTGGAATGATCTCGATGTCGGTGCGGATAGAGAGCGTCTTGAGCTGACCCTTGAAGCCGTTTCCGTCGCGGGTGACATAACCGATGGCTGGCATTGTTCGTCTCCTTAAAAAGTCGCCCCGAACCGTTCCCGGGCGATGGGCGGACCTGAGGGACGGTCACAGCAGGCCCGCGAACCGGCAGGCCGGAGCGGCAGCGGAGGACCGGAGCCGAAGGCCTATTTGAAGCGCAGCGACCGCGAGGAGCCCGCGCCCACCCCACGCGGCATGCCGCGTGGGGTGGGCGCGGGCGGGGAAATAAGCCGCGCGGCGATGGTTTAGCGGGACTGCGACCGTCCCAGGTCATGCGCCCGAGGAGCCGGAAACGGTGCGGGCCACGGTAGTGGTAACGACGACAATGCCGCCGGTTTATCCCTCGCGATGGATTGGTCGTGGACTGCGCGGACGCACCACCGCGCCATCGGATCGATCGTCCAAGGCACGCACGGCGACGCTGCCAGAATTACCGTCGGCGTGGCCGATGACGGCCGGTCGGAGCTTCGCGTCCGGGGTAAGAGGCGATAGAGGCGAGCGACATGTCGATGACCATCCTCCGCCTTCCGACAGGCTGCGCTACGTTGCTACGGATTGCCACCGCGCCGCCGGGCCAGGGGCGCGTCGGCCAGGCACAAGATGGCGATACCCTCCGGCTGGAGAGCGGCTTGGCGTTTGCATCGCCAGGATAGACGCCGCCGAAACCCAAGCGGGACAGGCCAGATGCAGGACCGAAATCTCGCTCGCGCGATCCGCGACGGCGCGCGCCCGGACGCTGTTCGACGGCCGGACTGTCACCATCATGCGGGTCGGGCGCAGCTATAACCGCACGGTCGCGCGGGTGACGCTGGCCGGTCGCGATGTCGGGTCCGAACTGGTGGTGACCGACGTCGTGCGCTGGCAGCATAAGCCTGACTGGCGCGCGCACGCTGATGAGGACAAGGGAATAGCCGCGCCCCGGCCAGCGCCAGCAGGCCGGGGCGCGGCCGATATTCAGGGCATCAGCCGCAGCGGCGGAACCGCGAAATCGCCCGCTGCGAAGTGGGCGAGGATCGCCTCGTAGCTGCCGAGACGTTCGACGGTGCAACGGCCGATCAGGATATAGTCGTCCTCGTCGGCGGCATAGGACTTCACCTCGCCCGCGCCGGTGAACACGACGCGCTCGGCGCCCCATTGACCGCAATAGGCGCCCGACCAGCGTGTGAATGGCAGGCCATGCTCGACGCACCATGTTTCGAGGTGCTCGAACCGGCCCCAGGCCACTTCATGCGCCATGAGTTCGAGCGGCACGCCCTCGCGAAACATCGAGAGCGTGAAGGGTTCGCCGTCCCATTCGGTGGACAGTCCTTCTGCCTGAACGAGAGTGGTAAGGTCGGGCAGCAGCGATTGCGGCAGGGTGCCGCCGATGGTGATGCTCGCGGATACGCGGTCGGCCATGATGGTCTCCTTTCCCGCGCGCCCGAGTCCGTCAGGGCGAGGGCGCGCGGCCGAATTTTCGTGAACGAAAAGGATGCAGGCGGCGGTTTTTCCGCCGCCTGCAGGGGATCAGGCGGCAAGGCAGTCGGCCTCGTCGTCGTTGAAGGGAGGCACGGGACTCCCTTCGATCGGCAGGGCCATCACCGCGCTGGGTGCGGTCGGATCAGGCTCGTCGTCGTCCGGCAACCGCCGCTCGATCTCGCGCGCAGCCTGCGCCTTGGCATGGGCCGCGACCGTGCCGACGCCGCCCCGCGCCGTATAGGCGGCGGGTGGAAACGCCATCCAGCGCGGCACCCAGCTTTCGCGCCGGTCGCGCCCGTTGGTGCCGTCCAGATGATCGCGGACGATGCGTTTCAGGGTCTTGGTCTTTTCCCCCACATTGGCGCTGGCGACGGTCTCGCCCGCCACCTCGGCGACGATCCGGGTCAGCACTTCCCGGTCGCGGATCAGCGAGAAAAAGGCGTCGTCGGCCTGCCAACAGCGGGCCATATCGACGCCGATCTCCATGCCCACCGCCTCGACGGCGGCGCTGCCGGACGCCAGCGTTTCGCCCATGACGATGGCGATCACCTCCATGACGACCGCATCGGGAAGGTCGAGCAGCCGCTGGAAGATGCCGACGACACCCTGCTGGGAGTCACGTGCCTCGCAAGCAGCGTCGCCCCCCGGTTCCATGCTGCCTCCAGTCACGGTCGGTTCCTCAGGCGAGAAGCCTAGAACCGCCAGCACGGCGCGGCGGCGCTCGTCGAAATCCGCCTCGGCTTGGCTGTTGTCGAGGCTGTCGCGCACCTCGTCGTTGCGGGTGAATTGCGGCTCGGGCGTGACGCGCCAGAGGTGTGAACCGCCGATGGCATGGGCCACCATCAAGCGTAGCGCGATGGCCGGATGGCCGGTGAGCGCGGCGCGGACGGCGGCATGGCGATGCAGATCGACATAGGTCTGCATCGTCGATGTCATTTCGGGCCGCGCCGCTTTCGGGCTGGTCCCGGTCCCGTTCTCGGACCCCTCGGCCTTGGCGATCCGGCGGGCTTCCTTGCCGGAAACATAGCCTTCATGGACGATCACCTCGCCGGTCGCGCGCACGTCGATATAGACGCGCCCGCCCTTGCGCTTGCCCGCCTTCTCATATTCCCATGTCGAGAAATGTGTCGTGGGCGGCACGATGATCGCGTCGGCCCAGCCTTGCTCGACATACGCGGCGCGGCGTGCCTCGATCTCCGCATTCTGCGCCGTCCAGAAAGCATCGGCATCAGCGACATAACGGTCGTCGCCGAACAGGTCGGCGATGGTCGCAAGCCCGCTTGCCTCCACGTCGAACAGCGCATGTTTCACCGGGATCGACTGCCCGCCCAGCAGCCATGATTTCAACTGGTGGCCGGTCGGCAGATAGGCATTCTCGTCGTCGGCGAGCGCCAGCCATGCTTTTTGCTGGCTCTTGGACGCCATCGTCAGATGGCGCACGGTCGCCGCGTCGATCTGTTCCTTGCGATAGAGGTCGCGGATGGCGGGGAGCAGATTACCGAGCGCCAGCACGCGCTTGACGGTGAGGTCGGGCAATCCGAACGTCGCGGAGATGTCTTCCACCTTGCGGCCTTCGCGGACGAGGCGCGTGAAAGTCTCCCATTGCGTCACCTCGTCGGGGTCGAGTCGCGCCATGTTCTCGATCATCGACGCCTCGATGGCAGCGGCATCGTCGCCCTCGTTGAGAATCGCGCACGGTAGCATGAAGTCTTGGGGCTCCGGCGTCATATCGCCCGCCGCCCGCCGTTCCTCGGCCACGATCTTCGCGGCATGGAAGCGGCGGCTTCCGGCAACGATCTCATAGCCACCGGGCGCGCAATTGGGACGGACGATGACCGGCTGGATGACGCCACGGCTGCGGACGGTGGGCAGGATGTCGGACACGTCCGGGGCCTTTTTGCTGTAACGCATATTGGCCTTGCTCACGACCAGCTTGTCGAGCGGGATAAAATCGAGTTTCATGGGTCTACTCCTTGTGAGTGCCGGTCCCGTCGCCACGGGATTCGCGGTTTCGCCGCGTCGGGACCGGTTACCGGGGTCGTTGACCTCCCCGGCGAGGCTTGCGACGGGACGCGCCGCGCGTCATCCGCCTTTCCCTTGCTCGGGATCGGTCGGAATCTCGGGAACCGGCGCGGACTCGATGCGCCAGATGATGGATTGGGCTTGGCTGATCGAACCGGCGCGACGCGCGGTGTCGGCCCAGACCGACAGGCTGACGGTCGTCGAAAAGCCGATGTCGCGCTCGATCTGCAAGCCGAACGACAGGTGGATGCCCGCCAGTTCGGACAGGCTGAAACAGCCCAGTTCGGGACAGCCGAAACCGAGGTCGGCCAGCCCGAATAACGTGTCCCCATCATCATACAGCTCGGTTGCCAGCCATGTTGCCGCGCCCACGGGATTGAAGAATTTGACGACCGGCGCTGGGTCGGGCCCGTGGGTGCCGGTTTGCATCGCATCACGGTGCGCGGACGCATTCACGCGCAGCGCGGCGTGAAGCTCGGGGGTCAGGAGGATCATGCCGAGAGCCTTTCGTCCTGCAGAGCTTGGCGTTCGCCGGTGTCATCGTGGGAAGTATCGCGTTGGACAGCCTCAGCTTGGGCGGCGGCGTGCCGCGCCAGCAGCCAGTCGGCGGCCTTGCTGGCGGCGCTGGCGGCGCGGAAGATCGCGCGATTGTCCTCGCGCAGCACGTCCAGCCAGCTGCCGAGATAATCAGCGTGACGGACGGTCGGGACGATGCCGAGCGCGGCGCAGAGAAAGGCCGAACCCATTTCGGTGATCAATTCCTCGCGGGCATAATCCTTCGATCCGAAGCTGTTGACCAGATTGCGGTTCAACCGGGACGGGTGGCCGCTGCCGTGGCAAAGTTCGTGCAGGCAGGTCCGGTAATAGTTGATCTGCTCGAAAAAGGCCGGTTGCGGCGGCACCTGCACATAGTCCTGCGCGGGCACATAATAGGCGCGATTGCCGCCGACGCGGAACGCGATGCCGCTTGCGGCGATCACTTCCTCGGCGACGGGCACGATCTGGCGTTCGGGCAAGGGGACTGGATCGGGCGCGAGGCCGGGGCGCAATCCCTCGCACTGCGCGACGTTGAACACGGTGAATCGCTTGAGGAAGGGAATGGACTTGGCGTCGTTGCCGGTTTCGACGGCGCGCGCTTTCTCGGACTCGGGGGTGAAGCGGTCGGCATAGACGACGGTGGTGCCGCGCTCGCCCTTGCGGACGCAGCCGCCCGCCTCAAGCGCCTGTTTGAAGGTAAGCCAACCCTGCGAGGGATAGCCTTGCTCGATCACTGCGCCCCACAGGATAAGGACGTTCACGCCAGAGTAACGGCGTGCGGTAAGGGCGTTGCGCGGCAGGCCCGGACTGATCGCGCTTCCCTCACCATCGGGATGCCCCCAAGGCTGAACCCACGGAAAGCGGCCCGCCTCCAGTTCGGCGATGATCCGCGCCGTCACCTCGTCATAAAGGTTCGTGCGCGCCGTTTCGGACCCTGCACGGGCCTTGGCCGCGATTGGGGCTCCGCCGTTGGACGCCTTGGGTTTCCGGCCCTTGCCGCGCGCGCGGATGGTCGTGGGAGCACGCATCATTCACCTCCTGCACCGCCCCAAAACCACCATGGCCTCCCCCGGAAGCGGGGGTGGGCGGCAAGATGCGAACCGAAGAGGACCGCTTGAGCGGCCCCGGCACCCAAGGGGCCGCAACGCAGTGGAGGAGCCGGGCGCAGCCCGGCTTGCCGGGGACGCGAGCGGGCCTAGCAGGGAGCGCCGCCCACTCCCGCGCCACCGGGAGAGGCCACCAACAGCGGCGCCGCGCAAGCGGCGACCGCAGCATTCCCTGGCGGCAAGGCCGCCGCCAGCAAAGGGATGGCCCCCGGCCGGTGCGGGCGGATCAGCGGTGCAGGGTCGGGCTTCGCGAAGGGTCCCCGCAAAGTCCTGTTTTGCGTGGTGCCCTGTGGCCAGGGCGACACTTGTCGACCGGCATTGCGAAACCGGGCGCACCGCCCGCCCGAGAGGCCGGAGCGCCTGCGGTGCCGCCATCATACGCCGCACCCTGTCCGGGCAAGGCAAAGCCGCCCGGGCAGTGTGCGTCCTCAGCCCCGCTCCATCAGGTCAGCATCGCTGGCCCCGCGCCAGCCGATCGTCACCGCCAGGCCGAGACCCGGCAACGGGGTTCGGCGGCGAGAAGCCGGGCTTCGCGCCGTAGAGCGCGGTCGCGCCGCTTCACCGGCGCGAGGCGCCAGCCCTATCGTCACACGGTAGGCATCGCCGCTGTCACGCGGTGAATCGGCACATCACCCCCTCCGCCCCATCAATTGCCGCCAGCCGCCACGCGCCATGCAGCCAGCCTCGCGGACCAGACGCCTGACACGCGACCGCAGCGAATCGGACGATCCCGTCCAGTCCTGCGCCACGCGCGCGTCCCCGAACAGGGCGGCACCGATGTCGCGCTGGCTGGCCCCCTGCCCGAGCGCATCATGGACGCGGAGCATATCGACCAATCGCGCGATCTGCGGATCGGGGGGAAAAAGCGAGCGCGAGAATTGCCGCCTGCGACACAGGTCGAGAAACCGGCGCAGCGGCAATACGCGTTGCTGCAAAGACAGGATGCCCTGCAAGCGGAAGTGCAGCAGGACGGCTTGCTGTCCTGTCAGCCGCCCTTCCTCGATATCGATACGGATATGATGCCAACCGTCGGACAGGACGGCATGTTCGCGTCCCTCCCTGCCGATGGCAACGGCGAGCCAGGGGGCGATGCGGTCGAGAACCAGGCTATCGGGATCGGCCGGATCAGCGGGGATGGCGGCGACGGCCATCGTCCCCGGGTCGAAATCGGCATGCCAGATGATCCGGGCCTCGGGCGCTGCGTGGCTCGGATGCTCGGCGAAAGTGCAGCCCCCAAAGGAGCGGCTCGGGATCGATGCCGCGCGTGGCCGTACTGGCCCGCACATGCCAGGCGATATAATCGGGATCGCGGCGCAGCCATTCCCACATGAGGCCGGCCCGGTCGATCCCGCGCAGTCGCGCATAGCCCGCGGCATCTTGCCAATCGAGCGAAGGGCGTTCGCTGGTCGGCAAATTCACCGGCCGCCTCTGCCGCTGCCGAGCAAGCGACGCCCAGACCATGCCGCACCGACTATGGACTCGCCATGGCAGCGTTGTGCGCACGCCAAGGCCAGCGCCGGTCTTTTTCCATAAAAGCCGTTATGATATGACAATTTTGTTACTGGAGTCGTCGGGTGCTGACATGAGACACCAGCGCCTGGCCCGATATGCCGGGAAAGGGCGAACGCCGGGCGCGCGGTGACTTGAGGCACCGCCGGTGATCGCGACATCGTCTTATGAGACTGTCCAATATGGCGACGCACGTCAAATGCGTCGTGGATGCCGTGGCGAACGGCGATGATTTCGCCGTGGCCATGAAGGGGCTGACGGATCAGCTCGGCTTCCAATATTTTGCGCTGACGCATCATGTCGATCTCGCTAGGGCCAGCAGCGGCGCGATCCACCTGCATAATTATCCGACGCAATGGGCCGATTATTATCATCGCCATGCCTTGGGTGTGACCGATCCAGTCCACCGCGCGAGCCATGTGGCGCGCGTCGGCTTTCCCTGGTCGCACATGGCGGAGATGATCCCGCTGTCCGGCCGCGATCGCCGCATATTGGCATTGGGTCGCGCACAGGGCATCGGCGATGGTTTCACGGTGCCGGCGGTCCATGTGCCCGGCGAAGCGCGCGGCTCCTGCTCGTTCGCGAATGAAGCTGGCAGGCCGCTGCCGCATGACATGCTGCCGCTGGCAGAGGTTGCGGGTCTGTTCGCCTTCGAGGGCGCCCGGCGCCTCTGGTCGATCGGCAGCCTGCGGCAGGCACCGCCATGCCCGATGCTCACCGACCGGCAGCGGGACTGCGTGCTCTGGGTCGCGCGCGGCAAGAGCGACTGGGAGATCAGCCTGATCCTGAAGGTGGGCGAAGAGACGGTGGCCCGCCATATCAAGCAGGCGTGCGAGCGCTATGGCGTGAACAAGCGGACATATCTGGTGATCCTGACGCTCTTCGACGGAACACTGACCTTCTCGGATATTTTCCGCCGCCGATATTACCCTTTTCCGGAATAGCGGCCTGACCCGTCGCGAGGCGACCCTGGACCGATCACGGCCAGGGAGTCCTTATCATGCTGCATATCCGTCAATCCGCTGCGCGACCGGCCTCGGACGCCGTCCTGCGTTCGATGTTCGCCGCCCGCAAATCCGTCTTCGTCGACCTGCTCAAATGGGACGTGCCGGTGCTCGCCGACACCTATGAGATCGATCAATATGACGACGTCCATGCGACCTATCTGATCCTGGCCGACCCCAACGGAACCCATCTGGGATCGGCCCGACTCCTGCCCACGAGGCGCCCCCATATATTAGGTGATTTCTATCCCGACCTCTGTGAGCACGCACCGCCGCAGGCACCGGACATCCAGGAGATCACCCGCTTCTGCCTGGATCGCCGCCTGCGGGCGGCGGAGCGGCGGCAGGTCCGCGATACGCTGGTGACCGCCCTCGTCGATCATGCCCTGGCACATGGCATCACGGCCTATAGCGCCATTGCCGAGATGGGCTGGTTGCAACAGATCCTTGCCTTTGGCTGGCGCTGCACGCCGCTCGGCCTGCCGCGCATGATCAACGGGACCATGCTCGGCGCGTTGCGCATCGACATTGCGTCGGACACAAAGGCGTTGCTTGCCGAGCGCGGCATTGTTGCGTCGCCGTTGCGTATCCACCAGCGCGTCGCAGCCTGAGGGAGACGCCGCCATGACCGTCTCCATCACTCTCTCCCAAGCGATATCGCGCCACGCGACCGAACTTAAGACGCACGGCTATTGCCTCGTCCCGGATGCCCTGCCGGCTGCGGCCATCGCGGCGCTCGACGACGATCTGGCCGGGGATTTCGCCCGAACGCCTTTTGGCCAAGGCCATTTCTATGGCGAAACCACGAAGCGCTTCGGTCGGCTCCTGATCCGGTCCGACCATGCCAGGGCGCTGGTCCAGCATGCACTGATACTCGGCATTGTCGAAACGATCCTGACGCCCTGGTGCGACTGCATCCAGCTGAACACGACCCAGGCGATCGCCATCCAGCGCGGCGCCCCGGCTCAGTTGCCCCACCGGGATCAAGATATGTGGCGCGGACCGGTCGGCGAGGTCGAATATCTCGTCAATGTGATGTGGCCGCTGACGCCGTTCACGCCGGACAATGGCGCGACCCTGATATGGCCGCGCAGTCATGGCGCCAACGCGCTGGACGCCGAACCGCCAGAGGCACCGTTGCCTGCCGAAATGGCGCCGGGCGCGGCGCTTCTCCTGCTGGGCTCCACCCTGCACGGCGCGGGCGCAAATATCACCGGCGCGGTCCGGCGCGGCCTTGTCGTGGGCTATGCGCTCGGCTGGCTCAAGCCTTATGAAAATCCCTGGCTGGCCTATCCCCCGGCGATCGCCCGGACCTTTCCGCCCGCATTGGCAGGGCTGGTCGGCTATCGCCAGCACCGGCCCAATCTCGGCAATTATGAGGGCCGATGTCCCTCCGTCCTTCTGGGCGACCATGGCGGCGCGCCGCTGGGCGCGATTGATGCACTGCGTCCAGACCAGCAGGCGGTGCTCGATGCCCATGCGCGTGATCAACAGGCGGCATCATGAATGCGGGCCCGACCGTCGAACGGGTCCATGACGCGCTGCGCCAGCGCATCATGCGCCGCGACTATCGGCCCGGCGACCGCCTGGACCCGGCGGTCCTCGCCGCGCCGCTGTCGTCGAGCGTGACCCCGGTCCGCGACGCGCTCCATCTGCTGACCGGGGAAGGCCTGGTCGAAACGCGCACGAGCGGCGGCTTCTATATTCCCGCCCTGGACGAACCAGCCCTGAAGGATCGCTACGACTGGTCGGCCCAATTGCTGGTGCTTGCGATCCGCGCATGGCCCGGCGTGACGACCGCGATCATGCCGACCGCCATGGAAGAGTTGCCATCGATCGCCGATCGCACTGGCGCGATCTTCCTGGCGATCGCCAGCCAGTCGGCCAATGGCGAACATCGCCGCGCCATCGACCGGCTCAATGCGCGCCTTCATGCGGTCCGCTCGGTCGAGACGCATATACTCGATGATATCGAGGCGGAACTGACGGCGATTGCGTCCGCCACCGCCCATGGCGAGCGCGACCGGCTGCGTCGCCTGATCCTGGTCTATCATCGCCGTCGGCGTCGGGCCGCCGCCCCCATCGTCCGGGCGGTCTATCGGGTCGAATGACCCCGTCGTCAAACCTGCCAGCCAAACAATATCGATATAGAATCGGTATAAAATTCGGATAGCGAAACGGGCTTCCTACACTGCCATGGCTGCATGTCGCAGCATGACAGAAGGAGTCCATCATGGAACGCGCAGACACTTTGATCGACCTCGGAACCGCAAGCATCGAGACCAAGGGACCGGGCGGCATCGCCGGCGATGTCGGCCTGAACCAGGAACTCACCGGCCTGTCGGACGATTGATGCGGTGGCGCGCGGCTTCGGCCGCGCGCCATTGTGTCGGGCATCTCCCATGGCTGGCTATAGGCTCCGCACCGGCTTGAGCTTCTGCCGGATCGACAACCGAACGCTGTTTCTCGACCTGCAGGCCGACCGCTATTTCGGCCTGAGCGCGCCACTCGACACGGCGTTCCAGACGCTGCTCGACACCGGCGGCGCCGATCCCGCACTGACGATACTGGTCGAGATGGACATTCTCATCCCCAATCCAGAAGACAGGCTTCCGAGCCCCTGCCCTGCCGCATCCCCGGGGCCAATCCTGCCCCCGCCATTAGAGCCCCACTCCCGCCCCTCGCTACTGGCCATAGCCGTGGCAATAATCACTCGAGCCCACTGGGCGCTGCGCGTCCGCTATTGCCCGCTCACCGCCAATATCGATCGGCTGGCCCGGCGCAAGGACGCACTTGCCTCGGGGCCGCGACCGACATCGGCGACGATCGCACGGCTGGCCGAAGCGCACCGCCGCGCCGGGCTGATCCTGTCCGCGCGCGACCAGTGTCTCCCCACGTCCATGGCGCTGATGGCCGCCCTGACCGCGCGAGGCGCCAACCCCACCCTGGTACTGGGCGTCAAGCTCGATCCGTTTCAGGCGCATTGCTGGGTCGAACTGGCAGGCACCGTCCTCAACGACGCGCCCGACGATGTGCGGCCCTTCACCCCGATCAGGCGGGTGTGATGGAAAACTATCTCATCCTTGCCAGCAGCATGGCGGACCCGGCACCGATCCCGGCCTGGATCAAAGCGGCGATCGCCGATCGGCCGGACCTTGATATCGTCATCGACGAAGCCGCGCTTCTGGTCGCGACGACGCCGGGCCTCACGCCGGCCAAAATGGCGCGCGAGGGCGAATGGGCACTTGGAGACGTCTTCCAGCGGGGGACCAGCGACCGCGCGCATTTTAAAAGCAACACGGCGGCACCCATGCGCCCACACAAGCTTATGCGGGACTATTGGGGCCATTATGTCGCGATCCTGCGCGATGGTCCCACAGTCCTGGAGATCGCGCGCGCGCCATTCGGCCGCCTCCCCTGCCTCTATACGCAACGCGATGGCCTGACCTTGATCGCGTCGGACCTTGCGCTTCTCGCTTTGGCGGGATGGATGCCGTCCGGCATCGACTGGAGCGCGATTGCCCATCGGCTGGCGTTCCAGAATATCGCTTCGCCCATCACATGCCTCTCGGGCGTGACGGAACTGCGGGGCGGGACTTGCGTGCGGATCGGCGACGGTACCATCACGGTGACACAGGCCTGGACGCCGTGGGACCATGGCGGCCGCCGCCATTGGGCCAGCGATCGCGACGAGGCGGCGGATGTCGTGCGCCGGGCGGTCACGGCGGCCGTCCGCGCCTGCCGTGGCGATGCCGCGCGCGTGCTCCTCATGCTTTCGGGCGGTCTCGATTCCTCGATACTGGCCGCGACGCTCGCCAGTCAGGGCGGTGCCTTCGAATGCTTCAACCTGTCCAGTCATAGCGGAAATGGCGATGAAAGACGCTATGCGCGCGCGGTGGTGAGCCATCTCGGCGCCCCGATCCTCGAAGCGGAATGGGACGTCGGGCTGGTCGATATCAGCCGGTCGCACGCGGCGGGATTGCCGAACCCCGTGGCCCGCAGCTTCATGCAGGGCACCAATGCGCTCCTGGGGCAAGCGATTGCGACATCCGGCGCCGATCTGTCGATCGATGGCGGCGCAGGCGACAATGTCTTCTGTGCGTTGCAGTCGGCCGCCCCGGTGACCGATGCGCTGGTGCGCGGCGGGCGGTTGCACGAGGCCTGGGCGGTAGCGCTCTCGATCGCCTCGCTGGCGCAGGTCGGTGCGGCGACGGTTTTTACGCAGGCGATCAAACGGGCCTTCCGACGCTCGCCCACCTATCGCTGGCATGGCGAAACCCAATATCTGGCGTCGGACATGGTCAGCGACCAGGCCATCATCGCAGGGCATCCCTGGTTGCAGGTGCCCAAGGGCGCCGAGACCGGGACGGCGGCGCACATCGCGCTGATCGTCGCTGCGCAGACATGGGCCGAGGCCAGCGACCTGCACAGTCCCGTGCGCCATGCCTCGCCGCTGGCCTCGCAACCCGTCGTGGAGGCGTGCCTGCGGGTCCCGAGCTGGTGGTGGTTTGCGGACGGACGCAATCGCGTGATCGCCCGCAAGGCCTATGCCGCCCGCTTGCCGGCCAAGATCATCGAACGCCGATCGAAAGGCTCCCCCGACGGCTATATCGCCGCCCTGTACGCCGCCAACCGAACCACCATCCGCGATATGCTTCTCGACGGTCGATTACGCGCGGCGGGCATGCTCGACGTGCCCGCGCTCGAGCGCGCGCTGGGCGACAGCGGCCCGCTGCGGGGCACCAACTATCACCGGCTCATGCGCCTTGCAGACGTCGAGGCCTGGATCGCGGGCCGGTCCTGACCGCCGCCTACCCTCCCCTGCTGTTCGCGGAGCTTGCGCCACCGCGCATATTGCGCCGCCTTGTGCGGGTCCGGATCGATCGTGTCGCGCAGCCAATAGTCGAACCAGTCAAGATTGCGTTCATAGATGGCGAGCCGATGGGCGGGCTGCCATTTATTATGATATTCGTCCGGAAACACATAGAGATCGACCGGCTTGCCCTGCTCGCGTAGCGCGGCGTAGACGTCGATCGCCGTCAGATATTCCCGGTCCGCCAGTTGCATGAGCAAGGGTGTGTCGATCGTCGCCGCATTCTGGATCAGCGACCCGGGCGCCCAGAAGCGACGGTCGTCGGCGGTCGCCGCAGGCCATCCCTGCCCGCGCATGGTACGGGCAAAGGCAGGGCCGAATGTCGCATTGACCATCCACGGCTCAAGGCAGCAGGTGCTGACAGCTGCCGCAGCGAAGCGATGGCTGTTGATCAGCGCGAAGCCGACCGTACTCGACCCGTCGCTCAATCCGGTGATGCCGATGCGTGCCGGATCGGCGACGCCCAGGTCGATGACGCGCTGCACCCCGACCATCACGGCCGAGTGCAGGCTGCGCCGCTCGGCCCAATTCGCCGTGTTGGCGGCGTTCAGCCGGTCCGCGTCGGTGGCGTTCGCATCGGCCTCGGCGACGAAAGGCGGACGATGCAGGCTGAGCACGGCAAAGCCGCGCGCGGCAAAGACATGGATCGGATATTCATTGCCCGTCGCGCCGCGCAGGAAGCCACTGCTCCAATAGGTCGTGACGATGAGCGGATGGCGCATGCCCGGCCTGTGGCCGGGTGGCAGGACCAGGTCGCCGCGCACCTCGAGCCTGCGATCGTTCCGCCAACGGAGCCGCTGGACCTTGCCGAAACGGATCGCCGCAAAATCCGGATTGGGCACATAGAGCGTCGCAGCCTGACCCGTCCGTGGATCGATCCGCAAGATATGGCGGGGCACGGTCGCGCTCTCCGCCAGGCAGATAAGCTGCGCCTTCGCCAGGACACAGCCATCGAGCACCCCGCTTGTGCGCAGGATCGCACGCGGCTGGCCCGCCCCGGGCTGCCAGCGATAGAGGACCAGATCGCCCAGATCCCAGCCTTCCCGCCGCAGGAACAAGAGCGGACCGCCTTGCGGCATCCACCATAGGCCGGTGAATTTGCCGCGGCAGGCCGCTTCGGTACAGGCGACAGGATCACCCGACGCCAGGCTTGCCCGCAGCAGCAGGGAGCTGACGATATTCTCGCTACTATGCACCGTCCAGACGCGGCGGCCATCGCCCGCCTCGGCGGCAGGCAGCGGCGCGGGCGTGTTCAACCTGTCGGGCGGTAGCCCCATGGCGTCATCGCCACGGGCGGGGTGAACGGCGAGGCTGGCGATATCGACGGCATAGTGGGACAAGGGCGTCGTGGCGACCGGCAAAGGGACGGGGCTCATGGCCGGCACGAAGCGGTCGTCATAGGGATAGCCCGTGAGCGCCTCACTGGCATCGGCGGCCCGTTCGACCAGCTGTCCGGTCCGGGCCGCGTACAGGAGCGCCTTGCCGTCGGCCCGCCAGGCGAACTGCTCGATATCGACGGAAGAATGGGTGAGCGCATGCGCCATGCCGCCCTCCGCACGGGCGATCCAGAGCTGCGTCACGCCCTGGTCCCGCCGCAAATAGGCGATCCAGCGGCCATCGGGGGACCAGGACGGCGTCACCACCGCGGGATAGCCGATGGGCGTGATCAGCCCGCGCACATTACCCGGGGCCAGGATCATCTCGCCCCCCTGGTCGATAAGGCGCGGTCGCGCGCCGACGACGAGGTCCATCGCCGCGAGCCCGACGCAGATGCTGTTCGAGGCCGGATCGGGCCGGCTGATGATGAAGGCGGCGCGGGTCTGGTCGGGGGCGACGGCCAACGGGCTGGGTCCGCCGAGCAGCGCGCCGTCGGGTCGACCGATGTCGCGCACGCGCGCAAGATCGAGGGACGTGATCGATCGCTTAGGCCCCGTCGGCGGTGCCGCACCCGGCAACAGGTCGGCGCAGCGCGCCCACCCCGGAGACGACAGCGCGAGCATCATCACGCACGCGCCGAAAAGGCCCGTCTTCCCGAGCGCCACCCTTACCATCTCTTGACCAGCTCGAACGCCACGAAACGACCCACCGCTGAATAGTTGGTCGAGTCATAGGGCGTGTCATAATAGAGGCTGGTCGCGATCACCGCGGGCGCGACGTTGAACAGATTCTGGATCGAGAGACCCACTTCGACGCCGCCCAGCGGCCCATGGCCGCCCTCGATCCGGTAGCGTGCGCTGACATCGGCTATGGTCATGCCGCGGACCCGCCCGGCAGATGCCGTCCGCTGATCATCGACCCCGCCGATATGGCTGAGCGTGACCGCCAGGCCCAGGCCGCCCTTGTCCCAGCTGGCCGTTCCGCGCCAGCGCCAGTGGGGTGGATTGAACAGGGTGCCGGCCAATTGCTGGACCGGCTGGCCCGCCGAAATCTGTTGCTCGCTATCCAGATAGGTCGCGCTCGCTGACAGGTTTAATCGCCCATCTGCGAGCGCCGTCTGATAGCGCGCCTGCACATCGATCCCGCTGATGCTCTGGCGGCCGGCATTGACGTTGCTGTTGTCGATGATCGCCACGACCTTTGCCGGGTCATAGGCCGACGGCGTGGCATTGAGAAACTGGTCGGCGCCCGCGACCAAAGCGGCCAGCTGCGCGGCGGTCGGCGACAGCGTGACCTGCCCGCTATTGGCCGGATTGCTGAGCGCCTGCGAGGCGATCGGGATCGGCGTCACGATCCGGTTGACATAGCGCGTCGAAAAATAGCTGACTTCGAGCGACGCGCCGGGCCATGCGGGCGGATGCAGCGCCAGCGAGCCGGACCAGCTGCGCGCCCGCTCCGGCTTGAGGTCGCTATTGCCGCCGGTGAGATAGAGCGCCGTCGATCCCGCCGGATAGCCCGTCCCGCCAAAGGTGGTGACGGGATAGAGCAGCGCCTGCTGGATCGAATAGAGCTGGATGAAGCTCGGCGCGCGGAACGACTTGCCCCAGCTCGCCTTGAGATCAAGGATGTCGTTGGGCGCAAAGATGACGCCCAGTTTGGGCGTGACGATATCGCCGATCTGGCGGTAGCGCTCATAACGCAGCGCCGCGCTCAGGTTCAGCCGGTGTATGAGCGGCAGGCCCATGTCCGGACCGACGAGCGGCAGATTGAGTTCGCCAAAGGCGTAGCGACTGTCCTGCGACGGTCGGGCATTGTTGATATTGCCCACGCCCCGGAAAATCTCGAAATCATTGGCGCGGATGCCCGCCCCGACCGCGAGTTTCGCCGGTCCGCCCGGCAGCGCGAACAAGGGGCCATCGGCGGCGACTTCGCCGGTGACGGTCTGGTTGTTGTAGCGGCCGGAGGCGGTGCTGGCGAACTGGTCGTTCCGGAAAGTGTCGCCCTGAAAATAGGTGCGTCCCTTACCGAACGTCGCTGACAGGCTGAGCTGCCAGGGGCCAAGCGCCAGGCGCGCGGCGCTGGCGAGGGCGAGCATATTGGAGTCGAAAGTCTGCCGCGTGCGACTGACGGCCAGGTCCCCGGCCGCGTTGAGCGGATAGGTGAATGCGCCGGTGCGGTCATTATAGAGCGCATCCGCCTCGATCGTCAGAATGTCCGTGATGTCCTGGTGGACGCTGGCGACGATCGCATGCCGCTGGCTGGCCGGCAGGATGGTCACGTTGGGCCGCACCCGCGCAAAATCGCGTTGATTGGTCAGCAGCGCGGTGTTGCGATTATATTCATACGCCACGAACCCGCCGCCGCCCTGCCAACGCCTGCCGGCGAGAATGGAGTAGCGCTGCTCGACATCGCCGCCGTCCGTCGCGCCAGCAAGGCGCGCCCGGGTTTCGACGCCGTCATAATCGCGCTTGAGCATGACGTTGACGACACCACCGACCGCGTCGGATCCATAGATGGCGGAGGCGCCGTCGGCGACGATCTCGATCCGATCGACCGCCGCGAGCGGAATAGCGGAAATATCGACGCCCTGTCGCGCTGAATCATAGGGCACACGCCGACCATTCAAGATGGTGAGCGTCGCATCGCTGCCCAGGCCCCGCAGATTGACGGTCGATCCGCCGCCGACATTGCCGCCCGTGCTCGACGGCACGTTGAAGCCGACACCGGGATTTTGTCCGCCGCCAAAGCTCTGCGGCAGGCTGCGTGCCACCTCGCCCAGGTCCGCCAGGCCGCTGTCCCGGATCGTCTTTTCGCTTAGGATCGTGACGGGCGAAGCGCCTGGCGCCCCTCGAATCCGACTGCCGGTGACGATGATCCCCGGACCATCGCTTGCCGCTCGCCTGTCGCCACGCGCCTGCTCCGGGCGAACGACATAGCCGCCATCGACCGGGTCGAAGGTCAGCCCAACCCCCTGAAGCAGCCGGCGCAGCGTGTCCTCGACCGTGAAACGGCCCTGGACCGCTGGCGCGGGACTATCACCAATCACATCCGCGTCGGCGAGAATGGTGCTGCGAGACTGCAGCGCCAGCGCCCTTAGTGAATTGCCCAGCGGTTGGGCAGGCAGGTCGATTGCCATCTGTTCAGCCGGCTGAGCCGCCGTCGCCGTGCCGGTCATCACGGCGACCGTAGTGATCGCTGAAAAAAGCCGTATGTCCCCAAATTGCGTCATTATCGTCTGTCTCCCCCCAGGCCGCTAAAGGGCGGGTTGTGCGAGAGACGATCGCAGCGAAATGCACCCGACAGTTATTTTTGGACGGCAGGTGATTTTTTGCGCGCGGGCTGCAGAATGAGACGATCGGGATGCGAGGCATTGATGGAAAGGCCGAACATGCTCGCGATCGCCTGGGCGAACTGCTGGGGTTCCCGCGCGCGGAAGGCGCCGGTCACGGAGAGATTGGCGAGACCCTGATCGCCCAGTTGCACCTGCCTGTGATTATAGCGGTTGATGGCGGCGACCGCGCTGCCGAGCGGCGTCTTGTCGAGCGCCACCATGCCCGACACCCAGCGGGCGTCCGCCAGGGAGCGCGCGCGTGGTGTAGCATGTGCGCCCATGCTGCTCGCTTCGCCAGCCCCCAGCGATTGCGTCGAAACATCGCCGTCCCTGCCCACCCTCTGCAACGCGATATCGCCCTCGATCGCCGACACGATCGGCTCCGCCCCAAACACGCTGACGTCGAACAATGTCTGGCGCGCCATGATCTCGCCGCCCGAAACGGCGACGCTGAAAGGGCGACCATCTTGGGCTACGCCAAAACGCGCGCGCCCTTGCGCCAGTTCGAGGCGACGGCGATCATGCGTGAACCGGAGCCTGACCAAGGTCGACGTATCGAGCGTCAGGGTCGAGCCGTCCGCCAGCCGAACGGTGCGGATTTCACCGACCGCAGTCCGGTAGATGGCCGCGTCAGCCGACGAGACGAGGTCGAAAGGTCTGGCGTGCCGGACCATGGCGAGCGTCCCCACCCCCAGGATCGCGGCAACACCGAGGCTCACCGCACCCACATGCGTGCTGCGGCGCATCAGAAAAGGCGCGCGCACGAGCTTGCGGCTTCGGCCCACCTTGCTATCGGCCAGCAGTTCGCTGTCGCGCCAGGTGCGCGCCGCCTCGTCATAGGCCGTTCGATGCCGGGGATCGGCGTCCAGCCAGGCCAGGAAGGCCCGTTCGCCATCCGTATCCTCGCCCGCCTGCCGACGAGCCAGCCACGCGCCAGCCGCATCGTGCACGCTGCGCGGGATCGAGGGCCGCTCTGCGTCAGTCATGGTCGCGCAGGTGCCTGCCCAGTTGCTTGATCGCACGACTCATCTGCTTCTCGACGCCCCTTATGCTCAGCCCGGTCTGCTCGGCAATTTCAGCATAACTATAGCCGTCGAGACGGCATGCGAGAAAAATCTGCCGGGTCAGCGGCTTGAGCCGTAGCACCGCCGCCTCGATCCGCACCAGCCGATCGCGCGCTTCGAGCGACGCGATCGGATCGGTATCGGTCACGGGCACCTCCTCGATCGGCATGTGGAGGTGCAGGCTGGTCCGCTCGGCGGCCCGCGCATCGTCACGGACAAGGTTGCGGGCGGCCTGGCGGAGATAGGCGCCCGGCGACGCGATCGCGGCCGATTGATCGTCGGTCTTTCCCGCCATGCGCGCAAAGACCTGCTGGACGATGTCCTCGGCCCGATCCTCCGCTGTCCGGCGCGCCAGAAATCGCAGCAAGGCCGGACGCTCGGCCCGATACAGCGCGCCGAGCAAATCTCTCGGCGTCGCAACCCGATCATGATCAGGCGGCAGCGGGTCGCGTTCGTCCAGGGGCAAGCGCGCGGCGCCTATTGCGGTCGACATCTCGGCCCATGACCTGCGCTACTATGCGCTGCATTCTTCATCGGCATGGCCTCCGTGCAAAGAGCGAGGCGATGCCGACAAGAGCCGGGTGTAGAGAACATGCTTGAGACATGCGCCGACGCCTTTGGCCGCAAGCGGCTTGGACATGTGCGTCGGCCACCCGGCCGCGTGTATGGCGGGTCCATTTCTTCCCAAGCGAGGTTCTCAAGCCTCGGCGTCGCCTTCGCGACGCGGAACAAGACTAACATCCTGATTCGGAGAAGCAACACCGATGGGACGATTTGCAAAGCGCACGTATATCGAGAGGGGGAGATCGACCACGATCCCGCCTGTAATGATTTCCCTGCTTCCCAGCCAGCGCTCGACTGCCCCATGTCGAAGAACGTGATCATCATGCGCGAGCGTTTCGCGCCTCGATTTCTGCGGGCTTTCGTTCGGGCGCAAGAGAACATTTGAGGTAAATCGCGCGAACGGATCGGGATGCTGACAAAATCAGTCGGTGTTGCAGAGTTTCAGGCAATCATTCCGCGATACTCACTTTTTCAATCCGGATTTGATAAAAATTTGCCGCCATTCACTCAAACTGACTTTTTCAATCGCCAATTACCAGGAATGACAAGGCCTTGGACCTTCGCGACGGGCGGCCTCTGGCGATGATAATAAGATAGCAGACATTCCGTGCTTTGCGAGAGGATCTCAATTGCCGCCGACATATTGGTCGTTGAACCTGCGCTCGCTCTTCCCGGAAGCTGTTGGTTTATATTTCCTGGGACAGCCGATTGATGGACGGCCCCCTCATTTTGCCCATCATACTTCGTCACCATGACAGGCGGACGCTCATGGTGGCGTTGATGCCTTCGCCAATGTTGGTCTGGGTCCAGTATTTGACATTGAACAGATTATTCACGTTGCCGGTGAAGGTCACCTTGCGCGCGCCGACCAGCGTGTCGAACTGGAGGCCCGCATTAGCGGTGGTGTAAGCCGGAATGTACAGGCTGTTGCTATCGCTGGTCGGCGCCTTGCCGGCATGGCGAACATTGCCATGCAGGCTCAGGCCCGGAATCGCGGCCACATGATATTCGGCATGGCCGGTGAGTTGCCATTTCGATGCTCCCGCTGGCACATTGCCGCGCAGATCTTCATTGCCGGGTGAGACGTTCTGAATGCTCGGATCGAGATAGAGGATACCCGCCCCCAGCTTCAGGTCGTCGCTCAGCCGATAGCTCCCGATCACCTCGATGCCTTCGTACAGTGTCAGTCCGTCCTGCGTGAGGCGGCGCTCACCCTCGACGAGCCGGTCGATCGTATTGGCGCGCTCGATGCGAAAGCCAGCGAGCGTGAGGCTCAGCCGCTCATGCTCATATTTGGCACCGACTTCATATTGGCGGCTAAGCGTCGCTTTGAGCACTTCGCCGACATTGGCATATTCGCCGCCCACCCGGCTGCCCGGCTCCATTGCCTCGACATAGCTTCCATAGATCGAGACATGGGGCACAGGCTTGTAAATCAGCGCGAGCGTGGGCGTTACCGCTGAGGTGCGATAACCGGAATCGACCGAGGCATCGCCATCGAGATCAGACAGCCGGTATTGCGTATAGCGCGCGCCGAGCATGGCCTGCAGATGTTCGCCAAGGTACAAGGTGTCACTCAGGAACAGGGCATTCTGCCGCTCGCGTGTTGGCCAGCCATCGGTCCCAAAGCTGATTTCGCGCGTCACCCGAAACGGCTGATCCTCGTAGATATTGCCGTTGAAATCATTGCCCCAATAATAATCTTCGTCGCTATACCCAAAGGCGCTGTCCGTGATCTGGAACGACGCACCCGCCACGATCTGATGTCGGATCGGTCCGGTTATGACGTCACCCTGCACCATTGCCTGGACAAAATGATTTTTGTCCAGTTCGGCGAAATTATAGGCGTAGCCATCATAGTCCCCGGCCTGGGTCCGCATGTAAACGAACATCTTGTTCGAGCGATGAAATTTACTGGTGTAGCCGTAGGTCAGGCGCGCGGACCAGCCATCGGCAAAGCTCCAGTCCAGCCCGGTGGCCGTGGCCAGTGTCCGCCCTTTATAATAGCTGTTGTCGATGTTGAGCTTGTCATAATCATAGGTCGCGCGCGGCAAGGCGGTCCCGTCATAACTCGCCCAGTAGAACTGGAACGGCTCATGCTGAAGATTGCTGTCTTCATATGTCCCGGTGGCATACCATTTGAGGTCGGGACTGAAGGCATATTCGAGCGCCAATGACCCGACCAGACGGTTGACCCCGGCCTGATTATAGCCAGTGCCCTTTTCTCCGGCCAGATTGATACGATAGCCAAGCCTGCCATCGCGGGTGAGCGGCCCGCCCGCATCGGCCCGGACATAGAAGACGCTGTTGGTGCGATAGCCGATTTCCGTCGTCAGCATGGGTTCGGCGGTCGGCCTCTTGGTCTGGTAGCTGATCACGCCGCCCGGCGCGCCAAAGCCGTACATGAAGCCGGTAAGGCCCTTCAGCGCCGTAACGCTTTCGATCGGCTCCAGCGGAAAGTCGCCGCCCCAATACAGCAGCAACGGCACATCATCGATATAATAGTTGCGCACGCCCAGCCCCCTGATCTGGGTGCCCCACCAGTTGGTCGATCCTGACGGCGCGGAGGAAAAGACGGACGGATCGTTGGCGAAGATCTGCCCAATGCTGTTGGCTTGCCGTCGGGCGATGTCATCTGCGTCGATGACCGTTACCGAATAGGGGGTATCCAGCAGGGCTTTCGCACCCAGAGCGCCGCCCTGGCTGACCCTGTTCTGGCCCTCGTCCGGCTTTAGGCCGGTCACGATGATCGCCTCATTCGCATCGGGACGTGCCGCATCTTCGGCCGCATCCGCTTTAGTTACAAAGACGGCAGGACATGCCGCCATTCCCGTCATCGTCGTAGCGGACAAGAGCGACAGGACCAATTTGTGCGTCATCGAAGAACCCCCTTCATCATGGCGCGGGCTCTAGGATTTATGATATTGCGAGTCAATTGCATATATGCTTATAGCGCCCCGACTTTGACGAAGGGGGTGAATGATGAAGGGTCTGAACAGATTGATTGGCGCATTGCTCAGCGCATCCTGCCTGGGCCTTCCGGCAGGCGCGGATGCACGGCAGGCACCCGATGCCGACAGCAAGCGGGACGATATCGTCGTTACCGGGGCCAGGAACCCCGATGTCGCCATGGCGTCGAAAGCCGACATCCCGCTTCTTGAAAATTCCCAGGCGATCTCGATCGTCTCGCAGCAAACGCTGATCGATCGCGGGGTTCTGCGGCTCGGCGACGCGCTGGCAGGCGTTGCGGGCGTGTCGCGCAATAACACCTACGGATTCTTTGACGGCTTCAACATTCGCGGTTTTAATGCCTCATCCGGCGCGACCTATCTCGATGGGCTGCTCGATGATACCGGCTATGGCACGTCCGAGATGACCGGGCTGGAACGGGTCGAGGTGGTTAAGGGGCCGGCATCGGGCCTGTTCGGCCAGGGGCCGCTATCGGGCATCGTCAACCTTGTCAGCAAACGGCCGCAGGAGGATGCGTTTCTCGATCTGGGCGTGAGCGCCGGTTCCTATGATCTGATCGAGGTCCGCGCCGATGCCAACGGACCATTGACAGCGGACGGCACGCTGACCGCGCGTCTGGCAGCGGTCTATCGCGACCAGGATTTCTTCGTCCATTCGTCGGGACAGAAGCGCGTCTTCCTCGCACCCTCGCTGCGTTGGCAAATGGGAAGCAGGACCAGCCTGACGCTGCTTGGTCGCTATCAGAAGGACGATATCCGCCCCTGGTCGCCGACCACCGCTTACGGCACTGCGCTGCCCAATCCCAACGGACCGCTGCCGATCAGCCTGTCGATCAACGACACCGTCTATCCCGCCGTTCAAAAGAATGATTACTGGAATGTGGGCTATGTGTTCGACCACCAGGTCAGCGAGGCCGTCACGGTCCATCAGTCGCTGCGCTATCAGGATTTCCACAACAGCTGGGACAACTGGCTGTTCATCACCGGCATCAACACCCAGGATATTCCGGCAACCGCGACCAGCCCGCTCATTCCCGCCTACAGCCGGGTCAGCCGCGCCTTTTATGGCCCCTACGAGGAGAACGGCACCTATTTCCGCGTCGACACCAACGCCAGCGCCCGTTTCGACACCGGGCCACTGAACCATTATCTGCTAGCCGGAATCGATTATGGCCGACGCAGGTCGGACAACTACAATCTCTACGACACCAGCAATCCCTATTATCTCAACCTTTACGCCCCGGTTTACGGGACGGTCAGCACGCACAATCCGGCCGTTCCCTTCTCGACCGCGGGCAGCCGGACGCGTCAACTAGGGCTGTACGTCCAGGACCATATCAAGCTGGGCGATGTTCTGACGGTGACGGTCGGCGGGCGATGGGACGATGCCTCGGCGATCAACCTGAGCGGCGGCGTGGCAAGTCCCAAGACTAAAGCCAAAGCGTTCAGCCCGCGAGCCGGGGCCACGCTTGCCCTTAATGAATGGGCGTCACTCTATGTGAACTATTCCAAATCCTTCACGCCGCAATTCAGCTACCGCGACGTTGACCAGAAGGTTCTGCCGCCCGAACGCGGGGTCAATTACGAGGGTGGTTTGAAGATCGCCCGATCCGATGGTCGGCTGACCGGGATGATGACGCTTTTCTCTCTGACCCGCGCTAATGTCGCCACGGCCGACGCCGTGCTGCTTAATGTCTATGTGCTGACAGGCGAACAGCGCACGCGCGGCATCGAGGCGGAAATGGCATGGCGTCCTGGTAGCGGCATCGAACTGACGGCGGCCTATACCTATCTTGACGCCAAGGTGACTGCCGACAACCGCCTGCGCGTCGGTTCGCGCCTTGGCAGCGTACCCCGCCATATCGTCGACCTGTGGGCACGCTATACCATCCCGTCGGGGCCGCTCGCCAATCTGGGTGCGGGGGGCGGGTTCCATCATGAAAGCAGCCGCGCGGCCAGCACGGCGTCGGCGGTCGCGGGCGCGGCGCAGCCCTTCCTGCTCGATGGCTATGTGCTGGTGGATGGCGCCATCTTCTACAGATTCGACGACTGGTCGGTGCAGGCGAATATCCGCAATATCTTCAACGAACGCTATTTCCCCACCGCTTCCCTGACCCGCACGACACCGGGCGAACCGCGAACCTTCATGGTTTCGCTTCAGCGGCATTTCTGACCCCATGGCGGTTCCACCAACCCGAACGGGCATCGCACGTCAGCGTTTGCATGTGCTGGCCCGTGCAATCGCCGCGATCATCGGCGGCTATGTCGTCACCGCGCTGGCCGTCGCCTGCCTGGCCCGCCTGCTGCCGATGCGCCCCGCCGAGGCGAGCATCGCCGCGACGCTCGCTTCGTTCGCCATCTATGCGGGCATCATCGTCGCCATCTTCTGGGCCAAGTCGATGCTGCGCGTCTGCATGGGCCTGGGCAGCGCGCTGCTTTTGCTGGGCGCTGCCCTGTATCTCTCGATACTGATTGGAGGACGACTGTGAAGGAGAGTTTCCGGCAGTCGATGGCCTGGCTCCATACATGGACCGGCCTGATGTTCGGCTGGCTGTTGTTCGCAATGTTCCTGACCGGCACAGCCGCCTATTTCCAACAGGAAATCAGCCGCTGGATGCGGCCGGAACTGGTGGCCAACGCCGATCCGGCCAGCGCCACGCAGGCCGCCATCAATTACCTGCAGGCTAGGCAACCGGACGCAGAAAGCTGGTTCATCACGCCCCCTTCCGCGCGCAACCCGGCCACCGAGGTCTTCTGGCAACCCAAAAAGGTCGAGGGCAAGCCGCCGACCCGGCGCAAGCGAGGAGAAACCAGCGCGATGCTCGATGGCGGCGGACATCCCGTCACGGTTCGCGAAACGCGCGGTGGCTTCTTCCTCTATCGCTTTCATTTCGACCTGCACTACATGCCGGTCATATGGGCGCGCTACCTCGTCGGCGTGGCGGCGATGTTCATGCTCGTCGCGATCTTGTCCGGGATAGTCACGCACAAGAAGATCTTCGCCGATTTCTTCATGCTGCGCTTCGGCAAGGGGCAACGAAGCTGGCTGGACGCGCATAATGTCACGGCGGCATTCGCCCTGCCCTTCTATCTGATGATCACCTATACCGGGCTGGTCACATTGGCGGCCCAATATATGCCTTGGGGCGTCATGGCGAACTATGCGTCCACCGACACGTTCTTCGAGGAACTTTTCCCCGGCAATACGGATGTTCCGCGCAGCGGCGTGGCGGCCCCTCTGGTCTCCGTCAGCCCGTTGATGGCGATCGCGAGCCGGACATGGGGCGGCGCGGCGGTGGGATCGATACAAGTGACCAACCCTGGCGACAGCACGGCCATCATCACGCTGCGCCGTTCGGCCACCACCGCAATCGGTGCGCGCGGAGAGAGCATCGTCTTCGCCGGGTCGAGCGGCAGGCTGCTGGACCGGCACGCGCCGGATGGTGGCGCGCTCGCAACCCAAAGCGTCATGGTGGGCCTGCATGCCGGGCGCTATGCCGACTGGGGCTTGCGCTGGCTCTATTTCCTTTCCGGCGTCGGCGGCACGATCATGGTCGGCAGCGGACTGGTGCTGTGGACCGTGAAGCGCCGCGCAAAGCTGCCCGATCCAACGCATCCCCATTTCGGGTTCCGTCTGGTGGAGCGGCTCAATATCGCAGCGATCGCCGGCCTTCCCGCAGGGCTTGCGGCCTATTTCCTCGCCAATCGGCTGCTGCCCATCGCCATGGCCGATCGCGCGGAATGGGAAATCAACAGCCTGTTTCTGACCTGGGCAGGCGTCCTCCTCTGGGCCTGCGCCCGGCCGCAGCGGCGCGCATGGGTCGAAAGCCTGTCATGCGCCGCCGCCCTGTTCGTGGCCGTGCCAATTGTAAACACCCTGACTGTCCCGCGTAACATGCTAACCGGCCTCATGACTGGCGACTGGCTGTTCGTCGCCTTCGACATGGCCATGGTGGCGCTGGCCTTCGCCTTGGGCTGGGCCGCGCGCAAGGCGGAACGCGCTAAGCCGAAAGCGATGCGCGGAACCCGTTCGAACGGAAAGGAACTGATCGCGGCATGATCCATATATTAGCGATTTGCGCGTCCTTCCTGGGGTTTGGATGCCTCTGCGCCGCGATGGCGCGACATCAGAAGGATTTGCTGGGCCGCACGCTGCCACGCCAGGCACAGCGGTGGCTTCGCGGGGCGGGTGGCGCTGTCCTACTTGTCGCGCTTGCAACCGACATGGCCGAACTAGGGGCCGCTTATGGCACGATCGCCTGGTTCGGTCATCTGACAATAGGTGCCGCGATGGCAGTAACAGGACTAAAATGGAAAACAGCCTGACGACAACGCTATTGTCTTCTCGCGAAATCCCGCACTGATTACCCATCCGAGGGGGTGGTTGGAGGATCTCATGGTACGAGCCTCAAGCTCGGTTGAGCGGCATTCAAACGCGAAAGGACCTCCCGATAGCTCTGGTCCGTACAGCCCCCCTTACAAATGTTGGCGAGCCCGCTCGGGCAGGGAACAGCGGCTTCCTTTTTTGTTGTTTCGAACCGACTAACCGGACTGTCCAACCTTGCGGACGCTAAGAAAGCGGCAACGGCAGTTTGTTCTAGGTCCGCTTCAGCGGAATAGAAAAGCGGCCGGGAAGGACGACAAAGGGTCGATTTCCTCGGCGTGCCCGTATGTGCGCCTCCCAGCCAGCTAGGAGCTGGCCTTGCGCTCGGTTCGCTATTAAGGTTTGATCGTGAAAAATCCCCCTAACACTGTACCTGCCGCAATCACACTGGACCTCATGCAGTTCTGCCGCAGGATTGCAGATACGGTCCCCGTGTTCGTAACCTCCGTGCCGCTCAGAAGTAGTGGTGCGTCATTCTGCTTCGACAATGTTGAGCGAAAAATCGCTAAATCCGGCGGAAGCATCGCCTATGGGTGGGCGATCTGGCATATCCCTGACCTTTACTACGAAGCGGAGCACCACGCCGTTTGGCGCAATAAGCTTGGCAGTCTGATCGACGTAAGCCCTCAATTGGGCGGTCGCAGGCGCCTGCTTTTCCTGCCCGATGAAAGCGCAGTCTACGACTCATGGAAGGTATGCATCCGGCGAGACGCGCCTTGTCGTGAGGTAGGGGCCTGCTCTTAAGAACGCTCTCGAGAGCACGCTTAGGAGCAGTGGATGCGGCAGAT
>NZ_FOGE01000034.1 GCF_900111125.1 Sphingobium sp. YR768
CATCGGATCGCTGCTCGATGCTTTCAGTCCCGCAGAATGCCGCAAATATCTCATCAATTCCGGATACGGATCAATCTGATGTCATCCGACTCTAGCATCGCCTGCGCCGAAAGGTTGGGATAGCCCCTTTCTCGACACGCGGGACAAAGATGGGGCCGCTCCGACCAGAGCAGCCCCCTTTCATGATCTGGCGGGGAACTCCGCGATCAGGCGGCGCTTTTCGCCTCTCGCGCGGCGGTGTAGCGATTGTCCGGCTCCGGCAGGCCCAGATGCGCGCGGAAAGTCGTGCCTTCATAATCCGTGCGGAACAGGCCGCGCGCCTGAAGGATCGGGATCACCTTGTCGACAAATTGCTCCAGTTGGCCCGGGAGCGGTTCGAACAGGACGAAGCCGTCGGCCGCGCCGCTTTCGAACCAGGCCTGCAACCGGTCGGCAACCGTCTCGGGCGACCCGACAAAGGCGCCGCGCGGCGTGGCCAGCCGCTCGGCGATTTGGCGCAGGGTCAGATTTTCCGCCCGCACCTCCGCCAATATGCGCAGCGTGCCGCTCTGCTGGCTGTTGAGGCCGATATGCTCGACATCCGGGAAGGGCGCATCGAGATCATATTGCCGGAAATCATGGTCGTTGAAGGTGCGCGACAGATAGCCAAGGCCGGTGTCGATCGATTCCAGCGCGGCGAGTTCGCGATAGCGTGCGTCCGCCTCCGCATCCGTATCGCCGACGATCGGCGCGATGCCGGGCAGGATGAACAGCTTGTCCGCGTCCCGGCCAAAGCCCTTCGCCCGCGCCTTCACATCGGCATAATAGGCCTGGCCGTCTTCCTGCGTGGCGGCGTGGGTGAAGATCACCTCCGCCCGGCGCGCGGCGAAGCTGCGGCCGTCGTCCGACGCGCCCGCCTGGAAGATGACCGGCTGGCCCTGCGGCGTGCGCTTGATGTTCAGCGGCCCGCGCACCTGGAAATGCTCGCCCTTATGGTCGAGGCGGTGGAGCCTGTCGGGATCGACGAACTGCCCCGTCTCTTTGTCAGCGACATGGGCGCCCGCTTCCCAGCTATCCCACAGCCCCTGCACCACATCCAGATATTCCGCCGCGATGCGATAGCGCACGGCATGGGCCGGATGCTCGGTCTTGCTGAAATTGGCGGCGGTATCGCCCAGCCAGCTGGTCACGACGTTCCAGCCGGCCCGCCCGCCGCTCAGATGATCGAGCGAGGCGAACTGGCGTGCGACGTTGAAGGGTTCGGAATAGCTGACCGTCAGGGTCGCGACCAGACCGATGCGCGACGTCGTCGCCGCCAGCGCCGACAGGATCGTGATCGGCTCGAACCGGTTGAGATAATGCGGGCTGGATTTCTCGTTGATGGAAAGGCTGTCGGCCACGAACAGGAAATCGAACTTGCCGCGTTCCGCGCTGGCCGCCTGCTGCTGATAATGGGACAAGCTGGTGCTGGCATTGCCATCGCGGTCGGGATGCCGCCAGTCGTTCCAGGTGCGTCCCACGCCGTGCAGGATGAAACCAAGCTTGATGTGCCGCTGCCCTAATATCTGCTCTGTCATGGACCTTGCCTTTCGATCTGATCTTGGACCGAAGGCTAGGCCGCCGCAAAGGCTGCTTCCAATGCGTTATGGTGGACCCGTTATGAGTTGAGCAAAAGGACCAGCGTCAGGATTTGGATTTCGGGCCTTCCTGCTTGGCCTTGTGCGCGGCCAGCAGCGCATCGATTTCAACAATGCGCAGACGCTGTGGGGTGTCCTTCGCCAAGCCCTTCAGCCGGCATTCGGCCCAGAGCGAACGCCGTTCGGCGGTAAGGGCCTTTAAATAGAGGTCGGCCATGATGATCCCATTTCCTTCTGGACTGTGATGACTTTGCTCTGACCCACACTGTCATTGCGAGCGCAGCGAAGCAATCTATGGCGCAGCATTGGATTGCTTCGCTGCGCTCGCAATGACGATTCAAATTGTTATCGTCACGCTCTGACGGAAAAGGGCCGGCGCCTCGCGACACCGGCCCTTTTCGAAACTTGTCTACCTTAAATCAGGCGGCCTTCGAACGGCTCATGCGCTTGCGCTCGTTCGGGTCCAGGTAGCGCTTGCGCAGACGGATGGTCTTGGGCGTCACTTCGACCATTTCATCATCGTCGATATAGGCGATCGCCTGTTCCAGCGTAGCCTTCTTCGGCGGGGTCAGGCGAACGGTGTCGTCCTTGCCGCTGGCGCGGAAGTTGGTCAGCGCCTTCGACTTCATCGGGTTGACTTCCAGATCTTCCGGCTTGGCGTTCTCGCCGACGATCATGCCTTCATACAGCGCTTCGCCCACGCCCACGAACAGGATGCCGCGTTCTTCCAGCGGACCCAGCGCATAGGCATTGGCTTCGCCAGCGCCGTTGGAGATCAGCACGCCGTTCTTGCGGCCTTCGATCTTGCCCTTGTGGGGGCCGTACTTCTCGAACAGGCGGTTCATGATGCCCGTGCCGCGCGTGTCGGACAGGAATTCGCCATGATAGCCGATCAGGCCGCGCGAGGGCGCGGAGAAGGTGATGCGGGTCTTGCCGCCGCCAGAGGGACGCATGTCGGTCATTTCCGCCTTGCGGATGTTCATCTTGTCGACGACCGTACCGGAAAATTCATCGTCCACGTCGATGACGACGGTTTCATAAGGCTCGGTCTTGGCGCCATTTTCGTCTTCGCCGAACAGCACGCGCGGACGCGAGATGCCCAGTTCAAAGCCTTCGCGGCGCATGGTTTCGATCAGAACGCCCAGCTGCAATTCGCCACGGCCGGCGACTTCGAAGCTGTCCTTGTCTTCCGATTCGGTCACCTTGATGGCGACGTTCGATTCGGCTTCGCGGGCCAGACGATCGCGGATCATGCGGCTCGTCACCTTGCTGCCTTCGCGGCCCGCCATCGGCGAATCGTTCACGGCAAAGCGCATCGACAGGGTCGGCGGATCGATCGGCTGGGCCTGGATCGGTTCGCTGACGGCGGTGTCGCAGATGGTGTTGGCCACGGTCGCAACGGCCAGACCGGCCAGCGAAATGATGTCGCCAGCCTTGGCTTCATCCACAGGCACGCGGTCCAGACCCTGGAACGACATGATCTTCGACGCGCGGCCGGTTTCGATGACGTTGCCGTCCATGTCGAGCGCGTGGATCGGCTGGTTGACCTTGACCGTGCCCGACTGGACGCGGCCGGTCAGGATACGACCCAGGAAGTTGTCGCGGTCGAGCAGCGTGACGAGGAAGCTGAACGGTGCGTCCTGATCCAGCGACGGCGCGGGCACATGGTCCACGATCTTCTGGAACAGCGGCTCCAGCGTGCCTTCGCGGCGCTGCGGGTCTTCGCTGGCATAGCCGTTACGGCCCGATGCGTAGAGGACCGGGAAGTCGAGCTGTTCGTCATTGGCTTCCAGCGTCACGAACAGGTCGAACACTTCGTCCAGCACTTCCTGGATGCGCTCGTCGGGACGGTCGACCTTGTTGACGACGACGATGGGCTTGAGGCCCAGCGCCAGCGCCTTGCCGGTCACGAACTTGGTCTGCGGCATCGCGCCTTCCGACGAATCGACCAGCAGGATCACGCCGTCGACCATCGAGAGGATGCGCTCCACTTCGCCGCCGAAGTCGGCGTGGCCGGGCGTGTCGACGATGTTGATGCGGGTGCCGTTCCATTCGACCGAGGTGGGCTTCGCCAATATGGTGATGCCCCGCTCCTTTTCCAGGTCGTTGCTGTCCATGGCGCGTTCTTCGACGCGCTGGTTGTCGCGGAAGGTGCCGGACTGGCGGAAAAGCTGGTCGACGAGGGTGGTCTTGCCATGGTCGACGTGCGCGATGATCGCGATATTACGCAGGGACATATTGTGCCTTCGGGATTCGGGTTCTCCCGGCCGGCACCACGCCTGTCCAGGACTATCGGGCGCGCCCCTACAGGAAATGATGCGATGCGGCAAGGGTCGGGTGGCGGATCGCCCTGCCCGATCCGTCCATCCCTGTGTCCAAGAAGGAGACGCCCATGACCGACAGCCCGCTGATCAGCCGCCGCACCCTGATGCAGGCCGCGGCCATCGCGGCCCCGCTGGCGCTGACGCCCGGCATGCTGAGCGCAGCCGGCAAGCCCGCGCTGCGCGACGCCATGCTGCTCGACCCGGCGATCCGCTATTTCAACGCCGCCAATATCGCACCGACCTTCCGCAGCGTGGCGGCGGTGCATGAAAGCGAAACCCGCGCCTTCCAGATGGACCCGTCGGTCGAGCGCCGCGCCCTCTATCCCAAGGCGGCCGATGCACTGCGCGCCCGAATCGCCGCGCGGCTGAATGTCACGGCGCAGGAAATCGCGCTGGTCCGCAATAGCAGCGAAGCGAACACCGTCGCCGTGCGCGGGCTGGCGCTCAAGGCTGGCGACCGGATCATCCTGACCGACCATAATCATCCCTCGACGTGGGATAGCTGGAAATTGCGGGCGGAGCGCGAAGGGCTGGACCTGCATGTCGTGTCGGTGCCGGTCGACGCCAAATCGCCGCAGCTATTGTTCGACAGCATCGCCGCCGCCGTGTCGCCCAATACGAAAGCGATCTTCCTCTCCCATATGAGCAATATCACCGGCATAATCTATCCGGTCGCGGAGATTGCGAAGCTGGCGCAGGCGAAGAATATCTGGCTGCATGCCGATGGCGCGCAGACCTTCGGCTGGATGCAGCTCGATCTCGCGGCGCTGGGCGTGGACAGCTATTCGGGCAGCACGCATAAATGGCTGATGGGGCCGCTGGAAGGCGGCATGCTCTATGTGAAGCAGGAACGGCAGGCGGAACTCCAGCCGATCATGATGAGCCATGGCTATTGGCTGACCGACGAAGCGAACCTGAACACCGCCCAGAAATATGAAATTTCGGGCCAGCGCGACGACCCCAAGCTGATGGCGATCGCCGCGACGCTGGACGTGCTGGACGGCGTGGGCGACGCGGCGATGGATCAGGCCGTGCGCCAGCGTGCAGCCTCCATGCGGCAGGCGATCGCGGGCGTTTCCGGCACCCGCCTGTTCGGTAGCGGCGCGGCGGCAATCACCGGCCCGGTCATCACCGTCGCCTTCCCCGGCAAGGACGTGACTGCTCTTCGCGCGAAACTGTGGCAGGCGAAGATCGCCACCGCCGCATCGAAACTGGAAGGCGGCGCCATCCGCTTCTCCCCACATATCTATAATAGCGACGATGATGTGGCTGCGGCGATCGAGGGGCTAAGGCGGGGTTGAGGCTCCTCCTCCCTTGTGGGGGAGAAGGATATGAAGCCTTATCGCATAGCGACTAGGCGGAGTTAGATGAGGGGGATTGGCGCGATGTCGCCTTATTCCGGCGACGCTGCATCCCCCTCACCAGCTACGACTAGGCAGCAAGCTGCGAAGTCTGCGCAGCCCTCTCCCCAAGGGGGGAGAGGGATCAAAGCCCCCTTGCTTTACACCAGTCAAATTGCCCCTTGCCCCACGGGTCGACCTTTCTATGGTGCGGCGCGTCGCCAATAATATAGCATATCCCTGCAAGGAGCCTTCCCCCCATGCGGTTTGCCGCCACCCTTTCCTTCGCCTCCCTCATCGCCCTCGCCGCCCCGGCCCTCGCGCAGAAGGACGCGCCCGACGCCGCGAAACAACATGCCGACAAGATCGCCGGAGAGGTCGCCGCCAACTGGGCCAGCGCCCCGGTCGAGGAAGTGACGCAGAGCAGCAAGGGCACCGCCCATGTCGATGGCAAGGCGATCCCCTACACCCAGACCGCCGGCACGCTCACCATCCGCGATGCCCAGGGCAAGCCGGTCGCCAGCATGTTCTACACCGCCTACACGGCCGAAGGTAAGAACCGCCCCGTCACCTTCCTCTATAATGGCGGCCCCGGTTCCTCCTCGCTGTGGCTGCGCATGGGCAGCTTTGCGCCGGAACATGTGCGCACCGGCAATCCCGAAGCGGTCAGGCCCGCCCCTTTCGACGTCGGCCCGAATAATGACAGCCTGATCGGCAGCACCGACATGGTCTATCTCGACACGATCGGGTCGGGCTATTCGCGCATATTGGGCGATGCGAAGCCGTCCGACTTCTACAGCGTCGATGGCGATGTAGATGCCTTTGCCAAGGCGATCATCCGTTACACGACGAAAAATGGCCGCTGGGCATCCCCCAAATATATTTTCGGCGAAAGCTATGGCACGACCCGGTCGGGCGCACTCGCCTATCAACTCGAAGATCGCGGGCTGGCGCTGAACGGCGTGGTGCTGCTGTCGTCGATCATGAATTACGGCATCCGCCAGTCGGGCTTCGATGCGATCCATGTCGGCTATCTGCCCAGCTATGCCGCGACCGCCTGGTATCATAACCGCGTCCCCGGCGGCCGCCCCGCCAGCCTGGAAGCCTTTATCGAGGAAGCCCGCATCTTCGCCAACGGTCCCTATGCCACGGCGCTGCTCAAGGGATCCGACCTCAGCGCGGAAGAGACGGATCAGATCGCCCAGCAATTGAGCCGCTTCACCGGCCTGTCGGTCGATTATCTCAAGCGCGCCAATCTGCGCGTCAGCCTGTCCCGTTTCCGCAAGGAATTGCTGCGTGACGGGCATGAGACGATCGGCCGTTTCGACAGCCGCTACAAGGGCATTGATGCCGACGCAGCGGGCGAGGAACCGGAATTCGACCCGTCCAGCACCGGCATCACCGGCCTTTATGTCGGCAGCTTCCTGGACCAGCTGACCAACAAGATCGGCTACAAGACCGACCTCGACTATCGCCTGAGCGCGCGCGAAGGCGGCGACTTCAAATGGGACTGGAGCCATTCGCCCCCGGAAGGCGGCAAGCAGAATGTCGCCGACGTGACCGCCGACCTTTCCGCCGCGATGCGCACCAACCCGCATATGCGCGTGCTGTCCTTGAACGGCTGGTATGACATGGCAACGCCCTTCTTCTCGACCGAGCGGGACCTCAAGCACATGATGCTGGAACCGGCGCTGCGCCAGAATCTCCAGTTCAAATATTATCCGGCGGGCCACATGGTCTATCTGAATCCGGAAGCGCTGCACCAGATGCGGCTGGATATGGAACGCTATTACGCGGAGGGCGCGCGCTAACCTTCCCCTTCCCCAGGACAGTTGCACCCTGCCATCATATCGCCATGGCAGGGTGCATTCGAAGCGAAGGGATGGGGTCGCGATTTCGGACGGCTGACGGAGAAAGGAGGGCGCGCTATTCTGCGCCCTCATTCACCACCTGTTCAATGCCTTTCGTCTATGCCATGCCCATGATGATGAAGAGGAAGAGCCTGACTCGCTTTCTGACACCGGCGATCACGGCCGCACTTGCCATGGCCCTGATGGCGCCCGCCGCCGACGCCGGCAATCGCCGTGACGAACAGGATGCCGCGCGCCGGGCGATGCTGGACGGACAGGTCATGCCATTTGCCATGATCAAGCGCCGGGTCGACGCGGCCGTGAACGGCGCCACTTATGTCGGCAGCGAATTCAACCCCTCCGCCAACCGATACCGCCTGAAATATGTGAAGGACGGCAAGGTGGTGTGGGTTGATGCCGACGGCCGGACAGGCGATATCATCGGCATGGCGCGCTGACCCGCGCGCCCGCCAGACATATTCATAACAGAAACGGACTAAGCCCCATGCGCCTGCTGATCGTCGAGGATGAACCGAATCTGGGCCAGCAGCTCAGGAACACGCTGGAGGGCGCGGGCTATGCCGTGGACCTCGCCACCGATGGCGAGGATGGGCATTTCCTGGGGTCCACCGAAAGCTATGACGCGGTGGTGCTGGACCTGGGCCTGCCCACGATCGACGGCCTGACCGTGCTGGACCGCTGGCGCAAGGAAGGCCGCGCTTTCCCTGTGCTGGTCCTCACCGCGCGTGATAGCTGGTCGGACAAGGTGGCCGGGCTGGATGCCGGCGCGGACGATTATCTCGCCAAGCCCTTCCAGAGCGAGGAACTGATCGCCCGCCTGCGCGCGCTCATCCGCCGCGCGTCCGGCAATGCGTCGAGCGAACTGATCGCCGGCGACGTGCGGCTCGACACCCGGTCGGGCAAGGTGACGCTCAAGGGCGACCCGGTAAAGCTGACCGCACAGGAATATAAGCTCCTCTCCTACCTGCTCCATCACAAGGGCAAGGTGGTCAGCCGCACTGAATTGATCGAACATATTTACGATCAGGATTTCGACCGCGATTCCAACACGATCGAAGTGTTCGTGACGCGCATCCGCAAGAAATTGGGCGCCGACGTCATCACCACCATCCGCGGCCTTGGCTACAGCCTGGACGAGCCGGGGCGGTAATCACATCTGCCTCCTCCCCCGTTCGCCCTGAGCGAAGTCGAAGGGCGTGGCTGAGCGGAGGCGAAGCCACTTCGCTTCGCTCAGTGATGGGCTTCGACTTGGCTCAGCCCGAACGGGAATGAGGGAAATATGACCGACCCCGCATCCCCTCCCCCCGTCCGCTCCACCGGCTCCATCAGCCGGCGGATGATCGGCATTGCCGCACTGTGGATCAGCGTGCTGCTGATCGGCGGGGGCGTGGCGCTGGACCGGGTGCTGTCGGACGCGATCACGCGCAATTTCGACGACGGCATGAATTATGTGCTGACCGCGATGATCGCCGCGTCGGAAATCGGCCCGGACGGCGAAGTGCTGTTCAATCGCGAACTGGCCGACCAGCGCTTTTTGGAGCCCAATAGCGGCCTTTATTACCAGATCAGCGCCAAGGGACATGAGGACTGGCGCTCCCGCTCGCTATGGGACCGGGCATTGAAGGCCCCGGCCGAACATCATGACCGGCAGCTTCACGTCTATAACAGCAAGCAGTTTCCGGGCGAAGATCTGCGCATCATGGAACGGACGGTGCTGCTGCCCGGCTCCAACACGCGCTGGCTGTTCATGGTGGCGCAGGCGCGCGAAGGGCTGGACGGACAGATCAAGACGCTCCGCGCCACGCTGTTCAACAGCTTCGCGCTGCTGGCGCTGGGCCTGTTCGTGCTGGCGACGATCCAGACCATCTATGGCCTGCGCCCGCTGCGCAAGGTGCGGCTGGAAATCATCAAGATGCGCGACGGGCAGAAGAGTCGCGTCACCGAAGCCATGCCGGCCGAAGTGCTGCCCATGGTCGAGGAGCTGAACGCCCTGCTCGCCCATAATGAGCGGCAGGCGGAGGAAGCCCGCACCCATGCCGGCAATCTCGCCCATGCGCTCAAGACGCCGCTGACCGTCATCATGAACGCCGCCACCGCGCAGGCCCCGGACCTGGGCGATGCGGTGATCCGCGAGGCGACGACGATGCGGCGGCAGGTCGACCATCACCTCGCCCGTGCCCGCGCCGTCGGCCGACGCGGCGCGGCGCAGAGCCGCGCCGAAGTCTGGGCCAGCCTCACCGCCGTCGAGCGCGCGGTCCAGCGCCTTTATCCCGACGCCCGCGTCGACATGGACGGCGACAAGGACGCCGCCGTCCGCGTCGAGCGGCAGGATCTGGACGAAATGCTGGGCAACCTCATAGAGAACGCGGCCAAATATGGCGGCGGCAGCGTGTTCGCCACGGTCGTGGCGCGCGCAGGCGGCATGGTCGAGATACAGGTGGAGGATGACGGCATGGGCATCCCCGAAGCCGACCGCGTCCGCATCTTCGACCGCGGCGTCCGCCTCGATTCGGGCAAGCCGGGCACCGGCCTCGGCCTCGCCATCGTGCGCGACGTGGCGGAAATCTACGGCGGGTCGGTGATGCTTGAAGAAAGCGAGGATCTGGGCGGATTGCTGGTGCGGTTGCGGCTGCCGGCGGCATAGAGGCAGGCGCCCACTGATCTGCCCGCTCGCACTCATAAGCTCAGCTTGTCAGACCCATGGATCGTTCCGCCTGTCAGGCCGTTCCCCGATGCGCTAAGCGGCGCACCGCATGCATAGATGGGGAGTTTGATCGATGGCCTACATACTGATCACCGCCAACCGCAATTACAGCAGTTGGTCGCTGCGCCCATGGGTGCTGATGAAGGCGCTGGGCCTCCCGTTCGAGGACCGGATCGAACCCTTCGCCAGCGCCACCAATTATGCCGCCTTTCGTAGCTTTTCCCCCACCGGTCAGGTGCCTGCGCTGCTCGACGGGAATCGCACCGTCTGGGATTCACTTGGCATCATCCTCTATCTGGCCGATCGCCATCCCGGCGTCTGGCCGGGGGACGAAGCCGCGCGCGCCTTTGCCCAATGCGCGACGGCCGAAATGCACAGCGGCTTTTCCACGCTGCGCAACGACTGCACCATGAATGTCGGCGTCCGGGTGGAGCCGCATCTCCACTCCCCTGCCCTCAACCGGGATATCGCCCGGCTGCGCGAAGTGTGGGAACAGGGGCTGGACCGGTTCGGCGGGCCGTTCCTCGCTGGCCGGACCTTCACCGCGATCGACGCCTTCTACGCGCCCGTTGCCTTTCGCGTACGCACCTATGGGCTCGACGTCGGCCCGGTCGCGCAGGGCTGGGTCGATCATATGCTGGCTCACCACGCCATGCAGCAGTGGGAAGCCGAAGCGCTGGCCGAGACATGGCGCGAAGAGAGCCATGAGGCGGAAATCGGCGCTGCTGGGCGCATCGTGGAAGACTATCGGGCAGTGTAATCGTTGGTCTGGAAAATGCGCGAAAGAGCGCATTTTCGATGCGGCACCGGCCCACACCCCCACCCGACCTCCCATTAGGATACCATGTCTGGGCTGTCGGGTGGGGGTGCGGGCCGGTGCGGCAGCCTTCGCTGCCAGCCGAATAGCCTGTAACATTCTTGCCCGGTTGAAAGGAAAAACAGGTTAAATCGGTCGTTCACCCCCTTTCCCGATCTGCCCGACGGGTCTAGGGGGAGGACATTATGGTCAAGCCACGCACTCTGTACGAAAAGATCTGGGACGCGCACGTTGTCGAACGGCGTCCTGACGGCACCTGCCTCATCTATATCGACCGCCACCTCGTCCATGAAGTGACGAGCCCGCAGGCGTTCGAGGGGCTGCGCCTTGCCGGCCGCAAGGTGCGCCGGCCCGATCTGACCCTTGCGGTGCCCGATCATAACCTGCCCACCACGCCGCGCCGCGACGCGGATGGCCATCGCATTCCGATTGCCGATCCGGAAAGCGCGCAGCAGCTCGCCGCGCTGGAGCGCAATGCGCCCGAATTTGGCGTGCGCCTGATCGGCGACGCGGACCGGGAACAGGGCATCGTCCATGTCGTGGGACCGGAACAGGGCTTCACCCTGCCCGGCACGACTCTGGTCTGCGGCGACAGCCACACCAGTTCGCACGGCGCGCTGGGCGCGCTGGCCTTCGGCATCGGCACATCTGAAGTCGAACATGTGCTGGCCACCCAGACATTGCTGCTCAAGCAATCCAAGACCATGGCTGTCGTGGTCGATGGCGAACTGGCGCCCGGCGTCACGGCCAAGGATGTCGCGCTGGCGATCTGCGGCACCATCGGCACGGCGGGCGGCACCGGCTATGTCATGGAATATCGCGGTTCCGTATTCCGCGACATGTCGATCGAGGGTCGACTGACCGTAGCCAACATGTCGATCGAAGCGGGCGCGCGCTCGGGCCTGTTCGCCCCTGACGAAAAGACCTTCGCCTATATTCAGGGCCGGCCGATGGCGCCCAGGGGCGCGGATTTCGAAGCGGCCGTCGCCTGGTGGAAGGCGCTCGTCACCGATGAGGGCTCCGTCTTCGACAAGACGGTGGTGATCGACGCCGCCGATATCGTCCCCACCGTCACCTGGGGCACCAGCCCGGAAGATGTGGTGGCCGTGACCGGCGTGGTCCCCGATCCGCAGAGCTTTGCCGACCCGTCCAAGCAGGCGGCGGCGCAGAAGTCGCTCGACTATATGGGCCTGACCGCCGGGCAAAAGATGGCCGACGTCGCGATCGAGCATATCTTCATCGGCAGCTGCACCAACAGCCGGATCGAGGATCTGCGCGCTGCTGCTGCCCTGCTGAAGGGGCGGCATATCGCGTCGGGCATCAAGCATGCCATGGTCGTGCCGGGCTCCGGCCTCGTCAAGGAAATGGCCGAGTCCGAAGGGCTGGATCGCATCTTCCTGGACGCCGGTTTCGAATGGCGCGAGCCGGGCTGTTCGGCCTGCCTGGGCATGAACCCGGACAAGGTGCCCGCGGGCGAACGCTGCGCATCGACCAGCAACCGCAATTTCATGGGCCGTCAGGGGCCGGGATCGCGCACCCATCTGGTGTCGCCCGAAATGGCGGCGGCAGCGGCCATCACTGGCCGGCTGACCGACGTTCGGGAACTGCTGAATAACAAAGAGGGGCTGGTCGCATGAAGAAGATTTTCTGGCTGCTGACGCTGGGCGCTTTGGCCAGCGCGGCGATGGCCGCGACGCTGGGTCGCGCCGAAGACACACCGGCGCCGCAGGTGAAGAAGGTTCACTGATGGACAAGCTGACCACCGTCGAAGGCGGCGCCTATCCGTTCGGGATGAAGAATGTCGACACCGACATCGTCATCCCGGCGCATTGGCTCAAGACCATTTCCCGCAATGGCCTGGGGCGCGGCGCGTTCGAAGTGCTGCGCAAGGAACCGGGCAATGTCTTTGACGATCCCGCCTATGCCGGCAGCCCGATCCTGATCGCAGGCGACAATTTCGGTTGCGGATCGAGCCGCGAACATGCCGCCTGGGCGCTCGGCGACCTCGGCATCAAGGTGGTGATCGCGCCCAGCTTTTCCGACATCTTTTCCGGCAACGCCTTCAAGAACGGCATTTTGACCGTGGTCCTGCCGCAGGACGCGGTCGATCGGCTGCTGGAAGTGGCGAAGACCGATCCGATTCATGTCGATCTGGAAGCACAGACCGTGACCACCCAGTTTCAGGATCGCTTCAGCTTCGAAATCGATCCGTTCCGCAAACATTGCCTGCTGGGCGGGCTGGATGAAATCGGCCTGACGCTGGACGACGTCGATGTGATCGACAGCTATGAGGCGAAAGTCGCGCAGGATCGCCCGTGGATCGTCCCCGCCGCCGTTGCGTAATTCCCCGCTTCTGCCTATCTCTTGGTCCAGAACCGATTTGCAACAGGGCTTTTGACGCATGACCACCTTCGACGATCGCGAAAAGGCGTTCGAAAACATGTTCGCCCATGATCAGGAAATGGAATTCCGCATTCAGGCGCGCCGCAACCGCCTGCTGGGTGAATGGGCCGCTGCGAAGATGGGCCTGACCCCGGAAGAAACCGACGCCTATGCCAAGGCAGTGGTGCAGGCCGATTTCGAGGAAGCGGGCGACGAAGACGTCATCCGCAAGCTGGTGGGGGACATGACCTCGGCCGGCATCGATATCGATGAGCCCGGCGTGCGGGCCGCGCTGGAAGAGCAGGCGGTGATCGCCCGCCGCATGTTCATCGAAGCACAGTAAGGCAACCCGAACGATGCCGATGGCTGCTGACGATATTGCGGACATGATCCGCGCCGCCATTCCCGATGCGCAGGTCGAGATTACCGACCTGGCCGGCGATGGCGATCATTATGCGGCGAAGGTCGTGGCGGAGAGCTTTCGTGGCCTCAGCCGCGTCGCACAGCAGCGGGCCGTCTATGCCGCGCTGGGCGGCCGCATGGGCGGCGTGCTCCACGCCTTGCAACTGACCACCGCCGTTCCCAATTAACGGCCCAGAGATTCGCGTCCGGCCATGCGGGACGCCAGACAGGAATGGAAATTTTCACATGACCGACGCCGTGCAGCAGCGGATCGCCGAGATCGTCAAGGGCAGCGACGTGCTGCTTTTCATGAAGGGCACCCCGCTTTTCCCCCAGTGCGGCTTTTCCAGCCGCGCCATCGCGATCCTGGAGCATCTGGGCGTGACCTATGAAACGGTCGACGTGTTGCAGGATCAGGCGATCCGTCAGGGCATCAAGGCCTTTTCCGACTGGCCGACCATCCCCCAGCTCTATGTGAAGGGCGAATTTGTCGGCGGCAGCGACATCATGATGGAAATGTATGAAGCGGGCGAATTGAGCCAATTGATGGCCGATCAGGGCATAGCAGCCACGAACTGATCCGCTTCGGGTTGAGAATATGTAGGGCGGTCCGGGCTTCCGGGCCGCCTTTTTCTTGGGTGGAGCAAGCGAATTGCGGTCAATCAGCTTTTTGCAAGCAATCGATGGAAAGCGGACTTAGATGTCCATTCGCCAATAGCCTCGAAAAACGAAAAACATCTGTATCACTGCCGCCGCCGCAAAAAGCACCGTTGCCACATTCATGGCAACATCACCAAAATCAGCTGCGAAGATGCCAACCATCAAAAATATCCAAGCGGGCAGCCCAATACAGATCGTGTAGAGCTTTACCCATGTAGGCTGGACAGACCAATGAGCAGCTTCGAGTGTCTATGGGTTATCGTCATTTTTCAGCCAACTCATCCAGCTATCTTGCACAGCCACGCAGCGGCCGCAATTGGCGACAAGATAGCCTTCTCTAACTGACCGCAAATGGTCGTGAACTGATTTTTTCATCGTCTTGCCAGCGCAAGCTGGCATCTCAGGCGATGGCGCGAAACAGTTGAGCGTGGCGCTTACCCAAGCCTATCCCGCCATCGCCTGAGACCCCAGCTTTCGCTGGGGTGACGGGAAAGTCGATCTCCGAAGACGTCTGGCTGATCTCCAATGATCGCTCAGCCCCCTCAGCGGGCGGCCACCAGCAGCTTGTCGATCTTGCGGCCGTCCATGTCGACGATCTCGAAACGCCAGCCCTGATCCTCGGCATAGTCGCCCACTTCCGGCAGGCGCTTGAGCAGCCACAAAGCGTGGCCCGCCACGGTGGCATAGTCGCGGTCTTCGGACAGGTTGATGTCGATCCGCTCGGCCAGCTGGTCGATCGGCATCTGGCCTGACACCAGCAGGCTGCCATCCTCCCGCTCGACCATGTCCGGTTCGTCATAGGCGTCGCGGTCGGACACGAAATGGCCGGCGATGGCGGACAGCAGGTCGGCCGGGGTCACGATCCCTTCGAAATGGCCATATTCGTCATGCACCATCACCATCGGCACGTCGGACCGGCGCAGCACTTCCAGCGCGTCCATCGCATCGACTTGATCAGGCACCACTTCCGCCCGGCGCATCAGCGCTTCCAGATCAAGCGATTCGCCCCGAAACAACGCGGTCATGATGTCGCGCGCCTGCACGATGCCAATGATGTCCTCGACCGATCCGCGCCCCACCGGCAGGCGGGTGTGCGGCGTATCGAGCAGGCGAGCGCGAATCGTCGCCTCGTCAGCAGCGATATCGATCCAGTCGACATCCATGCGCTGGGTCATCACCTCGCGCACCGGGCGGTCGGCCAGCCGCACCACGCCCGAAATGATCGCCCGTTCGCTTTCCTCGATCACGCCGGACTTGCTCGCCTCGGCGACGATCAGATGCAGTTCCTCGGCGGTGACATGGCTTTCCGATTCGCGGGCGAGCCCCAGCAGCTTGAAGATCAGGCTGCTCGATGCATCCAGCACCCAGACGACGGGCGCGGTAATCTTGGACAGCCACAGCATCGGCGTCGCCACCACCAGCGCGATCGGCTCCGGCTTGCGCAGCGCGAACTGCTTGGGCACCAGCTCGCCCACGATCAGCGAGGCATAGGTGGTCAGGCCAATGACCAGCGCGAAGCCGGCATTTTCCGCCATGTTGGGCGACAGGCCCAGCATTTCCAGCCGCTCGCCGGTCGGTCCGCCCAGGCTGGCGCCCGAATAGGCGCCCGATATGATGCCTATCAGGGTGATGCCGATCTGGACCGTCGACAGGAACTTGCCTGGATCGGCCGCCAGTTCCAGCGCGGTGCGGGCGCCGCTGCGCCCCGCTTTTTCCAGCGCCTGAAGCCGGGGCCGGCGCGCGGACACGATCGCCAGTTCGGACATAGCGAACACGCCATTGATGGCGACGAGCGCCAGAATGATGATGAGGTCGACCCAGGGAAAGGGCGTCGGATTATGGGGGATGTTCGTGGCCATGGTGGTCAGTTCCCACCTATAACCCCGAATCTTTCAATTTCACAACATCGCCATCATCATGAGTTCAGTTCGGTTGTGGAACAAACGCTTCAACTCGGCCATTGAGGGGGGCATCCGCCCCGGCGGACGAGAAGACAAGGGAACAGGACAATGAGGATTTCTACCCGCATCATGGGCGCAGCCGGTCTGGCCGCGATGCTTGCCACCACCGCCTGCACCACCGACCCGCAGACGGGTCAGCGCAGCATTTCCAAGGCCGCGATCGGCGGCATTGGCGGCGCGCTGGGCGGCTATCTGCTGGGCGATCTGGTCGGCGGGCGGCGCGACCGCACCGAAAAGATTTTGGGCGCGGGTATCGGCGCGGTCGCAGGCGCGGGCATCGGCGCCTATATGGACGCACAGGAACGCAAGCTGCGCGAACAGACGGCCGGCACCGGCGTGGACGTGATTCGCGATGGCGACAATCTGCTGCTGCGCATGCCGTCCGGCATCACCTTCGCCTATAACAAGGCGGACGTGCAGCCCCAGTTCCAGCCGACCCTGAACGAAGTCGCATCGGTTCTGGCGCAATATCCCAAAACCTATATCGACGTGCTGGGCCACACCGACAGCGACGGCTCCGACGCCTATAACCAGACGCTGTCCGAACGGCGCGCCCAGTCGGTCGCCGATTATCTGGTGAGCAAGGGCGTGCAGTCGGCCCGCCTCGCCACGCGCGGCTATGGCGAAAGCCAGCCGATCGCCTCCAACGCGACCGAAGAAGGCAAGGCCGCCAACCGCCGCGTCGAAATCAAGATCGCGCCGGTAACGGAAGGCGACGTGCGCGGATAAGTGAAAGGGCTAGGGCCTGTCCGGAGCGATATTCCGGACGGGCTCTTCCTTTCTGCCCGTCGCCCTGAGCGAACGGGTTGAAAGGCAATCTCAACTTAACGCGCGACGCCCCTAGAAACTCGCCTTAATCCCGTCGATCACGAACTGCGCGGCCAGAGCGGCTAGCAGCACGCCCAGCAGGCGGGTGATGACCGCCTCGATCTTGCGGCCCAGCAGCGCCATCAGCGGCCCGGCGGCAAGCAGCGATCCCAGCATCAGCGCCAGCGTCAGCACCACCGCGCCCAGCACCACGGCGCGCTCCGCCATGCCATTGGCGCGCGACATCAGCAGCATGACGGTGGCGATCGATCCCGGCCCGGCGATCATCGGCATCGCCATGGGGAAGACCGACACATCCTCCACATGCGGTTCTTCGGTGCTGATCTTGTTGGCCCGGTCCTCGCGCCGCTGGGTGCGCTTTTCGAACACCATGTCCATCGCGATCATGAACAGCATGATACCGCCCGCGATGCGGAAACTGTCGAGCGCGATGCCCAGCACGCCCAGCAACTGCTTGCCCCACAGGGCGAAGACCAGCAGGATCGCCGCCGCGATGCCGACCGCGCGGATCGCCATCGCCCGGCGCTGCGCCTGACTGGCGCCGGACGTCAGGCTGGCATAGATGGGCGCGCAGCCCGGCGGGTCGATCACCACGAACAGGGTGACGAAGGCGGAGAGGAACAGGGCTGTCATGATCCGGCCTTCACCTCATCATCGATCACGGTTTCATAAGTGGTGCCGGTCCATATCTTCACGGTGACGCGGCGGCTATTGTCGGCGGCGACATCGGCGCTCCAGACCAGACTTTCGTCGGGCGGCGGCGGGGCACCCTTCACCGGCGGGCCTTCGGGGCGCGGGCCGCCCTTGCAGGTGGCGACCTTGCCGGTCAGGAATTCAGGGGCTTCCCGCGCGGTGGCGAGCGTGTCGCCATGGTCGAGAATCCAGTGCCAGCGCCCCTTCTTGTCGCGGCGCCACAGGGTGGTGAAATAGCCGACCGAGCCGTCCGGCCGCTTCCAGTTGCCGGTGCTGGCGGCCAGATTGCCGTCGCAGGAGACATAGACGATCGAAGGCGACCATGTCACCGATGCAGGCGGATCGGCCTGTTTGCGCAACCAGTCCTGCGCCAGCACCTTCTGCGGCACGAACATCACCGCATCGTCAGCGGCGGTTTCGCGAAAGGCGGTCCATTGCCCCTTCTGCTGCGCCAGCCGGTTGAAGGCGATTTCCGCGGCGATCACGCTGCTGGGATCGGGCTGGAACCGCAGCGGCGGCTTCGCAGCAACCAGTGCCACGGCCGCCAATGTCAGCAGGGCCAGCCGCGCCTTCACAGACCCTCGGGCTTTGCAAAGCCCGCGCGGGCATGGGCGGCGACCAGCGTATTGCGCAGCAGCACCGCGATCGTCATCGGCCCGACGCCGCCGGGGACCGGGGTGATGGCGCGGACATGGGCCAGCGCTTCGGCCGTGGCGACGTCACCGACGATGCGGCTCTTGCCCTCATCCTCCACATCGGCGACGCGGTTGATGCCGACGTCGATCACGGTCGCGCCCGGCTTGATCCATTCGCCCTTGACCATTTCCGCGCGGCCCACGGCGGCGACGACGATGTCGGCGCGGTGGACGACGCTGGCCAGATCATGGGTGCGGCTGTGCGCGATGGTGACGGTCGCGTTTTCGGCCAGCAGCAGCTGCGCCATGGGCTTGCCGACGATGTTGGAGCGGCCGACGACGACAGCCTCCAGCCCGGACAGGTCGCCCAGTTCATCCTTCAGCAACATGATGCAGCCCATCGGCGTGCAGGGCACCAAAGCCTCCTGCCCCGTGGCCAGGCGGCCGGCATTGACGACATGGAAGCCGTCCACATCCTTGGACGGGTCGATCGCGGCGATCACGGCGGCTTCGTCAATATGTTTGGGCAGCGGCAACTGCACCAATATGCCGTCGATCCGGTCATCCTGATTCAGTTCCTCGATCAGGTCGAGCAGGTCGTCCTCGCCGATGCTGTCCGGGCGCTTGAATTCGAAGCTGTCCATGCCGACCGCGACGGTCATCTTGCCCTTGGATCGGACATAGACGCTGCTGGCCGGGTCTTCGCCCACCAGCACCACGGCCAGACCCGGCTTGCGCCCGGCCCGCTCCACGAAGCCGGTGACGCCAATGGCAATCTTGTCGCGCAATCCTGCCGCGAACGCCTTGCCGTCGATGAGCTTGCCGATGGTCATGTCACTTCTACCCAATTTTCGAGGAGGCCGGTCAGGCGCGCCAGAGCGCCGCCACCGCCGATGATCCGCAGCCGCTTTAGCCGGTTGGTGTCGCCCGATTCCAGCAAAATCGCGCCCCTGGGCCAATCCAGCCGTTTCGACAGTAGCGCGATCAGCGCATCATTGGCACGCCCCTTTTCCGGCACGGCGCGGACACGGGCGGACAGCCAGTGCGCGCCATGCGCATCGGTCCAGCTGCCGCCTATGTCTTCCTTCGCCGATCCGGGGGTCAGCCGGACGCTCAGCAGCAGGTCGTCGCCCGCCTGCGTCCAGACGCTCACATCAGGAAGAGCGGCGGCAGGATCGCGCGGCGGATGATGACGATGCCGATCAGCACGACCATGGGCGACAGGTCGAGCGCGCCCAGATCGGGCATGATCCGGCGGATCGGCGCATAGATGGGCGCGGTGATCCGGTCGAGCGCGACCCAGATGGCGCGCACGAAATCATTGGACAGGTTAACGATGTTGAAACCGACCAGCCAGCTCATGACGCCATGGGCGATAACGATCCACAGCAGCACGGTCAGCAGGATGTCGATGATCTGATAGAGCGCGTAGGCCACAGGGGTCTCCAAATATGCGTGAAGGCCGCTCTAGCCGAAGAGGCCGCACCGCGACAACTATGGTGCGACGCAAAATCCACCAACGGCCGCGCAAATTCTGCCAAAGCCCTGAGAAGGCGGCTATAGGGCCGCATGGACTTTCGAGATGCAACACCCGCCGACGCCCCGCTGATCGCCGCCATCCATGTGGCAAGCTGGCGCATCGCCTATGCCCATATCATGGACCCCGCCTGGCTGGCCGACGCGATAGAGGCGGAACGACTGGCGACATGGACGCAGCGGCTGGAGTCGCCGGCGCCGGGCCAGCGCGTCATTCTTGCGGAGCGGGATGGCGAGCCGGTCGGCTTTACCTGCGTCATAGGCGGGTCCGATCCGATATGGGGCACGCTGGTAGACAATCTGCATGCGCTGCCCGGTGCAAAGGGCGGCGGCATCGGCACGGCACTGCTGGATCAGGCGGCCCGGTGGGCGCTGGCGGGCTGGCCGGATGCGGGCCTGTTCCTGTGGTGCTACACCGACAATGTCGCGGCGCGTGGCTTTTATGCAGCGCGCGGCGGCGTGGAGGTCGAGGACTGGGACAAGCCCGGTCCTGACGGGCAAACGCTGCCGGAAAAGCGGATCGCGTGGCGTGATCCGGGCGTGCTGGTCCGCTCATAACCTCCCCTCCCTTTCAAGGGAGGGGCCGGGGGTGGGTGCGATTGCACAGCAATCGCTCTGCCCTCTCAATGACGCAGGCTCGCTCCGCTCGCATCCACCCCTAACCCCTCCCTAAAAGGGAGGGGAATGGATAGGACCTACTTCCGCACCAACGTACCCGCACCCCGGTCAGTGAAGATTTCCAGCAGCATCGCGTGCGGCACCCGGCCGTCGAGGATGACGGCGGCGTCCACCCCGCCCTCGACCGCGCGGACGCAGGTTTCCAGCTTCGGGATCATGCCGCCGCTGATCGTGCCGTCCGCCTGCAACAATTCGATCGCCGCCGGATCGAGATCGGTCAGCAGATTCTTGTCCTTGTCCAGCACGCCGGCCACGTCGGTCAGCAGGAAGAAGCGCGACGCCTTCAGTTCCGCGGCGATCGCCCCGGCCATGGTGTCGGCATTGACATTATAGGTGTGGCCATCGGTGCCGATGCCCACCGGCGCGACGACCGGAATGATGCCGTCCTGCGCCAGCGTGTCGAGAATGCGGCGATCGACCGACACCGGATCGCCCACGAAGCCCAGATCGACATTGCGTTCTATCCCGGAATTGGGGTCCGCCTCGCGCTTGCCCAGCACCTTTTCGCACAGGACCAGGCCACCATCCTTGCCGGAGATACCGACCGCCCGGCCACCCGCGCCAGCGATCCAGCCGACGATTTCCTTGTTGATGGAACCGGCCAGCACCATTTCGGCGATCTTGGCGGTTTCCGCGTCGGTGACGCGCAGGCCGCCGACGAACTGGGATTCGACGCCCAGCTTCTTGAGCATCGCGCCGATCTGCGGCCCGCCGCCATGGACGACGACGACATTGATGCCCACCGCCTTCATCAGGACGACGTCTTCGGCGAAGTCGCGCGCCGCTTCGGGATCGCCCATGGCGTGGCCGCCATATTTCACGACGAAGGTCTTGCCGGCATATCGCTGCATATAGGGCAGCGCCTCGACAAGGGTTTCGGCCTTCGCGAGGAGCGCGGGATCAGGGGCGTGCTTGCTGTTCATGCGCGCGCGCATAAGACCAAAGGGCCGTGGGGGCAAGTTTGGAAGAAAATTGTTCGCGCAGAGGCGCAGAGAGCGCGGAGGATATGGACGAGCGGCAAAGCCGCTCTTTTCAACATGCGCCTGATGTAAACAGCAGGCTGTAAAGAGGCCTTCGGCGCGCTCTTCTCTGCGCACTCTGCGCCTCTGCGCGAACCAATATTACCGATCCAGTCGCCGCCCCAGGCCAACCAGCAGATAGATGACCGGCGGCACGAGAATGGCCGACAGCAGCACCTTGGCCATCATCTGGCCCATCAGCAGTTCGCCGATCGGGAAAACGCCATAGAAGGCGATGGTCACGAACAGCAATGTGTCGACAATCTGGGAAAGGATGCTGGCCAGCGCCGCGCGCATCCACAACAGGCGGCTGCCCTCCCGCCCCTTTAGCGCGGCGAACAAGGTGACGTTCAGCGTCTGCGAAATGCCATAGGCGATGATCCCGCCTAGCCAGATGCGCGGCGTGCCGCCCATCATCATCGCGAAGGCCTTGGCCCGCTCCGGGTCCATATCCCCGGCCGGGGGGGCTGCCAGCACCACGATCGACAGCAGGATCGATGCGATCAGCGGCAGGAAGCCGATCTGCACCAGCCGGTTGGCGACGGCGCGGCCATGCAATTCGGCGACCGCGCTGGAAATGGTGACGAGCAACAGGAAGGCGAAGATGCCCGCCTCCACCGCCAGCGGCCCCAGCCCCACCATCGGCCCGATCGCGGAGAGGGGGCCGAGCGCCACCTGCTTGTTCCCCAGCACGCCCGCGATGCAGACCATGCCGCCATAGAAGATGGAAAAGAAGAAGAGCGAACGGCTGATGGGCGCGGGCGTGGAAGTCATCGGCCGCCTTTACCGGCATTTACGCGGCGGGGGAAGATGCGGACTGGCGTCGCGGCGCCAACCTCCTCCACCGTCATGCTGAACTTGTTTCAGCATCCATCGTGCAGCATCCTCCGCCTTTGCGGAGGTGCGATCATGGCGACTATTCTGCCTACCGCACCTCCGCCAGTTCCAGCGCGAATGGAGAAATGGATGCTGAACCGAGTTCAGCATGACGAATTCGTAGATATAGCCGTTCGCAGGACGTTCCCGCCCTATCCCCCCAGCAACTGATATTTCACGCCCATCGCCTGCGCCAGATTGCGCAACCGGCGCTCCACCGCTTCGCCATAGAGGTCGGCATCCTCACCGCGCAGATTGAGGACGATACGTTCCTCCTCCCGCTCCAGATGCGACACCGCCAGCGGCCCTTCCACCCCGCCCGACAGGCGCTGGGCCAGACGGATGGCCAGACCCCAGAGCGCGGCGCGGCGCAACGCGTCAGGGGAAGCGATGCGATCAAGGTCGAGCGGCGCGGCCAGGCCGCCGCCGAAATGCGTATGCAGCGCCTGCGCCAGCATGGCCCGTTCGGCCGCCGTGATGCCGACCCAATTGCTGTGCAGCGCGATCTCCACGCCGCGTTCGGCGCGGAAGTCCGGATTCGCCCGCCAGCTGACATCGGCGAGCAGACAGGCAGCGCGGCGGATGCGGCGCGCGGCGGCGTCATCATCGGGAAAGAGCGGCGCGATCCAGCGGTCGATCCGGTCGCCATGGCCCCGGAAGCGCGCCTGCGCCTCCCCTTCCGCCTCGGCCGCGACCAGCAGCGGATCATGCGCGCGAATATCGGGCGGCAAGGCTTCGTACAGCAGTCCTTCGCGCAGACCATAGGCCGACACGACCATGCGGCTGGATTTCAACTGCCGCACCACGACCGACAGCAAAGCGGTCGCATCGGGCAGCGTCGGCACACGCGATCCGGTCATCGCCGGGATCTGCTTCAACCGGGTGCGGTCGACATGGGAAACGATGCGGGTGAGCTGCTCCGCGCGCGCAGCGGTCATTTCATATTGATGGACGACCGGCAGCGGAAAGCTGGTCAACTGCATGTCGAAGCGGGCGAGCGCACGCCACGATCCGCCGACCAGATAGAAAGGCAGGTCAGGCTCGGACTTCCAGCCAGCCTTTTCCAGCATCCGGGCGACGGTGCGCTCCAATATGCGCGGCCCTTTCGCGCGGATCTGCGGCAGACGCAGCACGCCCAGCGGCAGCGAGATCGTCTGTTCGACCCGCCCCTTGCGGATGCGCGCCAGCTCCAGACTGCCACCGCCCAGATCGCCGACAATGCCATCCGCATCGGGAATGCCGGACAGCACGCCCATCGACGCACCGATCGCTTCCTGCGCGCCGGTCAGCAGTTCGACGGTCAGGCCCAGCGCCTTGGCGCGGGCGATGAAGTCCGGCCCGTTGGTCGCGTCCCGCACCGCCGCCGTGGCAACGCAGCGAATGTCCGTCACCTTCATCGCGCGACACAGATGCACGAAGCGGCCAACGGCGCGCAGGCCGCGCTCCATGGCTTCCGGCTCGATCGCGCCGGTCTTCGCCAGCGATGCGCCCAGCCCGGCCATCACCTTTTCATTGAAAAGGATGAAGGGGATGCGGCGCGGCCCGTCATAGACGACCAGACGCACGCTGTTGGAACCAATGTCGATGATGGCGGTGCGCGCATGCGCCGGTTCAGGCGACGTCGCCATGGTTTCGGCGACGGCGCGAACACGGCTCAGCATCGAATTCATCGCCGGTCAGACCTTTCCGCGCAGGCGGAGCGTGGGCACCGCCTCATTGTCGAAGGCCGCGCCGCGCCCGGACAGCGACGGGTTGGTCATGAAATAGCGATGCAGGTTGAACGGCTTGTCGCCCGGCTCCAGCCTTGTGTACAGGCCGTCGCTGTCCAGCGACCAGCTTTGCTCGGTGTCGATCAGATTGGCGACCATCACCTGATCCAGGATCTGGTCATGCACCGTTTCATTTTCCACCGGGGCGAGGAATTCGACGCGCCGGTCGAAGTTGCGCGGCATCCAGTCGGCCGAACTGATATAGACTTTCGCGCCATTGTTCGGCAGCGCCTTGCCATTTCCGAACACGGCGATGCGGCTATGTTCCAGAAAGCGGCCGACGACCGACTTCACCCGGATATTTTCCGACATGCCCGGCACGCCGGGCCGCAGGCAGCAAATGCCACGGATGATGAGGTCGATCTGAACGCCTGCATTGCTGGCCGCATAGAGTTTCTCGATGATCGCCGGATCGACCAGACTATTCATCTTGGCCCAGATGGTTCCGGGACGTCCCGCACGGACATGGTCGATTTCCGCGTCGATGCACGCGCACAACGTATCGCGCAGGTTGCGCGGACTGATCACCAGCCGGTCCAGCTTCTGCGGTTCGACATAGCCGGTGATATAGTTGAACAGCGCCGCGGCGTCCCGCCCATAGGCCGGATCGGCGGTGAAGAAGCTGAGGTCGGTATAGATGCGGGCGGTGATCGGATGATAATTGCCGGTGCCGAAATGGCAGTAAGTGCGGAACTGCTCGCCCTCGCGCCGCACCACCATCGACACCTTGGCATGGGTCTTCCAGTCGATGAAGCCATAGACGACCTGCACGCCGGCCCGCTCCAGCGCGTCGGCCCAGAGCATGTTCTGCTCCTCGTCGAAGCGCGCCTTCAACTCGACCACCGCCGTGACCGACTTGCCCGCCTCGGCCGCGTCGATGAGGGCGCGGATGATCGCCGACTGCTTGCCCGCGCGATAGAGCGTCTGCTTGATCGCCACCACGTCCGGGTCGGACGCCGCCTGCTTCAGGAAGGAAACGACGACGTCGAACGCCTCATAGGGGTGATGGACGACGATGTCCTTGGCCCGGATCGCGGCGAAACAGTCTTCGCCATATTCGCGGATGCGCTCGGGGAAGCGGGGAACATAGGGTTCGAACTTCAGATCGGGCCGATCGGCGTCGACGATGCCGGACAGATCGCCGATGCCGATGAAGCCCTCCACCTCGACCACGATCGCCTCATGGCCCTGGAGCATGTCCTGCAACATTTCCTCGACCGGCTCGGGGATGCGCTCCTCTATCTCCATGCGGATCACGCGACCGCGGCGGCGACGCTTGATGGCGCTGCGGAAATAGCGGACCAGATCCTCCGCCTCTTCCTCGATTTCGATATCGCTGTCGCGGATGATGCGGAACACGCCGCTGTTGCGCACCCGATAACCGGGGAAGAGATCGGCCGAAAAGCGCCGGATCACCGCCTCCAGCGCCATATAGCGCGCCGGCTCTCCGGGAATGCGCACGAAGCGGGCGAGCGAGGACGGGATCATCACCAGTTCGCGGATCGGCTGCTTGTCGGATAGCCGCTCCAGATCGAAGACGATCGACAGCCCCTGATTGGGGATGAAGGGGAAGGGATGCGCCGGGTCCAGCGCCTGCGGCGTCAGGATCGGGAAAATCTGCGTCAGAAAATGATCGCGCAGCCAGTTGGCGCAGGGATAGTCCATCTCGGCCGCGGGGCCGATCACCTCCATCCCCACCTGCGTCAGTTCGCCGTGCAGCGCGCCCCACACCTTCTGCTGCGCGCGCATCAACGCGGCCGTGGTGTCGGTGATGGCCCCCAGCTGCTGCGCCGGGGTCAGCCCGTCGGCGGAGCGCAGATCGACATCCTGCAACTGCTGCCCCTTCAGCCCCGCCACGCGCACGGAGAAGAACTCGTCCAGGTTCGCGCCCGAAATCGACAGGAATCGCAACCGCTCCAGCAGCGGATGGGCGCGGTTCATCGCCTCTTCCAGCACCCGCTGGTTGAACGCCAGCCAGGACAGTTCGCGGTTGAAATAGCGGTCGCTGGCAGGGGCCAGGATGGTGATGGGATCGGCTTCGGCCACGGATTACTCGCGCTGGTCGGTGGATGGATCGGGCGGGACTATAGGCAAAAAACCTGCGGATTGCAGGGCCTCTTTCGCCATTGCGACCGAAATCTTACGGCCAGATGACAGCGCCGCCCGGTCGAGCAACTGCGTTACCTCCGCGATGGCGCCATAACGATGCTCGACCCGGCGCAGCAGCCAGTCGGGCACATCGGGCGCATAATTGGCCCCGGCCAGGTCGAACGCGCGGCAGATCAGCGCACGGGCCAGCGCCTCGTCCGGCTCCTCGATCGCCACATGCGGCGCGGCGGCCAGACGCGACCGCAGGTCGGGCAGGGCCACGGTCCAGTTGGCGGGCGCCGTCCGGCCGATCATCAGCAGCGGGCGCCTTTCGGTCTGCGCCTCGTTCCAGGCGTGGAACAGGCGATGTTCGTCCTGCCCCTGCGCATCGTCGATGATCTCGCCCCCGCTCATCTGCGCGAAATGCCAGGCCAGCGTCGACCGGCCCGATAGCGGCGGCCCGGTCAGCACGCTGACCGACAGCGGCCAGTCACGCCAGCGCTCCAGATGCGCGACGGCAAGGCGGTTGGCGTCACTGACCAGGAAATCCCCTGCCCCGGCCCCACCATGCCAGTCGAAAGGCAGGCTGATCTGGCTCATTGCGGCGGCGGGGATGCCTGCCGGCGCGTAATGCGCAGCGTGGTGCCGGATGCGGCGACATTATAGCCGCGTGCCTGCAACCCGGCGCGCAGCATCTCCACCGTGCCATCGAAGCTGACCTGCATGACCGACGTGCCGCCCAGCGCCAGGCTGCTGGTCGCAGCCGACCGGACGCCAGGGATGGAGCGCAGCGTCGATTCGCCTGCCCCCACCGATCCGACATCGGGCGTATCGAACTGGATGGTGAAGCTGGTCGTGCCCGCAGTGGGCGTGACTGGCACGTCCAGCGCCTCGATCGGCGTGTCGGCCGCATTCTCGATCGCCAGCGCGTCGGGATCGACCGGCTCCTCGATGATCAGCGACGGGTCGGGGCGCAGGCGGCCGTCATTGAGCGCACGGATATAAAGCTCGTCAATGCGCCGCGCGCCCTCGTCCATCATCTGGGCGATGCCGCTGTCGTTCGACGCGCGCAGCGTCACGCTGCCGATCAGACTGTTGTCCGGGCCATAGCGGGCGGTGAAGGTGCCGGTGACGGGACCGCCCGGATAGGCCCGGTCCAGCCGTGCGATCGGGATCACCACGTCGGCGGCGCCATATTGGTCGAGCAGCACGCGCCACCAAAGGCGCCCGCGCCGCCCGGTCTGGCCCGCGTTCAGCAGGATCGGATCGGCGATCGATCCGGCCACGCGCACATAATCGATCGCGCTGTCCCCGGTGCGGTATCGCGCCCAGGCCTTCTGCCACTCATTGATCCGCTCATAGGATACGGCCGATCCGCCATCCCATAGCACCGGGATCACCAGCAAAGGCGGCGACCGCATCACATTGCCGGACACGCCCAGCAACTGCCCGGTCCGTGCGCGATCGAACAATATGCCCAGCGTCGCGACATAGCGATTGGGGCCATTCTGCTCATATTCGACCTCGATGCCGGAGATCATCGCCTCAAGTTGCGAATCGGACAGAGCCGGGGCGCCGCCTCCGCCATGGGTGCGGGTCCACAGCATCCGCCAGGCCTTCCGCTGCGCCATGCGCCAGCCGGCATAACGCGCGCTGTCGGCATCCTTGGCATAGACGTCGACCTTTACCCCGCGCACCTCGAAATCGCCGCCGCTGGCGATCGGCGGCACGCCCCGCTCCCCCTCCATCTGCGCGAACAGCGCCGCAGCGGCGAGGCCCAGCGCGATGGCGAACAGGATCTGGACGGGCCGCGAGAGCAGGCGCAGGACGGCTGCGGGGCGGAAAAGGGACTGGCTCAGGCTCACGGGCGCCCTTTTGGCGGGATTTGCCCGTGATGCCAAGCGCCAAGGCGAGACTTATCCCCAGCTAAGAGTCCGTGTTGGCAATAGGTGCACCCGGCATCCCCTTTCCCCGTTCGGGCTGAGCCTGTCGAAGCCCCGCCCTTTCTTTTGGATGAGGCCGGATAAGGCAGAACGGCCCTTCGACAGGCTCAGGGCGAACGGAGATATGGGTTATGGCGGTGCAAAACTCGACATAGCGCCGTTTCGACCGTAGAGCGCAGCCTCATGAGCGACAACGAATCCTACAGCTACGCCAAGGCTGGCGTCGACATCGCCGCCGGCAACGCCCTTGTCCGCGCCATTGCGCCCCTGGCCAAGGCCACCCGCCGCCCCGGCGCCGACGCCGAACTGGGCGGTTTTGGCGGCTTTTTTGACCTGAAGGCCGCGGGCTATGACGACCCGCTGCTGGTCGCCGCCAATGACGGCGTCGGCACCAAGCTGAAGCTGGCGATCGACCATGATCGCCATGACGGCGTAGGCATCGACCTGGTCGCCATGTGCGCCAACGACCTGATCGTGCAGGGCGCAGAACCCCTCTTCTTCCTCGACTATTATGCCACCGGCAAGCTGGAGTCGGGCGTGGCCGAGCGCGTCATCGCCGGCATCGCGGAAGGCTGCCGCATGGCCGGCTGCGCGCTGATCGGTGGCGAAACCGCCGAAATGCCGGGCATGTACGGTCCGGGCGACTATGATCTTGCCGGCTTCTGCGTCGGCGCGGTGGAACGCAGCAAGGCGCTGACCGGCAACCGGGTGAAGGCCGGCGACGTCCTCATCGGCCTCGCCTCTTCGGGCGTGCATTCGAACGGCTTCTCGTTGGTTCGCCGCCTCGCCGCCGACAAGGGCTGGAAGCTCGATCGCCCGGCGATCTTCGACAATGAAGTGCTGCTGATCGACGCGCTGATGGCGCCGACCAAGATTTACGTGAAGAGCCTGCTGCCGCTGGTCCGCGCTGGCATGATCAATGCGCTGGCCCACATCACCGGCGGCGGCCTGCTGGAAAACATCCCCCGCGTCCTGCCCGAAGGCGCCCATGCCACGGTCGACGCCGATGCGTGGGAACAACCCCGCCTGATGGCCTTCCTCCAGGCGCAGGGCCATATCGAGCCGGAAGAAATGGCGCGCACCTTCAACTGCGGCGTCGGCATGGTGCTGGCCGTGGACGAGGCGCATGTCGCCGCCGTGACGAAATCGCTGGAGGATGCGGGCGAAACCGTGTTCCGCATCGGCGCGGTGGAAGAAGGCGAAAAGGGATGCACCGTCAAGGGCAGCGCCGAGACCTGGAGCGCCAAGGCGGACTGGTCCGCCACGCATCTGGGGTAAGCAATCAAAATTTTCCGTTCGCCCTGAGCCTGTCGAAGGGCCGTACTTCTCTTTATAGAAAGAGCAGGGCTTCGACAGGCTCAGCCCGAACGGAGTTTTGAAATGGCCAAAGCAAAAGTCGGCGTCCTGATTTCCGGCCGTGGCTCGAACATGGCGGCCCTGCTCTACGCAGCCAAGGCCGCCGATTGCCCCTATGAGATCGTGCTGGTCGCCGCCAACGATCCCGACGCGCCGGGCCTCGCCCTTGCCGCCGCAGAAGGCATCGCGACCTTCGGCCAGAGCCACAAGGGCCTCAAACGCGCCGAGTTCGACCGCATCATCGACGCGCAGCTACGCGACGCCGGCGCCCATTATGTTGCGCTCGCCGGCTATATGCGCCTGCTCTCGCCGGAGTTCGTGTCGGGCTGGGAAGGTCGGATGCTCAACATCCACCCCAGCCTGCTGCCCAAATACAAAGGCCTCGACACCCACCAGCGCGCGATCGACGCAGGGGACAGCCATGCCGGCTGCTCGGTGCATATCGTCACCGCCGAACTGGACGACGGCCCGGTCCTGGGCCAGACCCCGGTGGCGATCCTGCCCGGCGACACCGAAAGCAGCCTCGCTGCCCGCATCCTCATCGCCGAGCATCAGCTTTATTCCCGCACCCTCGCCAGCTTCGTCACCCGCGAACGCCAGCCCGACTGGCTGCTGAACAAGGTCCGCGAAGCCGCGCTCGCCTTGCCGCAGGCGGACGAGATCGTCTCGCACGGCATGCCCTGTTTCGGCGTCATGAAGGGCAAGAAATTCGCCTATTTCACCCGCGATCATCATGGCGACGGCATCATCGCCGTGCTGGTGAAAACCACCGCGCCGGAGGAACAGGCGACGCTGATGGAAGCGGACCCGGAACGCTATTACCGCCCCGCCTATTTCGGCACCGACTGGGTCGGCATCCGCCTCGATCTGGGCGACACCGACTGGGACCATATCGCCAACCGCCTCCGCGCCAGCTGGCGCCAGATCGCGCCGAAGAAGCTGCTGGGCCTGATGGATATCGCCGATCAGTTTTAACTTATTTTGGCACACCATTAAGAAAATAAGCATTCGAAAACTGCCTAATCACCAAAATAATGCGGTGAATTTCACAGATAAAATTAATAAATTTAGGATTAATTTTATGATTGATCGCATATTTTCAGAAATATTGCCCGGAATACCAAAAGCTCAAACACGCATGATTACCGTCCCTTTCTTGATTGGACAATTTGTCATGACGTGGGCTAAGCATGAACGAATGCTAGCTGGCATGCTTTCGCGCATACGCCAAGTAGATTATGTAAATCTGCGAGACAATCTACTAGACAGTCAAATTTCTTCTTATGAAATAGAAATACGCAAGACCATACACGACCTTGGCCCAGATCATGATACAACCCCCTATCTTCATAAAATAATAATCGCACACGTCCCACTCCGCCAACTTCGTAACGACATAGTCCATGGATTCTGGGCCGGAATCGGTCCCGATGAAGAATATGTTTTGAAACGGAAGCCACGAAAGGGAGAAGACACAAGCCGCACGCTGGAACTGCAAGAGCTATCGGAAGGCTACAAGAACTTGGATCAGCTAGGCGTTACCATCATAAATGCTGGACTAGTATTCGAAGGAAAAGATCCTCTTCCTGAATGAAGCATACTTTATTTCATTTTTAAACTGAAATATCCATTAATCTCGATTTTCTGCACCCAATTCTATTCGCAAGCATATCCCGATTACAAAGTAAGCCGACGACATCCTGAACTTTGTCAGTCATATCGCCACGAGGACATCCCCCCTTTCTTTCCCCCGCTACGATCCCCATAGAGATCAGCCATGACCGACGCACCGCAAGCCGCAATCGAGATCCGCAACCTCACCAAAGTCTATAAGGGCGGCAAGCGCGCGCTCGACGGGATCAATCTCACTATCCCACGCGGCCAGATTTACGGGCTGCTCGGCCCCAATGGCGCCGGCAAGTCGACCACGATCAACATTCTGGCCGGCATGGTGAACAAGACGGCCGGCGATGTCAGCATCTGGGGCTTCGATATCGACGCGCACCCGCGCAATGCGAAGAACAGCATCGGCATCGTGCCGCAGGAAATCGTCTTCGACCCCTTCTTCACCCCGTTCGAGACGCTGGAGAATACCGCCGGCTTCTATGGCGTGCCCAAGGACAGGCGCCGGTCGATGGAGTTGCTGCGCGCGGTCCATCTGGACGACAAGGCGAACGCCTATGCCCGCACGCTATCGGGCGGCATGAAGCGCCGCCTGCTGGTGGCCAAGGCGATGGTGCACAGCCCGCCGATCCTGGTGCTGGACGAGCCGACCGCCGGCGTCGACGTGCAACTGCGCCAGCAATTGTGGCAATATGTGCGTGAATTGAATGCCCTGGGCGTGACGATCGTGCTGACCACCCATTATCTGGAGGAAGCCGAGCAATTGTGCGACCGTATCGGCATCATCAACCATGGGCAGGTCATCACCGACAAGCCGACCCGCGAATTGCTCGCGATGGCGCAGGAAAAGGTGGTGCAGGTCACGGTCGACCGCGACGTGACGGTAGCCCCCGACGCGCCCTGTTTCGAAAAGGTCGAACTGTCGGGCGAACGCACGCTGACCATCACCTATATGAAGGACCGCGCCAATGCCGGCCAGGTGCTCAGCGCCGTGCAGGCGAGCGGCCTTGCCATCGTCGACGTGGTCACGCGCGACCCCGATCTGGAGGATGTATTCCTCAACCTGACCGCGGCGGCTGAGTGAGAGATGAAGCGCCACCTGTTCCCCCTCCCGTTGACGGGAGGGGCGATCGGGGTCGGGCAATCCCCCAAATTGCCCTAAACAGCGCGGGGCGCTGTTTACCCCGATCGGGGGGTGGGCCAGCGCAACCTTTCAAACAACGCGCGACCGCTCGCGCAAAAGAATTACGCAGCAGCGTCACCACGCCTGAGCAATTGCTATGCCAGTGCCTGAAGGGGCGAAAGCTGGGACAGAAGTTCAGCCGTCAAATGCCAGTCGGTCCTTATTTCGCCGACTTCCTGTGCCGGGAGCGGAAGTTCATCATCGAACTTGACGGCACAAGCCACTATCAGAACGTCAGCCATGACAGTCGACGCGATGCATGCTGCCGTTCGCTTGGCTTCCAAATCTTGCGTATTTCCAATGACGATGTGATGACAAACCTTGAAGGCGTGGTGTCGCACATCAAAACCACCCTTGCGCAAGCCCACCCCCAACCCCTCCCGCCTGCGGGAGGGGAGTAAGTAAGAAGCAGCAAGAACGCAGATGCCCACCACCACCCACGACATCGTCATCATTGGTTCCGGCGCGGCGGGGCTGACGGCCGCCATCAACCTCGCGCAGGATCGCAAGGTGCTGGTGCTGGCCAAGGGCGCGCTGGATGGCGGGTCGACCAACTGGGCGCAGGGCGGCATTGCCGCCGTACTCGACGCGGGTGACAGTTTCGAGGCACATGTCCATGACACGATGGTCGCGGGCGCGGGCCTCAACAATCTGGAAACGGTGGAATTCGTCGTCTCCGAAGCCCCCGCCGCGATCGACCGGCTCGCCGATCTGGGCGTGCCCTTCAACGGCGGCGAAGAATTCGGCGAACGCTGGCACCTGACCCGCGAGGGCGGCCATAGCCACCGCCGCATCGTCCATGTCGATGACGCCACCGGCCATGCGGTACAGGTCGCGCTGCTGAAGGCCGCCCGCGCCAATCCTAACATCACCCTGATGGAGGATATGGTCGCGATCGACCTGATCACCTCCCGCCATGGGGAGCGCTATTCGGGCGACGGCCATGTCTGGGGCGTCTATGCCTTCAACCGGGCGACCGGCCATGTCGACGCGATTCTGGGCCGCGCGACGATCCTGTGCACCGGCGGGGCGGGCCGCACCTATCTCTTCTCCACCGCGCCGCGCGGCGCGACCGGCGACGGCATCGCCATGGCCTGGCGCGCGGGCTGCCGCGTGTCGAACATGGAGATGAACCAGTTCCACCCGACCTGCCTCTATGATCTGGAGGTCAAGAATTTCCTGATCACCGAAGCGGTGCGCGGCGAAGGCGGCCATCTGAAACTGCCCCCCGGCGTGGCCGGCGGCGGCGAGCGCTTCATGCCCCGCTTCGACGCCCGTGGCGAACTCGCCCCGCGCGACGTGGTGGCCCGCGCCATCGACCATGAAATCAAGCGCCTGGGGCTGGACTATGTCCATCTGGACATCAGCCATAAAGACCCGGAATTCGTGAAGCACCACTTCCCGACCATCTATGCGCGCCTGCTGGACCTCGACATCGACATCACCAGGGAGCCTATCCCGGTCGTCCCCGCGCAACATTATACCTGCGGCGGCGTGGTGATCGATCTGGACGGCCGCACCGACCTGCCCGGCCTCTATGCCGCCGGCGAAGTCAGCGAAAGCGGCCTGCACGGCGCGAACCGTCTGGCGTCCAACTCGCTGCTCGAATGTTTCGTCTTCGGCGAGGCGGCGGCCAAGCATATCCGGGCGCATTGGGACGAGTTGCCCCCGCCGCCGCCGATCCGGCCATGGGACGAAAGCCGCGTCACCAATGGCGACGAAGAGGTCATCGTCCAGCATAATTGGAAGGAAATCCGCCGTTTCATGTGGGACTATGTCGGCATCGTCCGCACCACCAAACGGCTGGAGCGCGCCCAGCACCGCATCGACCTGCTGGCGAAGGAAGTGGACGAATATTACGGCAATTTCCGCGTCACGCCCGACCTGATCGAATTGCGCAACCTGCTGGAAGTCGCCCGCCTCGTCGTCCGCTCCGCCCTCCACCGCAAGGAAAGCCGGGGCCTCCATTACACGCTCGACTATCCCGAAACGCTGGACCGGGCGGTGGACACGGTGCTGGCGCCATAAAAAACGGCGCGGTCGTCCGGGGTAGTGGACGCCGCGCCATGAGGTGGAGGAGGGACGCGCTGCAAGCGCATCCGGGATCTCTTCCCTATCCGCCCTCTCCCGCGCCCGCTTTGACCGGCGTCAAATGGTCAGAAAATCCCTGAGCGTCGCGGTGAAGCGGGCGGGCTGGTCCGCCATCACCAGATGGCCGCTGGGGCCGATCGCCTTCAACCGCGCATCCTTCTTGCCGGCATAGTCGGTGCGGAAGCGGCTGGTGATCGCGGCGGCCTGCTGCATGTCCGATCCGACCGCATAGACCACCTCCAGCGGCACGGCGAGGCGCGGCAATTGCGGGCCAAGATCGGTGTTCGCCAGATCGCGCAGCGCATTGGCGATGACGTCGGGATCGCTGCCCTGCGCGCCAGGCATTTGCCCGACCATCTGCGCCAGATAGCGCCGCCCCGCCGCCGTCCCGGTCAGATAGCCGCTCAACTGATCGGCCAGAAAGCCCATGCCGCTCGCCGTGCCGCAGACCATCGCCGCACCGGCCGGCAGCATGTCGACCACCATGACCCGGCCCGCCAGCCCCTTCAGCCCCAGCAGCAGCGCCAGCGTGCCGCCCATGGAATGGCCGACGATCGCCGGACGCTTCAGCCCGGCGCCCTGCACATAGCGGGCAATTTCATCGGCGATCGGTTGCAACAGCGTGCCGCTGGCGTTGGCCTCCGGCGCAAGGCCTGCAAAACCACGCACATGGACCAGATGATAGCGATAGCCCGGCAAGGCTCCGACCACCCCGTTCCAGATGCCCGGTCCGCTCGCCAGACCGGGGACCAGCAGAACATCACGCCCTTGGCCCCGCACCGTCACGGCGATCCTGCGCGATGCAAAGGGCGCGGCCGATGCCACGCCACCACCCGCCATCATCCCTGCCGCCGCTGCACCCAGCAGCCATGCCCGTCTGTCCATCATCCCGATCATGCCGCCGCTATTGCCCGTCCGCCGCTGAACCGCAACTGAGCGCACGTCCTGCCCGATCCGGTAGGTTGCGGCATTCATCCTCCTTATATCGCATTTGTGGAATCATTCGTCGCACGGACCTTGCCGGATATGGGGCAGGCCGCGCCTTATGGCCTGTAAAGAGTGCGGGGACGCGGATGACATCGAATAAAAGCCGGGGCGGATCGGCGCGCCTGGTCCTGTTGATGGCGGCATTGTCCGCCTGCGTGGGTGCGCCCGAACCGCGCCGGGCGGAGGCCGCTGCCGCATCACCGCAAAAGCCATTGCCCGGCCGCCCGCAGCCCACGACCAACACCTGGCCGATCCGCCCGGTCGTCAACCCGCCCTTGCCCTATCAGGCCGTCGACCAGCATGAGGCGCCGCCGCCCGCGCTGGTCAATGTCGTGCGCAATCTGGGGCAGAGCTTCCGGGGCAAGGTGGGCATCGCCGTCCGCCGCATCGGCTCCGACTGGACCGTCGCCTGGAATGGCAACGCCCTGTTCCCGCAGCAGAGCGTGTCCAAGCTCTGGGTGTCGATGACCTTCCTCGACGCGGTCGACCGGGGCAAGCTGCGGCTGGCCGACACGACCACCATCACCCGCAACGACCTGACCCTGTTCCATCAGCCGACCGCCGCGCTGGTCGCGCAAAATGGCGGCTGGACCAGCAGCTATTCCGACCTGATGCGCCGGGCGATGACGCAGAGCGACAATACCGCCAACGACACGCTGCTGCGCGCGGTCGGCGGGCCGGATGCGGTGCGCGGCTTCCTGGCCCGGCGGATGATCAAGGATATCCGCTTTGGCCCCGGCGAACGGCTGTTGCAGTCGGCGACGGCGGGCATGGACTGGCGACAGGATTATTCGATCGGCCGCAATTTCTACGCCGCCCGCGCCAAGCTGCCGATGGCAGTGCGAGTGAAGGCGCTCGACAATTATCTGGCCAATCCGCCAGACGGCGCGGCCCCCGCCTCGATCGTGCAGGCGCTGGCGAAGCTGAAGCAGAATGAAATGCTGTCCAGCGCCTCGTCCCGCCTGTTGCTGTCGATCATGTCGGAAGCCAAGACCGGGCCGCAGCGGATCAAGGGCGGCGTGCCGCCGGGCTGGTCCTATCTGCACAAGACCGGCACCGGGCAGGATCTGCCGCCGCGCTCCACCGGTTTCAACGATATCGGCATCATGACCGCGCCCGATGGCACCAGCTATGCGGTCGCGGTGATGATCGGATCGACCACCGTGTCGATCCCCGAACGCTGGGCGCTGATGCAGGGCGTGGCCAAGGCGGTCGCGGCCAACCACGAACGGTGATGAAGCGGGCTGGTTTAGCGACGTGCACTGGCGCAACATGCTTTAACTTACTCCGTTCGTGCTGAGCTTGTCGAAGCACGCGCGATAGGAACGAACCTTACGCGCCCTTCGACAGGCTCAGGGCGAACGGGTTATGGTTATAACCTCATGCTCTAAAAACGCCGCGCCAGTCCCAGATAGACTTCACTGTCCGGACTGGCGCTGTTCAGGCCGGTCGCAACGCCGATGTCGAACTGCATGGCGTCGGTCGGCTGCCAGGCCAGCGCCAGCCCGCCCAGTGCCTGCGTTTCATGGTCGCCAGGATCATCATCCCGCATCAACGAGGTTTCGATCGTCGCCGACAGGGTATCGCCCAGCGCCACGTCCAGCCCGATGACGCTGCCAAAGGCCAGATGGCGGCCGTCGCCATCCTCGTCCACCGCCGCATCGACCTCCGGCGTCACGCCCAGCGACAGGCCATGGCCCAGATCGAAACTGACCGGCAGCAGCAGGCCCGCGCCCCAGTCCCCCGCGCCGATCGCTTTTCCCCCGACGGGCAGGCTGGCATAGGGCATCAGCGCGACCGAAAAGCCCGATCCGTCCGGATTATGCAGGTTCCGCCGCAGCGCCAGCGTCATGTCGCCCACGCCATCATCCCGGTCGACCGCGCCGCTCAACCGGTCGCGCGTGCGGACATGGCCATAGGCGCTCCAGCCCCATTGCGCCTCCAGATCGTCGGTCAGCCCGACCCGCAGCAGCATATCGCCCGCCTCGATCGTGTCGGTGCGACTCTGCGCATCGCGCTCGTGCGTCCAGTCGCCCAGCCCGACTTCGAAGACCATATGCCCCGGCTCCACCGTACAGGCTGGCGTGCCGAGGCCCGGCCGATCCGCACAGAGATCGCGCCCCGTCGATTCCTTTGCCGCAGCAAGGGCAGACATGGATAGCAACCCTGCCAGAACCGCCACGATACGCGCCGCCTTCATATCCGCCCCTCCCACAAACAGCCCGGAAACGGATCGGAAATAATCGGCGCGGCCACTTGTTCCGTCGCAGGCTGGCAATCGCCTTCGCCGTGCGGCATGGGATAGGCATGGCATCAGGCACAAAGCTGCTGGATCGGGTGACCCCGCGCACGATTGACGAGGCGGAATGCGCCGCGTCGGTGCTGCTGGCGATCCTGTTCGCGCATCTGCTGGGCGCGCATCATGTCTCCTGGGCCGCCTTTGCCGGCTATATGGTGATGCGCGGCCATGTGACCGAAACGCTGATGCGCGGGGCGCTGCGCATCGTCGGCACGGTGGCGGGCGGCGGGCTGGCGCTGGCGGCGGCGCCGGTCATATTGCCCGGCTGGCCGCTGGCCGCGCTGGCGATGATGCTGGTGGGCACGGTCAGCCTCTATGCAGCGATCGCCTCGCGCCGTTCCTATGCCTGGCTCTTCTTCGGCCTGACCTTCGCCATGGTGATGCTCGACAAGCTGGAGCATCCCGACATCGCGCTGCGCGATTTCGTCCAGACCCGCATATTGGAAACGGTGGCGGGCATTGCCGCCTGTCTGGTCGTCAGCCTGTTGTCCACGCTCAGCCTGCGGCGGCGCTGGCCCGCCCCGCCCAATCCGCCGCCACCCAGCGCGCGGTGGCATCGCGACGCCTTCCGCCACGCCTGTCAGGCTGGGGTCGCGCTGGCGCTGCTGGTGGCTTTGGGCGCAGCTTTCCGCCTGCCCGCGCTGGCGCAGGGGGCGATCATGGTCATGGCGGTGATGGTCCTGCCGATCACCGGCATCGGCCATAGCGGGCTGGTCCCCGTCAGCCGCCGCATCCTTCAGCGGATCATCGGCTGCGGCGTCGGTGCGCTCTTTGCCGCCGCCTTCCTCTTCGCCGCGAACGGATCGCCCACGCTGCTGCTGATCGGCACGCTGATCGGCGTGACGCTGGGCCGGCATCTGGAAAATGGCGACCCGGCCCATCGCTATATCGGCACGCAATTCACGCTGGCCGTGCTGGTGACTTTGGTGCCCGATCGCTATGATGCCGTCGGGCTGGAACCGGCGCTCGAACGGCTGATGGCCATCTTCGTGGGGATCGGCGTGTTGCTGCCCGTGCTGCTGATCGGCCATGCGCTGGGCGTGCGGCGGCCGATGGAGCCGGTCGTCCCGCCGCAGGACGAAGCCGGCGGCGTATAACTATCCTATCCCCTCTCCAACCGTCATAATCGCGCCAGACCTTGAACATCGCCCCTTTCCGATAGGATCAAGGCAGCGCAACAAAATGTCAGAATCCGCGGGAAACATGCGAAGTTAAGCGGCGCACATCCTATTTCCATAGCTGGCTTTCGCAGGGAATAAACCACCCCCGACAGGCGTAAGCCGGTCATGAATGCCCATAGCCCGTTCCCGACCGACCAGAATATCGTCCCCCTGCGCCCCGACCGGTCCGGTCGCCGACCGATCCGCGTCGCCCTGTTTTCCGGCAATTATGATTGCGTGCAGGATGGCGCCAATCGCGCGCTCAACCGGCTGGTCGGACATTTGCTGCACCGGGCCGGGATGGCGGTGCGCATCTATTCGCCGACCGCGCCTTGGCCCGCTTTCCAGTCGATCGGCGATGTCCGGTCGGTGCCCTCACTCGCCATTCCGGGCCGCCCGGAATATCGGGTCGCAATCGGCCTGACGCGCGGGGTAAGGCGCGATCTGGAAGCCTTTGCGCCGGACATCATCCATTTGTCCTGCCCCGACCGATTGGGACGGCAGGCGCAACATTATGGCCGGTCACGCGGCATTCCCGTCGTCGCCAGCCTGCATACCCGGTTCGAAACCTATCTGGACTATTATCGCCTGTCCTTCCTGCGCGGAACGATGGAGCGCTACCTCAATCGCTTTTATGGCGACGCGGACCTGATCCTGGCGCCGACCCCGCCGATCCGCGACGAGATGGCGGCCCGCCATGGCGCAGACAGGGTCGCGATCTGGAGCCGGGGCATCGATCCCCATGGCTTTTCGCCCAGCTTGCGCGATCCCGCCTTCCGCGCCGCCCATGGCTATGAGGATAGCGATATCGTGCCGCTCTTCTTCGGGCGGCTGGTGCTGGAAAAGGGCCTTGGCATCTTTGCCGATGCGATCGCCGCGATCCGGGCGCAGGGCCATCATGTCCGCCCGCTGATCGTGGGCGAAGGGCCGGCGCGCGGCTGGCTGGCCCAGCGACTCCCTAACGCCACCTTTCTGGGGCATCAGAGCGGCACCGATCTGGGCCGGGCGGTGGCGAGCGCCGACCTGCTGATCAACCCCAGCGTCACCGAAGCGTTCGGCAACGTCAATCTGGAGGCGATGGCATCCGGCCTTGCGGTGCTGTCGGCCGATGTGCCGAGCGCCAGCGCCCTGATCGACCACGACCGCACCGGCCTGTTGCTGCCGCCCGCCGATGCCATGGCCTATGCCGACGCGGCCATCGCCATGATGCGCCATCCGGACCGGCTCGCTACGATGCGGCAGGCGGCGGCACAGGCGGCATCGGCCTATCGGTGGGAGGATGTGCTGGACGCCGTGGTGCAGGCCTATGCCGGCCTTCTGCCGCGTCAGCCATCGCCCCGACTGCTTGCCGCTTGCCCGCCCCGCACCGGCACGGGATAAGCGACGATGATGGACGACCGGCACGACATGGAAGCGGACCTGCGGGCGATGCGCCGCTATGCACGCGTCCTGGCCCGTGACGATGTGGATGCCGACGATGTCGTGCAGGACGCCCTGCTCCGCGCGATCGAGCGCAAGGCGACCTATCAGCCCGAACGCAGCCGCACCCGGTGGCTGCTGGCGATCGTCCATAATGTCTTCGTGTCGGGCAAGCGGCGACAGGCGGCCGAAGCCCGGCGCAACGACCGTTTTGCCGAGAGTCTGACGTCCAGCATCGATCCGCAGCAGGAGGAGCATGTCCGACTGGCGGAGATTGCGCGGGGCTTTGCTGCCCTGCCCGACGCCCAGCGCGCCGTGCTGCACCTCACCGCGATCGAGGGGATGAGTTATCAACAGGCGGCCGACGTGCTGAGCGTGCCGATCGGCACGGTGATGTCGCGCCTGTCGCGGGCACGCGCCGCGCTGCGCGAAGAGAGTGGGCCATCTTCGAAGACGTTAGCGCCGCGCCTGCGGATTGTGGGAGGACAAGATGACCAATGACGTGAACGCGCTGGAGATCGACGCCTATGTCGATGATCAGCTGGACCTGCCCCGCCGCTTCGTGGTGGAAACCCATCTGTCCCGCCATCCCGATCAGGCGGCGCAGGTCATGGCCGACCTGTCGACCCGCAGCGCGCTGCGCCTGATGACCCCGCAGCCGGACAGCCCGCCCCAAGCGATGCTCGACAGCGCCGCCCGGTTGAAGGCGATGCCTGCCGGGCCCCGATGGCGCCGGTCCCTGCCTCTGGTCGCCCCGCTCGCGGCCGCCGCCGGTCTGGCAATGGTCTTCCTGCGCCCCTCCGGCCCACCCGACTATGTCGACTATGCAGTCAATTCGCACCGCATCGCCATGATGCGCGCCGCCATGGTGTCGCAGGTGGAAACGCCCAAATATGACGCCCGCGAAATCGCCTTCAATACCAAGATCGCCATGCCGCATCTGCCCGACAACTGGCGCGTGACCGACGTGCAGCTTTTCCCCACCGAACGCGGCCCGGCGCTGGTGATCGCGGTGAAAACGGAAGGAGGACAGAATTTCTCGCTCTTTGCGCTCCGTGATCGCAGCCGCGCGCCCGAGCGGCCCGACGCGGTGCAGGAAGGGGCGGAATCGGTCGCCTATTGGCGGCGCGGCGACATGTCCTATGCCCTGACCGGCAGCGGCGAGCCGCGTCTGATGGACGCCACGGCGGAGGCATTGACGCGCGACTGGTCCTGAAGGCTGGAGGGGGCGCTCTTTACCCGCTATCCCCTCCCCCATGACCCAGAATCATCTCTATCTCGTCGACGGCAGCGGCTATATCTTCCGCGCCTATCATCAGCTTCCCCCGCTCACCAACCAGCATGGCCAGCCGGTCGGCGCGGTCTATGGCTATACGACGATGCTGTGGAAGCTGGCGGAGGAACTGGGTAAAGCGGAAGGCCCCACCCATCTGGCCGTGGTGCTGGACAAGGGATCGCACACCTTCCGCAACGACATGTACGACCAGTATAAGGCGAACCGTCCGCCCGCGCCGGAGGATCTGGTCCCGCAATTCCCGATGATCCGCGACGCGACCCGCGCCTTCTCCCTGCCGTGCATCGAGGAAGCGGGGTTCGAGGCCGACGACATCATCGCGAGTTACACGCAGGCCGCCGTGCGCGCGGGATGGCATGTCACCATCGTCAGCTCCGACAAGGATCTGATGCAGCTGATCCAGCCCGGCGTCGACATGTACGACACGATGAAGAATGAGCGGCGCGGCGCGGACTATGTGGTCGGCAAGTTCGGCGTGCAGCCCGAGCAGTTGGGCGACGTCCTCGCGCTGATGGGCGACAGCGTGGATAACGTCCCCGGCATCCCCGGCATCGGTCCCAAGACGGCGGCCAAGCTGATCACCGAATATGGATCGCTGGAGGCCGCGCTGGAGGCTGCTCCTTCGATGAAGAAGTCGAAGATGCAGGAAAACCTGATCGCCCATGCCGACATGGCCCGGCTGTCGCGGCGGCTGGTGGCGCTGCATGACAGCATGGACCTGCCCGAACCGCTGGACGATCTGACGCTCAAGGGCATTCCCAAGGAGCCTTTGCAGGAATTTTTGTCGCACCACGGCTTCAAGACATTGCTCAACCGCCTCGGCGGGCCAGCCGCTGCCGCCCCGGTAGCAGCGACCGCGACGGCCAGCGCACCTGCGGCCCCCACCGCACCGGCGCCTGCGGAAGAACCGGCGATCGATCGCAGCCTCTATGAAACCGTCGTGACGGAGGAGGCGCTCGACCGCTGGATCGCCGCCGCCTATGCCGAGGGGCTGGTGGCGGTCGATACCGAGACGGACATGCTCGACGCCATATCCTGCCAGCTGGTCGGCGTCAGCCTGGCCACCGGCCCCAACAAGGCCTGCTACATCCCGGTCGGCCATGGCGGCACCGACATGTTCGCCGAACGCCCCGAGCAGCTCGACAAGGCGCTGGTCATCGCCAAGCTGAAGCCGTTGCTGGAGGATGACTCCATCCTCAAGATCGGCCAGAATCTGAAATATGACCTGACCGTGCTCCGCCGTCACGGTATCGAGATCGCACCCTATGATGACACGATCGTCATGAGCTTCGACCTGGATGCAGGGCAATCGCTGGCTGGTCATGGCATGGACGAGGCGGCGAAGACCCACCTCAATCATACATGTATAAGCTTCAAGGAGGTGGTCGGCACCGGCAAGAGCCAGATCAGCTTCGCCGAAGTCCCCCTGCCCCGCGCCACTGAATATGCGGCCGAGGATGCCGATGTGACGCTGCGCCTGTGGAAGCGGTTCAAGACGCGCGTCGCCAACGAGGGCGTAAACCGCGTCTATGAACTGGTCGACCGGCCGCTGGTCGGCGTGATCGCAGGCATGGAGCATCAGGGGATCAAGGTCGATCGCGAGCATCTGTCCCGCCTGTCGGCCGAATTCACCGCCGGCATCGCCGCGCTGGAAACCGAGATTCACGAGATTGCAGGGCAACCCTTCGCCATAGGCTCCACCCAGCAACTGGGCGCGATCCTGTTCGACAAGATGGGGTATAAGGGTGGGAAGAAGGGCAAGTCGGGCGCCTACTCCACCGACGTCACCATCCTGGAGCAGTTGGCCGCCCAAGGCGCGCCGATCGCCGGCAAAGTGCTGGAATGGCGGCAGCTATCGAAGCTGAAGTCCACTTACACCGACGCGCTTCAGGCGCAGATCAACAAGGATACAGGCCGCGTCCACACCAGCTATTCGCTGACCGGCGCGCAGACCGGTCGCCTGTCCTCGACCGATCCGAACCTCCAGAATATCCCGATCCGCACCGAAGTCGGCCGGCAGATCCGCCATGCCTTCATCGCGGAACCGGGCAATGTCATCCTGGCGGCGGACTATAGCCAGATCGAACTGCGGCTGGCGGCCCACATGGCCGACGTGCCTGCACTGAAGGAAGCCTTCGCCAATGGCGAGGACATTCACGCCGCCACCGCGACGCAGCTCTTCGGCGAGGTCAATCGCGACACGCGCGGCCGGGCGAAGACGATCAACTTCGCCATCCTCTACGGCATTTCGCGCTGGGGGCTGGCCGGTCGGCTGGAGATCAGCGCGGACGAGGCGCAGGACATGATCAGCCGCTATTATGAGCGCTTCCCCGGCATCAGCATCTATATCAACGAAACGATCGAGAAGGCCCGCGAGCGTGGCTATACCGAAACGCTGTTCGGCCGGAAAACCTGGTTCCCGCGCATAAAAGCATCGGTCCAGCACGAACGGCAGGGCGCCGAACGCGCCGCGATCAACGCGCCGATTCAGGGGACCAGCGCCGACATCATCAAACGGGCGATGGCGCGCATGGGACCGGCGCTGGAGGCGGCGGCCCTGCCCAACGTCAGGATGCTGCTGCAAGTGCATGACGAACTGGTGTTCGAACTGCCCGAAGGCGACGTGGAAGCGGCCAGCGCGGTCATCCGGCAGGTGATGGAGAGCGCGGCCGAGCCGATCGTGAAGCTGAGCGTCCCGCTCGGCGTGGAGATTGGCACGGGGCCGAGTTGGGGCGCGGCGCATTGAAGTCGCCATTTGAAGAGCTTCAGATCGACGCTGCGCTTATTTGCGAATTTATAGCTGCGTTCATGCGCTTCGAATATGCAATGAAAGCAACTATCTATTGTAAAAAGGGCAGCTAAGATAACGCAGAGCCGAACTGGAAAGATTTAGAGTCGGATGACATCAGATTGATCCGTATCCGGAATTGATGAGATATTTGCGGCATTCTGCGGGACTGAAAGCATCGAGCAGCGATCCGATGC
>NZ_FOGE01000079.1 GCF_900111125.1 Sphingobium sp. YR768
GAGCTTGCGAACGTCAAGATGAGCATGAACCCGTTTGACGAGATCGCGGTCGAGGAAGCCATTCGCCTGAAGGAAAAGGGCGTGGCGACCGAGGTCGTGGCGGTGTCGATCGGTGTGGCGAAGGCGCAGGATACGCTGCGCACCGCGCTGGCCATGGGCGCTGACCGGGCGATCCTGATCCAGACCGACGATGAAGTGGAACCGCTGGGCGTCGCCAAGCTGCTGGCCAAGGTGCAGGAAGAGGAAGGCGCCAGCCTGATCATCCTGGGCAAGCAGGCGATCGACGATGACAGCAACCAGACCGGCCAGATGCTGGCCGCGCTGCTGGGCTTGCCGCAGGGGACTTTCGCCAGCAAGGTGGAGGTCGAGGGCGACAAGGTCAGCGTGACCCGCGAAGTCGATGGCGGTCTGGAGACGGTGAAGCTGAACGTTCCGGCGATCATCACCACCGACCTGCGTTTGAACGAGCCGCGCTATGCCTCGCTGCCCAACATCATGAAGGCAAAGGCCAAGCCTTTGGCGAACAAGACCCCCGCCGATTATGGCGTGGACATCGCTGCGCGTCTGGAGACGCTGAAGGTGACGGAACCGGCCAAGCGATCGGCTGGCGTGAAGGTCGCCGATGTCGATGAACTGGTCGCCAAGCTCAAGGCTCTGGGAGTATAAGCCATGACGAAGACTCTTGTGTGGGTTGAACATGAGGGCGGCGCGGTCAAGGACGCGACCCTCTCCGCCGTCACCGCAGCATCGAAGCTGGGTGAAGTGCATCTGCTGGTGGCCGGCGCGGGCGTGGATGGCGTGGCCGCCGAGGCCGCGAAGATCGCTGGTGTTGGCAAGGTGCATGTCGCCGATGATGCGGCTTTCGGTCATGCGCTGGCCGAGAATGTCGCGCCTCTGGTGGTCGAGCTGATGGCCAGCCATGACGCCTTCGTCGCGCCCGCGACCAGCAATGGCAAGAATATCGCGCCGCGCGTCGCTGCGCTGCTCGACGTGATGCAGATCAGCGACATATTGTCGGTCGAAAGCGAAGACACGTTCACGCGGCCTATCTATGCCGGCAATGCGATTGCGACGGTGAAGAGCAAGGACGCCAGGAAGGTGATCACCGTACGTGGCACGGCGTTCGAGAAGGCCGAGCGCGAGGGCGGTGCTGGCACGGTGGAAGCCGTCGCCTCGACCGGGGACAAGGGGATTTCGTCCTTCGTCGGTGCCGAGATCGCCAAGCTGGAACGGCCGGAGCTGACCAGTGCCAAGATCATCGTGTCGGGTGGCCGGGCGCTCAAGGACGGTCCGACCTTCGAGGAAGTGATCTTCCCGCTGGCGGACAAGCTGGGTGCGGCGGTCGGCGCATCGCGCGCGGCGGTGGATGCCGGCTATGTGCCCAACGACTATCAGGTCGGGCAGACCGGCAAGATCGTGGCGCCCGAAATCTATGTCGCGGTCGGTATTTCCGGGGCTATTCAGCATCTGGC
>NZ_FOGE01000001.1 GCF_900111125.1 Sphingobium sp. YR768
TTTCGCCATGCTCGCTGGCCTCCATGCCCAGCAAGCATCTTGAATCAGAAAATCACCCCAAAGGGAATCCCGCTTGAATCAGCCAAACGTCATCCCGCTCTAGGTTTCGCCTGGCGCACAAAACTCTTGCGGTCCACCGACACCAGGCCGAATTGCGGGCCATAGCCCGATATCCATTCAAAATTGTCGAGCAGCGACCAGTGGGTGTAGCCCAGCACCGGCACGCCTTCGTCCATCACCACCTTCAACCCCCGCAACGATTGCGGGATATAGGCTTGGCGGAGGGCATCGTCGCTCGCTGCGATGCCGCTTTCGGTAATCAGGACTGGCTTACCCGTACCCTGATGGGCGTAACGCACGCTGTTGCCGAGCGATGCCGGGTAGATTTCGCGGCCGTCGCTCGCCATCGGCGCGCCAGCCGGCGGCGGGACCAGTCCCTTGGTATCGTAGCGGCGACGGGTATAGTTTTGGACGCCGATGAAATCGGCATGGGTCCGGGTCACATCAAACCAGGGTGCATAGACCGCCCGGCGCTTAGCCGCCCGATAACTGTCATCTTCGCCGACAAGTTGGTCGTCCTCGACCGCCAGCCCGACGCCGACCGGTAGTGCGGGTCGCAACGCCTTGATTGCCTGATAGGCCTTGATATGCGCGGCGACCATGGCTGGCGTCACATCCTGTTCGCTGAACAGCGCGCTGGCAAAGCCGGGCATGCCCGACGCCCTGGCCGCAGCGCCCAGCATCGCCTTGACGCCGCCCATGAAGGCGGGCGGCAGCGCAACGAAACGCAGCAGCGCCGAGACATTGGGTTCATTGAGCGTCACGGCATAGGCGATGCGATCGCCCAGATGACGCATCGCCCGGTCGCAGAAGCGGGCGAAGATATCGGCGCCGTCAGGCGACTGGAAATGCCCCTGCCCCGCGAACCATCGCGGCACGCTGAAATGGCTGAAAGTGACGATCGGCGCCAGGCCGCGCGCCAGACAGCCGTCGACCATCCGGCCATAATGGTCCAGCATCGCGGTGGAAAACTGGCCCGGTTCCGGCTCGATCCGCGCCCATTCGATGCCGAAGCGATAGGCGTTGAGGCCCAGTGCCTTCACCAGATCCAGATCCTGCGCCCAGCGTTGTAGGCTGTCGCAGGCATCACCGGACGGCTCGACGAACAGGGTCGGCTTCACATGTTCCAGCAGCCACATGTCGGACGCGGCATTATTGCCTTCCACCTGATGCGCGGCGGTCGCCGAGCCCCAGAGGAAGTCTTTCGGGAAATCACGCTTTCCCTTGTTGGGCGCGGCAAGGACCGGTGCGGCCACGCCCGCCGCGCAGATGCCAAGCATCGCGCGGCGGGACAGATCAGCCTTCATCATTTGCCGACATTGCATTTGGCGACGACGCTATTGCAGCGCCAGCCATGGGCGAAGGGCGCCAGATGATAGCCATTGGCATAGACGTTGGGCGCGCTCAGATAATCGGTGGAGATGATCTGCGCCCCGCTCGCCAGCGCCGCATCGCGGCGGCGGGCGTCGTCATTGCGCGCGTCGACGGTGTCGATGTCGGCGCGGGCACGCACCAGATAGCCCTTCTTCACCGCGTCCCTGATTTCCGCGCCATGGCTCAGCGCATTGTCGAACAGCATGAAGGCGGTGTGGGCCATGCCGGGCTTGCCCTGGACGAAGGCCATACGCCCCTGCAACGACGGCCGACCGTCCAGATAGGGGGCGAAAGCCGGCAGGTTCATGCCCGGCACCAGGAACAGGAAGATGAACTTGCCCCGCGCCGCCTGCACGCTCGGCCAGCGCTTGGCGAGCGCCGCGGCCTCCAGCGTCGGCATGGAACCGCGCAGATCGTCGGGCGCGAAAACCTTGTCGCGGCCCAGGATCGTGCGGATGCTCTCGTCCACCTCGTCGAACGCCGCCTGGTCGAAGGGCGGCACGGTCGCCGCACCGGGAATGGCACGGTCCAGGCCAGACAGTTTGGGCTCCAGCAGGATGAAGACCGGGCTATGGTCCGGTTCGCTGTCGGACCATTGTTTCAGCAGGGTCAGGCAGGAGCGGAAGCTGGGGCATTGGCTGCGGAAATCGAGGTCGGCGACATGGAAGACCTTGATCCCCGGCTTGCGCAGTTCCTCGGCATAAATCGGCGCCAGATCAGTCGCACCCTGTTCGCGCAACTGGCGATAGGGCAACGGGTCGGCATAGGCGCCGCCCTTGGGGTCGGGTTGCAGGTCCAGTTCGATGCTGCGCACCCCGCTGCGCAACTGCGCCTGCAAAGGCATCTGCACATAATCCAGCGTCTTGGCCATGTCGGTCAGGCGGCCGGGATGCTCATCCTCCATCGCCGCGCGCTGGGCTGGTGTCATCGGCAGCCCCATCTTTTCCATCAACGCAGCCAGGCGCGGCGCCATCAGCGCCATGACGCGCGGGTCTGCGGGCATGGCATAGCTGTTATGCGTGCCCACCACCTGAATCTGGTTGATGGACAGCGCATCGTCCCGCGCTGCGCTGTCCATCGCCTGCTCTCCCCAAGCCGCGCTCGCGATGAGCGCGGCGGCGGCGATTCCGCCAGCAATCGTCTTGTTCATGATTGTGCTTCCCCGAAGGCTCTGTGGAAGATCAGAAACTGACGTTGACGAAACCGCCAACCGTGCGGCGCGCATTGGGCGAGGTGTAGTGGAGCAGGCCCAGCGCCCCATATTGCTGCCAGCCGGTCGAGAAATATTTTTCGAACAGATTGCGGGCATAGACACCAAATTCGACCGTCTTGCTGGGCAGGCTGAAGGTCAGGCGGCCATTGACCAGGCCATAGCCGGGCACATTGGAATAATCCGGCTGGCCCACCACGGTCCAATATTCGCTGCGATAGGCATAATCGGCATGGGCGCGCACGCCAAAGCCCGACCCGAATTCGGTTTCATAGTCGATCGCCGCCGTACCCGCCCATTTGGGCGAGTTGGTCAGGCGCGATCCGGTATAGTCGGTAGTGGTGTTATAGACATAGTCGGTGAACTTGGCGTCGGTATAGGTCAGCGCCCCCGACAGGGTCAGGCCCTTCACCGGCTGGACCGCGACATTGCCTTCCACGCCCTGGGTGCGCAGGCCGCCGGCATTGCCGATCACCGTCGCGTCGAGCAGACCGCCCGCCCCGTCGGGGATCTTGGTCAGGATGGTTGCCTGGAAATCCTTGAAGTCGGACCGGAAGATGTCGAGGTTCAGGCGCAGGCGGCGGCCGAACCATTCCGACTTGATGCCCGCTTCCCAGGCCTTGACCGTCTCATCCTTGTAAGGCGCATATTTGTTGCCGACGAAGGCGATACCGGCTGGCTTGTAGCCGGTCGAATAGCTCGCATAGAGCATGACATTGTCCCTGACCTGCCATTGCGGGGCGATGCGATAGGAGAAATTGTCGCCCTTCACCCGGCCGAAATCGATCGCCGGCGCGGCGCTCGATCCCACAAATGTCGGGGTGTAGCCGGCAATGGCCTGTGCATTGACGGTGATGAAATCCAGGCTCTGCGAGTTATTGTCGTGCGTGTAGCGCCCACCCAGCGTTAGGCTTAGCGCTGGCGTGAAGTTGAACTTAAACTGGCCAAAGGCCGCAATCGTTTCATTATTGGCATCAAACAGCGAAGCATTGGCATCGATCCCGGCCGCGCCGGTCAAGGCGTACAGCGTTTGGAGCGGCGTACCGTTCGCATCATAGAGCGGCGTTCCCAGCGTTGCCCATTGGGCCTGGATTTGGCGGGCATGGAGCTTGTTGTAGAAGACCCCCACCAGATATTCGACGAAACCTCCAGTCGGCGAAGCCAGATGGATTTCCTGGCTGACCTTGTCTGTATCCAGATATCCCAGGTTGAACGGAATATAGGCATATTGATCGGCCGGCGCGAGGTTCGCTGGGGTCGAATTATCATATCGGGTCAGTCGGTAAGCGGTGATCGAGGTCAGATCATGATCGCCCAACTTCGCGTTGATCCGCAGCGAGGTGCCATATTCTTCCGTCGTGATTTCGCCGAAAGAGGAGTCAGCCGTATCGGCGCTCCTGGGACCGGGATAGACGCCAAGATTGTTAAGGATCGCTGTCAGAGCGGCTGACTGGCCCGACACCGGCGTGCGCACACTGCTGTCCCAATGATAGGCATAGTCGCCCGACAGCATCAGATTGAAGCTGTCCGACGGCTCCAGATAGAGCTTCGCGCGGCCGCCATATTCATGCTGCGATCCGACCAGCCGGTTGAGCGTCACATTACGGCCGAACCCGTCGAACGCCTGGTCGAAGCCGGACACCCGCAACGCCGCGATCGGTCCCAGCGGAATATTGACGGTGCCGTTCAGGATGCGCTCTTCATGCTCGCCGAAGCTGGCGCTGGCACGCACCGACAGGTCACCGATCTTCGGCTTGCCGGTGGTCACCGCGATCACGCCAGAGGTCGCATTCTTGCCGAACAGCGTGCCCTGCGGCCCCATCAGCACGTCAACGTGCTCGATATCGACCAGCCCGGTCAGGCCGTTGGCGCGCTGGCCATCCATCACCACATCATCGACGACGACGCTGACCGACTTGGCATTGGAAAAATCGAAGGACGTGCTACCGACGCCGCGGATCTGGAAGGCCGCACCCTGGGTCGGGTCATATTGCACGCCCGGCATCGTATATTGAAGGTCGGTGACCGAGGTGTAGCCGGTCTTGGCCAATGTATCGCCGGTAATCGACTGGATCGCCAGCGGCACCTTCTGGCTGCTCTCGCTACGGCGTTCGGCCGTCACCACGATTTCCGGCAGTGCCTCACCCGCTTCGGCGGCGTCCTGCGCCTGGGCGATGCCCATGCCCAGCGGCAGGGTGCCGCCGACCAGCATCGTCGAAAGCAGCAAGAGGCCGCGCTTTGTCTTGTACCCGAACATGATTCTTGCTCCGTCCCATCGAACCGTTGGGCCGCGCACTAGAATCGCAACTTTACCGTTTTAAGACGATCGTTCGATCAATTTATCCAATTAAATTTATATTTAAGACGATCGTTCGATTCTTGCGAAATGCCGGGACATGTCTGGAAACGGCTCGGCCAGCGCGCCGCGAGCAAGGATTTCAAGGCCATGGCCGATCAGCGCGACGACGATTGCCTGTATCCGTGCGCGATCGCCATCGACCGGCACGCCGATCCATTCCGCCACCTGCACATGGACATTTTCCGCTCGCCGCCGTCGCATATCGATCGCGAAAGGCAGAAAGGCAGGATTGCGATTGGCAAGCAGTGCGCTCTCATGGGTCAGTTGGATAATCGTGCCGCTGCCAGGCGCGGTGCCGTTCGAGGCGCGAATGTCCGTCCGCATCCGACGATAGATCGCCTCCACCCCGCCGAAGACGATGTCGCGATGGGTCGGGAAATGATGGGCGACGCTCGACGCTGCCATGCCCGACGCCTGGGCGACCGCGCGGTGCGACAGCGCGCCCACGCCATCTGCGACGATCAGGTCGGCGACATGGTCGGCCAGCGCGGCCTTGGGGCCCTGGGGTATGATGTCGGCGGCGTCCAGTGCATCGGCCGATGGCACTGCGAGGCGATCGACCAACGCCATATGCCATTGGCTTGCCGCCGGCGCAGGTGCCTCCGCCGGATCGCGCAACAAAGCTCGTATGGTCGACTGGCGCAACAACCGATAGTCGGCCATGTCGCCAAGCGCGATCGAGAAGGGGCGCTCGTCAAGGCAATAGGCGTGGATCGCATCAGCCAGCCGGTCGCCGTCCGGCGACATCTTCAGCATCTCCCGCCACATCGCCGCCGACCGATCGATCAGCCGGGGCACATCTGGCACGGTTTCTGGTATCCGGCTGGCGAGCAGCGCCAGTTCACAGGTAACAATGGCCGAGATGCGCTGCTCGCCCGCCATCAGGTCGAGCCAGGCGCCAACCAGATCGGGCAGCAAACCCGCACCGACCGGTTCGATCCCGTTGAGCCGCAGCAGGAAACCCTTGGCCACGGCGTCAGCAAGTTCGATCTCGCGTGCGATGACAGCCGTGACCAGCGCAGCGCGATCGCCGATACGATAGCTGATCGATCCGACCGACATCTCTGCCTGCTCCGCAACGGTCCGCAGGCTCATGCCTGCCAGACCGAGTTCGGCGATCACCGTGCGCGCGGCATCGACGATGGTGATATTGGCCGCCGCGTTGCGGATGGCCGTGCGGTCTGCCGGAGCGTTCATGTCGCCTTCCATATCGCGCAACACGAAACAGTCCAGTATGACCATTCGAAGCCATCGTCAGCTTCACCGTCTCTTGCTGAATCGTCGTCTCAGCCATCGGCACCTTGGGCTGGCCTTCGCAGAGACGGGGAACCGGGCGGCATGCGCGCATGCCACCCGGCCCCAAAATTAGGATAGAAGGCGTCCAGAAATCTAGGGGCTACTCAGACCGAGCTTTTCCTAGCGCCTCGCCTTCGTTGCGAACCAGATATGATGAAATTCGCCATCACTGCCGACGAATGCGGGCACGCTCTGTTCTTCCACGCTGAAGCCAGCGTCTTCCAGACTGCGGTCAAACCCTGCCGCAGGATAAGCAGACCAGATTGCCAGAATACCGTCGTTCTTAAGCGCGGCATGCGCCGAGCGCAGGCCCCAGTTGCAATAGAGTCGCTCATTTTCGGGCTGTATCATACCGTCAGGGCCATTATCGACATCCAGCAGGATCGCGTCATAGCGGCCCTGCGCGGCGGCGATCACATCATGCACATCGCTGACATCGATGGTCAGGCGCGGGTCGGAAAGATGGTCGCCGAAGATATGCGCCAGCGGCCCTTTTGCCCAGGTCACGACCTTGGGCACCAGTTCCGCCACCGTGATGGACGACTGTAGCGACCAGGCAGACAAAGCCGCCCCTAAGGTAAAGCCCATGCCCAGCCCGCCGATCAGCACATCGCCATCGCGATTGCCAAGGCGCTGCCAGGTCATGGTCGCCAAAGCCTCTTCCGAGACATGGTCGCAACTGCCCATCAGTTCTTCCGAACCGAAGTGTATCGAATAATGATCGTCGGACTTGAGGAGGCGCAATATCCCGCCGCCGGGTATGTCCGCTATATCTACGACTTCTACATCCTGCGGATAGGGAGTGGGATCGACTGCGCCGGAATTGCCTGACTGGACTAACATTCCGCCTATTTACGCGCCTTGCGCGCTGCGTAGCGCGCATCGCGGACCGCCTTGCGCTCCGCTTCGGTCAGGATCACGGGTTTGGCCGCTGCCGCCTTCTCGCGCTTGGCGATCTTCGCGGCTTCCCGCTCGCGCAGCATCGCTTCACGCCGTTCCTGAGCAGCGGCTTCTTTTGCAGCACTTTTGGCCAGCCGCTCTGCCTGTTCGGCTTCGCTGAGCGGCGCTTTGTTACGCAGCAACTCCAGCGCTTTGTCCTTGGCAGCCTTGGCTGCGGCGGCCCGGTCATGAAGACCCGGTTCCCTATATCCTCGCATCAAAGTCCTTCTTGTTCACCGGTTCCCAACCGCTCCACGCTCGTCCTACCGGCACCCACTGGATCAAGCCCAAAGGCACATACAGCAGACAACCGCCCGGACTTTAACCGGAAGGCACTTTCGCTAGCGATTTCAGGGGTTTCCTACTGAAAGGCTGGTGCCGCTTACGTGACTCGAACACGTGACCCCATCATTACGAATGATGTGCTCTACCAACTGAGCTAAAGCGGCGTCGGGGCGGGCAGATAACAGCGGTCGGGGCGAAGGACAAGCGGGCATTTGCATCCTTTTGCTTCTTTTCGCATTCGTCGCGCAAAACCCGCAGCACGGCGGCCTATTTACCGCAAATTTACCATCCAATGCGATGGTCCGATCCGACAATGCCGCATTCTGGCCTGAGATAGGGACGATTGGATGGACACCCTGCGGGGGCATGACGCCGCCAATGACGAAGATGATTTCGACTATGCCGATGCCATGGAGGTCGAAAATCCGCCGGCCCTCGTTTCCGACGAGCGGCGCATGCAGGTGCGCGCCTATAATTATTGGGCTTCGCTGCTGGGCGACCGCACCCTGCCCTCGATCGAAGATCTGGTGCCGGACCAACTGGAAGATTTCGGTCCGCATGCGGTGCTGCTCGATTTCAGCGTCGGACTCGATAATCCCGCCATCGTCTATCTGGGCACCGCGCTGCGCCAGGAGTGCGAGATCGAAGGGACGATCGATTATATCAACGACGTGCCGGCCCGATCGCTGCTGTCGCGGCTGACCGACCATTATCTTCAGATCATCGCCAATGCCGCGCCCATCGGCTTCGAAGCCGAGTTCGTGAACCAGCGCAATGCGGAGATCATGTATCGCGGCATATTGATGCCCTTCTCCTCCGATGACGAGACGATCGACTTCGTGTTCGGCGTCATCAACTGGAAGGAAGCGGCGAGCCGCAGCGAAACCGAAACGCTGGAGCAGGAGGTCGGCGAAGCGCTGCGCACCGCTCCGGCGCAACAGAGCAGCACGCCGATCTGGGCCGATGGTCCTGCCGCTCCGGCCGCTTCCAACTATTTCGAGGCGGACGAGGACGAGGAGGAGGACGACACGCTCGACCTGACCGGCATGGAATGCCCGCCCGACGACGCCTCCCTGTCCGACTGGCTGGCGCTCGCCCGCGATGGCGCCGCCCGTGTCCGCATCAGCGAGGCGCGCAGTCATGCCGCGCTCTATCGTGCGGTCAGCCTTTCTTACGACTTTGCACTGGTGGCAAAGGTGCGGCCGGACGATTATGCCGAACTGCTGGCTGACTATGGGGTGAAGGCGCAGGCGCGTAGCCCGATGACGGCCATCATCAAGCTGGTCTTCGGCGCAACCTATGACAAGACGCGCATCACCGAATATGCGACCGCGCTCGACCATGCGATGAAGGCGGGATTGGACGTCGGTGCGCTCAGCGATTATCTGGCCGCCTATCGCGGCGGCCTCAAGGCACTGGTTCAGGAAGAACGCGCCGCGCGCAAAGTTGACGCCCCTGCCCGGCCCGACAGGCGCCAGAAGGCCCGCGCCGCGATCAGGGCCGCGGTTGCGATCGATCCGGTTGCCGTCGCCACCGATGCGGATGGTCTGGCCGTGGTCATCGCCCGGCGGGAGGCGGACGGCACATTGGCGATCGTCGCTGCCCTGCCAGAGGATTCGGATTTGGGTCAGCGAGTGATCACCGTCGCTGGCTCCTGATCACACCATCGCCGCGTATCGCGTGGCGATGGCAAAAAGGCATCTTTTTAGCCATATTCCGGCTCGACATGGCCCGACGTCTGGCCGATAAAGGCGGCGATCGCACGCCCCGCCCGACCGCGCGGGCCATGTTGCGTTGCATCATATAATTTCAAAAATCAGAAATTATATTTCGCGTGAAGGGTTGAGCCACCCTGTCACCGAGCGCATATAGGCGCCCCAAGCAGAGGAGTCGCATGGCGGCGATCCGGCGTCTCCTCCGTTTACGATCGAAGCGGGCAGCACCCGCTGTGAGAGGTGGAGCGAATGACGGCGCTGGTTGAAGCGAAAAGCAAGGAAGTCGACAACAACATCCGCAAGGCGCTGGAAGACGCGCTGAGCAAGGGCGCCCTGCCCGGCGAAAGCGAGGGGCTGGACGAAGCGGCGCTGACCGCAGCAGCCTCTTTCCTGGGCGCGACCGCCAATGGCCGCAAGACCGGCCACGCGGCGATCGCGATGGAAACGCTGGGCGAAGGCGCCAATGGCCGCTTCATGCGGCTGGCCATCGTCAATGACGACATGCCGTTTCTGGTGGATTCGATCGCCAATGCGCTGGCCGCTGCGGACATCACCATTCATCGACTGCTGCACCCCGTTCTGTCGGTGGAGCGCAAGAGTGACGGCCCTCTCTCCGCCATCCTCGACGACGAGGCGCCCGGCGCCCGTCGAGAATCGATGATTTACGTCGAAACCGACCGGGCCGATTCCAAGGCGCGCCGCGCGCTGGAAAAGGCGTTGCAGGAAACTCTGTCGGACGTGCGCGCCGCCGTGGCAGACTGGCCCCGTATGCAGGCGGCGATGGCCGCCGATGCTGACGCGGTGCCAGATGAGGAAGGCGCTGCCCTGCTGCGCTGGTTCCTCGCTCGCCACTTCACCCAGACCGGCCATGAAATCGTCAGCCGCGACGGCTCTAGCAGCGCGCCGCTCGGCATCTGCACCAGGCATGACCGGCCGCTGATCGCGCCGGCCTCGCTGGAAGCCGCCTTCACCTGGTTCGAGGAAGGCAAGCGCACCCCGCTGATCATCAAGTCCAGTCGCCTGTCGCGCGTGCATCGCCATGTGCTGTTGGACCTCGTCATCATCCCGGTGCGCGAAGGCAAGCAGGTCAAGGCGCTGTCGATCCATGCGGGCATGTGGACCAGTTCGGGTCTGGCCGCGACGCCGGACAAGGTGCCCCTGCTGCGATCGGCCCTGTCCACGCTGATGGACAAGTTCGGCTTCGATCCGTCAGGCCATGCCGGCAAGACGCTGGCCCATGCGCTGACCGCGCTGCCCCACGACATCACCATCGGTTTCGATCGCGACACGCTGGAGCGGCTGGCACTGACATTCATGTCACTGACGGATCGGCCACGCCCCAAACTGGCGCTCGCCACCAGCGCGCTCGCCCGCCATCTCTACGCCTTCGTCTGGTTGCCGCGCGAGGAATTATCGACGGCACGGCGCACGAGCATTCAGGACATGCTAGCGCTCAAAAGCCATGGCACGGTACTCAGCTGGTCGATCGCGCTGGAGGAAGGCGGCCTGGCGCTGCTGCGCATCACGCTCGATCTGCGCGACGGTGGCGTCGTGCCGGATGATGTGGCGCTGGACCGGATGCTCAAGCAGATGGTCCGCGGCTGGATTCCTGCGGTCGAAGAAGCGCTGGCAACCACCGAAGAGCCGGGCCGCGCCGCTGCGCTGGCGCAGCGCTATGGCGGCGGCTTCCCCCTCGCCTACCGCAACGGCGCCGGCCCTGAAGAGGCCGCCATCGACATTCGCCTGATCCACGGCCTGTCGGGCGAGGGCGACAAGTCGATCCGCATCTATCGCAACCCGGAAGACAGCGCCGAGCGGCTGCGGCTGAAACTCTACAGCCAAGACACCGTCGCCTTGTCCGAAGTCGTGCCTGTGTTCGAGAATTTCGGCTTCCGCGTGATCGAGGAGATGACGACCGCCATAGACGGCGGCTCGCTGGGCCATGTGCAGCGTTTCGTGCTCGAACTGCCGGCGGGCGGCCAAGCACAGGCGGTGGTGGACCGCGCCGACATCGTCACCGAAGCGATCGCGCAGGTGCTGGAAGGCCATGCCGAAAATGACCGGTTCAACGAACTGATCGTCACCGCCGGGCTGGCACCGCGATCGGTGGTGCTGTTCCGCGCGCTGTATCGCTATTTGCGGCAGGCGGGCGTGGCCTATGGCATGGCGACCTTCGCCGAAACCCTGCGCAAGGCGCAGGGCGTCACCGACAATCTGATCACCCTGTTCGAAGCGCTGCATGATCCCGCCGCGCAGGATGGCGCTGGTGACCGTATCGTGCAGGCGCAGGCCGAGATCGATGCCGGGCTGGAACAGGTGACGGCGATCGACGAGGACCGCGTGCTGCGGCTGCTGCGCGCCGTCATCACCGCGACGCTGCGCACCAATTTCTATGCGCCCGCCGCGCAGGAAGCGCTGGCGTTCAAGCTGGACAGCGCCTTGGTGCCGGGCCTGCCCGCGCCGCTGCCATGGCGCGAAATCTGGGTCTATTCCCCGCGCGTCGAGGGCATCCACCTGCGCGCCGGGCCGGTGGCGCGTGGCGGCCTGCGCTGGTCGGATCGTCGCGACGATTTCCGCACCGAAATCCTGGGCCTGATGAAGGCGCAGCGCGTGAAGAATGCCGTGATCGTGCCGACCGGTGCGAAGGGTGGCTTCTATCCCAAGCAATTGCCCAGCCCACAGGTCGATCGCGACGCATGGCTGGCCGAAGGCACCGAAAGCTATCGCATCTTCATCCGATCGCTGTTGTCGATCACCGACAATATCGTGAAGAACAAGGTGAAGCACCCCAGCGATGTCGTCATCCATGACGGCGACGATCCCTATTTCGTGGTCGCCGCCGACAAGGGCACCGCGACCTTCAGCGACGTTGCCAATGCGATCGCGCTGGAACAGGGTTTCTGGCTGGGCGACGCCTTCGCCAGCGGCGGCTCCAACGGCTATGACCATAAGGCGATGGGCATCACCGCCAAGGGCGCCTGGATCAGCGTGCAGCGGCACTTTGCCGAAATGGGCATCGACGTGCAGAGCGAGTCGGTCAGCGTCGTGGGTTGCGGCGACATGTCGGGCGACGTGTTCGGCAACGGCATGCTGCTCAGCAAGGCGATCAAGCTGGTCGCCGCGTTCGACCATCGTCATATCTTCTTCGACCCCGCGCCCGATCCCGCGAAGAGCTGGGAAGAGCGCAACCGCATGTTCGCCCTGCCCCGCTCAAGCTGGGAGGATTATGACAAGGCGCTGATCTCCAAAGGCGGCGGCGTCTTTTCCCGTAGCCTGAAGCGCATCGCGCTGACGCCCGAAATGCAGGCGATACTGGACGTGACGGACAAGGAAATGGAGCCGGCCGCGCTCATCTCCGCGATCCTGAAGGCGCCGGCCGACCTGCTGTGGTTCGGCGGCATCGGCACCTATGTGAAGGCAGCGGCGCAGAGCCATGGCGATGTCGGCGACCCCGCCAATGATCGCCTGCGCGTCAATGCCGAGCAGCTGCGCGTCAAGGTGGTGGGCGAAGGCGCCAATCTGGGTACAACCCAGGCGGGCCGTATCGCCTTCTCGCTGCGTGGCGGGCGGATCAATACCGACTTCATCGACAATTCGGCCGGCGTCGATTGTTCGGACAATGAAGTGAACATCAAGATAGCGCTGAACAAGGAAATGGCGGAAGGCCGCCTGCCCTTCGACAAGCGCAACGCGCTGCTGGAGAGCATGACCGACGCGGTCGGGGCGATCGTGCTGGAGGATAATCGTCTTCAGGCGCTGGGCCTGTCGATTGCCGAAGCGGGCGGCGCGGCCGATCTGGCTTCCTATGTCCGCCTGATCGAGACGTTCGAGGAAACCGGGCGTCTGGACCGTCAGGTCGAGGGACTGGCCGCCAACGACCAGTTGCTGCGCCGGGGACAGGATGGGCAGGGCCTCACCCGCCCGGAACTGGCCGTTCTGCTTTCCACCGCCAAGCTCGCTTTGCAGGACGCGATCGAGCATGGCGATCTGGCGACGGACGCCAGCATGGGCACCGAACTGGCCGCCGCCTTCCCCCCTGCGATGCAGAAGAAGGAAGCGGATGCGATCGCGGCCCATGCGCTGAAGAAGGAAATCATCGCGACCAAGGTGGCGAACCGGATCGTCAACCGGCTTGGTCTGATCCATCCGTTCGAACTGGCCGAGGAAGAGGGCTGTTCGCTCGCCGACCTTGCCAGCGCCTTCCTGATCGCGGAGCGGCTCTACGATATCCGCACTTTGTGGGACGATATCGACGCGGCCGACATGTCCGAAGCGGCGCGGCTTGCGCTGTTCAGCAACATTGCAAGCGGGATGCGGGCGCAGATCGCCGACATATTGCGTGCGCTGCCCGCCGGTAGCCTGCCCGCACAGGGGCATGAGCGGCTGGCGAAGGGCGTCGGCGCACTGGCCGCGCAGGTCGACGATCTGCTGACCAGCGAGGCGCAACGCCGGGTCAATGCCGTGACCGATCGTCTGCTGGGCCTCGGCGCGCCCGAAGCCCTGGCGGTGCGGACCGCCGGCCTGTTCAAGCTGGACGGCGCCGTCGGCATCGCGGCGCTCGCCGCACGGCTGGATCTGGAAGAGATCGCGCTGACCCGCGCCTTCACCCATCTGGGCGAAGCGGTCGGCATCGACTGGGTCCAGTCCACCGCCGCCCGCATGGAGCCGTCCGACCCGTGGGAGCGGCTGCTGATTTCCGGCGTGGCGCGCGACATGCAGCAGGTGCGGCTCGACTTCCTGGCGCAGGGTAAAGGCAAGGATATTGCCCTGCATGTCGAGGAATGGCTGAAGGCCAAGGGCGCGCGCATCCAGCAATTCCGGTCGCTGGTCCACCGCGCCAAGGCGGCCGCGACGCCCAATGTCGCGATGCTGGCCGAGATTGCCGGGCAGGCACGCGGCCTATTGGGCCGCTGATCCGCCTGACAGGAACGAAAAAGGCTCCATCCCGACCGGGATGGAGCCTTTTTCATGTCCGACGAAGCGGCTGCTTATTGGGGCTGGTCGGTGTCCGGATCATCTGCCGCCGGGGCGTCCTGATCCGGTATCGTCACCTTGGGCGCGCCTTTCTTGCCGGGCGTGGGCATCCGCTCGCCATAGATCGGCACGACCGGCTCATCGGAAACGCGGCCATGCAGCGCCTCGATCTCCGCCTTGCGCTGCTTCATGTAGAGATTCTTGTAGACAGTGTAGGGATCATCCTCCTTGCGGATTTCCTGAATCGTCTCGTCGAAGGCCGCGCGCTCGCCCAACTGGTTGAGGACGGTCGCGGGGATGACATAGGTCGGCGTGTTGAACGGCTTGCCCACGGCGAAGGGCAGGATCATCTTGTCGACCGTATCGCCGATGATGTCGCGCAGCGTGGTCGGCCCGACGATCGGCAGATACATATATGGCCCCGGCCCGACGCCATAATAGCCCAGCGTATTGGCAAGGCCATTGTCCCGGTGCGGCAGATAGAAGGGCTTGCGTTTGGCGACGTCGAACAGGCCCAGGAAACCCAGCGTCGAATTGACCCCGAAGCGCCCGGCCGTCTCCGCCGCCTTGCCCGGCTTGAACTGGAGCAGATAGGCGGCGAACACGATCGGTTCGCCCAGATTGGAGAAGAAGTTGCGCAGCCCCTTGCGCACCGGGCGCGGCAGGCCCTTGTTATAGGCCTTGGCCACCGGCTCCACGACGGCCTTATCGACCGACTGCACCGCCTCGAAGCTCTTGGCGTTGAGCTGTTCCAGCGGATCGCCCTTGGGCGCGCCCTTTTCGCCGGTGACGACGATATCCTGCGGCTGATCGCCCGTAGCGGCGGGCGGCGGAGGCGGCGTGTCGACGGTGGCAGGTGGCGCCGTTTCGGTTGCAGCGGGCGCGGGCGCACTGGCCTGCGCCAGCTCTGCTTCTGCCACGGCGGCCATAGCCAGCTGCGGCGCATCAGCCTCAGCCTGCGCGCCCATCATCATCATTCCCGCAGCAACGGCCGGCAGCAGCATATCTTATTCCTAGCAGCGGCCTTCATTCGCTCTCCTGAAGAGCGGGCCGATCCAATATGAGACGTACCGGCCATGGCTGACCCGTGTTACATCCAGCAAACACTGCGGCTAGAAGGGATAGCCCCCCCCGTCAATAGCGCGCCGCCGACGCCGTCTGACGCCGCAGATCGCCCATCGTTCCCGCAGCTTACATTTTAATACAATTTTCCGGCTGCGACTCGTTTGCAATTGCGATTGGCTCACGGTATTTCGACCTCTCTATTCACCGCAGGACCAGCCGCTTTCCCGATGCACGGAACCGCCCGTATCCAGACGCCCAAGAAGAAGAGCGCCAAGGCCTTCTGGATGAAGCAGCTTCACACCTGGCATTGGGTGAGTTCGGCAATCAGCCTGATTGGCCTGTTGGCCTTCGCCTTCACCGGCATCACGCTGAACCATGCCGCCGATGTCGAGGGCGCGCCGAAAACGGTCGAGAAAAGCGCGACCTTGCCCGCTGATCTGTTGAAGCAGGTAGCGGCCGACGATGCCCCAGATGCCAAGAAGCCCCTGCCCGCCCCTGTCGCAACCTGGGTCGAGAAGGAAATCGGCCAGAGTGGCGAAGGCGTGGCCGAATGGTCGGCGGACGAAGTCTATCTGGCGTTGCCGCGCCCCGGCGGCGACGGCTGGGTCGCGATCGACCGGCATAGCGGCGGCGTGACCAGCGAAAGCACCAGCCGCGGCTGGATCAGCTATCTGAACGACCTGCACAAGGGGCGCAATGCCGGCACAGCGTGGAAATGGTTCATCGATATTTTTGCGGTCGCCTGTTTCCTGTTTGCGCTGACCGGACTGCTGCTGCTGCAACTGCACGCCAAGAAACGCCCGAGCACCTGGCCGCTGGTCGCGGCCGGCCTCGCCATTCCGGCGATCCTCGCCATCATCTTCATCCATTAAGGGGGACCATCCATGCAGATCCGCCACCGCCTGTTGCTGACCGGCACGGCCGCGCTCGGCGCTGCCGCCACGCCGGCCAGCGCAGAGACGCTGAACCTGAGCGTCAATATTCCGCGTCTGTCGGTCGCCGAATATCATCGGCCCTATGTCGCCATCTGGATCGAGAAGGAAGGCGCCACGCCGCGTAGCCTGTCCGTCTGGTATGACGGGGCGAAGCGGAACGGCGAAGGCACCAAATGGCTGCGCGATGTGCGCCAGTGGTGGCGCGCCTCCGGACGGGCGATGAGCTTCCCGGCCAACGGCGTGACCGGCGCCACCCGTGCGCCGGGTGACAACAAGATCGCCTTCACATCCGGCAAGGGACCACTGGGCCAGCTGGCGCCGGGCAATTACACGTTGCTGGTCGAAGCCGCACGCGAAGTCGGCGGTCGCGAAGTCGTCCGCCTGCCCTTCTCCTGGCCGCCCAAGCCGGGCGCGACCGTGAAGGCAGCCGGCAGCAGCGAACTGGGCGCCGTTGCCCTGACTTTCAGCAAATAAAGGGATAGTCCATGAAGGCCAAATATCTGATCGCGGGCGCAATAGCCGCCCTGATGCTGTCCGGCGCGGCGCAGGCGCACCGCCAGTGGATGCTGCCATCGTCCACCACCCTGTCGGGCGCCGATAGCTGGGTCACGGTAGACGCGGCGGTCTCCAACGACCTTTTCTATTTCGAACATTTCCCGATGGGCACGGACAATATCGCCGTGACCGAGCCCGACGGCGCGACCGGCAAGATCGAAAATGCCGCCAAGGGCAAATATCGGTCGACCTTCGACGTGCATCTGACCAAACCGGGCACCTATCGCATCGCCAATGTTTCGACCGGCGTGATGGGCAGCTATATGCTGAACGGCAAGCAGGAACGGCTGCCGCGCGGCACGACCAAGGATAAGCTGGCGAGCGCCATTCCCGCCGGAGCGACCGACGTTCAGACCGCCGAAATGTCCAACCGCAACGAGATTTTCGTGACGCTGGGCGCGCCGACCAGCACCATCTTCAAGCCGACCGGCGAGGGCATCGAATTCGTCCCCGTGACCCACCCCAATGATCTGGTGTCGGGCGAAGCCGCGACCTTCCAGTTCCTGCTGGACGGCAAGCCGGCAGCGGGCCTGAAGGTCACCGTCATCCCCGGCGGCATTCGCTATCGCGACGCGCTGGGCCAGATGGACCTGACCGCCGACAAGGATGGCAAGGTGTCGGTAAAGTGGCCGACGCCGGGCATGTACTGGCTGAACGCCAGCCTGGGCGGCGGCCGTGAGGGCGGTGGCGAAGGTGGCCCCGGCGGTCCGGGTGCTCCTGGCGGCCCCGGTGCCGGCGCCCCACAGGGCCCGCGTCCGCAGGCGCCCGCCGGTCCGCCGCAGCGCCGCACCTCCTACATCACCACGCTGGAAGTGCTGGCGCCCTGACAGCGTCCCATCCCGGCTTTACCCGTGTCGCGATAGCGCCCGACCTGTCGCCCGAGCATTTTGCCGGGCGGCAGCCTTCGGGCGCTATCGTCGCATTTGGCGGCCCCACCATGGGGACAAGCTGGTCGGCGCAGATCGTCGATCCGCCAGCGGGCTGTCAGGCTGCGATCGAGGCGGTGCTGGCGCGCATTATCGCGCAGATGAGTAATTGGGAGCCGGACTCCGTCATCAGCCGCTTCAACCGGCTGGCAGCGGGCGCATGGGTGCCGATCCCGGATGAGATGCGGACGGTGCTGGCCGCCGGGCTGGAAATGGCGCGGCTGTCGGGTGGCGCCTTCGACCCCGCCATCGGTCGGCTGGTCGACCAATGGGGCTTCGGTCCCGGCGCGCAGTCCGTGTCGACGGTCATCCCCGCGCCGTGGAGTTGCATCGAACTCGATGGCGGGCGGGCGCGCCGACTGGCGGACGTGACGCTGGATTTTTCCGGCATTGCCAAGGGCTTTGCCGTCGATGCGGTCGCGGCGGAACTCCGTGTGCTGGGCATCGTCCACTTTCTCGTCGAGATTGGCGGGGAATTGCGCGGCGATGGCATCAGGCCCGACATGCAGCCCTGGTGGGTGGATGTCGAGGCGCCACCGGACCTGATTGTGCCGACGCTGCGGGTTGCGCTGTGCCACCTCGCCGTCGCGACATCGGGCGACTATCGCCGCTTCCGGCTGGAAGGCGGGAGCCGCCTGTCCCACAGCATCGATCCAGCCACAGGCGCGCCGATCATGCAGGGTGTCGCATCGGTCACGGTGCTGCACGAACAGACGATGATGGCCGACGCCTGGGCGACCGCGATCACCGTGATGGGGCCGGACAAGGGCATGCAACTGGCCACCCGCCACGATCTGGCCGCCCGGCTGGTGCTGCGGACATCGGCCGGCGCGCAGGAATATATGACGCCCCGGCTGGCGGCTATGCTGGCGTGAGAAAATAGGAACAGCGGCGCTTAACTTCGCATATGTCCCGCGAATCTCGACATATTGAAACAGAAGTAGGAAATTTTATTTCTAGGTCTGCGAGCCTGTCCGGCGTGAGACAGAATGGCTGAAGCCTTAGCAAGGCGGGGATCGGTAGGACAGATTTGGATGGTTAAGAGACTATCCCCTAATCCTCCCCAAGCTCGCTTGGGGAGGGGGACCGCCGAAGGCGGTGGAGGGGAAATGCGCAATGCTGCGCCATTTCCCCTCCACCATTCGCTACGCGAACGGTCCCCCTCCCCCCGCTACGCGCGGGGAGGATTTACGTCTGCCTTTGGTCGCTAACCGCAGCGCACTTTTCAGGCGTCGGCCCAGCGGCGCAGGAGATTGTGATAGAGGCCGGTCAGGCGAACGACTTCGGAATGATCCTGCCCCAGATCCGCCGCGACGCCCTGTACGCTGCGGTCGAGGTCGAACAGCATCTGGCGAGCGCTGTCGTCGCGGATCATCGACTGGACCCAGAAGAAGCTGGCCACGCGCCGCCCGCGCGTGACGGGTTCGACCCGGTGCAGCGAGGAGGAAGGATAGAGGACCGCATGGCCGGCCGGCAGCTTCACCTGCTGCACGCCGAACAGGGTTTCGATGGTCAGTTCCCCGCCATCATAGGCGTCGGGTTCCTCCAGAAAGACAGTGATCGACAGGTCGGAGCGGATGCGCATGCCGGTGCCCGGCTGCATGCGCATCGCATTGTCGACATGCAGGCCGAACGCCTGACCACTGGCATAGCTGTTGAAGAAAGGCGGGAAAATCCGCAGCGGCAACGCGGCGGCGATGAACAGTGGCGATCGGCCCAGCGCATCGAGCACCATCTGCCCCGCCTGCCGGGCTGCGGCGCAGTCCTCCGGCAATTGCATGTTGCGCTTCACCAGCGCGGACTGATGGCCGGAGGTGGCATTGCCGTCCACCCATTCGGCAGCGTCGATGATGGCGCGAATGGCGGCGACGCCGGGCGCGTCGATCAGGTCGGGAATGGCGATCAGCATGGTGCAACAGCCTGTGCGTCAGGCGGCGTCGGTTCGCAAGACGAAGGGGATTTCGACGACGCCCTTGACCCGCACCGGTTGCCCGCCGCGGATGGTCGGCTTCCAGCGCCAGCCCTTCACCGCGTCGCGCGCAGCATTGTCCAGCCGGGGCGAGCCGCTGCTCTGCGACACGACCAGCGTTTCGACGGCACCGTCCACGCCAAGGATCAGCGTGAGGACGACCGTGCCCTGCTCATGTTTACGGCGGCTTTCGATCGGGTAGCGCGGCGGCTTTCCGGCCACCATCTGCGTGCCGAGATCGCCACCCTGCACCATGCTGGGCGGGGCCGGCGGCGCGACGGGCGCTGGCGGACCGGGCACTGCGACGGCAACAGGCGCGGGAGTCGGGACCGGGGTGGGATCGGGCGTGGTCTGCACCTGCGGCGCCGGCGGAACCGGCGTCTGCACGATCGGTAGCGGGGACACGACTTCCGGCTTGGCGGGCGGGGGCGGCGTTTCGGCAGCGGGCGGCGGGGGTGGCGGCGGGCTGAGATTGACCACCGTCAGCTTCGCCTCCTCCATGCGCTGCACATGGTTGCGCACCTGAATCAGCGCGCCGATCAGCAAGGCATGGACGACAATGATCGCGACGATCGCGGGAATATTCGGACGGCCCTTAGCGCCATAGCGTTCCGTGACGGGGGACGAGGACGGGACCGCCGACGCTGCGCCCGCAGGGGCATGAGGCAGATCCTGCCGCAGGTCGGGTTCATAATCGTCAAACGGCTGGCTTGCAGCTTGCAGCATGGCAGCGCCTCCCTTCCCCGGCCCATAGCGAGAACCATAATGCGAATCAATTGCGATGTTTCCGCTGGCAATGATTCAGCAAATTTGAGCGGGCGGCGACTCGAGGAGTCTGGCCAATAGCCAGGAGTGTGTCGCCGCCCGCCCGGACCCCGGCCGGGACGTGCCGGGGGGTCTTAGGTCTAAAGTTAGAGCTTGTAGCCCAGGGTCAGCACCCAGGAACGGCCCTCACCCGGATTGGCCCAGCCATTGTTCCGAATGTTGGTGTAATATTTCTCGTTCGTGAAGTTCTGAACGTTGAGCTGTGCGCTGAACTTGTCGGTAACGGGGTAGGACAGCATGGCGCGGTGCACCAGATAGTCGTCCGACTTGTAAAGGACCGTGGTCGGCGTCGTCTGCGCATTGTTCAGGTAGAAGCTGCCCTGATAGGTCAGGCCATAACCCAGCTGCAAGCCGAAGGGCAGCGTGTAGGTGGTGAACAGGCTGCCCGAATGTTTGGGCGTGTTGGTCAGCGGATTACCGGCCTGCGCATCGACAACGCCCTGCCCCTGCTGATAATCCGAGATGCTCTGGATCACCTTGCTGTCGAGATAGGTATAGTTGGCGAAGATCGACCAGGCGTCGGTGATGTTGCCGGTGGCGCCCAGCGTCACGCCATCGACGCGGTTGCGGCCGTCATTGACCGGCAGCGTGCCGATCAGCGGATCGTTGCTGGCGACGCGATAATTGGTGCGCTCGTTGCGGAACACAGCCGCCGTCAACTGGAGGCGGGCATCGAACAGGTCGATCTTGCCGCCGATTTCATAATTCACCGCCTGTTCGGGCTTGGCTTCGCAGGCATTGTTGGCGCCGCCGGTGCCGATGATCACCAGGCCGCAGCCCGAGCGGACCGTCGTCGCCGTGGGCATCTTCGAATTGCCATAGGCCAGATAGAGGCTGGCATGTTCGACCGGCTTATAGACCAGGCCGACGCGGTAGGAGAAGAGATCGTCCGTGGCATTTTGCTGCGGGCCGGTGGTGTAGGCGCCACCGGTTGCCGGGGTGGCGATGGTGTCGGAACGGAATTTCGCGCGATTATGTTCGAAGCGGACGCCGCCATTCAGTTCCAGCTTGTCGACCAGCTTGACCGCCGCGAAGGCATAGGCCGCGATATTGAACAAATCGCCATCCTGATGGCCGGACCGGATCTTGTTCACCGGACCGGTATAGATGCCGTCGGGATTGCCGATATTGATCGGGTCCAGCGTAGGATTGGGCGTGGCGCCGCCCGCATTGCGCAGGACGTTGCCGTTGTTGAGCGTGTAATCTTCCTGGAGCATCGAGGTGCCCAGCACCAGCGAATGACCGCCCGGAATGGTGAAGGTCAGATCGACCTGATTATAGAGCGTCTGGTTGACCGAGTCCCGATAGCCGCCGCGCGGGCCGCTGGGATAATAGGCGCCTGCCACCTGGCCGGTGCCGCAGGCCGCGCCCGTGGGCGTCTGGCCATTGGCAAGGCAGTAAGTGCCCTGCGGCGGATCGACCACCAGATTCTGTTCGACACGCTGCCAGCGCGACAGGTTACGGACGGCAACGATGTCGCTGAAGCGGTGATCGAAGATGACGGTCGCCTGATCGATCGTCTGATCCTGACGATCCAGATTCTTGTAGCCATAATAACCGCTATAGGGGACGCCGGGCAGAGGACCGTCATAGAGCGCATTCTTGTAATAAGGCACGCCATAGAGCGGCGTATTCTTGTCTTCCTGATGCGTGTAGAGCAAAGTCAGCGAGGTCGGGCCATCGATGCCGAGCTTGACCGACGGGGCTACGCCCCAGCGTTCATAGCGGTCGAAGTCGCGGCGGGCGACGTCATTTTCATGATACATGGCGTTGAGGCGCACGGCCGCGAAATCCGACACGCGCACATTGCTGTCGATCGTGGCGCGATAATAGTCGGACGTGCCGATGCCGGCCTGAACCAGCGTTTCATCCCCCGCCTTGGGACGCTTGGTGACGATATTGATATTGCCGCCGATCGCGCCCGACCCGCCATAGACCGAGTTGGAGCCGTTGGTGACTTCGATCTGTTCGACATTGAACGGATCGGTGCGGCTATATTGCGCACTGTCGCGCACGCCATCGATGCTGATGTCGGTATTGGCGCTCTGGCCGCGCAGGTTGATGCTGTCGCCATAGCCGCCGCCGCCTTCGCCCGCGCCGAAGGTGATGCCCGGAATGGTGGACAGCACGTCGCGCAGGGTCAACAGATTCTGCTTCTGGATGGTCTGGTTGCCGATCACCGTGATGGTTTGCGGCATATCCAGCAGCGGGCGGGTATATTTGGGCGATTCCGCCTTTTCGACCTTTATCTGCGGTTCGTCGATCGCGCTATCGGTGACGGTAACGCCACCCAGCTTCTGACCCTGATCAGTGTCCTGCGCCTGGCCAGTCGAGGCGAAGGCAAGGGCGCCAACGCAGCTGAGCGCGAGGAAGGATGTTGCGGATGCGGCTTTACTCATGAAAAACAGACCCCTCTGTAGCAATTGAGGGCCTGCTATTGAGAATCGATCTTACTGTCAATGTTAATGATAATGATTCTTATCATTGTCGCGGAAGCATATGATCGAACAGCCAGCAGCGGATGGCGCTGGCCAGATTGGGGGCAGGATTGGCGGCAAGGCGCGCAACATCGATGCGCGCGATCAGGGCATTGATCGGCACATTTTCATCGACCGCCGCCTGTCGCAGCGCATCCCAGAAGATTGGTTCGAGGCTGATCGCCGTCTGATGACCGGCGATGGTGACGCTCCGCTTCACAGGCGGAGCGAAGGGCGGCCCGGAGGGCTCGACAGGGCCGCCCTGACGCATCAGTACATGTGCTGGCCGCCGTTGATCGACAGCGTGCTGCCGGTCACGAAGCCGCCATCCTCGCTGCAGAAGAACGCCACGCCGCGCGCGATTTCATGCGCCTGGCCAAGACGGCCGACGGGAATCTTGGCGACGATCTTTTCCAACACTGCGGCGGGCACGGCAGCGACCATGTCCGTATCGATATAGCCGGGCGCGATCGCGTTGACGGTGACGCCATATTTGGCGCCTTCCTGGGCCAGCGCCTTGGTAAAGCCATGGATGCCCGACTTGGCGGCGGCATAGTTGACCTGGCCATATTGACCGGCCTGACCGTTGATCGAGCCGATATTGACGATGCGGCCCCAATTGCGTTCGCGCATACCGCCAAAGGTCGCCTTGGCCATGTTGAAGCAACCGCCCAGATTGATGCGCATCACTTCATTCCAGTCGTCGAAGCTCATCTTCGCGAGCACGCCGTCGCGGGTGATGCCGGCATTGTTGACGACGATATCGACCGGGCCGAGCGCTTCTGCCACCGCGGCGCAGCCATCAAGGCAGGCCTGATGATCGCCCACATCCCATTTGAACGCAGCGATCCCGGTCTTGTCGGTAAAGGCCTTCGCCTTTTCCTCATTGCCGGCATAGTTGGCGGCAACCTTATACCCCAATTCCTGTAGCGCCAGACTGATCGCTTCGCCGATACCTCGCGTTCCGCCTGTCACGATCGCCACCTTCGACATATCAGCGTCCTCTTCCAATAGGGGGTCAGTCGATCCAACCCGAAAGTTCGCGGCTCATCAGCCTCTGATACAGAGTGATAGCGTCGGGCGACGCGTTTAAACAGGGCAAAAAGGCAAATTTTTCGCCGCCTTGCGCCAAAAAAACATCTTTCGCGCGCAGCGCGATTTCCTCTAATGTCTCAAGGCAGTCCGCCGAGAAACCCGGCGTTATTACAGCAATATTGCGGACATTATTTTTAACCAGATCGGTGAGCGTCGCTTCTGTTTCCGGTTCCAGCCATTTTGCCCGGCCGAAACGCGACTGAAAGCTCATATGCACGGGCAGCGACAGAGCCTCGCGCAGCAGGCGGACCGTCTTCATCGCCTGACAATGATAGGGATCGCCCAGATGCAAAGTGCGTTCGGGCATGCCGTGGAAACTGGCCAGCAGCGCGTCGGGCGTGAAGTCCAGCTTCGCCAGACTTGCTTCGATCGAGCTTTTCAGCGCGTCGATATAGGCCGGGTCGTCATGATAAGGCGGCAGGGTGCGGATCGCGGGTTGCCAGCGCATCGCCCGAAGCGCGGCAAAGGCGGCGTCATTGGCAGTGGCGGTCGTCGCCGCGCTATATTGCGGATAGAGCGGCGCCAGCAGGATACGATCGCAACCGGCCGCCTTCATCGCCGCCAGCCGATCGGCTATGGCGGGATTGCCATAGCGCATCGCCCAGTCGACGCTCACCTGCGGCATCGCCTGTTGCAGCGCACGGGCGGTGGCGCGGGTATGGACGGCGAGCGGCGATCCTTCATCGGTCCACACCTGTTGATAGGCATGGGCGGATTTCTTGGGCCGGGTCGTCAGGATCACGCCCCGCAGGATCGGCTGCCAGACCAGTTGAGGGATTTCCACCACGCGCGGGTCTGACAGGAATTCGGCCAGATAACGGCGCACCGATCGCGCATCCGGCGCGTCCGGCGTGCCGAGGTTGATCAGCAGGATGCCCACACGCGGCGCGGATATGGCGGGATGGTCGGTCGGTTTCATGCAGTTCCCACAAGCGGCAGGCTGCGCAGACGCTGGCCGGTCCAGGTATAGAGGGCGTTGGCGATCGCGGGAGCGACCAGCGGGGCGGCGAGATCGCTGACGCCGGTCGGATCGGCGGTGCTGCGCATCAGTTCCACCGTCACTTCGCCGATATCGGCCAGCCGGGGCAGGTTCATGCGGCCCAGAATCGCACGGGTCGGGAGGCCCCGCTCATAGGGCACGGACGCGCCCATCGCGTAGGCAAGGCCATAGATGAGGCCGCTTTCGATCTGTTGCCGGGCAATGTCAGGATTGACCTGATCGCCTGCATCGACGGCGGCGACGATGCGGCTGACGCTGAGCCGGTTGCCCTCCATCGCCGCCTCCACCATGACGGCAGCATAGGCGCCGTCCATCATATGGGTGGCGATCCCCTGCCCGCTGCCCGCTATGCCGCCCTGCCAGCCGCCCATCGCGGCGGCGGTGGACAGGCAATGGGCGAGGCGCGGATTGCCGCCCAGCATCTGAATGCGAAAGGACATCGCCTCGATATTGGCGAGGTGCGCCAGTTCGTCGATAAAGCTTTCGGTGAAGAAGGCGCCGTGCAGACGCGCATTGCCGCGCATGAAGCCGAGCGGCAGGCCGACATCGGTGGGATAATGATCGACCGCCCAGTTGGGGATGGCATAGGGCGGCACCATGCCGGCGACGGCAAGGCGGGTCGCCTTGTCCGCAGCGTCTTCGGCCGCTTCATGGGGCAGCTTGCGGTCGGCGATGCGCGCCCATGTCTGGGTCAGGGCGCAGGGAGCGGCGACCTTTGCCAGCCAGCCTTCGATCGCACCGTTGCGGCCGAGCTTGGCCGCCATGCGGGCATGGGCCGGGGCGCTGGGGCGATCCTGAATCACGTCTTCCAGCCGGGACCATTGCAATTGGACCGGTCGCCCCATGTCGCGGGCGATGAGCGCCGCCTGGACGCCCGCGTCCCAGTCCATGGCGCGACCGAAGGAACCACCGGCATGGAGCGGGTAGAGCGTGACCGCATCCGCGCGGAGGCCGAGCGCGTCGGCGATGGCGGCGCGGGCCAGAGCGGGGGCCTGCGTCGCCATCCAGACTTCGGCGCCATCATCGGAGATACGGGCCGTGGCGCAGGGCGGCTCGACCGCCAGATGCAGGCCGGCATCGACCTGATATTCGCTGGCGAGGATGGTCGCGCCTTCGAAGACCGGGAGGAGATCGCCCTGCGCGTAAAGGCGGCGGCCGGATGAACCGGAAAAGGCGTTTTCCAGCGCTTCGTCGATGCGACCGCTGTCGACCGGCGGGCCGCGCAGGGTGAAGACCGGATCGGCAAGGTCCAGCGCCTTGTTCGCCGCCCATGTATTGCTGGCGACCGCCGCGAGCCAGCGGTCCTGCCGCACCAGCTTCAGGAACCCGGTGACGCTGCCGGCCGAGCGTTCGTCCAGCCCGGCGAGGGGCGCGTCCCCGATCGGCCCCTGCCGGATCGAGGCATAGACCATGTCGGGCAGACGGATGTCGGCGGCATAATTATGGCTGCCGTCAATCTTTGACGGGGTATCGAGGCGCGGCAGATCCTGCCCGGAAAGGCGCCCGTCCTGCCCTTGGCGGAAGGGCAATATGTCGGGCAGGTCGAATTTCGCCGCTTCCTCGACCACATCGCCGATCTTCATCCGCCGCTGCGCGCCATCGCTGATGATGCCATCCTGAATGTCGCAGCTTTCCCACGGGATGGACCAGCGCGCCGCCGCCGCCTTGCAGAGCAGCACCCGCGCCGCCGCGCCGGCATCGCGATAGGCATCATGGAACATCGGGACCGAGGTGCCGCCGCCGGTCAGCATCAGCGCGCTGCGGGTCGCATATTGGTTGATCGCCCAGTCGCCCGCACCACCCACCAGCCGGGTCCAGTCGCTCGCCAGCCAATGACGCGCGAGCAGGTCATTGGCATAGAGCGGGCTGACCGGGGCACTCTGCACCGCGACGGTGCGCCAGTCGGCGCCCAGTTCGTCGGCCAATATCTGTGGCAGGACGGTCGTGACCCCCTGCCCCATTTCCGTCTGCGGCACGATGACGATGATCTGGCCCGACCGGTCGATCTTCAGGAAGGCGTTGACGATCGTCTCGTCCGGCCCGGCGTTGAGATTGGGGCGGTAGGTGCGGGGCCACAGCCCCCAGGCCAGCAGTAGGCCAGCGGCAGCGCCGCCGCCCACCAGCAATGTCCGCCGGTCGATGCCCCCACGCCTGCCGACGCTCTTGTCCGAATGCTTCCGCGGTGCGCGCGCCATGCCTGCCTGATAGAGGGGCGTTGGCGCGCTGCCTAGGGTTATTCCGCAGTTATCGGTGCGATACCCAGACGCGGTATCTCGATCGCCGGGCAGCGGTCCATCACGACCTTCAACCCGGCCGCCTCGGCGCGGGCGGCGGCGGCTTCATCGATGACGCCGATCTGCATCCAGACGGACTTGGCCCCGGCCGCGATCGCTTCATCCACCGCTTCGCCGGCCACGTCGCTGCGGCGGAAGATATCGACCATGTCGATCGGTACGCCGATATCCGACAATCGGCCCCAGACGAATTCGCCATGGACATGTTCGCCCGCAATCTGCGGATTGACCGGCAGCACGCGATAGCCATGGTCCTGAAGAAGGGCCATCACGCTGTAGCTGGCGCGGCCGGGCCGGTCGGAAATGCCGACCAACGCGATGGTGCGGGTTTCGCCAAGCAGCGTGGTGATATCCTCTGCCTGAGTGAGCGGCATGCGCAGTCTCCTTTGCTGCTGAGATGGGAAGCTGGCGCGCGGTTGCAAGCCATTCCCTTTCGCGCCGGATCGCGATAGCCATGCGCCATGTTCACCATCCGCCCCGACGATCTGAGCGATCCCCAGACCCGCGCGCTGCTGGCGCTGCATCTGGCGGGGATGCAGGCGCAAAGCCCGGCAGACGCGGTGTTCGCGCTGGACCTGTCGGGGCTGCAAGCGCCGGGCGTGCGGCTGTGGAGCGCGTGGGATGGGGCGCATATAGCCGGGGTCGGCGCGTTGCGCGCGATCGATGCCGAGCATGGCGAGATCAAGTCGATGCGCACCCATCCCGACTATCTGCGCCGGGGCGTGGGGCGGGCGTTGCTGCGCCACATCATCGATGAAGCGCGCGATGGCGGCATGGTGCGGCTGAGCCTGGAGACGGGATGCGGGACGGCCTTTGGCCCCGCGCTGGCGCTGTATCGCGCGCAGGGTTTCGTGGATGGCGGTCCGTTCGGCGACTATCGGGTGAACGGGTTCAGCCAGTTCCTGCATTTGCGGGTTTGAGGGGAGTGCAATCCTCCCCGCTTGCGGGGAGGGGGACCACGTGCAGCGTGGTGGAGGGGGCTCTCCTCCGACGCAAGGCAGTGGATAACCGCCCGCCCCCTCCGTCAGCCTTCGGCTGTTCAACAGAGGCGCGTGACTCTGTTGAACTCCCCGCAAGCGGGGAGGATAAAGGATCAAACCGCTTTGTTCAGCCAGTCCGCCACCTTTTGCGCGATGGCGTGGAAGGCGTCGGCATGGGGGCCGTCGCCGGCTGCCGGGGGATCGCCTGCGTCGGAGCGACGGCGGATGTCGATCGCCAGCGGGATGCGGCCAAGGAAAGGCATGGCGAGGTCGCCGGCCGTGCTTTCCGCGCCGCCCTGACCGAAGGGATCGGACACTTCGCCGCAATGGGGGCAGGCATAGCCGGCCATATTTTCGACCAGCCCGACCATCGGCACGCCCGCCTGGTTGAACAGGCTGACGGCGCGGGTCGCGTCGATCAGCGCCAGATCCTGTGGCGTGGAGACGATCACGGCGCCGGCGGGCTTGTGCTTCTGGACCATGGTCAGCTGGATGTCGCCGGTGCCGGGCGGCATGTCGACCACCAGCACTTGCGTGTCGCCCCATTCGGCGTCGATCAGCTGGGTCAGCGCATTGCCGACCATCGGCCCGCGCCAGGCGAGCGCCTTGCCCGGCTCCACCAGATGCGCCATCGACAGCATCGGAATGCCAGCGACGCCGGTGACGGGCACCAGCTTCTTGTCGCGGGCGACCGGCTTCTGGTCTTCGCTCGCCATCAACTTCGCCTGCGACGGACCATAGATATCGGCATCGACCAGCCCGACCCTGATACCCAGTCGGTGCAGCGCGACGGCGAGATTGGCGGACAGGGTCGATTTGCCCACGCCCCCCTTGCCCGATGCGACGGCGAGGATGCGCAGTGCCTCCTTGGGCACGTCCACTTTTCTTTCCGCCGTCTGGGCGATCCGTACGTCAGTAACGCCCGGCACGGTCAGCCCGCCTTCGCGGATTGCGGCGGCCAGGCCATCGCGCTGTTCCGGCGACAGGCCGCCGACTTCCAGCGCCAAAGTCATTACCCCCTCCTTGACGCGGGGGGTGCTGGCGCGGCCGTCGGTCAGGGCGGTCAGGCGGGCGGCAAAATCGGCTAGATCGGTCATAGGGACGCCCTGTAGGAAAGTTTCGCAGTCTTTGGCACTGTTTTTCGTGAATAAGCCTTCCTATAGAAGAGGGCATGAAAAGAATTTTCGGGTGGATGCCCGCGATCGCAGCGATGGTCCAGGGCCCCTGGGGGGGCAAGAATGACGGACCGGACGGGGACGGACAAAAGGGCGGCGATGGCGGCCCGCGCAATCCGTGGACCCAGCCGGGCAAGCCCAGCGGTGGCGGCCAGAAAGGCCCGTCGGCGATCGAGGAATTGCTGCGGCGTGGCCGCGAAAGCTTCGGCCCGGGTGGCGGCGGAAGCGGCGGCGGCTTTGGCGGCCTGCCCCCGCGCGCAGCCGGCAAGGCGCTGTGGCCGCTGGCCGTAGGGCTGGTCTTCCTGCTGTGGATCGCGCTGACCAGCATCCATCGGATCGGCCCGCAGGAACGCGGCGTCGTGACTTTCCTGGGCAAATATAGCCGCACCCTCTCCCCGGGCATCAGCGTGACGCTGCCCGCGCCGTTCGAGGCTGTGACCGCGGTGGACGTCGAGGAAATCCGGACCATCGATATCGGATCGGTCAGCGCCGAGAGCGAAAATCTGGTGCTGACCGGCGACCAGAATATCATCGACCTTGCCTATTCGGTGCGCTGGAACATCCGCAATCCCGAACTTTACCTGTTCCAGCTGTCCGATCCGGACGCGACGGTAAAGGAAGTGGCGGAAAGCGCGATGCGCGCCGTGCTGGCCAATGTGACGCTGGACGACGCGCTGGGCGCCGGCCGCAGCGGCATCGAGCAGCAGGTCGAGCAGCGGATGCAGGAAATATTGAACGGCTATAAGTCGGGCATTCTGATTCAGGGTGTCGCGATCAAGCAGGCCGATCCGCCAGCCGCCGTCAACGAATCCTTCAAGGCCGTGTCGGCCGCGCAGCAGGCCGCGGTGTCCCTGCTCAACAAGGCGCGCGCCAATGCGCAGCAGGTGACGGCGCAGGCGCAGGGTCAGGCGGCAGCGTTCGACAAGGTCTATGAACAATATAGGCTGGCGCCCGAAGTGACGCGTCGGCGCATGTATTATGAAACCATGGAGGGTGTGCTGGCCAATGTCGACAAGACCATCGTCGAAGGTAGCAATGTGACGCCCTATCTGCCCCTGCCCGAATTGAAGCGCCGGGCGCAGGCGGCCCCTGCCCAGGGCACCACGGTTACGGAGGGCCAGTAAGATGCGTCATCCCGTAACCATTGCGATCATCGCGCTCGTCCTGCTGATCCTTGTGGGCAGCACCGTCGCGATCGTACCGGAAACCAAGCAGGGCGTGATCGTCCGCTTCGGTAGTCCGCAATATATCTTCAACCGCTATCGCGAGAATGAGAAGTTCGGCCAGACCGGTGCGGGTATCATCCTGCGCGCGCCGTTCATCGATCAGATCGTCTGGATCGACAAGCGAGTCCAGTCCGTCCAGATGGAGCGGCAGCAGGTGTTGTCGACCGATCAGTTGCGGTTGCAGGTCGATGCCTTCGCCCGCTATCGCATCGTCAATCCGCTGCGCATGTATATTACGGCAGGCAGCGAAGAGCGCGTGTCCGATGCGCTGCGCCCGATCCTGGGATCGGCCCTGCGCAACGAATTGGGCAAGCGGCCCTTCGCCGCGTTGCTCAGCCCCGAGCGCGGGCAGGTGATGGACAATATCGAAGCTGGCCTGAACCGTGTCGCCCGCCAATATGGCGCGGAGATCGTGGACGTGCGGATCAAGCGGGCCGACCTGCCCGACGGCGCGCCGCTGGAAAGCGCGTTCAACCGCATGAAGACGGCGCGCGAGCAGGAAGCGCTGACGATCGAGGCGCAGGGCAACAAGCAGGCGGCGATCATCCGCGCCGAAGCGGATGCCAATGCGGCGCGCGTCTATGCCGAAAGCTATGGCAAGGACCCGCAATTCTACGATTTCTATCGGGCCATGCAGAGCTATCGCTATACCTTCGCGCCCGAGCGGAGCGGACAGACCAATATCATCCTGTCGCCGGACAATGAGTTCCTGCGGCAATTCCAGGGACGACGTTAAACTTTCGTCATGATCCACGGGGATCATTACGGAACCAGCGTCATTCAATGAGGGTTAAGGCAAGGCGGCGCATGTCGGGGCTCCCCCCAAGTCCCGCCTTCCCTATCCCGAAGCTTTGAAGAGGACCGTCACGAGTGCGTTACGCTTATGCCATCACCGGCGCCCTGCTGCTCGGCGGCACCGCCATTGCCGTCACCACCAGTTCCAATGTCGGCGCCCAGGTCGCGCAGAATGAAGGACTGACGGCAGCGGCCCCGGCAGGCGCCCCCGCAAGTCTGGCCGACATGGTCGAAAAGCTGCAACCCGCCGTGGTCAATATCTCCACCAAGCAGCGCGTGAAGGTGCAAAATCCCTTCGCCGGCACGCCGTTCGGCGACCTGTTCGGCCAGGGTCAGGGCGGCCAGCCCCAGACCCGTCAGGCCCAGTCGCTGGGTTCGGGCTTCATCATCTCGGCTGACGGCTATATCGTCACCAACAACCATGTGGTGTCGGCCGGTGCCGAAGGCGCCAGCGTGGATTCGATCACGGTCACGCTGACCGACAAGCAGGAATTCCCTGCCAAGCTGATCGGCCGCGACCCCGCGACAGACCTGGCGGTGCTGAAGATCGAATCGCCCAAGCCCCTGCCCTTCGTGAAATTCGGTGACAGCACCAAGGCGCGCGTGGGCGACTGGGTGGTCGCGATCGGCAACCCCTTCGCCCTGTCCGGCACGGTGACGGCGGGTATCATTTCCGCCCTGCACCGCAATACCGGCGGCACGTCGGGCTATGACAAGTTCATCCAGACCGACGCATCGATCAATCAGGGCAATAGCGGTGGCCCGATGTTCGACATGCGCGGCAATGTGATCGGCATCAACAGCCAGATCCTGTCGCCGTCGGGCGGCAATGTCGGTATCGGCTTTGCCATTCCGTCCGAGCAGGCGGCGCCGATCGTCGAAACGCTGCGCAAGGGCCAGAGCATCAAGCGCGGCTATCTGGGCGTGCAGATCAGCCCGCTGGGCGAAGATCTGGCCGACTCGCTGGGCCTTGCCAAGAATCGCGGCGAATTCGTGCAGGGCGTCGAACCGGGCAAGGGCGCGGAAAAGGCCGGGATCAAGGCAGGTGACGTGATCGTCAGCGTGGCCGGTCAGGAAGTGACTGCCGACCAGAATCTGTCCTCCATCGTCGCCAATCAGGGCATCGGTGCGAAGGTGCCGATCGTGCTGATCCGCAACGGCCAGCGCCAGACGGTGACCGCGATCGTGGGCGAACGGCCTTCGGAAGATGAACTGAACAACTTCGCCCAGCAGCAGGGCGATGATGATTTCAGCCAGCAGGACCAGAATCCGGGTCAGGCAACGCAGCAGGCGCTGGGCATTTCGGCGATCCCGCTGACGCCCGGCATCATCCGTCAGCTGGGCGTTGCCGCCGACACCAAGGGCGTGGTCATCACCGCCGTCGACGGATCGACCGATGCGGGCGCCAAGGGCCTGCGTCGCGGCGACGTGATCATCAGCGCCAACAACCAGCCGGTCGCCACCCAGGCGCAACTGGATGCACAGGCCAAGGCCGTGGCGGCACAGGGTCGCAACGCCATCCTGTTGCAGGTGCTGCGTCGTGGCCAGCCGGCGATCTTCCTGCCGGTGCGCCTGCGCGACAAGTAAGCGGCTCTTGCCGAACCGTCCTCGCCCGGTAGAGTGAGGATGTCCTATCAGACCCGTTCGGGCTGAGCCTGTCGAAGCTCTCTTCTTCTTTTGAAGAACAGGAGGCCCTTCGACAGGCTCAGGACGAACGGGTTTTCCTTTGGAGTTGCAGCAATGAGCGACGGCATTTTCATCGGCCTTGGCGCACCGGACAAGGATGGCGGCATTCCGCAGTCGCTGAACCTGCGCCGCGCCAACCGGCACGGGCTGATCGCCGGGGCGACCGGCACCGGCAAGACGGTGACGTTACAGGGCATTGCCGAGAGTTTTTCCGCGCTGGGCGTGCCGGTGTTCCTGGCCGATGTGAAGGGCGATCTGGCCGGCATTTCCATGGCCGGTTCGCCCACCGCGAAAAATGCCGACAAGCTGGTCGCGCGGGCCGCCGAAGTGGGCATCAGCGACTATGCCTATGCCGACAATCCGGCGATCTTCTGGGATCTCTACGGGCAGCAGGGGCACCCCGTCCGCACCACCGTCAGCGAGATGGGGCCGCTGCTGCTGGCCCGGCTGATGGGCCTTAACGAAACGCAGGAAGGCGTGTTGTCGATCGCCTTCAAATATGCCGACGAGGAAGGGCTGCTGCTGCTCGACCTCGGCGATTTGCAGGCGATGCTGACCCATATCGCGGAAAATGCGGATACGCTGTCGGCCCGCTATGGCAATGTGACCAAGGCCAGCGTCGGGACGATCCAGCGGCAGTTGCTGCAACTGGAATCGCAGGGCGGCGACCATTTCTTCGGCGAACCCGCGCTCGACATTCACGACATGTTGCAGGTGGATGAGAAGGGCCGCGGCTATGTGAATATACTGGCGGCCGACAAGCTGATGCAGTCGCCCAAACTTTATGCGACCTTCCTGCTATGGCTGCTTTCCGAATTGTTCGAGACGCTGCCCGAGGTGGGCGATCCGGACAAGCCCAAGCTGGTCTTCTTCTTCGACGAAGCGCATCTGCTGTTCGATGACGCGCCCAAGGCGCTGACCGACAAGATCGAACAGGTGGTGCGCCTGATCCGATCGAAGGGCGTGGGCGTCTATTTCGTGACGCAGAACCCGATCGATATTCCCGAAGATGTGGCGGGGCAGCTTGGCAACCGGGTGCAGCATGCATTGCGCGCCTTCACCCCGCGCGATCAACGGGCGATCAAGGCGGCGGCGGAAACCTTCCGCATCAATCCCGACCTGAATGTCGAAACGGCGATCACCGAACTGAAGGTCGGCGAGGCGCTGGTGTCGCTGTTGCAGGAGGATGGATCGCCCGGCATCGTCCAGCGCACGCTGATCGCCCCGCCCCGGTCGCGCCTCGGCCCGCTCGATGCGAAGGAGCGCGCGATCATCCAGTCGATATCGCCGGTCGCGGGCAAATATGACACCGCCGTCAACCGGGAGTCGGCAGAGGAAATATTGGCTGCGCGCGGGCAGGCCGCCGCCGCCGCCGCACAGGCCTCCAAGGCGCAGGCCGAAGCTGACAAAGCCGCCGCCGCGCAAGCCAAGGTGGAAGCCAAACAACGCGAGGCGGAACTGAAGGAACAGGCCCGGCGCGAAGCGGCGGAAGCAAGGGAGGCCGCCAAACCCAGCGCCTTCGACAAGGCGATCCAGTCGGCCACGCGCGCGGCGGGATCATCGGTCGGGCGGCAGGTCGCCAATGAACTGGGCCGTGCGGTGTTCGGCGGATCGAGCCGCAAATCCTCCTCCGGCGGGATCGCCGGCAAGCTGGTGCGCGGCATATTGGGCAGCCTGTTCAAATAGGCTATGATGCCGCGAAACAGGGAGGCGGCTGATATGAAAGCGACGGCGATCTGGACAGGTGCGGCGATGATGCTGGCGGGCACGGCGCAGACAGGGACGGTGCAGGCGCAGACGGGCATTCATCCCCATGACGTGCTGACCGCCGCGATCGTCAGCGATATCGTGCGCGACCGGCAGGAAGAGCGCGATGCGCGCCGCGCGCCCTATCTCCCGCAAGGCTATGGCCCGATCGCCACCGCTTCCGCTGCGCGCGATGCCTGTGCCGCCAAGGCGCTGTATCAGGCCGGGCCGTCCAGCAAACTGATCGGGCAGGCCCATGCGAGCACCATGTCCACCGGCTGGGAGGTCGAGGGCGCAATCGCGATGCCGGAGGGCGGCGACATTCCCTTCGTCTGTTCGGTGCGTAACGGATCGGTCAGTGGCGTGCTGCTGCGGCGGTAACTAGGTCGGAACCGGAATGGCGGCTTTCGGCTAAGCTAACGCGATAACCGCTATTTCGTAGTGACGGAAAACCCAGCTTGCTGGGTTATCGGGCACTTTCCCAATCCGACAGTGTTTTTCGGACATCAAAATAGACGTGCAACGCCGTCCATCCAAATGGTTGAACGATAGTCGGCAATCATGTGATTGCCGCCAACGTAAAATCGGAACGGATTATAAATTTAAGTGCAATAGAAGCAGCGAACCGCGCATTGAGAGAGTATGGAGCTTTGAGCCAAATTAAAAATTTAGGTCGAGGCGCATTGATTGGCCACGCACTGATGGCGATGCTCCTAACTGGCATAGTCGCGCCCTTACTTTTTGCTATTGTGGCGTTGATAGTATTCCTCTTGGAAAGTGATCTTCCACGACCCGGCGTAAGTGGCGGCCTCAGTTTTCTGGGGGTTATGTGGTTTTTCGGCAGTTTGGTTGCGACTGCCTGTGCAGCGCTGCTTGGCCTGTTCGTCGAGTGGCCAAAGGTGAAATGGCTAAAATCCCGACGGATATGGCCTCACCTGTTTATGAGCATAGCTGGGGCCGAGATACTTCTTGTGTCCGCAATGACGATCTTTACGGCCCTGCAACCTCCCTCTGAGCTTTCCAATGAAATCGGCGAGGGGCTATTATTTGTCGTCATCGCTGCGGCTATTGGCGGGACGTGCTCTGCAATGTTCTGGTGGAAATTCGTTATGACGCCGATGCGTCAACTCAAAGTCGCTTAACCCGACACCCGAAAATCAGGCTTTTGCCGCCATGCCGCCCGCCGTGCGTTTGCCGTCAGGCCCCTCACTCCGGTCGGGAGGCGGACTTCTGACGTTAGCCTCTGCCAAAATGATTTGATAACTGTGCTCCTGCTAGTGAGCGTCGATTTTGTCAGGAGGAACAGAGATGGGCGCGGGGCAGTTGATTACGACCAAGCACAGAAGTCGTGATACTGGTTACATTTCCCTGAGGTCCGTCGATGAAGATCTCGCGGCAAGGCTACCGGAACTTCGCCTGCCCAGAATGGGCGAACAAGCGCGCGCAGCGTTCCGAGCAGTGTTGGCCTACGAAAAGCCACCCGCCAATGGATCAGTCGTTGACGTGTTACAGCTTGTCGAGGCTCGCGGCTTTTCCGCGCATCCTTGCGACTGGATTCCAGAGTATAGCTGGCAACTAGGCGGCAGGCATCCTGCGCTATATCAGCCTTGGGTCGATTGGTTGTCCGAACAGGGCCTGACCAAATTTCACCAAGGTAACACGTTGACCGCCGAAAATTGCAAGCGGTGGAGTCGAGGGCAGCGTCGTTGGGCTCTCATAGAAATGATCCGCAATGGCCGCGACGATGATTTTAGGGCTGTGAAGGATTTCGCATCAAGCCAGCCGGTATCGATTCGACTGCAACTGGTCGAAGAAATTCGTGCATGGGGGAGCATTGATGGTGCCTATCCATGGCAAATGCCCTATCCATGGCAAACACCGCTACTCGAACATTTTCTGGAGGATCGCGCAGAAAAGGTCAGGTCATTTGCTTCATATAAGCTCGAAGGAATGGGCGACCTTAGGACTGAGGAAGACTATGCGCGAAAATTTGCTGCCGATCTGACGGTGACTGAAGACTCTGTGAGATACCGTGACCCTCCAGAATCTTACACAAAGTCAGTCCTCTACACCAACTTCGACGCTCTCGCCGATGCTCTGGGCCTTGCGCCAAATGAGCTAGCACGGCGTTCTGCTTTGGACGAAACTGGCAAACCATTGATTCAATTGGCGGCGATGACCGGGGATGCTGAGGTTCGCTCAATCTTTGCCACGCGGATGCTAGACTCCGGCAATGGCGGCGAGCATATCCCGTTGGCTATGTTTGTAGGCTCTGCTCCGTCGTTATGGGAACGCGGCTTAAAGGCGATGTTCGCGTCCCCCTATGTGAACAGCGTGCAAGAACTTCTCGGTAGCAAAGTCGGTACGTTGAGCAGTGCGGCAATGCGCGAATGGCCTTGTTCTCACCATATCTCGGAGACTGTAATCGCCGAACTTGAACGGGGCAAGTTGCCAGTGAACACGGCGTATGATCCATTGCGTGTGCTGGGCAAAGTCGTAGACAAGCATGCAGCGGCCGAAGTGCAGGACGAAGCGTTGGCCGCAGGAATGGCACCAGACAACCCCAGATTGACTATGCTGAAGCTCAATCTGGCACTTTAGTCAGCTATTCAAGTCAACGGTCCCTAACGGTCATCACCGAAATTCGTACCTTACGACCTTCCATGTGCGAAAAACAGGTGGTTTGCGCCACCATCCACTTCTGAGCGTCACGCATTCCTGCACGAAAGCTTGCCATGAAGGATATAGCCCCCCGTCCGCCATCCTCATAGATCGCAAAGCAAATCTTGTAGCATTGGCATCCCTGCAATGGTTGCCAGATGGTTGCCCGCATCGCTAAAGCCATCGCCATGACGGCTCCCCTCCCGCCCCGGCACCCGCTGCATTTCCCCAATTTCCGCGCCTATCTGGTCGGGCGTTTCTGCGCCACGCTGGCGCAGTACAGCATGATGATCCTGCTGGCGTGGCAGGCCTATAATGTCGCGCGGGAGACGATGAGCACCGGCGAGGCCGCGGCGCAGCTTGGCCTGATCGGGCTGGCGCAATTCCTGCCGCTCTTCTGCCTGACGCCGATCACCGGATGGGTGGCGGACCATTTCGACCGGCGGATCATCACCCGGCTGACATTGGCCCTGCTGACGCTGGCGGCAGGCGCCCTCTCCTTCGCCACCTATGAAGGCTGGGTCAGCCTGCCGCTGATCTTCGGCATCGCCGTCATCGTCGGCATCGCCCGCGCCTTCAACGGCCCGGCCTATGGCGCGCTGGCGCCCAATCTGGTGCCGCCCGCCGTGCTGCCCAACGCGATCGCGCTGTCCTCCGTCGCCTGGCAGGCGGGCGATATTTTGGGCAAGGCGCTGGGCGGCTATGCCTATGCGATCGAGCCCTGGGCGGCCTATGCCCTGTCGGCGGTCCTCTTTGGCATCGGCCTCATTTCCATGATGCTGATCGGCCCGGTGCCGCAGCCGCCGCGCGAAGTGGGCCGCCATCCCATCCGCCAGATGATCGACGGCGTCACTTATGTCCGCACCAACCGGCTGGTGTTGGCGACGATCACGCTGGACCTGTTCGCGGTGCTGCTGGCGGGGGCGACGGCCCTGTTGCCGGTCTATGCCCGCGACATATTGCATGTCGGGTCTGCGGGCTTTGGCCATCTGGCCATGGCGCCCGGCATCGGCGCGGCCATCACCGCGCTGTGGTTCTCCTTCCGTCCGATGAAGAGCGAGGTGGGGATGAAGATGCTGGGATCGGTGATCCTGTTCGGCCTCGCCACCATAGCGTTCGGCTGCACCGCCTTCCTGCCGCGCGACATGGCTGTGGAGGCCGGGATCGCCGCGCTGGTGGTGCTGGGCGGCGCGGACATGGTGTCGGTATTCGTGCGCCAGTCGCTGGTGCAGATCCACACCCCGGATGCGATGCGCGGGCGCGTGTCGAGCCTGTCGCAACTCACCATCTCCGCCTCCAACGAACTGGGTGAGGCGGAATCGGGCTTCCTCGCAGCCCTCGTCGGGCCGGTCGCCGCCATCATCGGCGGCGGCGTGGGCGCCATCATCATCACCCTCATTTGGGCGCGACTCTTTCCCGAATTGCGCCTAGCACGTAGCTTCGATCCACCCGACAGCGGGCGAACGGACAGCAAATTGGAGAAGGCCCTATGAAAGCTGCCACGATTCTCGAAACCATCGGCAATACGCCGCATATCCGCGTCAACCAGCTGTTCGGCGACGCAGAAGTCTGGATCAAGTCGGAACGCTCCAACCCCGGCGGATCGATAAAGGACCGCATTGCGCTGGCCATGATCGAAGCGGCCGAAGCCAGCGGCGAATTGCAGCCGGGCGGCACCATCATCGAGCCGACGTCGGGCAATACCGGCGTGGGGCTGGCCATGGTGGCCGCGGTGAAGGGCTATAAGCTGATCCTCGTCATGCCCGAAAGCATGTCGATCGAACGGCGCCGGCTGATGCTGGCCTATGGCGCCAGCTTCGACCTGACGCCGCGTGAAAAGGGCATGAAGGGCGCGATCGAGCGCGCGCTGGAGCTGGTGGCGCAGACGCCGGGTAGCTGGATGCCGCAGCAGTTCGAGAACCCGGCCAATATCGACGTGCATGTGCGCACCACCGCGCAGGAAATCCTGGCCGATTTCGCCGACGCACCGATCGACGCGCTGATTACCGGCGTGGGCACGGGCGGCCATATCACCGGCACGGCTGAGGTGCTGAAGAAGGCCTGGCCTTCCTTGAAAGTCTATGCGGTGGAGCCAACCATTTCGCCGGTCATCAGCGGCGGGCAGCCCGGCCCGCACCCCATCCAGGGCATTGGCGCGGGCTTCATCCCGGCCAATCTACATACCCAGTTGCTGGACGGCGTGATCCAGGTCGACCCGGCAGATGCGAAGGAATATGCTCGCAAGGCTGCGACGCAGGAAGGCCTGCTGGTCGGCATCTCGTCCGGCGCGACGCTGGCCGCGATCGCGCAGAAGCTGAAGGAACTGCCGGCGGGGAGCCGGGTTCTAGGCTTCAACTATGATACCGGCGAACGCTATCTGTCGGTGCCGGACTTCCTGCCGGAATAAAATATGTTACCCCGTTCGGGCTGAGCCTGTCGAAGCCCTGCACTTTTCTGCAAGAAGAAAAGCCCTTCGACAGGCTCAGGGCGAACGGAGGTTGGAAACAAGTCGCGCGTGTTCCGGACCAGCTTTTCCACTTTCCTGTCCTATCTCATCTGGGCCTTGCTGTTCATCGGCCTGCCGTTCGGCGTGGCGGGATGGGAAAGCTGGCATCGGCCGGCCGATGCTGGTCCCGCCATGCACGCGGCGGCGCACAACCGGCGGCCGGCCACCCCGCCCCCGCCGGTCGAGCCGGTGCAGGTCTATGCGCTGGAACGGAATCAGGCGCTGGCGCTGAACGCGACCATCCCCTTTTCGCGCGATCCCAATCCGGCCGCCCGCCCCTTCCTCTTTTCCGGCACCGAAACCGATCTGGCGCGCGCGACCGACTGTCTGGCGGCAGCGGAGCTGTATGAGGCGGGCGACGATGCGGTCGGCGAAGCGGCGGTGGCGCAGGTGGTGCTCAATCGGGTGCGCCATCCCGCCTTCCCCAAAAGCGTGTGCGGCGTGGTGTTTCAGGGGCAGGAACGCACCACCGGGTGCCAGTTCACCTTCACCTGCGACGGGGCGCTGGCGCGCACGCCGGGACAGGCGGCGTGGGAACGGGCGCGGGAGATTGCGCGCGGCGCGCTGGCGGGGAAGGTGTACAAGCCGGTCGGCCATGCCACCCATTATCATACCGACTGGGTCGTCCCCTATTGGAGCGACAGTCTGGACAAGATCACGGCGGTCGGCACGCATCTGTTCTTCCGCTGGCGCGGCTGGTGGGGCACGCCGCCCGCCTTCCGCAAGAGCGTCGATCCCGGCGAGCCGCTGATTGCACGGATCGCCCGCTTTTCGGCGGCGCATCAGGATGCTGCGCCCGTGCCGGTGGACGGGCCGCCCGTGATGGTCGCCGAAGCCGCCGCCGCGCTGGCCGCCCGACCGCAACAGGCGATCGGCGCGGAGGCGCTGGGCAAGACGGTGGCCGGGGTCCGGCTGATCGCGATCGCGCCGGGGGCCAAGAGTTTTCTGGTCGAACTGCCGCGATCCGGCGCGCCCGATAGCTGGCCCGCGCTGGCCCAGACTTTCTGCGCAGGCCGGCCCGAATGCCGGATCATGGCGTGGAAGGCGGGCAGTGCGCCGGCCGGCCTGCCGATGAGCGATCCGCAACTGGACGCCATGAGCTTCGCCTATATCCACAATGTCGGCAGCGGATTGCAGCGGGCGCTGTGGAATTGCGACCAGACCCCGCGTACCATAAAAGCCGAATGCATGCGGCGGAGCGTGCCGAGCGCCAATGCGGCCGCCAGTTCGTCAGGCACGGGGCTCACCGGGGTGCGGCGCAAAGGGCGGTTCGAGACGGTGAAGATCACGCCGCCGGACGCGGCGGCGACCAATCCCTCAACCGCCCCTTAATCGGGCAGGGACAGGCGTGGCAGGCGGCCGAAGCGGGCGACCAGTTCGGACTGGCGGCTGCAATCGGTTTTCGAGAAGATCGCTTTCATCTGGGTGCGCACGGTGCTGAGCGCAACACCCCTTTCCTGCGACACATCTTCCAGCCCCTTGCCATCGCACAGGGCGACGACGATTTCCGCCTCCGCACGGGTCAGGCCGCACAGGGCGCGCAGGCGGCTGGTGAAGCTGGCGTCGCCCTGGCCGGGATCGGTGGCGATGAGGACGATCTGTCGTTCCTGCCCGGTCCAGACCGCCGCGATCGAGAGCATATAGGGCAGGCCCTGTTCGCGCCGCACCTGAACCGCGCCGGCCTGACTGGCATCGCGCGCGCGCGCCGCGCGCAGGGCAAGTTGCAGCGCGGCGTCATCGGCCGGATCGCGCGCCACGACATGTTGTTGCCGCAGCATCAGCGCATCCTGCCGCCGCAGCATGGCGTCCGCCCGGCGATTGCCGTGGAGCAGACGGCCGCGCGTACTCAATGTGAAGATCGCATGATCGGACAGGTCGAGCGTCGCCTGAAGCGAGCGGCCATGATGCGCCGCCCGGTTGAGCCGGTGCCGCAGTTCGAACATGCGGCCGATATGGTCGACGATATGCTGAATCTGCCGGCGCTCCTCCCGATCGAAAGGCTTTTGCGTGCGGCCGCGATGCAGGCCGACATGGCCCGCCGTATCGCCCCGCCGCACCACCCCGCCCAGGCAACGGAAGGTGTCGTCCCCCATCGGCCGGATCCATTCATTATAGATGCGGCTATGGGCATAGGTCTTGTCGGGGACGAAGGCTTCGCAATCCCAGACCTGATTTTCGGCGCGGCCGTTGAGCGCCGCGCTCCACAGATCGTCGTCTACAAATTCTTCGCTGTAGAGCGCCATCTGATCGCCGGAGAAATAGCCCGAATAGCTGATTTCCGCGACCTGCGCGGGCCCCTGCCCCCAATGCAGCACCGCCGATCGCGCACCGACAGACTCCGCCAGCATTCCGGCAAGCTGATCGAACAGCGCGTCGTCCATGGCGGCATCATAAATATCTTCGGTACGGATCACGACCAACTCCCCGCTTTCCTATAGCGGCAAGTCACGACGTAAACGACATAAAATCCGGCCAAGCGATGCGGATAGCCGTCCGGGCGCGATCTTTGTCGATGATGGCGGGTCTGCATCCGTCCTTCGTCATGATACAGTGTCACACGAAACAGGTCGGGGGTTTATGGTTACGCGGCGGACATTTCTGGGCGGCGGCGCAGTGATTGGCGGGGCGATGGGTTTCGCGCTGGCCGGCGGCGAGGATGCGCTGGCGGCGGCCGGGGCCTCTGGCGATCCGGGCGATGCATGGCCGGTCGATGCGCCCTTCCGCTTCGATGGCGAGATGCACGATTTCACGGGCGCGCAGGCGGCGCTGGGGCGGCTTTATCGGGTCAATCGCGACTTTGCGACGTTCGACGCGGCCTATTATGGCGTCATGCCGCAGCCGGTGCAGGCATGTTATGAAGCGCATTCGCACTGGGTGAACCGCAATCACGCACTGTTCCTGCGCAATGCGGCGCCGGACCATCCGCGCGACGTGGAACTGGACAAATCGCGGGCGGCGGTGGCGAAGATGCTGGGTGCCTCGACCGAAGAGATTGCGCTGGCGGGCGGCGGGACCGAAGCGCTCTATGCGCTGATCGCCAATTATGCGCTGCTCCAACCCGGCGACGCGGTGATCTATGCCGATGTCGATTATGACGAGATGCAATTTGCCTGCGACTATCTGGAAAAGAGCCGGGGCGCGCGGATCGTGCGGTTCAGCCTGCCCGAACCGCATACGGAGGCGAATATCCTGGCCGCCTATGAGCGGATATTGAAGGATACGCCACGGGCGAAGCTGCTGCTGCTGACCCATTTGTCGAACCGCAACGGGCTGGTGCCGCCAGTGAAGGCGATCGTCGCCATGGCCAAGGCGCGCGGGGTCGATGTGATTTTGGACAGCGCACAGGCGGTCGGCCACATTCCCTTCACGGTCGAGGATACGGGCGCGGACTTTATCGGCTTTTCGCTGCATAAATGGCTGGCCGCGCCGCTGGGCACCGGTGGCATCTATATCCGTAAAGACCGCTTGCAGGACATATCCCCCTGGCTGGGCAATCGCATCCACGGGCCGGAGGATATTCGCGCCCGCATCCCCACCGGGACCGTCGATTTCGCCGCGAAGCTGACCGTGCCCCGCGCGATCGCGGTGCATGACGCGATCGGCGGGGAGGCGAAATATCGCCATCTGCTGAAGCTGCGCGACTATTGGGTGGACCGGGTGCGTGACGTGAAGGGGCTGGAGATCCTGCTGCCGCAGGAAGCCGGACGCTATGGCGCGGTCACGGGCTTCCGCCTGCCGGGCATGACCGGACCGGACGATGCGAAGAAGGCGGCGAAGCTGTTCCTCGACAAATATCGGCTGCTGGTGGTGGCGAAGGCAGGGCTGGCATCGGGACCGGTGCTGCGGGTGACGCCAGCGCTGTTCAACAACAGCGCCGAACTCGACCGGCTGGTGGCGGCGATCCGGGCGGAACGGGGATTGTTCGCCTGAAGATAGGCCGTTGACGGATCAGGCCGTCCGCGCAACCTTGTCCGCCAGCAGCGGATAAGGGGACGGACATGAACGGGATGAAGCGCGCCGCATTGGCGCTGGGCGTCGCAGCGATTGCACTGTCGGGCGCATGGGCGGGCGCCGCGAGCGCGAAGGATGTGGTGGTTCATGCCGGGCGGCTGATCGACGGCACCGGCGCAGCGGCGCGCGACAAGGTTTCCATCCTGATCCATGACGATCGCATCACCGCGATCCAGCCCGGCTTCGTGACGCCGCAAGGCGCGGAGATTGTCGACCTGTCGACCAAGACCGTGCTGCCCGGCCTGATCGACACGCATGATCATATCACGGCGGGCTGGCACATGGGCGATCCGATCCGCAACAGCGTGACCCGCAGCGACTATGAGGATGCGATCGAGGCGACCGGCTTTGTCCGCGACACATTGCTGGCCGGCTTTACCGCCGTGCGCGATTGCGGCGCCAATACCGCCGTCATCGTCGCGCTGAAGAAATCGATCGACGGCGCGGTCATTCCCGGGCCGCGCCTGTGGGTGGCCGGTACGCCACTCGGCCCCACCGGCGGCCATGGCGACGCGGTCAATGGATTGCGCACCGAATTTGCCGATATTCCCCATATCGCGGACAATATCATCGACAGTCCGGAAGCCGCACGTATCGCGGTGCGACGGCTCAAGCGGGAGGGCGCGGACCTCATCAAGATCATGCCGTCGGGCGGGGTCATGTCGATCGGCGACGATCCCACGCACCAGTTGATGACCGACGAGGAGATCAAGGCGGTGATCGACACTGCTCATGCGCTGGGCATGAAGGTGGCGGCCCATGCCCATGGCAAGCAGGCGATCGACCACACGATCGCGCTGGGCGTGGATTCGATCGAGCATGGCTCCTATGCCGATGCGGGCAGCTACAAGATCTTCAAGCAATATGGCGCCTATCTGGTGCCGACGATGCTGGTGGGCGAGCGGGTCTATCAGCGGGCGAAGGAGCATCCCGAGCAACTCAATCCCTCCACCGCCGAAAAGGCGCTGGTGATCGGCCCACTGCTCCAGAAGAATTTGCGGGACGCCTATGCGGCGGGCGTGAAGATCGCGTTCGGCACCGACACGTTCGGCCTGTCGCGCCATGGCGAAAATGCGCAGGAATTCGCGCTGATGGTCGGCGCGGGGATGACGCCGATGGACGCGATCAAGGCCGCGACCGGCAATGCCGCCGACCTGCTGGGCAGCCAGGATGTCGGTACGGTGCAGGCCGGACGCTATGCCGACCTGATCGCGGTGGATGGCGACCCTTTGCGTGACATTCGCCTGCTGGAGACGGTGGGCTTCGTGATGAAGGGCGGCGCGGTGGTGAAGGCCGGGGGCAAGCCGATAACATGACACGGCGCAACCTACTGCAATAAACCGAAATATATAATTGATAATCATTTGCATTGTCGTTAACTGCTGCAACCGGGAGAGGCGCAGGGGCAGCAAAGAGCCGTGTCCGAAGCGCACCCGTCGTTTCTCGCATCCTGACGAAACGCGCAGCGCACCCTCTGCCGCCATCATCGATCAGCAGGATGCTTTGCATGACCCGTTCGCACGCCCTTTTCATTCTGATGCTCTCCACTGCCCTGCCACAAATGGCACTGGCGCAGGCGCCCGAAGCACAATCGGGCGACGCCGACATTCTGGTCACCGGCCGCGCCGAAAAACTCTATCGCGCGACCGATACGGAGATTGGCCGGGGCAGCAGCGATCCGCTGGACATTCCGCAATCGGTGCAGGTCATCACCAGCGAACTGATCCGCGATCAGGGTGCGCGCGACATTACCGACCTGTATCGCAACGTCGCAGGGATCAGCGCCAGCCAATATGCGACCGTCACCTATCGCGGGTTCCGGCAGGACGGCAATTTCTATGACGGGATGCGCGGCGATCCGTTTCAGGGCTTTGCCGTGCCCAGCCTGTTCAGCATCGAGCGGGTCGAGTTTCTGAAAGGGCCGGTCGGCATGCTCTATGGCGCCAGCGCGCCGGGCGGCATGATCAACTATGTCACCAAGAAGCCGCAGGATGAATTCGCCGCATCGCTGCGCGGGATCGTGGGCAATTATGACCGTTATGGCGGGTCGGGCGAGATTACCGGCCCGATCGACAAGGACGGAGTGCTGACCGGTCGCGCCGGCGCCTTTTACGAACATGTCGGCACGGTCCAGCGCAACAGCGACACATCGTCGCTGGTGCTGGACGGCGGCCTTGGCGTGAAGATCGGGCCGGACACGAAAATGACGGTGCAACTGACCCGCTATGAGCAGGATCTGGCGGGCCGCCTGCGTGGCATTCCGATCGACGAAGACGGCAACTTCCTGGCGGATCGCACATGGAATCATCTGGAGCCGAGCGACTATATGAAGCTGAACGGCACGGTGGCGCAGATGCGGCTGGACCATAAGGCCAGCGACGCCCTGTCCTTCAACCTGTCTTCGCGCTGGTTCCGCTACAAGGAAGATCAGGATTATCATGAACCCCGCCCGGTCAGCGATACAGACGGCGACGGCGTGCCCGACACCGTCACGCGCGAATTCCGGCGGCAGCATCGCAACATCGAAGGGGTGACGATCGCCGCCAACATGATCGCGCATGTTCAGACCGGGCCGCTGCGCCACACGATCGCGGCGGGCGGCGACTGGTATTGGCAACAGTCGCTGTTCGACGGCGTTTCCACCCGCGCGGGGGTGCCGCCGCTGTCCCTGACCAACCCCGTCTATGGGCTGGTGCCAGTCGGCGGATATGATCTGAGCAACGGATCGGTCGAACGCAGCGACACAAGGTCGCATCGCTATGGCCTCTATGCGCAGGATCAGATCGACTGGGGGCGCTTCACGCTGGTCGGTGGCGTGCGGCAGGACTGGTTCGATGATGCGGACCCTGTCACCAATACGGCCAAGACGTCGGGAAAGCGCACAAGCTGGCGAACTGGCGGCATCTACAAGCCGATGCAGCGGGTGTCGCTTTATGCCAGCTATTCGCAGAGTTTCGAGCCGCAAGACCCTTCGCGCCAGAGCGCCAGCGTGGGTGGCCCCTTCGCGCCGGTGGCGAGCCGGCAGGTCGAGATCGGCGCCAAGGGGGAATTGCTGGGCGGGAAATTGCAGCCGACCATCGCGCTTTATCGCATCGTGCGGCGCGGCATCGTGCAGGTCGACCCCGATCTGGCGCCGATCAACGGCGTCGACCAGATGTCGCCGATCGGCGAAGTGACGAGCAAGGGCATCGAACTGACGCTGGCGGCCGACATCACCCGAGACTGGGTGCTGACCGCCAACTATGCCTATAATGATGCGCGCATCACCGACAGCGCACCAGGCGCGGCGATCGACAATTCGGTCGGCGGGCGCTTCCCCAATGCGCCCGATCATCAGGCCGGCTTCTGGACCCGCTATCAGATCCCGGCGATCGACGCGGCGTTCGCCTTTGGCGGACAATATGTTTCTGGCCAGTTGGCGCGCAGCGGCGCGCATATGAAGGGCTTCACTGTGTTCGATGGCAGCGTGACCAAGGGGCTGGGCTTTGCCGACCTGATGATCCGCATCGAAAATATCTTCGACAAGACCTATGCCACGTCCGCATTCGACGCACGGCGGGGCGCGTTCGTCGGACGGGCGCGCACCGTCTTTGCCGAGTTGCGCGTCAATCTTTAAGGAGGTGGGCGGCCACTCCCCCGCCCCCCTTCACAAATCCAACAGACGCGCCTATATGCGTCAACGAAATCCGGTTCGGACGGTGCATCCAGCGCCCCTGAACCGGCCCTGGATTTTCTGTCGGGTCCCGTACCGCATTGCGCACGGTTTCGGGTAGAATGGGCGGAAATCCTGGGATCACAAGACGCTGACAGTGCGGATCGGACAGTCCCGGCCCGCACTTTTTTGCGTGGCGACAAAAGGGCGAATCACCCCTTTTATCGATCACGCCAGGCTGAATTTTCGCCGGGATGCGAAAAAACGCGACGAATGAAGGCAAGGACAACGCATGGCGACCAAGGCTCTCCCAACGATCAACACCGGCGCTAAGAAGCGCATCCGCAAGGTGTTCGGCGACATCCACGAAGTGGTGCAGATGCCGAACCTGATCGAAGTACAAAGGGAGAGCTACGAACAGTTTCTGCGCTCCGACCCGTCGATCGGCTATGTATCCGGTCTAGAAAAGACCCTGCGCAGCGTCTTCCCGATCCGCGACTTCGCCGGCACCGCCGAAATGGACTTCGTCCATTATGAGCTGGAAGACCCGAAGTACGACGTGGAAGAATGCCGTCAGCGCGGCATCACCTATGCGGCGCCGATGCGCGTTACGCTGCGCCTGATCGTGTTCGAAGTCGACCAGGACACCGAAACCCGTTCGGTCCTGGATATCAAGGAGCAGGACGTGTACATGGGCGACATGCCGCTCATGACGTCGAACGGCACCTTCATCGTCAACGGCACCGAGCGCGTCATCGTGTCGCAGATGCACCGTTCGCCGGGCGTCCTGTTCGACCATGACCGTGGCAAGACCCACTCGTCGGGCAAGTACCTCTTCGCCGCGCGCGTCATTCCCTATCGCGGTTCGTGGCTGGATTTCGAATTCGACGCCAAGGACATCGTCAACGTCCGTATCGACCGCAAGCGCAAGCTGCCGGTCACGGCGCTGCTGTTCGCGCTGGGCCTGACCCCGGAAGAAATTCTGGGCGAATTCTATAACAAGGTCGTATTCGTCCGTGGCGAAGGCGGCTGGCAGATTCCCTACCTTGCCGAAGCATGGCGCGGCCTGAAGCCCGCCTTCGACATCGTCGACGCCAAGTCGGGCGAAGTCGTGTTCGCGGCCGGCCACAAGATTTCGCCCCGCGCCGCCAACAAGGCGGAGAAGGACGGCCTTGAAACGCTGCTGATCCCGACCGAGGAAGTCTATGGCCGCTACAGCGCCTTTGACCTGATCAACGAGTCGACCGGCGAAATCTACATCGAGGCGGGCGACGAAGTGTCGCCGGAGAACCTTGAAAAGCTGGACAAGGCGGGCATCGACCGTCTGGAACTGCTGGACATCGACCATGTCGGCACCGGCCCCTGGATCCGCAATACGCTCAAGGCCGACAAGGCAGAGGAACGCGATCAGGCGCTCAGCGACATCTATCGCGTCATGCGCCCCGGCGAACCGCCGACGAAGGAAACCGCCGAAGCGCTGTTCGCAGGCCTGTTCTTCGATCCGGAACGCTATGACCTGTCGGCCGTCGGCCGCGTCAAGATGAACATGCGTCTGGAACTGGACGCAGAGGACACCGTCACGACGCTGCGCGTCGAGGACATCCTGGCCGTGGTCAAGGAACTGGTGAACCTGAAGGACGGCAAGGGCGAAATCGACGATATCGACAACCTCGGTAACCGTCGTGTCCGTTCGGTCGGCGAATTGCTGGAAAACCAGTATCGCGTCGGCCTGCTGCGCATGGAACGCGCCGTCAAGGAACGCATGTCCTCCGTCGACGTGTCGACCGTGATGCCGAACGACCTGATCAACGCGAAGCCCGCCGTGGCCGCCGTGCGTGAATTCTTCGGCTCCTCGCAGCTGTCGCAGTTCATGGACCAGACCAACCCGCTGTCGGAAGTCACCCACAAGCGTCGCGTCTCGGCGCTCGGGCCGGGCGGTCTGACCCGCGAGCGCGCCGGCTTCGAAGTCCGCGACGTTCACCCGACCCATTATGGCCGTATCTGCCCGATCGAAACGCCCGAAGGCCCGAACATCGGTCTGATCAACAGCCTCGCGACCTTCAGCCGCGTCAACAAATATGGCTTCATCGAAACGCCGTACCGCAAGGTGATCGACACCAAGGTCACCAACGACGTCGTCTATCTGTCGGCGATGGAAGAGGCCAAGCACACGATCGCGCAGGCGAACGCTGAGCTGAACGCCGATGGCACGCTGGCCGAAGACCTGATCTCGGCGCGTGAAGCGGGCGAATTCCTGATGGCGCCCAAGGATCACATCACCCTGATGGACGTCAGCCCCAAGCAGCTGGTGTCGGTCGCGGCTTCGCTCATTCCCTTCCTGGAAAATGACGACGCCAACCGCGCGCTGATGGGATCGAACATGCAGCGTCAGGCGGTCCCGCTGGTCCGTGCCGAGGCGCCGTTCGTCGGCACCGGCATGGAAGGCACCGTGGCCCGTGACTCGGGCGCCGCCATCGCGGCGCGCCGTGCAGGCATCGTCGACCAGGTCGACGCGACCCGTATCGTGATCCGCGCCACCGGCGATATCGAACCCGGCCAGTCGGGCGTCGACATCTACACGCTCCAGAAGTTCCAGCGGTCTAACCAGGACACCTGCATCAACCAGCGTCCGCTGGTGAAGGTGGGCGAACTGATTTCCGCTGGCGAAGTCATCGCCGACGGCCCGTCGACCGAGTTTGGCGAGCTGGCGCTGGGCCGCAACGTGCTCGTCGCGTTCATGCCCTGGAACGGCTACAATTACGAAGACTCCATCCTGATCTCCGAGCGGATCGTGAAGGATGACGTCTTCACCTCGATCCATATCGAGGAGTTTGAAGTCATGGCCCGCGACACCAAGCTGGGGCCGGAAGACATCACCCGCGACATCCCGAACGTCGGTGAAGAAGCGCTGCGCAACCTCGACGAGGCGGGCATCGTCTATATCGGCGCGGAAGTGGAGCCGGGCGACATTCTGGTCGGCAAGATCACCCCCAAGGGTGAATCGCCGATGACCCCGGAAGAAAAGCTGCTCCGCGCGATCTTCGGTGAAAAGGCGAGCGACGTGCGCGACACGTCCCTGCGTCTGCCGCCGGGCGTTGCCGGTACGGTCGTGGAAGTCCGCGTGTTCAACCGTCACGGCATCGACAAGGACGAACGTGCCATGGCGATCGAGCGGGAGGAAATCGACCGTCTCGCCAAGGACCGTGAGGACGAACGCGGCATTCTGAACCGTGCGACCTTCAACCGTCTGTCGGAAATGCTGATCGGCCAGACCGCTTCGGCCGCGCCCAAGGGCGTGCGCAAGGGCGTGGTCATCGACGAGGCCCTGCTGGGTGAAGTCGAGCGTCATGAATGGTGGAAGTTCGCGGTCGAGGAGGATGTCCGTCAGACCGGTATCGAAGCCGTCAAGGCGCAGTATGACGAAGCCGTGAAGCTGATCGTCGAGAAGTTCGAGGATCGCGTCGACAAGCTTCAGCGCGGTGACGAACTGTCGCCGGGCGTGCTGAAGATGGTCAAGGTGTTCGTTGCGGTGAAGCGCAAGCTTCAGCCGGGCGACAAGATGGCCGGTCGTCACGGGAACAAGGGCATCATCAGCCGCATCCTGCCGTCTGAAGACATGCCCTTCCTGGAAGACGGCACCCCGGTCGACTTCGTGCTGAACCCGCTGGGCGTGCCTTCGCGCATGAACGTCGGCCAGATCTTCGAAACGCATCTGGGCTGGGCCGCGCGCGGCCTGGGCGCCCAGATCGGTGCGGCGCTGGACGACTGGCGTGAAGCCAATCCCAATCCCGAGGCCGGTTCGCCGCCCGAGGCGATCAAGGATCTGCTCAAGACGATCTATGGCGACAATTATGTCGAACAGATCGATCAGCGCAGCGCGGAAGAGATTGTCGAGCTGGCGCAGAATGTCCGTGGTGGCGTGCCGATGGCGACGCCGGTGTTCGACGGTGCCGTCGAAGCCGACGTGTCGGCCATGCTGAAGCTGGCGGGGCTGGATGAATCGGGTCAGGTGACCCTGTTCGACGGCCGCACCGGCGACAGCTTCGACCGCAAGGTGACTGTGGGCTACAAATATGTCCTGAAGCTGCATCACCTGGTCGACGACAAGATCCACGCACGTTCCATCGGCCCCTACTCGCTTGTTACCCAGCAGCCGCTGGGTGGTAAGGCGCAGTTCGGTGGCCAGCGCTTCGGTGAAATGGAAGTGTGGGCGCTCCAGGCCTATGGCGCTGCCTACACGCTCCAGGAAATGCTGACGGTGAAGTCGGACGATGTGATCGGCCGCACCAAGGTCTATGAGGCGATCGTCAAGGGTGACGACACGTTCGAGGCCGGCATTCCCGAAAGCTTCAACGTGCTGGTCAAGGAAATGCGCTCGCTGGGCCTCAACGTCGAACTCGCCACGATGGACGAGGTCGAGGACGACGACGGCTTCGCGGCGGCAGCGGAATAAGGAAGATCAGATGAAGCGCATGCGCCTCAATGAACCGTTCACACAGCCCCGTTGGGTTTGGCTGTCGCTGTGCTTTTCATTGATCGTGTCTGCGCTCATCAATCTTGCCAGATCAGTCGGTTAATACCCGACCCGCCCGCCCAGATTTACCCTCCAGAGGGATTGAAAAATGAACGAACTGACGAACTTCGCCAATCCGATCCAGAAGCCGGAAACCTTCGACCAGATCCAGATCGGTCTGGCATCGCCCGAGCGCATCCGCAGCTGGTCCTTCGGCGAGATCAAGAAGCCGGAAACCATCAACTATCGCACGTTCAAGCCCGAGCGTGACGGCCTGTTCTGCGCCCGCATCTTCGGTCCGATCAAGGACTATGAATGCCTGTGCGGCAAGTACAAGCGCATGAAGTATAAGGGCATCGTCTGCGAAAAGTGCGGCGTGGAAGTGACCGTTTCGAAGGTCCGCCGCGAACGCATGGGCCATATCGAACTGGCCGCGCCGGTTGCCCATATCTGGTTCCTGAAGTCGCTGCCGTCGCGCATCGGCCTGCTGCTCGACATGCAGTTGAAGCAGCTTGAGCGCGTTCTGTACTTCGAAAGCTATATCGTCATCGAGCCGGGCCTGACCCCGCTGGAGAAATATCAGCTTCTGACCGAAGACGAGCTGCTCGACGCGCAGGACGAATATGGCGAAGACGCCTTCTCGGCCGGCATCGGCGCGGAAGCGGTCAAGCAGATGCTGATGGATCTCGACCTGGTGGGCGAGAAGCAGGCGCTGCTGGACGAGCTGGCCGTCACCAAGTCGGAACTCAAGCCCAAGAAGATCATCAAGCGGCTGAAGGTCGTCGAAAGCTTCATCGATTCGGGCAACCGCCCCGAATGGATGATCCTGGACGTCGTTCCCGTGATCCCGCCGGAACTGCGCCCGCTGGTGCCGCTGGACGGCGGCCGCTTCGCGACGTCGGATCTGAACGACCTGTATCGCCGCGTCATCAACCGTAACAACCGCCTGAAGCGGCTGATGGAACTGCGCGCGCCGGACATCATCGTCCGCAACGAAAAGCGCATGTTGCAGGAAGCCGTCGACGCCCTGTTCGACAACGGCCGTCGTGGTCGCGTCATCACCGGCGCGAACAAGCGTCCTCTGAAGTCGCTGTCCGACATGCTCAAGGGCAAGCAGGGCCGCTTCCGTCAGAACCTGCTCGGCAAGCGCGTCGACTATTCGGGTCGTTCGGTCATCGTGACCGGTCCGGAACTCAAGCTGCATCAATGCGGCCTGCCCAAGAAGATGGCGCTCGAACTGTTCAAGCCCTTCATCTACGCGCGTCTGGACGCCAAGGGTCTGTCCATGACCCTGAAGCAGGCCAAGAAGTGGGTCGAAAAGGAACGCAAGGAAGTCTGGGACATCCTGGACGAAGTGATCCGTGAGCATCCGGTCATGCTGAACCGTGCGCCGACGCTTCACCGTCTGGGCATTCAGGCTTTCGAACCCGTGCTGATCGAAGGCAAGGCGATCCAGCTTCACCCGCTCGTCTGCTCGGCCTTCAACGCCGACTTCGACGGTGACCAGATGGCCGTCCACGTGCCGCTCTCGCTGGAAGCCCAGCTGGAAGCGCGCGTGCTGATGATGTCGACCAACAACATCCTGTCGCCCGCCAACGGCAAGCCGATCATCGTCCCCTCGCAGGACATGGTCCTGGGTATCTATTACCTGTCGATGGAGCGCGAAGGCGAGCCGGGCGACGGCATGCTGCTGTCGGACATGCAGGAGGTCCATCAGGCCCTCTATGCCAAGGCCGTCACCCTGCATTCGAAGATCATCAGCCGCGTGCCGCAGACCGACGAAAACGGCCAGCAGTATATGAAGCGCTTCGAAACGACGCCGGGTCGCATGCTGCTGGGCGAATGCCTGCCCAAGTCGCACAAGGTGCCCTTCGACGTCGTCAACCGCCTTCTGACCAAGAAGGAAATCGGTGACGTGATCGATCAGGTCTATCGTCACACCGGCCAGAAGGACACGGTGCTGTTCGCCGACGCGATCATGTCGCTGGGCTTCAAGCATGCGTTCCAGGCCGGCATCAGCTTCGGCAAGGACGACATGGTCATTCCTGACTCGAAGGAAGGCACCGTCGCCGAAACCAAGGCGCTGGTTGCCGATTACGAGCAGCAATATCAGGACGGCCTGATCACTCAGCAGGAAAAGTACAACAAGGTGATCGACGCCTGGAGCCGGTGCGGCGACGTGGTGGCGAACGCCATGATGGACGAAATCCGCGCCCAGCCCAAGGACCCGAAGACCGGCCGTCTGGCGCCGATCAACTCCATCTACATGATGGCGCATTCCGGTGCCCGTGGTTCGCAGGCCCAGATGAAGCAGTTGGCCGGCATGCGCGGCCTGATGGCCAAGCCTTCGGGCGAGATCATCGAAACGCCGATCATCTCGAACTTCAAGGAAGGTCTGACCGTCCTTGAATATTTCAACTCGACCCACGGCGCCCGTAAGGGCCTGGCCGACACCGCGCTCAAGACGGCGAACTCGGGTTACCTGACCCGCCGTCTGGTCGACGTGTCGCAGGACTGCACGATCGTCGAGGAAGATTGCGGCACCGAAAAGGCGCTGGAGATGAAGGCCATCGTTCAGGGTGGTTCGGTCATCGCCTCGCTGGGCGAGCGCATTCTGGGCCGCACCACGGCGCAGGATATCGTCGACACCAAGGACGGCACCGTCATCATCCCGATCGGCACCCTGCTGGACGAAGCCATGATCACCCAGATCGAGGCGATCGGCACGCAGGCCGTGAAGATCCGCAGCCCGCTGATCTGCGAAAGCCGGATGGGCGTTTGCGGCAAGTGCTACGGCCGTGACCTGGCCCGTGGTACGCCGGTGAACATCGGTGAAGCGGTCGGCGTCATCGCGGCACAGTCGATCGGTGAACCGGGCACGCAGCTGACCATGCGTACCTTCCACATCGGTGGCGCGGCGAACTTCAACGAAACGTCGAACCTGGAAGCCATGTCGGACGGCACGATCGAGCTGCGCGACATGCCGACCATCACCGACAAGAATGGCCGCCGCCTGTCGCTGGCCCGTAACGGTGAAGTCGCGATCATCGACAGCGAAGGTCGCGAACGCGAAACGCACCGCCTGCCTTACGGCGCCACCATCCTGTTTGCGGATGGCGATGCCGTGAAGAAGGGCGATCGCTTCGCCGAGTGGGACCCCTTCACCATGCCGGTGATCACGGAAAAGCCCGGTATCGTTAAGTATGTCGACCTGATCGACAACAAGACGCTGACCGAGCAGACCGACGAAGCCACCGGCATCGCCCAGCGCGTTGTTATCGAACATCGTGGTGCTGCCCGTACGAAGGAAGATCTTCGTCCGCGCCTGACCCTGATGGACGACAATAGCGGCGAAGCTGCCCGCTACATGCTGGCGGTGGGGGCCACCCTGTCGGTCGACGATGGTGCGCAGGTTCAGGCCGGTGACGTGCTGGCGCGTGTCAGCCGTGAAGCGGCCAAGACCCGCGACATCACCGGTGGTCTGCCGCGCGTCGCCGAACTGTTCGAAGCCCGCAAGCCCAAGGACAATGCGATCATTGCCAAGGTGTCGGGCCGCGTTCAGTTCCTCAAGGATTACAAGGCGAAGCGCAAGATCGCCATCAATCCCGAGGATGGCGGCGAACCGGTCGAATATCTGATCCCCAAGAGCAAGGTGATCGACGTTCAGGAAGGCGACTTCGTGAAGCGCGGCGATAACCTGATCGGTGGTTCGCCCGATCCGCATGACATTCTCGAAGTGCTGGGTATCGAGCCGCTGGCCGAATATCTGGTCGCCGAAATCCAGGAAGTCTATCGCTTGCAGGGCGTGAAGATCAACGACAAGCACATCGAAACGATCGTTCGTCAGATGTTGCAGAAGGTCGAGATCATCGAATCCGGCGACACCACTTTGCTGGTGGGCGAGCAGATCGACCGCGAGGAAATGGACGAGATCAACAGCAAGCTCCAGCCCGGCTTCCTGCCGGCCGCGGGCAAGCCGGTGCTGCTGGGCATCACCAAGGCCTCGCTCCAGACCCGTTCGTTCATCTCGGCGGCGTCCTTCCAGGAAACCACCCGCGTCCTCACGGAAGCGGCGGTTCAGGGCAAGAAGGACACGCTGGTCGGTCTGAAGGAAAACGTCATCGTCGGCCGTCTGATCCCGGCAGGCACGGGTGCAGGCATGAACCGCCTGCGCGTCGCTGCCTCGTCGCGTGACGCCGCGCTGCGGGCCGCCCTGCGCGCTTCCAGCCAGGTCGACCTGATCGCGCCGAAGTCGGCGGCTGCGGAACGGGCTGCCGAACTGGCGCAGGGTCCGGAAGCGGCGATCGGCAACGATCCGCTGGGCGCCATCGAAGGGGAAACCCATGGCAGCGATGCGGATGCAGGCGATTACCTGCTGAAGAGCGACGGCGAATAAGCCCCTTTAAAGCGCGGGAGCCGCTTCCTATTTAGGGAGTGGCTCCCATGCCCGTCGCGCCATAAAGCGCTGACGATATGCCCGCCGGATGCGTTTCGCGCCCGGCGGGCTTTCTTTTGCGCGGGCTGGAAAGAAGCCGTCGAAAAATGTCAGAAAGGCGGTTGACGCGCGGAACGTACCCGCCTATCTGCGGCGTCCCAGGCGCGATACGCGTTGGATCGATGCCCGATCCTCTAATGGTAAGAGAGCGGACTCTGACTCCGTCAATCAAGGTTCGAGTCCTTGTCGGGCATCCAAATTCTCCCACTTAAATAGCTGATTTTGCTACCTTATTCCAAGGCTGGCATTTAACGTTCCCTCATTCGCTCCCTCATCTGTTTCAGATTGCGGGCGATTGGTGGCGAATGTCGGCGAACTGGGACTCGACCTGAGCCCCGTGTCATCGCATGATGTGAAAATATTCAGGGGGACAATCCATGGCTATTACCGACGTCGCTTCATCTCTCAAAGCGCGCGTGCCGTGGGAAGTAGCTCAGAAGATTCTGGAGGGTAATAATTTCCCGCGAGGAATGGGCTGGGAGCGAACGTTAGAGAAGCTGGCTGAGAGTGATGATCTGCCAGAAACTGGCGAAGGCGACCTCACGGATGCAATGCGGGAGCATATCCTTGCCGGCGAAAAGCTAACCAGGTTTTATAAGGTATCGCCTGAAGACGCCGCAGCCCTTCGATCATCCGCTGCGGGACTCACGATCGCCGCCACGAACAAATTTGCTGCGGCTTATCCATTAAACATTTCAGATACCGAAATTGCAGGATCTGGCATTACCAAGCCGGTCCTGGCAGCCGTCGAGATCCGCGATGATGGAACAGCTCTAGTTTTCGCATCCATACGCGCACAAGAGGTTCGTGAGCCTGTTGATGTATCAGGCGATATGAAAGATGCGCTGGCGGCCTACGAAGAGGTTGTAGGCATCAGGCATATTAAGCGTCAGGCCATGGATGTGGTATGGATCCCCGCTGAAGGCGGCACGATTGATGTCCGTATCGATTTCCCGCGCGGCATGTTGATTGAACAGGGGGTTTTCGCGCACGATCAACTGCGCGAACAGCTATCTTTGCTCATTGGGCAAGACCATCTCGCAGCCCCGGTTAATCTCTTCCCTGTCGTAGATAAACTCTATCGGAATCCGACCGATGGAATAGTGGTCGAGCTTGCATTTGGCACTTCAACCGCTTCTTTGAAGCATGAGAAGATGCGGCGGACAGCTATATGCCTGCGGACCGAGACATACCATATGGGTGGAACCGCTGCTCTCACTGTTCCCATTGAACCCTATCGCATCAGTGTGCAGTGGGACTGCGAACATGGTGGAGTGAGTTCGCGTCCGGAGTTGAGTTTGCAAGGGCAATTCCGCATGACGCATTTAGTCGATTCACCGTTGAATGAAGCCGTGATTAGGAAGTGCCTCGATACGGACGATTATAACTTCGTGCGCGCGCGGGTGGAATCCTATATGGATGAGGAAGAGGCTCAAGGATCTGCCCCGGCGGCGTAATGAGTGAAATCGAAGACATTAAACAAACGATAGAAGCAAGCTGGCCCGCCCTTCCCGGTGCGGAGCTTTCTATTCGTTTGCTCGATTTTGTCGTTCACCTGCCAGAGCCAGAAACGCGCCTGCTTACCATGCCAATGCTGGCCAAGGGCATTGGCCTAAAAGGCATCGACGATAATCTGCTGACCGCCATCACCATCCTGATCAGTTCCCGGCTTGAGCTTTTGCAAGCCAGAGCGATGTTTATAGAAGATGATGACAGTGAGCACGATTTCGGACCGGCAGATTTAGCCGAGGCCCGGCGCGAGGGCGCCCTCACCCACCCAGAAACCGGTGAAGCAATCCAAGACTTTGAGGACCGACTATACCCGTTCTTTGTTCCGACAGACCGTTTGAAAGCAATCATGCAGAGTGAGCATGGAGCTTAGTTTCACCCTCCGCGATCTCGAAATGATGACGCGAAATAACGAGCCGGATCAGATCCGCGTGGGGATGTGGTTCGCCACCACTCATGACGAACGCCGCAAGCTGGTCGAGCGTGCGATTGACTGGGTATCGTTGGAATTCACGAGGACGCGGCAAGATCGCCAGGATCGGACGGAAGATGCCCTTACCGGTGATGTCGTAACGGCTCTCAAAGCCATGGGCTTCCAGGCCAATCACGACACCAAGATTGGTGGGCACTGTGACCTCATCATCGAAGCAGCGGGCAACTTCATGTGGCTGGGCGAGGCAAAGATCCATGGGGCATACGACTGGCTGGTAAGCGGTTTTCAGCAACTCGATACACGGTATGCAATGGCTCTCCCCGGACAGGATCACGGCGGGATGATCATCTTTTGCTACAATAAGAACACCAAGGCGCTGATGGATGAGTGGTGCAACAGGCTGCGCGCCGCACGTGCAGACGTAGAAGGCGGGTTCGATGAGGAGGCTCCTTTAGTCCTTCGAACGCGCCATATTCACCAAGCCACCGGCCTGCCCTTTAATGTAAGACACACTCCAATATCATTGAATTTCGAGCCAGCAGATAAACGCTGACGGGGCATTGCCTCCGCTCAATAGATCATGAGCAACCACAGCTTATGGCAGTGACAAACGCGGGGAGAGTAGTAGGCACTAAGGGCGCGATGCGCCTCTACGCCGCCTCCTGACCATCTTCACCTGCTGCTCGGCTTATTCGGCAATTCCCGAAAAACACTGCCAGAGGGTGACGAAACCCCATATCCCAGCACGCGACATGGCCGAACGCCCGGAAATCTTGCGGTAGTTGACCGGCGCGGAAAAAGGTTGGGATCGCCAACATTAATGGGTGAAGGAGGTCGGGATATGTCGCTTTGCGGGGGCCTCAGTGCGCTGTCACCGGATTGACGAACAGCAGCGCGCATCGTCGTTCGGTGCGAGCGCTGATCACTGCGCGAGCCGTCAACTGGCCGGCGATGATCGTCACCGGTTCATGCAGCGCCGGGATGCCCTTGCCTGAGAATACCACGCCATACTCAGTGACTTTGTGGACCGTGATCGGGCTGACAACAGGCCCATGCTGCACCTCAGCGTAAAGCGCTTGGGGATTGATTTGAAACTGTGACAGGATGAACGCCGCGTCCACATTCGCCTCCGCTGGATGAGCTGTCACAAAGCGCGCGGGCTGCTGAACCCGTGCTGCATAGTCATGGTTAACCGCGCAATAGGGATCTTTATGACCTGCCCCTGATCGAGGTTAGGCACTTCCGTCTTGCGCGCCAAGCCGCCCTGTGGCCTCATGCTCAGGCAAGCCCACCTCCCATGGACTTGCCCTTTCGATACGGTCCCGCCTCATCCCCTCCCAGAGGCGGGGCTTTCGATTCCAGGCTGTTACTGCACTGGCGTCCCCGGCCAAGCATCAGCGCCCGTCCGATTTGGCGACCGAGAGAACTTACCAAACATCCCGATCTTGGTCTGCTTGCGCGCCTTGGTCGCGAGCGACCGGATCTCATCCTGCCTGTCGTCAAGCGGCATCGCCAACCAGTCAGGCGATGCCAGCAAATCCGCCACGCCGTTATAGGTTAGGGCGCCCGCCTCTTCGCGAAACCGCCCATAGTCAGCCGATGACATGCCGTCACGGCGGAAGTCTGGAACGGTCAAATCCTGATCGAGGAGCGCGTTATTCACCGAATCGTTTCGCCGCGTCGAAAGCCAGATAGGAGAAACGATATCCGGGCCTATGCCGCCCTCACTTGTGACCGGTTGCCCCCACACGTCGCGCCGCTCAGGCAAGGACTGCGAAAGGCCAGGCACACGACGACGCACCGCGTCTAGGACCGTGTCCGCTTCCCGAAGGGTCGGATCAATCGTGCGCGCGACCTGCGCAACCCCGGCCGGCACCGCCAGCGATCCCGCCGTGCGTTTCATCCAGCCTTTCGCATAACGGGCCGGGTCATTCACCGCGTCAACCAGATCGCCCATTCCCGATAGCCATGTCTTGGACGAGAGATTCTGCATGACCGAAGCCGTCACCAGCAGGGCGACATCCTCTTTCTGCTTGTCGGTCATATGGTCCTGCAACTCGACCATGCCCGCAGCCACGCCGAGGGTTGAAGCGAAGGGGTCAAGCCGCTGATAGCTGACATACTGGTCCCCGATCTTGATCGAATAGGGTTGCCACCCGTCTGCCAGCAGGAGATTGCGCGCCTTCTCGTCAGCGGGTCCGTTGCCGGTAATCATGCCCTGCGAGGCCATTTCCGCCACCAGCGCGCCAACGCCACTCCCAACAAGCGCGCGAGACAGCGCAAGGTCGCGCTTGGCACCGCCGGCCCGGAAATCCTTACGCCATTCTCGCAATAATGGCGCGGCCGGAGAGCGCTCCAGCGAGAATTTCAGCAGGTTGGTCGGCGTCCGAACGAACGGCAGCACCACCTTCATGACCGGGCTGGAATTGCTGAGCATCGTCGCGGCGGTGCCGACCTTGCCAAGCGGACGCTGGAACGTCAGATAGCGCCCATAGTCAAACGCCTGATCCAGCATTTCATCGGAAGGATTGGCGACCAACTCAGCCGCCCGACGCTTCCCTTCCTCGCCGCGCAGCCCCTCGGCAGCGGCCTTGCGGACGGCGAGGCCGTTCAACTCCATGCGCCGCGCCATGCCTTTGAACAGCTCGTCAGCCGATGACAAAAGGCGCGTGGGCGTGCGAATAATCTTGCCCTTCACTCCGCTGATCGCGTCCCGATGCACCGTGTCGATCTTGTTGGCGAAATCCGACCCTTCGCCAGTCCGCAAGGTGCGCGCCGCCTGCCGCAGGCCGTCCTTCACCCCTTGCAGCAACCCCACAGATCGCGCGCCCAATTCGGTGAACAGTACCCGATCGGACACCCTGCCACGCGCGGCCAGGTTGCGGACGCCGCCCATCCCAGCCGCGATGGCGTGTTCCGGGATTTGCGCCAGTGCCGTCATCGTGTTCGACACAGCATTGACCACATGCGTTTGCGGCCCAGACAGGAGCGAGTTGATCCACAACTCCTTGAACTTGTCGCCCCATCCCGGCTTGAGCGCATCGCGCGCGGCACGGTTGATCGATCCGGGATCAATTGCATTACCCTCAAGGATCAGGTCCGCCGCCTCTCTAAGGCCAGTCCTCCCGCCTCCCCCTTCAGAGAGAGCATTGAGGACATTCCCGCGCACGTTGCGACTGTCAGCCATCATGCGGAACTGCGCCAGCGCGCGGCCCGCTTCTGCCGTCGCCCCCGAAATCTGCTCCTGAATCGCGACATGGCGGACAAGCGCCCGCCGAAAGGCCGCTAGCACCTCTTCGCCGGGATCATCCAAACGCTGGATGCGACGCGCCATGTTGACCAGCTCATTTGCCGACTTGGCGAGGATTTGACGAGCAGCCAGCGCCTCTTCCGCATTGAACGCCTGCCCCTTGCGGCGGGATAGAAGCTGGTCCGGCGTCATCCCCAATTCGTTGGCGAGACTTTGCGTTTCAGCCTGGGTGATGCGCCCACGCCGAGCTGCATCGAACCCGCTGGTAACGGCCTCCGTCTGGGCCAATGCGCGTTGGATCGACTGCGGGCTGTCTAGATTGGCGAGACGGATATTTCCCGCGAAGTCCGGCGCCTGCTCGCCCCATTCCTCATAGGCCGAAGCGGGCGGCTGGTTAGCCTCCAGATCATCCATGCTGACCGGCTGGCCGCGATCTTCTGCCAGCGGCGCGCCCTGTTCCCGCGCCCGCTCGACCGCAAGACGCTGGTCGCGAGCCGCATTGAACGCCTCGACTTCCGCCAGATCGTCGGGACGGAACGACCGGTTGAGGCCCCGGTTCGTGTTGTCGATCGCGTCCAGAAATTCGGAAATGGTCGGACGCTCAGGATGATCGGGGAAATAGCCGGCGCGCCACGCCGCATCGGCCGCTTCATCCAGCGCCATGCCCTTCTCGTTATCGACCAGTCGGCCAAAGCGCTGCTCGCCGCGCGCAAAGTCGAGATCGCGACCGGCATTGTCACGGATGCCCAGCGCGCGCAGTTCGCCGCCCTGATCGACCATGCCGCCACGGCTGCGCAGGAAGGTGATGAGGTCGGCGGGACCACGCTTGACGACCTCGCGCGCGGGATCATCGCCACGCGGCAACACGCGGCGCTCCAGCGCGGCGGCCTCGTTGGGAGCCTGCACAGGCGGGTAGAGGCCAGCAGCGATCCGGGCCGCCTCGTCCTGACTGGCGACGACATTGGAGGGGATCGGCATCACGTCACCCGGATTGACCCGCTCCATCTGGGCCATGCGCTCCATGTCGCTGGCCGGATCGAGCAACGGGCGGGCGCGGTTGTTGACATCGATGCGATCGACGGTGCGCGGCGAAGTGATGGAGGGCAGCGGTTCCGCCCCCTCATTCGCCATGGCGGCAGGCCGACGCCACACGGTTCCGCCATCCTCCATCGGCTTGGCGGTCCAGCCCTGACTTTCCAGATCGCCCAGGATCATATTCAGACGCGAGCGCTCAGTTTCCGGCATCGCCGTCAGGGCATCACCCTTGATCCTGAAACCCTTGAGCGCGCCTTGCATCGTCTCTTGCGTGACATTGTTGGTCGAATATTCGCCCATGCCGTTGCGCCAGACCATCGCCATATTCGGCTTGTTGAATTGCGGGCGGCCGACGAATGGCGCGGCGTCAAATTCGAACAGGATGCCCTTGTTGGCACCCTGACCGGTCGCCAGTTCCGGCGTGTCGGCGAACATCAGATTGTCCGTACCGCCCTCATTCCGCCAGCGTGGCGCAAAGCGAGACGGGAAAGGAAGCTGGCCGAAGCCGTCGCTGTTGAAACCCATTTCGCGCCAGATCGTGGGCGTCCAGTCGGTCAGTGGGGCGCGATCATAGCGGGGTGCCACTTCCCGCCCCGCATAATGCGGAAGCGTTCCGGTTTCGAGCGGGTCAGAGGGCCGCGCCTGCGGTTGCGGCGCTGTGCGCTGCATGGCGACGTTGGAACCCTCATTACTGGTGAAGGGGACATCATCAGAAACAGAGCGCGGGCTGGACGGGGCCACGCCATCCATTACTTCGCGGCCACGGACACGGCGCAGAGCCGACCGCGCCAACGGGCCAAGTTCCTGCGCCAATGCGCCGGTGCCATAGCCCAGCGCGCTACCGGTGACCGCACCAATACCAGCGCCGGGAAGGCGATCGACAAAATCACCCTCCCCCTGCCCGAAGCCAGCCAGCCCACCATATGCAGCTCCGGCCACAGAGAGGCGCTGACGCACAGCCGCCTTCGCCGCCGCTTCCGCCGCAAACCGGGTGCCACCGTTGCGCAGGACTTGGCGAGCAGCCGCCAGCCCTACGCCCTCGACCGTCCCGCCAGGCAGGACGATGCCGCTCGCGAACTGGCCGCCCATGCGGGCATAGGGATGGTTCGCCTCGTCAAAGGCAAGGATGCTGCGATTCTGATCGAGGTTGTTGTAGAGGATATCCCCGAACCTTCGGCCACTGTCCCAGACGTTTTCTCGGCCTTCGGTGCCGCCCAGCGTATCGACCACCGCGCCCATTTCATCGAGCATGTTGATCGGATCGGACAGGCCGCGAATGGCCGAACCCGTCGCCCCATCGCCTCGATCGGTCAGGAGGCGCGGTGGATCGGTATATCGGATGGTCGGATCAGCGCCGCGCTTGGCCCGCTCGCCATAGGATTTGCGCACCGTATCCGGGTCGATGATGAAGCCGTTCGTCTTGGCATAGGCCAGCAGATCGTCAGGCGAGGATTTCGGGTCGGTCCAAATTCGCTGATAGCCCTCCGCGACTTCCGGCCGCAGCCCTTGGAATGGGGTCGGCTCATCATGGAAGACCGCGATGCTGCCCGGCTGCGGCGCATCGATCCATTCGGGTTTGGCCCACGGATCGGGCGCCCCCTTGCGAAAGTCGGACGGGTTCTGGAACTGCCCGGCATAAGCGCCGCGTCGGTTGAGCCGGGCGATCCGCTCAGCCTCCATATAGGGCGTCAGGCGAGAATCGCCGCGCAGATATTCGGGCGCAGCCACACCCATCCCTTGATTGAGCAGCCCCAGCCCGGCATCGCGCCCGCCCTGTTCCAGCGACACGACGGGACGGCCATAGGTCTGCGATCCTGTCGGCGTCGCAATGCTGTCAGGCCGCAGATAGGGAACCAGCGCGTCGCGCGATTGCTGGCCCAGCGGAACGAGATGGCCGTTCTCCATTGCCTGCTGCTTCAGCTCGAAAGCATCGACGCCATAGAGCCGCCCGTTCTGCCCGGTGTTGAGGCGGAAAGTGTCCCCGTCATGCGCCTCTCCTGTGACCGTCAGAGGCGTTGCAGGCGTTTGCCTGTTCGCGTTCCGGAATGCCATGCCAGCGCGGGGCTTTGCCGGCTCTGGAGTGCCGGGCCACTGGTCGGCCGCAATCTCATCTGCCGGTGATCCCGGCCACTGCTCTCCCGCCATTAGCGCACCATCACCCTTCCATCAGGAGTGCGATACCGCGTACCCTTCGCCAGCTGGGCAGCATCAGCGGGTGTCTTTACGGTAGGGATGCTGCCAGCGCCGCCAGCGGCTCCACCGGCACCGCCTGAACGGTTGCCGCGCCCGTACATCGATATGACCTGCTGTTCGCCCGGCGTGAGCGCCTGCCCCGCCGCCAGCTTCGCGAGGATAGGAGCATAGACATTGCCGGTCGTGCGCGGCGGGCGACCGCCGCCGTTGCCGCCCGATCCGCCGCCAGCGGCAGGCCGGGGGTGCAGGTTCGCATAGGTGGGCATCTGGCGCAGAGCCGCGCGGTTGCCTTGTCTGACACCCTCCAGATCCACCCGGTTGCCTTGGCGCACCCCTTCCAGCGCGACACGGCCAGCCTGCGCAGTAGGCCCGTTGGACCGGAGGACGAAATCCTGCATCGCCTCGTCATATTCGTCGCTGCCCGGCTCCAGCCCAAGAAGGTCCGCATACTCCTGAAAGTCGGTCGCCCCGTCATAGACAACCTGCGATTGCCCCGTAGCGGGATCGAAACGCACCCGATCGCGACCCGACATGAAATAGTCGGGCTGGTTCCGCTTCCAGTCTCGATCTTCTACGGCCCATTCGCGATCCTGCCGACGCAGCGCATCTTGCCGATCCCATTCCGTCTGTTGCTGACGCTGGCGCATCTTCATGGGTCCATACACAGGCTGACCGCCAGCGGCCCCCGCCAAGGCGTCACCCAGAATCCCCACCACGTCACGGAAGCCGCCGCCGCTTTCGAAGAACCCCGGCTTCTTCGGTTGCACCCCCGGCAGTGGGGACAAAGCCTGAGAATCAAGCCCAGATGGTGCCAGAGGAGTATCGAGCGACATAAGGGATGCGGGCGCACCGGTTCCAGCACGACCACCGCCCCGAAATGCCATGCGCGAAGGTCCGCCAGCCGACGCATCCACCGGCTGGCCGGCGGGCGCGTTGTCGAACGCCGCGGGGCCGGTATCGAAAGCCATCCCCCGCAGGAGATCGTCGCCAATGCCGGGCGTGCCATAATAAGGCGGCATATCGAACAGCCCCGCGTTACGGCCACCACTGGCGAAAGCCATCGCCATCATGCAATCTCCTTGGCTTGCTGAAAGATATGGGGGGCAAAGCGCTCTGCCATTTCGTTGATGGCGGTCGCGGCTGCTTCATTGCCATGCGCGGCAAGGCTATTGAGGATGGCAATGGATTCCGCGAGGAGAGCATTGCCCCATTCGGCGCGCGGATCGCGGCGATCATAGCCCCAATACTCCGCAAGCGAGACGAGTACCGCCGCGAGCATCACAGCGTCATCATCATGTCCGTGACTGGCGGCAAGGCGCGCCCAGAACATCGCTTCCGCCGCATGCCCCTGCCCCATGGCATGATCATTGCGCGCGTTGGCGGCGTACATGTCCTGCAATGCCAGAGAACGCCCCGCGCGCTGCGCCTCAAGATCGCCAGCGCCGGCCGCCTTGATGATAGACGAGAGATCGCCAAGCGCGCCGTTCGCATCGCACCCTTCCATCATGCGACCTCCCGCACTTCCTTGCGCAGCGCGTGCCGCATCAGTTCGGACAGGCTCATGCCCTCGCGCCGGGCTTTAAGTGCGGCCTGCGCGACTAGGGCGTCATTCGCCCGAAACTTCACCCACGAATTATGGACCTGACCTTGCATGACCGCCTCCATTCAACGGGTATCTGAATACCACATATGGGGTCGGTCAACAAGCAGACCGAGGGCGATGACTGCTGGCGAAATTCGCGCTCAGAGGGCCTTTTGGCCCTATTGTCCCTATTGTCCCACGGGTCATGTCGCGCTCAGGGTGATCCGGCGGAAGAAGAAGCCGCGACGATTTGACGTAACGCTCTTCCGTACGACCTTTTGGGTCGATATTCTTAGCCTGCTTCAACAGGGAGATGACCATGACCGATCAGTCGATATTCGCGACCAAAGAGCAGCTTTTCAAACATGTCGTAGATCTCGTCGTCCAAGACGGCCCTGCCCAAGCGCTCGGCCTTCACTGCCAAGTGGTCCGCGAGGCTGATGGTAAAATGACTGTGACGTTCCACGGGAAGGCCGACTACCTGAAGGCCGCTGCGCCTGGGTGACACGCATCACCACGCATCCGGCGCGCGACAAAGCATTTCCCACGCTGCGACGGGCTTTTCCTCCAACGGAGGTAAAATGATAACGCCCGGCAAGCCCTTTACCGAACGCTAAGCTCGGCCGCCTAACATGCCCACGAATAACTACGGAGGGTAGAATGCTGGCGGTGATGTTGGCGCTGACGCTGGCCTGCGGGGGCGGCGGAACTGCGGTGAAGCCGGATGCGCGGACAGTCCAGGGGAGCAGCGATATCAGCGGCTCCTACGACTATGGCCGTGGGCAATTCGATGGCACCGCCACGCACAGCGGCACAATCATGGGAACGCGCCAGCAGGGCTATGCCGATCAGGTGGATATCGAACTGACCGACGCCGGGGGCCGCATAAGACTGCCCCGCGTGACGCTCCCGGTCCTGCGCGGGGGTGAAGATGGCTGGTTCGTGCTGAAGGATTTGCAGATCACCGACCGTTCCATTGACGCGAAGGCTGGCGTGAACCTTATCAACAATCCCCGCATCCACATCGACCGCGTGACCGGCACGATTGCCATTACCGGAAAGGGCGGGGATTATAGCGGGCGCTGCCAAAAGGTTGATGTGAGCCAGCAGGCGCAGTTCTGAAGGCGCATCGCGCTGGATATCGGGGCGAGCCGTCATACGTGTGAGCCAGCGCAGGGCGGCGCCTTGCCACGAAATGGAAGGCGTGAGACATCAATGGCGGAGGTGGGACATGAGCAGAGGTAAGACCGGCGCACGCGCCGGGGATCTGATTGAGCGGTGGAAAAGGGGCGCGGCTTTGCTGCTGTTTTTCATACTGATCGGGGCCTCGGCTCTCGTAGCCGCCGGCATTCCAATGATGCTGATTGCGGAAGTTACTGGCGATACTCGATGGTCCTCGATCGCCAATATATCCACAGTTGCCGCGATTGCCATATTCCCATGGATAGCAACCTCCAGCGGGACGGTAGGGGCATTTCAGGCATTATTTCAGACGCAAAGCGATGCCAATCGGGATCGCGCCGCCCGCCGTTAGGATTTCGGAGGCGGGTTCAGCACGGCGTCAACTAGGCCGCCAACTTTAGCCAGAAAAGCGCGATCCGCTGGCGGCAACGAAGCGGGGTAATTGGCGGCGTCCGCACTGCGGGGAAGCTGGTTTATCCAGTTCGAGGGGCGCTGACGGCAGGTCGCTAATACCTCCGCCCACGGCTGATATTGGCTCTCCCAGCCTTCACCCCATTCAGCGATCATACCCTCATGGAGCATCTGCGCTGCGCGTCGAATGTCGGCTGGCGTTACGCACTCTTCAAAACGCTGCTGTTTCCGCTGACGAAAGCGGGCCTGCTTCTCTGCATTGGATAGGGCCATACCCTGCAGATAGCGGAAAGTGCGACTAAAGGCAACATGGTTACGTAACCCTGTTGACATAGTTAATGCGGCTGGTTACGTAACCAACGAGCCGAACGGAAGCTACCAACGACCGCCCGGCTCTAACCGCAACCCCTGTCTAAGAGGGATTGAAGCTATGCACGAAGTAGCAACTTCGCGGCGCGCCGTCATGTGCGCGTTCGCTCTTACTCCACTTTATGCCATCCCGGCCGTTAAAGCTGCCCCAACAGACGCTATTAACGCGCCTGCCATCTCCATGACAAAGGTTGATAGGACCGCGTGGGATGCTGCGTTGGAGCAGTATACCGCCGCCAGATATGCGGAAGATACTTTTGACCGCCATACTTGGACGCCCGCCTATGAGCGCGAGAAAAGTGGCAAGTCCAAGATACCGGACAGGGTATCGGAAAAGATGGATCGCCTGACCGATGTGCGGTGCGACGCCGAAGACCGGCTGATCGCCACCGCCTCGCCCACTCTGTCGGCGGCCATCTGGAAAATTGAATACGCCCGCAATCGCTGGGCCGATTTCGTGGACTGGCCTGACGACTGGTGGATTTCGGTGATGACCGATCTGCGCCGCTTTGCAGGGGAGGCAGTGGCATGACCCGGCCCCTGATTACCTCTGCCTTCATCGCGAAACTGCTCGCGCCCCTGCCCGCAGAAGATCGTGCAGCTATTGAGGCTGATGATCGCTCGGAGCGTGCCAAATGCTGGCACCGCAACTGGCTTTTGGCGAGGCGAGATATCCGCAAATACGAAGCGGCCGAGTTGGATCGAATCCACAACGTCTTTTACGGCGACAAGACCCAGCGGAGTACCGCTGACGCCCAGCGCGCGGCCTTCAACGCCGTTGGCCGCCTCGTCCTCACGCCGGGCACCTCGCAGTCTGACATCAAGGATAAGCGCACGCTGGCGCGCAAGGTCGCGGGGGCCGAAAGTCGGTGGCCTGCGGAATGGGCCGTAGCGCTCGCCGAAGACGAGGCATTCCTCGCAGCCAAGAAGAGGAGGGCGTGATGACCAAGCGCAAGTTCATCCGCCTGTCGCTCAAGGTTCTCGCACCGGAAAGTGAACGCGATCTGCTGGATCAGGGCAAGGCGTTGGCCTTCGATGCCGGCTGGAAAGCTGAGCAGAGCGGCGACCTGATGCAAATTGGCAAAGGCCCGGCATGGATTGCTGGATATTTAGCTGCCGAGCAGGCCCGCCACGCTCGTCACTTTGCAGTCAGGAGGGCGTGATGACCGACCGTCGCACCTTCCTCACCGGCCTGGCGCTCGCCTCGATCGCTGCGCCAGCCGCCGCCCAGACGCTCGTCTGTACGGCTTCGCCTTTCGCCGTCGCCCTGGCTGAATATCGCAGCGCCCGCGCTGTGTTCGACCGCAGCATGCACCTGCCAGACGCCGACGCCTGCACTCTGGCGGGCAACGCTTCGGACGATGCCTTTGAGCGGATGCTTCTCGCGCCCGCCAGTTCCATCGCGGACATAGCCACCAAGCTTGAAATTGCCCTTGTCGAATATGAGGGCTGCGATTTCGATGAGAAGCGGCTGGCCATCATCGCCAAGGACGTTCGGCGTCTGGCAGGGGAGGCCTGACCGATGGACATGGCAAAAACTCCGGGGGCTTCGGCCCCCCTCCGTTCCGTGCGCCCTATTGGCGAGGCCAGCCCGGCTTATGACCTGCTACCGCGCATCGAAAAGGCGATACGCCTCCGCAACTGGCGCCCGACCCGTTTCGGCCGCAGGGCGACGGGTGATCCCCGCCTTGTGTTCGACATCAGAAACGGCCGGAAACTAAGGGAGGATACCCGCCTCCGCATCCTCGCATTGCTGGCAAGGCTTGAAGCCCAGCCCAGCGCTGACAGCAGCTTTGACCCTCACCTGTGGCTTGACCGGTTCAAACAGGCGGGTGGCATGGTTGATGTTCAGAATGGGGTGGTCGTTCTCGCCTGCCCCCTCACCTCGACCGCTCCAGTCCGACAGGCAGAGCGCGGCAGGCTGGTGGAAGTCGTCAGCCAGGACGACGCTAAGCGCGATGCCGTCTGCACCCTCATTCTCGATATGGCGAAGGGAGGCGCACATGACTGACGCCCAACAAGGCACGTCCATCATGGAGACGGCTCCGGTCGCCTTCGATCCAGCCGCATGGCTTAGCGCTTATGTCGAGCTGGGCGGCGGATACACTGTCACCGGCGCAAGCTGCTGCTTCCACTCGCCCAACAGCCTGTCCCACGTCGAGCGAACCGCATTGGCAGCGCATCAACTGCCCTTGCTGGCCGATCCTGCGAAGCGGGAAGCCGTGAGGGCATATCTCACCGTTCGCAGCCCCAAGGAGGCGCTGGCATGCTGATCTATCGCACCAATCTGGCCGCCCGTGGCGAACCCAAGCCCTATAGCCCGTCGATCGATATGGACGACCTCCCAACGGTCTACATCCGACCACTTCGCGTGTCCGCCAAGCGCAAGAGGCGCGGCACTACCAGTCCGGTTGGCCTGACGCGGGCTGCACCCGACTTGTTGGCCCGCATCGATCGCCTTGTTTTAAGTCATGCCCTTTCGGACACGGCGATCGGTTGCGCGGCGCTCAATGATCCGAATGCGGTGCTCGCCATTCGCGATGGCCGGTGCATCCGCGATGCGACGCGAGCGCGGCTCGTCCAGTATCTCGACAAGCTTGAAGGGAGGGGCTGATCATGGCGAGCAAACCAGCCAAACCGGCCCCCTATCGCCCCCGGCACAAGAGGGCATGGGTCCGCCGCAACGATCGACGCTCACGCTTCCCCGCGCCGACCGTCGCCACCTTCCTGCTATCCATGCCGACGCTGCGTCATGAAGAACTGGGCAGGATCGCGGAACGGGCTATCGAACGCATGGACGCAATGGACGGCGATGCCGACCTTGAGAACGCCACCAATCTTGAGGATGATTTCACGCTGACCACAGCGGCAGTCTTATCCTTCGATCGCAGCCCCGGTTGTCCGATCGCGGACGCTGGGGGCCAATGCGACGAGGATGAGATAAACACCGCGTTCGGCAACAAGGATTGGGAGGCCGTGGGAGGGGCGGGATGCCCGATTAGCGATGCCGGGGGCGGCAACGTGGAGGATGAGGGGCAGATCAATGAGGTTGCTCCCTATACCGGCCCGCTCGCGATCGAGAAGGGCTCGGCGATATGAGGGAAGCCCAGCCCCGCTTGCTGGTCGGCATCAGCGCGATAGCGGCCCACAGCCGCATTACCGAGACGCTGGCCAAGCAACTCATCAATCAGCGCGCGTTGCCCGTCTGGCACAGCGCCGGGCGACCCATGACCACGGCGAACGCGCTGGAAGAATGGGGGCAGTTGCGCCGCGCCGGTAAATTCTGACCTGATCCATTGCCATCATGGCAATGCCCAGCGCCCCGGTTCGAAAGGATCGGGGCGTTCTTTTTAGCGCCTGACAAAAATACCCGCCATCGGTGCAAGCAGGACATGACTCATACTGTCCAGCGCAAGAATTTTGTCTGATCTGTGCAAGGCGACTCAGTCAAAAACCGATAATCGTCCGCCGGCGACCCGGAGGCTTGTAGCCTTCGAAAACTGGCCTGCTCGCATAACGGGCAGGCCTTTTTCGTTTACGCGATCACGGCGCTGCGCCTGCGTCGGCTCACGATAACCCCGCCAGTCAGGCGACGGCGGGGCAAGGTGTCGGACCTACATATCAGGCAACCTCTGGCTCTTTAGCCTCCTCCAGCTTTTTGAGATGGTTCCAGTAGCTCGCCGCCAGCGCGAGGTGAACGCGCTTGGATGCAGCATCGTTGGTCATGTTGGCTTTTCGGATTTCAGCCCTCGCCCGGCGCTCATAATAGGCTTTCGCGGGAATTTTGCGCACTTTGCTCCTCCTTGAGTTGAACAAAGGCCGTCCACCTTGGGTAGAGGCCATCCGCGAGGGGCGTCCTCGCGAACGGCGCCAATTTACGAAGGCCAGCGTGATTCTTCAAGGAGGTGGGGCGCCACCACCGTGGTTATCGCCTCGTTTTTTAAACCTATCTCGCCTCTAAACCGCCTGCACTTTACAGGTCGCACGCTCGTTTGCGGCGTCGCATAAAAGCCGATCCCCGGCACCGCGTTTACTACTTTTTGCTACTTTTGAAATCGGCGTCACAGCAGGCGGCACCGATCCGTATCGCATCCCTATTTTGCGGGCGGCCCTTTGATATCCATTGATTGTTTATCAAAGGCCGGGGCATCCCCTCGCGCGCGCGCGCGATGCGTCCGGTTTCTACCGGTCATCGGCCCTTGCCGCCGCCCGCAAGTCGTCTCTAAGGGTTCCGGCTGTAGAGCGGACCGGGCGCAAGCGACCAAACATCGCCGCTCTATCCATAATTCACTATCCCGGGTAGCGGACATGGAATTGGGCCGCTAACTCAGATCGTCGTTGTAAAGGGGGCTGTATGCAGATTGAGATTACACCGGATGAACTGCGATATTTGATTAAGTGTGGGGCAGCCTTGGCGCAAAATATACCGGAAAAATCACTCATCACATACTGCGGCTTTGATAAGCAGCAGATCATTGATTTTTCCGAGAAAATGCGTCGCGAATTGGACACATCCGGACTGGACATGTGAGCATGCAGTCCGACCGCGTCGGCTATCTGGCTTTTCGAAGAAATGCCCGGCGCGAAACGACCATTTATTGCCGTTTATACCGCTTGCAGCGCTACCCAGAAGCAGACACATATACCGTCGCTAATCAGCGTGAGGAAATATGAAGGCGGCATTCTGGCGTTTCGCACACATGCGTTACCAAGGGCGCAAGCCTATGCTTCTCACCGACATAGCCGCCTTCACTTGGTTTACCTTCTTTGCGCTGGTGTATGGATGTGCCGTGCTGGCTGGTTGGAAGCCGGGCATCGCAGAAGCTCTCGTAGGGATCGTATTGGTTGGTCTCCCGCTCGTTGGGGGTGTGCTTCATCGCCGCATTAGGCTGGAGGCCGCAAAAGGACCGGACGCTCTTTATCGGAAGCGCATTGAAGCAAGCAGGTGATCAGGCAACGAACGACCATTTTTTGCCGCTCGAAAACGCCCTACAATTTCCTGATTGCGGACGTTCGTTGAGCGAGGCAGCATGTCACGATGACCATCACCCCTGCCACCCTCGCTCAGCTACAACTGCCTGACATTGATGCGGTCATCTTCTCCAAACGGGATGAGATTGTCACCGACCTGATCTGCTGCGATGTGGATATTGCAGGTCGCGTATGGACGTTCCACGAGGAAGTGAAGGGATGGGATATCCTAATCGCACATTTATCAGCACTGCCCGGCTTCCGGGCTGATTGGTATGAAGCCGTCGTCAAACCTCCCTTCGCGGCAATCGAGACGGTTGCGTTCGATCGACGCTGAACGACCATTTGTGGCCTCTTGCTACATCTACGCGATTCTTCGAAAGCAGACGTTCGAAGCTATTATCAGAGATTGAGCATCGTATGTTTGTAATGCACACCGTTGACGATCTTTGGGACCACATCGCCTATGTCTTAGGTTATGCTCCTGACCGCTTTCCTTATCGTGATTTCTTGCCCGATGACCAGCAAATGACGCTGGGCCGAGCCTTTGAGCAGCTACACGAAGGAATTGCGATCGCTTATCCAGAAGCGCGGTCGGAGCAAAAAAGACAGGAACTTCATGCCATTCTCGATCAGTCTCACGCAGCTTATCGGAGTGGCGAAGAAATTGCGGCGGGCAAGTTTCTAAATGAGTTCGAAAGCCAGATTTTCAAACGATAGTTGCCTGTCAGCTTTCCACCCAAGTTAGCCGTTCTCGACCTTTGCCTGCGCATCCCGCGCCGCCTCTGCCATCCCGTTCGGGTCGCGCTCAATGGCCGCCACGATCAACCGCATGGCGGGCGTCGGCTTCGTCACGCCCTGCTCCAGATCACGGATGGCAGGAAAGCCCAGGCCATAGCGCGCAGCAAAAGCGCGCTGGCTCAGCTTCAACTTCCGAAACCGGAGCCGGAACAGATCGCGCGCGAACCCCACCTTGCCCCGGTCTGGATCAAAGCTCATTCGCCCAACTCCCACACCGGCACCCGCTGCCCGACCATTCCCCCGATATAGCCCCGCGCGAAGCGGCTGGTCTGGTCCGAGAATGGCCAGCGATAGGCAGCGCCCACATCATCCATAAACACCACGCGCCCACCATCCAGACGCCAGATGAGGCCGCCCAGTCCGTCACTGGCAGCACCACCAGCAGGGAAGCCGAACAGGTCTTCCGTCGTCCAGCCCATCATCGCCGCGCCCTTGCCAAACTCGTTCAGCAGCCGGTCGCAGTCGCGGATGACCCGTTTCCATCGATCGCGCGGATAGCCGCCAAGGGGGCGTTCAAGATCAAGGGATGCCACCCCATCCTGCCATGAAAGCAGCAGATCGCGAGGAGAGAGGGCCGGGACGTTAGGGACATTAGGGACAAAACTACCCTGATCAGCCCTATCGTCCCTATTGTCCCTAACGTCCCCGGTATCCGCTTTCGTTTCGAGTGCCTTCGCACGCTCAAGCCATCGTCCCATCAGTTGCCTCCGAACACAGCAGGGTTGACCAGATAATCGCCGCGACTGCGGCCAGTGAAATCGCCACCACGCCCGCCAATCTCGACCAGCCATCCGGCATCGCAGAGATAGGCCACGGCATCGTCCAGCGGTTGGGCCGTGCGCATGGTCGGCAGATGGCTCTTGTGGGGCGAGCGCTTGAGGTCGCGCTTGTTCACGCGGTCCATCCTCAATTTGAGGATATAGCGCGCCAGCACGGCGGCGTTGCGCTCGACCAGCGGTAGAGAGGCGTCGCCATAGACCCGCAGCGCCATGGGCTTGGCGTATTCATCCACCCATTCCGCCGCCGCACCGACAGAACGGGCGCTGACGGTTTCAGGCTCAGGCCCGCCCCGAATAGCCCAGGCCGTCAGTTCCGACACCAAGGCGAGACGCAGAACGGCCCCATCCAGCTTGCCGCAGAAGGATTTATAGAGCGCCCCAGCATCCTCAATGCCCTCGCTATTCGACCGGCCCCATTCATAGAATAGGTCGGACGCTTCCGGGGCCAGTGGGATCGTGATCGAAGTTTGGTTGCCCGCTTCGTCGCGCCCCCACTGCAAACCGTCCAGCCGCCGATAGATCGCTTCAAGCTGGCCGATATCTGCCAGTTGCCGAGGCCGACGAAACGGAACCGGATCAGGCCATGCCCACAGGAAGCGGGCCACTAGGCCATCATCAACCGCCCCAAGCAGCGCATCCGCCATCTTCGCCGGCTGGATCCCGCCCAGCACCGACACCCCGTTGAACGATATCCGCAGCGCCGCCTTAGCGCCTTTGCGATCGATGACGAACGGACGCCCACCATATGCCTCCAGCCAAAATTCACGGCCACCTGGCGAATAGCGTTCAAAGCTGGTGAGCCAGCCCGCCAGTTCGTCACGGAAATGCATGGTGCCTGCGGGGTTGCCCGCAAGAATAGCGCCCACCGCTTCGGGCGTGGCATCCATGATCATGGTGCGCCGACGCTGCGGCTCTTCCGGCTCGACCGCCGCCAGCGGCATGGATGGCGTGCCCATGCCGTCCTTATGCGCGGCCTCGACATTCTTCTGCCATGTCTGCTTTTCGACCTTCGCTCGCTCGCAGTCGGCAAAATAGGCCAGCATCCGGGTCTGATGATCAAATGCGTGGTCGGCTTCAATGACCCGCATCGGCCCCGTGATAGCGTCCAGAACAGGCGATTTCTTCGATGATGGATCACCCACCGCGCCAGCCCAGATGATGCAAGGCTCCGACCATGGCGTTTCCGCATAAGGACGCACCCGCCGCTTGCCACCGATCAGGCTGGCACATGCCGATATGAACCCGACCGCCGCATAATCTACCGGCGCGCCCGTTCCTTCCGCCACATCGCTGACAAGCTGCCATGCGTCCCCGAACAGATCGGCAGGCATCGGCACGGCCTGACGCCTGCCCCCGCGCAGAACGTCCATATCCGGGATGCCGAAGGGCGACGTGGCTTCGGCGCTGTCAAAGCGCTCTTTCATGCTTGCGACGCTCACTTGCGCGCCTCCATCAATTCAGCATTGAAATCCTTGGCGGTGACAGGGAAGAAAGTCCGCGTCTCCAGCCCGCGAGAGCGGAAGGCGTTGGCCGCCTTCTGCGCGGCGGATCGCCCCGCCTCGTCATTGTCGCCGCCGATCGCGACCGAGCGAACAGCCGCGGGAAATTGCATCGACGGCAGCATGCTCGCACCCGCCGCGACCCAAACGGGACGGCCAATTTCCTGCGAGAGCGTCAGGCCATCCTCCAGCCCTTCACAGACGATCAGCACCGGCGCGATATCGGCCAGACGGATCGCTCCCCCCGCCACACGGCCAAGGCTCAGCTTAGCCTTCGGAACTGGCGCTTTCCCGGTCCCGGCCGGATTGAGATAGGTCCGCTGGATACCCTCGATCCGGCCCGACACGGAGGATACAGCCGCGATCAGCGTCGGGTACACCTCGTCCCGCTTGCCATAACGGAGATGGGCGAAGCGGATGCTGGGCGGGATCGGAAGATGCAGGCCCCGCGTGCGCAGATAGGCTTCCGCAGGCGTCCCGGTCGCAGGTTCAGCCGCCTTCCAGATCGCCAAGGCTTCCGCGCTCCGATCGTCGTCATCGCGCTTCTGCATCACCGGGGCGGCCACGATAGGGATCAGGCCCGAATTGAGCATGCCCAGCGCTTCCATCAGAGTCACGCCTTCCGCGCGCATCACATAGTCCAGCACATCGCCATTCGCGCCGCAGCCGAAGCAGTGGAACCGCTCGCCCCCGGCGAAGATGGTGAAGCTGGGGCTGCGATCCGCATGGAACGGGCAGCAGCCTTTCAGCTCGTTCCCGGCGCGAGTCAGCTTCACCGACTTGCCGACGATGCCCGGCAGAGGGTTTTCGGAGCGGACGCGGGCCAGCACGTCATTGAAATCGGTATCTGTCATCTGGCGACCGTGATGCCGATTGTGATCATGGTAGGAAAATGTGGATATCATGCCGCACCTCCCGATGGATCGAAGGCAGGGCCAGCGATGTCATCCAGCGTCAGGTGCAGCGGCTTTGCCTGCTTCCGCCCTGTCTCATTGCGAAGATGGCGACGCTGCTGGGCGGCGCGCCAATGGCGGCGATCGAGGATCACGGCACTCATGCGGCACCGCCATTCTGGGCATGTTCAGCCAGAACCCAGACGATAGAGGCGATACCCGACTGGCTCTTGCGACGCCGGCCACTGTCCACAATCTTGCGCATCACACGCAGTTCGCTGGTGCGCGGGCGGACCCGGAAACGCTCCCAGCCAAGGCGCTCGGCAATCTCATCGCCGGTAGCGCCATAAGTGGCGACGTCGCGCAGCACGCCAAGGATCAGCTTTTGCAGATAGGACACAGCGGGCGCGATGGCGTCGGCCGCAGCCAGCGCGGTATCGATCGGATAGGCGCCAGGATGGTGCGGATAATTGTTAGCCATTGGAAACCTCCGCGACAGGAGGAAGCCCGGCCCGATCCAGCAGCGTGGCGAGCCAGTCGGATTGAGCGGGCGTCAGGGGCGTGGGGTCGACCACACATTGCCCTAGGAACGATCCAGCCTTTCTACTCTGCCGTTCGCCCCGGTTGAGCAGCGCCAACGCGGCGGCGCTATGGTCGATGAAGGGGGGAATGGACTTAGCCATTGGTGCGGCCCTCCCCCGTCTTGTCCTCGATCGGCCAGCCGTGGACCTGCCGACGCGCCTCAGCACAGCGCATCGCTTCACCGTGCGCCCTAAACTCCAGGCTAGGCCAAGAGATTGAGCGCGGTTCAAAGGTGACGACATAGCGGCCACCAATCGGCGCTTTGGTGATGGTGATGCTGTCAGGCATCGCGCGCCTCCCCGAAATGGAGAGCAAAGATCAGGCCGCTGATGCTCGGCGAAACATGGTGACGGAGCGACAGGAGTTGCGCGCGCCAGTCATTGCCTTTATCCTCAAGCCCGCTGATGTGATGAATTTGGAAGTGGCCGCTCTTGCCGGGGCGGCCCTTTCGTTTATCGGCGCTTTCGGCGCGCCGGGCCGTGGCGACCGGCATTAGGCCGCAGCCTCCGCAACGCGCTTGGCTACGTAGTCTTTGAGACTCGCAGTGGTGATGCGGGTGGCCCGGCCGACCTTGAACGCGATCAGTTCACCGGCGTTGATAAGCTCATAGCCCTTGGTGACGCCTACGCCGAGTGCAGCGAAAGCGTCTTTGGGCGGAACTGCGATTGGCTCGATTGACATTCGTGTCGCTCCATAAAAGCCAGCGCGAAGGCTGGCGGGCGACAGGAAAAGTGTGCGAATTTAACGAGCGAATCCAAGGAACTATTTCCCCGAAACCATCCGGAGCATCGAGCGCTAATTGCTCCGGATGGAATTAGCGATTTTCATCCGGCTTTGGAGCGCAACGCTTCTACATAGCGTCGTCCCGCAGATGCCAACCCTTGCCTCCAACTATCGCCAGGTGTCGGCTGTAGGGGCAAAACTCTATCTCCTGTGTCGGGGACGGCATCCCGAACCAACTCGCCGTCCTCTTTCGCCTCCTTGATGCTCATGGCAGCGCCGTCCAACAGCGAGATAGCCTGCGCACCCCATCTTGAAATAGTGTCCCACTCCTGTCCGTAAGCATCAGCTATCGCACCATGCCGTGATGCCGCAGATAGTCCTATGCCTTCCAAATAGGCGTCCCATTTCAAAGCCTGCAACTTCTCGACAGCCACGCGCACGGCTTTGCTTCGCCCTCCGATCTCGGCGAACAACCGAGGTTTGTCACCTCGGCGGACAAAGAACGCTTCCTGTGACACTTGCCCTATTAGATCGTGATCAGCACCTTCCAACCCATTGAAGAACTGAGCTGCGATTGCCATCTGTCGCTGAATGGATTTCAACACTTGGTCGCGATCATTTGGATCTGGCGGGATGCCACACGCGGCGCGCAGTGCTTTACGCCCTATCAAACTTGCTGCGAATTGAACGGCTTCTAAAGCAGCATGGAAATGTTGAGCATCAGTTGCTTCCGTACCAAAGCAACCAGCGACTTCGAGGTCATTCAACAATTCATCTAATGCGGCATGCGCGGCTTCTCTATTCGGATATCCGGCCGCCATCATCCGACCTCCTTCAATTTCACAACGTTAGATTCGCCAACTGCATATCGGCCCCAAGCATCGAGCAGCTCGCGCCGCATCTGCATGAAAGCTGTTCGCTTATAGGCGGCCACCACCTTGTCAGGCACCGCATGTGCCAATGCCGCCTCTGCAACAGGATCGGGGATCGATGGCATTTTCTCCGCCGCCCAGTCACGGAAGGAAGAGCGGAAACCATGGACGGTATAAGCCTTGCCAGCATCACGCATGACCTTTGTCAGCGTCATATCCGAGATTGGCTTGCCGCGTGTGCCGGGGAAGATCAGGCAATCCGCTCCAGTTGCCCGCAGCGGTGCCGCCCGCTCCAATATCTCGATCGCCACCGGGCTTAGCGTGACCTCATGCGCTTCGCGCGACTTCATCAATTCCGCCGGCCGCCGCCAGACCTTCGCCTCCAAGTCGATATGGCTCCATAGGGCGGTCCTTACCTCGCCCGACCGGGCGGCGGTTGCGATCGTGAAGAGCAGCGCCATGCGCCCCACCGTCTCCACCTTGCCCTGCGTGTCGGTAAAGAAGCCCGGCACCTCCACATAAGGCATCGCGGCGAAGTTCTTGCCCTTTGGTTGGCGTGATAAGCCGACCGAGACAGAGCGGGTCGGCGCCTCCGTAGCGCGCCAGCCTTTCGACTTGGCGAAATTCAACACCGTGCCGATCCGCTGGCGGACCTTGCGGGCAATCACCGGCTTCTCGATCCAGATCGGCGCGAGGGCATCGCGGATGGTGGACGCCTCGATATGGTCGACGCGGATATTCCCCAGCGACGGAACAGCATGTTCCTTGAGGGAGGCGAGGAAGGCCGCAGCATATTTGTCCGTCCAACCTTTGCTCAGTTCCGCATGACATTCGTCCGCCGCCTTGCGGAAAGGAGGCACTGGCCTGCGGTCTTTGTCGCGTTCCTTAATGGGGTCGCCCCCGGTACGCGCTACCTTGCGGAGCCGCGCCGCCGCTTCGCGCGCTTCCGCCAATGTAAGGTCGGAGAAGCCTCCCAGCCCGATGTCTCGACGTTCACCGCCAACCTGAACCCGCAGCAACCACGATTTGGCCCCGGTCGGCTTGACTAACAAATACAGACCCGCGCCATCTGCATGGCGGCCAGCCTTCGCGCTGCGCGCAGAAACGACGGTGAGCTTGCCCATTTCGGTTCCCTCATATGTTCCCTCGTTTTTGCACGGCTGTTAGCGAAGGTCAACGAATGTTCACGGAATGGTCACGGAGAACGAAAAGGGATGATCGGCAGAAATGCGACGGATGACGAAGGACGGCGAAAATGCGTTATAATCCTTGTCGGGCATCCAAAACTTTCCCTCTGCTATATTTTCCCCCGCCCCGCAGGCTTGTCCTTGATCGCCTGTTAAAAGCGTCATAACCCTTTGACGGGGTTTATGTTCACGGGCGGGGCAGATGGCGATTATCACGGGCACGACGGGCAATGATCGCCTGACCGGAACCGGCAACGACGACATCTTCCACCCCCTTTCCGGCCAGGACAGCGTCAATGGCGGCAATGGGTCTGACCGGCTGATCGTCGATTACACCGCCTTTCAAGCCTATAACTATCAAAATGCATCCACGATGCGGCTGGACGCCAGCGGGCTGACCGGGGCTATCCGGTCGCGAGTATCGAACGACAGCGTCTCCTTCTCCCGCGTCGAGGCGCTGGACGTCTTGCTGGGCAGGGGCGACGACTATCTCTCCTTCCGCGCCGAGATCGCCATGGTCGGCATATCCCTCGTCATCGATGCCGGTGGCGGCCGGGACCAGCTTACGCTCGCTCTCGCGCCGATCGGCGACGTGACCTTCACGGTCGATGCGACCGGCCTTGCGACGAGCAGCTTCGGCGGCCGCTTCACCGCGTTCGAAGATTTCAACCTGACGCTGGGCAATGGCAACCACCGCATCACCACCGGCGCGGGGCATGATCGCGTGCTGCTGAGCGCCGGAACCAGCCGGGTAAACACTGGTGCAGGCGACGACACCATCATCACCAGCGGCGGACGCAATGTGATCAATGGCGGCAGTGGCTATGACAACTGGATCATCCGTCTGGGCGGCACGACGGACGCAACGTCCCTGACAGTCAACGGCAAAACCGGCATGGCGGATATGGCTGGCGGAACCAGCGCCATGAATATCGAGCGTATCGACGCCAGCCTGGGGTCGGGCGCGGACACCATCACCCTGACCGATGCGAACGCGGGCTATGTGAAGGCCGGCGCCGGCGCGGACCAGTTCATCCTGCGCCGCCCGGGGGCGGTGGAGATTGACGGCGGCAGCGGCATCGACACGGCCAGAATCAACATGAGCGGCACGGTGCGCCACTTTGAAAGCGCGCTCACATCCAATGGCGCGGGCGGGTTTGATGGCAATCTGAGCTTCTATAATGGCGTCACCCTGACGTCGATCGAGCGGCTGATCGTGACGCTGAGCGATGGTGTCGACATCATCCACGTGGATGGCGATGCACTGGCCCGTGGGGCGATCCTGACGCTGAATGGCGGCGTCGGGCAGGACACTCTCTGGCTTGACCTGTCGGCGCTGACTGCGGTCACGCTGACGCCGACGGCGGAGGGCGCGTTGCAGCTTCTGGGCAGCAGCTTTTCCGGCTTCGAAGGCCTGCGCCTGACCGGGACGGCGGGCAATGACCGGCTGGGCGGGATAACGGGCAGCAACTATCTCGACGGCGCAGACGGGAATGACATTCTGATCGGCACGACCGGCAATGACCTATTACTGGGTGGCGATGGCGACGATCGCCTCTATGGCATGGGCGGTCGGGACGAACTCTATGGCGGCGCAGGCAATGACTATTATTATATCGACACCGACGATTACAGCACGCTGATCTATGAAAATGCCGGCGAAGGCCTGGATATTCTCTACTCCAGCGTCAGCGCGGGCCTGTTCGAAAATGTCGAGCGGCTGCAACTGACCGGATCGGCGGACATTGCGGGCACCGGAACCGATGCCGACGACATATTGGTCGGCAATGTCGGCGACAACCGGTTGCAGGGTCTGGGCGGGAAGGACATTCTGAGCGGCGGCGCGGGCATGGACATGCTGATCGGCGGGGGTGGCGCCGACAGGCTGACCGGCGGCGCGGGCGCCGATATGTTCTGGTTCGATACGCTGGGCAGCGCAGCCGATCGCGACGTCATCACCGATTTCGCACCGGGCACCGACTGGCTCTTCTTTGTCGCCGATAGCTTTGCCGGCCTGTCCACCCTGCCCGCCAACCATGCCATCCCCGCCAGCGCCTTCGTCGCGGGAATCGCGGCGACCAATGCGGCGCAGCACTTCATCTATGACGAGGGCAGCGGCAGCCTCTATTATGACAGCGACGGCGCGGGCGGCGCCAGCCAGACGCTGGTGGCAATGTTCACCGGCCTGCCGCACCTGACGGCCAGCGACATCTTCATCGCCTGAGAGTCTGTTTGAAAAATGCGCGAAAGAGCGCATTTTTGTAGCCGCACCAGCCCACACCCCCGCCCGACCGCCCATCAGGATACCATGTCTGGGCGGTCGGGCGGGGGTGTGGGCTGATGCGGATGCGCCAGAGGCGCGTCTCCAAAAAGGCCCTACACCATGGCGAGCGCGGCAGCCTCCGCCACCTTGATGCCATCGATCGCGGCGGACAGGATGCCGCCGGCATAGCCCGCCCCCTCGCCTGCCGGATAAAGGCCAGCGACGTTGAGGCTCTGGAAATCCTTGCCCCGCGTGATGCGCAGGGGCGAGGAGGTGCGGGTTTCCACGCCGGTCATCACCGCATCGGGATGATCATAATTGGCCAACTGGCGGCCGAAGACCGGCAGCGCCTCCCGGAAGGCGTCGATCACGAAACCGGGCAGGCATTGCGACAGGTCGGTCGGCGTCACGCCGGGCTTGTAGGAAGGCGTGACCGATCCGAGCGCGGTCGAGGGGCGACCCGCCAGGAAATCGCCCACCGTCTGCCCCGGCGCCCAGTAGGAGGAGCCACCCGCCACATAGGCCAGGCTTTCCCAATGGCGCTGGAAGTCGATCCCGGCCAGCGGCCCGCCGGGATAGTCGCGTTCCGGATCGATGGCCACGACCAGCCCTGAATTGGCGTTGAATTCAGCGCGGCTATACTGGCTCATGCCGTTGGTGACGACGCGCCCCTCTTCCGAGGTCGCGGCCACGACACGGCCGCCCGGACACATGCAGAAGCTGTAGACGGTGCGGCCGTTGGCGCAATGATGCGCCAGGCTATAGGCGGCCGCGCCCAGATCGGGATGGCCGGCGCAATGGCCGTAGCGGGCGCGGTCGATCCAGCTTTGCGGATGCTCGATCCGCACGCCGATGGAAAAGGGCTTGGCCTCCATATGCACGCCCTGGCGATGCAGCATTTCGAAGGTCGGGCGCGCGCTATGGCCGACGGCCAGCACGACATGGTCCGTCTCGATCACGCTGCCATCCTGAAGGACAAGGCCGCGCAACTGCCGCGTGCCATCGCCCTGCTTTTCCAGCACCAAATCGTCGACGCGATGCTGCCAGCGATATTCGCCGCCCAGCGCCTCGATCTGCTTGCGCATCGATTCCACCATGGAAACGAGCCGGAAGGTGCCGATATGGGGATGCGCTTCCCAGAGGATGTCGTCGGGCGCACCGGCGGCGACGAACTCCTCCAGCACCTTGCGGCCCAGGAAACGGGGGTCTTTCACCCGGCAATAGAGCTTGCCGTCGGAGAAGGTGCCCGCCCCGCCTTCGCCGAACTGGACGTTGGAATCGGGATTGAGTTCGGCCCGGCGCCACAGGCCCCATGTGTCCTTCGTGCGTTCCCGCACCACCTTCCCCCGATCGAGGATGATCGGCCGGAACCCCATCTGGGCCAGAAGAAGCCCCGCGAACAGGCCGCACGGGCCCGCGCCGATCACCACCGGCCGCCTGGCGCTGCTGCCCTGCGGCGCATGGGTGACGAATTTATAGCTGGTGTCGGGTGTCGGCCGGACATCATGGTCCTTGGCGAAGCGCGCCAGCACGGCTTCTTCGTCGGTCAGGTCGACATCAAGCGTGTAGACAAGCTGGATCGCACTGCGGCGGCGCGCATCATTGCCGCGCCGGACGAGGCTGTGGCCGCGCAGTTCCTGCGGTGCGATGCCAAGGCGTTCGCAAATGGCGACGGGCATCGCATCGGCCGGATGGTCGAGGGGCAGTTTCAGGCCGGAAAGACGGATCATGCGCCGCCCATAGTCCTTCCCGGCCCGAAAATAAACCAGGCCCGCCTGATCCGCCCCACCAGCCACTCCCCAGTGAGCGCCGCGACCATGCTGAGGCCCGTCAACGGGAAGAGCAGGCCCAGCGCCAGCATCATGCCCGCCACCATGCGCAAGGCGCCGGGCTGCGCTGGCGGCGGGGCGCCCAGGCCGCGTTTCCACCAGAGGAGCGGCGCGGTGAGGCAGAGCGCCAGCAGGCACAGGCATCCCGCCAGCATCAGCAGTCGATTGGCTTCGCCATATTGCTGGCCCATATGGGTGGCGACGCCCCATTCCACCGCCTTCGCGCCGATGCCGAATTGCCGCCAGTCCGCATCCTGCACCACCGCGCCGTCGGCGGCGGCGATGGTGATTGCGCGGGCAGCGTCGGCACGGGTCGCGATCGCGCTGACCAGATAGGGCGCGCCGGGGCTGGCGGGCAGGAAGAGCTGATAGCCCGAAGAGAGGCCGCGCCGGGCCGCGATGCGGACGACCGCATCGACGCCGATATCGCCGGAGGCCCCGGCGGTCGCGCCGCCTTCGCGCAGGGTCCAGGGCAGCGCCTGCTTTGCCGCCGGGGCCCAGGGATTGACCTTCATCGGCGGACGGCCCGCCCCATTGGCGGCGATGACGGCGCGCAACTCTCCACCCCAAACGTCAGTCCAGGGCATGCCCGTCACGGCCAGAAACAGGATCACCAGCGCCGAGGCAAAGCCCAGCGTGCCATGCAGGTCGCGCCAGAAAAGCCGCCCGCTGGGCCGTCCCCGGACCGCCAGCGCGGGCCGACCGCGCCGGGGCCAGCGCAGATAGAGGCCGGTCAGGCAAAGCAGGATCGCCCAGCCCGCGACCACCTCCACCAGCCGATTGCCGACCGGACCGGTCAACGCCAGACTATGGAGGTCGCGCACCAACTGCATCAGCCCGCCATTGCGCATTTGCCCAAGGATGCGACCGTCGAAAGCATCAACGAAGTAGACTATTGTTTGCCCATCGGCGGCGCGGGTCGTGACGCGCCAGCTTTCCGTGTCTGAGGCCGGCCTTAGCAACTGGGTTGGCTTCGATCCGGCATATCGTTCCACTATCGAAATGATATGTGAAGGCGACAGCAGTGACTGTCCATCTTGCTGTTGCACATGCACCGGATAGACCAGCGCCTCGATCTCCGGCTTGTAGAGATAGAGCGCGCCGGTCACCGCCATCAGCGCCAGCACGGGCAGGACGATCAGCCCGGCATGGAAATGCCAGCGCCAAATGGCGCGATAGAGGCCCTGCGCCATCAGAAACGCGCCCGCACGCCAGCGTAGAAGGCGCGCCGTTCGATGGGATAGAAGGTGACGCCGCCTTCATCGGCAGCGGTGGCCGGATTGTCGGCGGCATATTGGACCAGCGCGCTGATGTCACCGACCGCACGCTGCTGCGTCAGGTTCCGGGCGTCGAGGAACAGGGTGACGCCATCCCGAACCTGCGCCTGCGCGCCCAGATTGAGCAGCGCATAGCCCCCCACCCGCTTGCTGTTGGCATAGTCGATCCACGCACCCTGCGGCGTCCATTCCACGGCGGGGGTGATGCTGAGCGCATCGCTGCCCAGCTTCAGTTCCGTGCGATAGAAGTGGCGCGGCACCACGGGCAGCCGGTTGTTGCCGAACTGGCTGTCATGGCGGAAGCGGAAGTCGCTGTAGCTATAGACCTGTCGCAGCGTGGCCCAGCGCGTCAGGGTCAGGTCGAGCCCGGCTTCCAGCCCCTGATGGCGGGTATGATCCGCGTTGAAGGTGGCGGCGGGGATGGTGCCGGCGACGACACTATATTGCAGCATCTCGCCCCGGATATCCGCGCGATAGAGGCTGATGTCCCAGCCGATGATACCTGCCCGGCCGCGCGTGCCGATTTCCGCCGTCCATGCCCTTTGCGGGTCGACCGGGGTGAAGCCGGGCACGCCGCCAGTCGGCGTCTGGGCCAGTTCGGTCAGGCCCGGCAATTCCACCGATCGGCTGTAATTGGCGTAGAACTGGATCGTTTCGCCCGGCTGATAGAGCAGGCCGAATTTGGGCGCGAAGGCATCGAAACTGGCGTCACCGCTGCGAGCGGCGGCAAGGCGGTTTTCGATCTTGCGCTCACCATGGGTGTAGAGGCCGCCCGCAATCAGCCAGACATTGGCGACCGGCGCGATGCGGGCTTCGCCATAGCTGTTGATCGTCTGCGCCTTTTGCACCGCATCGGCGGTCAGGGCGCCGGCCTTGCCATTCACATTCACATATTGGCGGGCGACGGTGCGGCCGAACCGCGCCTGACTGCCCAGGCTGAGTTCGACCGGCATCGCACCCAGATGGCCCGCCAGGTCGAGGCTGGCGAACAGGCCGCCATTGCCGGATGTCTGGTCGATCAGTTGATAGATGGGATGGACCAGATGTTTGGCATTGTAGAACAGGCCGAAGGCGGCGGTGCCATTGCCCAGATCGATGCTGGTGCGGTTCTGAAGCCGGATCGAATCGATGTTTCGCGCCTGATCGCCAACGCTGTTGCCCTTGGCGGGATTGGTCAGCACGTCCTTCTCGCTCAGCGCCCCGGCCAGATGCTGGCGGATCGTCTGGGTGCTGGCATAGAAACGGGTTTCGACCGCTTCGCTGAGCTTCAGCCCGACATTGCCGTTGAAGCGCAGCGCCTTGCGATCGCCATGGGCGCGGTCGCTGTCGGACGTGTCGGCGGTCAGCGCGGCATAGGCGTCGCCCCGATCATCGGCATAGCCATAGGCGATCTTGCCCCGCAACGTACCGAAACTGCCGCCGTCGATGCGGGCTTCCGCCCCCGGCGCGCTGCGTCCGGTCGGCGTGACGGCGTTGATCGCGCCGCCCAGCGTCGACCCGCCATAGCGCAACGCATTGCCGCCCCGATACACTTCGATATGCTGGAAGACCTGCGGGTCGAGTTCCTGGAAGTCGCCATTATCGTCCGCCGCGTTGATCGGGATGCCGTCCTGCATCAGGGTCAGGCCGCGCATATGATAGCCGCGCGACAGGCCGGACCCGCGGATCGAAATCCGCACCTCCTGCCCGAAACGCGGCTGGGTGTAGACGCCGGGCGAGAAGGCCAGCGCGTCGCGCAGCGATACGGCCAGTTTATTCTCAAATTCCTGCGCGGCGACGACATCGACACCGCCGGGGGTGCGCTGCACGCGGGCGGCGGCTTCCTCCACGATCGGACTGGCAGTGACGATGATCGCGCTTTGATCCGCCTCTTCGGCAAAGGCGGATGTGGCGGACAAGGTGAAGACAAGGGCGCACAGCGGCAGGCTGCGCGCGGCATGGGTGAGACGCATGGATCGGGTAACTTTCTGAAAAATATGCAGAGGGTCGCGCCCTTGTTTCAACAAGCGCAGCACGACCGGAGGTTTTTGCTTTTCAGAAAGTGGCGGGCGGTCCCGATGAAGGCGGGGGCGGCGCGGCAAGGCGCGCGATCAGGCCGGTCTTGAGCGCGAAGGCGATCGCGCCGAAGGTCAATGTCCAGGCGGCAAGCGGCAGGTCGGCCGCGATCAGCGGCGGCACGACCGGCTGCACCGACGCGGCGAAGGGGCAATGCTGCTGCCCGGCCATGCCATCGTCGGAGGGATGACCGCCCTTTTCCGGCGCATGCCCGCGCGGCACCACGACATTGACCGGCCCGGTGCCGGTACAGAGCGTCACCACGACGCCCCGTTCGGTACGGACCGGCATGAAGCCGGACGGCGCGATCAACTGGATGGCCAGGACGAGCAGCGCCAGCGCGGCCAGCAGGCCCCGTGCACCTTCAGACTGTCTAATCGCCCCCATCATGCCGCTGACGTAGCGGCGGCGGGCCGCCCTGTCACCCAGACAAAAGGTCCAAGTCGCTTCTTACTGACCTTGACGTAAACGTAAGGCTTAATTACACCTCTTCGCATGAACACGCGCAGCAGCATCGCCGGAATCGAACTGCCCGACCATAGCGAACGGCAGAGCTATAGCATTACCGACCTGTCCGAGGAGTTCGGCGTTACCGCACGGGCGCTGCGCTTTTATGAGGATGAAGGGTTGATCTCGCCCGAGCGGCAGGGGCTGGCCCGCATCTATTCGCGGCGCGACCGCGCTCGGCTCGCCTGGATTTTGCGCGGCAAGCGGGTCGGCTTCAGCCTGACCGAGATTCGCGAGATGATCGACCTCTACGACGCCGACGAGGCACATGAGGCGCAGCGCCGCGTCACCGTGGACAAGTGCAAGGCGCGGATCGACCTGCTGACCCGGCAGAAGGACGATATCGACGCCGCCATCGCCGAGCTGGCCAGCTTCGTCTCAGCCATCGAACAACAATAATCCCCCTCCCCCGATCGGGGAAATTCAAAGAATAATCAGGAGAAGATCATGCCCAGCTATGCCGCCCCCGTTCGCGACACCCGTTTCGTACTGGACCATATCGTCGGGCTGGATCGCTATGCCAACCTGCCCGGTTTCGAAAATGCCACGCCCGATCTGGTCGAGGCGATCCTGACCGAAGGCGGCAAGATGGCGGCCGAAATACTGTTCCCCCTGAACGCGGTGGGCGACAAGGAAGGCTGCACCCGCCACCCGGACGGCAGCGTGACCACGCCCACCGGCTTCAAGGCCGCGTTCGACCAGTTTGTCGCGGGCGGCTGGACCACCATTCACGGCCCGGCCGAATTTGGCGGACAGGGCCTGCCGAGCGTGCTGGCGACGGCGGTGGACGAATATGTGCTGTCGGCCAACCAGGCGTTCGAAATGTATCATGGACTGACCGCCGGCGCGGTCGCGGCGCTGATCGCCAAGGGCAGCGCCGAACTGCAACAACGCTACATCCCCAAGATGGTGTCGGGCGAATGGACCGGCACGATGAACCTGACGGAACCGCATTGCGGCACCGACCTTGGCCTCATCAAGACCAAGGCCGTGCCGCAGGCCGATGGCAGCTTCAGCATCACCGGCACGAAGATCTTCATTTCGGCGGGCGAACATGATCTGGCCGAGAATATCATCCACCTCGTCCTGGCCAAGACGCCGGATGCGCCGGAAGGCAGCAAGGGCATCTCCCTGTTCGTGGTGCCGAAATTCTTCGTGGGCGATGACGGCGTGCCGGGCGACCGCAATGCGGTGTCCTGCGGCTCGATCGAGCATAAGATGGGCATTCACGGCAACGCCACCTGCGTCATGAACTATGACGGCGCGACCGGCTGGATCGTGGGCGAGGAGAATAAGGGTCTGGCCGCGATGTTCATCATGATGAACGCGGCGCGGCTGGGCGTGGGCCTTCAGGGGCTGGGCCAGGCGGAGATCGCGTTCCAGAACGCCGTTCACTATGCGAAGGATCGCCGTCAGGGCCGCGCGCTGACCGGGCCGAAGGAACCGAACGAGAAGGCCGACACGCTGTTCGTCCATCCCGATGTGCGCCGCATGCTGATGGAAGCCAAGGCGATGACCGAAGGGCTGCGCGCGCTGATCCTGTGGACGGCGTTGCAGGTCGACCTGTCGCATCATGCCGCGACCGAAGAAGAGCGTCAGGCGGCGGACGATATGCTCCAGTTACTGACCCCGGTGGTCAAGGGCTATGGCACCGATCGCGGCTTCGACGTGGCGGTCGCCTGCCAGCAGGTGTTCGGCGGCCATGGCTATATCTGGGAAAATGGCGTGGAGCAGTATGTCCGCGACGCGCGCATCGCCCAGATTTACGAAGGCACGAATGGCGTGCAGGCGATGGATCTGGTGGGACGCAAGCTGCCGATGAACGGCGGCCGGGCGCTCCAGTCCTTCCTGAAGATGGTGGGCGAGGAAGTTGCCACCGCCAAGACGGACGAAAAGCTGGCGCCGATCGCCGAAGCGCTGGAAAAGGCCAGCGGGCAGTTGGGTGCGGCGACCATGTGGCTGATGCAGAATGCCATGAAGAACCCCGAACATGCCGGGGCCGGCGCGCATCACTATATGCACATATTGGGTATCGTGGCGACGGGCCTGATGTGGCTGCGCATGGCCAAGGCCGCCACCACGCTGATCGCGGCGGGTGAAGGGGACGCCAAATATCTGGAAGCCAAACTGGTGACGGCGCGCTTCTTTGCCGAACGGGTCATGCCCGATGCCGGATCGCTGCGCCGCAAGATCGAGGGCGGCGCCGATGCGCTGATGGCGCTGGACCCGGATATGTTCCTGGCGGCCTGATCGGACCGGTCGAAACAATAGTCATGCAATGGGCGGCTTCCGAAAGGACAGCCGCCCTTTTTGCAAAGCGTTCTTTTTCCCGCGTTCTGCGAGCCGTCGGCTGGCCTAGCCGACTTCAGAAGGCTTATGCCGCCAGCGGCAGTTGCTCTTCGGCCGGAACCGGGGTCACGTCGTCAGCGACCGGTGAATCAGCCCTGTTGAGCGCAGCGATATAGCGCTCGGCAGAGACGACATCACGACGATAGGCGAAATAGAGCGACAGCAGGGAAAACATGACAAAGCCTCGATTGGGGATATTTGCTGCGTTGCAGCATCCAAGCCTATTTGGGCTTTGGGCGGGCTTTTCGCAAATGCAATGGAATCGAACACGATTGCAGGAAATGGAAGATTGGGTAAATTTATGTGGCCTGCTCGCCGCGCCCGGTACGGCGCGATAAATATCCGACCACAAAGGGCAACGTCAGCGCGTCGGACGGTCGAAGACCCGCGTTGGCTTGCCGCCATAATCGGTGTCGACCAGCGCGTGGAAGCCCAGTTTCTCGGCGACCTTGATCGATGCTTCATTACCGGGATCGATGATGCAACGGACCGAGGGGCTGTCGAGATGCGCGTCGGCCCATTCGAGGATGGCGTGCATCGCTTCGGTGGCGATGCCCCTGCCCCAGGCATTGGGGCCCAGCACCCAGCCGGCTTCCGGCACGCCTTCCAGTTCCGCGATGCCGCGCTCGGCGCTGAGCAGGCCAGCTTCGCCCAGAAAGGCGCCGCTGTCGCGCTCCTCTATCACCCACATGCCATAGCCCAGCATCGACCACATGCCGGCATAGCGCAGCAGGCGGAACCATACCGCCTGTGCGTCCTGCGACTGGCCGCCGATATGGCGCACCACATCGGCATCGGCCCATAGCGCCTTGCAGGCGGCATAATCCTCCACCCGGTGCGGGCGGAGGATGAGGCGAATGGTTTCGAGCGTGGGTGCCTGGGACATGGAGCGATTAAAGGCCGCTCCGGGGCTTTGGTCAAGCGGCGGACGGCAGCGGGCCACCCATGCGCGCAGCGGCATAGAGCGTATCGGCCAGCGCGATCAGGGCGCGATCGTCTACGGCCCAGGGATGGAAGCCGGGCAGGAAATAGCCGAACCATGGTCGGGCCACCCGGCGCAATATGCCCGGCCGCACCAGCGCATAATGGAGCAGCCCGCCCCATGCGCGCCGACCGGTCACGCCATCCTGCTGCAACAGATCCATCATGCCCCGCGCGCGGTGGTGGAGAAAATGCTTCGTCACGACCAGCATCATGGCGCTCTTCACCCACCAGCGTTTGAAGCGGCTCCAGTCTCGGGTGGCGTGGACCCATGTGTCATGGGCGACGCCCTTATGCTCGATCTCCTCGATCGCGTGCCAGCGCCACAGCGCGGCGATTTCGGGGTCAGCCCCATCCAGATGGCGCGGGTCGCTGAGCAGTTCATGCGCGAGGATGGCGGTGAAATGTTCCAGCGCCATGGTCGCAGCCAGACTGGCGATCGGTGGACGCTGTTTCGCAAGATCCAGCACCATTGTCACATCGGCGTCGAGGCGCGATACATCATAGCCATGATCCGTCACCTGCCGGTTGAAGGCGAGATGTTCGCGGCTGTGGACGACTTCCTGTTTAATGAAGGCCGCAATCTCACCGGCCAGCTTGTCCGGCACGCCATCGCGAAAGGCACGGACGCTTTCTATGAAATAGGCCTCGCCGCGCGGGAAGGTGATCGACAGGGCATTGAAGAAAGCCGTGGCGATCGGATCGCCGTTCAGCCAATGTCGCGCGGCCCGGCGATCGCGTGCAAAGCGTCGGTCGCGGGGCGTGATGGTGAGGTCAGTCGGGGTCAAGGGGATGCCTCCGGTTGTTACTTACATTTATGTAAATAGGAGTAGCTGACATCCATGTCAATTAAACGCGCCCGCCTCAGCCCGGATGAAAGCCGCCTCGTCGCCGTGGAGGCCGCCCGCGACCTGCTGATCGAGGCGGGACCGCAGGCGGTGACGCTGAAAGCGGTGGCCGGGCGGGTCGGGCGCACGCATGCCAATCTGCTTCATCATTTCGGGTCGGCGGCGGGATTGCAAAAGGCGCTGGCGGCGCATCTGGGCGAGACGATCACCGCCAAGATCGGCGAGGCGGTGGATGCCGCGCGGCGCGGCGAAGTCAGCCCGCGCATCATCGTCGACATGACGTTCGACGCCTTCGACCGGGAGGGCGCGGGCGCGCTGGCAAGCTGGATGCTGGCGTCGGGCAATGAGGATGCGCTCGATCCTGTGGTGGAGGCGATCCATCGGCTGGTCGACAAGCTGGCGGCGAGCGCGCTCAACGCCAACCTCGCCGAGCTGATCCGGGAGAATACGCTGATGCTGGTGCTGCTGGCGCTGGGTGATTCGCAACTGGGCGGCGCGATGGCGGCCGCGCTTGCCCTGCCCCGCGAAAAAGCACGCGAAATCGCGACGCGCAGCCTGACTTTCGCACTGATGCAGGAGGCTGCGGCGATCGCGGCGAAGGGCAAGGTTTAATTTTCTGCGTTTAGGCGCTATGGGCGCGGGCAGGATGGGCGATCCCGGCATCGCCCTGTTGTTTCTTGTTTACCGCATTCTGCGAATCGGCGGCTGTTTCAGTCGCCTCCAGAATGCTCTATGGGCGCGCCATGCATTTTCTCGATCAAGCTAAAATCTACATCAAATCCGGCTGGGGCGGCCCCGGCGCGGTCAGTTTCCGTCGTGAAAAATACGAGGAATATGGCGGCCCCGACGGCGGCAATGGCGGCAAGGGCGGCGACATCATCTTCGAAGCGGTTCAGGGCCTCAATACCCTGATCGATTTCCGCTATACCCAGCATTTCAAGGCGCAGCGCGGCACGCCGGGCATGGGCAAGAACCGCTATGGCGCCGGTGGCAGGGACCTGATCATCAAGGTGCCGGTCGGCACCCAGATATTGTCCGATCCCAAGCCGATCGAAGGCAGCGAGGACGAGGACGGCTATCCTGAGTATGAAGATCAGGACCTGCTCGCCGACTTCACCGAAGTTGGCCAGCGCGTCACCTTCCTGCGCGGCGGCGACGGCGGCCGGGGCAACATGTCGTACAAGACCAGCACCAACCGCGCCCCGCGCCAGCATGGCACGGGCTGGCCGGGCCAGGAAATGTGGGTGTGGCTGCGGCTGAAGCTGCTGGCCGATGTCGGTCTGGTTGGGATGCCCAATGCGGGCAAGTCCACGCTGATCAATCAGGTGACGAATACCAAGGCAAAGGTCGGCGCCTATGCCTTTACCACCACGAAGCCGCAGCTGGGCGTGGTGTTGCATCGCGACCGGGAGTTCGTGCTGGCCGACATTCCCGGCCTGATCGCGGGCGCAGCCGAAGGCGTCGGGATCGGCGATCGGTTCCTGGGGCATATCGAGCGGTGCCGCGCCTTGCTGCACCTGATCGACGCGACCACGGACGATCCGGTCGAGGCGTTCCATATCGTGACCGAAGAACTGGCGGCTTATGGCGAGGGGCTGGACGAAAAGCCGCAGATCGTGGTGCTCAACAAGGGCGACCTGCTGGGCTCGGAATTGATGGAAGACATTGCCGACCAGCTGCGCGAGGAAGCCGGCGTGGAGGATGTGTTCATCATTTCCGGCGCGACCGGCGAAGGCGTGAGCGCGCTGCTCGACGCGGTGCTGCTGATGATGGACGACGACGCACGCGATGACGAGAGCGACGGCGGCGCGGAAGACGAAGCCGGCTGGTCGCCGATTTAATGTCTTCACCCCTCCCCTTCAGGGGAGGGGACGGGGGTGGGGCCTGCCCCCACGAAACTGCGCCTGTTGCCCGCCCCCACCCCCTCCTCTGAAGGGGAGGGGCTTATTTGGACCGTCGAATGACCTCTTCCCTCTCCGGTTTCCCCCCTGCCCTCGTCCGCCGTCTGGTCATCAAGATCGGGTCGGCTCTGCTGGTCGATCCGGCTGGGGAAGTGCGGGTGGACTGGTTGCGCACGCTGGTTGCCGATGTGGCCGAGCGCAAGGCGGCGGGGCAGCAGGTCATCATCGTGTCGTCGGGCGCGATCGCGCTGGGCGCGCGGCGGCTGAAGCTGCCCAAGGGCGGGCGCGGGTCATTGGAAGATGCGCAGGCGGCGGCGGCCACCGGGCAGATTGCGCTGTCGCAATGCTGGGCCAGCCTGCTCGCCGAAAAGGGCATTACCGCCGCGCAGATGCTGGTGACGCTGGACGATCTGGAGAACCGACGGCGCTACCTGAATGCCTCGGCCACGCTGGAGCGGCTGATGGCGCTGGATGTCGTGCCGGTCATCAACGAGAATGACAGTGTGGCGACGAGCGAAATCCGGTTCGGCGACAATGACCGACTGGCGGCGCGTATCGGACAGGCGGCACGGGCTGACGCGGTTGCGCTGCTTTCCGATGTCGACGGGCTTTACACCGCCAACCCGCACGTCGATGCCAGCGCGATGCTGATTGAGACAATCGAAACGATCGACGCGCGCATCGCGGCGATGGCCGACGGCGGCTCTGCGTCGGGCATGGGATCGGGTGGCATGGTGTCGAAGATTCAGGCGGCGCGCATCGCCACCGGCGCCGGCGCGCACCTCGCCATCATTTCGGGCAAGGTGGATTCGCCGCTGGCGCATTGGGCCGATGGCGGCAAAGGCTCCATCTTTCTGGCCGCGCAGGGCAAGGGTGCGCGCAAGGGCTGGCTGGCCGGGCGGCTGACGACGCGCGGGCGGCTGATCGTGGATGCGGGCGCGGAAAAGGCGCTGGGCAAGGGCAACAGCCTGCTGCCTGCCGGGGTCGCCAGCGTCGAAGGCCTGTTCGATCGTGGCGATGTAGTCGATATCGTGGCGCAGGACGGTCGGGTGATCGCGCGCGGGCTGATCGAATATGACAGCGAAGCCGCCGCGAAGATCGCCGGGCGGCGGAGCGAGGAAATCGCCGCGCTGCTGGGCGAAATGCCGCGATCGGTACTGGTCCATCGCGACCATATGGCGATGGTCTGAGCATGGCGCCCTTTCGTATCGCCATGACCGGCGCGACGGGTTTCGTCGGCGCCGAGGTGCTGGAGCAGGCGCTGGGGGACGGGCTGCGCATCAATGCGCTGACCCGGCGCGCCCAGCCACCACAAGCCCGGCTGAAATGGGTGCCCGGATCGCTGGAGGATGCGGCGGCGCTCGACGTGCTGGTGCGTGATGCCGACGCGGTGGTGCATATTGCGGGCGTGGTGAATGCGCCGGATCGCGAAGGATTTGAAGCCGGCAATGCGCGCGGCACCGTGGCGGTGATCGATGCGATGCGGCGGCGGGGCATCAAAAGGCTGGTGCATGTGTCGTCGCTGGCGGCGCGGGAGCCGGGTCTGTCCGACTATGGCTGGTCCAAGGAACTGGCCGAGAAATATGTGAAGTCGAGCGGGCTGGACTGGACCATCGTCCGGCCACCGGCCATTTACGGGCCGGGCGACAAGGAAATGCTGGAACTGTTCCGCATGGCCAAGCGCGGCATCATGATGCTGCCGCCGGGCGGGCGACTATCGGCGATCCATGTGAGTGATCTGGCCCGCTTGCTGCTGGCGCTGGCGCAGGAGCGCGAGAACAGCCTGACCCGCACCTATGAGGTGGATGACGGCACGCCGGGCGGCTGGGATCATAAGGATTTCGGCGCGGCGATCGGGCGTGCGGTCGGGCGGCCGGTCAGGACAGTGGCGACGCCGGAATGGCTGCTGACCGTCGCGGCGCGGATCGACCGGATGGTGCGCGGCAAGAAGGCCAAGCTGACCCCGGACCGGGTCGATTATTTCTGCCATCCCGACTGGGTCGTCGCCAAGCGGATGCAGCCGCCCAAGCGCCTGTGGTTGCCGCAGGTGAAGACCGAGGATGGGCTGAAGGAAACGGTGGCTGCCTATCGGGAGAAGGGGTGGCTCTGAAACCGTTCGCCCTGAGCGAAGTCGAAGGCATTTCGCTCCGCTCGATGATGGGCTTCGACTTCGCTCAGCCCGAACGGATTTCACTGATCCTCCGCCGCCGGTTTCTTCGCACGCTGCTCCGCCAGAAATTCGCTGATCGCCTGACCGCTGGCGTTGAGCAGTGGATAGGTGCGCGCATCCGATAGCCAGTCGGGGCGGCGGGCGCCGCTGCCGTAGAAAGTGTCGTAGACGAGACTGAAGGCGAGGAAGAGGATGGTCGCGCCGATCAGGCCCTTCACCGCGCCGAAGCCCGCGCCCAGCACCCGGTCGACGGGGCCGAGGATAGACTGGCGGGTGCGGCGGCCGATGGCGTGGGCGATCAGTTTCCCCACGCCGAAGGTGACGCCGAAGACGAGAACCAGCGCCAGCATCGCAGCCCCACTGCTGTTGCCGACAAAGGCGCTAAGCAGTTCGGCGGCGGAGGCGTGGAACAGGCGGATGGCGAAGATCGCCAATATCCAGGCGATAAGCGAGAGCGTTTCGAGCACGAAACCGCGCATGAGGCCCAGCACGGCGCAACCGCCGATGGCGAGCAGGACAAGAATGTCGATGGCGTTCATTGGCGGGCCTGTATTTCCTGACGCTGTTCCCCGGCGCAGTTGATGGGAGGCACGTGACTCCCATCAAGGTCCAGTCCTACGCTCTCAACTGGACCCCGGCCTTCGCCGGGGAACAAGCTGGAGATTTCCCGCCGTCGCTATCCGCGTCCCAGCATCTGGTCAACCAGTTGGGCGAGGGTGCGGAAGCCGCTGACCGCGATTCCCTTTACCCCGTCCGCCGCCGAGGCCGGGATATAGGCGCGGGTGAAGCCCAGCTTGGCCGCTTCGCGCAGGCGCAGGGGAGAATGGGAGACGGGGCGGATTTCGCTCGACAGCGCGATTTCGCCGAACAGGACGATATCGACCGGCACCGGCCGTTCCGCCATGGCGGAGATGAGCGCGGCGGCGACGGCCAGATCAGCGGCCGGATCGGTCAGGCGATAGCCGCCCGCGACGTTGAGATAGACTTCGCAGGTCGAGAAACTGAGGCCGCAGCGCGCCTCCAGCACGGCGAGGATCATCGCGAGGCGTCCACTGTCCCAGCCGACCACCGCGCGTCGGGGTGTGGCGCCGCTGGAAAGGCGCACGACCAACGCCTGTATTTCGACCAGCACCGGCCGCGTTCCTTCCAACGCCGGGAAGACAGTCGCGCCTGTCACCGTCTCGTCGCGGTTGGTGAGGAACAAAGCGGATGGGTTGGCGACCTCTTCCAGCCCTTCGGCAACCATGGCGAAGACGCCGATCTCATCCGTGCCGCCAAAGCGGTTCTTGACTGCGCGCAGGATGCGATATTGGTGGCTGCGCTCGCCCTCGAAGGCCAGCACGGTGTCGACCATATGTTCCAGCACGCGCGGGCCGGCGATGCTGCCATCCTTGGTCACATGGCCGACCAGGATCAGAGCGGTGCCGCGCTGCTTGGCGAATTTGATGAGTTCCTGGCTAGAGGCGCGGACCTGGCTGACGGTGCCGGGCGCCCCTTCGATCAGGTCGCTGTGCATCGTCTGGATCGAATCGATCACGAGCAGCGCGGGCGGCGGCCCCTCCCCCAGCGTCGTGAGGATATCGCGGACCGAGGTGGCGCTGGCGAGTTGGACCGGGGCGTTGCCGAGGCCGAGACGCTGGGCGCGCAGGCGCACCTGATCGGCGGCTTCCTCGCCACTGATATAGGCCACGGACAGCCCGCGCGAAGCGATGCGCGCGGCGGCTTGCAAGAGGAGCGTAGACTTGCCGATGCCCGGATCGCCGCCGATCAGGGTCGCGGAGCCATGGACGATGCCGCCGCCCAGTGCGCGATCAAATTCGGCGATGCCGGTGCTGGTGCGGGGCGGCAATTCGACATCGCTGTCGAGGCCGACCAGCGTGATGGCGCGTCCGCCATTTTGCAGGTCATGCCGGGAAGAGAAGACCGTCTCCGCCGCTTCCTCGACGATGCTGTTCCACTCGCCGCAATCCTCGCACTGGCCCTGCCACCGGCTGGCGACGGTGCCGCATTGCTGACAGACGAATTTGCGTTTTGCCTTGGCCATGGTGCAGATATGCCTAGCAGGCGCGAACATTGCAAGAACATCGATGCGGTGGCTGGAAACCTCCGCCGCGCTGGCGCATTGATACGGCATGAAAACGATCCGCGTCGCGAGCTATAATATCCGCAAGGCCATAGGCACTGACCGGCGGCGGATGCCCGAACGGGTGCTGGAGGTGCTGAACGAGGTGGATGCGGATATCGTGGCGCTCCAGGAGGCCGACCGGCGCTTTGGCGTGCGGTCCGCCGCCATCCCGCCGCTGTTGATGGACAATCAGAGCGGATACCGGCCGGTGCCGCTGAATGTGCAGATGGATAGCATGGGCTGGCACGGCAACGCCCTGCTGGTGCGCAAGGCGGCGGAGGTCGCCCGGCATGACGTGCTGCACCTGCCCTATCTGGAACCGCGCGGGGCGACCATGGCGGAGGTGATGGTGAAGGGCGCGACGCTGCGCGTGTTCGGCATGCATCTGGACCTGTCTGGCCTGTGGCGACGACGGCAGGCGGCGGCGGTGATCCATGCGGCGGCGCAGGGGGCGGAGATGCCCACGGTGCTGATGGGCGACCTCAACGAATGGAGTGCCGGGCGCGGGTGCCTGGCCGATTTCGCGCGCCATTATAGTTTCGCGCCATGCGGGCGCAGCTTTCATGCGCGGCGGCCTGTGGCGCGGCTCGACCGAATCATGCATTGCGGGAAGCTGACGCTGAAAAATTGCGGCGTGCATGAGAGCGCGGCGGCCCGCAAGGCGTCCGACCATCTGCCGATCTGGGCGGATTTTGCTGTTGGTTGAAGTTTCGTTCATTCCCCTTTCCCCGTTCGGGCTGTTCGATCGAATCGCTTGTCTCAATCGAATGTCGACACCCACTCCGTTTCTAAAGAAGTACGGCCCCCTTCGACGCCGCCTGCGGCGTCGCTCAGGACAGGCTTCGACAGGCTCAGCGCGAGCGGGATTGGGAAAGTATTTCCAAGCCCCAGAGCTATCGACAATTGTCCCGCCCTCTGCGAGGTTTACGCCATGAAGGAGCGGGAACTGCGGCTGGCTTTGGTCTGCTATGGCGGGATCAGTCTGGCCGTCTACATGCACGGCATCACCAAGGAAATCTGGCGGCTGGCGCGGGCGAGCCGGGCCTTTCATGACCATGCCCCGCAGAGCGACAGCAGCGAAGCCATCTATCGGCAGATGCTGGAAGCGATGGAGGCGCAGAGCGGCATCCGGCTGCGCGTGATGCCGGACATCATCGCCGGGGCGAGCGCGGGCGGGATCAACGGCATATTCCTGGCGCAGGCGATCGAGACAGGACAATCGCTGGAGCCGCTGACCGCCATGTGGCTGGATAATGCCGATGTCGACCGGCTGCTGGACCCAGACGCGCGGCCGGCGCGGGCGATGACCAAATTCTGGGCGACGCCTCTGGTATGGATGGCAGCGCGACGGCCGGGCGATGCGGTGGAGCGCACCGTCGCGCCGGACACGCGGGAGGAAGTGCGGATGAAATTGTCCCGCTTCATCCGCTCCCGCTGGTTCGAGCCGCCCTTTGGCGGAGAGGTTTTCTCCACCATGTTGCTCGATGCGTTCGATGCGATGGCGGCGGCGGAAAAAGGGCCGCCGCTGCTGCCCGACGGGCATCCGCTCGACCTGTTCGTGACCGTCACCGATTTCGAGGGGCATCCCCAGAGCCTCAATCTCAACAGCCCGGCGCAGGTGATCGAGACGGAGCATCGGCTGTCGATCGGGTTCCGGGCGCGGGGGCGCGGGGACCGGCTATTTGCCGATGCGGCCGAGCTGACTTTCGCGGCGAGGGCGACGGCGAGCTTCCCCGGCGCGTTTCCGCCCTTCACCGTGCGCGAACTGGATCGGGTGTTGAAGCGCCGCCATCGCGGCTGGCCGACGCGGGACGCCTTTCTGGCGCGCGCCCTGCCCCGCCATGCCGCGCGCGGAACGGCCGAGGATGCGGTGCTGATCGACGGATCGGTGCTGGCCAATGCGCCCTTCGCGCAGGCGATCGGCGCGCTGCGCAACCGGCCGTCGCGGCGGGAGGTGGACCGGCGCTTCGTCTATATCGATCCCAAGCCGGGGCATCGCTCCATCCGCCTTAATCGGGAGGGCGAGCAGGTGGACGCGCCGACCGGGGAGGACGCCCCCCTGCCCGGCTTCTTCCGCACCATCTTCGGCGCGCTAAGCGACATTCCGCGCGAGCAGCCGATCCGCGACAATCTGGAAGCGATCGACCGGCATTCGACGCGCATCCGGCGGATGCGGCGGATATGGGATGCGCTGCGACCGGGGATCGAGGCGGAGGTGGAAAGCGCGGTCGGGCGGATGCTGTTCCTCGACCGGCCCAATCCGGCGCGCCTGTCCGCCTGGCGCGCCAAGGCGCAGCAACGCGCCGCGAGCGCGGCCGGTTTCGCCTATCCGGCCTATGGCCATATGAAATTGTCCGGCATCGTCGAATCGCTGAGCACCCTGCTGTTCCGCCTGTCGGGCGAGGAAAGCGCGATGATGCGGGAAGCCTATCGACAGGCGATCTGGGCCGACATCCGCAGCAACGGCGCGGACCAGCTAAGCGAGGAAGGCGGATCGGCCTCCGCCCCGGTCGCCTTCTTCCGCGCGCACGACCTGGCCTTTCGCGTGCGGCGCCTGCGCTATCTGGCGCGGCGGCTGGCGGACACGCTGGAGATGGAGAACGAGGCGGACGATCCGGCGGTGCAGGCGATGCACGACGCCATCTATGGCGCGCTCAGCCTCTATGCCGAATGCGAGGACAGCGATTTTCATGGGGCCGATGTGGTGGCCGCGGCCAAGACGGTGCCGACCGATGCCGGCGCAGCGCTGGAGGCAGTGGCGCAGGCGCGCGGTCTGAAGGCGCGGGACGAGGCGGCGGACCTGATGCTGGCGGAGGCCTTTGCGGGCCTGCCCAAGGCCGGGCGACGGACGATGCTGCTCGCCTATCTGGGTTTTCCCTTCACCGATATCGCCACATTACCGTTGCTCCAAAGTGACAGTCTGGATGAATATGATCCGGTGAAGGTCGACCGGATTTCGCCCGAGGATTGCACCGCCATCCGTAGCGGCGGCGCGGCGGCCACGCTCAAAGGCATAGAATTCAACAATTTCGGCGCCTTCTTTAGCAGGGTCTATCGCGAGAATGACTATCTGTGGGGGCGGCTGCACGGGGTCGAGCGGCTTCTGGACATCGTGAATATGAGTGTGCCCGTGGCAAGCCGTCTTTCGCCCGACATGCTGGCCGACTATAGGCGGGCGGCGTTTCTGGCGATCCTCGACGAGGAAGAGTCGCGGCTGCATCATGTAGCCGAACTTATCGCCAGCTTGCGGGAGGAAATCGGGTGAGCGGGCGTGTGGTGCTGGTTCCGGTGATGCTGATGCTGGCCTTTACGGCCGGCTGTCGTTCGTCGTCCGATGACAGTGCCCAGGCCGATAATGGCGCCGCATCGCCGCCGGTCATGGCCGCCGTCGCCGCCCAGCCCAAAGCGATCGCGCCGCTGCCCGACACTATCGCCGAACCGACACGGCCTTCCCCGACCGTGACGGTGCGCGCCCAACCGGCGCCGCGCAATGCGCTGGACCTGCCGCCGTCCGACGACGGGCTGGCCGCAGACCCGTTCCCGCAGGAAGTGACCGCCTTCATGGTCGATCGCGACGGGTGCGACCATTTCCGGGGCGAGTTACCCTATGACGCGGAACGGCGCGCCTATATCGCCGAAAGTGTCGCGGAACTGTGCACCGGCACCGACGCCCGGCTGGCGATGCTGCGACGGCGCTATGCCAATGACCCGTCGGTGATCGCTGCGCTCCGGACCTATGACGACCGGATCGAAAGCATGGCGACCTATTGAGGCTCGCCGGGCTCGGTAAATCAGCCCGTTTGAACCGTTATGTGCCCGTTATCGTGGCGGGTTGTCAGCAAAGGTTCCGCCACAGTAGGCTTGCAAGAACGAAGCCGTTGCCTGCGCCAAATGGTCCCGTTCTGAACGGATGACCAGAACCAGAGGCTCATGCTGATCGAGTGGATCGACATCGACGCGCTCTTCGCAATCCGGACGGAGGGCAACAGTCAGCTCAGTCCAGCCTCCCGCCAACGCTTCGTCGTCATTGCCATCGGAATCGAAGTCGCATTCTCTTCCCCACAGATGATAGGCGACCGAAGCGAAGTACGGCCGCTCGCCGGGAGAAATCAGATAATAGGTAAACATGCCGCCCCCCTGCGCGATTTCAATCTTCGTCATGCCCGGCCTGGCCCGGCATCCCGCTTCTCCTCAAGCGCTAACCAGGAAAGCGGGACCCCAGGGTGACGGCAGTAATCAAATCCCACAATCTCACCCCGTCAGCGCGTCGATCGCCTTTGCCAGATCGATATCGCGCTGGGACAGGCCGCCTGCGTCATGGGTGGTGAGGACGATGTCCACCCGGTTATAGACATTCGACCATTCGGGATGATGATCCGCCTTTTCCGCCATGATCGCCACGCGCGTCATGAAGCCGAAGGCGGCGTTGAAATCGGTAAAGGTGAAACGACGACTGATCCCCTCCGGTTCGTCCACCGGCGTCCAGTGCGGCAGCTCCGCCAGCGCGAGGGCGCGTTCTTCATCCGTCAATCTGCTAATCATGTCGCTTTCCCGATGTTCAGCTTCCGCTATATGGGAAGCATGTCGTTCAACGGTCAACCACCCCGCTTCGCTCCCACGCCGCAGGAAATAGAGACGCTGGCGCTGGCCGCGCTCAACCGCCTGCCCGCGCCCTTTACCGAGCATCTGGAAGGGGTCGTGCTGTTCGTGGAGGAATTTGCCTCCGCCGATATCCTGAAAGAGATGGATCTGACCGATCCGTTCGAACTGACGGGCCTCTATAGCGGCCGGTCCGTCGGGCAGGAGGCGCAGACCGGGGACATGCCGCCCAGCGTGCATCTGTTCCGGCGGCCGCTGCTGGACGAATGGGTGGAAACGGGCGTGCCGCTCGATGCGCTGATCACCCATGTCGTGGTGCATGAGATCGGCCATCATTTCGGCCTGTCCGACATCGACATGCATGTGCTGGAGGACATGGTCACATTATGACCGGCGCCGCATTGCGCCTGACCGATGTCGCCTGTCTGCGCGGCGGGCGGATGCTGTTCCGGGGGGTGACGCTGACGCTGGCGCCGGGCGACGGGGCGTTGCTGACCGGTCCCAATGGCGTGGGCAAGTCCAGCCTGTTGCGGGTCATCGCCGGGCTGCTGCCGGCCTTTGCCGGGACGATCGAAAAGAGCGGCGGCATCGCCATGACCGACGAGCGGCTGGCGCTGGACATGGACCTGCCGCTGGCGAAGGCGCTGGATTTCTGGGCGAAGCTGGACCGGGCCGACCGGGCGGCGGTGGCGGATGCGCTGGAAGCGATGGCGCTGGCCCCGCTGGCCGACGTGCCGGTGCGGATGTTGTCGACGGGACAGCGCAAGCGAGCGATGCTGGCGCGGGTGATCGCCAGCGGCGCAGGCCTCTGGCTGCTGGATGAGCCGGGCAACGGGCTGGACGTGGCATCGCTGGATCTGCTCGGCCGGGCGGTGGCGGATCATCTGGCGCGGGGCGGGATCATGGTCGCGGCCTCGCACCAGCCGCTGCCGATCGCGGCGCCGGTGACGCTGGCCCTGTCCGACTATCAGGCCGATTATCAGGCGGAAATGGCATGAGGCTGCTGTGGCTGCTGGCGGCGCGCGACCTGCGTCAGGCCTGGGCGTCGGCCGGGCTGTGGCTGCCAGTCGCCTTCCTGCTGCTGGTCGCCAGCCTCTATCCTTTTGCGGTCGGGCCGGATGCGGCTTTGCTGCGGCGGACCGGCGGGGGGATGCTGTGGATCGCGGCCTTGCTGGCCAGCCTGTTGCCGGTCGACCGGCTGGTCGCCCCGGACCGGGATGCGGGCGTGCTGGACCAGATCGCGCTGCGCGGCATTGGCGAGGAGATGATGGTGATCGCCCGGCTGATCGCCCATTGGCTGGGCTTCGGCCCGCCGCTGATGATCGCCACCCTGCCCGCTGCTGCGCTTCTGAAGCTGGACTGCGCGACGATCGTGAAGCTGGAAATCGGGTTGCTGATCGGGACGCCCGCACTGGCGGCGCTGGGGCTGTTGGTGGCGACGCTGACGGCGGGATTGCGGTCGAGCGGGGCGCTGGCGGGATTGCTGGCGCTGCCGCTGGCGGTGCCGCTGCTGATATTCGGCGCGGGCACGCTGGGCGATGGCAGCGGGGCGGCGCTGAAGTTTCTGGGCGCGGCGTCATTGCTGCTGGTGGCGATCACGCCCTTTGCCGGTGGCGCGGCGATACGGGCCGGGCGGGAATAGGATTTCTCGCGCTTAACTTCGCATATTTCCCGTGAGTTTCGACATTTTGTTGCATGAGCCCGATCCTATCGGAAAGCCGGGTGAGAGCATGGAACCGCCTGCATCATGGCGGGCAGGCAATATGTAGGACAGGGTTCAGGAATTTACCGCTAAAACGGACAGATGGGCCAGAAGCTCGCAGGCTAATTTCGTTCATTTCTTTTACGCAGACAAATGTTTCCGCAAGAAGAACGGTTAATTCAGGATAATATCTTCACCATGGGATTGATATTGCCCGGATTTTCTTCATCGCTCGGAATATTGACGATTGCCCGCGAATCGGGCAGATTCCGTTACGGCAGTCGAGAAACATCGACGCCGGGAGAGGATGTCCATGAACCGAATTCGCGCGAATTCCGGGAAGCTTTTTCATGAGCTTTTAGTGCGGTGTCTGGCGGAACAACATCAGCCCACCGCCGAAGAGATTGAACTGGTCGCCGGCAAGATCTGGCATGAGAGCCATGGCGCCAGGACCGGCCAGCCCTGGCCCGACGTGGCCCGCGGCAGCGACGCGCACCGGCAGATGATCGAGGCCGCGATGATGGCGCTCAATCCCCCTGCGCTGAGTGGGGCGGCGTTGCGATAGGGGGACGCGGACGCTTACTGAGCGATCTGTCGGCATGGCGGCATGGAGCGACTCTGCTTGACCTGACTGGCTCGCTTCGAGCGATAGCCAGAGCAGGCTGTCGAGATGTCAGCAAGCGAAAGTCGCAAGCGGCGTGGTATTAAGGCGTCGGCAGATGGCGAATGTGGGTGGGAAAGAGACGGTCTGCTTTTTGGACGAAGATGACGACTAGCGGACGCTGTTCTGCCAGCACCGATTAAAGTCATCGGCAGAGATTTCTTGCGGTTGAAATTCTGGGTCTAATGCGATCTCGGCCACCGCTGGAAGCGGGCCTTCTCCAAGCCGGGTTCCCCCTACTTCGCTCTCATAGGAGGCATAACCTACTCGTCCGTCACGCCAAATTTCAATCTTGCGGGTTTCTTCTCGGTCGGCGTTGAGTTCGCTCCAAAGGTCTATTGGCTCATCGGGCAAAGAGTGAAGCCAGCGAACTCGCAGATAAGTATATTCTGTCATCCGAACAGTTTCTATTCGTAAACTGATGCGGCCGCTAAAACGCCAGCAGCGTGCCGCCAAGGATTTTCGTCCGCCGGTCTATCCCAATCAGTTGCCCAAGCAGACATAGCGGTCAGAAACCCTCGCAGATCGGCATTCTGCCAACTCGATTGCCGGGATGGGTCGTCGAGTTCATCTCGAAGTTGCGCCACATACTGCGCAAAAGAACGAGGATCATGCACTTCATCGTGTTCCATAGGCAATACGATGGCCCACCGATCCAGCGTCTGCAATCCGGAAACGGAATTGTCGGTTTGATTGGCAAAAAATGGTCGATTTCACCCGGTCCGCTCTCTGACCCGAAACCAGACAGGCCGCTCGTGGCGACCATCAACGGCGAATCGGTCTGCCGAATTGCGGTCAGGGGTTGATTAGTTGCCGTTCACGCTAGACTGACCCCTCGCTAATGCTTGCGCCTGCTCCCAAGCGCTGCTCCGAAGTGCGTCAAACCGACCATTGGCTTCTACAGGAGCGGACCTACCGGCTTGCAGGACCACATCGTTCAGTGACCCCATTCCGCCGTAAAGACGGAGAAGCCGCTCAATGCCGTGGAAGTCGGATCGTGCGATGTTCGATCTACACCGTTCAATCTGCTCCGCCCATCCCTCGTTGCCGTGCTGTTTAAGCAACGCCACCATCGCTTCGAGCGTTTGAGAGAGCCGGGCAACTTCGGGATGCAGTATCATTTCCTCAACGTAACGGAGCAACCGGAGTTTCCTCAACTGCTCGCTTTCCGCCATGCCGAATTTGCTCACGCCGCCCAGACTAACGCGAATAGGATAGGCCCGCCCTGAAGCGCAGCCGCCCTTCTCCCTTCCGCCGCCTCGACAGGACCGTGCCCTTGCGCCAAAGGCAGCGGCATGTTTGCTGTCATCGCCCCCATCCTCTTCATCCTGATCTGGTCCACCGGCTTCATCGTCGCGCGGGCGATGGTGCCGCATGGCGCGCCGGAACTGATCCTGGCGCTGCGGTTGACGGCGACGGCAATGCTGCTGGCCGGGGCTGCACTCTATGCGCGGCAGAGCTGGCCGCGGGGCAAGCGGCTGGGGCTGCATCTGATGGCTGGGGCGATGCTGCATGGCTTTTATCTGACGCTGAGCTGGTGGGCGGTGAATAACGGGATGCCGGCCGGGATCATGTCGCTGCTGGGATCGCTGCAACCGCTGATGGTGGCGGTGGCGAGCGTGCTGTTGCTGGGCGACCGGTTGCAAGGGCGGGCCTGGGGCGGCCTGGCCATCGCGATATTCGGCGTGGGATGCGTGCTGATGCCGGCGCTGGAGCGGAGCGGCGCGGGCAGCGTCACCCTGTTGCCGGCGGTCGCGGGGATGCTCGCGGTGCTGGGCATGGCCGGTGGCACGCTGATCCAGCGCGGCGCGATCGCGGGGGATGGCATCGCGGTGTCGGGCGCGGTGCAGAATGCCGGTGGCGCGCTGGTGGCGATCGCCGCGACGCTGCTGGCCGGGGACTATCGCTGGGACGGGGCGCCGATATTGTGGATCGGGCTTGGCTGGTCGGTGCTGGGCCTGTCGGCGGCGGGCCTCTCCCTGCTGGTCTGGCTGGTGCGGCATCAGGGCGCGACGCGCATGTCGATGCTGTTGCTGCTGGTGCCGCCGCTCGCCGCGATCGAGGCGTGGCTATTGTTCGGCGAGCGGCTGGGGCCGGTGCAACTGGTCGGCTTTGCGCTGGCGCTGGGCGGGGTGCTGCTGGGGCGCTCGCAGGGGAAGAAGGTGGAGGTTGTGGAGCCGGCTTAGGGTGGGGCGGTGGATGCGAATGGGTTGGAATGGCCGATTGGGGGCCGTCTAGTTCTGAGCGGAGACTTGAAGATAGCTGCCCTTCGCACGACTGAGCGGGGGCGGCGGAATAGCCCCCCTGCATTATGCAGCTTCGTCTGCCGTGACTGTCCTTGCAAGAGTCTACTTCACTTCAAATTCGTAACTTATTACTCAGAATTCGAAAAATTGAGAGAACTGTCGCCAACACCGAAATGGCAACATATAGCGTACAAAATGGGACAATAAACGAGAAAAGAACTTCATGAACAAGATGACACTGTGGATTGGACTTGTCACGGCGATGTTGCTGGTGGGCTGCCAAAACCAAACCGACCCAGTTGCGCATCGAGATGATAATACTGGTTTTGAGCCATCGACAAGCGCACCGACTTCATCCCCCAGCACCTCCGAAGCATCCGAAAACAATTTTATCCAGACGTTTATGGGTAGCTGCGTCCAAAACTTCTCCGAATTTGCCCGCGTTGAAGCTGCTGCAAAGGTGCAAAAATGGAAGCTGATAACCGACAAAAACCAGTTGAAGATGATTGCCCCCCAAGACGATGGTGGCCAATGGAAGGCGTGGAAATTCAAGTCTGGGCAGGTCGGAGCCCTTTTGTCTGTCGGCTCCCGAGAATTTGAAGGAGAGAAAATAAACTTCTGCGTTCTGATCGCCAATCCCATCGACGGAAATGCAGTCCGTGATCGCATCGTCAAAATGCTTCACGCAAAAAAAGAGAGCGTTTCCCAGCAAGGTGGCCAGCGTTATGCGACATACATTTTCATCCATGACGGGAAGCCATTATTGCTGAATTTCATTGATGGCGTTCCCATGGGCTTGAAGACGCTCAATGCCAGCGTCACGACACGTCCGTCACTTTGACGATCCATGGCTCTGGCGCAGTTGCATAGCCTTCTCGATTTGCCATCGATTTAAGGAAGGACGCAGGATATCGACCAACGAGCGTTCCCGGCATGGCCGCTTTGGTGCGAGCGCCTGTGGCGGCGGAGTGACCTGCATAGGCGCCAACCGGAACTTAAATTCGCGCGGAGGCAGAACGCTTCACGACCCTTTGCCCGAACGAATTGGCCGGCACCTTCACGTCATCCCATTGTCATCTTCTGCAACATCGCTGTCATGATCGCACGATAGGGCATGTGCCGATGAGGATCGGCGCATGCCCTATTATTTTTTGTTTGTCGTGATTTCCGAGCCGTCAGATGTTCCATCTGACTTGAAATCACTTTGGCGGGCGGCATGAGCAAGCGCCCGCCTTCCCTCCCCGCCCAGGCTGCCGACATGGCGATGCAGATGGCCTTGCGGCAGATCGACTTTACCGCTGCGCCGCGCGTGGCCGTGCCAGCGCCCAAGCCGCAAAATGCTGAAGATGCGCTGGCGCTGAAGCGGCGGGACTGGTTGCTCGATGTGCAGGAGCGGCAGCGGGCCTTGTCGCCCTATGCGTCGGGCCTGCTGACGGCCGAGCAGCTGTCGGGCGAGGATTTCCTGCACAGCTTCTATGCCGCCGGGCGGCCGGTGCTGATCAAGGGGATGATGGCGGACTGGCCGGCGCTGACGCGCTGGACGCCCGATTATCTGGCCGAAACGATCGGCGACGCGGTGATCGAATATCAGGGCGGCCGCGCCGGGGCGCAGGATTATGAACTGAAGAAGGAGAAGCATCGCAAGCGGGCGCCCTTCCGCCAGTTTATCGCGGCCGTGCGGGCGGGCGGCAATGATGCCTATCTGACCGCGTCGAACAGCGCGACCAATGTACCGGCGCTGGCGCCGTTGCAGGCCGATCTGGGGCCTATCGACGCCTATCTGACGCGCGCGCCGGGCATGTTGTGGATCGGCGGCGCGGGCGCCTTCACCCCGTTGCATTTCGACCTGACCAACAATCTGCTGGCGCAGGTGACGGGGATCAAGCGGGTCATCCTGATCCCGCCGTCACAGACGAAGCGGCTGGCGCATAAGAGCCATGTGTTCAGCGACGTGCGCGACGTGACCGATGAAGCGCGGCTCACACTCTATCCGCAGGCGCGGGACGTGTTGCGTTATGAGGTGGTGCTGACGCCGGGCGACCTGTTGTTCATCCCGATCGGCTGGTGGCATCAGGTGCGGTCGGAGAGTTTTTCGACGATGCTGACCTATACCGGGTTTCATTGGGCGAATGCCGGGCATGAGGGCTACCCGGCGGGGTAGGTTGCGATTTGGGGCACGCCCCCTCCACCGGCTTCGCCGGTCCCCCTCCCCGCAAGCGGGGAGGATTAGCCCTCGCGCAGGCGTTCGTGGTGGCGGATCACTTCGTCGATGATGAAGCGCAGGAATTTCTCGGTGAAGTCGGGATCGAGATTGGCGTCGAGCGCGAGCTGGCGCAGGCGGGCGATCTGGCGTTCCTCGCGGCCGGCGTCGGCCGGGGGCAGATCGTGAGTCGCCTTATGCTCGCCCACGGCCTGGGTGATCTTGAACCGTTCGGCCAGCATGAACACCAGCGCCGCGTCGATATTGTCGATGCTTTCGCGATAGCGGTTCAATGTCTCGTCCACTTGGATAGTCTCCGGTTCCAGATCGCGCGCTTTTTGCCGCATCCGGCCGCTCGCGCAAGCTATTCCCGCTTGCCTTTCACATTTTGCAGCGCCACATGACGCGCCATGACAGCAGTTGCCCCCGATAATGTCGATCCCATCGGTAGCGCCAAGGCGGAGCCTTCGCTCACGCCCATCCTGACTCTGGTCGCCGACGGCATGGAGCAAGTCAATGCGGTCATCATCGACCGGATGCAGTCGCGCATTCCGCTGATCCCCGAACTGGCCGGCCATCTGATCGCGGGCGGCGGCAAAAGGTTGCGGCCGATGCTGACTTTGGCCTGCGCCGATCTGGTCGGTTATGCGGGCGACCGCCATTACAAGCTGGCCGCTGCGGTGGAGTTCATCCACACCGCCACCCTGCTGCATGACGATGTGGTCGACGGATCGGGGCTGCGCCGGGGCCGCAAGACCGCCAATATCATCTGGGGCAACAGCGCCAGCGTGCTGGTGGGCGACTTCCTCTTCTCGCGCTCGTTCGAGCTGATGGTCGAGGCGGAGTCGCTCAAAGTGCTCCATATCCTGTCCAACGCGTCGGCCGTGATCGCCGAGGGCGAGGTCAACCAGCTGACCGCCCAGCGCAAGATCGACACCAGCGAAGAACAATATCTGGACATTATCGGCGCGAAGACCGCCGCTCTGTTCGCCGCCGCCTGTCGCATTTCCGCCGTGGTCGCGGGCCGCAGCGAGGAAGAAGAACAGGCGCTGGACGTCTATGGCAGCAACCTTGGCATCGCCTTCCAGCTGATCGACGACGCGATCGATTATGAATCGGACGGCGCGACGATGGGCAAGGATGCGGGCGACGACTTCCGCGACGGCAAGGTGACGTTGCCGGTGATCCTGGCCTATGCGCGCGGGTCGGACGAGGACAAGGCCTTCTGGAAGGCCGCGATCGCCGGACACAAGATCAGCGACGAGGATCTGGCCCATGCCACCGGCCTGCTGCGCCACACCGGTGCGATCGCCGACACGATGGCGCGGGCGCGCCATTATGGCCAGATGGCTATCGACGCGCTCGACAGGTTCGATGCCGGCGCGGCCAAAGCGGCCCTTATCGAAGCGGTCGAGTTCGCTATAGCACGCGCCTATTGAGGAGACGGGCGGCATCGTTCGTCTCTTGCCTCCGTTCGGGCTGAGCCTGTCGAAGCCCCGCACTTCTTCAAAAGAAAAACGGCCCTTCGACAGGCTCAGGGCGAACGGGAATTTATCTAGGCCCGTGACGAAATGATCCTGTCCCCCGAAACCATCGCTTTCCTTATGGCTGCGGCGCTCATGGCCGGGTGCGTCGATGCGATGGCGGGTGGCGGCGGGCTTATCTCCCTGCCCGCTCTGCTGGCGGCGGGTGTGCCGCCGGTGCCGGCGGTGGCGACCAACAAGCTGCAAGGCTGCCTGGGCACTTTCGGCGCGTGCATCGCCTATGCGCGGCGCGGGCATATGGACCTCAAGACCTTCAAGGGGCCGATCATCGCGGCCTTCATCGGGTCGGCGGGTGGCGCGTGGCTGTTGCAGCGGGTCGATCCCTCGATCCTGGCGGGGCTGATGCCCGCGCTGCTGGTGGCGATGGCGGCCTATTTCACCTTCTCCCCCAAGCTGAGCGACGCGGACCGGCATGCGCGGGTCGGCATGGCGGGGATGTCCGGCATGATCGGCGTGGTGGGATTTTATGACGGCTTTTTCGGGCCGGGCGCGGGCGCTTTCTACACCACCATCTTTCTGGCGCTGGGCGGCCTTTCCATCCTGCGCGCCACCGCCCAGACCAAGGCGGCCAATTTCGCCAGCAATGTCGCGGGCCTGCTGACCATGATCGCGGGCGGGCATGTGATCTGGATCGCGGGGCTGGCCATGGCGGTGGGCAGCATCACCGGCGGGCAGATCGGGTCGCATCTGGCGATGCGCTTCGGATCGCGCCTGATCAAGCCGCTGCTGATCCTCATGTCGCTGGCGCTGACCGCCAAGATGGTTCTGGACCCGAAGAACCCGATCCACATCTATCTGTTCGGGTAAGCGGATCGGGAGGGGCCGTCGGCTGATAGGCCATAAGGTGAAAGATTGTTCACGCGGAGGCGCGAAGACGCGGAGGTGTTGCGCAATCTCTCCGCGCCTTCGCGCCTCCGCGTGAAATAAATGAGCCGGAGAGTTCCGCACTGACGCGCGAGCAGGAAGAGGAACGGCCGGCCGTCTTGCGCTGCGCGCCGATTGGCGCGAGAGGAAGCGCCATGACCGACCTGCCGATCCCCCTGCCCATTCACGCCGTGCTGCCCGATCTGCTTGCCGCGTTGCGGGTGGGGAGCAATGCCGTGCTGGTGGCGCCGCCGGGCGCGGGGAAGACGACGGCGGTGGCCCCTGCCCTGCTGGACGAGCCATGGTGCGACGGACAGGTGCTGCTGCTGTCGCCGCGCAGGCTGGCGGCGCGGGCGGCGGCGGAGCGGATCGCCGAGATGATGGGCGAGCAGCCGGGCGGCACGGTCGGCTATGCGACGCGGATGGACAGCAAGGTTTCTGCGCGGACGCGGCTGCTGGTGCTGACCGAGGGCATTTTCGTGCGGCGGATTCAGGATGATCCGGAACTGTCCGGGGTGTCCGCCGTGCTGTTCGACGAAGTGCATGAGCGCAGTCTGGACAGCGATTTCGGGCTGGCATTGGCGCTGGATGCGCAGGAAGCGTTGCGGCCGGATTTGCGGATCGTGCCGATGTCGGCGACGTTGGACGGGGCGCGCTTTGCGAGCCTGCTGAACGGCGCGCCGGTGATCGAGAGCGAGGGGCGCATCCAGCCGCTGGAGCTGCGCCACATCGGTCGCGCAGCGGAAAAGAAGATCGAGGATGAGATGGCGGCGGCGATCCGCCGGGCGCTGAGCGAGGAAGCGGAGGGCGATCTGCTCGCCTTCCTGCCCGGCGTGCGGGAGATTGAGCGGACGGCGGAGCGGATCGAGGGTGGCGCGGTCGAGGTGCATATGCTGCATGGCTCGCTCGATCCGGGGGCGCAGCGGGCGGCGATCCGGCCGTCGCGGTCCGGCACGCGCAAGGTCATTCTTGCCACTTCCATTGCGGAAACCAGCCTGACCATCGACGGCGTGCGGATCGTGGTCGACAGCGGCTTGGCGCGGCGGCCGCGTTATGACCGGGCGGCGGGCGTGACGCGATTGATGACGGAGCGCGCCAGTCAGGCGTCGGCCACCCAGCGCGCGGGGCGTGCGGCGCGGCAGCGGCCCGGCGTCGCCTATCGATTGTGGGAGGCGGCGGCGAGCGCGGGCATGCCGCCCTTCGACCCGCCGGAGATATTGGAAAGCGACCTGTCCAACCTGTTGCTGGATTGCGCCCTGTGGGGGGTGAGCGATCCGGGCGCGCTGCGCTGGCTGGATGTGCCGCCGGCCGCTGCGGTGGAGGAAGCGCGCGGGCGGCTGACCGTGCTGGAGGCGCTGGACGGCGATGGGCGGATCACGGCGCATGGGAAGGCATTGGCGAAGCTGCCGCTGTCGCCGAGAATCGCGCATATGCTGGTGCGGGCGGGCGAGATGGGACTAGCGGAAGTCGCGGCCGAGGTGGCGGTGCTGCTGGGCGAGCGGGGAATTGGCGGGCAGGATAGCGACCTGACATTGCGGCGGCAGCGCTGGCGCCGGGAAAGCGGCAAGCGCGCGGATGCGGCAAGGGGGCTGGCGAAGAGGTGGGCGAAGCTCATCGCACCATCCGCGACTATGGCCCCCCTCCCGCTTGCGGGAGGGGTCGGGGGAGGGTCTGCTATTAATGCCTCCGCCAAGACAAGCCCTCCCCTAACCCCTCCCGCAAACGGGAGGGGGACAAGCGGCGCGACGGATGCGACTGGCCTCTGCCTCGCCCTCGCCTTTCCTGACCGCGTCGCCAAGCGCCGTTCCGCCGATGGCGCGGACTGGGCGAGTGTGGGCGGGCGCGGGTTTCGGCTTGATCCGCTGTCGCCGCTCGCGCGGGAGCCGTGGCTGGCGGTGGGCGAGGTGCAGGGCAACGCGGCGGGCGCGCGCATCCTGTCCGCTGCGCCGATCGAGGAGAGCGACGTGATCGCGCTGTTCGGCGCCCGGATCATGGAGCATCGCACGGTCAAGTTCAGGCCGGGCAATGGCGGGATCGAGGCCTTGCGCGAACGGCGGCTGGGCGCGGTGCGGCTGTCGGGCGGGTCGGACGACCGGCCCGATCCCGATGCGGTGGTCGCGGCTTTGGTGGACGGCGTGCGGCAGGGCGGGCTGGACCTGCTGCCCTGGTCGGAGGCGGCGCAATCGTTGCGGATGCGGGGGGCATTTGCCGGGCTGGAGGCGCTGTCCGACGCGGCGTTGATCGAGACGTTGAACGAGTGGCTGCCCTCGCTGCTGACGGGCAAGCGGCGGCTGTCCGATATCGACCGGTCGCAGCTTTCGGGCGTGCTGGAGGGGCTGATCGGATGGGATGCCAAGAGCCAGCTTGATCGGCTGGCTCCGCCCGATTTCCGGTCGCCTGCGGGCAGCAACCATGCGATCGATTATGCGGCCGAGGGCGGACCGCGCGTGGAATTGCGGGTGCAGGCGCTGTTCGGCCTGGCCACGCATCCGACCGTGGGGAACGAACGCATTCCGCTGATACTGTCGCTGACGTCGCCGGCCGGGAGGCCGATCCAGACGACCCGCGACCTGCCGGGATTCTGGGCGGGCAACTGGCGCGACGTGGCGAAGGAAATGCGCGGGCGCTATCCGCGCCATCCCTGGCCTGACGATCCGGCCAGCGCCAGCGCCACATTGCGCACCAAAAATGCCGATGCCCGCCGCAACTCTTGACTTGGCGGCGAGCATTGGTGCAACGCAAAATGACGAATTTACGGAGTCTTTCGCGATGAACGCGCGCATTTACCAGATCCAGAAGAACGCCCTCCAGTCTGGCAAGGCGCTGACCCACAAATGGGTGCTGGAATATGCGCCCGCCGAAGCGAAGCAGGCCGATCCGCTAACCGGCTGGGCCGGTTCGGGCGACACGCAACAGCAGTTGAAGCTGAACTTCCCGTCGCAAGAGGCTGCCGTCGCCTATGCGGAGAAGAAGGGTGTTGCCTACACCGTCATCGCGACCCCGCCCAAGACCCTGAAATTGCAGGCCTACGCCGACAATTTCCGCTGATAGCGGCTTTAACGACATTCATATTCGGGCGCGATGCTGCCCGATTAACGCCTTATTCGCTTGCCAAAGAGCGGGCTGAGGCGGCAAATGCCGCGCTTTGACGGAAAGATTTTCACGATAATGACCGATCGCACCGAGATTTTCGACAGCGTTGCGGCGCAGATCGAACCCTTCAACAAGAAGGGCGTCGCGCTGAGCGAAACCACCAGCTTTGCCGGCGACCTGGAATGGGACAGCCTGACGGTGATGGATTTCGTCGCGGCGATCGAGGATGAGTTCGACATCATCATCACCATGAACATGCAGGCCGAGATCGAAACCGTGGGCCAACTGGTCGACGCGGTCGCCAAGCTGAAGACCGCCTGACATAGATTTTCCGTTCGCCCTGAGCAAAGTCGAAGCCTGTCCTGAGCGCCTGCCTTTGCAGGCAGTCGAAGGGGGTGTTGCTGAGCGAAGGCGAAGCAGGGAGCCTCGGCTCCGCTCGGCAGAAGGCTTCAACTTCGCTCAGCCCGAACGGTTTAGGGATTGCTGATATTATGACCGACGCCGCCACCGCGACCGAAACCCGCGACCTCTTTTCCAAATTCGACCCGCTGATCAACGAGCGCGAGGCGCTGCTGGCGACCGGCGTGCGCGATCCCTATGCGATCGTGATGGATCAGGTGCTGTCGCCCACGCGCGCGATCATCAAGGGCAAGGAAACCATCCTGCTCGGCACCTATAATTATATGGGCATGACGTTCGACCCCGATGTCGTCGCGGCGGGCAAGAAGGCGCTGGACGAGTTCGGCGCGGGCACGACCGGCAGCCGCGTCCTGAACGGCACCTATCAGGGCCATAAGCAAGTCGAGGACGCGCTCAAGGAGTTCTACGGCACCAGCGGCGCCATGGTCTTTTCGACCGGATATCAGGCGAATCTGGGCATCATTTCCACGCTGGCGGGCAAGGGCGACTATGTCGTGCTGGACGCGGACAGCCATGCGTCCATCTATGATGGCTGTGGCCTGGGCAATGCGGAGATCGTGCGGTTCCGCCACAACAGCGTCGAGGATCTGGACAAGCGCCTGGGCCGCCTGCCCGCCGACGCGCTGAAGCTGGTCGTGCTGGAAGGCGTCTATTCGATGCTGGGCGACGTCGCCCCGCTGCCCGAAATGGTCGCCGCGATCCGCAAGCATCCCAATTGCATGATCCTGTGCGACGAAGCCCATGGCATGGGTTTCTTCGGCCCGAATGGCCGGGGCGCCTATGAAGAACAGGGCGTCGAGGGCGAGATCGACTTCGTGGTCGGCACCTTCTCCAAGTCGGTCGGCACGGTCGGCGGCTTCTGTGTCTCGAACCATCCCAAGTTCGAAATCCTGCGCCTCGTCTGCCGCCCTTACGTCTTCACCGCGTCGCTGCCGCCCAGCGTCGTCGCCACCGCCGCGACCAGCATCCGCAAGCTGATGCATTCGGGCGAAAAGCGCGCGCATCTGTGGAAGAACAGCCAGCGGCTGCACAAGGGCCTCTCTGACCTCGGCTTCAAGCTGGGCAGCGCGACGCCGCAGTCGGCGATCATCGCCGTCATCCTGACCGACCAGATGCAGGCCGTCGCCATGTGGCAGACCCTGCTGGAGCTGGGCCTGTACGTCAACATGGCGCGTCCGCCGGCGACCCCGGCCGGCACCTTCCTGCTGCGCTGTTCGCTGTGCGCCGAGCATAGCGACGATCAGGTGACGCAGATCATCGGCATGTTCGAAACGGCGGGCAAGGCGACCGGCGCGATCGGCTGAGTCCGAAACGCCGCCCGACACGCCCGATCGAGCCTGTGGCGCGACGGGGCGCCGGATTATGGCGGAACTTTTCATCATGGATGTTCCGCCCTTAATCTTGTTCGGCTAGTGTAACGGTCGATGGCGGACAATGAACATCTGGATGATCGGGACAGACGCGGGGGCGCCATGGTACGGCGCGCCCTGCCGCTGTTGCTGGCGGCGCTGCTGATCGGGGCGCTGGGCGCGCTGGTCTATACCGCCAGCAATGCGTCCGACGACCACCAGCGCGCGCTGGCGGAACAACAGCGCAGTTTCGAGGTGATCACCCTGGCGCGCGGGTTCGAGGCGCGGACGGCGCGGGCGGAAGTGACGCTGGCCCGCTATGTGATCAGTCTGGACCCGGACACCGGCCGCCTGTTTCAGGACCAGTGGCGCGGCGCGGCGAGCCAGTTGAAGGCGCTGACCTATGCCACGCGCGGATCGGGATGGCAGCGCGGCAATGTGGCGGCGCTGCACTATGCCTTCATAGCGCGCGGCAAAACGCTGAACGAGATCGGCCTGCGCACCACCTATGACCAGAAGATGGGGGCTCTGGCGCGCTTCCATCAGGCGGGCAAGTCGCAGGATCTGCGGCGCATCACCGCGCTGCTCGATCTGGTGATCACGGCCGAGAATCAGCGGCTGCGCGAACGCAGTCTGGCGGTGACGCTGGCGGGCGACCGCAGCGCCTGGGTGGGCAAGACGTCGCAACTGGTCGGGCTGGCGCTGCTGGTGTGCATCCTGTTCGCCGCATGGTTCGCCAACATGGCCTATCGCGAGCGCCGCCATGCGCGGCGACAGGCGGAATTGGAGGGCGAGCGCGCCGACCGGCTGGAGGACGCGGTGCGCGCGCGAACGGCCGAACTGTCCGAAGCCTATGAGCAGGTGAAGCGGGAATCGACCGAGCGGCTGGCGGCGGAGGACAATCTGCGCCAGATGCAGAAAATGGATGCGGTCGGCCAGCTGACCGGCGGCATCGCGCATGATTTCAACAATATGCTGGCGGTGGTCGTCGGCGGGCTGGAACTGGCCAAGCGCAAGCTGCACCTGAAGCCCGAGGAGGCGGTGCGCCATCTGGACAATGCGATGGATGGGGCCAATCGGGCGTCGGCGCTGACCCGGCGGTTGCTGGCCTTTGCCCGGTCCGAGCCGCTGCTGCCCAGCGCGGTCGACCCCGACGCGCTGCTGTCAGGCATGGCCGACCTGATCGACCGCACCATCGGCGACCAGATCACCGTCGGCTTCGCGCAGGAGGCGCAGGGCTGGCGCATCTTCGTCGACCAGCATCAGATGGAAAATGCGATCCTGAACCTCTGCGTCAATGCCCGCGATGCGATGGAGGGCCGCGGACGGCTGATGCTGGCGACCGGGCAGGTCCGGCTGAAGGCGGGCGAGATCGGCGAATGCGCGGCGGGCGACTATATTGCGCTCAGCGTCACCGACGATGGATGCGGCATGACGCCCGAAGTGCTGGCGCGGGTGTTCGAGCCCTTCTTCACCACCAAGCCGGTGGGCAAGGGCACCGGGCTGGGCCTCAGCCAGATATTCGGCTTCGTGCGCCAGAGCGAAGGCGAGATCCGGATCGAATCCGAACCGGGCAAGGGCAGCAGCGTGCATATCTATTTGCCGCGCTCGATAGAGGCGGTGACGGGCGACCCGGCCGAGGCGATCGCCTTTGCGCGCGCGCCGGTGGAACAGCCGCCGACCCGAATCCTGGTGGTGGAGGATGATCCGCGCGTGCTGAACCAGACGATGGCGGCACTGGCGGAACTGGGCCATTTGCCGATCGCCTGCGACCATCCGGCCAAGGCCGCCAAGCTGCTGGCGCATAATGGCGACATCGGCCTGATCATCAGCGACGTACTGATGCCCGAAATGACCGGGCCGGAAATGGTGAAGGCCCTGCCCGCGCGGTTCCGCCATCTGCCGGTGCTGTTCGTCACTGGCTATGCCGGCGACACCAACGACAGCGCCGATTTCGAAGGGCATGCGGTGCTGCGCAAACCCTATACGCTGGCGGCGCTGGGACAGGCGTTGAGCCAGACGCTCAGCGAATCGCGCCACCCCGGAACAGCCGCGGCAGCAGAGTGACCGCGCCCAGCAGCGGCCAGCGCCGTTGCCAGGGCTTGATCTCTATCTGCGTGCCGGCATGGCGGTTGATCTTCCACGCCAGATAATCGATCCCGCCGGCATAAGTGAAGCTGGCCTTGGCGAGGCGGATCACCGACAGGCGCTTGCCGCGCCGCTGAAGTTGGCGCCAAAGCGCAGACGCTGAAGCAGGCGACATGGCGTTTGCCACCTCACCGCCCGGACCTACACGTCGACGCTCTGCAATTGTCGCAAGAGCTGCTCGACCGAATTGCTCATAACGATCGGGATCAACATCCACGATCGAAACTGAACGCCCCTTCTTCTCGGCCCGCAACTCAGCATTGTAGGTCAAGGTGAAGCCCGCCTTCCAAATGTCCAGCAACGTGCAGTCCACATCGATCGGCAACATGGGCATCGTGAGATCGAACAAGGTCGGCGCGGCCTGCGCCACGGCGGCGACGGTGCGCTGCCGGGCGAGATCGTCCGACGCCCAGAGCAGGCGCGATGGCTGGGCAAAGCGCGCCCAGACCGAGACATTGTCCGCCTCCACGCTGTTCAGCCGCGCGAAGTCGGCTTCGGACAGGACCGCATATTTGGCGATCAGGCCATTATGTTCGAACGGGAAGACATTGGGCGGGATCAACCGGTTGGCGCGAGCCAGCCAGCTTTTGCCATAGGCGGCCGGATAGTCCGACACGATCAGGTAGAAATCGAGCATCAGCCCGTCGAGATTGGCCTCCCGCAGGCAGGAGCCGTAGAAGAGCACGGCGCGGGCCGCATCGGGATATTTCGCGGCAAGCGCGCCGGCCATTGCGGCCGCGCGCGGATCGGCCGGGGCGGCGAGTTCGGCAGTGACGAGGGGGAGGAGGTGGTTGGGCATGGGACTGCTATATAGAGGCGCTCCTGCGAAAGCAGGAGCCCAGGGTCGAACGACGTGCGCTGACGCCCCAGGCTCCTGCTTTCGCAGGAGCACGTCGCTCTTTCAAGTGCGCCGCCGGAACAGGAGCGACAGATTGTTGGCGGGCATTTCGATCCGTTTTTCGAACGCCAGTCCCTCTGCCTTTGCCGCCGCGATCACATCCTCCACGGCTCGCAGGCCCCAGTGCGGGTCGCGGCTCTTGAGCGAGGCGTCGAAGGCGAGGTTGCTGGGCGCGGTTTCCACGCCGTCGCTTGTGTAGGGACCGTAGAGATAGAGCAGACCGCCGGGGGGCAGCGCGGCCCCTGCCCCTTTCAGCAAGCCGAGCGTGGCTTCCCACGGCGATATATGGATCATGTTGATACAGAGGATCGCATCGGCTTGCGCAATCGGCCAGCCGGCGCTGGCGTCCAGTTGGATCGGCGGGCGGAGATTGGGGAGATTCGCTTCGGCGCGCCATGCGGCGATCGAGGCGAGCGCGGCCGGATCGGGATCTGTCGGTTGCCAGTCAAGTTTGGGGAAAGCGGCGGCGAAATGGACGGCATGTTCGCCGCTGCCGCTCGCCACCTCTAATATGAGGCCGGAGGACGGCAGGACTTCGCGCAGGACATCCGCGATCGCGTCACGGTTGCGCTGCGTCGCGGGGGCGTATCGCTTGCCCGCGACGGCAGGGCCGGAACCCGGTTGCCAGGGTTCCGGCCTTTCCGTCATTCGGCGGCCTGCGCCAGCGCGGGCTCGGTCCAGGTGAGGACCGGCTTGCGGGCGGCCAGCGTCTCATCGAGGCGACGGCGCGGGGCGTGGTACGGCGCGCCCTTGAGTAGCTCGTCGCCCGCCTTGGCCCGTTCGGCGAGGCTGCGCAGCGCCATGATGAACTGGTCGAGCGCGGCCTTGCTTTCCGTCTCGGTCGGTTCGACCAGCATCGCCCCATGGACGACCAGCGGGAAATACATGGTCATCGGGTGGAAGCCCTCGTCGATCAGGCCCTTGGCGATGTCGAGCGTGGTGAAGCCTTCGGCGAGGCCCTTATCACTGAACAGCGCTTCGTGCATGCACGGACCGCTGGGGCCGAACGGCGCGTCGAGCACGTCGTCGAGACTGCGCAGGATATAGTTGGCGTTCAGCACCGCATCGCTCGCGACCTGACGCAGGCCATCCGCGCCGTGGCTGAGGATATAGGTCAGCGCGCGGGTGAACATGCCCATCTGGCCATGGAAGGCGACCATGCGGCCGAAGGTCTGGGCGTGGTGATCCTCCGCCGTTTCTTCTTCGACCAGCACGAATTTGTCGCCCTGCTTTTCCACGAAGGGCAGCGGGGCGAAGGGCGTGAGCGCTTCGGACAGCACGACCGGACCCGAACCCGGACCACCGCCGCCATGGGGGGTGGAGAAGGTCTTATGCAGGTTGATGTGCATCGCGTCGACGCCCAGGTCGCCGGGGCGGACCCGGCCGACAATGGCGTTGAAGTTCGCGCCGTCGCAATAGACGAAGGCTCCGGCGGCATGGACCGCGTCGGAGATGGTCTTCATGTCGCGTTCGAACAGGCCGCAGGTGTTGGGGTTGGTGATCATCACCGCCGCAACGTCCGGACCCAGGCGGGCCTTCAGAGCTTCGAGGTCCACGCGGCCTTCGGCGGTCGCGGGGATATCCTCCACCTTATAGCCGCAGAAGGCGGCGGTGGCGGGGTTGGTGCCATGGGCGCTTTCGGGCACAAGCACGACGCTGCGGGCGTCGCCACGGGCTTCGAGCGCGGCGCGGATCGCCAACAGACCGCACAGTTCGCCATGGGCGCCCGCCTTGGGCGACATGGCGACCGAGTGCATGCCGGTCAGCGTCACCAGCCAGGCGGCCAGTTCATGGATGACGGCCAGCGCGCCCTGCACCGTCGACTGCGGCTGGAGCGGGTGGATATCGGCGAAACCGGGCATCCGCGCGACCTTTTCATTGAGGCGCGGGTTATGCTTCATCGTGCAGCTGCCGAGCGGGAACAGGCCAAGGTCGATGGCGTAGTTCTGGCGCGACAGGCGGGTGTAGTGACGCACCGTTTCCTGTTCCGACAGGCCGGGCAGGCCGAGGCTGTCGGTGCGGGCGAGCGAGCCGAGGCGGCTTGCCACCTTGGGTGCTTCGGCGAAATCGACGCCGGTGGTGTCGGTCGAGCCGATCTCGAAGATCAGCTTTTCCTCCAGCATCAGCGCGCGGTTGCCGGTGGCGGTTGCGGGGGCCATATGCGCGTCCTCGACGGCTTGCGGGGTGGTCGGGCGACCTTCCTTGAGCATGCTCATGCCAGTTCCTCCTCAAGCGCTGCGGCAAGGATTTCGATGTCCTCCGGCGTGACGGTTTCGGTCACCGCGACGACCAGGCCGTTGCCGATGGCCGGCGCGTCCGGGAACAGGCGGCCGAGCGAGACGCCGGCAAGAATGCCCCTGTCGGCGAGGGTGCGGACGACGTCGCGCGCATCCTTGGTCAGGACCAGCGTGAATTCGTTGAAGAAGCTGTCATTGAGCAGCGTGACGCCCGGCACCTTGGCGAGGCGATCAGCAGCCTGCACGGCGAGGCCGTGATTCAGGGTCGCCAGTTCGCGCAGGCCCCGTTCGCCCAGCAGGGTCATGTGGATGCTGAAGGCCAGCGCGCAGAGGCCGGAGTTGGTGCAGATGTTCGACGTGGCTTTCTCACGGCGGATATGCTGCTCTCGGGTGGAGAGCGTCAGCACGAAACCGCGCTTGCCCGCCGCATCGACGGTTTCACCGCACAGGCGGCCCGGCATCTGGCGCACATATTTCTGCTTGCAGCCGAACAGGCCGAGATAGGGGCCGCCGAACTGGAGGCCGACGCCGATCGACTGGCCTTCGCCAACGACGATGTCCGCGCCCATATGGCCCGGCGCCTTGATCGCGCCCAGTGCAACCGGCTCGGTGACGACCGCGACCAACAGCGCGCCGGCCGCATGAGCGGCGTCAGCCAGCGGGGTCAGGTCGGCGATGCGGCCGAGAATATCGGGATATTGGACGACGACGCAGGATGTATCCTTGTCGATCGAGGCGATCAGCGCGTCGATGTCGGTCGCAGCGTCCAGCGTCGGCGCTTCATGCACCAGCGCGTCGCCGGTGAATTTCGCCATGGTGTTGGCGACCGAAACATAATGGGGATGCAGGCCGGACGAGAGCAGAGCCTTGCCGCGCTTGGTGATTCGGCGGGCCATGCCGATCGCTTCCCAGCAGGCGGTCGAGCCGTCATACATGGAGGCGTTGGCGACATCGACGCCCAGCAGACGGGCGACCTGCGTCTGGAATTCGAACAGCACCTGGAGCGTGCCCTGCGCGATTTCCGGCTGATAGGGCGTGTAGGCGGTCAGGAACTCGCCGCGCTGGATCAGATGATCGACGCTGGCAGGGACATGATGTTTGTAGGCGCCGGCGCCCAGGAAGAAAGGTGCCTCCCCTGCCGACAGATTTTTCCGCGCGAGCGCGCCCATGTGGCGCTCGACCGCCAGTTCGCTGGCATGATCGGGCAGACCGGCGATGGTGCCGGTCAGGCGGGCCTCTGCGGGCACGTCCACGAACAGGTCGTCGATGGACGACGCGCCGATGACGGACAGCATGTCCTGCCGGTCGGTGTCGGTAAGGGGTAGGTAGCGCATTTCCAAAAACTCCCCCCTCCCTTTCAAGGGAGGGGCCGGGGGTGGGTCGCGAGCGGAGCGAGCGCTGCTCCGTGGCGATAGGGCGGACGCTCCCTGCGGTCGCGACCCACCCCTTCCCCCTCCCTTGAAAGGGAGGGGCTTATTTTTGTTGCTTAGAGGCTCGCCACGAACTTCTTGTAGGCGGCTTCGGTCATCAGGCCGTCCAGCTCGCTGGTGTCGGCGATGCGCAGCTTGAAGAACCAGCCATCTTCCTCGGCATCGCTGTTGACCAGCGCGGGTTCGTCTTCCAGCGCGCCGTTGGCTTCAACGACTTCGCCGGAGATCGGCGCATAGACGTCGGACGCGGCCTTGACCGATTCCACGACGGCGGCGTCGTCGCCCTTTTCGAAGGTCGTGCCTTCGGCAGGCAGTTCGACGAACACGATGTCGCCCAGCTGTTCCTGCGCATAATCAGTGATGCCGACGGTGGCGATTTCGCCCTCTACGTCGATCCATTCATGTTCGTCGGTGAAATAACGGCTCATTTTCTACTCCCCAGAAGTGATTTGCTTGAAAATCACGACCACCAAAAAGGTCAAAAAATATGCAGACTCAGGCCTTGCGGCGATAACGATGCGGAACGAACGGCATCGGCGCAACCACCGCGGCGATGCGCTTGCCACGCACTTCGATTTCCAGCGCGGTCCCTTCCGCGCTGTCGGGCAGGCTGACCCAGCCCATGGCGATCGGCGCGCCGACGCTGGGCGCGAAGCCGCCCGATGTGACTTCGCCGACCTCGATCGCGCCGGAGAAGATTTTCGCACCTTCGCGGGCGGGCAGACGGCCTTCGATCTTGAGGCCCACGCGCTTGGCGCCGGGACCATCAGCCAGTTCCTTCATCACGCGGGCATGGCCAATGAAACCGCCCTCTTCCCGACGGCGCTTCTGGATCGCGAAGCCCAGGTCCGCGCCGATCGTGCTGACCGCGGGCGACAGATCATGGCCATAGAGCGGCAAGCCAGCCTCCAGACGCAGCGAGTCGCGCGCGCCAAGGCCGATCGGCTTGACCTGCGGCAATTCGCACAGCGCATCGGCCAGCAGGGTCACATCCTCGGCGGGGATGCTGATTTCAAAGCCGTCCTCGCCGGTATAGCCCGAACGGCTGATCCACAGCGGAACGCCGCGCCAGACGAACGGGCCGGACTGCATGAAGAGAAGATCGGCGGTTTGCGGGATGAGGGTCGCCAGCGCTTCGCCCGCTTCGGGCCCTTGCAGCGCCAGCAGCGCCTGATCGGCCATGTGATTCATCACGACTTCGTCGGGCAGATAGTCGATCATCCAGCCGATATCGTCATATTTGGTCGCGCCGTTGACGACCATGTAGATCGCCGCGCCGTCAAAGGCGGGTTCACCTTTTTCATTGGGGCCGAGGCGCGAGACCATCAGGTCGTCCAGGATGCCGCCTTCGTCGTTCAGCAGCATCGAATAACGCTGACGGAAAGGCTTCAGCCCCTTGATATCGCTGGGCAGGATATGTTCGAGCGCCTCATCCACGCCTTCGCCCGAAAATGTGAGCTGGCCCATATGGCTGACATCGAACAGGCCGGCATGTTCGCGGGTCCAGCTATGTTCGGCCATGATGCCTTCATACTGGATCGGCATATGATAGCCGGCAAAGCCGACCATGCGCGCGCCCTTCGCACGATGCCAGGCGTCGAGCGGGAGCGCTTCGAGCGGCAGGTCTTCGAAATGGGTGGCGTCTTCATTGCCGGACATGATGCGGCCTTTCCGTGCAGGAGGTGGTAGCGACAGCATAGACAGGCCCGGAGTCGGACCTGTGACATCTGCCACCCCCTCTGTCACGGAACCTGAGAGCTTTGACCAGCGGCCGTGCGGCCACATGGCTTACCCCTTCGGTGGGACGGAAATCCGTCCGCTTTCCAGAGTGCCTTGCGCGCGATGCGGTCCTTTAACCTGAGAGATTCCGGGGCGGTTGCTCCTTCGGTGACGGGGTGGCCTCAAAGGCTTCCCATGCTCTCCCGCATCGTGCCCGACGAACGAATCCGCCGGAGACACTTTGTGCATTGCGTCAAAGGACGGGGCGCGTCAATCGCCTGCTTGTTCTTCTTTTGCCAGACGCCGGGCCATGGCGAGCGCCGCCGTGCGGCAGGCGGCCAGTTCGCTGTCCGCCTCTACATTGTCGAGCTGGACGGAAGCAAAGCTACCCTCCCCTTCGAACAGCGCCAGAAAGCGTTCGACGCCAGCATAGTTGGAGTCCGCGACGGTGCGATGGATAAGCACAATCCGGTCCGCCCAGAGGCGGTTGTCCTGCGCCCGGAGCAGGCGGGCAAGATCGTCAAGCTGGGCGGCGAAGGCCGCGATCTGGGGATGGAGTGTCATGCCGATGGGCTATCGCGAGGCACGAGGCGCGACAAGAAGCGGGGTGGGAACGGATCGTTTCCGCCTGACGCCCTCCCCGTGTTCCTGCGAAGGCAGGAACCCAGTTCTGCCGTCTCAACTGGGCTCCTGCCTTCGCAGGAGCACGTCACACCCCGGCCACAACCCCGCAAATTTCCGCGTGGCGCTTTTCGGCATAGCGGTCGGTCATGCCGGCGATGAAGTCGGCGATGTGGCGGCTGCGGGTCGGTTCTTCCAGCGCACAATCGTCGCGCCATTCGGGCGGCATCAGATGCGGGTCGGCCTGATAGGCGCGGAACAGATCGGTGACGATGATGCGCGCACGATCAGCCGCCGCAAGCTGTTCGGGGTGGTGATAGAGGGTCGCGTACATGAAGCGCTTGAGGTCGCGCTCCTGCTGCTCCAGTTCGGGCGAGAAGGTGACGAGAGTGCGGCCGAGCGCGCGGACATCCTCCACCGTTTCAACGCGCGATTCCGCGATATTGCGGCGGGTGGACTCGATCAGGTCATTGGCCATGACGCCAATCTGTTCCCGCACCAGTTCGCGCAGCAGCCGATCCTGCGGCACATCGGGATAGCGGGCGCGCACCCGGTCCCAGCAGGTGCGGACCAGCGGCACTTCGAGCAACTGGTCGAGCGTCAGCAATCCGGCGCGCAGCCCATCGTCAATGTCGTGATTGTCATAGGCGATATCGTCCGAAATCGCGGCCAGTTGCGCCTCCAGCGAGGCGTGGCTGGCAAGGTCCAGCGGGAACAGCGCGTCCAGTTCGCGCATCGCCCAGCCGGGATGGTCGATCGGGCCATTATGCTTGGCCAGCCCCTCCAGCATTTCCCAGCTGAGGTTGAGGCCCCGGAAACGCGGATAGGGGCTTTCCAGCAGCATCAGCGTGCGCAGCGTATGGGCGTTATGATCGAAGCCGCCATGCGCCTCCAGCGCGCTTTCCAGCGCATCCTCCCCCGCATGGCCGAAGGGCGGATGGCCGATATCATGCGCAAGGCAGAGCGCTTCGGTCAGGTCTTCGTTGAGGCTCAGCGTGCGCGCGGTGGTGCGGCCGATCTGCGCGACTTCCAGACTATGGGTCAGGCGGACGCGGAAATGATCGCCATCGGGCGAGACGAAGACCTGCGTCTTGTGGCGCAAGCGGCGGAAGGCGATCGAGTGGATGATGCGATCCCGGTCGCGCTGAAACACATCGCGCGGCCCGCGCATCTCGCCCCCCGCCTCGGCATGGAGGCGGCCACGGCTGGCGGAAGGATGGCAGGCATAGGAAGCGAGCGTCGTCATGGGACGGCTCCTAGACCATTATCGTGCGGGTTTGAACGGATAGTGCGGCGCGATTGCATTATTTGGGTGGAGAGCAGGCTGACGGCTTTTAACCCTCTCCCGTGAAGACGGGAGAGGGCAAAAAAAGCCGCATTCACAGGCCCGCATCACTGCCCCGCCAGTTGCTCCACGACTTCGCCGGCGTCGCTCTTCCAGGCGAAGACGTCGGCGCCTTCCTTTTTCAGGTTGGTTTCCAGTTCCTTGGCGCGGGTGAAGCTGGCAAAGGGGCCGACGAGCAGGCGGTTGGTGCGGCCCCAGCTGGCGCTCCAGCCGTCCTGACGCGACAGGATCGTGTATTTCTTGCGCAGGCCCTTCATGGTGAAGCCCAGCGCGGACTTGCTCTGGCCGACGCCGACCTGAAGCCAGTTGCGCGAGGGATTGGCGGCAAGGCGCTTCTTTTCCTCTGCTTCGGCCTTTGCCTTGGCGTCAGCCTCCGCCTTGGCCTTGGCGGCGGCGTCCTTCTTGGCCTTGTCGGCGGCGGCGCGGGCCGTTTGTTGCCGTTCGAGGCGGCGCTGCGCCTGAATCGCGGCGACCTCGTCCAGATCGACGGCGGCCACGCTTGCCTGCCGTTCGGCATCGGGCACGTCGATGGCGTGGATGATCTGCGCCAGCGTGCGGGTCGCCTCCGGATCGGGCTGGGGCGTTGCGGCGGGTGCAGGCGGCGGCGGGGGCGCCGGTTCGGAGGCTGTCGACGGCGTGGAGGGCTCGGGCTGGGCCGACGGGGTCGATGCCTGGGCCAGCGTGATCGCGTTGAGCTGGCTGCCGGTCGACGCGGCCGGGGGCGTCGGCTGGGCGGGACGATCGATCGAGTCGAAGCCGGGCGAAGGCGGCCCCTGCACGCCTGTAGCGGATGGCGTGGCCGCCTGACGGACGGGCGGCGTCTGGCTGGAGGAGGCCGCCGAAGAGGTAGAGGGCAGCGGCTGGACCTGCGGCGATTGCGGCCTGGGTTCGGGCGGCAGCGACTGGACCTGTGCAAGCTGGGTCGGCGCAGGGGGAACGGGTTGCGGCCGGGTCGGCTGCGCGGCCTGCGGTTGCGGCACGGTTGCCGTTTGCGACGCCACAGCGGTTGGCTGGCGAGCAGCGGTGCGGGCGCGCGCGGCTTCGGCGCGGGCGAGACGGGCCGCCTCGCGCTGCTGGCGGCGCTGTTCGGCGCGGCTGACGGGCTTGGGCTTGGGCGTCGGCGTTGCGGCGGCGACCGCGACCGGCGCCTTGGTGAGCGTCACGCCCGGCGCGGGGGGCGTCGGGATGATGGTGGCGATGGTCGTGCCGGTCTGCTGCGGGAAATGGCCGAAATGCACCGCTGCGGCTTTCTGCGCGGCGGTGAGATAGGGCATTTTCTGCATATAGGGGATGATGGCCGTGGCCAGTTGCGCCGGCATCGTCTGGTCGGCGACCTTCTTCGCGTCCGCCTGCCGGTTGTTCATCGCCAAAATGAACGCGCGATAGCGCCAGGCGGCCCGGTCGCTCTTGTAGAGCAGCGGGTCCAATATCTTTTCCGCCGCATCGACCTGCCCGGAAATGCCGAGCGAGGCGGCATAGCGGCGAACCAGTTCCTCATCATTGGGGGTACGCTGGAGCGCGGCATAATAATCGCGTTGCGCCCCGGCCTGATCGCCGGTCATGTCCTTCGCAAGGCCCCGGTCGGACAATATGGTCGTGTCGGGATAGCCCAGCCGCCCGGCCTGATCGAACAGGCGCACCGCCTCGGTCGGGTTCTGGGTCTTGAGCATGACGCGGGCCAGACCCGCCTTGATCCGGCCATTCCCGCTGGCGATCGCATCGGCGCGGGCGAAGAAACCGGCGGCGGCGCGGGCATCGTCCAGCGCCAGCGCGGCCTCTCCTGCCCCGATCAACGCATCCACATCGCGCGGGTTGGCCGCCAGCCGGGCGAGATGGGCGTTCAGGTCAGCCGCATCTGGCGGGCGGACCAGCGCCGCTTGATCGGATTGGGCAAGAGCATTGGGTGCCGATGCGGTTCCCGCCAGAAGCAGGCCGCCGATGATCCAGGAGGAAGCGTTTTTCACGTCGGGGCCTTAGCCGATGACAGGGTGAATGGGAAATTAGCGCAACAAAAAAGCGCGCCGGATCGCCCCAGAGGACAGACGGCGCGCTTTCACAAAGGTCACGGCGCGACGACGCGCCGGACGATCACTGGTTGTTCTGGCGGTTGAGGAAGCGGGGAACATCCACGCCCGGCGCCGCATCGTCGGCGCCCGGCGCCTTTTCGCTGCCACGTGTCAGGCCGGCCATGCGTTCGAACAGCGTGCCGCCGGTGGCGACGCGCGGTGCGGGCGCAGGCGCCGGGGCGAGCGCGGCCGGTTCGGCGCTGTCCGCACCCAGAACCAGTTCGTCCTGATCCGGCCCTTCGTCCGAGAAGACGGCGGCGGGACGGGACGGGGCAGGCGCGGCGGTCGGCTGCAACGGGGCGGGCGCTTCGGGCACGTTGAGTTCCAGCGCTTCCGGCTGAGGGGCCGGGGCGGGCTTGGGCGCGGGAGCCGGGGCGGGCTGCGGCGCTACGGCGGCGGCAGGCCTGGCGGGCGTCTGCGGCACGGCGACCGCCGGGCGGCTGGCGAAGCTGAACGGCTGGGTCAGCGGCGCGGCGTTGCCACCGGCTTCGGCTTCGATGCCGGTAGCGACCACCGACACGCGGATCTTGCCATTGAGGCCGTCGTTGAAGGCGCTACCCCAGATGATGTTCGCGTCCGGGTCCACCAGTTCGCGGATATGGTTGGCGGCTTCGTCCACTTCCATCAGGCGCATGTCGTCGCCACCGACGATCGAGACGATAACGCCCTTCGCACCACGCATCGACACGCCGTCGAGCAGCGGGTTGGCGATCGCCTTTTCAGCGGCCTGAAGCGCGCGGCCGTCGCCTTCCGCTTCGCCGGTGCCCATCATCGCCTTGCCCATTTCGCCCATTACCGAACGGACGTCGGCAAAGTCGAGATTGATGAGGCCCGGCATGATCATGAGGTCGGTGATCGAGCGCACGCCCTGTTGCAGAACCTCGTCCGCCATCTGGAACGCTTCCTTGAAGGTCGTGTTCGGATTGGCGATCAGGAACAGATTCTGGTTCGGGATGACGATCAGGGTGTCGACATGCTTTTGCAGCTCTTCGATACCCGTTTCGGCCGACTTCATGCGGCGATTGCCTTCGAAGGTGAAGGGCTTGGTCACGACGCCGACGGTCAGGATGCCGCGATCACGCGCGGCCTTTGCAATGACGGGGGCTGCGCCAGTGCCGGTGCCGCCGCCCATACCGGCGGTGATGAAGCACATATGCGCGCCGTTCAGCGCTTCCTCGACCGAGGCGATGGTTTCTTCCGCCGCCGCCTTGCCGATTTCGGGGCGCGAACCGGCGCCCAGACCTTCGGTGATTTGGGGCCCAAGCTGGATGCGGCGTTCGGCCGGCGAGCTGTTGAGCGCCTGCGCGTCCGTGTTCGCCACGATGAAGTCCACGCCCTCTACCGAGGCGGCGATCATGTTCGCGATGGCATTGCCGCCTGCGCCACCGACACCGATGACCGCGATACGCGGCTTCAGTTCGTCCACATGGGGCGGGCTGATTTCAATGCTCATATATTCTGCTCCCTCAGCTTCCTCGTCAGGAAGCGACACCGTCATCATTCGTTAACACCAGAAAATAGGGGATTCACCACCTAATTTCGTCTTCGTACAAATTCATTCAATAGTTGGTCTTCATCGCGCGCATCATTCGCTGCCACCACATGGGCGCACCGATACGGTGCACCGTCTGCGGCGCGGGCGCCATCGTGCGGAGATCAACCGGGTTAGAAGCGCCATAAAGCGCCAATCCCGCCAAAGTTGCGAAGGCCGGTCCACTATGCGCTTCGGGCATGGCGGACAAGCCCCTTGGCCGTCCGATCCGCACGGCGCGGCCCAGCGCGCCCTGTGCATAATCGGCAATGCCCTTCATTTCCGCGCCGCCGCCGGTCAGCACGACCTGACGCCCGGTGGAGTTGAAGCCCATGCCCGACAGGGCGGCATTCACTTCGGTCATGATCTGGTTCAGCCGTTCGCAGATGACGCCGACCAGCGCAGCGCGGGTGATCTTGCCCCCTTCCGCATTGGGACCGGCGGCCTGCCCCGGCACGGCCACTTCGCCATGGGGCGGCGCAATCTCGATCATCTCGCGAAAATCGCGCGGGTTCTGCATCGCCGAGCCGTAAAAGCATTTGATCCGCTCCGCCTGACTGCGACGAATGCCGAAGGCCGAGGCGATATCGTCGGTAATGTCCGACGCGCCCAGCGGGATCGAGTGGAGCCCGACCAGCATGCCGCCGGCATAGAGCGAGACATTGGTTACGCCCGCGCCGATCTCCACCAGCGCGACGCCCAGATCGCGCTCCTCCTCCGACAGGCAGGCAAGGCCGGTCGCGATCGGCGCGGCGACGATCGAATTGACGTTCAGATAGGCGCCACGCACGCACAGGTCGAGATTGGCGAGCGGCGCGCCATCCGCCAGCACGACATGGATGTCGACGCCCAGCAGGTCGGCATGCATGCCGATCGGCTTCTTGACCGGCACCTTGCCATTGATGGTGAAGCAGGTGGGCTGCGCATGCAAAACGATGCGGCCATCCGGGTCGATCCCCTGTTGCCCGGTTGTGAGCAGATCGTCGATATCCGCCTGTTCCACGCGATAGCCGCCCATGTCGCGTTCGACCGTGACGACGTCGCTGACCAGCGATCCGCCCGAAAAGCTGACCCAGACATCCTCGATATTGGTGCCCGCGACCCGCTCGGCCTGTTCCACCGTTTCGCGCACGGCGAGTTCGGTCCGCTCCATGTCGGCAATGAAGCCGCGGCGCACGCCCCGGCTTTCCCGCTGTCCCGTGCCCAGGATCGCAAGTTCGCCAGTGTCGGTGCGACCTGCGATCAGCGCCGACACTTTCCAGGAGCCAATGTCGATCGCGGTAATGAGCTTTTCGACCTTGGGCTGCGCCATGCTGTCTTAGCCTTCCTCGCCCTGAGCCGGCGCCTTGGCGCTGTCCGTCGCGCCGCCCGCCGTTCCACTTGCCGTCGCGCCGGTCGGCTTTTCCTCCACCTGCCCCTGTGGCAGGCGCAGGACGAAACGATCGGGATCGCGCATGTCGAACTTGACGATGCCCCGGCCGAGCAGCCGGTTGACGCCGTCCATGCGCGCGAAATTCACCAGCGCAGAGGCTGAATCCTTGTCACCCTCCGGCAGGGAAAGCGTCTCCCCCGACTGAAAGCGCAAGTCCCAGCGACGGTTCCCGACCCAGGTCGCGCCGGCCAGCATCGGCTTCAGCGCCGGGGCATTTTCCATCAGCTTGTTGAGGCCCGCCGTCTGGAGATTGGCGCTGGGACCAACGACCAGAGGCAGGTCCGGCATGGCGCTGGCGGAGACAGACTGCAACACCACGCCCTGCACGTCGATCAGGTGCAACTGGCCTCCATGCTGCCACACGGCGACCGGATCGCGCTCGACAATGTCGACCACCAGCGTATCGGGCAGGCGGCGGGAAATGCGCGCATCCTTGACCCAGCCGAGTTTCAGCATTTCGCGCCGCACCTTTGGCAGGTCGAGCGCAAGCATGGAGCGATCCACCTGCCCCAGCGCGATATTATAGACGGGCAGTTCGTCCATCCGCTCGACGCCGCGCACTTCGACCTTCTCGACCTCGAAACCGGCGCGGGCGGCGAGTTCCGCCGCCTGCTGGCGCGCCATGTCGGGCAGACCCATGTAGATGCCGATGCCGATGGCGACGCCGCCGAATATGCCGACGATCGCCCAACTCGCCATGCGTTGCAGCGTGGCTTCGCTGACGGGGAGCATTTCGAATAGCTGATCGACCCAGCTACGGCGCTTGAGCGCGCGGCCGCGACCGCCTTTCGTCGCCCTGCCCTTCGCGCTGCTCAGCCGTGCGGTGCCGCCGCGTCGGATGCGTGCTTCAGCCATCCTTCTGTCCCCCGGCGCGGTTCAGCGCCTCCTCGACAATAGTCTCTACCAGCGTGGCATAGTCAATGCCCAGCTTCGCCGCCTGTTCGGGGACGAGGCTGAGCGGCGTCATGCCCGGCTGGGTGTTGACCTCCAGCAGGTAGAGCCCTTCGATACCCTGTTCATCGTCCCAGCGGAAGTCGGCGCGCGACGCGCCCTTGCAACCCAGCAGCTGGTGCGCGCGCAGCGCAATCGCCTTGCAGGCTTCACTGATCTCGGCGGGGATGTCCGCCGGGCAGATATGGTCTGTCATGCCGTCGGTATATTTGGCGTCGAAATCATAGAAGCCGCTCTTGGGCCGCAATTCGGTGACGAGCAAAGCCTCATCGCCCAGCACGGCAGTCGTGAGTTCGCGGCCGCGAATATAGGGTTCGGCCAGCAACTGCGGGAAATCCTGCCAGGGGCCGACGCTGTCGCGGGCGATGGGATTGCCATAATTGCCCTCCGCCGTGACGATGGCGACGCCGACCGAGCTGCCTTCATTGACAGGTTTCAGCACATAGGGACGCGGCAGCGGATCGGCCGTAAAGAGGCTTTCGCACTCCACGATATGGCCGCCGGGCATGGGGATGCCGTGCGGCAGCAGCGCCTGCTTGGTCAGTTGCTTGTCGATCGCGATGACCGACGTGGCCAGGCCGCTATGGGTGTAGGTGAGGCCCATCAGGTCCATCATGCCCTGCACCGTGCCATCCTCGCCGGGAACGCCGTGGAGCGCGTTGAAGATCACGTCGGCCTTCGTTTCAGCAAGGCGCGCAGCGACATTGCGGTCCATGTCGATCCGCGTGACGGTGTGCCCGCGCGATTCCAGTGCCTTGGCCACGCCCTCGCCCGACGACAGCGACACCGGCCGCTCCGCCGACCAGCCGCCCATCAGGACGGCGACATGCCAGGGGCCACGGGTCATGCGATTTGCTCCAGACTAAAACCGTTCGGGCTGAGCTTGTCGAAGCCCTGCCCTCCTTGAAGAAAAGTGCAGCCCCCTTCGACGCCGCCTGCGGCGTCGCTCAGGACAGGCTTCGACAGGCTCAGGGCGAACGGGTTGAGAGTATCGTTCATTTGCGCCCCACCCGCTGGATTTCCCATTCCAGTTCGACGCCGCTCTTTTCCTTCACGCGGCGGCGGACTTCTTCGCCCAGCGATTCGATGTCGCTGCTGGTGGCGTCGCCGGTGTTGAGCAGGAAATTGGTGTGCTTATCGCTCACCTGCGCGCCACCCAGAGCCAGGCCGCGACAACCCGCTTCGTCCACCAGCGCCCAGGCCTTGTGCCCGTCCGGATTCTTGAAGGTCGATCCGCCGGTCTTGCTGCGCAGCGGCTGGCTTTCCTCACGCGCGGTGGCGATGCGGTCCATTTCCGCCTGTATCCCGGCCGGTTCGCCCGGTTCGCCCCGGAAAGTCGCGCTGACCACGACCGCGCCGTCGGTCAGGTTCGAATGGCGGTAGCTATAGTGCAGGTCGCTGTTGAGCAATGTCACCTGCTCGCCCGAACGCAGCACCAGATCGCATTCCACGAGGATATCGGCCGTTTCCCGGCCATAGGCGCCGCCGTTCATCCGCACGAAGCCGCCGACCGTGCCGGGGATGGAGCGCAGAAATTCAAGGCCCGCTATCCCCGCGTCCCGCGCCGTCGAGGAGACGAGGATGCCCGATGCGCCGCCGCCGCAGCGCAGCGTCGTGGCGTCCAGCGCCTCCACCTTCGCGAAGGGCTTGCCAAGGCGCACGACCACGCCCGGCACGCCGCCATCGCGCACGATGAGGTTGGAGCCAAGGCCCAGCGCCATCACCGGCATCGCCGGATCGAGCATGGCCATGAAATCGGACAGATCGTCGGCATCCTTCGGCTCGAACAGCCATTGCGCCGTGCCACCCGCCTTGAACCAGACGAGCGGGGCCAGCGGCGCATCGGCCTTTAGCGTGCCGCGAACGGGCGGGAGGGTGGAAGCCGTCAAGCGCGCATGCCCCACAGGTTCATCCAGCTCTTCACCGCCTTCATCCCCGCCTGCCCGGCATCATGGGCGGCAAGGTTGGTCCGGACCTGCTTCTGCGCGGCCTCCACCATGTCGCGCGCGACCTCCACGCCCTGCATCTGGGCGTCGATCATGCGCTTCTGCATTTCCAGACCGACGCTGAACAGTTCGAACATCAGGCGGTTTCCTTCGCCTGCGCGACGGCCGTGGCAAGGCCCGCCGCCCATTTGGTGATGTCGCCCGCGCCAAGGCAGATGACCATGTCGTCGGGCTGGATATCGGCGGCAATCGCCTTCGCCAGATCGTCCGCATCGGTGACGGTCGAGGCATGGCGATGACCGCGCCGCTTGAGCCCGGCGACCAGCGCGGCGCTGTCCACGCCCTCTATCGGCTGTTCGCCCGCGGTGTAGACCGGGGCGGCATAGACGACATCGGCGTCGTTGAAGGCCTGCTGGAATTCATCCATCAGGTCGCGCAGGCGAGTGAAGCGGTGCGGCTGGACCACGGCGACGACGCGGCCTTTCGCGCCTTCGCGCGCGGCGGCGAGCACGGCCTTGATCTCGACCGGGTGGTGGCCATAATCGTCGATGACGGTGGCGATGCCGCCCGCAACGTCGATCTCGCCGACCTTGGTGAAGCGGCGCTTCACGCCGCCGAACTTGGCAAAGCCGGTCTGGATGGTCGCATCGTCAATGCCCATTTGCAGCGCGACGCCGATGGCGGCCATGGCGTTCAGCACATTGTGGCGGCCGGGCATCGGCATTTCGATCCCCTCGATGCGGCGGATCGATCCGTCGCGTTCGCGGATCTGGATGTCGAAGCGGTTGCCGCCGGGAATGGGCTGGACATTTTCGCCGCGAATGTCGGCCTGCGCCGAGAAGCCATAGGTGACGATGCGGCGATCCTGCACGCGCGGCAGGATGGCCTGCACTTCGGGATGATCGAGGCAGAGCATCGCCGCGCCATAGAAGGGCACATTGCCGACGAATTCGACGAAGGCGTCCTTCACCCGGTCGAAGCTGCCATAATGATCCAGATGTTCCGGATCGATATTGGTGACGACCGCGATCGTGCCGTCGAGTCGCAGGAAGCTGCCGTCGCTCTCGTCGGCCTCCACGACCATCCAGTCGCTGTTGCCCAGACGCGCGTTGGAGCCATAGCTGTTGATGATGCCGCCATTGATGACGGTCGGATCGACGCCGCCCGCATCCAGCAGCGCCGCGACCATGGAGGTCGTCGTGGTCTTGCCATGCGTGCCTGCGACCGCGACGGTCGATTTGAGGCGCATCAGTTCGGCCAGCATTTCGGCGCGGCGGATGACGGGGACGCGGGTTTCCAGCGCCAGTTCGACTTCGGGGTTGCCGCGCTTGATCGCGGTGGAGGTGACGACCACGGCGGCATCGCCCAGATTTTCGGCCTTGTGGCCGATCATCACCTTGATCCCCTTGGCGCGCAGCCCTTCCACGACATAGCCTTCGGCCACGTCGGACCCCTGCACGCTATAGCCCAGATTATGCATCACTTCGGCGATACCGGACATGCCGATGCCGCCGATACCGATGAAATGGATCGTGCCGATGTCGGTGCCGACACCCTTCATGCTATTCCTCCCCAATATGGGGAGGGGGACCGCCGCGAAGCGGTGGTGGAGGGGGTTGCCCCCACGCGCCGCACCGGGAGGATAGCCCCCTCCGTCTGGCCTGCGGCCAGCCACCTCCCCGTGCCGGGGAGGGTTTTGAACATGGACATCATGCAGGGACGCCCTGCAAATTGAGGCTGGTCGGCGTCGGGCCGACCGTGACCGGATCATTGACGATGGGCGCATGGCCGATGCTTTCGAGCAGATCGGCCATGTCGCGCGCGGCGTTGGGGCGCCCGCAATTGCGGGCGCGCCTGGCGGCATTTTGCAGCGCGCCGGGTTCCAGCGCCATTTTCTGCATCTGCTTGGCCAGTTCGACCGCGGTGAAGCGGGCCTGCGGGATGGTGCGGGCGCCGCCGGCCTCGGTCATTTCCCTGGCATTGGCGGTCTGGTGATCGTCCATCGCGCTGGGCAGCGGGATGAGGATCGCCGGGCGGCCCGCGCAGGTGAGTTCGGCCAACGTGGAGGCCCCTGCCCGCGCGATCACCAGATGCGACCAGCCGAGCTTTTCGGGCACATCGTTGAAATAGGTGGCGAGGTCGGCGGGGATTTCCATCTCCGCATAGACTTTGCGGACGCGCTCAATGTCCTCGGCGCGGCATTGCTGCGTGACTTGCAGGCGGCGACGCAGTGCGATGGGCAGCATCGACAGGCCTTCGGGCACGACGCTGGACAGGATGGAGGCGCCCTGACTGCCGCCGATCACCAGCACGCGGAAGACGCTTTCGTCGGTCAGCGCGGGGAATTCCTCCTCGCGCAACTGCTTCACTTCCTCGCGCACCGGATTGCCGATCAGGTGAACCTTGCCCGCATAGCCGCTCTTGAGCCGCTGGACGTCGGGATAGGCGGTGGCGATGGCGTCGACCCGGCCGGAGAGCAGGCGGTTGACGCGCCCCAGCACGGCATTCTGCTCATGAATGGCGGTCGGGATGCCATCGGCCAGCGCGCCCAGCAAAGCGGGCATGGCGGGATAGCCGCCGAAACCGACGACAGCGGTCGGGCGGAAGGTTTCGTTGAGGCGGCGGGCCATGGCGCGACCGGCCAGGATCGCCTTCAGCGCGCCGGGCCAGCTTGCCGGATTCTTGGTCATGCGGCCGGCAGGCATGACATGGACCTGCGCCCGATTGTCCGGTGCATGATCGAAGATGCCGGGGATCTTCGCGCCGCGCTCATCGGTGACGAGGGCGACATGATGGCCGCGCGCCATCAACTCCTCCGCCACGGCATGGGCTGGAATCATATGACCCCCCGTCCCGCCGGCGGCGAGGACGAAGTGACGGGAAATGCTCATCGACCACTCCATTTGACGACCGTGTGCCGACCCATGAAGGGGTTGCGCCGCGTGAATGCGAGCAGCAGGCCGACGCCGATACAAAGCGCCAGCATAGAGGAGCCACCGTAGCTGATAAAGGGCAGCGTCATGCCCTTCGACGGAAATATCTGCGCATTGACGCCCATATTGATGATCGCCTGAAGTCCAAATTGCGTGGTGAGGCCGGCGGCGGCGAGGATGGTGAAATTATCCTCCTCGTCCAGCAGGCGCAGCAGAACGCGCACCACGATGGCAAGATAGACGCAAGCGATGGCGATGCAGGCGAGCAGGCCGAACTCCTCCCCGATCACCGAGAAGATATAGTCGGTATGCGCTTCGGGCAGGCGGAACTTGTTCTGGCCGCCGCCCGGCCCGACGCCGGTGAAGCCGCCATGGGTGATGGTGCGGAAGGCAAGGTCCGTCTGGTCCGGGCCGGTGTCCATCTGCACGCCGATGCCGAGGAAGTCGTTGATGCGCTGACGGCCATTTTCATAGAACATGTAGACGCCGACCAGGCCCGCAAGGCCCATGCCGCCCAGCATCGCGATCCAGCGCATTTCAAGGCCCGACAGCAGTAACAGACAACCCCAGCAGGCGAGGAAGATCACCGTCTGGCCAAAGTCCGGCTGGCGCATCAGGATCGCCGCGATCAGCAGCGTCATCGCGCCGGTCAGCGGCATGACGGGCAGATTCTGGTCCTTGGCGCGCAACGACAGCAGCCAGGCCAGCGTCACCACATAAGCGGGCTTCAGAAATTCCGAGGGCTGGAAACGGAAGCCGGGCAGGTCGATCCAGCGCTTCGCGCCGTTCACCGTGCTGCCCAGGATCGGCACGAACAGCAGCATCAGAAAGAAGAAGGCGCACAGGAAAATCGCCAGCCGCCGCGCCTGTGGCCGGGGCAGCATGGAGATGACCAGCATGATCGGCAGGCCGATGAAGACCCACATCAACTGGCGGTAGAAATAGATCAGCGGGTTGACCGCAACCGAGGCCGTCGACCGGTCGATCGCGGCGACCGGCGACGCGGCGGCGACGGCCACCAGCCCGATCGCCATCAGCGCGACGATCAGCGACAGGAGGACGCGGTCGATTTCCCAGAACCAGATGGCGAGCGCCGTTCGCTCACGCGGGACGGTGCGGGCGCGGAAGCCCTTCACCAGTTCACCAGCCCTGAACATTCTCGTCCCTTCCCTGCTCATGCCCTGCCCCCGCAACAGCCACGACGTTATTCAAGTGCGTTCACGGCCGCGGCGAAGGCATCGCCGCGCGCCTCGAAATCCCGGAACTGATCGAAACTGGCGCAGGCCGGCGACAGCAGCACGACATCGCCCGGCCGGGCGATCCGCGCGGCACGCCGGACGGCGGCGCTTAGCATTTCGCTGTCATCCACCGCCATATGGGGGCGCAGCAAGTCGGCGAACATATGCCCCGCTTCGCCGATGGTGTAGGCGTGGGCGATGTTCGCATAATGGGGGACGCATTCGTCCAGATTGTCCGACTTGGCGACGCCGCCCAGTATCCAGTGGATACGGGGCTTGCCATCCTTGGCTGGCCATGCGGCCAGCGCCGGCGCGGTCGAGGCGGCATTGGTCGCCTTGCTGTCATTGACGTAGAGGACACCGTTGAGCGTGCGGACGGCCTGCATTCGGTGGGGGAGCGAGGCGTAGGTTTTTAGCGCCTCACTTATATCCACCTCTGCGACCCCCAACGCCGAACAAGTCAAAATCGACGCTATGGCGTTCTCAGCGTTATGCGGCCCTTGCAGTGCTGGCCAATCCTTCTGAGTGCTCAGATGGTCGCGAGCAGCCGTCTGCCCGCTCTCGTCAAAAGCACCCCAAAGTTCATAGGGATCGCTGACGTCATCATTATAATTGGTCCAGATTTGATACTGATGCTGCTCTGCAAGCTGATGATATAATTTCTGCCCAAATTCCGTATGCCAATTCAGGACACCGACATGAGGCGGCTTCATCATGTCAAACAGCCGAAGCTTCGACGCGACATAACCTTCGAACCCATCATAGCGATCCAGATGATCGGGCGTGATGTTGAGCAGCACCGCGACATCGCAGTCGAGGCTGTGGGTCAGGTCGATCTGATAGCTGGACAGTTCCAGCACATAGACGCCCACGCCGTGGAGGTTCGGCTCCAGCGGCGGCTGGCTGAGGATCGGCAGGCCGATATTGCCGCCCATCACCGTGGGATAGCCCGCCTGCTGAATGATATGGTGGATCAGCGCCGTGGTGGTCGACTTGCCATTGGTGCCGGTGATGCCGACGACCTTGTGCGGCGGCAGCGTCGGGCGGGCGAGCGCGAACAGTTCGATATCGCCGATGATCGGCACCCCGGCCAGCTTCGCGCGCATGGCGATGGGGTGGCGATTGAGCGGCACGCCCGGCGACACGACGATGCCGTCGAAACCGGCCAGATCGATCTCCATCGGATCGCCCAGCTCCGCCTTGTCCGCGACGAGGGCGCGCGCTTCTTCCCGGCTGTCCCACGCCACGACGCGCGCGCCGCTGGCCACCAGCGTGTCGACGGTGGCGAGACCGGAACGCGCCAGCCCCAGCACGGCATAGGTCTTGCCCTTGAACGCTTCCGAAACGATCATGCGCTTACCTCAGCTTCAGCGTAGCAAGGCCGGCGAGCGCCAGCACGAAGGCGATGATCCAGAAACGGATCACCACGGTCGGCTCGGCCCAGCCAAGCTGTTCGAAATGATGGTGGATCGGCGCCATCTTGAACACGCGCTTGCCGGTCCGCTTGTAGAAGAAGACCTGGATGATGACGCTCATCGCTTCGACCACGAACAGGCCGCCGATAATGCCCAGCACGATTTCATGATGGGCGGTGACGGCGATCACGCCGATCGTGCCGCCCAGCGCGAGGCTGCCGGTGTCGCCCATAAAGACGGCGGCGGGCGGCGCGTTGAACCAGAGGAAAGCAAGGCCCGACCCGATGATCGCGCCGCACAGGATCGTGAGGTTGCCCGCGCCCGGCACATGGGGGATGCCCAGATATTGGGCGAAGTCGGCGCGACCCACCAGATAGACGATCGCCATGAAGGCCATGCAGGCGATGATGACCGGCATGGTGGCCAGACCGTCGAGCCCGTCGGTCAGGTTCACCGCATTGCCGAACGCCACGATGACGAAGGCGGCGAAGCAGAAATAGAAGGGCCCAAGCTCGATCGCGGGACCGTTATAGAAAGGCACATAGAGCGCGGTATTGCCATGCTGGTGCACGATCATCCACGCCGCGACGCCCGCGATCAGAAATTCGAACAGCAGCCGCATCTTGCCCGACAGGCCCTTATGACTGGCCTTCGTCACCTTGTCATAATCGTCCAGGAAGCCGATCGCGCCGAAGCCCAAGGTCACGAACAGACAGGCCCAGACATAGGTGGAACTAAGGTCCATCCACAGCAGCACCGACACGACCATGGAGGTCAGGATCATCAACCCGCCCATGGTCGGCGTGCCACGCTTGGCAAGGTGGCTTTGCGGGCCATCGTCGCGGATCGGTTGCCCCTTGCCCTGACGCACGCGCAGCCAGCCGATGAATTTGGGACCGATGACGAGACCGATGATCAGCGCGGTGAAGATCGCCGCGCCGGCACGGAAGGACAGATAGCGGATGAGATTGAAAATCCCCGCAAAATCCAGAGTCTGGGCCAGCCAGTATAGCATTAGGTCTTGTCTCCGTCGCGGGCGGCTTCGCCAAGGGCGGCGACCAGGCGGGACAGGCCCACGCCATTGGAGCCCTTGACCAGGATCGCGTCACCCGCGCGCATTTCGGTTTGGATGAGGGGGATGGCACTCGCCGTATCGGGCACATGGGCATAGGGGATGAGGCCATCCAGCGCATCGGCCAGCGGCGCCATTTCCTGTCCCACCAATATGGCGAAATCGACCTGCCCCGCGCGCAGCGGTTCGGCAAGGCCGGCATGCAGTTCGGCGCTGCGGTCGCCCAGTTCGCGCATCCCGCCCAAGATGGCAAGGCGGCGATCGGCATTTTCGCGACCCAGTTGCGTGAGCGTCGCCTTCATCGACAGCGGATTGGCGTTGTAGCTTTCGTCGATCAGCAGCGCTTCGCCACCGGCGACGGGCAGGATGCGCCGTTCGCCCCGGCCAGGCAGGCCCGGCATTTCCGCGAGCGCAAGGCCCGCCGCCGCCAGATCGCCACCGACCGATTCCACCGCCGCCAGCACGGCCAGCGCATTGGACACCCAATGATCGCCGGGCGCCGCCACGGTGAAGCAGAGTTCGGCTTCGGGCAGCTTTGCCGTCACCAGACTGCCGCCGGTCGGCGCGGGTACGACCTCCAGCGCATGGACATCCGCCTGCGAATTCATGCCGAAGGTCAGGATGCGGCCGGCATGGCGCTCCGCCTTGTTGTAGAGGGTCGCGACATGCGGGCTGTCATAAGGGATGATCGCGGTGCCGCCCGGCTCCAGCCCTTCGAAAATCTCGGCCTTGGCCTCGGCGATCTTCGCTTCGGTGCCGAAAAACTCGATGTGGGCGGGCGCGATGGCGGTGACGATCGCAACATGGGGACGGACCTGCCGTGTCAGGGCAGACAGTTCGCCGGCATGGTTCATACCCATTTCGAAAACGCCAAACGCGCTGTCCCGCGGCATGCGGGACAGGCTGAGCGGCACGCCGACATGGTTATTGTAGCTTTTGACGGAGCGGTGCGCACGCCCCTGCATGGCGCGGTCCAGCGCCTGATGCAGGGCCTCCTTCGTGCCGGTCTTGCCGACCGATCCGGTGACGCCGATCACCTTGCCCGCCATGCGCTTGCGCGACGCTCTTCCCAGCGCTTCGAGCGCGGCGGCGCTGTCGGGGACGAGGATATGGGGGTGGGCGACGGGTGCGCTGACGATCGCGCCGGCTGCGCCCTGCCCGAAAGCCTTGTCGACGAATTTATGGCCGTCGGTCGCTTCGCCCTTCATCGCGACGAACAGGTCGCCCTGCCCCACTTCGCGGCTGTCGAAGGCGACGCCCGAAACGGCGAACGGCGCCGACGCGGCGCCGCCTGTTGCCTGGGCGATTTCAGCGGAGGTCCAGAGGTCGGTCATTTACCGTTCCCCTGCATAAACATCCGTTCGTGCTGAGCTTGTCGAAGCACGCGCGCGCCCTTCGACAGGCTCAGGGCGAACGGAGGTTGGTGGAAGATTCCCTTATTCAACCCGCGCACTCCCGCGCGACGGTGACGTCGTCGAAGGGGAGGACGCGGTCGCCGATGATCTGGCCCTGTTCATGGCCCTTGCCCGCGAGCAGGACGATATCGTCCGCGCCCGCCTGACCGATGGCGGCGGCGATGGCGGCGCGGCGGCCGCCAATCTCCTGCGCCTCCGGCGCGCCTGCCAGCACGGCGGCGCGAATGGCGGAGGGTTCTTCGGAACGCGGATTATCGTCCGTGACGATGACATGGTCGGACAGGTCGGCCGCGACCTTCCCCATCAACGGACGCTTGCCCGCATCGCGATCTCCGCCGGCGCCGAACAGGGTGATCAGCTTGCCGCGCGTATGCGGACGCAGCGCCTCGATCGCGGCTTTCAGGCCATCGGGCGTATGGGCATAATCGACATAGACCGGCGCGCCGGCCCGGCTGATGACGGCGCGTTCCAGACGGCCGCGCACCGGCTGCACCCGGCCGAGCAGTTCCAGCACCTTGGCCGTATCCGCGCCGGTCGCGATCACCAGCGCCGCGGCGGTCAGCGCATTGGCAGCCTGATAGGCGCCGATCAGCGGCAGGTTGACCTTGCAGGACTTGCCATCGGCCTCGACCTCCAGCGTCTGGCCCAACTGGGTCGGGGTGCGGTTGGCGAGCCGAAGGGCCTGCCCCTGCACCCCGACGCTCAGCACACGAAGCCCCCGCTTCGTAGCCCGCTGGATAACCTTGTCCGACCAGGCGTCATCCGCCCAGACGATTGCCGCGCCGCCCGGCGCGACCACTTCGTCGAACAGCCGCATCTTGGCGTCGAAATAGCTGTCCATGTCGCCATGATAATCGAGATGATCGCGCGACAGGTTGGTGAAGGCGCCAGCCACGACCGGCAAGCCTTCGGTGCGATATTGGTCCAGGCCATGGCTGGAGGCTTCGAACGCGGCATGGGTGATGCCCTCGCGCTTGAGGCCCGACATGTTGGCGAGGAAGGTGACAATGTCCGGCGTGGTGAGGCCGGTCGACACCTGATCGACGGCCGTCGTGACGCCCAGCGTGCCGATGGACGCGGACTTGTGGCCCAGCATCCGCCATAGCTGGCGGGCGAGTTCGACCGTGCTGGTCTTGCCATTGGTGCCGGTGACGGCGACGGTAACGTCCGGGAAAGGCGCAAAATAACGCGCGGCCATCTGCGCGAAGAGGCGGCGGGGATTGGCATGGGCGATATGGATCGCGCCTTCCACCTTCGCTTCGGGACGAGCGACCACGGCGACCGCGCCGGCCTTCACCGCTTCGGGAATATAATCCTCGCCATTGACGCGCAGCCCCTGAAAGGCGCCGAACACGGTGCCGGGCGCGACTTTGCGATTGTCGATGGCGAAACCGGTCACGGACGAGTCGAGGCCGGCGCCTGCACCGACCTCAACGTCCAGCTCCTCGATAAGCGACCCGAGGCGCATCATTCTTTCTCCTTGTCGCCGTGCAGCAGCGGCATCAAATCCGAAATATCCACGTCACGGCGTTCGTCCGGCATCACGCCCAGCATCGGCCCGGTGCGTTCGATCACCCGCTTCACCACCGGCGCGGCGGTCCATGCAGCGGTGCGCAGGCCATATTGGCCCGTCGCCTCATCCATCGTGACGAGGACCACATAGCGGGGGCTATCCATGGGGAAGGCAGAAGCGAAAGTCGTCACCAGCGAAGTCTTGTTATAGCGCCCTTCCTGGGGCTTTTCGGCCGAACCCGTCTTGCCGCCCACCCGGAATCCCTTGGCGTCGGCGCTACGCCCTGTACCCGCCGACACGATCATCCGCAACAGTTGCCGCATCCGCGCGCTGGTGGCGGCGGAAAAGACCCGGCGCCCCTCCGGCACCTGATTGGCATCCAGCTTGCGGATCGTCGCCGGGCGCCAGATGCCGCCATTGACGAGCGCGGCATAGGCCGCCGCCAGATGCAGCGGCGTGACCGCGATGCCATGACCATAAGCCGTGGTCATGCTGGTGATCCGGCCCCAGCTGGACGGCCAGATGCCCTTGGCCCGTTCATTGAACTCGATCGGCGCGCGCTGGTCGAAATCCAGGCTGCGGAACATCTTCTGGAGCGGCGCCGCCCCCATTTCGTCGGCAATGCGCGCGGTGCCGATATTGGAGCTGTGGACCAGGATTTCGGGTACATTGATCCAGCGGCCGAGCGAGTGATCGTCGCGGATGCGGAAGCCCGCGACGGCCAGCGGCGCGGTCGCATCATAGCGCTTGCTCATGGACGTCACGACGCCCGCATCCATGGCCGCCGCGATCGACAGCGGCTTGAAGGCCGAGCCAAGTTCGTAGCGAGCCTGCACCATATGGTTGCAGAGCGGCGATTCAGAGCAGCGCTTGCCGGCGTAATTTTGCAGCTTGTTGGGATCGAAGACGGGGATGGAGGCCATGGCGATGATCTCGCCGGTATTGGCGTCCATGATGATGCCGCCCGCGCCCTTCGCCTTGGTCTGCACCAACTGCGCATAAAGTTCGCTTTCCAGCGCGCCCTGCACCCGGCTGTCGATCGACATGGCGAAGGGCTTGCTGCGGTCAGCCTGCTTGGTCAGCCGGTCGTTGAAGGCCGCCTCCACGCCCATGCCGCCCACGCCTTCGCTATTGGGCGCGAAGCCCAATATATGCGCCGCCAGCGTGCGCTGGGGATAAAGGCGTTCCTTTTCGCGGGGAAATTCGATGCCGATTTCGCCCAGCGCGTTCACCGCCGCCACTTCCTCCGGCAGCGCGCGACGACGCAGATAGGCCCAGCCCCGGCCGGTCAGCTTCTTGTAGAAGGCGGCTTCGGGTTCTTCGGGGAAAATCTGGTGCAGCTTGCGCGCCAGTTCGGCTGGGTCGCCGATCAGCTTGGACGGGCGGACGGCGACCGAATAGGCGTCCATGGTGCGGGCCAGCGGTACGCCGTTGCGATCCACGATGTCGGCGCGCGCTGGGACGAAGGCGGCCAGCGCATCGTCGCCCGAGGCCCCATGGGCAAAAATGCCGACCCAAATGAGCCGGCAGATCACAATCGCAGTAATGCCCATGAACAGGATGAGCAGCAGCATCAGCCTGTTATGGGCAATGGCAGTCAGGTTGACCCGCTGCCGCCCGGCGCGGGGTCCGCCGGGCTGGACGATGATTGTCGCCATCAGCGTGCCTCCTTGCGCTTCTCGCGCGCCGCCTTGGCTGTCAGGTCGCCCAGCGTGCTGTCATCCAGCAGCTTGGCGTCCAGCATGGCCATCCGCTCCGCCTTGCGCGCGATCGGATTGGGGCGCGACACGTCGGCATCGGCCTTCGCCTGCTGCACCGGGGTTCGGGGCGCGGGCTTGGGCAGCTTCTCGATATTGTCGGCGGCATGCGCCTCCCGGATCACGGCGATATCGCTGCGAATCTGGGTCGCGGCCGGGCTTTCGGGAGCCTTTTGCGGGGCGGAGGGCAGGTCGGCCGGGGTTTCGACCATCGCCACCATCACCGGCGGCGCGACATAGTCCGGGCCATTGGGCTGCACGCCGTCCAGATGCGCCAGCGCCTGTTCCCCGCCCAGATATTGCTGGGCGGTGGGCGTCGCATACATGAAGTCATGCTGGTTCCAGTTTTCCAGCTGCCGCATCGAGGCGCGCGCGCTGAATTCCGTTTCCAGATAGCGGATATCGGCCTTGGCCCGCGCGATCTGGGCGCGCACCTTCATCAGGTCATTGCGCTCGGTCGCGACCTTGAGCGACACCATATAGGCCCCCAACGCCCCCAGCGCGACGAGGATGACCCAGATCAGGCTCTGCAACCTCTTGACGGCGATCATGCGCGGGCACTCCGAGGGGACTTTTGGGCGGGGGCAGATGTACGAATGGCGGACCGCAGCGTGGCGGATCGGGCGCGGGGGTTACGCGCCAGTTCCGCTTCACCGGGCTTCACCGCCTTGGCGGGCTTGGCGAAGGTCGGCTGCGGACCGGCGGCGCGTTCGGGCATATGCCGGGAGCCGCCACTGTCGCCGCCGCTGCGGTTGCGCAGAAACTGCTTCACGATACGGTCTTCCAGACTGTGGAAAGTGACGATCGCGAGGCGACCGCCCTCCTCCAGCAGCGTTTCCGCCGCTTCCAGCGCCAGCTCCAGCTCCTCCAGCTCGCGATTCACATGAATGCGGATCGCCTGGAAGGTGCGGGTCGCCGGGTCTTTCTTGTCATGCGGCTTATGGCCCAGCGCTTTGCGGACCACGGCGGCAAGCTGGCCGGTGCGCTCCAACGGGCGCGCCTCCACGATCGCGCGGGCGACGCGGCGCGATTTGGGTTCATCGCCATAGCGATAGATGACGTTGGCGATCTCTTCCTCAGGGGCATTGTTGAGGAAATCGGCGGCGCTCATGCCGTCCTGGCTCATCGTCATGGTGAGCGGACCGTCCGACTGGAAGGAAAAGCCGCGCTCTGCCCGATCAAGCTGCATCGAGGAGACGCCGATATCCAGCGTGATGCCCGACAGCTTGTCGATCCCGCGTTCCGCCAGATATTCCGCCATGCGCGAAAATTCGCCGGGGATGAGCGTGATCTGATGCGCGTCGGCCACCGCCTGCCCTTCGCGGATCGCATCCGGGTCGCGATCGAAGGCGAAGACGCGCGCACCGGCACGGGCCATGGCGCTGCTATAGCCGCCCGCACCGAACGTGCCGTCGACATGGATCTCGCCGGGGGCAATGGCGAGGGCGTCGAGCACTTCTTCGATCAGGACGGGGATGTGCGGGGCAGCGGAGTCGCTCACTTGGCAGCCCCTTCCGCACGCGCATCGATCCAGCGGCGGACCTTGTTGCGGATCAGCGCCGGGCGATCGGGGCTTTCGACCAGCGCTTCAGGCTTCCAGATCTGGAAGTAGCGGCCCACGCCATAGAAGAAGATCGCGTCCGTAATGCCTGCTTCTTCCTTGATATCGGGGTGGAGGAAGAAGCGGCCGGCATCATCGAAATTCACGTCCTCGATCGTGCCGAGTCGGTTTTCGCGCTCAAGGTCGGCATTGAAGTCGCGCCCGGCCTCATAGGCCTGACGCTCCAGCTTCTCGACCTCTTCGAACAGATATTGCTTGTGGGACAGGCCAAAGCCGGTGGCGCAACCATTGTCGAAATGGACCGACAGGCACAGGCGATTGTCGCCGCCGCTGGCCTGCTTGACCAGCTTGCGCATCTCCAGGGGCAGCACGAAACGGCCTTTGCCGTCCGCGACGCTGAATGCGTTGCCCGAATAGAGAATAACGTCCGACACGTTGGCGACCTGACCCCTTGTTTTCGGGACGCAGGCCGTCCGTCGCCGGAATCATGAGAAACACCATCCAGCGCACAGGACAACGCAAAGCCTGACGAACCCCAATGCTGGTTTTCCTACCAAGCATGGGGGTGGACTGCAATGGGAAAGCATGGGTGAAGTTGGGAAAAGACGGTGAAATGCGGGACTAACCGGATTTGTTATCTTTCACATCTCCATATTCTCTTTTTGTTCCGGGACCACCCCCGGCCTTTCCCGGCGAAACAGCGCTGCACCCACTATCGCCCATATCATCCCAGCCAAAAGCGCCCGGCCGACAGCCTGCGCGACTCCCTGCGCCTCCTGCATCCAGCGCCGCTCGCCGGGGATCGGCGCGCCGCCCAGCCAGTGGACGACACGGGCGGGCGTATCGGCCACCCAGTAGCGGGGATCGAGCGGATGGGCGGGATCGGCGAGCCAGAGCCGGTCGTCGATCGGATCGGCGTCGCCCAACAGCAGCACCTCCCCCCGCCCCATCTTCTTGCGATGCACGATCGAGTCACTTGGCCAATCGCCCGGCCCGACGATGCGATCGTCCGGCCCGGCCCGGAAAAGCTGAACGCCGGACAAGGTGACGACATAGCCATCGGGCGTCCGGTCGCGGATTTCCGCGGTTTTGATGTCGATCGGCCGGAAGCCCCAATGGGTCAGCAGCGGCTGCAACAGGCTAGTGGACGGGGCACGGCGGCGGTCGCCCAGCGGCAGGTCCGACGGCCAGCGCAGCAGCGGATCGGCCAGCACCAGCACCGTGCCGCCATCGCGCACCCATTGGTCGATCGCGACCAGTTGCGCCGGTGCCAGCGCGCGCGGCTGGGCCAGCAGCAGGCGGCGGGCGGGCGAGGTCTTCAACTGAAGCGGATCATCCAGCGGGATGACGGTGAAGCGGGCGCGCAGGATCGAGATGATCGGCGCATCGCGCAGCCCACCCTTTCCCATTTCATCCCAAAAGAGCGGCAGGCCGGTGATGACGGCAAGGTCGGGACGATCCGGGACAGGATGGACCGGCTGGGCCGGACCGCGCCAGAGGAGCAGAGCCGCGAACAGCAGAAGCATGATGCTCGTTCCGGCACGCTTCGAGAGAAATCGGGAGGACGAGGAGCGCGGACGGAGCAACGCCCCGGCAGCAACGGCGAGCATCGCCAGCGTAGCAAGCCCCAACGCCGCGCCGGGATCAGGTGCACGCCCTGCGGCCAGCGCGCAGAAGATCAGCTCCGCCCCGACGCTGCCCAGCGCCACCCAGCACAACATCGCCCAGCCCCGCCGCGCCAGCAGGAATCCCGCCCCGGCCAGCAGCACAGCGGCGGGAACGCCCCAATCCCACGGATCGGCCTGCCCGGTCAGCAAGGCGCGCCACAGCCCGGCGATAAAAATCGCCAGCGGCGCAAGCCAGAGCCAGAGGAATCGCTTCAGGCCCGCCTTCATCGGCGGCGGTCCTGCCCGCGCTTCATCGATCAGCGCTGCTGCTGGGCGGGGTCACGATTGCGGATATTGGGATCGGGCTGAAGGTCGGGCACGATCGGCGCCTGTTCCGCCGCGGGCTGCACGCCCAGTTCGGCCAGCGGCTCCTTGGGCGAGACGGCATTTTGCGTCAGGGTCGGCACCACTGGCGGCGGTAGCGCGGCATCATCGATCCGCGCCTTTTCAATGACGATATTGGCCAGACCCACGAGCAGCACCACACCCGCCAGTCCGGTCAGGCCGATCTGGACGCGCTGTAACCCTTCCTGTCGGCGGGGTGTTTCAGCCATGGTCTTGCTCATATCATCATCGCCGCGACCCGTGTCGGCGGTCATACAGTCTGCGCGAGCCAGGGGAAGACCGTCAAGCCCTTAGATTCCAGCCATTGCCGGTTGTAGAGGGTCGACAGATAGCGGAAGCCGGTGTCGCACAATATGGTCGCCACCCGCTTGCCCGGCCCCAATTGCTTCGCCAGCGCCACCGCGCCCGCGACATTGATGCCCGACGACAGGCCCATACACAGACCTTCCTCGGCGAGCAGGCGGCGGACCCAGTAGAGCCCCTCCTCGTCCGAGATACGGAATTGCGTATCGATCGGCGCACCTTCCAGATTGGCGGTGATGCGGCCCTGACCAATGCCTTCGGCGACCGACGATCCTTCGGCCTTCAGTTCGCCATGGGCATAATAGTTGAACAGCGCCGCGCCATAGGGATCGCTAAGCGCGATGGTGATGGCTTCATCCTTCGCCTTGAGGCCAAGGCCTACGCCCGCGATCGTGCCGCCGGTGCCAGCCGCGCAGGTGAAGCCGTCGATCCGGCCTTCCATCTGGGTCCAGATTTCCTCGGCCGTGCCGACGATATGCGCCTTGCGATTGGCGATATTGTCGAACTGGTTGGCCCAGACCGCATTTTCCGTCTCTTCCGCGATGCGGCGCGACGTGTGGACGAAATGGCCGGGGTTGGAATAGGGCGCTGCGGGCACCGTCACCAGCTCCGCGCCGAGCGCGCGCAGCGTGTCCATCTTTTCCCGGCTCTGCGTCTCGGGCATGACGATGATCGACTTATAGCCCTTGGCATTGGCGACCAGCGCCAGACCGATGCCGGTATTGCCAGCCGTCCCCTCGACAATGGTGCCGCCGGGCTTGAGCAGCCCCTTTTCCTCGGCATCATTGACGATGAACAGGGCGGCGCGATCCTTCACGGAGGCGCCGGGATTGGCGAATTCGCATTTGGCGAAAATGTCGCAGCCCGTTTCCTGGGAAGGGCCGGTGAGGCGCATGAGCGGGGTGTTGCCGATGAGCGCGAGACTATCTGTTTGAAGCAGCATGGCACCCGCATAGCGGAGGCGGCGCGGCTTTGCCAAGCAAGGGAATGCTGCACGGGCAAAAGGGGGGATTTTAACCTTTGCGCCATAGGCCGTCCCATGGCGGCACAGGCGCATCGACGGGGCAGATTTTGCCGCCGAAATAGGCTAAGGGGACCGCCGACGCTATCGGGCGGCACGGATTTTCAGGGCAGGACATGCCGGCATTTGCTTGGTTTCAGGGATGGAAGGGCCATGTCGCGATCGCGCTGATCGCGCTGTTGCTGCTTGTCGCCCCGCGCCTGATCACCGCCGCGCCGCTGGATATGCTGGATAGCGAACAGGCGAATGGCCGCTTCGTCGATCCGGCCGAGGAGTCTGCTCAGAATTTCCCCGGATCGGCCTTCTTCTACGCCGAGGGCGCGTTCGACCCGGTGCCGGGCGTCGATACGGTGAAGAGCGAGCATGTGCTGGGGCTGGAAGCGGTGAAGGCCGCGCCGGCCGCGATCTTCCGCGGGATGAGCGCGCTGGACAGCTATCGCGCGCTCAACTGCCTGACCTCCGCCATCTATTATGAAGCCGCCAACGAACCGGACGAAGGCCAGCGCGCGGTGGCGCAGGTGGTGCTGAACCGGGTGCGCAGCCCGCTATGGCCCAACAGCGTGTGCGGCGTCGTCTATCAGGGATCGGAACGGACCGATTTCCATTGCCAGTTCACCTTCAGTTGCGACGGATCGATGGCGCGCATGCCGGTGGCGGCGGCCTGGGCAAGGGCGCGGCGGGTGGCACAGGATGCGCTCAATGGGCAGGTCTATGCGCCGGTCGGGCTGGCCACCCATTATCATACGCTGGCGGTGCGGCCCGTCTGGTCCTCCAGCCTTCAGGCGGTGGCGGTGATCGGCGCGCATATCTTCTATCGCAATCCCGGCTTCAACGGCACGGCGGCGGCGTTCAGCGACGTGTATCTGGGGCGGGAGACGATTTCCGGCCCGGCGCGGACGTCCTGGCCAGCCAAGCCCGTGCAGCCGGTCGAGATGCTGGGCGCGCCCTATATGCCGCCCGCCACGGCCTTGCCCGCGCCATCTGCTGCGCCTGTGACCGGATGGAGCGCACCGGCTGCCCCCGCCGCACCGCAGGACAGCTTGCCGGAATCGACCATACGCCCGGAATATCGCAACAGCGGGCGACCGCTGATCTGACTTTTCAATCCCGGAAACGGCGATTTTCTTCGGGTTAATCGCCGATAACCATCGAAGTGCTTGTTATACCGACCGAATAAAAAAGCGATTTTTTCTGTCGATTGCGGGAACCTTCCAGGGCCATGAAGGGTTCTACATTCCGGATAGCAAATCTTTTGCCCCCCGCTCTTGCTATCCACATAATATGAGCCCGGAACGTATCTCCCCCCGACGCGTTCCGGGCTCAGACTTTTTTGGGCAGCTTTCACCCTGAAATCCTTATTCTTTTTGGGAAATCATTATTCTTTCCGGCTGCGGAACGGATGTTTGCGACGCGGGTTTTCCTCCTGTCGCCGCCATCGCCCCGGCAAGGGCGGCTGCAAGGTTTTGAAGGAGACTTTAGATGACCAAGAAAATTCTGGCCGCTGTCCTGCTGACCGGTTCGCTGATGGTCGCTGCTTGCAACACCGTCGAAGGCGCTGGCCGCGACGTGCAGAGCGCCGGCAAGGCCGTGGAAAAGTCAGCCAACTAAGCGCGACCTACCCGGTTCCCAAACACTCCCTAGCATGGCCCGTCTCTCATAAGGAGGCGGGTCTTTTTTTGTCTGAAGGAGGCCACCCGACAAGGACGGGCTTCCCTGCAACTGATCCTTTACCCGATTGGGCGATATTGATCCAATGGTGACAAAGGATTTTGCAGTGAAAGCCGCCCTGTGCGCTGTCGTCATGGGCCTGGCAGGCGGCACCGCTAGCCGTTTCTTCGAAGCACCAACGACACCCCCGGTGTCCACGTACACCGATATGCCATGGACGCCGACCCGCAACAGCATCGGCAAGGAACGGCCAATGTCGGCCGACGATCTTGACCGGCAACAACCCGGTCCGGACAGGAAAGCGCAACCTGCCCCTCGCCCCCGCCCGACCGGGACGCAGTCTGGCTGGTCCTATCGCAATTGTGCCGAAGCAAGGGCAGCGGGCGCCGCACCCATATTGCGCGGGCAGCCCGGCTATGGCCCGCATATGGATGGTGATGGCGATGGCATTGCCTGCGAACCCTATCGCAGGCGATAGGTGCAGGCCGCAGCGTCAGGCCGCGGCTTCCTCCGCCGCTTCTTCCTTCGCCTGCCGACGGTCGGTGAACCAGATCGCGATGATCGTGATTTCGTAGAGCAGCAGCAGCGGGATGGCGAGCATCAGTTGCGACACGACATCCGGCGGGGTCAGCACGGCTGCCAGAATGAAAGCCCCGACCACCATATAGCGACGCATGCCGATCAGTTGCGCCCGGGTGACGAAACCGGCGCGGTTCAGCAGCATCAGCAGCACCGGCATCAGGAAGCTGATGCCGAAGGCGAGGATGAACTGCATCACAAGGCCAAGATAGCTGTCCGCGCTGGGCAGAGCCTCGACCGAGAGGCCGCTGCTATTCCCCTGAAACTCCAGGAAGAAATGGAACGCCGTGGGCATCACCACGAAATAGGCCAGGCTGGCCCCCATCGCGAACAGGAAGGGCGTCGCCAGGATGAAGGGCAGCAGCGCCTTCTTTTCCTTGGCATAAAGGCCCGGCGCGACGAATGCCCAGAGCTGGTTGGCAATGATCGGGAAGGACAGGCAGAAAGCGCCGAACACCGCGATCTTCACCTGCACGAAAAAGGCTTCATACAGCTTGGTATAGACCAGCCGACCGCCGCCGTCACCGAACGCTTCCTTGAGCGGGTGCACCAGGATCGCGAACAGCTGCTCCGAAAAATAGAAGCAGATCGCGCCGGTGATGAACAGCGCGTAGACGCATTTGAGCAGGCGGCTCCGCAGCTCGATCAGATGATCGAGCAAGGGCGCCTTGCTGTCGTCAATATCTCCGATCATGCCGCCGCATCACCCTTGTTGGAAACGCTGGCAGGGGCCTCCGCCACATAAGGCGGCTTATCCAGCGAAGGGGCCGGCGGCGCGACGGGTGCCGGTGCAGCCTCCGCGACATAAGGTGGCTTGTCGGCGACGGGCGCGGATTCGGCCACGAAAGGCGGCTTTTCCTCGACCGATTCCGGCGCAGGCGCGGGCAGCGCTTCGGCGGCAGGCACCACTTCGGGTGGATGCTCATCCATGATCCGCTTGTTCTGCGCGGCCCATTTCTTTTCCAGCTCTTCCAGTTCCACTTCGCGCACCATGGCGTCGATGCCGGTGCGGAAATGGCGGGCCATGCCCTGCGCCTTGCCCACGATCTGCCCCACCTTGTAGAGCGCGCGCGGCAAATCCTTCGGCCCGATCACGATCACCGCAATGATCACGATCACCAGAAGTTCGGACGAATCGATGCCAAACATGCGGGACTATCGGCCTGTGCTGGAATTGGATGACATCATTCTACCCAGTGCGTCATTGCGAGCGTAGCGAAGCAATCCAATGTCACGCCATGGATTGCTTCGCTACGCTCGCAATGACGATTCATTATCTCATTCCGCCAAAAACGGATCAGGCCTTGGTCTTTTCTTCGGTCGCGCTGGGCGTCGGCGCGTCCTGTTCGGGCACGCGATGACCTTCGATGCGCGTCGCCGGCTTGGCGGGCGCCCCATCGTCCTCATCGTCGGCCATGCCCTTCTTGAAGCTCTTGATACCCTTGGCCACGTCACCCATCAGACCGGAAATCCGGCCGCCACCGAACAGCAGCATGACGACCAGGAGCACGATCACCCAGTGCATCAGCGAGAAGGAACCCATTTTTCAATACTCCTAGTAGAGCGCCTATCTAGGCGTCTTCCGCATCATTTTCCACAACGGATTGGTCGGCCATACCCTCCAGCGCCAAATCCACCGGGTCGAGCAGGCCAGCCGCCCGCAAATCCTCGATTCCGGGCAGGTCCCGGCGGCTGCTAAGCCCGAAATGCGTCAAAAATTCTACGGTGGTCGCATAAATTAGCGGGCGTCCGGGCACTTCGCGACGGCCGGCGGGGCGGACCCAGCCCGCCTCCATCAGCACGTCCAGCGTCCCCTTGGCCACCTGAACGCCGCGAATCGCTTCGATTTCCGCGCGGCTCACCGGCTCATGATAGGCGATGATCGCCAGCGTCTCCATCGCGGCGCGGGACAGTTTGCGCTGCTCGTCCTTCTCGCGCCGCAATATATGCGCCAGATCCGGCGCGGTCTGGAAATGCCAGCGCCCTGCCCGCTCGACCAGATTGACGCCGCGCCCGGCATAATGATCGGACAGTGCCTGCAAGGTGGCGCTCAGGTCGCCGGCCTCCCCCACATGCAGGCGGATTTCCGCCGGGGTCAGCGGCGTTTCCGCCACGAACAGGGTCGCCTCCACGGCACGCAGATAATCGTCGGGTTCAGACATCATAGCAGCGGTCCGTTGGCAGCGTCGGGCATATGAACCCGCAGATAGATGGGTTCGAAAATGCCGTCCTGCTGAATTTCCAGCCGCCCCTGCTTGGCCAGTTCCAGCGCCGCGACGAAGCTGCTGGCCAGCGCCGACTTCGCCTTTGGCGGATCGATATCGGGCGGCAGGAAGGATTCGAGCCGGGTCCAGTCGATCGCGGCGCCGACCAGCGATCCGACCCGGCGGATCGCCTCGTCCAGCGTCATCACCGGGCGCACGGCGATGGTGTGGACGACCGGCTGGGTCCGGGCGCGAATCTGGCCATAGGTGGCGATCAGATCATAGAGGCTGGCCCGCCACTGCGCCTTCTTGACCAGCCGCAGCCCTTCGGGCGCGCGGCGCGGGAAGACGTCGCGGCCGATCCGGTCGCGCGCCATCAGCCGCGCGGCGGCGTCGCGCATCGCGTTCAGCCGCTGGAGCCGCAATTGCAGGCGCAGCGCCAGTTCTTCCGGACTGGGATCGGGCTGTTCCTGCCTGGGCAGCAGCAGCGCGGATTTGAGATAGGCGAGCCAGGCCGCCATCACCAGATAATCGGCCGCCAGTTCCAGCTTCAGCTGGCGCGCGCTGTCGATGAAGGCCAGATATTGCTGCGTCAGCGCCAGGATGGAGATTTCGCGCAGATCGACCTTCTGCGTCCGCGCGAGGCTGAGCAACAGGTCCAGCGGCCCTTCCCAATGGTCGAAACTGACGGTCAGCTGGTGCGGCGCGGGAATGGCCGGGGCGCTGAACAGCTCGTCGGTCAAGCAGGCACCAGTCCGAGCAGGCTGTCGCGGGTGGCGAGCAACTCCTCCAGCGGCGGCTGATCCCCGCCCCGCACGACAGAGGCCATGGCGCGGTCCAGCCGGGCGCGGGACAGGTCGCTGATGTCGGGCAGGCGTTCGGCAATGCCGACCATATCGTCCATCTTGCCGAAACAGTTGAGCGCAATGTCGCATCCCGCCGCGATCACGCCAGCGGCCAGATCGGGGACGCTGCCCTTCAGCGCCTTCATGTCCAGATCGTCGGACATCAGCAGGCCGTGAAAGCCGATCCGGTCGCGGATGATGCCGCCGATCACCGTCGGTGAAAGGGTGGCCGGGCGCTCCGCATCCCATTCGGTATAGACGACATGGGCGGTCATTCCCATCGGCGCGTGGCGCAGCGTATGGAAGGGCGCGATGTCGGTGTCCAGCGCATTCAGGTTCGCGTCGACCACCGGCAGTTCCAGATGGCTGTCGACCAGCGCGCGGCCATGGCCGGGGATATGCTTGACGATGCCGACCACGCCGCCTTCGGCCAGTCCTTCCAGCGTGGCGCGGCCCAGCGCCGCGACGCGCATCGGTTCGGCGCCCAGCGTGCGATCGCCCATGATGTTGCTCGCCCCCTCCTGCCGCACGTCCAGCAGCGGGAGCGCATCGACGGTGATGCCGACTTCCGCCAGCGTCAGCGCGATCGCGCGTGCATTGGCGCGCGCCGCCGCGATCGCGCTGGAGGGCGCTAGGTCATAGAGGCGATCGAACACGGCGCCCGGCGGGAAGGATGGCCAGACCGGCGGCTGCATCCGCGTGACGCGCCCCCCTTCCTGATCGATCATGATCAACAGGTCGTCGCGACCATGAAGGCTGCGCAGATCGTCGGTCAGCGCGCGCAATTGCGTGCGGTCGACGATGTTGCGCTTGAACAGGATATAACCGGCGGGCTGCGCTTCGACGAAGAAAGCGCGCTCGTCGGGAGTGAGGATCGTACCGGCAAGACCGAAAATGACAGGCTTCATGCCACCGATGGTAGCGCCAGCCGCGCGCCCTGTCGAAGCGCAAATGGCAACGCGGCTATAACTATCGGTCGCCGTCAGGCTGGCACGGACGCCGGTTCCGCCGTCGCCGCCTGTTCGGCATCCATCATCGCCTGCAACATGCGGCGCCCCTCCACCGCGTTGCGATCGGTCTTGATCAGCAGTTCGTCGGGATTTTCCCCGATCACCGCCAGCATCTTCTCAATCTCCTCGGTGGCGAACTTGTCCTCCTCCAGCACCGGCCGGAGATAGTCGAACATGAAGTCCATGCCCTCCACATCTTCGGACGCCATGGCGAAGAAATAGATGCAACTGCCATAGGTCGAGGGCGTCACCGCATGATAGACCCGGCTGGTGACGATGGTTTCACCCGGCTTTTCGGGATGATCCTGCGGATAGGCCATGTCGCCGATGCCCGCATGGAAACCGGGCAGATAGAAGTCCATGCCCGTCACCCGGTCGATCTTCCCGGCATAGCGCCCCGCCGCCGCCATCACGGCCGGCGCATCGGCATTGCGGATGTACCGGCGGCAACTCAGGAAGCCTGGCCGTTTGGTCAGTTCTTCGGGCGCGGAGGCATTTTCGACCGTGCCGATGCTGCTGCTGTGCAGATAGGCCAGATGCGACAGGTCCAGCAGATTGTCGTTGAGCAACTGATAACGGCCCTGCACATCCTGCACATAGAAGGGCCGCGCCACCATACCCGGCCCGTTCAGGCCGATCTCGTCCAGATCGGGGAGCAGCGCCACGTCCGCCTTGTCCGCGTCGCCCATCCATATCCACGCCCACAGCCCATGTTCGACCAGCGGATAGCTGGGGATGCGATAGCTGCGGGGGACGAAGCTCTGGCTGGGAATATCGACGCACTGGCCGTCCGCGCTAAAGGCAATGCCATGATATCCGCAGACGATCGCGTCGCCCTTCAGACAGCTTTTGCCGAGCGGGAAATGGCGATGGGGGCAGCGCCCGCCGACCGCGACCGCTTCGCCATCTTCCTTGCGATAGAGGACGACCAGCTGGTTCAGGATGGTTCGCGCGATCAGATCGCGCCCCAGTTCATTGCGGAAGGCCGCGACATACCAGCCGTTGCGAACCGCGAAACTTCCCTCCCGAAATGGGTACATGATGCCTCTCCCTACCCTGCGGGCCGGGCCTGTCGCTTTTTCGCGATCATGCCCCGCCCTTCACCTAACAATGTTAAACTAACACTGTTAGATTGCGGCGTCAACGGGCGGCGGCATAGCCCGCCAGTAGCGCGTCGAGCGCCCGCAAAAAGGCGGCCTCATTCACCATATGCCCTTGAAGATAGGCCGCATTCGGCCCCCGTGCGAAGCAGGTCCAGCCCGTCACCAGCGCCTGTATCGCAGCCTGCATCGCCACGGCATCCTCCGCCGGCAGCCCCAGCGCGACCAGCGGCGCAACGATATCCTGCTCCATCCGGACCAGTACGGATTCGGGCTGCGCCGTCAGCAGGATCAGGCGCCCCGCATCGCGCATGGCATTCTGCGCGCGCCACAGCGCCAGACCAAAGGCGCGCAGCCAGGCGCGCCAATCCGGGCTGGGCGGGATCTGAGAGAGGCAGGCGGCAAATACGCTTTCCGCCAGCAGCGCCAGCAGCGCATTCTTGTCCGCGACATGCCAGTAGAGGGACGGCGCCTTCACCTCCAGCCGTGCCGCCAACCGGCGCAGGCTGAGCTGATCCAGTCCCTGCTCGTTCAAAAGGTCCAGCGCCGCAGCGGCGATGCTGTCACGGGTCAGTTTCTTGTCGGCCATGCGGCCTTGTCGATCAGGCCGACGCTATTGTCCATCATAGCGGAAAATCAAAACCACTCGGTCGTCTTTAGAATGAGATGGGGATTGGTCTAACTAGCGCCGTCATTGCGAGCGCAGCGAAGCAATCCAATGGAGCACCCATGGATTGCTTCGCTGCGCTCGCAATGACGATTCAATATGAAGTCATCTCGCTCTGTTAGCCCCCATTCGGCGCGACCGGTTCTGAATTTCCGGCCGACACTTCAGGTTAGTAGGATCGATCAGTTGACGACCATGCAGCTTTCGCCCGCGACCTTCAGCTTGCCGCAGATCATGCTCGCCTGCCCACCGGCGCCCGCACGCAGGCGGTAGACGGTGCCGCCGCCGACTTCGGCCGGTTCCACCGACATGGCGAGCGGCGCGAGATAAGCGAAACGCTTGGATAGCTTGGTCCAGGCATCCTTAGCGCCCGACGCGCTGCCATAGGCGCCAAGCTGGATCATCCCGCCGCCTGCCGCCTTGGGCGCGGCGGCTTTAGGCGCGACGCTGGTTTCGTCGGTCACGCGCGCGCTGACGCTGGCCGCCGGCTTGGCCGGCGCGGCGGGCTTGGCGCTGGCCGGGGCGGGCGCGGTTTTGGCGATCGGCGCTTCGGGCACGCGGCTGGGATCGATCCGGCCGTCGCGGGCCACACCCTCGCTCGCGGCGAAGCTGGCGTCACCTTCACCGTCGAACTTCTTGGCGTCCGCCTCATTGGCGGCGATCTTGTAATTTTCCGTGGGTGCGGCGATCAACTGCCCCTCGCCCGCGCTGCCGCCGCCATTGCGATTCTGCATCCACCAGACGCCGGCGACCACCGCGCCGATCAGCGCGAGGCCCAGGATGATGAGGCCGAGCAGACGAAGCGGGGAAATACCCTCCTCATCGCCATCGTCCATCGCGGGTTCGAGCCAGGGCAGACGATCCTCATCGTCCAGATCCAGTCGTCCGCGCGCATAATCGCTCATAGTTTCAGCGCCTCACTGCATTTCCGTCAGGGCCGCAACGCCCATCAGCGCCAGACCGTTGCGGATAATCTGCCCTATTCCCTGCGCGAGGAAAAGCCGGGTGGCGGTGATCGCCGGATCATCGGCCAAAATCACGCGCGCGCGCGGATCATCATTGCCCATATTCCACCAGCCATGGAAGGCGGAGGCCAAGTCATTGAGATAGAAAGCGATCCGGTGCGGTTCGCGCGCCTGCGCCGATCCTTCCACCACGCGCGGGAATTGCGCGGCCAGCTTGACCATGGCCAGTTCCGCCGTCCCAAGAAGGGACAGGTCGGGCGCGGGCAGATCGATCCCCGCTTCCTGCGCGCGGCGGCCAAGCGAACTGATGCGCGCATGGGCATATTGCACGTAAAAGACGGGATTATCCTTCGAGGCTTCCACCACCTTGGCGAAGTCGAAGTCCATCTGCGCGTCGGCCTTGCGCGTCAGCATGGTGAAGCGGACGACATCCTTGCCTACTTCCTTGACGACATCGGCCAGCGTCACGAAATTGCCAGCGCGCTTGGACATCTTCACCGGCTCGCCATCGCGCAGCAGGCGGACCATCTGGATGAGCTTGACGTCGAACCGCGCCTTGCCCTCGGTCAGGGCAGCGACGGCGGCCTGAATGCGCTTGACCGTACCGGCATGGTCCGCGCCCCAGATGTCGATCAGCTGATCGGCCGACTGGGCCTTCTGGAAATGATAGGCCATGTCGGCGCCGAAATAGGTCCAGCTACCATTAGACTTCTTGATCGGCCGATCCTGATCGTCGCCATATTTGGTTGAACGGAACAGCGGCAGTTCCACCGGCTCCCAATCGTCGGGCAGTTCGCCCTTGGGCGCTTCCAGCGTGCCATCATAGACCAGATCATGCGCACGCAGCCAGGCTTCGGCCTCGGCCGGCTTGCCCGCCGCCTGCAATTCCGCTTCCGACGAGAAGATGTCGTGATGGATCCCCAGCAGTGCGAGGTCGCTGCGGATCATGTCCATCATCTTCGCGACCGCAAAGGTGCGGAACAGCACCAACCAGTCGCCTTCCGGCGCACCGACATATTTGTCGCCATAATCGGCGGCCAGCGCCTGCCCCACCGGCACCAGATAATCGCCCGGATAGAGGCCTTCGGGGATCGCGCCGACATCCTCGCCCAGCGCCTCGCGATAGCGCAGATGCGCGGAGCGGGCGAGCACGTCCACCTGACCGCCCGCGTCATTGATATAATATTCGCGGATCACCTTGTGCCCGGCATATTCCAGCAGCGTGGCGAGCGCGTCGCCCACCACCGCGCCGCGGCAATGGCCCATATGCATGGGGCCGGTCGGGTTGGCCGAAACATATTCGACGTTGACCGTCACGCCCTGCCCGAAATCGGACCGGCCATAGTCATCAGCGTCCGCATGGATCGCGGCCAGTTCCGCGCGCCAGGTCGGATCGGTCAGGGTCAGGTTGATGAAGCCGGGACCGGCGATGGTCGCGCTTTCCACCTCGTCCAGCGCCTGCAACTTGGTCACGATCGCGTCGGCCAGCGCGCGCGGATTGGTGCCGGCGGGCTTGGCCAGCACCATCGCGGCGTTGGTCGCCAGATCGCCATGCGACGGATCGCGCGGCGGTTCGACCGTCACCGGCTTGCGGTTGAGGCCGGCGGGCAGGACACCCTCGGCCTCCAGCGCGTCAAGCACGGCATCAAGATGGGCGGTGAAACGGGTGTAAAGGGACACGGGCTTTTCCTTCAACTCCGTTCGCCCTGAGCGAAGTCGAAGGGCCTTTGCTGAGCATGGCGAAGCACTTCGCTTCGCTCAGTGGCGGGCTTCGACTTCGCTCAGCCCGAACGGAAACAGTTCAATGGGCTTTAACGGGTCGCGTTATATTTGAGCTGTTCCTGGGTCAGGTTGAAACCCACGAGCAGCTCGAAGCTGGTTCGCTGCAACGCCGCCTTGACGTCCGGCTGGGCGAAGGGATCGATCGCGGCATCGGCATCGCCGGCCTTGCGCTTCTGCGTGATCTTGGTCTGGATATCAGCGGGCAGCGTGGCCGCGGCCTTGTCGACATAGGCGCCGGCCTTCGCCTGCGCGCTGGCGCGATACTCGCCCGCGGCAAAGTTCAGCGTCACCTGACCCAGCCGCTTGGCGACCACGGCATTGCCGCCGCGCACCACGACCGAGAAATAGGGCAGGATCACCTGTCGCGCGGCGCTGGCGTCGCTGCGGCGCGCATTCACGGTGAAGGTCGCTTCGGTATAGAATTGATCGCTTTCCGCGCAGGTGGAGCGCAGATCGGTGATGTTGGCCACCACGTCGATCGCCGAAGCGTCGGTGCTGCCGGCCGGGCTGAACAGGGTGATGTCGCCGGTCTGGGCCGGAATCGCCGCCGTCGGGCAGGCCGATCGGACCGAGACGATACCGCCGGTCGGGTCGATCTCACCCCGGCGCGAGCAACCCGCCAGAGCCAGTGCCAGCATAGCAGTCAGGGCGATATTAGACAGTTTCACCAGCAGATAATCCTTCGCAAAGCCCACATGACCAGACGCTCTGCGCTTCCTTATCCATCCCCCACGTCCGAAGCAACCGGAAGGAGGCGGCTTTCCTCTTGGCCCTTTCATCCGGGGCGACATTGGCCTAAGCGGCAGGCATGACCGACGCGCCCGCCACCCTGCCGCCGATGACCCTGTTGATCGCCGCCCCGCGCGGCTTCTGCGCCGGGGTCGACCGCGCCATCATCATCGTGGAGCGGGCGATCGAGAAATATGGCGCGCCCGTCTATGTGCGCCACGAAATCGTCCATAACAAATATGTGGTCGACGGGCTGAAGGCCAAGGGCGCGATCTTTGTGGAAAGCCTGGATCAGGTGCCCGATGGCGTCCCCGTCGTCTTTTCCGCCCATGGCGTGCCCAAGGCGGTGCCAGCCAAGGCGGAACAGCGCGGACTTGACTATCTGGACGCCACCTGCCCGCTGGTGAGCAAGGTCCATCGCCAGGCCGAACGACAGGTCGATGCCGGACGACACATCTTGTTCATCGGGCATAAGGGCCATCCCGAAGTGATCGGCACTTTCGGGCAGGTGCCCGAAGGCACGATGAGCCTGATCGAGACGGTCGAGGATGCCGAGGCCTTCACCCCTGCCAATCCCGACAATCTGGCCTTCCTGACGCAGACGACGCTGTCGGTGGACGATACCGCCGCGATCGTCGCCACGCTGGAACGTCGCTTCCCGACCATATCCGCACCCAAAGGCGAGGATATCTGCTACGCCACCTCCAACCGCCAGACCGCCGTCAAGGCGATCGCCGCCAAATGCGACGCGGTCTATGTGATCGGCGCGCCCAATAGCAGCAATTCGCTGCGACTGGTCGAGGTCGCCGAGCGGGAGGGCACCCCTGCCCGCCTGATCCAGCGCGCCGCCGACATCGATTTCGACTGGCTGGCCAATGTAAGGACGCTGGGCCTGACTGCGGGCGCGTCCGCCCCGGAAATACTGGTGCGAGAAGTGGTGGAGCGGATCGGCATGCGCTTTGCCGTGGTCGAACAGCAGGTGGAAACGGCTAAGGAGACGATCGCCTTCAAGCTGCCTCGCGGACTGGAGACCGCTTGAACCATGGCCGTCTATACCCACGTCCCCGCTGAAGAGATTGACGCATTCCTCCTGCGCTATGATGCCGGTCGGCTGGTATCGGCCAAGGGCATTGCCGAAGGCGTGGAGAACAGCAATTATCTGCTGGAAACCACGGGCCCCGACGGCAAGGGTCATCGCTATATCCTGACCCTCTATGAAAAGCGGGTGGATGAAGCGGACCTGCCCTTCTTCATGGACCTGCTCGACCATCTGGCTGCGCGCGGTTGCCTCGTCCCGCGCTTCATCGCCGATCGGGAGGGCAAGCGACTCCAGCAGCTTTCGGGCCGCCCCGCCTGCCTGATCGAATTTCTGACCGGCATTAGCGTGACCGAACCGACGCCGGGACAGGCGCGCGCGGCCGGTGTGGCGCTGGGCGAATTGCACAAGGCAGCGCAAGGCTTTGCCGGGGAGCGGCGCAATACGCTCGACATTGCCGGCTGGCATGCACTGGCCGCCAAATGCGGCGAGGATTTCGACCAGATCGAACCGGGCCTTGGCGCGCGGGTGGCGGAGGAACTGGCGTTTCTGGACGCCCATTGGCCCGCCGATCTGCCTCGCAGCGTCATCCATGCCGATCTCTTCCCCGACAATGTGCTGATGCTGGGCGAGGAAGTGACGGGCCTCATCGACTTTTATTTCAGCTGCACCGATATCCGCGCCTATGATCTGGCCGTCACCCACAGCGCCTGGTGCTTCAGCAATGATGGCGCGATCTGGCATGGCGATCGCGCCATGGCGATCGGCGCAGGCTACGCACAGGCGCATGGGCTGAGCGAGGCGGAACGCGCCGCCTTCCCGATTCTCTGTCGGGGCGCGGCGCTGCGCTTCCTGCTGACACGCGCCTATGACTGGATCAACACGCCCGCCGACGCGCTGGTGACGCGAAAGGACCCGCTCGCCTATCTGCGCCGGCTGGATTTCTACGCCAAGGCAGACCCGGCAGCCTTGCTGGGCGCCTGACATAAAGTGCTCCTGCGCAGGCAGGAGCCCAGGGTTCCGGACGCGGCGCCTGCCGCCCTAGGCTCCTGCGTGCGCAGGAGCACAAGCTATGGACATATTATGACCGACCTCCCCACCGTAGACATCTTCACCGACGGCGCGTGCAAGGGCAATCCCGGCCCCGGCGGCTGGGGCGCCGTGCTGCGCTTTGGCGACACGGAAAAGGAAATTTCCGGCGGCGAAGCGCAGACCACCAACAACCGCATGGAAATGATGGCGGCGGTCGAGGCGCTGAATCTGCTCAAAAAGCCCTGTCAGGTAACGCTCTATACCGACAGCAAATATGTGATGGACGGCATCACCAAATGGATTTTCGGCTGGCAGAAGCGCGGCTGGAAGACCGCCGACAACAAGCCGGTCAAGAATGTCGAAATCTGGCAGGCGCTGGTGAAGGCCGCCGCGCGCCACAAGGTGACCTGGCAATGGGTGAAGGGCCATGCCGGCCACCCGGAAAATGAACGCGCCGACAAGCTCGCCTGCGCCGCGGCGGAGAGTTTTCGCCGATAGTGATTGCCATTTCGTAAGTTGAGCGAAGGCGAACTAGCTGGCCCGGTCGATCGCCACTGGAGACGGAGCGGCCCTTTGGCCGTCCGCATTTCGGCGATATCAATGTGGAAACAACCGATCGGGCAGATCTTGAACTTGCGTTCCGGCCCCTTGTCGCCTGTCACGTCAGGCAAGCGGGGACAAGGATCACGCCCTGCTCACGCTAAAGCAGCGTCGAATGCGCGCCTTTCCGGGTCGATGGTCCGATCTTTGGTTTTCGTGCGAGCGCTCCCGTGTAAAACGCACCGCATAGCGCATCCCTTCCTTCCTGACCGAATAGGTCAATAATCTACAAATCGCGTTCGGCCTGACCGCGACGGAGGCCTGCACCTCCCATATCCCGGCAGAGGGGCCGTCATGCAGCATGGTTCCCGATGGAAGGATGGAGCATCTTTGACTGGCATCGCAACGCAGCATGTGGGCAGTTTTCGCGCCATGCACTTCCACACGGGCAGCGTCGATCCGGTTGCTGATCGCGTTGATCTTCTGATCGTGGGCATGCCCGAGATATCCTGCGCATCACAGATCGGAGGCATCACCTGCGCGCTTGATGCGGCACTTTCCGGCACCTTGTCGCATTTGCGGGCTGGCGGCGTGTTCGAGGGCAGATTTGGTGAGACATTGATTTTATCCAGTCCACCTTCGCCCGTGAGATCGAATTCCCTGCTGGTTGTCGGGATGGGAGATGCCGACCAACTCGATGCAGCGAGACTGGGTCGCCTGGCCGCCGTAGCAATGCGCGCAGCAGTGCAACTCGACGTTCGATCCATGGCATGTCTTTTGGGGCCAATCTCGATCGATGCATCGGCAAATGATGTCGCGCAAGCGGCGCGCGAAATGATGATCGGCGTTCTGGGAGCGCTCGACAAACATCAGGATCGCCGAAAGGTCGACGACACTATCTGCATCTTCGATCTTCGGACCCTCCATGCCGACATCGCAACCGACCGATTCAAGGCTGTGCTCAATCAATGGGACTTTTAGCCCGCCCTGGCGTCACACAGATGCATGGACAGTTCCGGCGCAGCGGGCTTAGTTAGAGCCATGCATCCGCGTCCGAATCCTAGTCCGGATATGCCGCATCCAGTATCACCCATCTCGATCCTGGTTGTGGACGACCACGCCCTGCTGAGGGAGGGCGTTCGCGCCATGCTGTCCACGCAGGCCGACATGCACATCGTCGGGGAGGCGGACAACGGCGTGAGCGCGGTTGAGGCCTACGATAAGCTGCTGCCCGATATCGTCCTCATGGACTTGCAGATGGCCGACGGCTCGGGACTTGATGCGATCAAGGCGATCCGGGCCAATCATGCCGATGCCCGTATCATCGTACTGACGACCTATTCGGGCGACGGTCGCGCGCTGAGGGCGCTGCGGTCCGGCGCGATGGGCTACCTGCTCAAGGCCAGCCTCAGGAAGCAGCTTCTCGATGCCATTCGATCGGTCCATGTAGGCGGCAAGCATCTGGATGCCACTGTCGCGACCGCGATCGCCCTGCACGTTCTGGAAGATCCGCTGACCGACAGAGAGATTGCGATTCTGTCGCTGGCCGCATCTGGAAATTCCAACAAGCTGGCCGGCTCGATGCTCGATATCACCGAAGAGACGGTGAAGGGGCATATGAAGTCGATCTTCTCCAAACTGGGCGCCCGGGACCGCACGCACGCCGTCACGATCGCGATCCAGCGGGGCCTCATCGAGGTCTGATCCAGCATGCACAGCGGCAACGCTTTTGTCGTTATGCTCTCTATCACCGCAGCTTGATCCAATACCCCGAACGTCGCGGGAGGCATCATCTTGCGCGTTGGACATCGGGGGCCGGACAGCAACGAATCACCCGTTGCTGAACTGTCACTCCATCTGACATTTCGAAAAATTCGAACATATCGGATAATTTTATCCGAGTATTTCAAATCAAACCTGCGAGCTATCCAATGCTTGCCGCAGCGAGATGCTGCCCGAACGCAAGGAGCCGACTTATGACGATCACCGCCACGCCGACCCCCGGAAAATCCCTCCTCTCGCCCAGCGACCACACCCTCATTCTGATCGATTTCCAGTCGCAAATGTCTTTCGCGACCAAGTCGATCGCACCTGAACTGCTGCGCAACAATGCTGCCCTGATCAGCCGCGCCGCCAAGTCCTTCAACGTGTCGACCATTCTGACGACCGTTGCGGAGAAGAGCTTCTCCGGCCCGATGTTCGATGAGATCACCGATGCCTTCCCCGGTCAGCCCCTGCTCGATCGCACCAGCATGAATACCTGGGAAGATGCCGGCGTGATCGAGGAAGTGAACCGCATCGGCAAGGAACGCATCGTGTTCGCCGGTCTTTGGACCAGCGTCTGCATAGTCGGCCCGGTCGCCTCCGCGATCGATCAGGGCTTCGACGCCTATTTCATCGCCGACGCCTGCGGCGATATCAGCGAAGAAGCCCATGAACGCGCCGTGCAGCGCATGATCCAGCTGGGCGCCAAGCCGATGACCTCGCTCCAGTACATGCTGGAACTGCAACGCGACTGGGCCCGCACCGAAACCTATGACTCCACCACCGGCATCGCCAAGCAATGGGGCGGCGCCTATGGCCTGGGCATCAAATACGCCAAGACCATGTTCGGCGCCTCCGAAGGCAGCCACTAAGTCTGGCGCGGACCGGCGGCTTCTCTCCCTCTCCCCCGGGGCCGCCGGTCCCCCTCCTTCTTCCCCCGACTTTGACAAAGGATCATCCCATGAGCTTCGTGACCACCGACGATGGCGTCGACATCTTCTTCAAGGACTGGGGCAGCAAGGACGCCCAGCCCATCATGTTCCACCATGGCTGGCCGCTCTCGTCCGACGACTGGGACGCGCAGATGCTGTTCTTCCTGTCGAAGGGCTATCGCGTCATCGCCCATGATCGCCGCGGCCATGGCCGTTCGGCACAGGTGAGCGAAGGCCATGACATGGCCCATTATGCCGCCGACGCCGCCGCCGTCGCCCGTCACCTCGACCTGAAAAACGCCATCCATATCGGCCATTCGACCGGTGGCGGCGAAGTCGCCGCCTATGTCGCCCGCTATGGCTTGCCCGAAGGCCGCGTGGCCAAGGCCGTGCTGGTCAGCGCCGTGCCGCCGATCATGCTGGCGACCGATCGTTATCCCGATGGCCTGCCGATGGCTGTGTTCGACGGCCTGCGCGCTGGCCTTGCCGCCAATCGCGCGCAATTTTTCCGCGATGTCGCCGCTGGTCCCTTCTACGGCTTCAACCGGGAAGGCGCGGACGTGAAGCCCGCCGTCATCGACAATTGGTGGCGTCAGGGCATGATGGGTAGCGCCAAGGCCCATTATGACGGCATCAAGGCTTTTTCCGAAACCGACCAGACCGATGATCTGGCCGCCATCACCGTGCCGACGCTGGTGCTGCATGGCGACGATGACCAGGTCGTGCCGTACAAGAATGCTGGCGTGTTGCAGGCGCAGATCCTGCCCAATGCGACCCTCAAAATCTATGAGGACTACTCGCATGGCATGCTGACGGTGAATGCCGACGTGCTGAACGCCGACATCCTCGCCTTCATCCAGGCCTGATAGAACCGAAAAGGAGACCGGCGATGAAAGTCTATCTTCTCTCTCTGGGCGCCGGTCTGCTGGTCGGCATCGTCTATTCGCTGCTGGGGGTGCGCTCGCCCGCGCCCCCGGTGGTGGCCCTGATCGGCCTGCTCGGCATATTGATCGGCGAACAGGTCATCCCGCTCGCAAAGCGCTGGGCCGACAGCCATGAACTGGCCCGCTTCGCCCGCAACGAATGCCGCGACCATGTGCTGGGGCGCCTGCCCGATAATCAAAAGGGCGACGCATGATTACGCGCCGCGACGCCATGGCCGGGGTGGCCGCCTCCGCCCTCCTCTCCCCCTTCTCTGCCAACGCCAAGGAACGCCCCATGACCGACACGATCATCGTCAATGCCAAGGTGACGACGCTGGACCGGAGCAATCCGGTGGCGGAAGCGGTCGCCATCCGCGACGGCAAGTTCCTGGCGGTGGGCAGCGAAGCCGAAGTCCGCGCCGCCGCCCCCGGCGCGACCGTGATCGACGCCAAGGGCCATCGCCTGATCCCCGGCCTGATCGACAGTCACATGCACATCATCCGTGGCGGCCTGAATTTCAACATGGAACTGCGCTGGGATGGCGTGCCGACGCTGGCCGAAGCGATGGATATGCTGAAAGCCCAGGTCGATCGCACCCCGGCCCCGCAATGGGTGCGCGTGGTGGGCGGCTTTACCGAGCATCAGTTTGCTGAAAAGCGCCTGCCGACGATCGCCGAACTGAACGCCGTCGCGCCCGACACCCCGGTCTTCATCCTGCACCTCTATGACCGCGCGCTGCTCAACGCCGCCGCGCTGCGCGTCGTGGGCTATACAAAGGACACGCCCAACCCGCCGGGCGGCGAGATCGTGCGCGACTCCGCGGGCAACCCGACCGGCCTGCTGCTGGCGCAGCCCAATGCGACGATCCTTTATTCGACGCTGGCCAAGGGGCCGAAGCTGCCGCAGGACTATCAGCTCAATTCCACTCGCCATTTCATGCGCGATGTCAATGCGCTGGGCGTGACCGGCGTGATCGACGCCGGCGGCGGCTTCCAAAATTATCCCGACGATTATGAGATTATCGAGAAACTGCATCAGGACGATCAGCTGACCGTCCGCATCAGCTATAATCTCTTCACGCAGAAGCCCAAGGAAGAGCTGGCCGATTTCTCCGGCTGGGTGAAACAGGTCACGCCGGGGCAGGGCGACGATACCTATCGCCACAATGGCGCAGGCGAAATGCTGGTCTATTCGGCCGCCGACTTCGAGGATTTTCGTCAGCCCCGGCCGGACATGGCGCCCAGCATGGAGGGCGACCTCGAACCCGTCATCCGCCTGCTCGCCGAACATAAATGGCCCTGGCGCCTGCACGCCACCTATGACGAAACGATCGGCCGGGCGCTCGACGTCTATGAGAAGGTGAACCGGGACATCCCCTTGCAGGGCATCAACTGGTTCTTCGACCATGCCGAAACCATCAGCGACCGCAATATCGACCGCATCGCCGCGCTGGGCGGCGGCATCGCCGTGCAGCATCGCATGGCCTATCAGGGCGAATATTTCGTCGAACGCTATGGCGCGAAGGCGGCCGAGCGCACCCCGCCGATTTCCCGCATGATCGCCGCGGGCATTCCTGTGGGCGCCGGCACCGACGCCACCCGCGTCGCCAGCTACAATCCGTGGGTGTCGCTGAGCTGGCTCGTCACCGGCCGCACCGTGGGCGGCTTCGCCCTCTATCGTGGCGACAATCGCGTCAGCCGGGAAAAGGCGCTGGCCATGTGGACCCATGAAAACACCTGGTTCTCCAACGAAATCGGCAAGAAGGGTCAGATCAAGGCCGGGCAACTGGCCGACCTCGCGCTGCTGTCCGCCGACTATTTCTCCGTGCCGGAGGATCAGATCGTCCATATCCGATCGGTCCTGACCCTGCTGGGCGGCAAGGTGGTCTTTGGCGAGGGCGACTATGCCCCGCTCGCACCCGACCTGCCCAAGCCCATGCCCGACTGGTCGCCGGTCGCGACCTTCGGCGGCTATCACAAGACCCGTGAAGCCCGCGCGCAACTGGCGTCGGCCTGTGGATGTGCCAGTGCTTGCGGCGTCCATGGCCACGACCATGCCGCCGCCCTTGGCGCCGATGTTCCGGCCGCCGATGTGCAGACCTTCTGGGGATCACTCGGCTGCGGCTGCTGGGCCGTCTGATCGGGTTCCGGCCCCTCCCACAGCGGAAAGGCCGGCTACCAATCATTCCATTAATTCGAACATGATGGTCGATTTTATTCGGATCGATCGAGCGATGCTTGCTGCCTAGAACCCGTCTTGCCCCCTGACTAACCGGAGCCACAGACATGACCCGCGTCACCATGATCCTCGCGACCCTGATGGTCGCCGCCACCCCGATCGCTGCTGTACCGGCAACAGCCAAAACTGCCGCCACCACTGCCGATTATTCGGTCGGCCCGCAATATGACACCACCCATGTCTATGTGCCCGAAGGCCAGTTCGACGCCTTCGTCGCCAGCTTCGTCGCGACCTTTGGCGGCAAGACGTCGAAGCAGGGCGAATTTCAGGTGACGCCCACCCCCAGCCTCACCAAGTCGCAACTGGCGCTGACCCCGGCCGGCACCGTCTCGGTCTTCGGCTTCAAGACGCCGATCCCCTATCCCTTCGGCGATGAACGTACCGGCTATCTGGTCAGCGACATGGACGCAGCCGTCGCTTCCGCCATGAAGCATGGTGCCGTGCGCCGCATCGCCACCTTCCCCGATCCCATCGGCCGCGACGTGGTGGTGCAATGGGCCGGCGGCGTGAACATGCAGCTTTACTGGCACACCGCCAAGCCCAACTATCCCGCGCTCACCACCGTTCCGGAAAACCGCATCTACCTGACCGCCGACGTCGCCGACACATTCATCAAGGACTGGACCGGCTTTGCCCATGGCAAGATCGTCTCCGAAGACCGCGCCGCAAAAGGTGAGGAAATCGGCCAGCCCGGCAAGAGCATCCGCCGCGTCGCCATCGACAGCGGCTATGGCAAGATGACCGTCTTCGTCTCCGACGGCCAACTGCCCTGGCCCTATGGCCGCGACATGACCGGCTATGAAGTCGCCGACCTTGACGCCACCTTGGCCAAGGCGTCGGCGGCTGGCGTAGAAACACTGGTCGCGCCACAGACCGTCGCTGGCCGCCAGAGCGCCATCCTGCGCTTCCCCGGCGGCTATATCGCCGAAGTCCACGCCCCGGAGGCGAAGTAAGATGCGGCCCGACCGCGACCCGCGCTTCGTCGACGCTATCCTCGACTGGAAGCCAACCTGGTTCATCGCCCGGCTGTTGCTGGTCGGCGCCTATCTGCTGGGCGGCATCGTCAAACTGACTGACTGGTCGGCGGCGGTCGCGGAACAGGCGCATTTCGGCATGAGCCCGCCAGCGCTCTGGGCGGCGCTCACCATCGCGCTCGAACTGGTCGGCCCGCTGCTGATCCTGACTGGCCGGCTGGTCTGGCTGGGCGCGGGCATGCTGGGAGTCTTCACCCTGCTCGCCGCCTTCACCGCCAACGCCTTCTGGACGATGCCGATGGGGCAAGATCGCTTCATGGCGACAAATGCCTTTTTCGAGCATCTCGGCCTGATCGGTGGCTTCATCCTCGCGGCGCTCGTCGCCGAACAGGCGCAGCGCCGTGCTTAAGAAAACTGCCTGCCTAGCCCTTTCGCTCTGCGCGTCCGGCCCGCTGGCCGCGCAGACGACCGAGGCCTGGCAGGCGCCGACCCTGTCGATCACCCGCTATGATGAGGACTGGTCCGATCTGGCCGACGCGGAAAAGCGCGGCCACCACTGGACCGGCCCGTTCAAATATATCCCGCTTGGTGATGACAATTGGCTCTCGACCGGCGTGGAAGTCCGGTTACGCAATGAGAATTACCGCAACAACCTGTGGGGCGGAGCCGACGCCCCCGACGACTCCTATCTCTGGGCGCGGGCCATGCCCTATGCAGACCTGCATGTCGGCGCGCCCGACGCGCTCCATGCCCGCGCCTTCGTTCAGCCGATCATCAGCTATGCGGTCGGGGTCGCCCCCGCAGCCGGCCCGATCGACCAGAGCCGCGTCGACATGCTCCAGAGCTTCGCCGAAGTGGGCGTCGGCCCCGTCACCCTGCGCGGCGGGCGGCAGATGCTTTCGCTCGGCACCGAAAGGCTGGTCGGCACCCGCTATGGCCCCAATACGCCGCTGGCCTTCGATGGCGTGCGCGGCAGCCTATTGCTGGGCAAAGGACGCAAACTCGACCTGTTCCTGCTGAACCCGGTGCAACCCGGTCCCGCCAGCTTCGACGATCGCACCTCCGACACCCGCAAATTGTGGGGCGCCTATGCGACGCTGCCAGAACTGGACCTCTATTATCTGCGCTATCGCAACCGCGCCGCGCGCTTCGGCGGGCTGACCGGGCGGGAGGAACGTCACAGCATCGGCGCCCGATCGCATGGCGTGCGCGGCGACTGGCACTGGAATGTCGAGGGCGTCTACCAGTTTGGCCATTATGAAGGGCAGCGCATTGCCGCCTGGACGATCGGCACCGAAGTCGGCCGCACCCTGCGCCGCCTGCCGTTATCCCCCGACGCGACGCTGCGCTTCAACATCGTCAGCGGCGATCGTAACAGCGAAGATGACAGGTTGGGCACGTTCAACGCGCTGTTCCCCAAAGGCAAATATTTCGGCGAACTCTCACCCGTCGGCCCGACCAATATCGTCAGCCTCAATCCCCGCCTCAGCGCGCCGCTGGGCAACGGCTTTTCCGCCAGTCTCGCCGCGATGGCCTATTGGCGCTACGCCCGCAATGACGGCGTCTACGACATTCCCGGCAATCTGATCCGCGCCGCTGGCGACAGCCGCTCCCGCTTCATCGGCAAGGAAGCCGAAGCGACGCTTGCCTGGCAGGCGACGCCGGAGCTGGAACTGTCCACTTCCCTGTCTCTCTTCGCGCCGGGCGCCTTCATCCGCGACACCGGCCCGGCCAGGACCATCGCCATGACCGGCTTCGAAGCCAATTTTCGTTTCTAACCCTTCAAAGGATTTTCCCCATGCCGCCAGCCCCGCAAAATTCCTCCCCGCTTCCCGGCCTGCTCCTGCTGCTGTCGACCACGACCGGCCTGGTCGATGCCGTCAGCGTGCTGGGCCTGGGCAAGGTGTTCACCGCCAATATGACCGGAAACGTCGTGTTCCTTGGCTTCGCCGCCGCCGGGACGCCCGGCTTCAAGGTCGCACCCTATCTGGTCGCGCTGCTGACCTTCTTCATCGGCGCCCTCATCGCCGGCCGCGTCGGGCAGGGTTTCGGCAAGCGACCGTTGCGGCACTGGCTGACCGTTGCCGCCCTGATCGAAGCGGCCTTGCTGTGGATCGCCGCCATCGTCGCGCTCGGCTTCGACATTCCCTCGCTCAAGCCGACCGTCGCGCTGTTCGCGATCATCGCGCTGACCGCCATCGCCATGGGTTTCCGCAATGCCACCATCCGTCAGTTGAAGGTGCCCGACCTCACGACCACGGTGCTCACCCTGACGGTCACGGGCATTGCAGCGGACTCCAGTCTGGCCGGGGGCAATAATCCCAATCTCGGCCGTCGCATCGGCGCCATCGTTGCGATCTTCGCGGGCGCGGCAGCCGGTGCACTGATGGTCACGCATATGGGCCTTGCCCTGCCTCTGCTGGTCGCTGGCGGCGTCGTGCTGCTGGGCACCCTGCTGTGCGTGCGTCATCCTGCGGCCGCCCTGCCGCACGGCGCATGAATCAGCGCGCGGCAACCCGCGCAAAGCGCCGATCCGGGACGAACCAAAGAGCGATGACAAGGATATAGAGGCCCACCGCGACCCAGCGGCTCACGAAACTCAGGGGAATAGCTGCGCCATAGATGGCCAGCGTTCCCCAGCCTTTCCAGTCCATCCCCAGCGCCCGTGCCAGCTTGGATTCGGTCCCGTTGCAGGCCACGATCGCCCGCTCGGTGAGGAAATAGCCGATGGCGGCCCCGCCCAGCACGATGCCATAGGTCGCCGTCGCGCCTGTCGAATAGGCGCTGTCATCCAGCCAGCGGATGACGAAGGGCACAAGGCTAAGCCAGAAGAGCAAGAACAGGTTCGCCCACAACACCCGCCCGTCGATACGCGGGTTGAGCTGGAACAGATGATGGTGATTATTCCAATAGAGGCCGACATTCACGAAGCTCAATATATAGGCGATCAGCAACGGCAGACGTTGCGCCAGATCGGCCAGAGAGCCGCCGCTCGGCACCTTGAGTTCCAGCACCATGATGGTGATGATGATGGCGATCACACCGTCCGTGAAAGCCTCAAGACGTTTGCTGTTCATGCGACCGCTCTTTGCCAGGTTCGTCGCCATAGCAAGGGCGTCGTGCCAACCAGCCGCTTGAACAGGCGCGTCAGATGCGCCTGATCGGCAAGGCCACAGGCACTGGCGATGTCCGACAGGCTGTTTCCGGTTTCCAGCATCAGCCGTTGCGCGCGCCGGATGCGCTGGCGGATCACATAGGCATGCGGCGTTTCGCCCACGCTGACCTTGAAGGCGCGACAGAAATGTCCGGGGCTCAGGCTCGCGACCAGCGCCAGCTCCTCGACAATGAGGGGCCGACCCAGCCGATTTTGAACATAAGCCGTGACTTCTCTCAACTGCCATCCGGCAAGGCCTCCGGCCTGCGGCGCCTGATGGGTGTCCGGTTGCGATGGAATGAGCGGCAGCGAAGAATCTTGCGGACGACTTGCCTGCCGTAACAAGCGGCAGACCCGATCCAGATAATGTCGTGCATCCTGCGGGTCGTTTTGCAACGCATTCTGCGCCTTGTTCAACAGGCCCAGAAGATAGTCGGGATCGATTGCCTCTGCCGACCTGTTCTCGCCTGATGCGGAGGCCCCTCCTCGATAGGCTGGCGTCAAAATATGGGCATTTGAACGATCCAGCATATCCGGAATGATGCGGCAGCGTTATGATTCGGCAAAGCCCCGAAGGAGGGGGCGATCGCCCCACTATAGGGGGACTTGTGCGCCGGACGCATGGCGCTAGGTCTGTTCGCTTGCCGCTTGCCGCTTGGCGGTGTCGGCATCCGCCCTCGACCCGAGAAGCCCCGTTAGCATGATGCAATCGACAGTAGGATGGTAAGATATTGGGCGCTGATCGCCTCCCTGTTGCTTGCCCCTCTTACCGGGGAGGGGCGGGCGCAAGGCCCGGCTCAATCCCTGTCCCAGATGCGCCATACCGGTTGGAGCCTGAAGGACGGCGCACCCGGCAATATCAGGGCGCTGGCGCAGGGAAAGGACGGTTTTCTCTGGCTGGGATCATCCACTGGTCTTTATCGCTTCGATGGCATTCGGTTTGACCGGATTCTGCCTGACCGTGACGATCCCCGCAGATCGCTTCAGGTCACCGCACTTCTTGCGGCGCGCAATGGCGATATCTGGGTCGGTTATGATTTCGGCGGCATCGCCGTCTATCGCGACGGCAGGTTGCATGACGCCAATCCCTGGCCACCACAAGGCGGCGTCAGTGCGATCGTACAGGCGCGGGACGGATCGGTCTGGGTCGCGGCGGATGCGCGCGGCAAGATACTCCTCTCCAGATACGCCCATGGCCGCTGGAGCCGCTATGGCGCGCAGCAGGGTCTGATCGACGGGATGATGGGGCCGCTGCTGGCCACGTCGGACGGCAGCCTGTATGTGGCGCTGCCTCCGCATCTGCTGCGCCTCGCGCCAAACGCGTCGCGCTTTGTCAAATTGAACGAGCAGGTCGCATCCTACGCCGCCTTGGCGGAAGACGATGCCCATCGGCTGTGGCTGGCAGATGACAAGGGCTTGAGGGCGCTCGTGCCAAACAGCCCGCGCATCCGTTTGCCCGCGGTCAGCACCCCTTACATCACGCGCCATGTCACCATCGATCGCTATGGCCATATCTGGATCACCGGGCAGAATGAAGGCCTGGGCTACCTTCCAAAGGCACTGCCCAGGCTCGAAATCGCGGGAAAAGCGGCCGGACTTATCGACGGGTTGAGCCTGTCGGCGCTTGAAGATCGGGAAGGCAATATCTGGGTCGGGACCGAGGCAGGCCTCGACCGCTTTGCCAAAGCCAATCTCATCCAGGCTGGCGATGATACGGTCGTGACCGGCTTCGTGAAGCCACCGCGTTCTGCGCGTTTCTTTTATGCCGGCACTGCGGGCGTCTATCGCGTTGCGGCGGATGCCAGGCCGAAGCTGATCTTTCGCAAATCCGATGTCGGGGTCCTGTGCGGCAACGAACGCAGGCTGTTGGCGATCAGCCTGTCGGGCGCCTTTCTGCTGGATCTGACCGAAAAGGGTGAGGTCGGACGCCAGACGGCGGTCGAAGGGCCGTTGTCGGTCAGTTGCGCAGTGGATGCCAAGGGGCAATTCTGGGCAGGCATGGATCGCCTCTATCGCCTGGAGGGCAATCACCTTCTGCCGACGGCAGGCCCGGCAGGTCAGCCCGGCGGAACGATTACGTTGCTGCGAGCAGCGGGCGATGGAGGGCTGATCGCTGCACGCAGCCGCCAAGGGCTTTTCCGTATCGATGGCGCCACCGAAACGCTTTTGCTCCCGCGTGCAACCAGCCTTATCGGTTCGGTCAACACCCTGTTGCAGGATGGCGGCCACCTGCTCGTGGGCGGGCAAAAGGGCCTGACCTATCTGGGCGGTGGCAAGACCCAGACGCTGACGGAGCGTATCTATCCTTTTCTCGCCGGCATAACCGGCATTCACCGCACGCGCGATGGATGGACCTGGCTGAATGGCGCGACCGGGATCGTGCGGATCAGAAACGCTGCGCTTGAGGCTGGCTTCGCCCATCCCGGCCGGCCCATTCCCTATGAACGCATCGGCCATGAAGGCAATTATCGCGCGCGATCCAATCTGTTCGATGCCAATGACATGGTGGAGGATGATAAGGGCCGGCTCTGGTTCGCGACCAACCAGGGTCTTGCCTGGACGGCAGCCTACCGCCTGACGCAAAATTCCATGGCACCGCCGGTCGTGATCAAAGCCGTGCACGTCGATGCTGTGCGTTACGCGATCGGGAATGGGCAAATCATGCTGCCCGCTCATAGCCAGAGGGTCCAGATCGACTATAGTGCGCTCAGCCTGACGGACGCGGAGGAAAACCGCTTCCGCTACCATCTGTCCGGCGCGGGCGCAGGCTGGTTTGACGCAGGCACGGAAAGGCAGGCCCTCTTCACCAACCTTGCACCGGGCCGCTATGCGTTTCGCGTCATCGCTGCAAATAATGATGGCATATGGAACAAGGAGGGCCAGCTCCTGTCCTTTGAGATCGCTCCCGCCTTCTACCAGACAAGGTGGTTCCTCGCCTTTTGCCTCGCCATTTTGCTTGGCGCATCATGGCTGCTGTATCGATGGCGATTGCAGGTGGTCGCGGAACGGGCGCGCGGCCGGGTCGAAGCGCAACTGCTCGAACGCGAACGCATCGCACGCGAACTGCACGATACGCTCCTCCAAGGATTTCAGGGCCTGATGCTGCGCTTTCAGGCCGTGGTCGAACTGCTTCCCCGCGGCCAAAGAGCCAGAGCCGAACTCGAAACGACCCTCGACCGCGCAGAGGAGGTGCTGATCGAGAGCCGGGAGCGCGTCCACACTCTGCGTCAGGATCTCGAACCAGTCGTGCTTGCCGAGCGGCTCGATGCCTTGCTCCGCGATCTTATCGGCGAACGACTCCATTGGACGATCGAAGAACTGGGCGTCGTCCGTCTGGTTTGCGGTCCGGTGGCTGATGAAGCTGCCTGGATCGTGCGGGAAGCGGTCAGCAACAGCCTTCGCCATGCGTCCGCGTCGACCATCCTCCTGCGCATCTCTCACGGAACGGAACGGCTGTCCGTTGCAGTCGTCGATGATGGCAGCGGACTGCCATCGCCTGTCATCGAAACAGGCATGCGCGAAGGCCATTATGGCATGGTTGGCATGCGTGAACGCGCGTGTCGGCTGACCGGGACATTGGAAATCAGCTCTGTAGCCCGGCAAGGCACAGAGATCCGGCTCATCATACCCGCGCGGGTCGCTTACCAATAGTTTTCCGGTGCTGACGGGGACGTGCCGGAAGGCCTATCGCCGCGCCAAAATCGACTCGATCAGCGTGACGTCATCCGGCTTGTCCGCGTCGATGCAGGCTTCCGGGCTCTCCATCGCCACCAGCCGCGCGGTCAGGCCGAATTTGCGACCGATCCGCGCGATGCCGCCGCGCAGCGTCAGGATGCGCAGTAATGCGCCCAGCAGCGCGAACGGCCCGAAGGCGGCCAGGATCTTCCAGCCCTTCTTGCGGTCCTGCTCTACCTCCTGCCACAGGGCGATGACCGGGCGGGCCTTGTCGCTGCCGAACCAGAAGATGTTCGCGCCCGACCACCAGCCATCGCGGAATTTGAGCCATGTGCGGCGCGATCCCGGATAGCGCGCCAGCAGCGTGTCCCGCTCCACCATGGCCACGGCGATATCTGCCCCGGTCGCTTCGGCGACGAACTGGTCCAGCATTGCGGCGTCCAGCAGCACATGATCGGCCGTGGTCAGCAGGATCGGGAAAGGCAGGTCGCCCTTTTCCAGCAGCGCCAGCAGCGACGAGGCGATCCCCTGCCCGCCCGTTTCGAACCGCACGCGCGGATCGGTCGCCAGCCAGCCGGTGGCGGGATCATCCGCGAACAGGTCGGGCCGCTGCGTCAATATGATCACCCGGTCGATCGCCGGATGCGCAAGCAGCGCGCGCGCCGGCCGGTTGATCATCGGCTCCCCGCCGACCGGCACCAGCGGCTTGACCGCAACGCCAGCGGCCTGCGCCAGCGGATCGGGAATCGGGCGGGCGCCAGCAAGCAGGATGGCGGTAAAGGAACCAGTCATGGCAGCGCCCTAGCCCAGTAGACGATAAGCGGAAAGAGCCTCTCCATTTCCGTTCGCCCTGAGCCTGTCGGGCCGGCAGGCGACCGCAGGTCAACGGCGCGCGCAACGCCCTTCGACGACAGGCTCAGGGCGAACGGGATTTGTTACTATTCTGCGCCTTATTTGCCCTGTGCCACCGGGGCGGCCGGGGCCTTTTGCGCGAAACTGTCGTGCAGCCCCACGCGCAGCCCCTGATATTGCGCCAGTTTCGCGCGGAAGGCGGCGAGTTCGCTGCCCGCCAGCTGGGCGGTGGTGGTGAACTTCACCGACAGCGGATTGACCACCTGCCCGTTGCGATACAGCTCATAATGGAGATGCGGGCCGGTCGACAGGCCGGTCGACCCGACATAGCCGATCACCTGACCCCGGCGCACCCGCTGGCCCGGCGCTGCCGCGATCCGGCTCATATGGGCATAGCCGGTGGCAAGGCCGCTGCCATGTTCGATGCGGACATAATTGCCATGGCCGCCATGGCGCCCGGCATAGGAAATGACGCCGTCGGTCACGGCATAGATGGGCGATCCATAGCGAGCGGCGAAATCGACGCCGGCATGCAGTCGCCTATAGCGCAGTATCGGGTGGCTCCGCATACCGAAACCGGATGATATGCGCCCGGCCACCGGCGAGGTCAGCACGCCGCGCCGCTCGCCCACGCCCGACGCCTCGAACCATTCGGTGCGGCCGTCCTTCGTCCATTTGAGCATGTCGACCGACTTGCCGCGCGCGCGCTTCAGGCCCGCATAGAGCAGTTCGCCCACTTCCACATCGCCGGTTTCGGCGCGATGATAGTCGGTGACGATGTCATAGCGGTCGCCCGCCGCGATGCTGCCCAGATCGACCTGCTGCGCGATCACGCGCAGGAATGCCTGCACCGCGCTGGGCGGCGCGCCCGCCGCACGGGCCGAGCGATAGATGCTTTCGCCGACCACGCCCTGAATGCGCAGCGGCGTATTGTCGACCCGGATCGGGATGCGCTTGACCGACAGCACGCCACCGGCCCGCGTCAGTTCCACGCTGAGGTCCAGCCGCGCGCGGAAGGCCAGCCTGTCGAGCGGACGCGGCCGATCCCGGCTGGCGCGGCGACCCAATAGGATGTCGAGCCGGGTGCCGGGCTTCACTCCGCCGTCAATGTCGCCGCTGACCATCGCCATCACGGTGGAGACGTCACCGCTGCTGACCCCGGCGCGGGACAAAGCGCGGGGCAGACTGTCGCTGCTGCCCACCTGTGCATTGAGTTCGATCTGCGGCCGCTCGGGCGTTTCGCGCAGCGGCTGGACCGCGTCGGTCGGCCCCATGCGATGGCCGCTGTCCGCGCCCAGCGCCAGCGGCGTGATCATCTGGCTGCGCACTTCGTCATAGTGCGCGTCGCTCAGTTGCGGTCCGGGCGCGCCGGGCACCGGCTGGAAACCGGGGGAAAGATAGAGGGCGGTGGCGCACAGGCCGAAACAGGTTGCGAGGCCACGGAACCAGGTGAGGCTGCCGATGCGCTGGCCCAGATCAGGGGCCAGCTCCACCTCATCCGCCCAGTCGCGCAGGCGGCTGCGCCAGTCCTGCGGCGTTACCGGCGTGCGGGCGAGCGAATCGGCCAGCCACAGGGATACGGGTGCGCCGCCCTGCTGCGATCCGAACTGACTATCCTGAAACAAACCCGCGACCCTTAAGGCTTTTTCATTGCCGCATCGGCAACGTCCCCCGCGCCATGCGTGGTGGGACTGTTGTGAACGTACAGGGTTAAAGTCAAATAAAGACGATGCGATGACGGCGATTGGTGCGACGAACCGTGCCGGCGGCCCGACGGGCACGGCTTGTCGGGCGGAACATGGAAATCTCCTTGCTCCCCGGCGCATCCTGCCCGACATAGGCGGCACAATGGTCCAGTTCGCCCGTTCTTCCATCACCGCCGTCCTGGGACCGACCAATACCGGCAAGACGCACCTCGCCGTCGAGCGGATGTGCGGCCATAGCAGCGGCATGATGGGCTTCCCGCTGCGCCTGCTGGCGCGCGAAGTCTATGACCGGGTGGTCGCGATCAAGGGCGCTAACCAAGTCGCCCTCATCACCGGCGAGGAAAAGATCGTGCCGCCGGGCGCCCGCTATTTCCTGTGCACGGCCGAATCCATGCCGATCGGCGGCGGGCGCGAATCCGGCGTGAAGGAGGATTTCGCCTTCGTCGCGCTGGACGAGGCACAACTGGGATCGGACCCGGAACGCGGCCATATCTTCACCGATCGCTTGCTGCGCGCACGCGGCCGCGAGGAAACGATGATCCTCGGCTCCGCCAGCATCGCCAAGCTGGTGAAGGCGCTGGTGCCCGACGTGGACATCATCGGCCGCCCGCGCTTTTCTACCCTCTCCTATGCGGGTGCGAAAAAGCTGTCCCGCTTGCCCAAGCGATCCGCCATCGTCGCCTTCTCCGCCGAGGAGGTCTATGCCGTGGCCGAAATGCTGCGCCGCTTCCGGGGCGGCGCGGCGGTGGTGATGGGCGCGCTCAGCCCCCGCACCCGCAATTCCCAGGTGCAGATGTTCCTGAATGGCGAGGTCGATTATCTGGTCGCGACCGACGCGATCGGCATGGGCCTGAACCTGGACGTCGCCCATGTCGCCTTCGCCTCGCTGCGCAAATTCGACGGCCGCCGCAGCCGTCGCCTGACCGTCAGTGAAATGGCGCAGATCGCCGGGCGCGCGGGGCGACATCATAAGGACGGCACCTTCGGCAGCCTCGGCCATGAAGATGGCGACGCCGCCTTCACGCCCGAAGAGATTGAAGCGATCGAGGCGCATCGCTTCCCGCCGGTGGAGCAGCTTTTCTGGCGCAACGGCACGCCGCGCACCGACCGGCTCGACCATCTGCTGTTCGATCTGGAGCAGAAGCCGGAACGGCCGCAACTGCGCGCCGCACCCGAGGCGGTCGACCATGCGGTGCTGCGCCGCATGGCCGACGATCCGCTGGTGATCGAGCGGGTGAAGGGCAAGCGGCAGGTCGAGCGGCTCTGGGGCGCCTGCGGCCTGCCCGATTTCCAGAAGCTGGGCGCGGACCATCATGCCCGCATGGTCAGCCGAATCTGGCGCTTCCTGTCCGAAGGCACCGGTCACATCCCGCGCGACTGGTTCGCGCAGCAGGTGGCCCGGCTCGATTCGGTGCAGGGCGATATCGACACATTGTCCGGCCGGATCGCCGCCGCGCGCACATGGTCCTATATCGCCCATCGCCCCGACTGGCTGGCGCATCCGGTCGAAATGGCCGAGCGCACCCGCGCGCTGGAGGAGAAGTTGTCCGATGCCCTGCACGCCGCGCTGACCCAGCGTTTCGTGGACCGTCGCACCTCCGTTTTGTTGCGCGATATCGGCCAGAATGCCAGCAGCCTGCCGGTCACGGTGGAGCAGGACGGGACGGTTTGCGTCGATGGCGAGACGATCGGACGACTTGACGGATTTCGATTCTCGGTTGATCCCGCTACGCGGCATCAGGACCGAAAGATGTTGCTGGCGGCCGCGGAACGGCGCCTTGGAAAGGTATTACGAGTGAAGGCTGAAGAACTGATTGCAGCGGCGGATACGGATTTCGCCCTGCTGGACGAGGCGGGACAGGCGCCGGGGATCGCCTGGGGAGAGACGGTCGTGGCCGCTCTGCTGGCGGGGCCAAGCCTGCTGGCGCCCGAAATTCGGCTGGATCGTGCGTTACTTAGCCTGGGTCAGGACGTGCAGAAGCAGGTTGTCGCCCGCCTCGCCACCTGGTTCGACGCGCAGAAGCAGAAGCATTTGTTGCCGCTGGTGAAGATGGCGGAAAGCGCCGCCGATCCGGCCGTGCCCGCCGTCGTCCGCGCCGTATTCGCCCAGTTGGGCGACGCCGCCGGCGTGATCGCGCGCACCGATCTCGATTCGGCGCTGGGCCATCTGGACAAGGAACAACGCCATCTGCTGCGCAAGGCGGGCATCGATATCGGCGTGCTCGACATTTATCATCATGGCCTGCTGAAGCCCGGCGCGGCGCGCTGGCGCTCCGCCTTGCTGGCCGCGCGCATCGCCAAGCCCTGCCTGCCGCTGCCCGGCCCCGGCCTGACGCTGATCCCGGCGGGCGAAAAGACTGCCCAGATGGGCGCACGGATCGCGGGCTTCCGGGGCTTTGGCGATCAGATGCTGCGCATCGACATGGCCGAACGCATGGCACGCGCCGCGCATGAGGCGATCGCGAAGAATGAAGCCTTCACCCATGCCAGCCCACAGATCGTGTCGCTGGGCCTGTCGGAAGCCTCCTTCCTGACGCTGATGCGCCTCGCCGGTTTCCGCCCGATCACGCCCCAGCCGATCGCGCCCGAACCGATCGCGCCAGTCGCCACGCCGGAAAGTCCGGCCGAAGAGACAGAAGCGGAGGCCGCACCGGCCATCGCAGCGGAAGGCGAAGAGGTCGCGGCAGCAGCCGAAGCGCCCGTCGAAGCCGCCCCGGTCGCAACCGGCACCAACTGGGCTTTCAAGGGCCGACAGAAGCCCCGCAATGATCGTCCGCAGCATGGCCGTCCGCAGGGGCAGCAGCCGCGTGGCCCGCAGTCGCGCGACGGGAAGCCCAATGGCGGCAATCGTCGCCCCGGCAAGGATGGCGGCTCGCCCCGTCCGGCGTCGGCGGGCAGCAGCCCCGCCCCGGTCAACAACGCCTTTGCCGGCCTTGCCGACCTGCTCGGCCGCAATGGCTGATCCGATCGCGGGCGCCGGCCACGGCCCTAGCCTGCGCATCGACAAATTTCTGTGGTTCGTGCGGCTCTGCAAGAGTCGCTCGACCGCACAGAAGTTGGCCGAGGACGGGCATGTCCGCCTCAACGGCCGCCGCATCGACCGCGCCCACGCCCCGGTGCGCGCGGGCGATCTGATCACCTTCCCCCATGGCGACACCGTCCGCGTGGTCCGCGTGACGGCATTGCCCTTGCGACGTGGCCCGGCACCGGAAGCGGAAGGCTGCTATGAGGAACTGACGGTCGGGGAGTAGAGACGCTGCCCATCATTTGGCGCGCTCCCCACATTTGTGATAATGTTCGCACCAACGCCATAGAGGTGCCTATGAGCCGCCTGACCATCGATATGACCGACCAGCAGCATCAGAGCCTGAAGGCAATGGCCGCTCTGCAAGGCAAGACCATTAAGCAATATGCGCTGGAACGCCTCTTCCCCCAGCAGAAGTCGGACGCCGATGACGCATGGCAGGAATTGCGGCAGTTGCTCGATGCGCGCGTTGAAGAAGGACTGGCAGGAAAAGTTTCGCCACTTTCCCCCTTACAAATCATTGAACAGGAACTCGGGCCGGACTGGCGAGATTGAGCCCCGCTTATGTCCTGACGTCAACAGCGGCGGCGGAACTCAGGGCGATCGTCAGTCATACCCGCCGTCATTGGGGCCAAAGGCAGGCGGGCGTTTATGCCGACCAACTGCTGACCGCGATGGACGGACTGACCGCTGGTCTGGGCGCCTACAAAGATTTGCATGAATTGCGCACCGGCCTTCGGGCAATTCGCTGCGGCCATCATTATATTTATGTCGTCATCAGGCCAGAAGTCCCTGCTCTTATCATTGTCATCCTGCATGAACGCATGGACCTGATGACCCGACTGTCCGGGCGGATCGACACGCCGAAGAAGTAGCCAATAGCCGCCCCGAAATTGCGAGTCGCTCGCACCAAACAAGCCCTAAACCCCTGGCAACAATATCCTCATTGACCTTCGCGCGCGGCGGGCATAGCAGGGCCGCGTTTTTCCAAGTCAAGAGTGCCCAGACAATGACCTATGTCGTGACCGACAACTGCATCCGCTGCAAATATATGGATTGCGTCGAGGTCTGCCCCGTGGATTGTTTCTACGAGGGCGAGAATATGCTGGTCATCAATCCCAACGAGTGCATCGACTGCGGCGTGTGCGAACCCGAATGCCCGGCCGAGGCGATTCTGCCGGATACCGAAAACGGCCTTGAAAAATGGCTGGAGCTGAACACCAAATATTCGGCGGAATGGCCCAACATCACGGTCAAGGGCGAGGCCCCGGCCGATGCCGACGCGATGAGCGGCGTCGAGAACAAGCTGGAGCAATTCTTCTCCCCCGAACCGGGTGAAGGCAGCTAAGCCAAGGGCGGCCCTTCGTCCCAAATTGCGCCATATTTACCGGCCCACCCCCAGACATTGTGTCCGGGGGTGGTAATTTTGTTACGAATCTGCTAAATAGGGCCGCAACGGTCGGATATATCCCCCTTATATCCCGCCCTGGAGAATAAGCTTCATGTCTTGACGGTGGCGCCGTGGACTTCCCGGCATTTGCTTTTCTCGCGCATCTGCCTCCGCGTTCGTCCCGTTCCCCGGTTGAATTGGAAAGGTATCAAATGGCTGCCAAGGCGCTGTCCTTTGACGTTGGTGATTATGTCGTTTATCCCAAGCATGGCGTAGGCCGTGTGATCGAACTCCAGAAGGAGCAGATTGCGGGCATGGAACTGGAGTTGTACGTGCTCCGTTTCGAAAAGGAGCGGATGACGCTCCGCGTGCCGACCAACAAGGCCGAAGGCGTGGGGATGCGCAAGCTGTCCTCCAACAAGACCCTCGAAGAATCGATGGAAACCTTGAAGGGCAAGCCCAAGGTCAAGCGCACCATGTGGTCGCGCCGCGCCCAGGAATATGAAGCGAAGATCAATTCGGGCGACCTGGTGTCGATCGCCGAAGTGACCCGCGATCTGTTCCGCGCCGACGATCAGCCGGAACAGAGCTATTCGGAGCGCCAGATCTTCGAAGCGGCCTCCAGCCGCCTCGCCCGCGAACTGGCTGCGATGGAAGAAACGGACGAGCCGGCCGCGCTCAAGAAGATCCTGTTCATCCTGAACGAAGCCGCGCCCAAATATGCGAAGGTCGAAGGCTGACCCCTTCCCTTTCATGACGAAAACCGGAAAGGGCGCTCCGCAAGGGGCGCCCTTTCTCGTATGACGCTGCGGAAATCCGGTGCTCGTCCGTTGATCCCCGGTGACATCGTCATGAGGGGAAACAGGCCATGCACGACCAGATTGAAGCCAAAGCAGACCTTATCCAGCGCGGCTATTCGCGCCGTCAGGCCGCCCGCATCCTGAGCGTGCTGGGCGCAGGCGTCGCCGCCGCGACCGCCGGAACGCCGGTCTGGGCCCAGCGCAACGATGGCCCGGAGGAAGGCAATTTCCCCAAGGTCCGCATCGGCTCCAACGAATGCTGGACCGGCCCCTTCCCGGTAGCGCAGGCCGAAGCCGCCAGGATCATCGGCCATGCCAATTTCTATCATCCCGGCACCGAAGTCAGTGATTTCAAGAAGACGCTGGCCACGATCGAGGCTGTGCCCACCGACCATATCCTGCCCTGGCCCGGCTCCAGCGATCCGCTTTCGCGCATCGTCGTCGCCTTCTGCTCACCGCAAAAGGGGCTGGTGACGGCGGATGTCAGCTATGAACAGCCCTGGGGCACGGCCGAATGGGCCGGTGCGAAGGTGACGAAGGTGCCGCTGACCAGCGATTATCGCCATGATGTGAAGGCGATGCTGGCGGCCGATCCCAATGCCGGCCTCTATTATGTCTGCTCGCCCAACAACCCCACCGGCACGCTGACGCCGATCGACGATATCGAATGGCTGGTCGCCAACAAGCCGGCCGGATCGGTCGTGCTGGTGGACGAAGCCTATCTCCATTTCTCGCACGGCAAGTCCGCCGCCTATCTAGCCGCCAAGCGCGACGATGTGGTCGTGCTGCGCACCTTCTCCAAGCTGTTCGGCATGGCCGGCATGCGGCTGGGCGCGACCATCGCCTCGCCCAAGCTGCACGAACAGTTGATGCGTTATGACGGCAAGCGCATGTCGACCAACCTGCCGCTGCCCTCGGTGGTGTGCGGCACCGTCGCCCTGACGCAGAAGGCGCTGATCGAGCAGCGCCGCGCCGAAATGATCGCCGCCCGCGACTTCACTTTCGCCCATCTCAAGAAGCGCGGCATCACATTCATCCCGTCGGACGCAAACATGTTCATGGTCGACTGGGGCAAGCCGGCCAAGGGCGTGCAGGAGCAGTTCCTGGCGGCGGGCGTGGGCATCGGTCGCAACTGGGCACCCTGGCCCACCATGTCGCGGATCACGGTGGGATCGATGGCGGACATGCAGGCTTTCTGCGCCGCCCTCGACCGCATCATGGTGTGACGGGCTACTGGTTAAACCATCGAACCTTAACCAAGCCCCGTTCGGGTTGAGCCTGTCGAAGCCCTGCCCTTTTCTTAAAGAAGAACGGCCCTTCGACAGGCTCAGGGCGAACGGATACAGAAGTGATCCCTAATTGGCGAACGATGCCTGATCCGACAGGTTACTGCCCCTTCACGCTATCGGCGGCGTCCTTTGCGGCGTCGCCGACATCGCTCGCCGCCTGACCGACCTGCGTCGCGGCGGTCGACACTGCATCATCCTTGCGGCTCTGGCTGCTGATCAGGAAGAAGGCGGCCACCGCCACCACGACGACCAGCAGCAGGACGGCGAACATCGTGCCGCCGCCACCGCTGCGCCGTTCGATGATCGTGGTGGTCGTCGCCGGACGTTCCTGTTCGACCTGATAATCGGCCATGTCTCTAACTCCTCCTCAAGCCACCCGCGCGGATAAATGCGCAGGCCGGTGGCAAGGTTCCGGGGAGGAAGGCGGCGCGATCAGTCCTGTATGGGGACGAAGGCGCCCTTGGCGCGATCCTTGATCACCTTGTCGGCGCGGAAGACCGATCCGCTCATGGTGATATAGACGCCCGGTTCGGCGACCTGCGCCGTAGCGAACGCCATGCCCAGGTTGAAGCTGGCGTCACTCTCGCCAAAACGCGCCGGGGCCAGCGCGCCGACCAGCACGACCGTCTTGCCGGGAATGTCCTTCAGCAGCTTCGCCGTCTCGGTCATGGTGTCGGTGCCATGGGTGATAACGATATGCTGTTCGCGCGCGGCGGCCACACGCGCAGCGATCAGCGCCCGGTCGCCATCGTCCAGTTCCAGACTGTCCTTGCGGGTAATTTCCTCGATCCGGAAGGGCCGCTTCACGCGCGCTACTTCCAGCAGCTTGGCCATCACCGTTTCGCCGACCTGATAGTCGGACAGGGCGTCGAAATAGATTTTGTCGATCGTCCCGCCGGTGGTCAGCAGCAGGATGGGGGTTTCAGGGGACAGCATGGCGCGACTCCGGATCAGTTTGCGCGGCCATTAGAATATTTGCCGCTGACGTGAAACCCACGATCCCGCAACCAAGCTGCTCCTGCGGAAGCAGGAGCCCAGGATGCAGGGCACATCGTTCGATGCTGGGCTCCTGCTTCCGCAGGAGCACCGGGCCTTCTACGCCCCGCGCGCCATCGCCTCGCCACGGTCGCGCGCGGCGGCGAGCGTGTCGGTCAGCAGGGTCAGCAACCTGTCGTCAGCATCAAGGACATTCAGCCCCTCGCGCGTCATGCCGCCGGGGCTGGCGACCCGGTCGGCCAGTGTCGCGGGGTTATCTGCGGCGCGGGCAGCCATGTTCGCCGATCCCTGCACCGTCGCCAGCGCCATGCGCGCGGCCTGATCCGCCGGAATGCCGATCGCTTGCCCCGCGCGCGCCAGTGCATCGGCAAAGCGGAACAGGAAGGCCGGGCCACAGCCCGACAGCGCCGTCACCTGATTGAACAGGGTTTCGTCGCTGATCCATTCGGCCAGGCCCAGCGGCTGGATGAGCGCATCCACATCCGCCTTGGCAGCGGCATCGGTGGTCGCATCGGTGAAGAGCGCCGTCACGCCCTCCCCCAGCCCCACCGGCAGGTTGGGCATGGCGCGCACGATATCGCGCGCGCCGGGGAAGCGGCTGCGCAGATCGGCCAGCGTGGTGCCCGCAAGGATCGAGACGATCGGCGTGCCGGCATTGCACAGCGGCGCCAGCGCGGCGGCGACATCGGCAATCTGATAGGGCTTCATGCCCAGCAAAATCGTCGTTCCGCCCGGCAAGGCGGCGGGATAGTCCGTCACGACCGTCACGCCATCGGCCACCGGCCGGCCGCTGGGGCGCAGCACGGTGACGCGCGCGGGATCGAGGCCGCAGTCCAGCCAGCGCGACAACATCTGCCCCGCCATATTGCCGCAGCCGACAAGGAAGAGATGGCCGGGGAAGAGATGGTCGGGCCAGATCATCGTCACGGGATCAGGCCTCCCCACGGGTTTCGATCAGGCTGGCGGAAATCGCCTCCGTCGGCGACTTTCCGCCCCACAGGACGAACTGGAACACCGGATAGAAGCGTTCGCATTCGTCGATCGCGGTTTCCACCAGCAACTGCGCCTGATCCAGCGTCAGCGTGCCGCCAACACCCAGCAGGGCGCCATGACGGAACAGCACGATGCCGCTGGACGACCACAGCTCGAAATGGCCGATCCAAAGCTGCTCGTTGATCAGGCCCAGCGTTTCATAGACGGTGGCGCGCTTGTCTTCGCTGACCCGGATATCGGGCATGGCGAGCAGTTGCAGCACCTGATCCTCATCACGCCAGATGCCGCGCAGCTCATATTGCGCCCACGACCCTTGCGTATGCGCAACGATCTCATCCTCGCCGATCTGCTCGTAGCTCCAGCCATGCGCCTCGTAAAAGGCCGCCAGCATATCGATCGGCGCGGCCTCCTGACCGCCATGTTCAAATTCGTCGCTATCCATCATCGGCGCGCCTTATCACCGCATGCGGCGAAAGGACAGAAGCGATCAGTTCGCGTCGCCGGCCTTGGGCTTGGCGATCTTGACGCTCTTGGTGATCGGCTCGGGCGCCTTGCCTTCCAGCGCGTCGAGGCGGGCCTTCAGCAATTCCACCTCTTCGCGCGCGGCGGCGGCGACAGCCTTGACCGCATCAAATTCTTCGCGCGACACGAAGTCCATGCCGCCGATCCAGTCCTTCGCCCGTTCGCGCGCATTGGATTCGAATTCGCGCGTCATGCCCGCCACCGTACCGGCAGCGCCGTTCACCAGCTTGGCCAGATCGTCGAAAAAGCGGTTTTCGCTCTGCATTGCACTTGTCCTCGTTGCGGCGCGCGGATCACGCGCCCGTCATCATATCTGGGTCTTGAGCGCCGGTGCGACAAGGGTCGCCGCATCCGGGTTCAGGCGGCCGATCTCATAGTTGAGGAAAGAGGCGAAAGCCAGCCAGACCAGATAGGGTAGCAGCAGCACGCCCGCGAACCGGCGAATGCGCCAGAAGAGCGCCACCGTCACGGCCACGAGGACGAACAGAAACAGGATCAGCGCCAGCGCGCTGCCCACCTGATGCGCGCGAAAAAAGAGCGGCGACCAGATCAGGTTGAGCAGGAACTGGACGATGAACAGCGCGATCGCCGGCCCCCGCCCCTTCGCCCCGCGCGCATGCAGCACGATGGCGAAGGCCAGCGCCATCAGCACATAAAGGATGGTCCAGGCGACGGCGAATGCCCAGCCCGGTGGCATCAATGCTGGCTTTTCCAACGCATCGAACCAGCGATTGCCATAGCCGCTATTGGCCATCTTCCCCGACAGGAAGCCCAGCGCGACGATGACGGGAACGGTGAACAATGCCCATCGCAGATAGGCGAGACGTAACTGACCCTGGGACGCAATCTCGTTCATCGAAAGCAAAACTCCCCGCGCATGTCATTCAGCCGGTTCGGGCGAATCCTTCAGCGCCGAATCCAGCTTCCGGCCCACGGTTTGCGGAGAAACCGTCCGCTTCGCAACGCGGGAATAGAAGATCGGGATCAGGAACAATGTGATCAGCGTCGCCAGACTGACGCCGAACACGACGACCGTGCCGATCGAATGCCGCGCCGCCGCCCCCGCGCCCCCGCGCAGGACCAGCGGCACCGCCCCGATCACCGTCGCGATCGACGTCATCAGGATGGGGCGCAGGCGACGCTTGGCCGCTTCGCGAATGGCTTGCGCAATCTCCAGCCCCTCGTCGCGCAACTGGTTGGCGAACTCGACGATCAGGATGCCGTTCTTGGCCGCCAGACCGACCAGCATGACGATGCCGATCTGGCTGTAGAGATTGACCGTCCCGCCGGTGATCGCCAGCCCCAGCACGCCGCCCGCCACGGCCAGCGGCACGGTGGCGATGATGACGCCGGGATGGATGAAACTTTCGAACTGGGCGGCCAGCAGCAGGAAGACGATCAGGATGGTGAGGCCGAACACCAGCCAGATCGCCCCGCCCGTCTCGCGCAGCGACTGGCTTTCGCCGCGATAGCCGATCGCCAGCACTTCGGGCGACTGGCGCGCCTGATCCTCCAGCCATGTCAGCGCCTGCCCCAGCGACGTGCCGGGCGCCAGCGCGGCCGTCAGCGTAATGGCGCGCAGCTTGTTATAACGGTTGAGCTGGCGCGGCCCGGCGACTTCGCGGATCGTGACCAGAGTCGACAGCGGCACCAGCGCGCCGGTGCGGCTGCGCACATTGATCCGCTCCAGATCGGCCACGGTGCGGCGGCCATCATCCTCTGCCTGCACCAGCACGCGATACTCCTCGCCCCGGTCGACATAGGTGGTCACGCGGCGCGACCCCAGCAGGCTTTGCAGCGCCTGACTGATGTCATTGACCGAAACCCCCAGATCGCCCGCGCGGTCCAGATTGGTTTCGATCCGCATCTGCGGCTTGGTTTCCTTATAATCGCTGTCCAGGTTGATGAGGCAGGGATAGTCGGCGGCGGCCGCCATGATCCGGTTGCGCGCGGCGACCAGCCCTTCATAGGTGGAACCCGCCAGCACGATATTGACCGGCAGCCCGCGTCCACGCCCCAGCCCCGATCGCGGCGCCGCGTTGCCACGCACGCCCGGCTGATCGGCAATCACCTTGTTGACGATGGTCGCAACCTGCGCGGTGGTGATCGTGCGATCCTCCCACGGGCGCAGGAAGGCGATGACCTGACCGCTGTTGAAATCGTCCGTCGTGCCGAAGCCGCCGGGGGTGCGGATCACCAGATTCTGAAGCGTGCCATCCTTGCGCAGAAAGGCCAGATCATCCTCGATCTTCTTCATATAGGCCATCATCCGGGCAAAGCCGGTGCCTTCGGGCGCGTTGATGCTGGCTTCGACCACGCCGGTATCTTCCGCCGGGGCAAGTTCGCTCGGCAGGCGGGTGAACAGGAAACCCGCAACCGCCAGAAAGACGATGACGCCCAGCACCGGCAGCAGCGGCTTGTTCAGCGCCCCGTCCAGCCAGCGGGCATAGCCATTTTCAAGGCCCTGGAAACGATCGTCGATCCAGCGCGCCAGCCGCCCGCGCTCCGCGGTCTTGAGCAGCTTGGAACAGAGCATCGGCGCCAGGCTGAGCGAGATGAAGCCGGAAAAGGCGATGGCCGCGATCATCGCGATCGCCAGTTCGCGGAACAGCAGACCGGTCTGGCCCGCCAGGAACATCACCGGCACGAACACGGCGCACACGACCAATGTGGTCGAAATGATCGCAAAGCCCACCTGCCGCGTGCCCAGATAAGCGGCGACCAGCGGATCGTCCCCCTGTTCGACGCGGTGATAGACATTTTCCAGCACCACGATCGCGTCGTCCACCACCAGACCGATCGCCAGCACGAAGGCCAGCAGCGTCAGCAGGTTGATCGACAGGCCCAGCAGCCACATCACCGCGCAGGTCGCGAGCAGACAGATCGGCACCGTCACCGCCGGCACGATCGTCGCCCGCACCGATCCCAGGAACAGGAAGATGACCATGATGACCAGCAGCGCGGCTTCGATCAGCGTGTCGTACACATTGTCGATCGCCCGTTCGATGAACAGGGATTCGTCGGTGCCGATGGCGATCCGCATCCCTTCCGGCAGGGTCGGTTCCAGCTCCTTGATCAGCGCCTTGGCCTTTTGCGCGACCTCCAGCGTGTTCGCGCCGGACTGACGGATGATGCCGATGCCGATCGCCGTGCCCTGATTGGAACGGAAGCTGCTATAGGGATTTTCCGCCCCTTCCTCGATCCGGGCGACATCGCCCAGCATCACCTGATGCCCGTCCGCGCCGCGCCCGACCACGAGCCGGGCAAACTGGTCCGGCGTGGCGAAGGGTCGCTCGACACGCAGCGTCTGGTTCTGATCCTTCGATTCAAAACGACCGGCGGGCAGTTCGACATTCTGCGCGCGCAACGCGCTTTCGATATCGGCCGGGGTCAGGCCGAACGCCGCCAGCTTCTCCGCATTCAGCCACAGCCGGGTCGAAGGCCGCGCTTCGCCGCCGATGGTGACGCGCGCGACCCCGTCGATCGCGGCGAAACGGTCGGCGATATTGCGGTCCAGGTAGTCGCTGATCCGGATCGGCGACCAGCCTGGCCGGGAAAAGGCCAGGAACAGGATCGACCGCGCATCGGAATCGACCTTGCGGATCTCCGGCGCCAGCGCGTCTTCGGGCAGATCCTCCGTCACCGACCCCACACGGTCGCGCACGTCATTGGCGGCGCTGTCGATGTCGCGCGACGGATCGAATTCGATATTGATGTTGGACGTGCCGTCCTGCGACGTGGAGGTGATGGTCTGGATGCCCTGCACCCCCGCCACCGCATCCTCGATGATCTGGGTGATGCGCGTTTCCACCACCGACGCGGCGGCGCCGGTATAGGTGGTTTCGACCGACACGACCGGCGGATCGGTATCGGGATATTCGCGCACCGACAGGCTGAAATAGCCCACGATGCCGACGATGCACAGCAGCACCGCGACGACGGCGGCGGATACCGGCCGGCGGACGGACAGGTCGGAAAGCTGCATGGGGTCAGCCCGCCGTCTTACCGGGGCCGGACTTGTCCGGCGCAGCCTTGTCACCCGCCAGACGCACCTTCACCCCGTCGGTCAGCTTGACCACGCCGTCGGTGACGACGATCTGCCCCGGCTTCAGCCCGCCGGTGATTTCCACCAGCCCATTTTGCCGCACGCCGGTATTCACCTTCACCCGCTTGGCGGTGCGCCCTTCCAGCACGAAGGCGAAGCGATCGTCGCCATCCCCCACGATCGCCAGTTCCGGCATGGACAGCGACCGGCGCTGGCGCGCCAGCACATTGACCGTCAGCAACATGCCGGGCTTCAGCGCATGATCCGGATTGGGCAGGATGGCGCGCACCTTGACCGCGCGGGTAGTGGCGTCGACCACCGGGTCGATCGTCGCGATCGTGCCGTTGAACGGACGGTCGGGCCAGGCGGCGGACACAGCCCTGATCGGCATGCCTTCGCGAATCATCGACAGCCGGGTTTCGGGAATGGTGAAGTCCAGCTTGATCCGGCTGATGTCGCTGACCGTGGCGATGGCGGTGCCGGCGGTGACGATCGCGCCGGGCGATACGGTACGCAGCGACACCCAGCCGGCAAAGGGTGCGCGAATGATGCGGTCGCCGATCGATGCCCGGGCCAGGTCGGCGCTGGCGCGCGCGGCATTGGCGGTCGCGACCTGCTGTTCCAGCGTGGCGCCGGTGGCAAAGCCGCGCGTCTTGAGCGCCTGAATGCGCTGCAACTGCTGGCTGGCCTGCAACGCCGTGGCTTCGGCAGAGGCGAGTTCCGCCTTCTCCTGCCCGACCGCCAGCGTGGCGACCACCTGTCCCTTGCCGATATAGCCGCCGTCGGAAAAGTTGAGCGACGTGATCCGCTCCGTCACCGGGGCCGACAGCACCACCTGTTCATTGGCGAGCGCCGTGCCCACCGCTTCCAGCGCATCGGTGAAGTCGGCCGATGCGACCGGGCCAGCCTCGACCATCGGCAAAGTACGCGGCTTTTCCGCTTTTTTCGCGCCGCATCCGGCAAGGCAAAGGGCGGTGAGAATGAGAGGCAGGAACGGGCGCATGGCAGAGGGCTATCGGGCCTTTCAGCGCAACACAATAGAGGCCTGTGTCGCAGCGTTTATCATTATCTATCGGGGGCGGAAAACGAACCGGGGTCCATTATCCGCCAAGGCGGGCGTAAAGAAGAAATTCGACATTGCCCTGCGGCCCGGTAATCGGGCTTTGCGTCAGGCCTGCGACAGTCCAGCCCTGCGCGACGGCCCAGTCCTGCACTTCCGCGCAGACCCGTTCATGCACGGCGGCATCGCGCACGACGCCATTCTTGCCCACTTCCTCGCGCCGCGCCTCGAACTGCGGCTTGATCAGCGCGATCATCTGCGCGCCGGGCCGGGCAAAGCCGATCGGCTTTTCTAGCACCTTGGACAAAGAAATGAAGCTGGCGTCGCACACGATGATGTCAACGGGTTCGGGAATATGCGCATCGGTCAGGATGCGGGCGCTGGTCTGTTCATGGACGATGACCCGATCGTCGGACCGCAATTTCCACGCCAGCTGGTTGGTGCCGCTGTCCACCGCATAGACTTTGGCCGCGCCGTTGGTCAGCAGCACGTCGGTAAAACCGCCGGTCGAGGAGCCGACGTCGATGGCGACGAAGCCGGTCACGTCGATCGCAAATTCCTCGATCGCATGGGCCAGCTTGATGCCGCCGCGCGACACCCAGGGATGGTCGCGCCCGCGCACGTCAAGATCGGCGTCGGACGGCACCTGCTGCCCCGCCTTCTCGACCTTCTTGTCACCCAGATAGACGAGGCCCGCCAGGATCAGCGCCTGCGCCCGCGCCTTGCTTTCGGCCAAGCCATTGTCGACGAGCAACTGGTCGGCACGCATCTTCGCCATCAGCGCAGCAGTCCGGTCAGGGTGGCGGGGGTCAGCAATTGCGGCAAGGTCTGGGCCTCCTTGCCCGGCGCGTAGAAGAGATAGAAGGGCACGCCCGAACGGCCCTGACTTTCCAGAAAGCGGGTAATGGCGGGATCGGCATTGGTCCAGTCCCCGACCATCACGGTAACGCCCGCCTTGTCGAAGGCCGCGCGGGTTTCGGCCCGGTCGATCGCGGCGGCCTCATTCGCCTTGCAGGTCAGGCACCAGTCGGCCGTAAAATAGAGGAAGACCGGCTTGTTGGCGGCACGCAGCTCGGCCAGTTTCGCGACATCGAAGGGAACAGATGTTGCGCTGTCTGCCGATGCGGCCGGCGCACTGGTCGGCAGGGCATAAGCGGCCCCCGCCAGCACGGCGAGCGCGGCGATGGCGACGATCACCCCGCCGCCCTTGCCGATCCGCTGACGCCCGCCCAGCCACCACAGCAGCAGCGCCAGAAGCAACGCCGCGCCAAGGCCGATGGTCATGCCCGGCACGCCGCGCTGCTGCCCCAGCAGCCAGGCAAGGCCCAGCGCGGTCAGGAACATGGGCAGGGCAAGGATCTTCTGGAACCGCCCCATCCAGCCGCCCGGCTTTGGCAATCGCCGCCGCAGCGCCGGGATATAGGCCAGCAGCAGGAAGGGCAGCGCAAGGCCAAGTCCCAGCCCGGCAAACACCGCCAACGCGGCGGCCAGCGGCAATAGCAGCGCCGCCCCCATCGCCGCCGCCATGAACGGCCCGGTGCAGGGCGTCGCGACAAAGGCAACCAGCGCGCCGGTCCAGAAGGAACCGGCAACCCCGCTTTTTCCCGCCAGCCCTTCGCCGCCGCCATAGGCGCGCAGTTCGAACAGTCCGGCGAGGTTGAAGGCGATCCCCGTCACCAGCAGCAACAGCGCCAAAATGATGCGCGGGTCCTGCAACTGGAAAGCCCAGCCGACCGCGCTGCCCGCCGCGCGCAGTCCCAGCAGCGCACCGCCCAGCAACAGGCAGGTGGCGATGACGCCCAGCGTATAGGCCAGCGCCTCCCGCCGGACCGTGCGTTCATCGCCGCCCGCCTTGGCCAGCTTCATGGCTTTCAGGCCCAGGATCGGGAAGACGCAGGGCATGATGTTGAGCAGCAATCCGCCCAGCAGCGCCCCGCCCAGTGCGGCCAGGATCGCGCGCCACGGTGCGCCACCGCCCGATGCCCCCGCAAGCTCGCCCGGTTTGGCGGTCAGCAGGAAGCCGACATGATCGCCGGTCCGCAGCACGGCCTGCACCGCGCCACCCTTGCCGCCTTCCGCCGCCGCCGTCTCGATCAGCAAGCGGTCGCCCTCGCGCGTCACCGTCTGCGGCGCGGCATAGGTCGCCAGTCCTTCGGCCAGCGGGAAGAGGTGGATGTCGCTTGCCTGCGCGCTGGCCGGGAAAGGCACGGACAGGCGCAACCGGCCATCCTTCACGCCATAGCTGGCTTCCGATCCCAGCGGCCGGGGCAGATGGGTGCGCCAGCTATCGAACCGGGCGCGCGTGGCCGCTACGACCATGCCGTCTCCCGCCACCAGATCGATCGCCAGTTCACCGCTTTCGGGCACGCACACCTTGTCGGTACAGGCCAGCCATTGCGCCTTCGCCCGCACCGGCAAGCGCGTGCCCGGCGCGATGTCCGCCGCGACCTTCAGGCTGGCCAGCACCGCATAGGGGCCTTCATAGACATGGTTCATCAGCCCCGAAATCAGCAATGTTTCAGGCACCGGATAGCGCAGCGGGCCGACACTGACCCCCTTGGGCAGGGTCCAGTCGACGGTCATGCCCAGACCCGCGTCACCCGGATTTTCCCAATAGCCATGCCATCCGGCCTGCGGCGCCATGGCGAAGGCGATCATCGTCCCTTCCCCGGCCCTGGGCGCATCGCTTTCCGCCACCAGTTGCGCCGCGATATGCGCTTGCCCGCCGCCAAAGGCATTTTGCGCATGCGCGGCGGGCAGCCCCGCCAGCAGGGCAAGTGTCATCAATATGACTTGAAAAATGCGCATCGGGCCTCTGGTCGCGTGGATGCAAGGGGGCTAGGTCCGTCCCCATCCGCCGTCAAGGCATGAGAAGGTTATAGAATATGTTGAAACGAGTCGCCGCCGCCCTGTTGCTCGCCACCGCGCTGGCCGGAACCGCGCCGGTCGTGGCGCAAAGCCCCGCCCCCGCAACAGCCGCACCCGCGACGCCTCCTAAGCTGATCGTCGCGATCAGCGTCGACCAGTTTTCCGCCGACCTGTTCGGCGAATATCGCCAATATTATAGCGGTGGCCTCAAGCGCCTGACGGCCGAGGGCGCCGTCTTCCCGCGCGGTTATCAAAGCCATGCCGCGACCGAAACCTGCCCCGGCCATTCGACCATCCTGACCGGCAGCCGCCCGTCGCGCACCGGCATCATCGCCAACAACTGGTTCGATCTCGACGCCAAGCGCGAGGACAAGAATATCTATTGCGCCGAGGATGAGACGCAGCCCGGCAGCAGCAGCGACAAATATGAGGCCTCCCCCCTGCACCTGAAGGTGCCGACGCTGGGCGGCCGGATGAAGGCCGCCAACCCCGCCACCCGGGTCGTCTCCGTCGCGGGCAAGGATCGCGCGGCGATCATGATGGGCGGCGCCACCGCCGATCAGGTCTGGTGGCTGGGCGGCCCGCAGGGCTATGTCAGCTACAAGGGCATCGCCACCCCGCCGCTGGTGGCCAAGGTGAATGAAGTCATGGCCGCCCGACTGGCCCAGCCCAATTCCGGCTTCGAACTGCCGCCCCAGTGCGTAGCGAAGGATTTCCCGGTGCAGGCCGGCGACCGGACCGTGGGCACCGGCCGCTTCGCGCGCGATGCCGGCGATTACAAGGGGTTCCGCATTTCGCCCGAGCAGGATGCGATGACGCTGGCCTTCGCCGCCGCCGCAATCGAAAGCATGCAGCTTGGCAAGCAGGCGCAGAGCGACATCATCTCGATCGGCCTGTCCGCCACCGACTATGTCGGCCACACCTATGGCACCGAAGGCACCGAAAGCTGCATTCAGGTCGACCGGCTGGACCGCGAACTGGGCGCTTTCTTCGACCGGCTGGACAAGGACGGAATCGACTATGTCGTGGTATTGACCGCCGACCATGGCGGCCATGACCTGCCCGAACGCCACCGGCTGAACGCCATGCCGATGGAACAGCGCGTCGACATGGCGCTGACGCCCAAGGCGCTCAACAAGACGATCGCCGACAAGGCCGGCCTGCCCGGCAAGAAGGTGATCTGGAGCGACGGCCCGGCCGGCGACCTCTATTTCGACAAGGGGCTGACCGCCGCGCAGCGCGCCCGGGTCGAGGCCGAGGCGCTGAAATATCTGCGCGCCCATCCGCAGGTGCAGACCGTCTTCACCAAGGCGGAAATCGCCGCCACCCCCTCCCCCTCCGGCCCGCCCGAAAGCTGGAGCCTGATCCAGGAAGCGCGCGCCAGCTTCTACCCCGCCCGGTCGGGCGACCTGCTGCTGCTGCTCAAGCCCCGCGTCATGTCGATCCCCGAACAGGCCACCATGGGTTCGGTCGCGACCCATGGGTCGCCCTGGGACACGGACCGCCGCGTGCCGATCCTCTTCTGGCGCAAGGGGATGCAGCATTTCGAACAGCCGCTGGGCGTGGAAACGGTGGACATCCTCCCCACGCTCGCGGCGCTGATCAAGCTGCCCGTGCCGCAGGACCAGATTGACGGCCGCTGCCTCGATCTGGTCGCCGGCAATGGCGATAGCTGCGGGAAGTAAGTGCCTGCCTTCCTTCTCCCGCAGGCGGGAGAAGGATAGGAAGCCTTAGCGGCGAAGCCGCTTAGGCGAAGTTGGATGAGGGCAAGCGAGCCGACCACACGCGCTTGTCCATAAGACCCTCACCCTTCCCTCTCCCGTGAAGACGGGAGAGGTGTATAGCCTTGCTTCAGATATTCTCCCCCACCCCGTCCGTGCTGCCCACCAGCGCATGGACGCGGTGCGGGGCCGATACCTCGACCCGGCTCGTCACTTCATGCCGGGCCTTGGCCTGCCGCACATTGCTGTCGGCTGGCACGCTGTCCGTCAGCCAGACATTGCCGCCGATCACCGACCGGCTGCCCACGATGATCCGCCCCAATATCGTCGCCCCGGCATAGATGACGACATCATCCTCAATGATCGGATGGCGCGGCTGCGCCTTTTCCAGCTGCCCCTTCTCGTCCGCGGGAAAGCTGCGCGCGCCCAGCGTCACGCCCTGATAGAGGCGCACCCGGTCGCCCACGATCGCGGTTTCGCCGATGACGACGCCGGTGCCATGATCGATGAAGAAGGACTGGCCGATCGTCGCGCCGGGATGGATATCGATCCCGGTCTTGCCATGGGCGATTTCGGAGATGATCCGCGCGACCAGCGGCGCGCCCAGATCATAGAGGCGATGCGCCAGCCGGTGATGGATGATCGCCAGCATGGAGGGGTAGCAGATCAGCACCTCATCCACGCTGCGCGCGGCGGGATCGCCCAGAAAGGCGGCATCGACATCGGTATCCAGCAGCACGCGCAGTGCGGGCAGACTCTGCGCGAAGCCCCCGATGATGCGCGCCGCTTCCCGGTCCACCACCGCCGCCGGTTCGTCCTTCAATGCATAGATGAGTTCGAGGCGTATCTGCCCATAGAGGCGGCTGAGCACCGTCTGGAGCGTTTCGGCGACATAGGCATCCTCATTGCTCAGCCGCACGAAGCTGGGGCCGAGGCGCAGCGGGAACAGCGCGCCGCACAGCGACTGCATGATCTTGGTCAGGTTCGCGCGCGACGGGAAACCCTCCGCGCCATATTCGGCATGATGTTGTTGCGATTGCCGCCAGCGGCTGCGCGCCGCGCTCAGATCCGCGACCAGCTGGTCCAGATTCCAATAGCCTTCGACGATTGCGTCATCGTCCGGTCCGTCCGCCATCATATCCGCCTCTTCACCCTTATCGCACCCGTCATAGCCGCCTCGCGGGCGCGCCGATAAACGAGTTTTGCTTGGGGCCGGACAGATTCTCTTTTTAGCCGCGCGTCGCCGATCGCGGCAGATGCAGGCAGATTTCGGCGCGCAGGCCGCCTTCGGGCCGGTTCGCCAGGGTCAGTTGCCCGCCCTCCGCCGCCACGGCCTTCTGCACGATGGCGAGGCCGAGGCCCAGCCCGCGCGTATTGCGCTGGCGCGCATCGTCGAGGCGAGAGAAAGGCCGCAACACCTCCTCCAGCCGCTCGCGCGGAATGCCGGGGCCGTCATCATCGACCCGGATCAATATCTCCGATCCGACCCGCTCCAGCGACACCCGCGCCCGCTCGCCATAATGGAGCGCGTTTTCAATGAGGTTGCGCACGGCGCGCCGCAGGGACAGGCCACGCACCTCGATTTCCAGATGATCCAGCCCGTCATAGCTGACATCGCGGCCATCATCCTGAAAAGCGTCGACGATGGTGGCGATGCTGACGGCAATGTCGGTGCGGACAGACGGCTCGGGGTCTTTCTCCCCGCCCAGAAAGGCGAGCAGGGATTCGAGCATCGCGCCCATTTCCTCCAGATCGCCGCCCATCGCCTCCTGCACTTCGTCATCCTTCACCATTTCCAGCCGCAATTGCAGCCGGGCGAGCGGGGTGCGCAAGTCATGGCCGACAGCGGCCAGCGTCTCGGTCCGCTCGTCGATCAGGCGATGGATGCGCGCCTGCATCGCGTTGAAGGCGGTGATGAGGTTGCGGACGTCGTTGGTGCCCGCTTCGGGCACCAGAACCTCGACGCCCCGGCCGATCTTGTGCGTGGCGTGGGTCAGGTCGCGCAACGGCGCCAGCGTCTGGCGGATCAGCAGCCAGCCGGCGATCAGCAACGCCAGCACCGGGATCAGCGCCAGCCCCATGCGACCGATGGTGAAGGCCCATTTGCCGCCGCTATTATGCATGGCGAAATAGAGCCAGCTGCCATCGTTCAGCCGCAACCCGCCATTGATTTCCGAATGGCGGTTGGGCGTCAGCCGCAGCCACAGGCTCGACCGTTCCAGACTGGGTTCCCAGTCCACGACCTGCCGCCGCATCCGCTCCAGTTCGGGCGACAATTGCGGCGGGGGTGGCGCGGAGGGCGACCAGTGGACATCATAGCGATCAGTGGTCAGTTGCAGGCCCAGCGCGGGCCGGTCCAGCCGTGGCTGCTCGGTCAGCAGCTTGCGGGCGATGACCAGATGCTCGGCCAGACGCCGGGCCTCGTCATCCTGCAACGATAACTGGCTGGCCCGCTCATAGATGAGCGTGCCGACCGCAAATTCCAGCATAACCGTCAGCAGCAGGATCGCGGAAAGCCGCCCGAGCAGCCCCAGCGATCCCCTGACATGCCGTCTCAAGCGCGGCTGACCTCTGCATTGAACATATAGCCGACGCCCCGGACGGTGGTGATGGGCGCCGCCTTGTCCGCGGTGGTGAGCTTGCGGCGCAGGCGGCTGACCAGCACGTCGATGCTGCGGTCGCTGCTGTCGCCCATGCGGGTGCGCGACAATTCGATCAGCCGTTCGCGCGCGATGACGCGCTGCGGATGACTGAGGAAGGAGCCGAGCAGGTCGAATTCCGCGCCTGTCAGTTCCACGATCGCGCCCGTAGGCGAGCTGAGCTCGCGGCGCGGGAAATTGACGCTCCAGCCATCGAAGCGGGCTTCGCTCTCGCGATGCTCGTCCGGGCCGCGCTCCACGCCGACACGGCGCAGGATGGCGCGGATGCGGGCGATCAGTTCGCGGGTGCCGAACGGCTTGGGCAGATAATCGTCGGCGCCCAGTTCAAGGCCCACGATACGGTCCGTCTCGCTGCCCTTGGCGCTGATGAAGATGATGGGAACATCGCTCTTGCGGCGAATCTGACGGCACAGGTCGATCCCGTTGGTGCCCGGCAGCATGACGTCCAGCACGACCAGATCGACCGGCCCGGCATCGAAGGCCACCCACATTTCCGGCCCCGAAGAAGCGGGCCGAACCTGATAGCCATGTTCCTGGAGCGCCCGCGCGGTCAGGGTCCGCAGCGGCGGATCGTCTTCGACGAGGATGATCGACGGGGCGGTCATGCGGCAATCTGCGGGACTGAAATCATGGTAGCGAGATAGGGCTCGCCGGAACAAGGGTCAACCGCAGCGCTCTGTGGAAACAGCCCGCCAAGGCGATAGCAACAATTTGTCACGGCTGGGAAAAGCGCGAGCCGGACAGGAAGCCGGGCCTGACGAAGCAGGCCCGGCCCTTTTGGATCAGAAGGCGGCCGAGAGCGAGAAGACCACCTGGCTGCCGACGATCGACTTGCCGGCATTGTCGGAGTCCGCGACCGACAGGTTCGGACGCAGATAGGTCTGCTCGACGCGGGCGATGTCGGTGTCGACATAGGCGACGCCCAGCGTCAGCGGCGTACCGGGGATGGCGAGGTCGGCGCCGATCATCCAGTCGGCATATTTGCCGGTCGGCGCGACCGAGGTGCCGTTCGGGCCAAGACCGCTATTACCCTTCGACCAGCCCAGATGCGCCTTCAGCGTGATCGGGGTGTCGGGGATGGCGCTGCTGACATCGCCCCAGATGTAGAAATTGTCATTCTTCTTGCCCGGTGCGTCGGGGATGCCGGTGGCATAGCTGTCGGCGCTGTTATACCATTTGCCCAGCGCCTGCTGCTTGGGGGCATAGGCGACGCCCAGCAGGCCCTTGACCGGACCGAACTGGCTCGACAGCTTGACATAGGGTTCGGCGAAATCGGTTTCGTCCGCACCCGACGGATACATGTACCAGGTCAGGCCGACGTCCAGCGTCGTGGTTTCGTTGAGCGGAACGGCATAGCCGGCGAACAGGTCCAGCTCGATGCCGGCGCCGCCAAAGGTGCCCCAGCCAGCCAGGTTCGATGCCCAGGTGCCGACATAGGCACCGCTTTCATGGGTTGCGGTGATGCCGCCCTGCACGGCCATCGCCTTGTCCGACTGCGACACGCCGCGGAAACGATAGTCGGACACGAGGCCGACGCTGCCGGTTACGGTGACGGGGCTGGCGGGTTCTTCCTGCGCAAAAGCCGGCGCGCTGGAAAGAAGCGCGAGGGCGGCACAGGCGATTTGATACTTCATGAACATTCCCCTTAACGTTGGAATGTTCCGTCCTGCATCCGTTCCAGTCCGAAGATCTTTGGTTGATCGTCTCCGATACCGGCGGATGACTATGGCCTATTCTTTCCAGACGATGAGGCAAACCGCTTTTACCGCAGATGCGAAAGGATTGGGACTGCTGTGATATGCGCAACACGGTTATTTGCCAATTTGGCAACCAACATTGCTATTATGTTTCCATATTGAAACATGACAAAGAAAAGCCGCCGTGCCGGGGGATGGCACGGCGGCGCAGATCGTCGCCCGGGAAGACTGGGAGGGGTCAGGCGACGAGTTGACGCATCCGTCCGGTGGCGCCGAACAATTCGACCGGCGCACCCGCGCCACGGCGGCGATCGACCCATTCGCGCAGCATTTCCGCGCAGGTATGGTCGATATGGCCAAGGCGCTCGACGTTCAGGATGACAAGGCCGGCGGCCGGCAGCGATTCGAGCCGCGCCGACAGGCTGGGCAGGCTGAGGAAAGTCGCGGTGCCGCGCAACGCCACTTCATGCGCATCGGCGCGGCTTTCTTCTTCGACCTTCAGGCGCAGCTTCTTGGCGTGCGGCAGCAGTTCGATCATCGACAGGCCGATGCCCACCAGCACGCCGGTCAGCAGATCGGTCGCCACGACGCAGATCAGCGTCGCCGCCCACACCACGGCCGGGAGCGGACCGTAGAGGTGGAACAGATGCTTCACATGCGCCACGCTCACCAGACGTACGCCGGTGATGACGAGGATGCCGGCCAGCGCCGCCATCGGGATTTCGCGCAGCAACCAGGGCAGCAGGGCGACGAAACCGAGGATCCACACGCCATGCAGGATCGCCGACAGGCGGGTCTTGGCGCCCGCCTGCACATTGGCGGAGGAGCGGACGATCACGCCCGTCATCGGCAGCGCACCGGCAAAGCCGCAGAGCAGGTTGCCCACGCCCTGTGCGCTGAGTTCCTTGTTATAATTGGTGCGCACGCCATCATGCATGCGGTCGACCGCAGCAGCCGACAGCAATGTTTCGGCGCTGGCGATGAAGGCGATGGCAAAGGCCGTCGTGATGACCGCCGGGCTCATGAGCTGCGCCAGCAGCCCCTGTTCCGGCAGGCTGACGGCCGCGACGATGGATTCGGGCACGACGACGCGGGCGACCGACAGGCCCAGCGCAAAGGCGACGATCGTCGCCAGCACCACGCCGACCAGCGCGCCCGGCACCAGCTTCATCGATGCGGGGCGGAACTTCTCCCAGCCCAGCATGCCGAAGATGGTGACGAGGCCAACCGCGAAAGCCGTCGCGGCATCGCCATTGGACAGGCCCAGAATCTGGCCCGGCATCGCGATCAGATTATGCAGACCGCTGGCCAGTGGCTTGTCGTCGAACAGGACATGGAACTGGCCGACCACGATCAGCACGCCGATGCCCGCCAGCATGCCATGCACGACGGCCGGCGAAATGGCGCGGAACCAGCCGCCGACCTTCAGCAGACCGGCAACGACCTGAATGGCGCCGGCCAGAATCAGGATCGGGCCAAGGGCGGAAAGCCCCTGTTCCCGAACGATTTCAAAGACGATGACGGCCAGACCAGCGGCCGGGCCGCTGACCTGCAACGGCGATCCCGCCAGCAGGCCGACGACGATGCCGCCGATGATGCCGGTGATCAGGCCCTTTTCCGGCGGCACGCCGGACGCGATGGCAATGCCCATACAGAGCGGCATCGCCACCAGAAAGACGACGATCGACGCCGTAAAGTCGCGGCCGAAAGCGCCGCCGGAAAGAGCCTTCAGCATGATTTACTCCGCCGCTTGGGCATAGGCCGCTGCGCCGGCAAGGCGACGGCCGTGGGGAAGCGCGACCGGCATGGGCTGGTCTTCACGCAACGCTGCGAACTGGCCGGTCTCGCCGTCCAGACCCAGCACCTGACCGGCATGAATGTCGACATACCAGCCGTGCAGCGCGATTTCGCCACGGGCGATGCCCGAAGCGACCGACGGGTGGGTGCGCAGATGCGCCAGCTGCACGACGACATTTTCCAGCGCCATGTTGCGCAGCTTGTCGGCGGCTTCCAGGTCGGTCGGATAATTGTCGCTGCACACCTTCTGCGCGGCATGGCTGTGCCGCAGCCAGGCGGCGACATTGGGCATGGCGGTCAGGTCGGCATTGGTCGCCAGCGCCTTCATCGCGCCGCAGTCGCTATGACCGCATACGATGATGTCGCGCACGCCCAGCACCATGACGGCATATTCGACCGTGGCGGTCACGCCGCCCAGCTGGCTGTCATGCGGGGGGACGATGTTGCCGGCGTTGCGGCACACGAACAGATCGCCGGGCGCGGCCTGCATGATCTGTTCGGGCACGATGCGCGAGTCGGCACAGCTGATCATCAGCGCCTTGGGGCTCTGACCATGATTGGCCAGCTGATTGTACAGCGTGCTTTCGCCGGGGTAGACCTTGGTTTCAAAGTCAAAAACACGACCGAGTAGCTCGTTCATGGAGTCTATCCTCTTCTTAAATGCTTACCGGCCAGGGGGCGGACCGGTGTAGTTTGAAGGATAGAGGCGCGACTTTGCTGCAACGCAGCGGATTTGTTAAATAATATGTCTGACTGATAAAGGCGGGGCGGCCTGTGCCGAATGGCGGAAATCCGCCATTCGGCACGGTAATCGGGGCTTCAGCGCCGGTCCACGACCGCGCTGAACATGTAACCGACGCCCCGAACGGTAACAATCGGCGCGGCCCGGCCGCCCTCCCCCAGCTTGCGGCGAAGGCGGCTGACCAGCACGTCGATGCTCCGGTCGGACGAAGGCGCATCGCGCACCCCCGCCAGTTCCATCAGCCGGATGCGCGCGATCACCGTCTGGGGATGATCGATGAACACCGCCAGCAGCGAGAATTCGGCGGCGGTCAGCTCGACCAGCCCGCCTTGCGGATCGACGACCTCCCGACGCGCGAAATCCACCACCCAGCCGTCGAAGATCGCCTGGGTCTGTCGGCGCAGGCCCAGCACCCGCTCCCCCCGCCCCCGGCGCAGCACGGCGCGCAGGCGGGCGGCGAGTTCACGCGCCGAATAGGGCTTGGCCATATAATCGTCGGCGCCCAGTTCCAGCCCGACCACCCGGTCGACCTCCGAACTATTGGCGCCGACCAGAATGATCGGCACGTCGCTGCGCTCCCGCACGTCGCGGCACAGGTCCAGCCCGTCCGATCCGCGCAGCGATGCATCCAGCACCACCGCGCCGACCGGCGCGCTGGTCAGAGCACTGAAGAGGTCGTTCGCCGAAACCGCAGGCAGAGCGCGAAATCCGCTCTGTTCCAGATATTCGCGGACATTATGCCGCAAATCCTGCTGGGTTTCGACGATCAATACCAGCGGTGGATTCATCAGCCCTGCACGGTCAGCGCGCGCACGCCGTCCAGTTCGTTCACCAGCACGCTGCGGTCCTGCTGCGCCACGGCAACGGCTTCGGCGGCCTTGGACGCGGTGTAGCGGGCGACCTGCGCGTCGATCTGGCTGCGGGCGGCGGTGCAGCTGCCGGCATAGCTGCCCGACAGCGGAGCGAAGCGGTGGATCGCCTTGCCAAAGGCGGGAACGGCGCGGCCCTGCGCGGCGACGGCGCGATTGACGGTCAGGTCCGCCTGCCAGCGGCAGACCGGCGTCGCGTTGCGATTGGCAAAGCGCGGTTCGACTTCGCGCAGGCTGATCGACGGCTGGGCATGATAGCTGGCGCTATAGGCCTGCGCGCCATGGCTGATTTCGGTGCTGTGAACGGGGGCGGTGGTGGCGGCCAGAACGGCCAGCGTCTGCGATGCAATGGTCAGGAACATGGGACTACTCCTTGTGCGGCCCAACCGTCTGCGGCCGGGGATTGCGTCGGGTGTAGGTGCGATGAATGTCTGCCTAATGGGCTGGGTGTAACAAATTATTGCTGATCGATGAAAGTCCCTATCACTGCGCCGCCAGCAGGACAGGCATCGGCTGCGCGCCAGAAACATGCCCGCACAGATGATCGACCAGCGCCGCGAGCCACAGCGCGTCGCCTGCCGCCCGGTGCCGCATGCTGCCCTGCCCGTCGGCATGGGCCACCGCCGCCGCGATCCGCGCCTCGTCCGCGCGCTGTTCATCGAACAGGGTGGACACATGTTCGATGCGGAATGGCCTGGCTTGCCCGACCGCATGCGCCAGCGTGTCCAGCCAATATTGGTCGATCAGGCTGTCGGCGATCACCCGCCGCCCGACAGTGGCGGCCGTCAGTTCGGCCAGTACGACCGCGACCGGCTGCCCTTCGTGCCTGATCCGCTCGCGGCTCAGGCCATGCAGCGCCTCCGCCTCGGCCGTCCAGTCCCAGCTTTCCCAGCTGTCGTCCGGCCGAATCAGCCAGCTGCGCGCCAATCCCTCGCCCGCGATTCCGACCTCGATCGGGAAGGAACGGCCATGGCGCGGCAGACAGGATGCCTCGAAATCGATGGTCATTATGGGTGGCAAGGCACGGCTCCGGTCCTGCGTGCGACCTGCCCTCTCCAGCATGTGTCGCGCGCTTCGTGATGCGCCCCCTGTCGGCTCCAACTATGTCACGCCGATGTCAGGCGCTACCCCCTTTGGCAAAAATCATATGAGCCGAAGCGCGAAACACGTGAACCGCAGCCAAGGCGCGACGACGCCGCCATCTTTTGCTAATCGCCCGATACAGCAAGGAAACAGAGCGCCCATGACCGTCATCGCCGCCTATCTCTATCGCCATGGCCAGCGCGTGCGCGAAGTATCGATCGACGAGCGAATCGCCTGCGCCGCCGACAAGTCCGAATTCGTCTGGATCGGCGTCGCCGACCCCAGCGTTGACGAGATGCAGACGCTGGCCGCCACCTATGGCCTGCATCCGCTGGCGGTCGAGGACGCGATCAAGGCCAATCAACTGCCCAAGGTCGATATCTATGGCGACCAGCTCTTCGTAGTCGCGCGCACCGCCCATGTCGAAGGCGATTCGATCTGTTACGGCGAAACGTCCCTGTTCATCGGCCACAGCCATATCGTCAGCGTTCGCCACGGATCGGCCCGCGCCCATGTGACGTTGCGCCATGAACTGGAGGCCGTGCCGTCGCGGCTGGCGCAGGGCGTCGACTATGTGACGCACGCCATCCTCGACTTCATCGTCGACGGCTATCTGCCGATCATCGAGGGGATAGAGGAGGAAGTGCTGACGATGGAGCAGCATATGATCGACCATTTCCTCGGCCGCGACGAAATCAACCGTATCTTCAGCCTACGCCGCCAGTTGATCCGCTTCCAGCGCATCCTGACCCCGATGCAGGAAGTGGCGACCAAGTTCGTGAAGGTCGACCTGCCCTGCATCGACCATGAGGCCCGCCCCTATTTCAGCGATGTGCGCGACCATGTGCGCCGGGTCCAGACGATGGTGGACGACCTGCGCGAAGTGCTCAGCAGCGTGTTCGAATCCTCCAACCTGCTGGAACAGCAGCGTACCGGCGACATCACCCGCCAGCTTGCCGCCTGGGCCGCGATCCTGGCGGTGCCCACCGCCATCGCCGGCATTTACGGCATGAATTTCGAACATATGCCCGAACTCAAGAGCGTCTATGGCTATCCCGTCGTGCTGGGCGTCATCGCGGTCGTCTGCACCCTGCTCTACACCCGCTTCAAGAAGCTGAAATGGCTTTAAGGCGACTGGTGCGTGCAGACATGCCCCTCCCGTAAACGGGAGGGGGAACATCACTGCGCCAGCTTATCGCCAAAGACCTCACCGCGATTCACGCCCCGCACCAGCGCGCTATCCGCCGTTCGCGACGCCCCCATCCCCCTGTCCGACTATTTCAGCATTTCGCCATGCATCGCAATATTTCGACAAAAAACGCAATAAAAAGAAATAGTTGTGCTGGAAATGACACAGGGATGACAAAAGCCAGTTATACAGATGAATAATATTTGACCGGGGCCTGACGCTGTCACAGGCCTGACGCATCGCACCGGTGCGACCAACATAATATGGTCACGGAAAGCCCCCAGTCGGCGCTTTCCGAAGGGAGAATTTCATCTATGCGCCCGTCTTTTCAACGACGCCTTCTGGCGTCGACGCTCCTGCTCGGCCTGTCGACACCGGCCTTCGCGCAAAATGCGGACAATGCTGATGCCCCTGCCGGCGACGAAACCATCGTCGTCACCGGTTCGCGCATCGCCCGGCCCGACCTGCAACAGGCGTCGCCCATCTCGATCGTCAGCAGCCAGGAATTGAAGCTCAGCGGCAAGCCCAATGTCGAAGCGATCATCAACGACCTGCCCCAGCTGATCCCCAGCACGACCGCCGCGTCGAACAATCCCGGCGGCGGCGTGTCGACCGCCGACCTGCGCGGCCTTGGCGCCCAGCGGACGCTGGTGCTGGTCGATGGCCGTCGCTACGTCTCCTATGACTCCAATCAGGTGGTCGATCTCAACACCGTGCCCGCCGGCCTCATCGACCATGTCGAAGTCGTGTCGGGTGGCCGCTCGGCCGTCTACGGGTCGGATGCGATCGCCGGCGTCATCAACTTCGTCCTGAAGAAGAATTTTTCGGGCGTCGAAGCCAACGCCAATTACCGCCTGAACGAAGCGGGCGACGGCGGCACCTTCAACACCAACATCCTGCTGGGCCAGAATTTCGCCGGCGGCCGGGGCAACATCACCTTCTATGCCGACTATATCAAGCGCGACGGCGTGGATCAGAGCGCGCGCAGCTACACCAGGCAGACCTATACCGACGATGGCGAAGGCGGTCTGGCGGCCGGCGGATCGGGCACCATCCCCGCGACCCGCATGGCGCTGAACAACACGCAATATAAGTTCAACCAGGACGGCAGCCTGTCTTCCTACAACTCCGCGACCGACGCCTATAATTACGCGCCGTCCAACTATCTTCAGGTCCCGCAGAAGCGCATCCTGCTGAGCGCGCAGGCCCATTTCGACGTCAACGATCACCTGACCCTCTATGCCGAGGGGCAGTTCATCCGGAACAAGGTGCGCAACAAGCTCGCGCCCACCCCCTTTACCGGCACGGTCGAACTGGACACCGACTCCTCCTTCCTGTCGTCGGACGCGCAGGCCCTGCTGGCCGCAGCCGACACGGATGGAGACGGCTATACCTCCGCCAACATCTATCGCCGCATGACCGAAGTGGGCGAGCGTATTTCGGACGTCACCAACACCGCCTTCCGCACGATGATCGGCGCCAGGGGGCAGATCAGCGGCGACTGGAATTACGACGCTTATTACACCTATGCCCGCACCCGGCAGGTCGAAAAACAATATGGCAATGTCTCGCGCAGCCGCGTGGAACAGGCGCTCAAGACCAGCTATGACAGCGACGGCAATCTGGTCTGTTCGGACAGCAGCAATGACTGCGTCCCGCTCAACATCTTTGGCGAAGGCAATATCAGCGACGAAGCGGCCGACTTCATCTCCATCACCACCCGCAATGTCAGCATCATCACCGAACAGGTGGCGAACGTCGCGATCACCAACGGCAACCTGTTCGATCTGGGCGCCGGCCCGGCCGGCATCGCCTTCGGCTTCGAATATCGCAACGAACATGGCAGCTACAATCCGGACGAAGCGCTGTCTTCGGGCGACGTGGTCGGCTTCAACGCGGGCGAGGGCCTGAGCGGCGGCTATAATGTGAAGGAATTCTTCTCGGAAATCAGCGTTCCGCTGCTGGCCGACATGCCGCTGGTCCACAAGCTGGACTTTAACGGCGCCTATCGCTTCTCGCATTATTCCACCGCGACCAAGAATGTCAGCACCTTCTCGGCCGGGCTCATCTACGCGCCGGTCAAGGACGTCACCTTCCGCGGCCAATATAGCCGCGCGGTGCGTGCCCCGTCGGTGTCGGAACTCTATTCCGGCCAGTCGCAGGATTATCCGACCGCAACCGATCCGTGCGCGACCTCGGCCGCCACGACCAGTTCGACCCTTTCGGCCAGCTGCCTTGCCAGCGGCGTATCGTCCAGCGCGCTGGGCACCGACTTTTACGGCGGCAGCTCGCAGATCGAATCCGTCACCGGCGGCAACCCCGACCTGCGGGAAGAAACGTCGAACACCTGGGGCGTGGGCGTCATCCTGCAACCCAGCTTCGCGCCGCGCCTGTCGCTGACGGTCGATTATTACAACACCAAGATCGACAATTATATCTCGACCGCCGGCACCGCGAATATCATCCGCGCCTGCTATGGCGACGAAGCCAATGGCTGGACGCCCTATGACAGCAGCTATTGCTCGCTGCTGCCGCGCAACGCCACCAGCAGCGAAATCGAGGGGGCCGTCAATCTTCAGTCCAACACCGGCGGCCTCAAGACCTCCGGCGTCGACTTCGAACTGAACTACAGCGTGCCGCTCAACTTCGGCGTGTTCGGCGCCAAGTCCGGCAAGCTGGCTTTCCGCGTCGCAGGCACCCGCCTCATCGCGTTCGACCTCAATCCGGTCGCCGCGATCTCGGCCCTGAACCAGAATTGCGCAGGCAAGTTCGGCGTCAATTGTGGCGACCCCTATTCCAAGCTGCGGCTGAACAACCGCATCACCTGGACCAGCGGGCCGATCACCCTGGGCCTGACCCATCGCTATCTGTCGAGCGTGCGGGACGATGACGACACCACCACCTACACGGTAGAGAAGATCAAGGCCTATAACCTGTTCGACATCGGTCTTCAGGTGCAGGCGACGGAAAACTTCGGCTGGTCGCTGGGCATGAACAATATGTTCAACAAGAAGCCGCCGATCCTGGGCGACAACCAGCAGCAGTCGAACACCTATCCGTCGACCTACGACGTCTATGGCCGCGCCTTCTTCGTGAACGCTTCGGTCAAGTTCTGATCCTGCTTCGTCGGGATGGGCAACCATCCCGACCGCCAACACAAGGCCCGGTTCCCGCAAGGGCGCCGGGCCTTCGTGCGCAGGCCATTGCCCAACGCGCTCGCCTAGCATATATGAACCATATATGATTCATATATTCAGGATAGATTGATGGGCATCGTCAATATCGAGGACGAACTGCACGAACAGTTGCGCAAGGCCAGCAAGGCCTCCTACCGGTCGATCAACGCGCAGGCCGCCTTCTGGATCAGGATCGGCATGTTGAGCGAACTCAACCCGCAACTGACCTTCCAGCAGATCGTCCTGCGCGAATTGCGCGAAGCCGGGGTCGATCCGGCCGACATCAGGGCGCCAGCCTCATGATCAAGTCGCCGGAAGAGGTCGAGCTGATGGCGCAGGCCGGCCGTCTGCTCGCATCGGTCTTCACCCATCTGGATGGACAGCCGCTGGCGGGCCGCAGCACCATGGCCATTAACGATCTGGTCGAACGCTTCATCGTCGACGATCTCGCCGCCCGCCCCGCCAGCAAGGGCCAATATGGCTATGGCTTCGTCCTCAATTGCTCACGCAATGCGGTCGTGTGCCATGGCGTCCCGTCCGACGACGAATATCTGGCGGACGGCGACATCGTCAATTTCGACATCACGCTGGAAAAGAACGGCTATATCGCCGATTCCAGCAAGACCTACATGATCGGCGCCGTTTCTCCCACGGCCAGGCGGCTGGTGCGCACCACCTATGACGCGATGTGGCAGGGCATTCACACGGTGCGTCCCGGCGCCCGTCTGGGCGATATCGGCCACGCGATCGAGCGCCATGCCAAGCGCGCGGGCTATTCCATCGTCCGCGACTATTGCGGCCATGGCATCGGCCGCGAAATGCATGAAGAGCCGCAGATCCTGCATTTCGGCAAGCCGGGCACCGGCGTGATCCTGCGCGAAAACATGGTCTTCACGATCGAGCCGATGCTCAATCAGGGCCGCCGCATGGTGCAGACGCTGGATGACGGCTGGACGGTGACGACAGTGGACGGAAAACTCTCCGCCCAGTTCGAACATACGGTCGCCGTCACATCGACCGGCGTCCGCGTCCTGACCCTGCGCCCGGATGAAAGTCCGCCTGCGCGATCCTGACCGCGCCACTTCGAATCCGTCAGGGTTCGCAAGGCCGAACGGCCGCCCGAGCTTATGCGAGGATCAGAAATCAAATGATGGTGCACCCAACTGGATTCGAACCAGTGGCCTTTGGATTAGGAATCCAACGCTCTATCCTGCTGAGCTATGGGTGCTCTCCGAAAATCGGCTGATCTTCGCGGTTTTCGATAGTGTCGGCCACGATGGCCGTCAACCAAGATCGGACCGGGGCGGCGCCCCGTGGCACATTGCCCGTCACAGCGCGCGCAATTGCAATTGCGCCTCCTGCAAAATATAATGACAAAATATCGCGCCTGATCCTATAATGCAGGACAGGCTATTATTTACAGCCGTCGCGCCGACCACATTTATATTTTTCACGCTATTTCGGATCGACGGGCAATGTCCTATATAAGGACTATCGCTGATCAAAAGCCGTAGGCACCAGCGACTGAGAGACATGTGCTCCCGCTTACGATGCAGGAGCCTGTCCATGGACCTCAACTATCTTCTTTTTCGCCATCAGGCTTCGTTGATGCGGGCGGCGGCTTCGAATTGCCAGGGCGCGACCATGTCGCATCGACGTGACGTTGCCCATTATGCCCGGCAGATTGGCATATTGCGGGCCGCCATGGGTGCGACCGCGCTGATGCCCCTTCCCGTCGCCTGAATTTCTAATGGAAACGATCATCGCCAGAGAACGCACCGTCGAACCGGGGCAGCAGGCCGCCCGCACCAAGCCCAAACAGGGCGCGGCAAAATATCGCATGCCGAAAATGCCGGCTGAGGATGCGGCGCGACAGGGCCGCATCACGCTTCTTGCCTGGAATGCGATCGGACGCGATGCCGCGCTGGTCTTCCTCAACACTCGCAGCGAAGCCCTTGGCGGGCGACCGCTCGATATCGCGACCGCCAGCAATGCGGGCTTCGCACTGGTAGAGCAGGCGATCGCTGCCCAACGCCCCACAACCACGTCAGCCTGAAGGAAGAGATCATGGCCAAAGGACAGAAAAAGTCGAACCGCGAGATCAGGAAGCCCAAGGCGGAGAAGCCGAAAAAGGAAAATGCCTCCAATCCCAGCCAAAAGGCCGGTGCAGTCAATCTGGTCACGCTCAAAAGCTGAACCCGCGCATGGCGCCCTCCTGCCTTGGCCAGTTGCACTGGTCGGGCGGCAGGGCGTGCCAAGGATCAAAGGACATCGCCATGCAACCGACATTTGAATTCTGCCAAAATGAGGAACGGCGGCAACGCGCCATCGCTGCGGATGCGCCCCTTCAAAATAGCCGCGCTATTGCGACGAGAGCGGCGAACGCATGGGCGAAGGAAGGGCAATATGCCCTGAAGCGTGCGTCACGCAAGCACGGCCTGCTCAGCCGGGAGGATCAACTGATCGCGGAAGAATTCCGGTTGGAGGGCGATCGTTGTGACGATGCCCCGATCGCCGCAGGCACGACCTGATATCGATCCATCCGGGCCGTTTCCATCGCGCGACATCATAGCGCGCGCCGACGTGACGAGCCTGTCGCGCGCCGTTCGGGTCAATTCTTCGCATGCGGGGGAATGACGGGGAAAGGCAGCGGCGCCACTTCCACCCCTTCGGCGATCAGCGCCCGCGCCTCGTCCGGCGCGACATCGCCATGGATGCTGCTGCGATCCTGTTCGCCATAGTGCATGGCCCGCGCCTGATTGGCGAAGTCGCGCCCGACCCAGGTCGATTCCTCCAGCACCTTGCTCTGCGCCTGCGCCAGCGCATCGACAAAGGCCTGCATCTTCGCCTGATCGGCGCCGCTCATCGCCACCGGCGCGGCTTTTTCGGGAGCGGCAGCAGCGGGCGCCGGATCGGGGCGACTATTGCCCTTCGCCCCCACCGCCGGCGCCATCACCGCCTTGCCCACATCGGCGTCGCCGCACATCGGGCAGGTCAGCAGGCCGCGCGCCTTCTGCTGCTCATAATCCGCGCTGGACCCGAACCATGCCTCGAACACATGGCCCTTGCTCCCGCATTTCAGGTCGAAAACGATCACGAAACAGTCACGTCCTTCGGTATCACACGGCGGTTGGCGATAGCGGGCACGCGCCCGCGCACATCCCCTATCCGCGACAGGTCGATGTCCGCAAGGGCCATGCCCGCCGTCTCGCCCATATCCAGCAGCACCTCGCCCCACGGATCGATCACCACGCTATGGCCATAGGTGACGCGCCCGTCGGCATGTTGCCCCACCTGCGCCGTGGCGATGACATAGCATCCCGCCTCGATCGCGCGGGCGCGCAGCAGCACATGCCAATGCGCCTGCCCCGTCGGCACGGTGAAGGCGGCCGGCGCCAGCAATATCGTCGCCCCCGCATTGGTCAGCGCGCGATACAGGTCCGGGAAGCGCATGTCGTAACAGATGGAAAAGCCCATCCGGCCCCAGGGCGTGTCGGCCGCGACCACCTGTTCCCCCGGCCCATAGACGGAGGATTCGCGCCAGCTTTCCCCCGTCGCCAAGTCAACGTCGAACAGATGAATCTTGTCGTACCGCGCCCGGATCGCGCCCGTGTCATCGATCAGGAAGCTGCGATTGGCCCAGCGCCCGTCGGCCCGCTCGTCCTTCAGCGGCAGCGACCCGATATGCACCCACAGCCCCTCCCGCGCCGCCGCGTCCCGCACGGCGGCCAGCACCACATCTTCCGCCTCGTTGCGCAGCGTCGCCGCCGCCCGCGCCCGGTCACGGTCCAGGCAGCCCGCCATTTCGGGCGTGAACAACATGTCCGCGCCCTCCCCCTTCGCCCGCTTCACCATCTCCACGATGGCGGCGGCGTTGGCGGCGGGATCGATCCCGCTGGTCATCTGGAACAGGGCGGCGCGCATGATGCTGCTCATAGCCCCAGCAAGGCGTCCAGCTTGCCCTCGCGGTTCAGCGCGGACAGATCGTCGCTGCCACCGACATGGCTGCCGTCGATGAAGATTTGCGGCACGCTGGTCCGGCCCGGCGCCCGCTCCAGCATTTCCTCGCGCTTGGGTCCGCCCAGCGTGATATCATATTCCTCGAACGCGACTCCCTTGTCGCTCAGCAAGGCCTTTGCCCGCGCGCAATAACCGCACCAGTCCTTGGTATAGATTTCGACCTTCGCCATGATAACTCCTTTCCCCCGAAATTGGGGTAAAGTCGCACTTTGTCAATCAACCGGTTGGGCAACAGCATCGGGAAGCACCCGCGCCCAGCACAGCAGATGCACCTGCGCCACCCCGCCCCGCTTCAGCAACGTCGCACAGGCCGCCGCCGTCGCCCCGCTGGTATGAATATCGTCGATCAGCAGCACGCGCCGCCCGCGCAGCGCCTGCCCCGCCCCCAGCGTAAAGGCGCCGCGCACCGTTCGCGCCCGCTGCGCCGGGTTCATCCCCCGCAGCGGCGCGGTGCGCTTCACCCGTTGCAGCGCCCGCTTGTCCACCGGCCACCCGGTCATCCGCCCCAGATGATCGGCGATCAGCGCCGACTGGTTGAAACCGCGCTGCCACAGGCGCCAGCGATGCAGCGGCACCGGCACGATCACCGCTTCCTCGCGCCCCACATGGCGCAGCATCTGCCGCGCGATCAGCCGCGCCATGCCGATCCGCCGCCCATATTTCAGCCGCAGCGCCACCGTCCGCGCGACATCGCCATAGGCCAGCACCGCCCGCGCCCCGTCCCAGGCCGGCGGATCGGCCATGCACGCGCCGCACTCCGCCCCCTCCCCCATGTCATGCGGGAAAGGCAGGCCGCACCGCGCGCAACAGGGCTCACCCAGAAAGTCCATCCCGCCCCAGCAGGACAGGCAGAAAGCGAAATCCTCCGCCACGATCATCCCGCATCCCGGACAGCGCGGCGGCAGCGCATAATCGACCATCGGGCGCAGCGCACCCTTGAGAAGCGGGAGGACAGCCATCATCTGCCTTGTCCGCACTTCGCGCCCGATGCACAAGGCCCGCCATGGAATCCCGTCCCGACATTTTCGACCGCGCCCGCCGCGCCCGCCACCGCGACCGCATGCTGCCTAATTTCGCCGATCATGATTTTCTCCACCGCGCGATGCTGGACGAACTGCTCGATCGCCTGACCGACGTGCAGCGCGACCTGCCCGAAGTGCTGCTGATCGGCTGCCCCGATGGCAGCGCCCGCGCAGCGCTGGAGGCGATGGGCAAGCGCGTCGCCTGCGCCGACCCCGGCTTCCTCGCCGCAAAGGCCACAGGCGGGGTGCAGGCGGATGAGGACGCCCTGCCCTTTGCCGATGACAGTTTCGATCTGGTCATCGCCTGCGGCACGCTCGACAGCGTCAATGATCTGCCTGGCGCACTGATCCTGATGCGCCGCGTGCTGCGGCCCGATGGCCTGATGCTCGCCGCCTTCACCGGCGCGGGCAGCGTCCCCCGCCTCAAATCCGCCTTGCTCGCCGCCGAAGGCGACCGGCCCGGCCAGCATGTCCATCCGCAGGTCGATGTCCGCTCCGCCGGTGATCTGCTCAGCCGCGCCGGCTTCACCATGCCGGTCGCCGACGGCGATGTGCTGAGCGTGCGCTATGGCGACATCGTCCGCCTGATGCATGATCTGCGCGGCATGGGCGCGGGCAATATACTGGCGACCCAGCCCCCCGCCCTCACCCGCGACGTGCTGATGCGCGCCGCCGCCCATTTCGCCGCCGCCGCCGACCCGGACGGCCGCACGGCCGAACAGATGGCGATCATCTACCTGTCCGGCTGGAAACCCGATCCCAGCCAGGCCGCCCCCGCCAAACGCGGCAGCGCCACGGTATCACTGGCGGCGGCACTCAAGGGGAAGGAGTAGCGCCTTCGTCGCGGCGGCCTTGTGCCCAACCGGCCAAAAGATTAGATTCCAATCACACCGATTGGGAACCCATCTCATGGCCGCCACCCGCGTCATCACCGCCCATGTCCCCACCGATCTCGCCGATCAGGTCGATGCGCTGGCCGCACGGCTCGATCGGTCGCGCGGGTGGATCATGAAGCAGGCGCTGTCTGCCTAGGTCGATCAGGAAGAAATGCACCACCAGATGACGCTGGAGGCGCTGGCCGATGTCGACGCCGACCGGGTGATCGATCAGGCCGCGATCCGCGCCTGGGCGGACAGCCTGTCCACCGACAGCCCCCTGCCACCACCAGAGGCATGAAAATCGTCGTGACCGGCAAGGCCACCGCCGACCTTGTCCGCCTCCACGACCATCTGAAACCCGTCGCCCCCGATGCCGCCGCCCGCATCGTCCAGCCCCTCGCCAGGGCGCCCTCGCGCCTGATCGACTACCCCCGCCTTGGCGAAAGGCTCGACACCTACAACCCGCGCCAAGTCCGCCGCATCATCATCGGCCATTATGAAATGCGCTACGAAATAACAGGCGAACGGATCATCATCCTGCGTCTATGGCACGGCCGGGAAGATCGAGCGTCTGGCGAACCGGGATAAACCGACCTCCCATGGGTGGAATCAATATATTACAAAGTTCGATAAATTTTATACGACGTATGAATAGCGACTTGATCGATGACATCTTCCTCGTCACTCTGTATGAAAATCAGGGGGATAAACGTCATGGATCTTGGCACACGGCTGGCTGAACTCCAGAAACGGACGATCGAACATCGAGAGGTACTGCTGACGGAAGAAGCAGCGAAGACCGCTCTCGTCATGCCCTTTCTGCAATCATTGGGATATGACGTTTTTAACCCAAAAGAGGTCGTCCCGGAATTTACCGCCGATGTCGGGATCAAGAAGGGTGAGAAAGTTGACTATGCCATCTGCGCGGACGGCAAGGTCAATATCCTGATCGAATGCAAGCCATCCACATCCGAACTTAATGTGCATCATGCATCACAACTTTTTCGTTATTTCAGCGTGACGGATGCTCGCCTCGCCATCTTGACCAATGGCGTGAACTATCAGTTTTTCTCGGATGTCGAGAAACCTAACAAGATGGACGAACGTCCATTTTTCACCTTCTCGATGGATGCGATCAAACCGTCTGATACTCGAACTCTGGAGAAATTTGCCAAGACTGATTTCGACATAGACAAGATCATTCAGGAGGCGGGAAACCTCAAACTTCAATCCCTGTTGCGCAAGGCGATCGAACAGGAATTTTCCGAACCTTCAGATGAATTTGTGAGGCTGTTCGCCGCGAAGGTCGTCGAGGGTCGCCTGACACCTGCGACCAAAGAGAATATCGCGCGAATGATCCCCAATACGATTGGGTCCATCATTCGCGACCGCGTCAACGAACGGCTATCGTCCGCCCTCAACGCTTCTGCACCGGTAGCGGTGGCCCCCGAAAAAACTGACAGTTCCGTTCCGGAAGACGGCATTGTCACCACCCAGGAAGAATGGAGCGGCTTCCATATCGTGCAAGCGATCGCATCCCGTCTTATCGACCCCAAGCGGGTCGTCATTCGTGATAGCAAATCCTACTGCGCAATCCTGCTGGACGATAATAATCGGAAGACTGTCGCGCGCATGTGGTTCAATTCGCCGACGACCCGCTATTTTGGCACATTCCAAGGCAAAGATGAAACGCGACACCCTATGCCGGAACTGACAGGCATTTATCAGTTACTTCCTCAGATCGAAGCCCGGTTGCGTGAACTGGATGACAGCATCCCGGCATAGCGCCCCTTATGATCGCCGCATGGGTAGCCATGTTTTCGAGACTTGATATCCTACATGACTACATTTGATTACATCGGATACTCCATTAGCGACCATATACTGCCAAACCATCGCTCGTAATATAATTTCCAATATTTGTTCTGAAATGTCAGAATTTGCGGGAAATATGCGAAGTTAAGTGTACAATTTCCTATTTCACACACTCCTCACCCGCGCCGCTATCGCCCCACCCCCGGCGCCAGCCGGTCGACCAATATCGCGCTGGCGTCATTCAGGCCGATCACCTCCACCGTGATGCCGTGATGGCGCATCCGGGTGACGACGTCCTCCAGCGCGCCGACCGCCGTGATGTCCCATAAATGGCTGGCGGTCAGGTCGATCCGCACATGCCGGGCCGTGTCGCGCAGGTCGAACCGGTCGGCGAAGATATCGGCGCTGGCGAAGAAGATCTGGCCTGACACGCGGTAGGTCCGCCTGTCGCTCGCCGCGTCATAGCTTGCGCGCACATCCATCAGGCGCGTTACCTTGAACGCGAAGAAGACACCGCTCAGCAGCACGCCCACCGCGACGCCCGCCGACAGGTCATGCGTCGCCACCGTGACGATGACGGTGGCGACCATGACGATGCCCGACACTTTGGGATGACGGGCCAGATCGCGGACCGATCCCCAGGAAAAGGTGCTGATCGACACCATGATCATGATCGCCACCAGCGCCGCGACCGGCACCTGCGCGACCCATGGCCGCAGCGGCACCATCACCAGCAACAGGAAGACCGCCGCGACCAGCGTCGACAGGCGCCCGCGCCCGCCATAGCGTATATTGCCCACCGTCTGCCCGATCATCCCGCACCCCGCGATGCCCCCGAACAGGCCCGCCGCGACATTGGCCAGGCCGAGCCCAGTGCACTCCCGCGCCTTGGAACTGGTAGTTTCGGTCAGATCGTCCACCACGCTGGCGGTCATCATCGATTCCAGCAGGCCCACCGCCGCCATGGCCAGCGCATAGGGCGCGACGATGCGCAGCGTCTGCCAGTCGAACGGCACCATCGGCAGCGCGAAAGAGGGCAGCGAGGATGGCAGGCGGCCAAGATCGGCAATGGTGTGGATCGGCATCGGAAAGGCGATGCTGATACCGGTCAGCACCATTATGCAGATCAGCGGTGACGGGATGGCGGTGGTGATGCGCGGCGCCAGATAGATGATCGCCAGCCCGCCCGCGATCATCGCATAGCTGTGCCAGCTCACGTCCAGCATCTGCGGCACCTGGGCTGAAAAGATCAGAATGGCCAGCGCATTGACGAAGCCGGTCCGCACCGATCGCGACACGAAGCGCATCACCACGTCCAGCTTCATCAGGCCGAACGCAATCTGGAACAGCCCGGCCAGCACCGTGGCGGCGAGCAGATAGTGGAGCCCATGGGCATGGACCAGCGCCGCGGCGACCAGCGCGACCGATCCCGCCGCACCGGAGATCATGGCCGGACGGCCACCGGCAAAGGCGATGACGATCCCAATCATGAAGGATGCGAACAGGCCGACTTCGGGGTCGATCCCGGCGACGAAGGAAAAGGCGATGACTTCCGGGATCAGGGCAAAGGTGCCGACCATACCGGCGAGAATGTCGCGCCGGGCATTGGCCGCGCCGCTGAACCATTCGGCGCGATAGCGTGAAAGGGTGATGTTGTTCATGATGATGCGTAACCGACGATTGTCGCGGGGAAGGCCGCAGCGGGGCGCGGCAATATCACTGGGCGACATACGTTGTCCGGCGGATCGGCGGCCGGAATAGCCACCCGGAATTTCACCGGGTCCATACGAATGGCTGCTTCCCTAGCGATCCTGCATCCAAAGCACAATCGGCGCGGCTGCTGTCCTACGGAGAAGGGGACAGGATATTATGGCCGACGTTCTTTCCTATCGTCGGTCGCCACAACCCTGCCAACGCCCGTACGATAATTTCCAACATTTGTTCTTAAATGTCGAAACTTGCGGGAAATGTGCGAAGTTAAGCGCGCGATTTCCTATTTCACGCCCGCCGCGCCGCAGCCTCGCCAACGGTCGGCCCGTCCACCATATCGCGCGATGCCCAGCCCGCCTCGCCATGCCGATATTCGACATGGCTCGCCCGGCGGAAGGCCGCGCCGTCCCACACGATCACCTGTAATTCCATCTCGTTATTGCGCCGGACATGCAACCAGTTGAAGCTCTGCGGCTCTGCATTGCGCAGCCGGGTGGAAGTCGCCGTGCCCGCCTGTATCACCAGCGCGCCACCGCTATGCTCCACCATCTTCTGCGCGGCTTCCGCATAGGTCCGGTGGAAATGCCCCGCCAGCGCCACATGCACCCCCGCCTCGCACGCCGCCCGCACCGCATCCTCATGCTGCCCCACCGCCTCGCTCCATTCATTCCCCTTGCCGATCGGCATGGAAAAGAGCGGATGATGGGTCACGAGGATGCGGGTCTTGTCCGGCGGCACCCGGGCAAAGCGGTCGCGCAGCAGGTCCATCTGCGCATGGTTGATCCGCCCATCCTTGATCGTCAGCGACCGCGCGGTGTTCAGGCCCAGTATCGCGACCTCCCGATCCTCGTAAAAAGGGCAGAGGTCATGGCTGATATAGCGTTTGTAGCGATCGAGCGGCGCGCCGAAGCGCCGAACCACATCATAGAGCGGCACGTCATGATTGCCCGGCACGACCAGCGTCCTGAGCCCCGCCGCGCGCAGCCGACCCAGCCATCCTGCTGCCTGCTTGAACTGCTCGACCCGCGCCCGCTGCGTAAAATCGCCGCTGATCACGACCAGATCGGGCCGGCGCTCCTCCAGCCAGGCGGTGGCGGCATCCACGATCCGCTGATCATTGGCGCCAAAATGAATGTCGGAAAGATGCGCGATACGAGCCATGCCAAGGTAACGAATCCACGCGATATGGTTTCCCCCGGACCCGAATCCCTTTCGCGGAGTTATTGCGGCATGGAAACGAAACCGCTGCCCAAGGAAGCCATCCTCGTCGTCAACGCCCATAGCCGTCGCGGGCAGGATCTGTTCGCGCAGGCAAGGGACGGGCTGGAGGCCGCCGGCGTCCGCCTGATCGAGGCGCATGCGGTGGAAGAGCCGGAGAAGATGGCCGCCACCGTCCGCGCCGCCGTGGACAGCGGCGCGCCCATGGTCATCGTCGGCGGGGGCGATGGCTCCATGTCCGGCACGGTGGACGAACTGGTCGGCAAGGATATCGTCTTTGGCGTGCTGCCGCTCGGCACCGCGAACAGCTTCGCCCGCACGCTCGGCCTGCCGCTCGATCTGGACGGCGCGGTGAAGGCCATCGCCACCGGCCAACGCCGCCGCGTCGATCTGGGCATGATCGACCAGGATTATTTCGTCAACGCCGCGTCCCTGGGCCTGTCGCCCATGATCGGCCGTACCGTGCCGCACAAGCTGAAGCGCTATCTGGGGCGGATCGGCTATCTGCTCTGGGCGGTCAAATGCTCGGTCGGCTTCCGCGCCTTCCGCCTGACGATCGATGACGGCCAGAATGCCCGGCGGATGTGGTCGACGGAGGTCCGCATCCTCAACGGCCCCTATCATGGCGGGGTGGAGCTATCCGACAATGCTGCGGTCGATACCGGTGAAATCGTGGTGCAGGCAGTCGTCGGCCGCAGCAAGCCGCGCCTTGCCTGGGACTGGTACGCCAAATTCTTCAAACTGCGCGACCGCGACGCCCATACGGAGGAATTTCACGGCAAATCCTTCCGCATCGAAACCAAGCCCCGCCAGCGCATCTCCATCGACGGCGAAGTGCTGGCGAAAACGCCGGTAACGGTAAAAATCGCAGCGGGCGCGATCGAAGTGGCCGTGCCCGCCACTTAAGCCCCTCCCTTCAGGGGAGGGGCTTAAAGGATCGGCACAACAAAAAAGGGACCGGAAAACGGCCCCTTCTCTGTTTTCGATGTTCCGAAGAAACTTAGCGCTTCGAGAACTGGAAGCTCTTGCGCGCCTTCGCCTTGCCGTACTTCTTACGTTCGACAACGCGGCTGTCGCGGGTCAGGAAGCCTTCGGCCTTGACCGCGCTGCGCAGGGCAGGCTCATACTTGGTCAGCGCCTGGGCGATGCCATGCTTCACGGCGCCGGCCTGACCCGACAGACCACCACCCTTGACGGTAGCGATCACGTCATACTGACCTTCACGCTCGGTCACGCCGAACGGCTGGTTGATCACCAGACGCAGGGTCGGACGGGCAAAGTAGATTTCCTGATCGCGGCCGTTGACCGTGATCTTGCCGGTGCCGGGCTTCACCCACACGCGGGCCACGGCGTCCTTGCGGCGGCCGGTGGCATAGGCACGGCCGAGACCGTCGATTTCCTGGGCGCGCAGCGGCGCCGAGGGCTGAACCGGGGCGACGGGCGCGTCGACGGCATCCGAAACCGGAGCAGCGGCAACCGGAGCGGCAGCGGCTTCAGCGGCGATCGCCGCGAGGTCGGACAGAGACTGGCGGTTATCGGTCATTATGCACCCACCTTGTTCTTGCGGTTGCGCGACGCGAAGTCGAGCACTTCGGGGTTCTGGGCTTCATGGGCGTGCTCGGCGCCGGCGAAAATGCGCAGGTTGCGCATCTGCTGACGGCCCAGCGGACCACGGGGGATCATACGCTCGACGGCCTTTTCCAGGACACGCTCGGGGAAACGGCCTTCCAGAATCTTCTGGGGGGTGGTTTCCTTGATGCCACCGGCATAACCGGTGTGCTTGTAGTACACCTTGTCGGTCAGTTTGCGACCGGTAAACTTCACCTTGCCGGCGTTGATGATGATGACATTGTCACCGCAATCGACGTGGGGCGTGAAGCTGGTCTTGTGCTTGCCGCGCAGGATATTCGCGACAGTCGAAGCGAGGCGACCCACGACGAGGCCTTCGGCGTCGATCAGGATCCACTTCTTTTCGACCGTTGCCGGGGTTGCCGGCTTGGTGGTCTTCATCAGCGCCTTCATGGTGCCAATACTCCAGAATGAAAAAATGAAACCGGACGCCGTTGCCGACGTCCGGAAGTGGGGCGCTAATGACGACTGCACCCCGCGAAGTCAAGAGATTCGGCGCGTTTCACGACGGGTAAAATAATACCATGCTTGATGAGCGCCTCATTTGGCCGGAGTCAGGCTCCGGCTTTCGACCAATGGCTGGCCGCCCGCGATCAGGCTGCGCTCCTGATTTTCGACAAGGCCGGTGGTGCGCGAGAGATGATAGCGGATGGCCACCTGCACTCCCTCGCCCGCCAGCTTTTCCTCCAGAACCAGCCCATTGCCGTCCTGCTTGGCAACCGTCAGCATGCCCTCCACCGGCACCGGGCGGACCAGCGGCGATCCCGCGACGGTGCGGACGCCCCGGCCCGCGCCATCCTCGACATCGCTCGCGGCGAACAGGAAGAGCGGCTGCAACTCGCCCGCCAGCAGCGCCAGCCGTCCTTCCGGAGAGAGGCTGGCGAACAGCGCCTGCACATTTTTCGCCGCGCGCTGCCGGTCGCTGTTCCCGGCGGCCAGCATGGCGTCGACACCGGCCTGCACCTTCGCCCAGACCGCATCCAGATCATCGACGGCGACGATCTTGCCCGCCGCATTCAGCCGGAAGCGCATCGCGACGCCGATCAGCGGTTCCAGCGCGGCGCGATAGGGCACGGCCCCGGCGGTCGCCGCATCGGTGTCGATCGCGCGCAAGGTGGCGGTGACGCTATAGCCCTCCCCCGTCCGCTCGAAGCGCAGGTCGCGCGTGGCGGTAAAGGCGCTGACCTTGCCCGCGATCGGCCGATGCTGTTCTATCCGATAGACCAGCGCATGGTCGACCGGCGGCGCAAAGGGGACCGCGACAGTCCCGGCCGTTGCGGGCGCGGTAAGGGCGAACGATGCAAGGGCGAACAGCATTTTCATGACCGGCGACCGCCAATGGCATGGGCGCCCCATGCGGTAGCGGCCACGACCAGCGCCCCCACCGCCTGATGCAGCACGGCGAGCGGCAGGGCGATACCGCTGATGACGGTGGCGATGCCCAGCAATATCTGTGCGCCCAGTGCTGCCTGGATCGCGATCGATGCGCCGCGCTGCCCGGCCCGCTTCGCCCGGCGCGCCAGTATGAACAGGGCGACCGCAGCGACCCAGGCCCACCAGCGATGCAGGAAGTGGACGAGATAGGGATCGGACGAGATGGTCGCCCAGAGCGATCCCATCCAGCTAATCCCCTCCGGCACGAAATGATCGTTCATCAGCGGCCAGGTGCTGGAAACATAGCCCGCATCCAGCCCGGCGGTGAAGGCGCCCAGCATCAGTTGCACCATCAGCACCAGCAGCACGACCAGCGCGAAGGGGCGCAGCGTTGCGGGTTTCGCGCGTGAAGAGCGCGCCAGCGCGAGCAGGTCGAGCGCGGTCCAGATCAGCCCGCCGATGATGAACAGCGCGGTCAGCAGATGCACCGCCAGTCGGTAATGGCTGACATCGGTCCGCACCGACAGGCCGGACTTGACCATCCACCAGCCAATCGCCCCCTGCAACCCGCCCAGCGCCAGCAATGCAACCAGTCGCGGACCATAGCCCGCCGGAATGGCGCGCTTCCACGCGAACCAGATCAGCGGCAGCGCGAAAGCCACGCCGATCAGCCGCCCCAGCAGCCGGTGCATCCATTCCCAGAAGAAGATGAACTGGAAATCCGACAGGGTCATGCCCTGCCGCAACTGCTGATATTCCGGAATCCGCTGATAGAGGCGAAACGCCTCCATCCATTGATCGTGCGTCAGCGGCGGGATGGCGCCCGTAATCGGCTTCCACTGCGTGATCGACAGACCGGATTCGGTCAACCGGGTGATGCCCCCCACCACTACCATGCAAAAGACCAGAAAAGCCACGATCAGCAGCCAGCGGGCAATGGCGGCAGGCCGCGCGGAGCGGGAAAATGCGGTCGAACTCATGGCCCCGGTCCATGCGCCCAAGCCCTGTCCTTTTCAAGCCATCGGACATGGACAAAGGGTCCAAGGAAAGGTTAGCCGGGGATACAAAGATCAGCCGATGCGTATCTGACTGACAGGGTATGAAGCAGGATATGTCGATGACCAGTGCGCCAACAGGCACAGCCGCGATGATCGCCGCGCAGGGGCCACTGGGCGCCCTGACCGCCGCGATCGATGCGCCATCGCCGCTCGGCCCGGTCAATCAATGGTCGCCTGCGCTGATATCGACCGTGCGCATGATGCTGTCGTCCAAGGCTGAAATCGTGTTGTTCTGGGGCCCGGACTTCTGCGCTCTTTATAATGAAGCCTATGCCCCCACGATCGGCGACAAGCATCCCCACGTTCTGGGGCGGGCAGGTCGGGAGGGCTGGGCCGAATTATGGGACGATCTTGGCCCGTTGCTGCAATCCGTTCAGGAAACGGGCGAGACATTCCATGCCAAGGATCGGCAATTCTATATCGAACGGGATGGCGGACGCGGCGAGGACGTCTATTTCGACATCAGCTATTCACCTGTGTTCGAAGCCGACGGATCGATCGGTGGCGTGCTGTGCATCGTCAGTGAGACGACCAAGCGCGTATTGGCCGAGCGGGCCATGCTGGCCGACCGCAACCGGCTATGGGCGCTGGCCCACGATCCGTTCCTGATCGCCGACACGGCAGGCGTCTGGATCGCCGCCAGTCCGGCCTGGACGGACATATTGGGCTGGAGCGAAGAGGAATTGATCGGCCACACGTCGCAATGGATGGAGCATCCCGACGATGTGTCGGCCACCCGCGAGCGGATCGATGATCTGGCCCATGGCCAGCCAGTGCTGCGTTTCGACAACCGGTTTCGGGCGAAGGACGGCAGCTATCGAACGTTCAGTTGGACCGCGGTTCCCGAAGGCGACCTGATCTACTGCGTCGCTCGCGACGTGACCGAACATCGCGCCCATGCCCTCGCGCTGGCGGACGCAGAATCGGCGCTGCGCCAGGCGCAGAAGATGGAGACGCTGGGCCAGCTCACCGGCGGAGTCGCGCATGATTTCAACAATCTGCTCCAGATCGTGACCGGCAATCTGGACCTGCTCCAGCGCGCCCTGCCGGAAAGCGACGATCGGCTGCGGCGCATGGCGGACCGGGCCATGGCAGGAGCCGAACGCGCCGCAATCCTGACTCAGAGACTCCTGGCCTTTTCCCGCCGACAACCGCTTGATCCCCGCCCGATCGATCCTGCCCGCCTGATGGGCGCCATGTCCGATCTGCTGTTCCGGACATTGGGGGAAACCATTGCCGTCGAAACCATCGCAGCGCCCGACTGCTGGTCGATCGAGGTCGATGTCAACCAGATGGAAAATGCGTTGCTCAATCTGGCGGTCAATGCCCGCGACGCCATGCCGGATGGCGGACGCCTGACCATCGCCGTCGACAATGTCGCGATCGGAGCGGACGACCCCGACATCGGGCCGGGTCAATATGTTGCGATCACGGTCACCGATACGGGCGAGGGCATGGACGCCGATACGCTGGCGCATGCGATCGAGCCCTTCTTCACCACCAAGGAGGTCGGCCGTGGCACCGGGCTTGGCCTTTCCATGGTCTATGGCTTCATCAAACAGTCTGGCGGCCATGTCCGGGTTCAGTCCGCGCCCGGCCAGGGGACGCGCGTGTTGCTCTATCTGCCCCGCCATCATGGCTATGTCGCGGCGAATGAAGATGAAGCGCCCGACCGTGCCAGCACAGCCGTCGGCGGGCACGAAACCATCCTGCTGTGCGAGGATGACGACAATGTCCGCGCCTACTCGGTCGAGGTGCTGCGGGAACTGGGCTATCGGGTGATCCCGGCCATCGACGGCGCTGCGGCTTTAGCCGCGCTGGAAGCGACGGAGGAGCCGGTCGATCTTCTCTTCACCGATGTCGTCCTCCCCGGCGGCATGACCGGGGCCGATCTTGCTCACGCGGCCGCGCTCCACCAGCCGGGATTGCGGACGCTGTTCACCACTGGCTATGCGCGCGACGCGATTGTCCATCATGGCCGCTTGGACGCAGGCATCGACCTGTTGCCCAAACCCTTCAGCTACAGCGATTTGGCCGCCAAGGTCCGCGAAGTGCTGGACCGGCCCGAAGATGTCGCGCAACGAGCCAGCTGACGGCGTAAGGCTTCAGCCTCTGGTCGCCTTCCACGCGGCGACCAGATCGCGGCCGCGCTGGCCCACGATCGCCGCGTCATCCCCCGGCTTGTAGAGCGCGCCGCCCACGCCAATGCCCTCACAGCCACCGGCCAGCCATTCGCCGATCGTGTCCGCGCCCGTGCCGCCCACAGCCCAGACGCCGACATGTTTGGGCAGTACATCCTTGACCGCCTTCACATAGGCCGCGCCAAGCCGTGCGGCGGGGAACAATTTGATCCGCTTCGCGCCTGCGCCGATCGCAGCGAAGGCTTCGCTGGGAGTCATAAATCCGGGCAGCAATTCCAGCCCCAGTTCCGCGCCGCGCCGGATGACGTCGGGGTTGGTGTTGGGCGTCACCATGATCCGGCCGCCCGCCTGATGCAGCTGCTCCACCGCCTCGACGCTCAGCACCGTGCCGCCGCCGATCAGGGCGACGTCGCCAAAAGCAGCTTGCATGGCGGCAATGCTCTTGAGCGGCTCAGGCGAATTGAACGGCACTTCGAGGATACGGATGCCCGCTTCGACCAGCGCAGCGCTGACGTCCAGCGCTTCTTCCGGCTTGATGCCGCGCAGGATGGCGCAGACCGGCGGTGCGCCATCGGCCAGCAATTCGTCCAGGGTCATGCCGTCACTTCTCCCAAATATCCAAGCCCGGCGAGCGCGCAGGCATCGCCATCGATCGCCGCAGAGCCGACACCCTGCGCCTCCAGCGCCTGCGCATAGCGGGCAGAAAGCCGCTTGTCGCCGATCAGCAGCACGTCGACATCCTCGCCCAGGCTGGCGCGCACTTCAGCGACTTCGCACCCGATCAGCAAGCCGGACAAATAGCCTAGCGCCCAGTCGGCAGAACGCCCGGCACGCAGCCGCATCGCGCGCGCCGCGAACAGCGACTGTAACAGCTTGCCGACGCCCGCCTTTTCCAGCCCCTCGGCAAAGCCGGCGGCCTCTTCCGCAGTATCCGCCACCTCGACCTTCGGCCCAAGGGTCGACTGGTCGCGCAGCAGCGCGAACATCTCGCCAGTCGGTATCGTGCGGAAAGCGACGACACGACCATCCTCGACCAGCGACCATTTATTATGGGTGCCGGGCAGCACGATCAGATGCCGCCCCTGCGCCAGCGCAGGATCGCGCAGACAGGCGCCGAAAATCTGCGTTTCCTCGCCCCGCATCACATCGGGGATGCCGTCCGCGCCTTCGCAAGCCAAACCGGCCATGATCGCCAGCGGCGCGCCGCGCCAGTCGAAGCGGACCGCCGCCTGCCGCCATGTCGCGGCATCGGCCGGACAATCGGCATAGGGCGCCTCCACCCAGCCATCGCGCGCGCCGACCATGCCGCACAGAGTGATGGATTCGGGCGTTCCGTCCGCCAGCCAGGGCGCGATCGTGTCGGCAAAGGCGGCCTCCGCCGCCCGCCCGACCGCGCCGATTCCCGGCCCGTCGCGACGGGCGACGATCACCCCATTTTCCACCCGGAACAACCGCAGCCGACTTGTCCCCCAATCACCGATCACGGCATAATCGGTCATCGGGCACCTCTCCGAAGAAAATTTATGGTAGCGCTCACATTTCCCCACTTCGGGTTCTTGAAATTCTATTTGTATGAGTATATCAGGACGGTGAGCGCGTCAACGCGCCATGCCCTATTTTTGCGTCAGGATGCCCCGATGAGCGATTCGCCAAAGACTGCCCCCAAGCTGCGCAGCCGCGCCTGGTTCGATAATCCAGAGAATATCGACATGACCTCGCTCTATCTGGAGCGTTATCTGAACTTCGGCCTGTCTCTTGAGGAATTGCGCAGCGGCAAGCCGATTATCGGCATCGCCCAGACCGGCAGCGACCTGTCGCCCTGCAATCGCCATCATCTGGTGCTGGCCGAACGCATGCGCGAGGGCATTCGCGAAATGGGCGGCATCGCGCTGGAATTCCCGGTCCATCCGATTCAGGAAACCGGCAAGCGCCCGACCGCCGGTCTGGACCGCAACCTGGCCTATCTGGGCCTGGTCGAAGCCATGTACGGCTACCCGCTCGACGGCGTGATCCTGACCAGCGGCTGCGACAAGACCACCCCGGCGCTGCTGATGGCCGCCGCCACCGTCAACATCCCGGCGATCGCCTTGTCGGTCGGCCCGATGCTGAACGGCTGGCACAAGGGCGAGCGCACCGGTTCGGGCACCATCGTATGGCATGGCCGGCAGTTGCTGGCCGCCGGCAAGATCGACGATGAAGGATTCATCAAGCTGGTGGCGTCTTCCGCGCCCTCGACCGGTTTCTGCAACACCATGGGCACCGCCAGCACCATGAACGCGCTCGCCGAAGCGCTGGGCATGATGCTGCCCGGCAGCGCGGCGATCCCGGCCCCCTATCGCGACCGTCAGGAAGCGGCCTGGCGCACGGGCAAGCGCATCGTCGAAATGGTGCATGAGGATCTCAAGCCCTCCGACATCATGACGCTCGACGCATTCCACAACGCCATCGTCGCCAACTCGGCGATCGGCGGCTCCACCAACGCGCCGATCCATCTGGCCGCGATCGCCCGCCACATGGGCGTGGACCTGCCGCTCAAGGATTGGGAAACGGTCGGCCACAAGGTGCCTCTGCTGGTCAACATGCAGCCGGCCGGCGAATATCTGGGCGAGGATTATTACCGCGCCGGCGGCCTGCCCGCCGTGATCAGCCAGCTGATCGACCAGGGCCTGATCAAGGAAGGCGCAATGACCGTCAATGGCAAGACCATGGGCGAAAATTGCAAGGGCGTGGAGATCGAGGACGAAAAGGTCATCCGTCCGTTCAACCAGCCGCTGAAGGACGAAGCCGGCTTCCTGGTGCTGACCGGCAACCTGTTCGACGAAGCGGTCATGAAGACCAGCGTCATCAGCGAAGAATTCCGCATGCGCTATCTGTCGAACCCCGAGGATCCCGAAGCCTTTGAAGGCCCGGCAGTCGTGTTCGATGGCCCCGAAGACTATCACCACCGCATTGACGATCCGTCGGTCGGCATCACCGCCGACACGCTGATGTTCATGCGCGGCGCTGGCCCGATCGGCTATCCGGGCGCGGCGGAAGTCGTGAACATGCGTCCCCCGGCCTATCTGATCACCGAAGGCGTGTCGGCCCTGCCCTGCATCGGCGACGGTCGCCAGTCGGGCACGTCGGGCAGCCCGTCGATCCTGAACGCTTCACCCGAAGCGGCGGCGATGGGGGGCCTCGCTCTGCTGGAAACCGGCGACCGGGTCCGCATGGACCTGAAGAAGGGCGTCGTGAACGTCCTGATTTCCGACGAGGAACTGGAAGCACGTCGCGCCAAGCTGGTCGCCGAGGGCGGATTCAAATATCCGGCTTCGCAGACCCCCTGGCAGGAAATCCAGCGTTCGGTGGTCGGCCAGATGAACACCGGCGCGATCCTGGAAGGCGCGGAGAAATATCAGCGCATCGCCCAGACCATGGGCCTGCCGCGCGACAACCATTGATCGGGCACTAATCCGGCACTCAACCGTCAACGGCGCGTCATCAGAAAGGGGCAACAGGACATAATTTCCGTGCAGCCATGCTCGAAATCATATCCTGCCACCCCCATCTGACGCACGCGCCGTTCCGGCAAGATTTTCAAACCTTTCCACGACATTTCGGGAGATATCCATGTTTAACGGAGCCATTCTGGTCGGTGCCGCCGAGCGCACCGGCGGTGAGCCTTTCTTCGCGGTCGATCCTTCGACCGGCGCCAAGGGCGACGTCGCCTTCCACAACGCATCGACTGCCGATGTCGCCGATGCCTGCGCGCTGGCCGACAGCGCGTTCGAGAGCTTTTCGACCCTGTCGCCTGAAACCCGCGCGGCTTTCCTGGAAGCGGTTGCCGATCAGATCGTCGCCATCGGCGACCTGCTGATCACCACCGCCATGAGCGAAACCGGCCTGCCCCGTGGCCGTCTGGAAGGCGAACGGGGCCGCACCGTTGGCCAGTTGCGCCTGTTCGCCTCCTATGTCCGTCAGGGCGACTGGCTGGACGTCACCATCGACAAGGCGCTGCCGGAACGCGCGCCCCTGCCCCGCAGCGACCTGCGCCGCGTCAACCAGTCGGTCGGCCCGGTCGCCGTGTTCGGCGCGTCCAACTTCCCGCTCGCCTTCTCGGTTGCGGGTGGTGACACCGCATCGGCCTTCGCCGCCGGCAGCCCGGTCGTCGTGAAGGGCCACCCGGCTCACCCCGGCACCGGCGAACTGGTTGCCCGCGCCATCGCCGCCGCAGTCAAGGCCAGCGGCCTGCATGAAGGCGTCTTTTCCTACCTGCCCGGCACCACCAATGATCTGGGCGGCGCGCTGGTCGCCGATCCGCGCATCAAGGCGGTCGGCTTCACCGGTTCGCGCGGCGGCGGCATTGCGCTGATGAAGATCGCCGCCAACCGCGAAGAGCCGATCCCGGTCTATTCGGAAATGTCGTCGATCAACCCGGTCGTGCTGCTGCCGGGCGCTCTCGCGGCCCGCGCCGAAGCGCTGGGCACCGCCTTTGTCGGTTCGCTGAGCCTGTTCGCCGGCCAGTTCTGCACCAACCCCGGCATGGTGATCGCGCTCGACAGCCCCGATCTCGACCGCTTCGTCGCTTCGGCAGCGACGGCCCTGTCGGCCAATCAGCCCCATGTCATGCTGACGCCGGGCATCCACGCCGCCTATGAAAAGGGCGTCGAGGCGCTGGCCGGCGCGGAAGGCGTCACCACCGTCGCGCGCGGCGCGGAAGCCGAAGGCGTGAACCTGGCGCAGTCCGCCCTGTTCGCTACCAGCGGCGAGCAGTTCCGCACCAACCCGGCGCTGTCGCATGAGGTGTTCGGTTCCTCGTCGATCCTGGTGAAGTGCGCCACGATCGAGGAAGTGATCGCCACCATCGCCCAGATGGAAGGTCAGCTGACCGCCACGCTCCAGATGGACGCAAGCGACACCGACAATGCCGCCAAGCTGCTGCCGACCCTGTCCCGCAAGGTCGGCCGCGTGCTCGCCAATGGCTGGCCGACCGGCGTCGAAGTGACCCATGCCATGGTCCATGGCGGTCCCTTCCCGTCCACCTCGGACGGCCGCACCACCTCGGTCGGCACGCTGGCCATGATGCGCTTCCTGCGTCCGGTCTGCTATCAGGACGTGGTTGATGCCGTGCTGCCGCCCGCGCTTCAGGACGCCAATCCCTGGGGCCTGACGCGCCGCATGGAAGGCAAGCTGGAAGTGGCCGCCTGATGATCCGGGCAGGTCTCGTCGGACTCGGCAAGATCGCGCGCGACCAGCACCTGCCCGCGATCGAGAAGATCGATGGCATCGAGCTGGTCGCCGTCGCCAGCCGCAACGCGCAGGGCGAAGGGGTAAATAATTACCCCGACCTCGGCGCGATGCTGGCGGGCGAACCCGATCTGGATGCCGTCATCCTCTGCCAGCCGCCGCAGGTCCGCTATCATGCGGCCCGGCAGGCGCTGCTGGCGGGCAAGCATGTGTTCCTGGAAAAGCCGCCGGGCGCGACCGTGTCCGAAGTGGAGGCGTTGACCGCGCTGGCCAGGGCGCAGGGCGTGACGCTCTATGCCAGCTGGCACAGCCGCTACGCCGCCGCCGTGGCGCAGGCCAAGGCCTGGATCGCAGAGCGCAAAGTCGAGCGGATCGATATCCAGTGGCGCGAAGATGTGCGCCACTGGCATCCGGGTCAGCCCTGGATATGGGAAGCGGGCGGTTTCGGCGTGTTCGATCCGGGCATCAACGCCCTGTCGATCCTGACCGAGATTGTCGGCGAACCGATCACGGTGCTGTCGGCTTCGCTGGAAGTGCCGTCGAACAAGCAGGCGCCGATCGGCGCGACGCTTGAGCTGGCGACGACGTCGGGCGCGGCGATCGACACCGTGTTCGACTGGCGCCAGACCGGCCCCCAGACCTGGGACATTGCGGTCGACACCGACAAGGGCAGCCTGCTCCTGTCGGAGGGCGGCAATACGCTGCGTCTGGACGGTGAAGTGCAGATGAAGGCGCCGGACGAGGAATATCCGACCATGTACCGGCGTTTCGTCGGGCTGGTGGCGGACAAGGCGATCGACGCCGACACCGCGCCGCTGCGTCTGGTGGCCGATGCCTTCCTTTGCGGACGGCATTGCCCTACGGCTGCATTTGAGGACTGATATCAAAGGAAGAAGAGGCATGGGGAGCGCGCGCAAGGAAGGACCGTTCGGATCGGACGAGGGCGCGCTCCGCATCCATCAGGCGATCGCCCGCGATCTGGGCACCGCCATATTGACGGGCAAGTATAAGCCCGGCGACCTGTTCGAGGGCGAGATCGAGGCGTCCGAGCGGCTGGGCGTGTCACGCACCGCCTATCGCGAAGCGGTCCGCATTCTGATCGCGCGGGGGATGGTAGAAAGCCGCCCCAAGGCGGGCACCCGAGTCCTGCCGCGCAACCGCTGGAATGTTCTGGACCCCGAAATGCTCGCCTGGATGTTTGCGGGCGAGCCGGACCCGGATTTCATTCGCGATCTGTTCGAACTGCGCGGTGTGATCGAGCCGGCGGCGGCCGAGTTTGCTGCGCGCCGGCGCACCGATGAACAATTGGCGACCATGGATGCCGCGCTGGAGGAGATGGGCCGTTATGGCCTGTCGACGCCCGAAGGCCGCGCCGCCGACCAGCGTTTCCATCATGCGATATTGGCCGCCACCCGCAATGATGCCTTGTCCGCTCTCGCCAGTTCGGTCGGTGCAGCAGTGAGTTGGACCACCAAGTTCAAGCATCGCAAGAAGCTGATGCCGCGCGATCCCCTGCCCGACCATCGCGCCGTCTATCAGGCGATCGCCGCCCGCGACACGGCGGCGGCGCGCGCGACCATGGCCGAACTGCTGCGGCTGGCGCTGGCGGACATGGATATCGCCATTACCGAGCCGGGTTGATCCGGGGAACGCCGTGTTCCTGCGAAGGCAGGAACCCAGGCCCGCGCTTGCGATAATCCCCGCGTTCCGAACTGGGCTCCTGCTTTCGCAGGAGCACGTTCCGGCATCAGCCCAAGATAAAGTCCACGCCTGCCTTCGCATGTATGCCGGTGCAGTCGTGGATCGGCAGCACATTGGCCTTCACATCGACGATCATCTCCAGTTCGGTGCAGGCCAGCACCACGGCCTGCACATCTTCCTTGGCGATGTCGGTCAGTTCCGATTTCATATAGCGTTCGGATTCCTTGCTGACCTTGCCCAGGGTCAGTTCGTCATAGACGATGCGGTCGATCCGGTCGGCCAGTTCCATGTCGGCGGGCAACAGCGATACGCCATGGGCGACCAGACGCTGGCGGTAGAATTTTTCGGTCATGACATTGCGGGTGCCGATCAGCGCGGCCTTCTCGATCCCGTCGGCCTGCATCCTGTCACCCACCACTTCGGCGATGTGGATGATGGGAATGCCGACCTCTGCCTGCACCTGATCATAGACGCGATGCATGGAATTGGCGCAGATCAGGATGCTGCCGGCCCCGCCCTGCTCCAGCCGGCGAGCGGAAGCGATGAGTTGCCCGGCGGCGCAATCCCAATCCTGCTGCGTGGCGCAGCGGGCGACTTCGGCGAAATCCAGGCTGTCGATCAGCAGGGGGGCGCTATGCTGGCCGCCCAGCGCGCGATGCACCGCCTTGTTGATGATCTCATAATAGCGGGCGGTGGACGTCCAACTGAGACCACCGATAAGGCCGAGTTTGCGCATTGCTTCTCCAGGGGGCGCGGCCGGAACTGGCCGCTATCGCCCAAGGGTTAGGGCAGGCCCGGCGCGCGGGGCAAGCCCCCAGATGCCGCCGGTCCCATCTTCCTCACGCGCCAGCCCAGCGTCAGGCTGCCCGAGGCGGCGAGCGCACCGCCCATCACCATGGCGCTGTTGCCGATCGCAAGGCCCAGCATCGCCCCGGCCCCACCCGCGCCGGCGATGAGCCATAGCCGCACCAGCCCGTCGCCGATCCGCCCCGTCCAGCCCGCCAGCAAGGCCGCGAAGAGCTGGACCGCGCCGATCAGGCCGCCGATGATCGCACAGATCGCGGCAGCCCCCTCAAGATCGAATGGCCCGCGATTGCGCAGGATCGCCGCCGCCAGCGCCATCGCCGCCGCGCCCAGCAGGCCCAGACCAAGGCCGATCAGGATCGGCAAGACCGCCTGCGCGGCGCGACGGACCAGCAGCAAGCCGATGCCACCGCCGATGATGACCGCACCGACCATCTCCGGCAGGTTGACGACATCATGGCTGTAGACGGCGGCGGCGCAGGCCAGCACCAGACCAGCCAGCGCCAGCCGATTGCCGCGCCGCTGCGGGCTACGCATGGCGATAAGGAAGAGCAGGCCCGCCAGCAGATAGACGCCTGCCACGAAGGGCGACGGATCGACGCCATCGATCCGGATGCCCAGCAGAGCGGCGACCGGCCCGGTCATGGCGCGTCATCCTCCGCCTGATCCGGTTGCCACCCCTCGCCCGCGCCAAAGGCCAAAATGCCCGCGATACTGGCGCAGACCACAGCCAGCAACGCCAGATAGCGCGCGGCCACGCTGCCGGTTTCGGCGGCGGCGATCAGGGCGCCGACCAGAAGCACGGACGCCATTCCCGTACCCAACGTGGGCAGAAAATCGACGACCGCCCGCCGCGCGGCGAAGAAGCCAGCGGCGCAGGCGACAACGAACAGAGGCAGCAACGCGAGAGGAGCCGTCATCGGCGCGCTGCCCATGAAATCCAGATCAGGTGGAAATCAGCAGGACCACCAGCGCAGCCAGAGCGACGCTGACGATCGTGCCCCATTTCACGAAGCCGACAAAGCTCGCATAGGTCTGATCCGCAGCCTTCATATTCCCGTCCGACGCCATATCCTGTCCCCTGTTGCGGTGCTTATCCTGCCTCTCATATCCACTCGGCCCGCCCCCCTCAACCCGCGTGCCAAGAAAATGACAGTCGGTTAAGCCCACCTTTACCCGCGCGCCCTAGCATCGGTCCCCTGTTGCAGATGAGGGGTTTGAATGACGCGCGACGGCGTACCGATGCTGATGCTGATCGACGACGAGCCGGCCCAGAGGCGGCTGGTGTCGGTGCTGGCCGCGCGCGCGGGATGGCGCACGATCTTCGCGCCGGATGGCGAAACCGCCATTGCCACGCTCGGCACGCAGGACGGGATGCAACTGGATGCGATCGTGCTGGACCAGTGGAGCCCGGACTATGAGCCCTCTGGCCTGATTCGCGAAATTCATGCGCGCCGCCCCGCATTGCCGATCCTGATCCTGACGGCGCATAATAATGTCGCCGTCGCCGTGGAAGCGATGCGGGCGGGCGCCACCGATTATCTGTCCAAGCCGATTGCGCCGGAACGGCTGCTTGCCGCGCTCAACGCCACTTTGGTCGAAGGCGCCAGCGCGGGCGAATTGCGGCCTCTGACCGAAAAGATCACTGCCCCCCTCTCCTTCGAGGATGTCGTCGGTTCCGCGCCCCAGTTTCGCGCGGCGCTGGCCATCGCGGCAAAGGCGGCGCGCGCCCGTGTGCCCGTGCTGATCGAGGGGGAAAGCGGCGTCGGCAAGGATGTGATCGCCCGCGCCATCCATGCCGCCTCCCCCCGCCACAAGCAGGCGATGGTCACGGTCAATTGCGGCGCGATCCCCGCCAATCTGGTCGAATCGGAATTGTTCGGCCATGAACGCGGCGCCTTTACCGGGGCGTTCGAACGGCATGTCGGCAAATTCGCCAGCGCCGACATGGGCACCATCTTCCTGGACGAAGTCAGCGAAATGCCGCTCGACGCGCAGGTGAAGCTGCTATGCGTGTTGCAGGATGGCGAAGTGCAGCCGATCGGCGCACGGCGGCCGGCGCATGTCGATGTCCGCGTGATCGCCGCGACCAACAAGCGGCTGATCGAGGAGATCGAAGCGGGGCGCTTCCGTGAGGATCTCTATTATCGGCTGAATGTCGTGCAACTGACCGTGCCGCCGCTGCGCGAGCGGATGGGGGATATTCCCGCGCTCTGCCGCCATCTGCTCACCCGCATCGCGACCCAGCCGGGGCTGCGCGGGCTCGGCCTGACCGATGATGCGCTGGCGCTGCTGATGCAGCATGGCTGGCCGGGCAATGTCCGCCAGTTGCAGAACGCCCTGTTCCGCGCCGCTGTGCTGTGCGAGGGCGACGCCCTGACCGCGCAGGATTTCCCGCAGATTGCGGCCCAAATTCAGGCGCAGGGTTCGCAAACCGTCCACCCGCTGCGCCCCCGTGCTGCCTCCCAACCACATCGCGACGGGGCGGGCATCACCCTGTTCGAAGGGGACGGCCATGTCCGGCAACTGGCGGAGATCGAGGCGGACGTCATTCGCCTGGCCATCGGCCATTATCGCGGCCGGATGACGGAGGTCGCCCGGCGGCTGGGGATCGGCCGTTCGACCCTGTATCGCAAGCTGGCCGAACTGGGCATCGACAGCGCAGCTTAACCGGCGTCTGTTGTCGCACCGCCGCGCGATGTGATCGTGCGACGTTGAAATCCGGTGGCGGCTATGCTTTTGAATGAGGCATGAGACACGCCCCCCTCGCCTATTGCCTGCCCGTCCTGCTGCCAGTTCTGCTGATCGGAGCTTGTGGCCGCACCGAACCGGTGGGCGACTTGCCCAGTCAGGAGGAACTGGCGGCCGCCGCCAATGCCGCCGCGGCCAGCGCGCTGGCCAACCAGCAGGCCGAAGCGCAGGAACAGGCCGAGAATCGCAATTATGTGAATATGGCGCACGGCTTTTCCGTCACGCTGCCCGAAGGCTGGGTGATGGACAAGGCCGCCAGCAATGCCGAAGGCATCGTCTATCAGGACCCCGGCGCCGGGGCGGACGTGCGGGTTTTCTGGCAGAAGAATGACGGCGACCAGACGCTCCAGCAGATTGTCGAGGCGATCAACGACAGCGCCGAAGGGGTGGATGGCGATTTCGTCGGCGAGACGGAATATCGCGGCACCGCCAATGATGGCGAAGGCAATAATGTGTCGCTGCGCCTGCTCAAGCAGCCCGACGGATCGATCGTCACCGCGACCTTCGTCTATCCCGAAATGCTGAGCGAACAATATCAGGCCATGGCCGACACGGCGCTGGCCAGCCTGCGCCTGTTCACGCCGAAGGCCGAGGCGGAAGAGGCGGCGCCCAAGCCCGCCAACTGAACCGTTGGTCCGCATCGCCCCCTTCACGCCTGCCGACCAGCCGGCGATCCTGGACCTGATCCTGTCGATCCAGCGCGACGAATATGGCATCGCGATCAGCGCGGCGGACCAGCCGGACCTGATCGACATTGAGGGCTTCTATCTGCCGGGTGCGGGCGGCTTCTGGGTGGCGCATGAGGACGACCGGCTGGTCGGCACGATCGCGCTCAAGGATATTGGCGGGGGTCAGGCCGCGCTGCGCAAGATGTTCGTCGCGGCCAGCCACCGCGGCGCGGCGGCGGGTGTGGCGCAGGGACTGCTCGACACGCTGATCGCGGCGGCCGGGGCGCGGGGTCTGTCGCACATTTACCTCGGCACCACGGATCGCTTTCTGGCCGCGCATCGCTTCTATGAAAAGAACGGCTTTGCGCTGGTGCAGCCCGAAACCCTGCCGTCCGCCTTTCCCAGAATGGCCGTCGACAGCCGCTTTTATGCGCTGACCATCGCCTGACTGGCGGCAGCGGGGAAGGCCATGAAATAGGAAACGCGCCGCTTAACTTCGCATATGTCCCGCGGATTTTGACATTCCGGAACAAGAGTTGGACATTTTATTTCGCGGAGGGATGTGCTGCGAATGTTCGGGTGACACCCTAATGGAGGGTGCCGGAATAGGATACAGCGGCCTTGCCGGGGGAGGAAGTGCATAGATCCTAGATAGACGGTGGGCGCTGCCAACGCGATTCAGACGTCGCAAATTCATACGCTACAGAATTACCAACTCTGACCAAAATTAGACGGTCGGTCGTGGCTGAGACGTGATAAATTAACAGTCATCGAATGATCACTACATGCTATGTGGGCTATACAGTTCCTCAGAAATGACAGGACGACGATGGACTACAATGCACTGAGCGATTATTTAACATCTCTACAAAACAAACGTTCAGACAATATCACAATTGAATATGATGAGATAAAAGATCTTCAATATAACTTATACGATAGTTATGTTGACGCTATAGAATTTCCGATGAATCACCTCCGATATGGCGCAAATATAACTCGCGAAGAAGCTCACTCTTATTCCAGAATTCTATGCCGCCTGTTTTCGCCGTCCATGATTGAGCAACATTTGCCCGCCCACAGACGGGCAGCAGCCTATAGAGCTACATCAGAACTTGCCGCCGCTATGGAACGTGTCGCTGCTGGGAAGCGTGCGAGAAAGCTATTCGGCATTTTCGGATAATGTCGTTTGGCGGCTTAAGAGCCATCAGAGTGGGACAGTGCGCGACAAGCCCTGTCACTCTGACTAGATGCATGAAAGAGCCAGCCGGAAGGTTTCCTAAAGCCGCTCGAACCGTCGTTTCCAGCCCCATTATAGGCCAACCCCGCAACCCAATCAAACCGCGCTCAGCCCCGCATCGGCCAGGCCCCGCCACAGGTGCAGCGCCTGTACGCTTTCGCGGACATCATGCACGCGCACCATCTGGGCGCCCTGTTCCGCCGCGCGGAAGGCCAGGGCGACGGAGCCGCCCAGACGCTCCGCCGCCGGCGCTTCGTTGGACAGTGCGCCGATCAGGCGCTTGCGGCTGCCCGCGAAGAGCAGCGCGACGCCCAACCCCTGAAAGGTCGCGAGGCCGTTGACCAGCGCCAGATTGTCGGCCAGCGACTTGCCGAAGCCCAGCCCCGGATCGACCATGATCTTTTCACGCGGGATGCCCGCCGCCTCCGCCACCGCAATCCGGGCTTCGAGATGGTCGAATATATCGGCCACGACATCGCCATAGCCGCCCGGATTCGCATGGGGATCGTCACCGGCCGAGGGGGCGTGCATCAGGATGACCGGGCAACCGGCCGCCGCCACCACTTCCAGACTGCGGGGATCATGGGCCAGCGCGCTGACATCGTTGATGATTCTGGCCCCTGCGGCCAGCGCCGCCTCCATCACCGCCGCCTTGCGGGTGTCGACCGACACCGGCAGGCCCGAAGCCGCCAGCCGCTCGATCACGGGGACGATGCGGGCGATCTCATCCCCTTCCCAGACCTTGGGCGCCTTGGGCCGGGTCGATTCGCCGCCCACGTCGATCAGCGCGGCGCCGCCCGCCGCCATGGCGAAACCGGCGTCGGCCGCCGCCTGCGGATCGGCCATATGCTTGCCGCCGTCGGAGAAGCTGTCGGGCGTGACGTTCAGGATCGCCATCACCTGAGGCGCGTCGAAGCGGATGGTGCGATCGCCCAGATGGAGCGGCGGGCGGACGGCGGAGATATGGGCGGCCAGTTGCCGGGCGCGCCGGGCGAGCGGATCGGGCAGCGCGGCGATCGCGTCCTCGAACCCGGCGACCGGCACGGTGACGCGCGCGATCCGGCGGGCGCCGTCCAGCGCGGTCAGTTCATAGCCCTGAAACCAGAGCAGCCCGTTGGCCATCCGCGCCGCCGCGCCATCCGGCAGGCCGATCGGGCTCGGCACGAACCAGACGGGCTTGAGGTAGAGGCGGGCGTGGGGCGGGATGGTGGGCAAGAAGGACATCTTTATTCCCGTTCGCCCTGAGCGAAGTCGAAGGGCGGTGCTGAGCGAAGCGAAGCCGCTTCCCTTCGGTCGGCGGAAGGCTTCGACTTCGCTCAGCCCGAACGGAATTGCAAGTTTGTGCTTTTAGGGTTCGTTGGCGAGCAGGTAGGTCTGGCGCAGGCTGTCGATCGGCGCGAGTTTGCCGTCCACCTCGACATGCCAGAAGGTCCAGCCATTGCAGCTTGGCGCGCCTTGCAGGGTGGCGCCCATCTTGTGGATGGAGCCGCTGTCGGTGCCGACGCAGAGCGATCCGTCGGCGCGGACCACCGCCTGCCAGCGGCGCTTGCTGTCGGTCAGCACCGCGCCGGGGTTCAGATAGCCGGTTTCGACCAAAGTGCCGAAGGCGACCTTGGGCTGCTGACGCGCGGTCTGCATGATGGTGAGCGAGGATTCGTCGAGCGGCAGGGCGGCTTCGATGCGCTCCAGCGCGACTTCGATATAGTCCGGTTCGCGCTCAATGCCGATCCACTGACGGCCCAGGCGCTTGGCGACCGCGCCGGTGGTGCCGGTGCCGAAGAAGGGATCGAGCACCACATCGCCCGGCTTGGTGCAGGCGAGCATGACGCGATAGAGCAAAGCCTCGGGCTTTTGCGTCGGGTGCGCCTTGGTCCCGTTGCGCTTCAAGCGTTCCTGCCCGCTACAGATGGGCAGCACCCAGTCGGAGCGCATCTGCAACTCGTCATTGAGCGTCTTCATCGCTTTGTAGTTGAACGTATATTTGGCATCTTCGCCCTGGCTGGCCCAGATCAGCGTTTCGTGGGCGTTGGTGAAGCGGGTGCCCTTGAAATTGGGCATGGGGTTGGACTTGCGCCAGATGATGTCGTTCAGGATCCAGAAGCCTTCATCCTGGAGCGCGGTGCCGACGCGGAAGATATTGTGATAGCTGCCGATCACCCAGATGCTGCCATTGGGCTTGAGGATACGGCGCGCTTCGCGCAGCCATGCCTTGGTGAAGCGGTCATAGCTGCCCAGCGTGTCGAACTTGTCCCAGTCATTGTCGACCGCGTCCACCCGGCCGCCTTCGGGGCGGAACAGGTCGCCGCCCAACTGAAGGTTGTAGGGCGGATCGGCAAAGATCATGTCGATGCACGCATCGGGCAGCTTGGCCATTTCGGCGATGCAGTCGCCGCGCAGCAGGCGGTTCGCCTCGATCTCGACGGGCGCAATCGCCTTCTTCCGCCGCGGCGCTGCAACGCGCTCCATAACACCCATGATCTTGGCCCCCATTTCGTCTTGAGGAACTGCGATGAGTCCTCGGGAGTCCGGCGTCAAGATCAGCGACTTAGCCGTCGGGCTTCAGAAAAAGGTTAACAAGGGGCGGAACGAAGCGTGGACCCACAAGATGTAGAGTCGGTCGAGTCGCCACAGACTCCATATGGGGCGGTGTGACTCAAAAGACTCAGCGATGACAGGCCTGCGACTTTTTTTGGTTAACGCCGCTTTGGCACCATTTGGCGCACCGAAACTTGACCAATTCATAACCCGATGATTATGGGAACGCATGAATCAGTCCCTCTCCTCCCCCGACCATCAGTTGGCCACCGACGCCCTGTTCAAGGCCCTGTCCGACGGCACGCGCCGCGCCCTGCTGGAGGCGCTGGTGCGCGACGGCGAACAGAATGTGCAGACCCTGACCGACGGGTCGGGCGTATCCCAGCCGATGGTGTCGCGCCATCTGGCCAAGCTGAAGCGTGCCGGCCTTGTGACCGCGCGCCGCACCGGGCGCGAAACCTGGTATGCCGCGCGGGTGAAGGGGCTGGGTCCGGTGATCCAGTGGATGGCCGTGCATGGCGCGCTATGGTCGCAGCGCTTTACGGCGCTGGAGGGGCTGAGCGGGTAGAGGGCGCATCGTAGAGGATCGCGCCTCAACTATGATCCGCTCGCCCTGAGCCTGTCGAAGCCTGTCCTGAGCGCCTGCCTTGGCAGGCAGTCGAAGGGGGCTTTACTTCTTCCGAAGAAAGAGCAGGGCTTCGACAGGCTCAGCCCGAACGGAGTTTAAGTAATCTCGAACTGACAGGCGATGCCCTGATGTTTGAAAACCATCCCTCCGACGCCCGACGCCTCAATTGCCGTCGGCGTCGACCTCGAACGTGACCGGCTTGCCGCGGGAGGTGGGTTCCCATCCTGCCTCAAGAGCCGCGCGGATGCCGCGTGTGATGATCGCGTCGTTGATCTGGAGGCGGCCGGGTTTCAGCCCCTTTACCAGACGTTTGGGCGGAGGAAATTCCAGCAGGGCGCCGCGCTGCATATCCACCTGCATCAGCGCGACGACCATGCCCAGCCAGCCGTCAAAATCATTGCGCTGCGGTTCGCGCCGCAGTTCCCATTCATATTGGATGCCATCGACGGTCACGACACCGCAGAGCGTATTCACATGTTGCATGGCCGCGCCCATATCATGCTTCTGATCCCGTGCCACCCATGCGCATGCGCTTTGCGGCCTGTGCTTATCGGCAATAGCCCTCCTGCCCCGGCACGACGATCAGGCAGTCCTGCTTGCCAGCCAGATATTTGAAGCCCGTCTCGTCGCCAGTGCCGGGGCGGATCGCCAGATCCTTCCCGTCGCGGACGAATCGGATGGTCGATCCTTCGGCCACGCCCGGATAATCCCCCTGCCGGTCGAGATTATCCTTGTTGGTCAACGCATAATGGCCCGGCTTCCCGTCCTGTGCGGGCTGGATATCCAGGAAAAGCCCTTCCGGCCCGGTCCATTTTCCGACCCAGTCGTCCGTCGGCAGGCGCGCGTCCGCGACGCCATTGACCGGCGCCGCGTCGGCATCATCGACATTCTCGATCGTCGGCGCTGCCGCCATATTATTGGCCGTCGCCTGATTGTCCGTGCCTCTGGCGCATCCGGCCAGCAGCACAGGCAGAGCCAGCGGAATCAGAAGGGCGCGCATCATCATAACATCTCCTGAAGGGACTATTTCTATCGAAACCCCTTTCCCGCCCGGTTCGATCCCTTGTCACCTGCCTGTCATAGGCTCAAAGGGTGGCGTAGGGCGCCGGGGGGTACAGAATGACGCAGAAGCGGGAGAATAAAGTGGGCAGGACGCGCGAGCGGGCGCGCTTCGTGCGCGAGGCGGCGGATGTCCGGCGGCAGGCGCTGATCGAGGCGACGGCGCGATGCCTGGCCGAAAAGGGCGTTGGCGGCACATCGGTTCGTGCCATCTGCGCGCGCGCGGGCGTCTCGTCCGGCCTGCTGACCCATTATTTCGACGGTGTCGACGCACTGATCCTCGCCACTTATGCGGAGGTCGGTGCGAAAGTGTCGGCCGCGCTGGATGCGGCGATCGAGGCGGCCGGGGACGATCCGAAGGACCGGCTAAGCGCCTGCCTTCAGGCCAATTTCAAGGCGCCGATCCTGGACCCGGACCTGCTCGCCACCTGGATCGCCTTCTGGAGCCTGGTCAAGTCCGATGCGCAGATCGCCGCCGTCCATGCCGATGTCTATGGCGGATCGCGCGCGCAGATGGAAAGTCTGCTGCGCGCCGCTGCGCCGGCGATGAGCGAGGCGCAGGCGCGCATTGCGGCGATCAGCCTGACGGCGCTGGTCGATGGATTGTGGCTGGAACTCTGCCTCGACCGATCGGCCTTTTCGCCCGAAGAGGCGCAGGCGATGGTTGAGAAGGCAATGCGGCAGGCAATCGCCATATAAGTCGATCCGGTCGATCAATAGGATCGGCTGTGATCGCTTTTCTCACTTAACCCATCCGAGAAAACCAATTTCCCCCGAATCGTCCGCATCCCTACATGGGTCAGGCAACAGCAACCCCGTTAAAGGAACTGGACAGCCCATGGCTCTTATCAACACCCCCCTGAAGCCCTTCAAGGCGACCGCGTACAAGGAAGGCAAGTTCGTCGACGTTACCGATGCCGACGTGAAGGGCAAGTGGGCCGTATTCTTCTTCTATCCCGCCGACTTCACCTTCGTCTGCCCGACCGAACTGGAAGATCTGGCCGACATCTACCCGACCCTTCAGGGCATGGGCGTGGAAGTCTATTCGGTGTCGACCGACACCCATTTCTGCCACAAGGCCTGGCACGACACCTCGCCGGCGATCGGCAAGATCAACTATTTCATGCTGGGCGACCAGAACCACGACATTTCGAACCAGTTCGGCGTTCTGCGTGAAGGCGTTGGCCTGGCCGACCGTGGCACCTTCGTGCTCGATCCCGAAGGCGTGATCCAGCTGGTTGAAATCACCCCCGAGGGCGTGGGTCGCAACGCGGCCGAACTGCTGCGCAAGATCAAGGCGCTCCAGTACTGGACCAGCCATCCGGGCGAAGTCTGCCCCGCCAAGTGGGAAGAAGGCGAAGCCACCCTGGCGCCTTCGCTCGACCTGGTCGGCAAGATCTAAATAAAGTCCTGAGAAGGCCCCTGCCGGACCGGGTCGAGAATACTCCCCGGCCCGGCGGGGTTTTTATACCGAAATTCATCGCTATCTTTGACGCCGGGCCTTCGGGTCGCACCATCCCGGCGACTAGATAGTCGCGTGCCCCGCTGCGGCGCGCCAACCCCATGGAGAAGCACAAGATGTTGGACGCAAATCTCAAGGGCCAGTTGAAGGCCTATATGGCAAACATCACGCAGCCCATCGAGCTGGTGGCGTCGCTGGACGATGGCGCGAAGTCGCGCGAAATGAACGAATTGCTGACCGAGATCGCCGAACTGTCGGACAAGGTTTCGGTCGTGAGCGGTAACGACAAGCGCAGGCCCAGCTTCATGATCCGCCGCGTCGGCACGGATATCGGCGTGACCTTCGCGGGCCTACCGATGGGGCATGAATTCACCTCTCTGGTGCTGGCGCTGTTGCAGGTCGGCGGCCATCCGTCGAAGGCGGCGCAGGATCTGATCAGCCAAGTCAAGGATCTGGACGGCGATTTCGCGTTCGAAACCTATTTCTCGCTGTCGTGCCAGAACTGCCCCGACGTGGTGCAGGCGCTGAACCTGATGAGCGTACTCAATCCGCGGATCAGCCATGTCGCCATCGACGGCGGGCTGTTCAAGGATGAGGTGGATGCGCGCAAGGTGATGGCCGTGCCGACCATCTTCCTGAACGGCGAACCCTTTGGGCAGGGCCGGATGGAACTGGAACAGATCGTCGCCAAGATCGACAGCGGCGCCGAAGCGCGTGCCGCTGAAAAGATCAAAGCGCAGGATCCGTTCGAAGTGCTGGTGATCGGCGGCGGCCCCGCAGGCGCGGCATCGGCTATCTATGCGGCGCGCAAGGGCATCCGCACGGGTGTCGCTGCGGAGCGCTTTGGCGGTCAGGTGCTGGATACGATGGATATCGAGAATTTCATCTCGGTCAGCCGCACCGAAGGCCCCAAGCTGGCGTCGGCGCTGGAAGCGCACGTCAAGGACTATGATGTCGAGATCATGAACCTGCAAAAGGCGGCCAAGCTGATCCCGAGCAAGGTCGAGGGCGGCTATCATGAAGTCGTGCTGGAAAATGGCGCGTCGCTGAAGGGCCGCACCATCATCCTGTCGACCGGCGCGCGCTGGAGGCAGATGGGCGTGCCGGGCGAAGACGAATATCGCAACAAGGGCGTGGCTTACTGCCCGCATTGCGACGGCCCGCTGTTCAAGGGCAAGCGCGTGGCGGTGATCGGCGGCGGCAATAGCGGCGTCGAAGCAGCCATCGACCTGGCCGGCATCGTCGCTCATGTGACGCTGATCGAATATGACAGCCAGTTGCGGGCCGACGCGGTGTTGCAGCGCAAGCTCGCCAGCCTGCCGAACGTGAAGGTCATCACATCGGCGCTGACGACCAAGGTCGATGGCAATGGCGAGCGGGTGACGGGCCTGTCCTACAAGGACCGCAACCATGGCACCGAACATGATGTCGAACTGGAAGGCATTTTCGTCCAGATCGGTCTGGTGCCGAACACCGAATGGTTGCAGGACGCGATCGCTTTGTCGCCACGCGGCGAGATCGAGATCGATGCGCGCGGCGAAACCAGCCAGCCGGGCATCTTCGCGGCGGGCGACTGCACGACGGTTCCCTATAAGCAGATCGTGATCGCCATGGGTGCGGGATCGACGGCGGCCCTTTCCGCCTTCGACTATCTGATCCGCCTGCCCGCCAGCGAAGAGGCCGCGCAGGCGGCGTAAGGCATAAACCATGCGTTCCCCGGCGCAGGCCGGGGAACAGCCCTAAATCGGCCTGTCCTGTAACGAATCGGCAGATTTGCGTCTCCCCAACACGCTCGGCGCGGTTTCTGGCAGCAGCGCCAGCACCGGCAGCACGCAGAGCGCCACCACTGCGATCATAGCGCCCGGCGCCGGTGCCCAGCCGCTGCGTTCCACCAGAAGATGCGCCAGCCAGGGCGTCAGCCCGCCGAACAGCGCGGTGGCGCTGGTCGCGCCGAAGGCGAGGCCGCTCAGCCGCCCTTCTCCCGGAAATTGCTCTGCGGTGGCGACCGCCCCCACCGCGCTGACCGCCCCGCCCAGACAGGCGAGAACCACCGCGCCGGCCAGCGCCATGGCAAAGGCCCCCTGCATCATCGCAAACATCAGCATGGGTAGCGTCATGCCCGCCAGCGCGAGCCCCACCAGTACCGGCCGTCGCCCTATGCGGTCGCTCAGCCAGCCGGTGAGCGGCGTCACCATGATCACGGCCAATGCCGCCAGCGTCGCCAGCCATAGCGCATCCGCCTCCCCCGTGGTCCCCATGGCGGACAGGAAAGCGGGGACATAGGTGATGCCGACATAATAGCTGATCGATCCCAGCGCCGAAATCGCGAACCCCCGGCCGATCGCAGCGCGATGATGGCGGAGGCTGTAGCGCAGCGGATTTTGCGGGATCGTGGCTTCCGCCCGCTGGCGGAGAAAATCGGGCGTCTCCTCCATGGTCGATCGCGCCAGCAGGATCACCCCGGCCAGCGCCGCTCCGACCCAAAAGGGAATGCGCCATCCCCATGCCGCCAGCGCGGCTTCATCCAGCGAGGCGACGACGATCGCCGAAACGCCCGCCGCCAGCAGTGCGCCCACCTCGCTCGCCGCCGACGCCAGCGACGTCACCAGACCACGCCGCTCGGCCCGCGAACCTTCCAGCAGATAGGCGACAACGCCGGTATATTCGCCGCCGACGGAGAAGGCCATCAGACAGCGCAGCCCGATCATCAGCCATCCCGCCATCGGCCCGACCTGCGCATAAGTGGGCAGCATGGCCGTCGCCAGCATCGCCGCCGTCATCATACCCATCGACAGCAGCATGGCCCGCCGCCGCCCGTGGCGATCGCCGATATGGCCGAAGATGATCGCGCCGACCGGACGCATCAGATAGGCGATGGCAAAGCCCGCCAGCGCATCGCCCAGTCCGACCGCGCCACCGCCAAAGAAAGTGCGGGACAATAAAGTCGCAAGATAGAGATAGAGGGTGAAATCATACCATTCGACAATGGTGGACAGGCCCGCGATCAACAGCGACCGGTTGGACATGCGATCGGCCAGCATCGGCCCTCCTTCTCTGCTCGTCGCGGCATCGACGCGCATCGTGCCGGAAAAGCGGCGCCAGTCCAACCACGCATCGGCGCAGGAATCGCATCACCCGCTGCCCGCTACGCCATGCACCGCGATCCGACCGAGAGAAATGTACTAAATTGTAACCGGCCGGACATTCATTGCTAACGCCTCGCAATGAATATTGCATAATCTGGCAATCATTCGCATTAGCGCCCTGAGAAAAGACTGATTCAGGGAGTTTCCATGTCAAAATCCGCCCATGCGTCGAAGCTGACGCCCACTTTCCTCGCACTGAGCTGCGTCGGCATGGTGTCGATGCCGCTGGCTGCCGCCGCACAGGAGCAGGGTGCCGGCGAAGGCCAGAAGCTGGGTTCGGTGACCGTCACCGACAGCGCGATCGACGAGCAGGGCTATAAGGTCGACAAGCCTTCCTCCCCCAAATATACCGCGCCGCTGCTGGACACGCCCAAGAGCGTGACCGTCATTCCCGCGCAGCTGATCAAGGACACCGCCGCCGCGTCGCTGACCGAAGCGCTGCGCACCGTGCCGGGCATCACGCTGGGCGCTGGTGAAGGCGGCAATCCGCTGGGCGACCGCCCGTTCATCCGCGGCATGGATTCGCAGGCCAGCACCTATCTGGACGGCGTGCGCGACGTCGGCGCGCAGAGCCGCGAAGTCTTCGCGGTCGAGCAGATCGAAGTCGTCAAGGGTTCGGACAGCAGCATGGGCGGTCGCGGCAATGCCGGCGGCTCCATCAATCTGGTCACCAAGGCGCCGACGGCGGATCGCTTCGTCGCGGCCACCGGCGCGCTGGGCAATGCCGATTACAAGCGCGCGACGATCGACATCAACCAGTCGATCAACGATTTCGTCGGTGTGCGCCTGAACGCCATGTGGCATGATCAGGATGTCGCCGGTCGCGACGCCATCTGGTCGAAGCGCTGGGGCGTCGCGCCCTCGATCAAGCTGGGCCTTGATGGCCCCACCAGCCTGACCATCAGCTATTATCATCTCGAAACCGACGAGCTGCCGGATTCGGGCATCCCCTATCTCTATACCATCAACAACGCCCCCACCGGCGTGACCGAAACCGGTCCGGCCAAGAGCTACACTAATTCCGCCGGCGAGACGGTGTCGGTTCCGCGCGGCGCCTATTATGGTCTGGCCGATCGCGATTTCCGCAAGACCAATGTCGACAACCTGACCTTCCGCTTCGAACATCAGTTCGACGGCAATGTCACCCTGCGCAACACCAGCCGGTACGGCACCAGCAAGCAGGGCTATGTCTGGACCCAGCCCGACGACAGCCAGGGCAATGTCGCCAATGGTCAGGTGTGGCGCCGCATCAACAGCCGCTACAGCGAAACCTGGGGCCTGCTGAACCAGACCGACCTGTCGGGCGAATTCACCATCGGCGGCATCAAGAACAGCTTCGCCGCCAGCGCGGAATTCAGCGAAGAAGTCGCCTGGAACGGCAGCTATGTAAACTCGACGGGCGGAACGATTGCCACCGGCACGTCCTTCACCGTATTGGAAGGCGGACGTTGTGGTGCGGCATCGACCGCGCTTTACAATTGCACCAGCCTGACCGATCCCAATCCCTACGACCCTTGGGTCAGCTATCTGAATGATAAGTCATCGGTCGAAGCGCCGATTACGCTGAGCGCCCAGAAGACCTGGACCAAGTCGGCCACCACGACCAAGTCGGCGTCCTTCTTCGACACGATCAGCTTCAGCGATGCGCTGTTGCTGAATATCGGCGGCCGTTACGATCGCTATGAAACGACGGTCACGCCGGGCCTTGCCCTGGCATCGACCGCGAACCGCGTCAGCTACAAGCGCACCGACGACCTGTGGACCTATAATGTCGGCCTGGTCTTCAAGCCCGCGTCGAACGGCAGCATCTATGTGTCGACCGCGACCGCCGCGACGCCTCCGGGTGCTTTCCTGGCCAATGGTTCGGAGGGCAATGCGCTCAACACCTCGTCGCAAGCGCTGACCGACGCGCTGAAGGTGGAAAAGACCAAATCCTATGAAGTCGGCACCAAGTGGAACCTGCTGAACGACAGCCTGGCGCTGACGCTGGCCGCATTCCGCACGGAAACGAAGAATGCCCGCGCTACCGACGCCAATGGCACGGTCAGCTTCATCGGTGAACGGCGCATCCACGGCATCGAATTCAGCTTCAACGGCAATATCACGCCGGAATGGAATGTCTTCGGCGGTTACACCTATATGGACTCGGAAATCGTCGACGGCGGCTATACCGCGACGTCGGGCGTCTATGCGCCGGCCGCGACCACCGGCAAGCGCTTCCCCAACACGCCCAAGCACAGCCTGACGACCTTCACCAATTACAAGATCATCCCTGCCTTCACCGTGGGCGGCGGCGCGATCTATATGGGCAAGGTCTATGGCGGCTATGCAGACACCCGGTCGGTCAACAGCAGTGGCGAAGTCGTCATCGGCAAGACCCTTGCCCGTATGGTGCCCAGCTACTGGCGCTTTGACGGCAACGCCTCCTACAGCTTCAGCGACGCGATCCAGTTGCAGGTCAACGTCCAGAACGTGCTGAACAAGCGCTATTATGACAAGGCCTATAGCTCGCATTATGCGAACCAGGCGGCGGGTCGCACGGCCATCGCCACGCTGAACATCAAATATTGATGATGGATCAGGGGGCTGCCAACCGCAGCCCCCTTTTCTATCTAGTGGATATCAGGGGTGCGAGAGGCGTAGCCCGAAAATCGCCGGATCGATTTCCAGCATCGGCACGCCGTCCTGTTCGGCATCGGGCGGCGCGATCATGCCAGATCCCCTACCGGTCCCGAAACTCACCACCGCGCTGCCGGGATCGCTCAGCACCAGCGGATCGAGCTTCAGCGCCGCCGTCAGCCGCGCCTGCGTCACTTCGACCAGCGTGCCCATCCGGGTAAGCGTGAAGAGCTGGCGGGCGAAGGCATAGGGCAGACGGATGCAGCCATGGCTGGCCGGATAGCCCGGATTATGCCCGGCATGCAGCGCAATCCCGTCCCAGGTCAGGCGCTGCATGAATGGCATGGGCGCATTGCTGTACAGGTTGGAGCGGTGCCATTCCCGCTTTTGCAGGATCGGATAGGCGCCGGTCGGGGTGCGATGCCCCTTCATGCCCGTAGAGACGCTGGCGATGCCGATCAGCCGGTCGCCGCGATAGACATGGACGCGCTGTTTTTCGATGCTGACGATCATGTAGAGCGGACCGTCGCTGCCGCCCTCCTCCAGCCAGCGATAGCCGCCCGGCGCCAGTGCAGCGTCCGCCAGCATATCCGCCGCGCCAGCAGACGACGCGGAGAGCAATCCGGCCGCGAGCCCAAGGGCTAACAGGCGCAAGGGCGGGAGGCGGAAAACATGCATAATGCTTTCTTAACCATGCAAAGCAGCAGCGCCAGCCCCGTTTCGGGCACGGGCTGTCCGGTCCCGCCTTGGGACAATATTTGCGCGGATCAGTCCTGCGTCAGCGATCGGATCAGCGCTGCGGTCACGCCATAGGTGGCGGTGGCGCGCAGGCGTGCGGCATCGGCATGGGGCGCCACCAGCAGGCCGATGGTGCGGGTCAGGGTGAAGCCCGCCAGGTCCGGCATGGATATCCCCGACTGGGCGAAGCAGGCGGGCATCACCGTCACACCCAGCCCCGCCCGCACCAGCGCCAGCGCTCGATCGTCATTCGCGGTCTTGGCGGCGAAGAAGGGGCGCACGCCGCGCGCGGTGAAATGACGGCTGGTATCGGCCAGCGCCTCACAATTGCGGCGCGCGATCATCACATTGTCGGCCAGCGCCTCCGCCGGCACGGAGGAGGTGGCGGCCAGCGGGTGATCCAGACTGAGCGCCAACCGATAGGCTTCATCGAACAGGGGTTCGGCGACAAAGCGATCATCCTCCGTTCGCACCAGCGTCAGCGCCAGATCGATCCGCCCGCGCGCCAGCCGGTCGATCAGGTCGCGTTCGCGTGCTTCGACAAATTCGACCCGCTCCGTCGCCGCATGGGGGCGCAGCGCGCGCGCCAGCGCTTCATGCCAGGCGGTGGGGATGGTCGTCAGCATGCCCAGCCGGATCGTCGCCTGCGCATCCTGCCCATGGACCGATCGTTCAGCCTGATTGAATTCCGCCTCGATCCGCCGGGCGTGGACGGCGAAGCGGGCGCCGGCGGGCGTCAGTTCGACGCGCCGGTTGCTGCGTTCGAACAGGGCCGTGCCCAGCGACCGTTCCAGCTTGGCGATGCCGACCGACAGGGTCGGTTGCGATACATGGCATTGCGCCGCCGCCCGGGAGAAATTGCCATGGTCGACCACGGCCAGAAAATAGCGGATGGGATAGCGATCGATCATAGAGAATATCTATGGCGGTATAGAGTCTGTTTGGGAATGCGCCTTTGGCGCATCCGCGCGGGCAATGCCGCTTGCGCTGGCCCACGCGCCGGAATGTCGGGCGAGTGCGATAATCGGACGCAAGAAAATGACGCAATGCATCCAAAAAAGGAATAATATGTTTCAAAGCCCGGTTCCCGGCTGTAGAGGGACCGCGAATATTCCCTGAAGGACCTGAGTCATGCCTGCCTATCGTTCCCGTACCACCACCCACGGCCGCAACATGGCGGGCGCTCGTGGCCTCTGGCGTGCGACGGGCATGAAGGACGAGGATTTCGGCAAGCCGATCATCGCCATCGCCAACAGCTTTACCCAGTTCGTGCCCGGTCATGTCCACCTGAAGGATCTGGGCCAGCTGGTCGCGCGCGAGATCGAGGCCGCGGGCGGCGTCGCCAAGGAATTCAACACCATCGCGGTCGATGACGGCATCGCCATGGGCCATGGCGGCATGCTCTATTCGCTGCCCAGCCGCGACCTGATCGCCGACAGCGTCGAATATATGGTCAACGCCCATTGCGCCGACGCGATCGTGTGCATCTCCAACTGCGACAAGATCACGCCCGGCATGTTGATGGCCGCGATGCGCCTCAACATCCCCGTCGTCTTCGTGTCGGGCGGGCCGATGGAAGCGGGCAAGGCGACCGTGCGCGGCAAGAAGGTCGCGCTCGATCTGGTCGACGCGATGGTCGTCGCCGCCGACGAAAATTACACCGATGAAGAAGTGAAGACCATCGAACGGTCCGCCTGCCCCACCTGCGGCAGCTGTTCGGGCATGTTCACCGCCAATTCGATGAACTGCCTGACCGAAGCTTTGGGCCTGTCGCTGCCGGGCAATGGTTCGACGCTGGCCACCCATAGCGATCGCGAGCGGCTGTTCCGCGAGGCGGGGCATCTGATCGTCGACATCACCAAGCGCTATTATGAGCAGGATGACGAGAGCGTCCTGCCGCGCAACATCGCCAATTTCGCCGCGTTCGAAAATGCGATGAGCCTGGATATCGCCATGGGTGGCTCCTCCAACACGGTGCTGCATCTGCTGGCCGCCGCGTTCGAAGGCGGCATCGACTTCACCATGGCGGATATCGACCGGCTGTCGCGCCGCGTGCCCTGCCTGTGCAAGGTCGCACCGGCCAAGAATGACGTCCATATGGAGGATGTCCACCGCGCAGGCGGCATCATGGCGATTTTGGGCGAACTGGAGCGTGGCGGCCTGATCGATGGATCGCTGCCGACCGTGCATGCGCCGACCATGTCGGCCGCGCTCGCCCGCTGGGATATTGGCCGCACCAATAGCGAGGAAGTGCGCAACTTTTATCGCGCAGCGCCCGGTGGCGTGCCGACACAGACCGCCTTCAGCCAGTCCGAGCGCTGGGAAGAGCTGGACACCGACCGTGAAAAGGGTGTGATCCGCTCTGTTGAGCATGCCTTTTCCAAGGATGGCGGCATCGCCGTGCTCTATGGCAATCTGGCGCCCGAAGGCTGCATCGTGAAGACGGCGGGCGTAGATGAGAGCATCTTGGTCTTCCACGGCACGGCGCGCGTCTATGAAAGCCAGGATGCGGCGGTCGCCGGTATCCTTGGCAATGAGGTGAAGGCGAACGACGTCGTCGTCATACGCTATGAAGGGCCCAAGGGTGGCCCAGGTATGCAGGAAATGCTGTACCCGACCAGTTACCTCAAGTCGAAGGGGCTGGGCAAAGCCTGCGCGCTGATCACCGACGGGCGCTTTTCCGGCGGCACGTCGGGCCTGTCGATCGGTCACGTCTCGCCCGAAGCGGCCGAGGGCGGCATGATCGCGCTGGTCCAGACGGGAGACCCGATCGTCATCGATATCCCTGCCCGCGTCATCAAGGTCGATCTGGACGACGCGCTGCTGGCCGAACGCCGCGCCGAGATGGAAGCGCGCGGGGCCAAGGCGTGGAAACCCTTCGGCCGCAAGCGCGAAGTCTCCCCGGCCCTGCGCGCCTATGCCGCGATGACCACCAACGCCGCCAAGGGCGCGGTGCGCGACGTCAGCCAGATCGAACGCTGATCCCGGAAGGGCGGCGGCCTGTGCCGTCGCCTTCCCCTAAAATGGCTTTGTTGCGTCACAAGGTGATGGCTTCCGTTTTGGCCCGCCTATGATGTTGCGCTGAAGCGGCACGGGGACGCTGAAAGTGTGGTTTATACCAACATGTGCGCTGCAATCCTCAATCGGTTCTTAGAGATCAGAATGCCCAACACCGTCAGAACGGCGTAATAATGACAAGTGATTAGAAGATTGACCTTCCTAGGCGCTATGTGACAAGGCCGTTGACAGTCCATGTAACACGTCTACAATCCTTATTAATTTCAGCATTATAGGCTTTTTGATGATCTCTCACGATGGATTCAATGGCCGCGCTGTCATCGAAATGGTTCATAATGCAATTGTTTGCCCCCTCGTGACGCTGGAGACAGCAAAGAGCAGGGGTGAACTCGGGACATTCGATGGCGGGGTCTATTTCCCGGACGGCCGGATTTGCGATACTGGCGTACAGGTAAAGGGGCGTTTCAGGAATGTCACAGCGCCACTTTCCATTGCAGACGTCAAGACGAAAATGGCTGGAAAGCATATTTTTGGCGGGCTGTTGCATGGTTGGCATTTTGGTCATTTCGTGACTGAGAGCATTGCGCGACTTTGGGCCATTCGCGAGCTTGAAGGCGACTATGAATCACTGGTCTTCTACGATCGCCATCTCGGTCGAACGCCACCCAATTTCGCTGCTGCTTTTATCAAGTCTTTAGGATGGCATGGCCCCATCACTATCGTGGCTGAGCCGACACAATTCGAATTGCTGGCAGTGCCATCGCAGATTTGCGATGTGCCGACGGGCTATGCCAATGGCCATCCCATGGTGCGCAGGCTGTTTGACCCGTTGAAGTCCCAGCCTCTAGACGGCCCCGAGAAGATTTACGTGTCCCGATCCAAACTCGGTCACTCCAAGGGCGGCTTCTTTCTGGAGGAGAACATCGAGGCAAATCTGATCGCCGAGGGCTATGAGATTGTGCACCCTCAGGAACTGAGCATCGCGGAGCAATTTCGTCTTTACCGGTCAGCGAAAAAAATCGTCGCTGCAGAAGGCTCACCGGTTCATCTGATGTCCTATGCGTGCGAACCCGATCAGGACATATTCGTCATCTGGCGACGTGGCGTGCATTCTATCTATCTGCGATTGATGGAATCCTTCGGCGGGCCCGACATAAAAAATCCCTCCTGCATAGACCGGCTGATCTATCCGAACGACGGTAGCGACTATCTCAAGGCCAGAAGCGTGATTGATTTCGCCAAGCTGCGCGATCTGCTTGTAAATCGCGGGTTTATTTCTGGGGAACGATGGTCGAGTCCTCAAGGGGATATGCTAGAGGCCATGGTTGAGAAAGCGCTGCGGCCCAGAGGCGGCATGACATTCTCGCAGCGCGCTTTTCGCTGATAGCGGAAGGCTTCGCCAGAAAGGCGCGGTCCCGGATATGATACCGGCCCGCGCCCGACTATCATTCAGGATTGGTCAATTGGGGGGCAAGGCGCGCTCTCATATTCTTGTTCCCGTTGATCACATTGCCTGAGGAGGCGGCTGTTCGGTTCGGCACTTTGGCAAGGAAGGTCCACATCACGCCACCATCCGAACCATCGCCCTGGCTGTGCTTGGGCTGGACCGTACCAGACTCCCCGCCATCGGTGGACAGATAGATGGCGCCATTGCTGTAAATATAGCTTTTCGGTTTATAACGGGCCGCTGGCTTCCATGCCTGATAGCCCCACCGGGCACGCACGCCATAATTTTGCGTCATTCGGGCCTGATTGTCATCCGTCACATTGTTGATGACGGTGTTATTCTGTCCGGCACCGCCATATCCGCCCATGACATTGATGCCCGATGCAGTCGCTCCACACCTTGGCTTGTAATATTTGTAGGTCGGAACAAGGCATTGGCCATTATTCTTGGTTGTGTTGCGCGTGATCAGGTTGTTGGAGCCAAAGACGCCGATCCCGCTGAAGGCGCAACCGATGGCCTCATTATTCTGCACCACGCTGTTACTTCCGCTCATGGAAAAGCAGTTGTCGCCGGTTCCGCTGGCGCGGTTGCCTGTCCAAGTGATGTGGTGCGTGGAATAAGTGGCGCCCAACAGTTCCAGTCCGTTACTGGTCGTCCAGTTTCCCCTCGCCAGAACATCATGGGATCCTCCGTTGATGGAAACCCCGAACGCCGCGTTATTCTGAAAATGGTTGTCGAGAATGCTGATCTGGGAGGACTCTGCGCCTATGATGATGGCGGAATTCGAACTATTTTCCCATGTCCCATTCTGGATCAGACCTTTGCTGGCACCGTAAAATACGAAGGACCCCGCATTCTTCGCGCCCCCGCCGATCCATTGGAAGCCTTCCGACGACGATCGGCCGGCGCCTGCACCGCGACCTTGCCCATCGAACAAACATCCTCGGATGGTGGTGCGCGGCGCTGACGAATTGACGAACCGGCCCGAGGTCGCGACTGACTGGATAATGGTACCGCGATCGCAGATGAGCGCTGCGTCAGCGCCGCTGACCTGAATCTCTCCGGAAACGCGATAAGGCTTCCCGGTATTCGGCATTCTGACCTGTTGCCCCTTCCCGAAGCTGTTCCGAAGAATTTCGGTATAATCGGTCGTGGGAGACGTCTGGGGCAGCAGTTTGAGGATATTCACCGGCTCGCGCGCCTGTGCGCCGGACCCGAGGAGCATGGCTCCCAAAGCGAGCATTGCATAAGGCTTCACCATTTCAACTCCTGCCGCCATCAGTTGCTGATAACGGTTAAACGAGGCGTAAGGTTGCGCCAGCCAGCCCCGTTATCAAGCCTTGGGCATGTTGTGGTGTCAGGCTCTGGCGGTCAACGAGATGCGGGCCTTTGATCGGGCATCCGCCCCAGAGGATTCGTCTATCATCCTGTTGTGCGACACATGCCCGCTTCGGCATATATGCCGGCAGCACAGACCGTGCCGTTCGATTATCCACCATCCGCTCATTGAAGGTTCATCCAGACGCCCTATATAGGTCTTGTCACTTGTCACTTCTTCCCCCCTTTGGAGTGACACCTCCCTGAACCTTGGCCCCGCCGTGCAGCTTTTGCTCCGGCGGGGTTACTTTTATCCCGCTGGCGCGGGCGGCGCTTCCGGTCTAGCGATGGGCCATGAAGCCCCTTCGCACGCTGTCGCTCCTCGCCGCCCCGCTCCTCTTCATCCAGCCGGTTCTGGCCCAGTCTGACCCCATGCCCGACCCCATGGCCGGATGGCGCACGCAGGCGGCCCGCGTGAGTATCGTCCGAGACGACTGGGGCATCGCCCATATCCATGGGAAAAGCGATGCAGATGCGGTGTTCGGCATGATCTATGCCCAGGCGGAGGATGATTTCCCCCGGATCGAGGCCAATTATCTGACTGCGCTGGGCCGCACCGCCGAAGCGGAGGGGGCAGCCGCCCTATGGCAGGATCTGCGCGCACGGCTCTATATGGACCCAGCCAAGCTGCAAGCGGACTATGCCGCCAGCCCCGTATGGCTGAAGCGGTTGATGACCGCCTGGGCCGACGGGCTGAACTATTATCTGGCGACCCACCCGCAGGTGAAGCCGCGCGTGATCACCCGATTCGAACCCTGGATGGCGCTCAGTTTCACCGAGGGCAGCATCGGCGGCGATATCGAGCGCATTCCGCTCGATGATCTCAAGACTTTCTATGCCGGCCCCGGCGGCCCGGCGATCGCCATGGCGGACCCGGACCCGGAACCGCGCGGATCGAACGGCTTCGCCATTGCCCCGAAGAAGAGCGCCAGCGGCCATGCGCTGCTGTGGATCAATCCGCACACCAGCTTCTTCTTCCGGTCCGAATTGCAGATGCGCAGCGATGCCGGACTGAACACATATGGCGCGGCGACCTGGGGCCAGTTCTTCATCTATCAGGGCTTCAACGAAAGCGCGGGATGGATGCACACGTCCAGCACGGTCGATGCGGTCGACGAATTTCTGGAAAGCGTCACCCGCCATGACGATGGATCGCTGACCTATCGCTATGGCACGCAGGACCGGCCGGTGAAGAGCAGCGACATCACCCTGTCCTATCGCACCGAGAGTGGCGAGATGGCGCAGCGCCGCTTCACCACCTATGCCACCCATCATGGCCCGGTCATCGGCCAGAAGGATGGCAAATGGATCGCCTTCGCCATGATGGACAAGCCGATCGCGGCGCTGGAGCAATCCTATCTGCGCACCAAGGCGCAGGATTATGCCCAGTTCCTGAAGGTCGCGCAGCGCAAGGCCAATTCGTCCAACAATACGATCTTCGCCGACGCGAAGGGGACGATCGCCTATCTCCATCCGCAATTTATCCCGCTGCGCGACGACCGGTTCGATTATCGCAAGCCCGTCGACGGCAGCGATCCGGCGACCGACTGGAAGGGGCTGACGCCGATCGACAAGGTGCCGCATCTGCTGAACCCGGCGGGCGGCTGGATCCAGAATACCAATAACTGGCCATGGTCCGCGGCGGGCAAGGATAGCCAGAAAGCATCCGACTTCCCCCGCTACATGGATATGGTGGGCGAAAATCCCCGTGGCGACCATGCTGTCATGCTGCTGGAGAAGGGGCAGGGATTCACGCTGGACACGCTGACCACTGCCGCCTTTGATTCCTTCCAGCCTGCCTTTGCGCGGTGGGTGCCGGACCTTGTGCACGACTGGGATGCGCTGCCTGCTACCGCCCCTCTCAAGGCGAAACTGGCCGAACCCGTCGCGGCGCTGCGGGGTTGGGATTATCGCTGGAGCCTGGAATCGATCGCCAACAGTCTCGCCTGCCTGTGGGCCGAGGATTTGCGGCAGTGGACGCTGACGCAGAAGGCGGACGACGACCAGACCCTCTATGATCGGATGAATGCCACGCCGTCCGCCGAACGGCTGCGCCTGCTGTCCGGCGTGATCGACCGGATGCAGAAGGATTTCGGCGGCTGGCGCACGCCCTGGGGCCAGATCAACCGCTATCAGCGGCTGACCGGCGCAATCACCCAGGATTTCACCGATGAGGGCGCCAGCCTGCCCGTGCCCTTCCCGTCCGCGCGCTGGGGATCGCTCGCCTCCTTCGGCGCGAAACCCTATCCCGGCACCAAGCGCTGGTATGGCACCAGCGGCAACAGCTTTCTGGCGGCGGTGGAATTCGGCAAGCGGGTGGAAGCGAAGGCGATCAGCGTCGGCGGCGAAAGCGGCGATCCCGCTTCCCCCCATTTCAACGACCAGACGCAGCGCTATATCGACGGGCAATTGCGCCCCGTCTATTTCCACGCCGACGAACTGGCCGGCCATGTCGCGCGGACATATCGGCCGGGAGAATGACCGACAGGCTCTCGACACCGGCTTCCTGCCCCGTCTAAGACTATGCCATGATGAAGCTCTTTATCGGTAACAAGGCCTATTCGAGCTGGTCGCTGCGCGGCTGGCTGGCATGCAAGCTTTCGGGCCTGCCTTTCGAGGAAGTGGTCGTCCCCCTCTATGACGAGGCATGGGAGAAGCGGCGCGAAGGCGACGAGTTCGCCCCCTCCTCCGGCAAGGTGCCGATCCTGTGGGATGGCGATGACATCGTCGTCTGGGACAGCCTGGCCATCGTCGAATATCTGAATGAGAAGACGGACAAGGAAGCATTCTGGCCGACCGATCCGGCCGCACGCGCCATGGCCCGGTCGATGGCGGCCGAAATGCACAGCAGCTTCGCCGCGCTGCGCCGCGAGCACAGCATGAACATCCGGCAAATCTATCCCGCCGTGCCGCCGTCCGAGGGCGTGGCGCAGGATATTGGCCGCATCATGCAGCTTTGGGCACAGGCCCGTGCCCGTCATGGCGGCGATGGCGAATTCCTGTTCGGCCAGTTCAGCGCGGTGGACGTGATGTTCGCGCCGGTCGTCACCCGCTTCATCACCTATCAATTGCCGGTCGCCCGCTTTGCCGAAGCCTATATGGCCGCGATCATCGCCCATCCATGGATGCAGGAATGGATCGGCGGCGCGCAGGCGGAAGATTGGGTGATCGACCGGTTCGAAGCCCCGCCCCAGCCGGTATAATCCGCATGAGCGACACGCCCGACAGCCCGACACCGGAAAGCCCCAAGCCTGAAAGCCCCAAGGAAGCGCGCGCGGCCGAAGCTGCCGCCATTCGCCGCCGCTGGATCACGCTGGGCGAGGTCATCGCCGTGCTGGCGGTGTCGATTTCCGCCCTGACTTTGTATCTCAACTGGTCGGACAAGCGGGACGAGCGCGCCGACAAGGCATCGGAAAGCCGCAAGGCATCGAGCCGCGCGTCCGCGCTGGTGCTGAATGCGCAGACGGTGAAGGATGACCGGATCGTCCTGAAACCCACCGATCCCGACCAGATCATCCAGAGCCAGACCATAGCCTTCCCCCGCGCGCTGGGCGTTGACCCGGTCGACACCACCGGCGATCCGCGCATCGAGGCGGGCTGGTTCGCCGACCCGCTCAAGAAGGCACGGGCGAAGGCGAAGCTCCCCGACGACAGCGTGGGCGACGAGCGACTGCCGGTGGCGATCACCACCCGCTTCGTGGTCGGCGGCGATGCCTATGAGAATGTCGCCCTCTATGACATCGGCTATGGCATAGCCGGGCGCTGGATCGCGGGACACAGCCTGTCGCTGCGCGGCCTTTCGCGCGTCGAAACGGTGAAGGCCAGCAACGCCCAGGCGCGGATCGACGCGCGCTGGGCGCGGCTGAGCCAGAAATAGCCCAAGCCCTGCTTCACCCCCTGAAACCCGAAACCCGCTTGTCTTGGCGGCCGCAACCGGCTGGAAGACCGGACGCAGGGTTGGGACAATAAGGATAAGACGCGCATCATGAATCTGATGGCATCGATCGACTTGTTTCACGCGATCGCCGGCCTGCTGGTCGGCCTGCTGGTGGGCGTGACCGGGGTTGGCGGCGGATCGCTGATGACGCCGCTGCTGGTGCTGATGTTCGGCGTCAGCGCGAAAACGGCGGTCGGGACCGACCTGCTGTTCGCGGCGATTACCAAGATCGTCGGATCGACAGTCCATAGTCAGCGCGACACGATCGAATGGCCGATCGTGCGGCGCATGGCTGCGGGCAGCATTCCGGCTGCCATCGTCACGCTGCTGATATTGGGCTGGATCGGCGACATCGGCAAATCCAGCGAACATATCATTCTCTATTCGCTGGCGAGCCTGCTCGCCGTGACCTCGGCGGCTGTCATCGGTCGCAAATGGCTGTTCCGCCATCGCGGTGACCTGGGCGCCAGTCATTCCCACGCCGCCATCCTCTATGGCACGACGGGGCTTGGCGCGCTGATCGGCGCAGCGGTGTCGCTCTCATCAGTCGGCGCGGGCGCGATCGGGGTGACGGTGCTGCTGTTCCTCTATCCCCGCCTGCCGGTGGCGCGCATCGTGGGATCGGACATCGCCCATGCCGTGCCGCTGGCGCTGATCGCGGGCGCCGGCCACTGGCTGATGGGCGACGTCAACGCCGTGCTGCTGATGAACCTGCTGATCGGATCGATACCCGGCGTGATCGTCGGCAGCTATATGTCGTCCCATGCGCCGGACAAGGTGTTGCAACCGCTGCTGGCCGCCGTGCTGGCGGTGAGTTCGTGGCAGCTTTTCGTGAAGGCGCGGACGCCCGATCCGGTCAAGGTAGAGGCCCCCGCACCAGCCCAGCCTCACCCCTGACCCAAAGAAAAAGCCCGGCCGCTCCATGGGGAGCGCCGGGCCTTTTTCATCCGTCAGGATGATCGGCTATCAGCCGACGATTTCTTCCGGCTTGAAGAAATAGGCGATTTCGATCGCAGCATTTTCTTCGCTGTCCGAACCATGGACCGAATTGGCTTCGATCGATTCGGCCAGTTCCTTGCGGATGGTGCCGGCGTCGGCATTGGCGGGGTTGGTGGCGCCCATGATGTCGCGGTTGCGCTTCACGGCGTCTTCGCCTTCCAGAACCTGGACGACGACCGGGCCGGAAATCATGAAGGCGACCAGATCGGCGAAGAAGGGGCGTTCCTTATGAACGGCATAGAAGCCTTCGGCCTGTTCGCGGCTCATGCGGATGCGCTTGGAAGCGACGATGCGCAGACCGGCTTCCTCCAGCATCTTGGCGACCGCGCCGGTCAGGTTGCGACGGGTCGCGTCGGGCTTGATGATCGAGAAAGTGCGCGTGACGGCCATGGCCCTCAATACTCCAGATGGTGGGAAATAAAGTTGCGCGCCCTTTAGACGCGGGCGGGCCGGGCCGCAAGAGGCTTAACCGTGCGGGGGCGGAGTGGGATTGAGGGAGGAGATAGGGCGGCGGCCGTGGGTGGGAGTGTTTCACACCGTCATCCCCGCGCCCCGAAGGGCGGCCGCAGGCCAACGCGGGGATCCATCTCTCGCCTTTTCCCCTGCTGCCAGGTTCGGAGATGGGTTCCCGCTTTCGCGGGAATGACGAAGTTGGGTGGTTAGCTGCCGTTCCGCCATCGGCGCACAATGACGTTTACAATGGCCCTTGATCCGAGACCTACAGCCGCAATACTAAGTGCCGCCCCGACGAAAACTAGCCCGTCGGGAATGCAATCGAGCTGATTTTCTGGCGCGCATTGGCCTAAAGAGACGATAAGGAAGGCTTCGCTAAGGAGGGGCACGGCGGCAACGATCGCCAAACCGCATCCCAGCTTGCCACCAATGCTTCTGCCACTTTCGTAAGCTCGGCGCTTCATCGCGTTACAATAGGCCAACGGCGAACTTCCGCAACTGGTCGCCGGCTGCCTGACCGAATTTCAGAGGATGACGCCTTGACGATAAGCCAGCTTCGCGTTGCCGAAAATGCGCGTGCCGCGCCGGGTAACATCAAGGCTGATTTGCTCGCGTTCAATTCGCGTCATCAGCACTCCAACGCAATCATACTCTCCCAAGCCGATATCCCGGCTCGTCTCGACATGGAGAGCCAAGCGAACAGGATCAGGTCCGTAGTTTCGCACTATGGCGTCGTCGCCATAAAAGCGCTTGATGGTGTCCGTTATAAATGATGCCTCAACGGCACTGACCGGGGCTGGAGCAACTGGCGGCATGGGAGAATGAGAGGCGGGCATAATCCCAACATAACGGATAGGAGAATGTCCGCAATCGGGTCCAAATAACTGACACCTTAACAGCCAACTTTGGTCGAAACCAACCCGCCCGCTTAAGGCCCCTGCACCCATTTGCGGCCTTCCTGCCGCCAGAAGCGGGGTTCGACGCCGTCCGCCTTGCTGAGCGCGCGCCAGCTCGACCGTGCCCCGTCGATCGTGTCGGCGTCGAAGAAATAGAAGGCGCGCTCGAAGTCCAGTGCTTCCTCCCGCCAGATGCCGTCGGCCAGCGCGATGTGGGCCGCGCCGTTGAGGGCCACGCATTGCCCGCTCAGCAGGATCGGCTGATGCGCCTCCCCGCCCTCGCCCGTCCGGCCATGGGCCAGGAAGCTTTCGGGCGGGCCGGCCCACAGGCCTTGCGAAATCCGCTCCAGCCGTTCGGGCTCCTGCGCCACCACCAGCAGGCGCGCGCCCATGCCCAGGATGCGGCCCGCAATGGCGGGCAGCACCTGATCCACGGGATCGCGGCTAAGCTGATAGAAGTCGACCTGCATGGGCGGAGCCTTGGTTGAAGGAGTGGCGCGTTCCTGCGCAGGGCGGAACTGGGCTCCTGCCTTCGCAGGAGCACCGATCCCTTACGCCTCGAACTTGTCCGCGACCAGACGGTCGATCAGGCGCACGCCATAGCCGGTTGCGCCCTTGTCCCAGGTGCCGCCGGGCTTGTCGGACCAGACCATGCCGGCAATGTCGAGATGCGCCCATTTCACGCCCTCTTCGACGAAGCGCTTGATGAACTGGGCGGCGGTGATCGATCCGGCGAAACGGCCGCCGATATTCTTCATGTCGGCGATCGGGCTGTCGATCAGCTTGTCATAGGCGGCCGACAGCGGGAAGCGCCACAACTGGTCGCCGGTCGCCTTGCCCGCCGCGATCAGATCGTCGGCAAGGCCATCGTCATTGGCGAAGAGGCCGCCATATTGATCGCCCAGCGCCACGATCATCGCGCCGGTCAGCGTCGCCAGATCGATCACGACCTCCGGCTGATAGGTGCGCTGCGCCCAGGTCAGCGCGTCGCACAGCACCAGACGGCCTTCGGCGTCGGTGTTCAGCACTTCGATCGTCTGGCCCGACATGGAGGTCACGATGTCGCCGGGGCGCTGGGCATTGCCGTCCGGCATATTCTCCACCAGCCCGCAAATGCCCACGACATGCGCCTTCGCCTTGCGCCCGGCCAGCGCCTTCATCGCGCCGGCGACGGCGCCCGCGCCGCCCATGTCCCACTTCATGTCTTCCATACCGGCGGCCGGCTTGATCGAGATGCCCCCGGTGTCGAAGGTCACGCCCTTGCCGACGAAGACGACGGGCTTTTCAGATGCGCCATTGGTGCCGTCCCATTCCAGCGCCAGCAGACGGGCTTCGCGCACCGAGCCCTGCGCCACGCCGAGCAGCGATCCCATGCCCAGCGCTTCCATCGCCGCCTTGTCCAGCACGGTGATCTTGATGCCCAGCGCTTCGAGCGGGCGGCAGCGTTCGACGAAGCTTTCGGGATAGAGGATGTTCGCCGGTTCCGACACCAGTTCGCGGGTGAAGGCCACGCCCTCGGCGATCGCCGCTTCCTTCGCCCAGGCGGCGTCCGCGCCGGTCGCGACCAGCGTCAGCGTCTTGAGCGTCGGCTTGGCCTTTTCGGGCTGGCGGGTGCGGTAGGTGTCGATGCGCCAGCCGCGCAGGCGTGCGCCGAAGGCCAGCCGGGCGGCCTGTTCGCCGGTCGCGCCGCCGAAAAACTCGACGGCGGCATGAACCGCCCCGCTGGTCGATAGCTTGGCGGTCAGCGCGGCGCCGGCCTTTTCATAATCCTGCTCGCCGGCCGACCCCACGCCCAGCAGCAGCACGCGCAGCGTCTTGCCGCCTTCTTCCACGAAGCTCTCGAAGCTCGTCCCGGTTTCGCCCGTGAAGCGCGACGCGGCAGCCCCCGCCGCCAGCGTCGGCGCGGCGGCCAGCGGCAGCGCATCGAATCCGCCCTTGGGCACGATGAAGGCCAGAGTATCGGCATCGGGGCGGGTCGGGCTGAACTGGATATCCATCGGGGCTATGCTTCCTCTTATCTTGATCGGCGGGAAAACCGCCTTCTTGCCTGTCAGATAGTGCGGCTTTCCCCGTCTGGCAAAGCCGTTCGACCGATTTTGCATGGCCATGGATGCAGCGGGCGATTGCGGACCGGCCCGCTGTGCGATAGGCGAGATGTCCGATGCGCCCGTCTATAAGGCCCGACCGCTTGCGAAACACCCTGTTCCTTCTTTCCTTCCGCGCCGCATTGCTGGGCGGCGCCGCGCTCGCGGCCAGCCAGTCCGCACTGGCGCAACAGCTTAACGAGCCGCAGACCCCGATCAGCGCGCCCGACGCGCCCGTCCCCGACAATGAGGATGAAATCGGCTTTGCCGCCGACGCGCTGCAATATGACAGCAACAACGAAGTCGTCACCGCGACCGGCAATGTCCAGTTGCTGCGCGACGGCAATCGCCTGCGCGCCGACAAGGTCGTGTGGGATCGCAACAGCGGCAAGGTGGAGGCGCAGGGCAATGTCTCCGTCATCGATCCCGAAGGCAACACCGCCTATGGCGACCGATTCGACGTGACCGACACGCTGAAGGACGGCGCGGTCGACAATATGCTGCTGGTGCTCCAGTCGGGCGGTCGACTGGCGTCGCAAAAGGGGGAGCGGGTCAACGGCGTCTATACGCTGCACCATGCCTCCTATACCGGCTGCACGGTCGAGGGCGGCGATGGCTGCCCCAAGGAACCGACCTGGCAGATCAACGCCGTACGCGTCATCTATGACCCGGTGCGGCAGCGCGTGACGTACAAGAACGCCAATATCGAACTGTTCGGCCTGCCGCTGATCCCGCTGCCCGGCCTGTCTCATCCGGTCGGCGATGGCGGCGCCAGCGGCCTGCTGGTGCCCAATCTGCGCTATGACCGCAACAATGGCTTCGAAGCGGCGCTACCCTATTATTTCAAGCTGGCGCCCAATCGCGACCTGACCGTCACGCCGCATGTCTATACCGAAACGCTGCCGATGCTGGAGACGACCTATCGGCACCTGACCGATCGGGGCGCCTATCAGATCACCGGCTATGTCACCCATGGCCGGCGCGTGGGCATTGGCGACACCGATACGACGACCGCCAATACCGAAAAGGATATTCGCGGCTATCTGGATGCCAGCGGCAAGCTGCAACTGTCGCCGGAATGGAGCATCGACGGGTCGATTCGGGCCGTGACCGACCGCACCTTCCTGCGCCGCTACGATATCAGCCGCGAAGACCGGCTGCGCTCGACCATCGGCGCGCAGCGCATGGATGACGACAGCTATCTGTCGATTCGTGGCTGGGTGGTGCAAACGCTGCGTACAGGCGATTCGCAGGGGCAGACCCCGATCGCCCTGCCGGTCGTCGATTATCGCAAGCGCATCAAGGACCCGTTGCTGGGCGGCGTGCTGCAATTGCAGGCGAACACACTGGCCATCACCCGCACCCATGGGCAGGACACGCAGCGCGCCTTTGCCGCGGCCGAATGGAATTTGCGCACGCTGACGGGGATGGGTCAGGAAGTGACCTTCACCGGCTATCTGCGCGGCGACCTCTATCATAGCGGCGACAATGATCTGACGTCCGTCGCCAGCTATGCCGGCAGTCCGGGCTGGCAGACGCGCGGTATCGCCGCCGCCGCCGTAGACATGCGCTGGCCGTTCGTGGGTGAAGCCTTTGGCGGCGTGCAGCGCATTGCCCCGCGCGTCCAGATCGTGGCGTCGCCCCATATCGCCAACCTGTCGCTGCCCAATGAGGATGCGCGCGCGGTCGATCTGGAGGACAGCAATCTCTTCGCGCTCAACCGCTTCGCCGGTTATGACCGCTATGAGGATAGCTCGCGCATCACCTACGGGCTGGAATATAGCCTCGACCTGCCCAATTTCTCGCTACAGAGCAATGTCGGCCAGAGCTATCGCCTCGACAGCCGGGAAAGCATCCTGCCCGATGGCACCGGCCTGTCCGATCGCACGTCCGACATCGTCGGCCGCACGACGATCCGCTACAAGGATTTCATCAGCTTCACCCATCGTTTCCGGCTGGACAAGGACAATCTGTCCGTCCGCCGCAACGAGATCGACGCCACCGTCGGCAGCAAGAACACCTATGTGATGGCGGGCTATCTCCGCCTGAACCGCGACGTGATTTCGGGACTGGAAGATTTGCAGGATCGCGAGGAACTGCGCCTGGGCGGCCGGGTGCAATTCGCGCATTTCTGGTCCGTGTTCGGATCGACCGTCATCGACCTGACCGATGCGCGGGAAGACCCGATCAGCGTGTCGGACGGATATCAGCCGGTGCGCCATCGGCTGGGCATCGCCTATGAGGATGATTGCCTGACGCTGGGCTTCACCTGGCGGCGCGACTATCAGACCAATGGCGACGCGCGGAAGGGAAATGGCTTCGCGCTACGTCTAGCTTTCCGTAATATTGGCATATAAGGGTCACGCATCCCGTGTTCCCTGTCAGGGCTGGTTAAGGCGGACCGGCGCATCACGCGCCGTACCGTATTGGAGATTTTTGCCGACGATGCTGTCTGTCGTTCCCTCGCCCAACCGCCTGTCGCATGGCGTTCGTTCGGGCCTGCGCACCCTGCTTCTGTCCTCGGCGCTGCTCAGCGCCGTCGCCCAGCCTGTCCTGGCACAGACGGTCGGCGACGATGACGGCGTCGGGGCGCAGCAGCTCAACCTGCCCAAGGACGTCACCGTTTTTGGCAAGAGCGACCCCAATGTCCGCAAGGCGACCGCGATCGTCAACGGCCGCATCATCACCGGCACCGACATTGACCAGCGGCTTGCGCTGATCATCACCGCCAATGGCGGCAAGGTGGCGGATGACGAGAAGGAGCGGCTGCGCGTGCAGGTGCTGCGCAACCTGATCGACGAAACGCTGCAAATTCAGGAAGCCGCCGCCAACGACATCAAGATCGACCCGGCAGAGGTCAACCAGAGCTATGAGCGGGTGGCGAGCAATTTCCGCCAGTCGCCGGCCCAGTTCGACGGCTATCTGCGCGAAAAGGGCAGCTCGGCCGCCAGCATCAAGCGCCAGATCGAAGGCGAACTGGCCTGGAGCCGACTGCAACGCCGTAATATTCAGCCCTTCGTCAACGTGTCGGAGGACGAAGTGAAGTCGGTGGTCGACCGGCTGAACGCGGCCAAGGGTGCCGATGAATTCCGCCTCGGCGAAATCTATCTGTCGGCCACGCCGGAAAATCGCGAACAGATCGTCGCCAACGCCCGCAACATCATCGAACAGATTCAGAAGGGCGGCAGCTTCCAGGCCTATGCCCGGCAATTCTCCGAAGCGTCGACCGCTGCGGTCGGCGGTGATCTGGGCTGGATCAAGCCGGGGCAGTTGCCGAGCGAACTGGCGACGGCCGCCGCAGACATGCAGGTCGGCCAGATTGCCGGCCCAATCGAAACCGTGGGCGGCGTGTCGATCATCTATGTGATGGACAAGCGCAAGGTGCTGACCGCCGATCCGCGCGATTCGCTGCTCAGCCTGAAGCAATTGTCGGTCCTCTTCCCGCAGGGCACGAGCAAGGAGACGGCCAGCGCCAAGGCCGCCGCCTTCGCCGCCGCGGTCAAGGAGATCAAGGGTTGCGGCCAGGCGAATGAGATTGGCGGAAAGATCGGCGCCGATGTCGTCGACAATGACAATGTGAAGATCCGTGACCTGCCGCCGCAGTTGCAGGACATTCTGCTGAACCTTCAGGTCGGCGAAACCACGCCGCCCTTCGGCTCCATCACCGATGGCGTGCGCGTGCTGGTGGTCTGCGGCCGCGACGATCCGGCATCGGCCAATGCGCCCAATCCGGACCAGATCATGGCCCAGTTGGAAGAAGAACGGGTCAACAAGCGCGCCCGCATCTACCTGCGCGATCTGCGACGCGATGCCATCATCGAATATAACTGACACCGGCGCGCCGGATCGAACCGATCTGGCGCCCTTCGCCGTCTCGCTGGGCGATCCGGCGGGCATCGGGCCGGAAATCGTCGCAAAGAGCTGGGTGATGCGCGAAGCGCGCGGCCTCCCGACTTTCTTTGCGGTCGGCGACATTGCTTCGCTGCGCGCGGTCTGGCTTGGCCCGATCCAGACGATCAGTTCGCCCGAGGAAGCCGCCCATGTCTTCGGCAACGCCCTGCCCTGTCTTCAGGTGGCCGAAGCGGGTGAGATCGTGCCGGGCAGCCCCAGCATCGATGGCGCACGCACCGCATTTCAGGCGCTGGAAGTCGCGGTCGGCCTCGCCCGGTCCGGATCGGCGGCCGGCATCGTCACCGCGCCGGTGGGCAAGGAACAACTGTACGGCGTGGGCTTCACCCATCCGGGCCAGACCGAATTCGTGGCGGAACGCTGTGGCGTGGCGCCGCATAATGCGGTGATGATGCTGGCGGGGCCTTCGCTGAAGGTCGTGCCGATCACCATCCACATCGCGCTGGCAGATGTGTCGAGCGTGCTGACCATCGACCTGATCCGCGCCCGTGCGATGACCACGGCCAAGGGATTGCAGCGCAATTTCGGCATCGCCCGCCCGCGCCTCGCCGTCGCCGGGTTAAACCCGCATGCGGGCGAAAATGGCGCGCTGGGCCGCGAAGAGATCGACGTGATCCGACCGGCGATCGAACTGCTGCGCGCCGATGGGCTGGACATTGTCGGTCCGCTGGCGGCCGATGGCATGTTCCACGCCCGCGCCCGCGAAACCTATGACGCGGCGCTGTGCATGTATCATGATCAGGCGCTGATCCCGATCAAGACGCTGAATTTCGACGATGGCGTCAACATCACGCTGGGCCTGCCGATCGTGCGCACCTCACCCGATCATGGCACCGCCTTCGGCATTGCCGGCACCGACAGCGCCAATCCGGGCGCCATGATCGCCGCGCTCAAGATGGCAGCCGAAGCGGCCCGCGCCCGCATCGCTCATGGCTGATACCCGCCCCTCTTTGCCGCCGCTGCGCGACGTGATCGCGCGCCATGGCCTGGCCGCCAGCAAGGCGCTTGGCCAGAATTTCCTGCTCGACGAACAATTGCTCGATCGCATCGCCGCCATTCCCGGCCCGCTGAAGGACGCCCCCGCGTTCGAGGTCGGCCCCGGCCCCGGCGGCCTGACCCGCGCCATCCTGCGCGCGGGCGCCCGTCTGGTGGCGGTGGAGCGCGACCATCGCTGCCTGCCCGCGCTGGCCGAACTGACCGAAGCCTTCCCCGATCAGCTTCGCGTCATTTCCGGCGATGCGATGGAGGTGGACGCCCATGGCGAAGCGGGCGCGGGCGCGCATATCATCGCCAACCTGCCCTATAATGTCGGCACGCCCCTGCTGGTCGGCTGGCTGTCGGCTGACTGGGCGCCGCTGCCCTGGTGGAACAGCCTGACCTTGATGTTCCAAATGGAGGTGGCCGAGCGCATCGTGGCGAAGCCGGGCACCGACCATTATGGACGCCTCGCCATACTGTCCCAGTGGCGCAGCGATGCGCGTATCGCGATGAAAGTGCATCGCAGCGCCTTCACCCCGCCGCCCAAGGTCATGTCGGCCGTGGTCCACATCACGCCCAAGCCTGCGCCAGACGGCGTGCAACTGAAGTTTCTGGAGCGCCTGACCGCCGCCGCCTTCGGCCAGCGGCGCAAGATGATGCGCCAGAGCCTCAAGGGCCTGCCCGGTGCGCTGGAGGCGCTGGAAAGCCTGGGCATCGACCCGCAACGGCGCGCGGAGACGGTGAGCGTCGAGGAATTCGTCGCTATTGCGCGGATATTGAGCCAGTGACGGCGGACAGAGGCGCGGCCAGCCCATGTCCCGCCTGATCCTGTTCAACAAGCCCTATGACATGCTGTCCCAGTTCACCGACCGGGGCAGCGAAACGACGCGCGCGACCCTGTCGGACTGCATTTCCATCCCCGGCGTCTATCCGGCGGGGCGGCTGGATCGGGACAGCGAGGGCCTGTTGCTGCTGACCGATGACGGCCGCCTGCAATCGCGCATCGCCGATCCCAAGTTCAAGACGGCCAAAACCTATCTGGTGCAGGTGGAAGGCGAGATTGGCGAGGAGGCTCTCACGGCGCTGCGACGCGGCGTGCAGTTGAAGGACGGCCTCACCCGCCCGGCCGAGGCCGAACGCATCGCTACCCCTGATCTGTGGCCGCGCGATCCCCCGATCCGCGTGCGCAAGAGCGTGCCCGATGGCTGGATCAGCCTCACCATCCGCGAAGGCCGCAACAGGCAGGTACGGCGCATGACCGCTGCCGTGGGCCATCCCACGCTGCGGCTGGTGCGCTGGCGTATCGGCGACTGGACGCTGGAGGGCATCGCGCCGGGCGAATGGCGCGAGGTGCGGGTTTAGGGCGGGGAGCGACCAATGGTGATCGTTCCGCAAGATAATCCTGATTCTTGAAACCGGCCATTCATTCAGAAGGCAGGTAGAAGGCCGAATGCCGAGCGGACGTTGCGCTCTTTGGAATTTTGGGGAACGATATTCAGTATGACCGCAACCAAGATCACCACCCTCGATGACGGCTCGTCAGTTCTTGAAGCCTTCGACTACCGTTCTGAGTTCGCGTTTGATGATTTCGCATCATGGATCGCCGATACGCTCATTATCAATCCCATTTCTGGCGAGATTGGGGACGATACGGAACCTTTCAACTTCGAGTGGAGCGGCTCCGTTTTCAAAGCTGATTGGAACGATCAACATGGATGCTTCATCGCATTAGCGGATGGCCCGAATGAGGCGCTTAGACAGATACAGAGCGCTTTATCCTTCTGACGGACGGCAAATGTATACGTCCGTTGATGAGCGGATTGTTGCCTAACGATTTTTCCGTGCATCGTCCGCTATCGCCGGTCATCACTTCAAAAGCCAACCGTCCCCAATCCACCCATAGCGGACCTTATTCCCCCTCCCGTAAACGGGAGGGGGTTAGGGGGTGGGCTGGCGCTGGGTTGCAAATGCCCACCCCGCTGCGACTAAATTCGCTGCGCTCATTAAGTCTCGCCGCCCCTCCCGCCTGCGGTAGGGGCAATAAAAGCGTGACCTGCGCCAATCATCCAAATCCGGCATTTGTCGGCACTGGGATGGGTCCACGCTACTTAAAAAGTAAGATTCCGGCGCAGCCCTCTCTCTCCGCCTCAAGCCCCGATCAGGGCTTTTCGACCGGCGCGGCCTTGGGCTCCGGCGCAGCGGTCTTGTCGGTCATCGCGACGGCGGGTGGGCCTTTCTGGATCGCGGCGGCGAGTTTGCCGACCGGGGCGCAATCGCCCTTGCACAGGGCCTGCGCCTTGGCGAGGACATCCTTGGCGCTCGTCACGGCGCCCTTTTCCATCATCGCTTCGCCCTGTCCGGACAGGGCCGCGATATCGGTCGGGTCGAGCAGCAGCGCTTCCTTGTAGAGGCGGATCGCCTTGCCCTGAAGCCCCTGGGCGCGCGCCACTTCGGCCAGTTCGACATAGGCCGTGCGGTTGCGCGGATCGATGACCAGTGCGCTTTCCAGCGCATCGGTGGCCCCATCCAGATTGCCGGCCCGGCGTGCGGCCTCCCCAGCCTTCTGCCATTCCACCGATTGCGGACTGATCTGACTGTCGGGCTTCTGGCTCAGCCCCACGCTCGACACGGTGGTCAGAACGACGGCAAGGGCGATCGAGGCAGGGGTGAAACGCATCATTATCTCCAGCCATGTTTCAGGCGCTGATTCCACGCAATAGTCGCGATTTTGCGCGCCTTTGTCCATGGTCTGTTTCAAGTCCCCCGCTTGAGCCGCGCGAAGTAGAAGCCGTCGCTGCCATCATGCGCCGGCGTCAGCAACAGCCCCGCCCCATGCCGGCGCCCCACCGGCAGGTCGATCGGGTCCGCCACCCAACCGGCATGGCGCGCGAGGAAGGCGTCCGCCTGATCGCGCCCCTCCCGGTCCGTCAGGGCACAGGTAGCATAGAGCAGCACGCCATCGGGCGCCAGCAGCGGCGCGGCGAAATCGAGGATGCGGGCCTGCTCCGCGACGAGCCGGTCCAGCCGCTCCGGCGTCAACCGCCAGCGCGCCTCCGGATTGCGACGCCATGTGCCCGTGCCGGAGCAAGGCGCATCGACCAGCACGATGTCCGCCTGCCCCTTCAGGCTGTCCAGCGCCCGCGCTTCATGGCTCTGGTCCAGCAGCAGCGTTTCGATGAAGGTCGCCCCCGCCCGCTCGGCCCGTGGCCCCAGCCGCGCGAGGCGCGACCGGATCGTGTCGGCGGCGATCAAAGTCCCCTTGCCCGCCATGGCGGCGGCCAGCGCCAGCGTCTTGCCACCTGCGCCCGCGCACAGATCCACGACGGTCATGCCCGGCTGCGCGCCGCAGGCCTGCACGATGAACTGGCTGCCGGCATCCTGCACCTCGACCAGACCCTGTTTCCAGGCGATATTCTGTTCGATCGGGAAGCCTTCGGGCAGGCGGCGGCCCTGCGCAAGCCCGGCGATGGGATCGGCATCGGGCAACAGCGCAGCGAAATCGGCCGGCGTCCCTTTGAGCGCATTGACCCGCAGGTCGACCGGGGCACGGCCGAGAAGCGCGTCCTGCTCCACCGGCGATGCCAGCCAGGGCATCAGCCAAGCGGGCACGGCGCCCGGCGCCGCGCCTGGCTCGCCCGGTGCTATCGGTTCGGGCGCATGGGCGCTGCCATCGAACAGGGCGGCGATTTCGGGCAGGTCGTGCGCCAGCCCGACCATCGCCATCCGCCCGTCATCGGGCCGTTCGGCCGCGCGGCGAATCGCGCGATAGACATGGTCGCGCACCGCCCGCCGGTCCCGCGAGCCGGCATAGCGGCGGTCCTTGAAGTAGCGGGCGATCAGCGTGTCGGCGGCGGGGCCGCCGTCACGAGCGGACGCGATAATCGCATCGAGCAGTTCGATCGCCGCCTGAATACGAGCCGATGGGGTCATATCCTCCCCCGCAGGGGGAGGGTGGTGGAGGGGACGGGCGGCAGGCGCAGCGTCAGGAGAGGCTGCGCCAAGCGGCGCGCCCCCTCCACCACTGGCTGCGCCAGCGGTCCCCCTCCCCGTACCGGGAAGGAATGATTAACGGGTCGGATAATTGGGCGCTTCCCGCGTGATCGTCACATCATGGACATGACTTTCGGACAGGCCCGCATTGGTGATCTGCACGAAACGCGCGCGTTCCTGCAAATCCTTGATCGTGGCGCTGCCGGTATAGCCCATCGCGGCCTTCACGCCGCCGACCAGCTGGTGGATAACATCCTTGGCCGGGCCCTTGAACGGCACCTGACCTTCGATCCCTTCGGGGACCAGCTTCATCTGGTCCTTGATGTCCGCCTGGAAATAACGGTCAGCGCTGCCGCGCGCCATCGCGCCGACGCTGCCCATGCCGCGATAGCTCTTATAGGCGCGGCCCTGATACAGGAAGGTTTCGCCCGGCGCTTCGGCCGTACCCGCCAGCAGCGAGCCGACCATGACGCAGCCTGCGCCCGCCGCGAGCGCCTTCGCCACGTCGCCCGACGTGCGCAGGCCGCCATCGGCGATCACCGGCACGCCATGCTTCGCGGCTTCTTCCGCGGAATCCATCACGGCGGTCAGCTGCGGCACGCCCACGCCCGCGACGACACGGGTGGTGCAGATGGAGCCGGGGCCGATGCCGACCTTCACGCAGTCCGCGCCCGCGCCGATCAGCGCCTTGGTCGCTTCGGCGGTGGCGACGTTGCCCGCGACCACCTGCACATGGTTGGACAGCTTCTTCACCGCTTCCACAGCGACCGCGACCTGACGGCTATGGCCATGGGCGGTGTCGATGACGATCAGGTCGCACTCCGCGTCGATCAGCGCCTTGCTGCGCTCCAGCCCCTTCTCGCCCACGGTGGAGGCGGCGGCGACGCGCAGGCGGCCGGTGCCGTCCTTGGTCGCCTGCGGATAGGTGACGGCCTTTTCGATATCCTTGACGGTGATCAGGCCGACGCAATGATAGGCGTCATCCACCACCAGCAGCTTTTCGATGCGGCGCTGGTGCAGCAGGCGCTGCGCCTCTTCCTGACCGACGCCGACCTTGACCGTGGCCAGATTGTCCTTGGTCATCAGTTCGCTGACCGGCTGGTTGGGGTTTTCGGCAAAGCGGGTGTCGCGATGGGTCAGGATGCCGACCAGCTTGCCGCTCTGCTCCACGACCGGAATGCCGCTGATCTTGTGTCGCTGCATCAGCATCTGCGCATCGGCCAGCGTGGCGCTGGGCAGGATGGTGATGGGATTGACGACCATGCCGCTTTCGAAGCGCTTGACCGCGCGCACCGCATCGGCCTGTTCCTCGACCGTCAGATTGCGATGCAGCACGCCGATGCCGCCCAGCTGCGCCATGACGATCGCCATGTCGGCCTCCGTCACCGTGTCCATGGCGGACGACAGGATCGGAATGTTCAGCTTGATCGCCTTGGTGACATAGGTGGACGTGTCCGCCTGGCTGGGCAGCACATCGGATTCGGCGGGCTGCAACAGCACGTCGTCAAAGGTGAGGCCAAGGCGGATGTCCATGGAAAAAGCCACTTTCTTCTATGCGGACCGGACGGAGGAGAAACCGATCGCTGGGGATTTGTGGCGGCCCATGTAACCACTCCGGCGCCAAACGGCCAGACCCCTTGGGGATTTTGTTTACGCCTTTCTTGTCATCCCGATCCCGGCAGCCAGCCTGTCGCTACGCCCCCTGCCCATCCCGTCCGCGATAGAGCAAATTGGAAAAGCGCGCCTGCCCGTTGCCCGACACAAACAGCGCCGGGCGCAGGCTCAGGAAACCATCCGCCAGATTGTGATTATAGCTCGACACTTCATAGGAAATGATCTTGCGCCACGCCTTGCCGGCGCCGCGAATATAGAAGCTGGCGACATTATCGTCATTGACGACCCGCAGTGAAAAGCGGCTGCCCACAGCCGGTCCGGGCGGCGGATAGCCCTGTTCCTGCCCGACCTTGTAATTGTGCAGCGCGCCCGCATCCGATCCCAGGCCGACAAAATATCGGGCGTTGTAGAAGAGAAGAAGCCCTGCCTGCGCGCCGCCCTCCAGTTCGACATCGACACGCACTTCATAGGAGCGGTCCCCGGCGATGAAGGCCAGCGGCGAGGATTCCGCCGGCCCCTTCCCCTGCGCCTTCAACGTCAGCGCGCCATCCTTGAAAGCAACGCGATCAAGATAGTCCGCGCCGGGCGCAAAGAAGGCCAGTCGGCTCCCCATGTCGTCCGGCTTGAACGGACCGGACAGGGCAAGCCCCGGTCGGTCGGCGCGCCGGGCCGCCGGCATGGGCAGCGCCGCCGACAGGTCACCGCCGGTCATGCGCGGCCAGCCATCCGCATCCCAGACGAACGGTTCCAGCAGCATCTGCCGCCCCAGCGTGCGATAGCCATTTTCATAGCCATGATAGGCCAGCCACCAATCACCCGCTGGTCCCTGAACCGCCGTGCCATGGCCACGCGACCACCAGGATTCGTCGGCGCGCGCCGTCCGCACGATCGGGTTATGCGGGCAATTTTCCCAAGGACCGTTGATCGATCGGGATCGGGCGACGATCACCATATGGCTGGTCGGCGGCCCCGCCGTACCGCCTTGCCCGGAAAACAGATAGAACCAGCCGTCACGACGCAGTATCTTGGGGCCTTCCAGCGCCACCCCCTCGATGATCCAGTCCTCCGGGATCGGCCAGCCCGCATAAACCTGCTCGACCGCCCCCTCCCGGCGCAGCCCGTCATCGCTGATCCGCACCCGCGCGCCACCGTTCAGGAACAGATAGCGTTTGCCATCCTCGCCCACCGCATGGCCGGGGTCGATATAGCCCTTGATGTCCATGTCGACGGGCTCGCTCCACGGCCCCTCCATCCGGTCGGCATGGACGACGAAAATCTTGCAGGGAATGGCCGGCCCTGCTTCAAAACTGGGATCGGCCGGGTTGAACACCGGAATATAGATGAAATAGCGGCCGTCATGTTTCGCGATGTCCAGCGCCCAGACGGAGCCGAGCGGCACGGTCAGCGCTGGCCCCACCGGCCGCCAGTTCACCAGATCGCGCGAATGCCAGATCACGACCGCCGGGAAATAGTCGAAGGAAGAGAAGGTTGCCCAATAATCGGCGCCATCCTTCAATATGTTGGGATCAGGCCGATCCCCCGACAGAACCGGGTTCAGGAAGCGCCCATTGCCCAGGTCCGCCAGCCGCTCACCTTCGGCACCACGGCGCCAGACCGGACTGGTGGCACAAACCTCCGCCGCCTTTGCCTCACCCAGCCCCGGCATAGCCAGCCCGGCCGTCGAAGCCAGTCCCAGGAACATCGCGTCACGCCGGGAATGGACCAAGAAATTTCCCCTAAAATTTGTCTGTAGTAGCCCCTGCTTTTGATCCGCCCGCCGTCACAACACAATGACCTGAAACGTAAAAAGGGCCACAAACGAAAAGGGGGCGCGGCCATCACGGCCACGCCCCCATTTTTCGCCTGTCCTGCGCCTTATGCGCCGGCCGGGGTCGGATCGCCGAACGGCCCCTTGCGCTTGCGCGTGCGGGGGATGGAGGAGCCTGCCGCCGGGATCACCGAAGGCTTGATCGTGGTGCCGTCGTCGCGGGTGATCTCGCCCTTGTCGAGCAGGGTCTTGATCTCTTCGCCGCTCAGCGTCTCATATTCCAGCATGGCGTTGGCGAGCAGGTGCAACTGGTCCTCATGGCCCTTGAGCAATTCCTGCGCGCGGGCATAGCCCTGCTCCACCAGAGCGCGGATTTCGGCATCGATCAGCTTGGCCGTCTCATCCGACATATGGACGCGCTGGCTCTGCGAATAGCCAAGGAAAGTCTCGCCCTGCTGCTCTTCATATTGCAGCGGACCCAGCTTGTCGGACATGCCCCACTGGGTCACCATGTCGCGCGCCAGTTTGGTGGCGTACTGGATGTCGCCCGAAGCGCCGCTCGACACCTTGTCGTATCCGAAGATGATTTCCTCGGCCACGCGGCCACCCATGGCGACGGCCATGTTCGCGTGCATCTTGTCGCGATGATAGCTGTAGCTGTCCCGTTCCGGCAGGCGCATCACCATGCCCAGCGCACGGCCGCGCGGGATTATCGTCGCCTTGTGGATCGGGTCGGACGCCGGCTCATGGACCGACACGATGGCATGGCCCGCCTCATGATAGGCGGTCATTTTCTTCTCGTCGTCGGTCATGACCATGGAGCGGCGTTCCGCGCCCATCATTACCTTGTCCTTGGCCGATTCAAACTCGTCCATCGCGACCAGCCGCTTGCCACGCCGGGCGGCGGTGAGCGCCGCTTCGTTGACGAGGTTGGCGAGGTCCGCGCCGGAAAAGCCCGGCGTGCCGCGCGCAATGGTGCGCGGATTGACGTCCGGCGCCAGCGGCACCTTCTTCATATGGACGGCCAGAATCTTCTCGCGACCCTCGATGTCGGGACGGGGCACCACGACCTGACGGTCGAAGCGACCCGGACGCAGCAGTGCGGGGTCCAGCACGTCGGGGCGGTTGGTGGCGGCAACGATGATGATGCCTTCATTGGCCTCGAAGCCGTCCATTTCGACCAGCAGCTGGTTCAGCGTCTGCTCGCGCTCGTCATTGCCATTGCCCAGGCCCGCGCCACGATGGCGGCCGACCGCATCGATTTCGTCGATGAAGACGATGCAGGGCGCGTTCTTCTTGGCCTGTTCGAACATGTCGCGCACGCGGCTTGCGCCCACGCCCACGAACATTTCGACAAAGTCGGAACCGGAGATGGTGAAGAAGGGCACGCCCGCCTCCCCCGCGATGGCGCGGGCCAGCAGCGTCTTGCCGGTGCCGGGCGAACCGACCAGCAGAGCGCCCTTGGGGATCTTGCCGCCCAGACGCGCGAACTTGCTCGGGTCCTTCAGGAACTCGACGATTTCCTGCAATTCCTCGCGTGCTTCGTCGATGCCGGCAACGTCATCGAACGTCACCTTGCCATGCTTTTCGGTCAGCAGCTTGGCCTTGGACTTGCCAAAACCCATCGCGCCGCCCGCGCCGCCGCCCTTCTGCATCTGGCGCAGCACGAAGAAGGCGATGCCCAGGATCAGCAGGAACGGCAGCGACTGGAACAGCAGATATTGCCAGAAGCTGGGCTGCTCTTCGGCCTGACCGCTATATTTGACATTATAGTCGTCCAGCATCTTGGTCAGGCCCGGATCATTGACCGGGATGGTGGTGAATTTCTGTCCGCTAGTGAGCGTGCCGCTGATCTTGTCGGCGGCGATGGCCACGTCCTTGACCTGGCCTTCCTGCACCTTCGAACGGAATTCGGAATAAGCGACGCCCGAGCCGGCCGTGGAAGCCGTGCGGGTTTCGAACAGCGATACGAACAACAACAGGGCGACGATCACGCCAGCCCAGATCATCGCACTTTTCATCCAGGGATTGCCCTGCGGGTCTTTCTCGTCGTTCATCATCACTCTCTTTCGCCAGCCAAGATAGGGCACGCCCGCAAAATCGCAAGCGAAGGCGGCGATATGTGTATGTTTAGGGCCCTCAGGCCCCGAGCAACCCGCTCAGCCCGACATAGCCCAGCGCCAGCGCCAGTCCCGCCGACAGGCCGCACAGCAGATAGCCCATATAAAGCAGCAGCGGCGGATGCGGCTTCGCCAGCTTCCTGTTCCGCTGCGCTGCTGAAAGAATGACGCTGGCCAGCAAGCCATAGGTCAGCGCTGCAAATTCCACCATGGTCCGATATTCCCCGTAAATTATGCAGGCCGATTAACCATAAGGCGGGTTAAGAAAATATCATTGCAGCGCAGCAAAGCGGCGAATCGTGGGAGTTCAGCGGCCGCCCGTGGAACCTTTCCGTAACGATATTTTGGCGTGCGTTCGTCAGCGACGTGGAGGCGCGGCGCGCAAGGTCCAATGCACCCCGCCCTTCAACAGCCAGTCACCCAGACTCGCCTGTCGCCCCGCCATCGCTTCGGCCATCGCCCGGTCCAGGCTGTCGCCGCGTGGCGACGGCGCCTTCGCCAGCGTCAGCATATGCAGAACCAACCGACGCAGATATTCGCGCGGCAGGTCGGTGCGATCCAGTCGCCATTCCGCGCCTTCCGCCCGGACGTGATCGGCCGCCAGCGTGGCGACGGTCCAGTCGAGCGCCGCCTCCGCCTCCGCCAGTGCGGCCGCGCTGCGGGCCGCCGCCTCCGGATCGAGCCAGTGCGCATCCGCCAGCGCAAGGCGCATCGCCGCCCGGTCGAAACGGGGATCGGCATTGGACGGATCATGGACATGCGGCAGGCCTTCCGCCGCCGCCAGCGCCTGAAGCATCGGCTTGCGCATGCCCAATAGTGGCCGGACCACCCGCCCGGAACGGCCGCGCACCCCCGCCAGCCCACCGACCCCTGCGCCCCGGTTGAGCCGCATCAGCAGGGTTTCGATCTGATCATCGGCATGATGCGCGGTCATGATCCAGTCGATGCCGCGATCAGCGCGCCAGGCCTCGATCACCCGATAGCGCATCGTCCGTGCCCAGGCCTGAACATTGCCCTCCAGCGGCGCGTCGGGGATCAGCGTGGCGTGATCGATCCCGTGGCCCGCGCACCAGCGCGCGACCATCGCCGCTTCTTGCGCAGACTCCTTGCGCAACTGATGATCCACAGTGACGGCCGCGACCCGCTCCGGAAAGGCCTGCACCGCGAGGAAAAGCAACGCCATGCTGTCCGGCCCGCCCGACACGGCCACGCCAAAGCGCGCCGCCGGATCATGTCCGACCAGCGCCTGCGTCGCCGCGATCAGCCGCGCCTTCAGCGCCGCGCTATCCTTGCTTAGCTGCACTTCGCCTTGACGCGGCCCTTGTCCATCATGCCGCGCAGGCTGGAGGACAGATTGTCGCCATAGACCTGCTCCAGTTCCTCATAGACCTTGCAGGCGTCGGTCGGCTTCTTGAGCTGGATCAGGGCTTCGCCCAGATAGGTCAGGCTGTCGGGCGCACGTTCGCCGCGCGGGCGCTTCTGGTAATTTTCATAGAAGGCGACCGAGGCGAGCGCCGGCTTGCCATCGTCCAAATAGGCGCGACCCAGCAGATTCTGCGCCTTGCTGGCCACCGAACTGCTGCCATATTTGTCGACCGTCGCCTTCAACTGAGCCTGCGCTTCAGGGTAGAATTTCGCGTCCCACAGACGGAAGCCATAATTATAGGCGTCGCTGGCCGCATCCGATGTGCTGGGCCGTTCGATCGCGGCGACGGCCGCCTTGCGTTCGTCGCTGGCCGGGGCGGGCGCTGCCGGCTTGGGCGCGGCGGGCTTCGCGGCCGTCGGCTTGGCGGCAACAGGCGCTGCGGCGGGATCGACGGCGACGGGCGCGGACACGCTGGGCCGGGGTGCGGTTTCAGCCTGGGCCAAACGCGCGTCGGTATCCGCCTTGTAGCGGTTGAAGGACTCTTCAAGCTGACGCAGCTTGTAGCTATTTTCTTCCGTCTGCCCGGTAATGGCGGCCAGTTGCGATTCCAGCGCCCCGACCCGTGCGGTCAGGTCCGAAATCGGCGTGCCCGACGGCGTACCCGGCATCACGGTCGGCGCGGCGGGGCGCGTAATCTCCGCCTCCAGCGGCGTACCGGCCGGGAATACCTTGCGCTGTACGGCGCGCATTTCCTTTTCCAGCCGGTCCACCCGACCTTCGACAGATGACTGTGCGATGGCCGGTGAGGCGACCGCCATCAGGACGGCCGTTGTGGCAAAAAGGGCGTTACGCATGATGATCCCCGACTAACTTTGTCGCCTTAACCATAAGGCGTAATTTTCCGCGGTAAAGCGCGACGTGTGGCGGGTTCAACCGGCGGTCGGCTGAACGCTGCCCGCCCCGGCTCCGCCCGGTGCAGGCGCAACCGGCGCAGCCTGCGGCACCGGACTGTTCAGCGTGGGCGTACCGGTGGCGGGCGACCGGCGCGGAGCCGGGCGCGATGCCGGTGCAGCGGGTTCGGGCGCCGCCGCCGGAGCGGTCCCCCGCGCCAGCAGCGCTTCGGCGTTTACCGGCACATCGGCGATGGTGCGGTCTGCCGCGCCCAGCGGCGGGATCGGCTTGCCACCGACCGTCACGGACAGCGCCTGCGGACGGCCGGTCAGGATCATCGGCCCTTTTGCGGCGGGCGGCAGGGTGAAGCTCTCGCCCTTCTTCATCAGCCCGTCCTTCAGCCGTTCGCCCGCTTCGTCATAGATGCGCAGCCACACATCATCGACAGCGGTGAAGACGACCGGCTGGGCAGCTGCCGGAACCGGCGCGGCGCCGGTGGGACGCGCGGCAGCGGGCGCCGCCTGTTCCTGTGCGATTTCCTCGCCGGTCGGCGGCGTCAGCAACTGGGTGCGCCAGATGGTGTAGCCTGCGATCAGCAGCACGACGATCGCCGCCACCACCCAGGCCAGCCGACGCGGCGGCACACGCGCCGGATCGACCGGCTCGAAAGCCTCATACCGATTGGCCCCGATATCGCTGGCATGGACGCCATGACGCACCTCGGCGGCGATCGCCACCTCGTCCAGATCGACGGCGCGCGCATAAGCACGCGCAAAACCAACGGCATAGGGAATGCCCGGCAGCGCGGCATAATCGTCCCGCTCCACCGCCTCCAGCTGGCGCTGCGCGATCCGGGTACGGGTCGCGACATCCTGAATCGAAAGACCCTGCGCTTCCCGCGCCGCACGCAACTTTGCGCCCGGCGTAGTGAGCTGCGCTTCCGGCACGCTATCCGCGCCGGTATCCAGTTGATTTTCTTCTGCCATGCTGCTCCGCGACCTTTTGGGCTGCGCCTTGTCTCACTGTGGGACGGGCCTTGTCAACGCCGCGTCCCGGCAATTCAGCTCAGTTCGATATTCCGCTCGACAGCCCATTGGGTCAGGGGCGTGCGGATATCCGTCACCCCGCCGTCCAGCCATTCGCGCATCATATCCTGCAATTGCTGCGCGTCGATCGCTCGGATCATCGCCTTGACCGGCCCTACCGACGCCGGCGTGATCGACAGGCGACGGATGCCAAGGCCGATCAGCGCCATCGCCTCCAGCGTGCGCCCGCCCATTTCGCCGCAGACACCGACGGGCACCTGATGCGCCACGCACGCCTTCACCACCCGGTCGAGGAACCGCAGGATCGCGATGCTCAGCCAGTCATAGCGTTCGGCCAGCTTGGGATGCGCCCGGTCGGCGGCGAACAGGAACTGGGTCAGGTCATTGGTGCCGATCGACAGGAAATCGACGCGCGGCAACAATATGTCCAGCACCTCGGCCAATGCCGGCACTTCCAGCATCGCGCCATATTTGACCGCGATCGGCAGCTTCTTCTTCTGCGACTGCAACCATTCGCGCTGATGCTCCACCAGCGCGCGCGCCTGTTCATATTCCCATGGCTCCGACACCATCGGGAACATGATGTTCAGCACCTTGCCCGCGCTACCCTCCAGCAACGCGCGCGCCTGCACCTTCATCAGCGCGTCGCGATCCAGCGCCAGCCGCAGCGCGCGCCAGCCCATCGCCGGATTATCCTCCAGCTCCTCGTCGCCATCCCGCGTCATATAGGGCAGCGCCTTGTCGCCGCCGATATCGACCGTGCGGAAGATCACCGGGCGGTCGCCTGCCGCGTCCAGCACATCCTTGTACAGGCGCTGCTGCTTTTCCCGCTGCGGCAGGGTGGCCGACACCAGAAACTGGAATTCGGTGCGGAACAGGCCGATGCCGTCGGCGCCAACGATATCCAGCGCCTGCGCATCCTCGCGCAGGCCCGCATTGACCATCAGTTCCACCCGCTGCCCATCGGTCGTGACCGAAGGCAGATCGCGCATCGCGGCAAATTCGGCCCGACGCTTCTGGGTTACGTGCAATTTGCTCTCAAACGCCTCGTCCATGTCGGCGCTAGGACGGATCAAAAGCGTGTTTTCCGCGACATCCATCAAAATAAGGTCGCCCTCATTCAGCTGATGCCGCACATCGCGCACCCGGCCCAGCACCGGCACGCCCATGGCGCGCGCGACGATGGTGACATGGGCCGTCAGCGACCCCTCCTCCAATATGACACCCCGCAGCCGCCGCCGGTCATATTCCAGCAGTTCCGCCGGCCCCAGATTTCGCGCGATCAGGATGGCGTCCTGCCGCAATCCCATCGTCGCCGCCGTACCCAGTTGCCCGGACACGATGCGGAGCAGGCGGTTCGCCATATCCTCCAGATCGTGCATCCGGTCCTGCAACAGCGCGTCGTCAATCTGCCGCATCCGCATCCGGGTGCGTTGCTGCACATGCTCGATCGCCGCCTCGGCGGTCAGTCCGCTGTCGATTGCCTCGTTGATCCGACGTATCCAGCCTTCGTCATAGGCGAACATCTTGTAGGTTTCGAGCACCTCCTGATGCTCGCCCTCGGTGCCGAACTCGGCCGCGCCGGTCATCCGGTCGATCTGCTCGCGCATCTTGGCAAAGGCGGAAATGACGCGCGCCCGTTCCGCCTCCGTATCCTCGGCCACCGTATGCTCGACATGGATGCGCGGCTGATGGAACACCGCATGGCCTCGCGCCATGCCCATCACCAGTTGCAGGCCGTGCAGCATCGTCGTGCTGGTGTCGGCCACGCGCGAATCCGCCGGGCCGTCATCGGCCAGCTCGGCATGGGCGATCAGTTCGGACAGCACCATGGCGACCGTCTGCAACGCCTCAATCTCGACCTCTTCATATTTGCGCGGATCAGCATGCTGCACGCACAACACGCCGATGGCGCGTTCCCGCCGCACGATCGGCACGCCCGCGAAACTGTGGAACAGTTCCTCCCCGGTTTCAGGGCGATAGGAAAAGTCGGGATGCGCCGCTGCCTCGTCCAGGTTCATCACCTCGACATTGGTAGCGATCAGGCCGACCAGCCCTTCCCCCATCGCCATGCGGGTGACATGCACCGCTTCCTGCTTCAGCCCGCGCGTCGCGAACAGCTCCAGCACGCCCTCGCGCACCAGATAGATGGAGCAGACCTCGCTCGACAGCGATTCGCCGATAATCTCCACCACCTTGTTCAGTTTCGCCTGCGCGCTGGTGCGCGCGGCCATCACTTCCTGAAGGCGGACGAGGATCTGACGGGCGGCGGCGGCGGGGGAGCTTGGCATATTTGTTGCGCTATCAGATTGATGCGCCCACTTCCAAGGCGTTTCCTATTATCCGCGCCGCAATATTGTTGAGCAGAGCTTATTTGCATGGCGGGAACAATCTGTACAATCGTTCAACGGAACGAACGGGCCTCCATCGGCCCGGCAGGGAGAAATGGGACATGGCCACGCAACTCGACTCCGATTTTAAACAGGATCTCGCCGAACGGGGCTATTCGCGCCGTCAGATGGCGAAGGCCGCCGCCCTGCTGGGCGCAGCCGCCGCGACCATCCGCGTCACCGGCGCCGCCGCGCAGCAGGCGGCCAAGGCTGTCGCCGGGGCTGTGCGCATCGGCGCCAATGAATGCTGGACCGGCCCCTTCCCCGTCGCTGCCGAAGCTGCCTTCAAACTGGTGAAGGAAGGCAATCGCTACGAACCGGACAATGAGCATCAGAAGCTGTTCGACGCCGTCGCTTCGGTCGAGGGGATTCCCGCCGATCGCGTCGTCGCCTGGCCCGGTTCGTCCGATCCGCTGAGCCGCGTCGCCGTCGCCTATGCCTCCCCCACGCGCGGCATCGTCACCGCCGATCCGACCTATGAAGCCATCTGGCGCACTGCCGACTGGCTGGGCGCGAAGGTGACGAAGGTGCCGCTGACCAGCGATTACGCCCATGATGTGAAGGCGATGTTGGCAGCCGATCCCAATGCCGGCGTCTATTATATCTGTTCGCCCAATAACCCGACCGGCACCGTCACGCCGGTCGCCGACATCGAATGGCTGGCCAATAACAAGCCCAAGGACGCGATCCTGGTCGTCGACGAAGCCTATATCCACTGGGTCGACGGCCCCAATGCCGCCAAGCTCGCCGCCACCCGCGACGACGTGCTGATCCTGCGCACTTTCTCGAAACTGTTCGGCATGGCCGGCATGCGCCTCGGCCTGACCTTCGGCGCGCCCAGCTTGCTGGAAAAGATGATGCGCTATGACGGCGGACAGGTGACCGGCATGCTGCCGATGACCGCCGTCGCCTGCGGCACCGCCTCCGTCACGCAGGCCGCACTGATCAAGGCCCGCCGCGCCGAAATGAACGCCGCCCGCGAAAAGGCGGTCAGCCATCTGACGACCAAGGGGATCAAGGTCATCCCCGGCAGCCAAGCGAACATGTTCATGATCGACTGGGGCAAGCCCGCCAAGCCGATGCTGGACGCGCTGCTGGCGCAGAATGTCCAGATCGGTCGCAGCTGGCCGATCTGGCCCAATGTCTCGCGCGTGTCCGTCGGATCGATGAAGGAAATGGAGGCGTTCAACGCCGCCATCGACAAGGTGTGGAAGGCCTGATGTCTTTGCGGGATGCGCCGGAAGAGGCGCGGGCCGGTGCCGTAAAATTTTCCGCAGGAAAATAAAAAACAACGGGCGGCGCATTGCGGAAATGCGCCGCCCTTTCGTCTTCCCCCATGTGATTTGAACCGATTTTCAGACGGGGACGGAAGACATGACCATGATGCTGAACAAGGATGCTCAGGAAGACCTGATCGAGCGCGGCTATTCGCGCCGTCAGTTGGGCGAAGTCGCCGCGCTGCTGGGCGCCGGCGTTGCCGCCAGCTCGCTGCTGGGTGGCGCTGCCATGGCGCAGCAGCAGGCTGCACGCGGCGTCAAGGGTGCGGTGCGCATCGGCTCCAACGAATGCTGGACCGGCCCCTTCCCCTCGGGCGTGCAGGCCGCCGCCGAAGCCGCTTCGTTCGGCAACTGGTACGACCCGGACAACTATAAGGGCGACCTAATCACCACCGTCGCCGCCGTCGAAGGCATCCCCGAAGCGCAGGTCATGCCCTGGCCGGGTTCGGGCGGCCCGCTGGTCAGCATCGTCGCGGCCTATTGCTCGCCCACCAAGGGCCTGGTCACTGCCGACCCGACCTTCGAATCCGCCTGGCGCACCGCCGATTACATGAAGGCACCCATTGCCAAGGCGCCCCAAGCGATCGGCAAGGGTCATGACGTGAAGGCGATGCTGGCCGCCAACCCGAACGCCGGCCTCTATTATATCTGCACGCCGAACAACCCGACCGGCACCATCACGCCGCTGGCCGACATCAAGTGGCTGCTGGACAACAAGCCGGCCGACGCCATGCTGCTGGTCGACGAAGCCTATATCCACTTCTCCGAAGCCCCCAGCGCCGCTTCGCTGATCGGCAACCGCAAGGACATCATTGTCATGCGGACCTTCTCGAAGCTGTTCGGCATGGCCGGCGTCCGCCTCGGCCTGACCTTCGCCGATCCCGAAGTGCAGAAGCGCATCTCGCTGTTCGGCCCCTCGGCCGGCGGCCTGGCGATCACCGCCATGCATTGCGGCAATGCGGTCTACAAGGAAGCCGCTCTCATCAAGGCGCGCCGCAATGAAATGATCGGCAACCGCGACGAAACCATCGCATGGCTGGCCAAGAAGGGCCTGGAAGTCCATCCCGGCAGCCAGGCGAACATGTTCATGGTCGACTGGAAGAAGCCGGCCAAGGAGATGCAGGCCGCGCTGATGGCCACCCCGGAAAAGGTGCAGATCGGCCGCAACTGGCCCATCTGGCCCAACGTCTCGCGCGTGACCGTCGGTTCCGCCGACGACATGGCCAAGTTCCGCGCCGCCGTGGACAAGGTCTACAAGGCGTAAAACGTCTCTCACTGTCACGAAGGAAGGGCGTCCGGGCAACCGGGCGCCCTTTTTATTGGCTATCGGCCCACGGCACCGATCTCGACACTCTTCGAGCCGCCCTAGCCGGAGATGAGTTTACCTTGATCCGTTCGTTTCGAGCGAAGTCGAGAAACGCTCGCACTGCGCTCGAAACGAGCGGAGGTGATTGGACAGACCTGATGCCAACTCGCTCTAAAAGCCGTTCAGGCTGTCGGGCAGCGTCTCGGTCGGCGGCGTGCCATAGCCATTATTAGCCGCCTTCGCCGCGCCCAGCCGATTGAGCGCGTCCGCCGTCCCGGCCCGGATACGCTGGATGCGATCGTCCGTCATCACACTGTCGTCCGACAGCAGCCGTGCCGACGCTTGCAGACTGTCGGCGCTCGTCACCTGACGAAAATAGAAATCCGGCGGGAATCCACGTTCGGATGCGGCATTCTCGATCAGCGCGGCGGCCCAGTCGAACCCGATGCATTGGTCGAAATCGCGGGCCATATGCGACACAGCCAGCCGGTTGTGGCAGTCGCGGCTGTAATCGGCCGCGCCGGTCATTCCAGTTGCGGTATAGACGCGATCAAATTCGCTGACCGCCGTCTGGAGATCGGCATCGTCCAGTGCCGGGATGACCGATGCGGCCGGCGTTTCCATGCCCATGGGCGGCTGCGCAGATGCGTCATAGGCAGGCGCATCGTTGATCGGCTCCGGCGTATCATAGGCGGTCGCCGCCGCATCGGGCCGGTCCATATGGTCGATCGCGTAGACGATCACCATCCCCACAACCCAGAATAGCAGCAGATAGACGACCGGCTTGCGCAGGCGGCGGAGCAGCCGGCCGACATGCCACCAGCCATTCTGCCCGCCCGTCTTGCGCCCGGCACTGGCGGTCCGGGCGACATGCGGCGTCGGCCGGGCCGAGGGGCGGGCGCCCGGATCGAACACCTCCTCATATTCGCCCTCGATAATGCCGTCATCTTCGACCGGGCGCCGGCGCGCCCGCCGTGCCATGTTGAGCGGAATGATCGCCATCAGCGACGCGATCACCAGTCCGGCGATCGCGGGCAACAGGAAGGCCAGCCCCGGTGCGACGAACAGCAGTGCGAAGAACCAGTGCCATCCCCAGACATTCTTGGCGCACAGGAAGGCCGCAATGGTCAGCGGCAGGGTGAAGCGGAAATAGAGGCACAGGCCGATGATGAACAGGGCGCCCAGCACGCCCAGATATGTTTCCAACCCCTGCAGGGATGCGACGACCTGCGCCACGGCATAAAGCGCGATGAATATCCCCGGCATCGATCCCCCTGACGCTTGTCCTGCCCCGCATGCAGCGGGCCTGCCCTCATCTGCGGCCAGCCCGCCATAGCCGCCGATAATCACGATTTCCTAAATTTATCCATGGCTTTCGCGAAATAGGGCAATGGAATTCACACGGTTGATATCAGCCCCGTCGCCCGCGCCCGCAGCACCGCGATCATCTCCCGCCCCAATTCGGCCAGCGCGCCCTCTCCTTCCCGCGCATAGAGCGCCACTTGCATCGGCGCGACCGCGCCCAGATCGAAACGCCGTGCCAGCCCTGCCTCGCTCACTCCCGCCAGCGGCAGCAACGACACGCCCACCCCCGCCGCCACGGCCGCGACCACGCTCTGTAAGCTGCTGCCGGAAAAGGCGACGAACCAGCGCCGCCCCTCCCGCTCCAGTTGCGCGAACATCTCTTCGCGATACAGGCCGCCCGCCGGGAAACAGACCAGCGGCAGCGCCTCTTCCGCCATCGCCTCCGCGCCAGCCGCGGCGAACCAGCCCAGCGGTTCGGCAAAAGCCGCGCGACAATCCGGTCCGGCGACAGCCTCCTTCACGATGACGATATCGAACTCCCCCTGCCGGTATCGCGCGGCCAGATCGCGGCTCAAGCCCGTGGTCGCGTCCAGCCGGACATGCCGGTGCGCCCGCGCAAAGGCGGCAAAGGCCTGCGCCATTGCGCCCGTCGCCAGATCCTCCGGCAGGCCGATCGAGATCGCCGCCGTCCCCGCCGGATCGCGCAGCAACAGCGCGGCGTCTTCACTCAGCAGCAGGATGCGCCGGGCATGACCGATCAGCCGCTCGCCCATCGCCGTCAGCCCCACCGGCCGCGCCGACCGGTCGACCAGCGCATGCCCCGCCATTTCCTCCAGCCGGGCCAGTTGCTGGCTGATGGTCGACTGGGTCATGTTCAGCCGCTCGGCCGCGCGGGTGAAATTGCCGCTGTCGGCGATGGCGACAAAGGCGCGCAGCAGGCGGGGATCGAACATGGCAGCCATTATCAATCCGAATGATAATCATTCCAACATCTAATTTGCGCATGATCATGCATCCCTTATGATCGCGCCTTTCCCACGGAGCGCGCGCCGACGATGAAGAGACTGCTGGCCACCACCCTGCCCCTGATCGCGCTCATCGCTGCCCCTGCGCGCGCCGCGCCGCAGCAGGGCGACATGATGATCCGCCATGTCTCGGTCATCGATGTCGAACATGGCCGCGCCAATGCCGATCAGGCCGTCGTCCTGCGCGGCGCGGATATCGTCGCGGTCGGCCCGGACAAGGCGATAGCCAAGGCGTGGCGGGCAACCGGCGCGATCGAGGGCAAGGGCCGCTTCCTCATCCCCGCACTATGGGACATGCACGTCCATTTCGGCGGCGGCCGGGACCTGATCGAGGAGAATAAGGCGCTCCTCCCCCTCTATGTCGCCCATGGCATCACCACCATCCGCGACTGTTCCGGCGACCTGCCCGACAATGTCCTGCAATGGCGCCACGACATCGCCAGCGGCAGCCTGTTCGGCCCGCGCCTGCTCACCTCCGGCGCGAAGATCGAGGGGATCGCCCCTGTCTGGAAGGGCACGATCGAAGTCGGCAGCAAGGCCGATGTGGACGCCGCCATCACCCGGCTGCAACAGCGCGACCATGTCGACTTCGTGAAGATCACAGACAGCACGTTGAAGCCCGACCTGTTCCTCTATGCCGTATCACAGGCGAAGGCGCATGGCCTGCGCAGTTCGGGCCATATCCCGATGGCGCTGACCGTCGGGCAGGCGGTGGATGCGGGCATCAGTTCGATCGAGCATCTCGACTATGCCTATAAGGCGGGCGTGAAGGATGAGGCCGCCATTGCCGCCGATTTCGCCGCCGGCCGCATCGACCGGGCGGAAGCCAATCGCCGCCTCGACAGCGGTTTCGACAGCGACACCGCCATGGCCGCCTATCGCAATTTCGCCGCGAAAAATGTGTTCGTCACGCCGACGCTCAACGGCAGCCGCATCCTGACCTATCTCGATCGCGATGCCCATGCGAACGATCCCTATCTCGCCTATATCGGGCCGAAGCTGCGCAAGACCTATGACTGGCGCATCCAGCGCGCCGCAGGGGCCGACGCCGCCGCCATCGCCGCGCGCCACGATCATTTCGAACGCATGGCCGCCATATTGCCGCTGCTGCAACAGGCTGGCGTCACGATCATCGCCGGCACCGACGCAGGCTTCCTCAACAGCTTCAACTATCCCGGCATCGGCCTGCATGACGAATTGTCGCTGTTCGTGAAGGAGGGGCTCACCCCGGCCCAGGCGCTCTCCGCCGCCACCCGCGCCGGCCCCGCCTGGTTCGGCCAGCTCGACCGCTATGGCAGCGTGGAGGCGGGCAAGGCCGCCGACCTCGTCCTGCTCGACCGTAATCCGTTGCAGGATATCGAGGCCACCCGCGCCATCGCCACCGTCGTCATGCGCGGCAAAAGCTATGACCGCGCCGCGCTGGACGTCATGCTGGCCGACACGAAGGCCAAGGTCGCGAACTGGAACAAGACGCCCTGAAACGCTGCCGTTTCGCGTCGTCCAGCACTGCGCCATGATTTGAACCGTGACGTTCGGTTCCCCGGCGCAGGCCGGGGTCCAGTGCCACGCAAGGGGCTGGACCCCGGCCTGCGCCGGGGAACGCCAGATATGTGTCGATGTCTGCGCACAATGCCATTGTCCGCGCCAAGCAAAATGCTATCCCTTCGATTGCATCAATTTCCACCATGCGTTACCACGTTCCACAAAATGGATATGTGGAGACGAAGATGCGTGGAAAAGGGCTGACCTTGATGGGCGTTTTGCCGCTGCTGGTCGCGGCGGCCCCGGCACCTCAACCAGCCAGCTGGATCGACACCACCGGCCACCGCATCGTCCGCGTCGATGATCGCCCCGGCAATTACGGCCTCTATTTCAACTATAACCCGTTCACCCCGGACGGGAAGCGGATGATCTACCTGACGCCGGAGGGCATCCGCGTTGCCGACACCAGCAACTGGACCACGAAGCTGGTGCTGAAGGAAAAGATCGACCGGTTGCTCTTCGTCGGCAATCGCGCGCCGGTCGCCTATTACAGCACCAGTCCGATCGGCAATGAAGCCGCCTCCACCATCTGGTCGGTCGATCTCGACACCGGCCAGCGCCGCCGCATCGCCGACCTTCCGGGTGGCCGCATCGCGTCGATCAATGCCGACGATACGCTGCTCGCCGGCCATCGCGAGCTAGCCCCGCCGCCCGCCGCCATCGCCGCGCAGGGCAATCGCGATCCGAAAACCGGCTCCCCCACCTATGCCGCCAATGGCCCGGACGGAAAGCCCCTGCCCTTCGCCGTCGCCAAGGAACAATGGATGGCCAAGCGCCTCGCCGCCGGGGTGCCGATGGAAATCTTCACCATCGACATCCGCACCGGCGAACGCAAAACCGTAACCCAGTCGAACGACTGGCTGAACCATGTCCTTTTCTCGCCATCGGACCCGACCCTCCTATCCTATTGCCATGAAGGACCGTGGCAGAAGGTTGACCGCATCTGGACCATCCGCACCGACGGCAGCCAGAAGACGAAAGTGCATCAGCGCACATTTCAGGGCGAAATCGCCGGCCATGAATATTGGGCGCCGGACGGCCGCACCATCTGGTATGACCTCATCCAGCCGATGGGCGTACGCTGGCTCGCCAGCCTCGACGTAGTGAGCGGCAAGCGCATCTGGTACAGACTGGGCGAAGGGCAAGGCAGCTATCATTACAGCTCCTCGCCGGACAACCGCCTCTTTTCCGGCGACGGCAATGATGAGGGGAAATATATCAGCCTCTTCCATACCCGCGCCGACACCAATCCGCGCGTGCCCGATACGCTGGACGGCGACAGGCTGATCGCGGCCGGCGACCTGCAGACCGAGCGGCTCGCCGACCTGTCGAAACAGGATTATACGCTGGAACCCAACCAGCATTTCACCCCCGACGGCAAATGGCTGGTCTACCGCGCGAATGTGGAGGGCAAGCCGGCCATCTATGCGGTGGAAGTGGCGAAAGCGCAGTAACAAAGCGACGTGCTCCTGCGAAGGCAGGAGCCCAGTTCAGACCGTGGGACTGGGCTCCTGCCTTCGCAGGAGCACATTGTAGCGTCAGGCGCTCGCGGCCGAGGTCTCACACAAGGCTTTGAATTGCGCCATCATCTGGTCCCAGCCGGGATGGAAGCCCATTTCCTCATGCCGGGCCTTCGCCTCCACGTCCCAATGGCGGGCGGTGGCGGTGAAGCGTGTGCCTTCACCCTCATCCTCGAACCGCCAGAGCGCGGTCATGAAAGGCGTCTGCGGCACCCAGCCCGACGCATAAGCATCGGTCGTCACCGCCAGTGCGTTCGGCACCACTTCCAGAAACACGCCCTCCATCGGCCCGGTTTCCTCGCCATCGGGGCCGAACATCTGCACCGCGCTCCGCCCGCCGGGGCGCAGATCCTGTTCGATCACCTCGGCCCGCCAGGGCTTGGGGCAGAACCATTCCTCCTTCAGGTCGACCCACACTTTCCAGCATATGTCACGCGGCGCGGCGATATGGCAGGTGACCGACAGTTCTTGGCTTTCGCTGCTCATGCTATTTCCCCCTTGGCCGCTTTCCCTTCGAAGGCCGCCTGCATCGCGGCGGTGTCCAGCTTCCGCATGGTCATCATCACGCCCATCATCCGGGCGATCCCCTCGCGGTCGTCGGTCTTGTAATTGTCCATGATCTGCCGCGTCACCAATTGCCAGCAAAGGCCATATTTGTCCGTAACCCAACCGCACGGCCCATCCTTGCCGCCATCGGCGGTCAGCGCGTCGAAATAGCGGTCCAGTTCCGCCTGATCCGCGCAGGCGACGGACAATGACACCGCCTCATCGAACTGAAATTGCGGACCGCCGTTCAGCGCCTGATAGCTTTGCCCGAAGAGTGAAAACTCGACCAGCAGCACGCTGCCACCCGGCAACGGCGAAGGCGGCGGATTGTCCTGCGGATAATAGCTGACATGGTCGATCGATCCGCCAAAGACGGACACATAATATTGCGCCGCCTCCAACCCATTGCCGTCGAACCAGAGACAGGGGGTGATCTTGTCCATCACGCCGCCCCCTTCATGCCCACCAGAGCGAACATAGCGCCCTGCGGATCGGTCGCCTGAATGATCCAGCCGCCGCCCGGCACCTCCATGGGGCCGTTCAGCACCGTGCCGCCGCCCGCCTTCACCTTCTCCACCGCGACATCGATATCGCCGACGACGAAGTAGAAGAGCCAGGCGGGTCGCGGCATTTCCTTGGGCAACGGCATGATGCCGCCCGTCATATCCTGAAAATCGCTGCCGCCGCTCTGGGACACAAGCTGGTAGCTGCCCATCTCGCCCATATCCATGGCGTCGCCCGTCGTCCAACCGAACTGGCCAGTGTAGAAGGCCAGATCCTTGCCGAAGTCACCGGCATAAAGTTCATGCCAGCCGACATGCCCCGGCGCCATCGGCGGCGGACCATCCATGCCGTCGGGACTGGAGCCCTTCAGCAGCATGAACACCGCGCCGCCCGGATCGGCCATCACCACAAAACGGCCGACGCCGGGTATATCCTCCGCCGCCCGCATCACCTTGCCACCGGCCGCACTCAGTCGCTCCGCGTCCGCATCGACATCTGCCGAACCGACATAGCCGCCCCACCAGGGCGTCATGCCACAATCCTTCGCCTCAGCCGGGATCGCCATGACCCCGCCTAGCGGCCCGGCGCTGCCCGACACGACATGATAGGGCTCGCCCAAATCGCCGCCAAAGGGCGCGTTGGTCCAGCCGACCACATCGCCATAAAAAGCCAGCGCCGCTTCGGGATCGCTGGTCATCAATTCATACCAGAAGAATTTGCCGCTAAAGTCGGTCATGATGTTTCTCCTGAAAAAGGGGGCAGGTGTCGTGCTCCTGCGAACGCAGGAGCCCAGGGTCGAACCAAGTGCCCTACATCCCGGGCTCCGGCCTTCGCCGGAGCACGACCTTCTAAGCCTTCGCGTCCAGCAGCACCTCGAACCCGCCATAAATCAGCCGCGCGCCGATGAAGGGCATGTCCTCGCCCTCCTTGGGCTGCATGCGTTCATCCTTCATGACTTTTTCGGCCCCGGCATCGCGGGTTTCCTTGTCAGGCCATTCGATCCAGGAAAAGACGACTTCCTCATCTTCCTCCGCGATCACGGCTGTTCGGAAGTCGTTGACCTTGCCCGGCTTGATATCGTTCGCCCAGCATTCCACCACGCGCAGCGCGCCATATTCGATGAAGATCGGCGCGGCATAGGCCGCGACCTCACGATAGCGTTCCTTGTTGCCCTTGGGCACCGGGATCACGAAACCGTCCATATAGGCCATTTTCTCTCTCCTCTTCGGCTTGCTTATGCTTCGGCGGGCTGACCGGCCGCCATCATCGCCTCCATATCCATCCACATCACTTCCCAGATATGGCCGTCCAGATCGGCGAAGTTGCGGCCGAACATGAAGCCATGATCCTGCCGGGGGTTGGGTTCGCTGCCGCCCGCCGCCAGCGCCTTGTCCACCGTCGCATTCACCGCGTCGCGGCTCGTCTCGCTCAAACACAGCAGCACCTGGGCGGTTTCATGCGCATCGGGAATGGCGCGCGGGGTGAAGCTGCGGAACCGGTCATGGGTCAGCAGCATGACATGGATCGTCTCGGAGAATGTCAGCATCTGCGCATTGTCGTCAGCGAAATCCCGGTTCGGCACCGCGCCGACCGCTTCATAGAAAGCTATCGCGGCGGGCAAGTCACTGACCGGCAGGTTGACGAAAATCATCTTCGGAGCGGGTTCATTGGCCATCACGCTTCTCCTCTGAATTTTCAGGCGATCGCATGATCCTGCGACTCACCGCTTGAACTTTGTGCGCCCGATGATTATTTTCTGCAACAGTTAAGTTAGAAAAGATAACTAATGAGTCAGAAACGCGCCTATCAGGACGGATGCGCCGTCGCTCACGCCCTCGACATCATCGGCGATCGCTGGGCGATGCCGATCATGCGCGAACTGATGCTGGGGCCAAAGCGCTTCACCGATCTGCGCGCCGGTCTGCCCGGAATCAGCGCCAATGTGCTGACGCAAAGGCTGGAGGAACTGGAAGCCTCCAGCATCCTGATCCGTCGCCGCCTGCCCCCGCCCGCCGCCAGCCAGATTTACGAACTGACCGATTGGGGCCGCGAGTCGGAAATATTGTTTCAGGTGCTGGGCCGCTGGGCCTGCCGATCGCCCACGATGCAGCCGGGCAAGCCGATGAGTCCGGTGTCGGTGGTCCTGTCGATGCGCACGATGATCGACCGCAGCCGCATCGGCGATCTCGATGCCACGATCGGCTTCCGCTTCGGCGAGGAAGAATTTCGCGCCACGCTCGGGGAGGGCAACTTCCTGATCGACCGGGGCGACGTGGCCGGTGCGGACACGATCCTGCGCGGCGACCAGAATGCGCTGGTCGCGGTCCTCTATGGCGGCGCGCGCTATGCCGACATGGCGGGCGCCCTGACGGTGGAGGGAGACACGGCACTGGCCGAACATTTCGCCACGCTCTTCCCCCTGCCCCCCAAGGCGCCCGATATGGTCAACCCTGCGCAGACAGCTTCATAAGCACCAGACCGCACAGGATCAGCCCGGCCGCCACAAGCCGCGCCGGGCTGATCGCCTCGCCCAGAAAAGCGACCCCCACCGCGAACGCGCCCAGGGCGCCGATCCCCGTCCAGATCATATAGGCCGTGCCCAGCGGCAGGCTGCGCATCGCCAGCGACAGCAGGCCGAAACTGGCGATCATTGCACCCAGCGTGATCAGGCTGGGGATCAGTCGCGTGAACCCCTGCGACTGTTTCATCGCAAAGGCCCAGATGATTTCCAGCAGACCGGCAAAAAATAACGCAATCCAGGCCATGACGGCTCTCCTTCAAGAGAGCCGGGCCGTCCCGGACTTGAAACCCGCGCGATGCAGGGGAGGACGTGGCCTCGCTTGTCGGGAAGACAGATAGGCCTGCCCTATACAGGAGGCAAGCCCAGCAATCACCGTGCTCCTGCGAAAGCAGGAGCCCAGTGTCGAACGATGTGCCCAGCATTCTGGGCTCCTGCTTTCGCAGGAGCACTGATACTCAATGCCCTCCGTTCAGCATCCCGAACACCTGCGCGAATTCGCCGCGCTTCGTGGCTTCACTCAGGAACTTCACCCGCTCGACATGGATTTCGTCCGGCGTCGGTTCCTGCCGCAGCAGCGCCATGGTTTCGGCGATGAAGCCCGCCAGCGGCATCATCTGGTCATTTTCGGCATGGCCGGGCATCAAGTCGGTCTGCACGCCGGGCGGCACGATCTCGACCACGTCCACGCTGGTCGCCTTCAACTGTTCGCGCAGCGCGATCGACCAGCCATGGATCGCCGCCTTGGTCGCGCTATAGGTCGGCGTCGCCGCCAGCGGGACGAAAGCCAGCCCCGACGACACGGTCAGGATCGTCGACGCCGCCTGCGCCTCCAGATGCGGCAGCAGCGCATGGGCCAGCCGTATCGGACCTAGCAGATTGGTCGCCACCGTGGCTTCGGCGATGGCCAGGTCGATCTTTTCCTCCGCCACCATGATCCCGGCGTTCAGCAATATGGCGTCGAGCGACGGGAAATCCGCGACCAGCTTCGCCGCGAAGGCGATGATCGCCGCCGGATCTTCCATGTCGAGCGTCATTGCCGCCATGCCGGGATGCGCCGCCACGACTGCGTCCAGCGCCGCCTGCCGCCGCCCGGCGATGATCACCTGATTGCCCGCGGCATGGAATTCATGCGCCAGCGCCGCGCCGATGCCCGATCCGCCGCCGGTGATGAGGATGGTGTTGCCTGCATTTTTCATGGGGAAGCTCCTTCAATTGGCTTGAAAGGCAATTTAGACCTATACTCTCTTTTGGAAAGTAGGCACCGTAAAGTGCCGTAGTCACCCTAAGGTAAGAAATGGCAAATCCGCTCGAAACCCGCTTTCACGACGCCGATATTGCGCAGGCAGAGCATTATCTGGCGCATGAACCGCCCACCGATATCGACCCGCGCATCGAACGACTCGTCAACGATCTGATCGGCCGCATCGCCGACAAATGGACGTTGCTGGTGCTGGAACTGCTGGAGGAGAAGGGCACGCTGCGCTTCACCGAAATCGGCCGACAGGTGGAGGGCATCAGCCAGAAGATGCTGACCCAGACGCTGCGCCAGATGGAGCGGGACGGCCTGCTGACCCGCACCGTCCATCCGGTGGTGCCGCCGCGCGTCGATTATGCGCTGACCCCGCTCGGCAACAGCCTGAGCGCCGCCTTTTGCGGCGTCTGGGTCTGGGCCGAACGCAATCTGGAGACGGTGGAAGCCGCGCGCGCCAATTTCGACGCGCGCGACTGATCGTTACTGGTCGGACGTGGTCGGCACAGGCTGCACCACCAGCTTGGGCACGCTATTGTCCGGCAGCGTGCGCGCGACATCGGGCGGCCCCGCCATCGCCCCAGCCGCCACAGGTGCGGGAGCTGGCGCAGCGGCCGACGGCGGCGCCATATTCTGCACCGCGCTGGTCGAACTGGGCTGCCATCCTTCCGGCGGCACTTCGGCCGGCGGGCGCGGTGGCGGCGGCAGCGGCGTGGGCGACACCACGACCGTCACCGTCCCGCCAAAGCGCGACTGCCATTCCGCCAGCCGCCGCAGATAATCGGCATAGGCGGCGTAAAATTCCTGATAGGGCTTTTCCAGCTCTTTGAGCGCCTGGGGCGCATAGGCCAGAAGCTGATCCGACGGCATCGTCATGATCTTGGCCCCCACCGCGACCGCGACCGGGCAGAAGCCCTTGATCACCGGCGGCAGGGCGAAGAAATTATAGACGACCGTATTGAGCTGCTCGCGCGATCCCACGCCCGACCGGCCAAAGGCCACCCGATAGTTGCGATCCACAGCCGCATTGGCGGCATTCAGGATCGGCTTATGGACGGCCAATATCTGGTTATACTGGGTGCGCGCGGTATCGCCGAACCGGTCGCAATTGAGCGCCGCGACGTTCAGCGCCATGCGCACATGCCACAGCGCCGTGTTCGACGTGATGCCCTTATTGGGCGTCAGATAATCGCCGCTTTCATCCTGGGTCGGCAGCGACATATTGTCGGCCGCCTGATTTGGCGGCACCGGACGCACGGTGGGCACCACCGGCGGCGGCGGGGTCGGCGGCGGTGGCGGCGGCTTTGGCGTCGAACAGGCAGCCAGAACCGCCAGCGACACCAGGGAAATCCGGCCATAGAAACGGCGGGTTGCGGACATCAATTTCTCCGATGGAACTCTGCCCCGGTCATGCCGGGCATTAGGGCCAGAGGAAATATGCCTTATGCTCCGTTCACCGCAAGCCTTCAGGCGGCTCGCCGCTCCAAAGCGGTTGCGGCCTGCGCCATCAGCTCGGCGATGATGTCGGCGACCGGCTCTTCCTTCGTCACCATGCCGACCGACTGGCCCGCCATCAGCGATCCGCCCTCCACATCGCCGTCGATCACCGCCTTGCGCAGCGCGCCGGCCCAATAATGTTCGATCTGGAGCTGCGCCTCCATCATGTCGACTGCACCGCTGTCCAGCAGATTGGCGACTTCGCGCTGCTTGGCGGTGAAGGCTTCGGTGCCCGCATTTTTGAGCGCGCGCACGGGGATGACCGGCAGGCGCGGGTCGATCTGCACGCTGGCGATCGCATCGCGGGCCGACGCGCGGAAGAAGGCTTTCTTGAACGCCGGATGGGCGATGCTCTCGCTCGCGCAGGCGAAACGGGTGCCCAACTGCACGCCGGCCGCGCCCATTTCCAGATAGGCGGCGATCGCCTCGCCCCGGCCGATGCCGCCAGCCACGAAGACGGGCACCTGCTCTGCCATCTCCGGCAGGATTTCCTGCGCCAGCACGCTGGTCGCCACCGGACCGATATGGCCACCCGCTTCCATGCCTTCCACCACCAGCGCGTCGACGCCCGATCGCACCAGCTTTTTGGCCAGCGCCAGCGCCGGAGCGAAACAGATCAGCTTCGCGCCCTTCTGCTTGATCGCTTCGATGCTGCCCTTGGGTGGAAGGCCACCGGCCAGCACGACATGGCTGACATCATGCTTCGCGCATATGTCGATCAGGTCGAACAGTTGCGGATGCATGGTGATCAGGTTCACGCCGAACGGCTTGCGCGTCAGCGCCTTGGTCGCGGCGATTTCCTTGTCCAGCAACTCAGGCGTCATCGCGCCACAGGCGATCACGCCGAAGCCACCGGCATTGGAAATCGCCGACACGAGGTTGCGCTCGCTGACCCAGCTCATCGCCCCGCACAGGATCGCGCTCTCGCACCCGAAAAATTCGGTGCCGCGAGCCATCAGGGAAGCGAGTTTGGCGGTGGTCATACATTCAGCCTTCAAGAATCAAAAAGCATCCCCGAACGCGATGTCCGGGGATGGTAAAGAGAGTCACATGACTTTCTGCAATCCGCCTTTGCGGGGATAACGCCGAAAGTAAAGAGCAACCCGGCTTGATCGATATTTGGCTCAGGCCGAGCCGAAAATGGTATCTTTCGAGAACCTCGGGCCGAGTCACGTGCCTCGGCCCGACGCAGCGTGCTTAAAGCACGTGAGCACCGGAAGCGCAGAAAGTTGAAACGAGGCACGTGACTCATTTCAACGTTTGCAGGCCGGCCTGAGCCAAATAGCGATTAAGCCGCCGGAGCGTCCAGACCATAAGCGGTGTGCAGAACGCGGACGGCCAGTTCCGTCTCGTCCTCGTCGATCAGCACCGAGACCTTGATCTCGCTGGTGGATATGGCTTCGATATTGATGCCGCGTTCGGCCAGCGTCTTGAACATGGTGGCGGCGACGCCCGGATGGCTCCGCATGCCCACGCCCACGACGCTGATCTTGGCGACCTGGGTGTCAGTGATGATCCGGCGGAAACCGATCTCTTCCTTCAGCCCCTCCAGAATGTCGACGCTGCGGGCGAGGTCCGCGCGCGGCACGGTGAAGGTGACGTCCGTCTCCTCCTTCTCCTTGCTGTCATTCTGGATGATCATGTCGACGTTGATCGCCGCATCGGCCAGCGGGCCGAAGATGCTGGCGACGGCGCCCGGCTTGTCGGGGACGCGGGTGACGATGATCTTCGCCTCATTCTTGTCATGGGCGATGCCGGTGATGAGCTGACGTTCCATCTTCGTTTCCTTGAGCTTGGCTTCCAGTTCCTCGTCGCTCACGATCAGCGTGCCGGGGAGGTCGTCCTGGGTGGGATCATCGAAGGAAGAAAGCACCTGTACGACGACGCCTTCCTTCATGGCGAGGCCGACCGACCGGGTCTGGAGCACCTTGGCGCCGACCGAGGCCAGTTCCAGCATTTCCTCATAGGTGACGAGGTCCAGCTTGCGGGCACGGGCGACGATGCGCGGGTCGGTGGTGTAGACGCCGTCGACGTCGGTATAGATGTCGCAGCGATCGGCCTTCACCGCCGCCGCCACGGCGACCGCCGACGTATCCGAACCGCCCCGGCCCAGCGTCGACACGCGGCCATCGGCCATCATGCCCTGGAAGCCGGGGATTACGGCAACCTGCCCCGAACCCATCGCCTGGAGCAGCGCGCCGGTGTCGATCTTTTCCACGCGCGCCTTGGCATGCGCCTCGACCGTGCGGATCGGCAATTGCCAGCCCAGCCAGGACCGCGCGTCCACGCCCATGGCCTTCAGCGTCATGGCCAGCAGGCCGCTGGTGATCTGTTCGCCGGCGGCGACCACGACATCATATTCAGCCGGATCGTAGAGGGCGGAGGCTTCCTTGCAGAAACCGACCAGACGGTCCGTCTCGCCCGCCATGGCCGACACGACGACGGCGACTTCATGCCCCTGTTCGACGACATGTTTGACGCGCGCCGCCACGTTGCGAATTCGCTCCATCCCCGCCATGGAGGTGCCGCCGAATTTCATCACGATGCGCGCCATTTGCTTGTCGAACCTATTCCAGTTTATGAAACAATATGTCCCAAAGGGGCAAAACGGCGCTCCTATTAGCAGCCGCGACGGATATGGCAAGCAATCCTGCCCCCGTTCGGCACCGCCCCTGCCTATCCCCCTTCCAATGTTGGATTTCCTCTGATCTATACTGTCCCATGACAGCCTGTTTCATCCCTTCCGCCATAGCCGCCAAGCCGATCGGAACTGCCGCGCCCCTGTCGCTTGCCCGTCGCGCTTCAGGTGCGTCGGGGGAGCGTGGCAGTGACCCGATGCCAACGCCCTGTGCCGCGTTACAGATGCGCAGGTGGCGCGTCGCAGAGGCGTTATGATGGCGTTTTGCTCCAATAAGCCCGACGACGGTGTGAACTTCGGCCATGTCGCAAAGGATGCGCCTTCAGACAGGCCCCTTCCGGGGCCAGAAGGCTGCTATAATGGTTCCGGATCATGACCCGATGGTCTAGGGACGATCCGGGCCGCGATGCCCGCAGACCAAGGTGCAAGATGACGGATACAGCCACAGCCACGATCGACCCGAAGGAAGCCGCCCATTTCGGCGCCATGGCCGCCGACTGGTGGGACCCCAACGGCTCCAGCGCGATGTTGCACAAGCTGAACCCGGTACGGCTGCGCTATATCCGCGCTGCGATCGACCGGCACTGGCCCGGCAGCGAACAGGCCTTCCGTCCGCTTGGCGGCAAGCGCGCGCTGGATGTCGGCTGCGGTGCGGGCCTGCTGACCGAACCGCTGGCGCGCCTTGGCGCCACCGTCACTGGCCTCGACGCCGCGCCGGAAAATATCGCCGCGGCGCAGGCCCATGCGCAGGGCCAGCATCTGACCATCGACTATCGCGCCACCCCGGTCGAGGATATGGCCGATACCGGCTATGATCTGGTCACATCGATGGAAGTGATCGAACATGTCGCCGATCCCGCCGCCTTTATCGCCGCGCTGGCCGCGAAACTGGCGCCGGATGGCCTGATGATCCTCTCCACGCCCAACCGCACGCCGCTGTCCCGCCTCGCCATGATCACCATCGGCGAAAGCGTAGGCGGTATCCCCAAGGGCACGCATGACTGGCAGAAGTTCATCACGCCCGAAGAACTGACCGCGCTGCTGGAACAGGCCGGGCTGGAAGTGACCGACAGCATCGGCCTCAGCTTCGATCCCGGCCGGGGCTTCACCTTGTCGGCCAACACCGCGATCAACTATCTGCTGACCGCACGGCACAAGAGCTGATCTGCGTGTTCCTGCGAAAGCAGGAACCCAGGGTTTTGCGGACAGCGCTTGCCGCTCTGGGCTCCACATTTCGCAGGAGCACTATATGAGAGGGACGGGACATGACCGACGAGTCCACGAAGGTCGATGCCTATATCGCCGCGCAGGCCGATTTCGCCCGGCCGATCCTCACCCATTTCCGCGCCCTCGTCCATGCCGCCCGGCCCGGCGTGACTGAAGCGATCAAATGGGGCTTCCCCCATTTCATCCATGGCACCAAGAATCTCGCCTCCATGGCCGCCTTCAAAAGCCATGCCGCGATCGGCTTCTGGTATAGCGAGGATCAGACGGAGGCGCGCAGGGAACAGGGCGGCATGGGCCATCTGGGCAAGATCGCCAGCCTGTCCGACCTGCCTCCGGACGAGGAACTGCGCGCCATGCTGGACCGCGCCGTCGCCATGATCGACGCAGGCGCCAAGCCGCAATGGATGGAACGGCGCCAGCCGCGCGCCGCGCTGCCCATTCCCCCGGCGCTGACCGAGGCGATCGCAGCCAATCCGGCAGCGCAAGCCGTCTGGTCCGCCTTCCCGCCCGGCAAGGTCCGCGACTATGCCGAGTGGATCGGCGAGGCGAAGACCGACGCCACCCGCGACAAGCGCATCGCCCAGGCGGTCGACTGGATTGCGGAAGGCAAGGGCCGCAACTGGAAATATGAAAAGCGCTGAATCAGGCGCGACAAGACACAAGGCCTGACTTCACAATAGGCTATCCGCCGCGCCCCTGCTCCGCTATGCTGGCCGACATCGCGCGCCCACGGGCGCTATTCTGAAGGAACGCCGCCATGGACATCAACCTGAACGCTCAGCCCCTCCGCTCTGCCTTCAGGAAAGTTTTCGTCCATGCCTGCCATTCTTCTTTCCAGCCTCTCCTGGTCCGCGCCTGACGGCACCGCCGTCCTTTCCGGCCTCGACTTCGGCTTTACGTCCGAACGCATCGGCCTGATCGGCCGCAACGGCGTCGGCAAATCCACTCTGCTCGCGCTGATGGCGGGAGAGCGCCAGCCTTCGGCCGGGCGCGTCCAAATCGATGGCACTGTCGCAACGCTGCGCCAATCCCCTTTGCCGGATCAGACGATCGCCGACCTGTTCGGCGTCGCCCCGGCCCTCGCCCTGCTCGATCAGGCCGAAGCCGGCACCGCCACCATGGCCGAACTGGAGCAATGCGACTGGACCCTGCCCGCCAGACTGGCGGACGCATTGGCGGAGGCCGGCCTCACCGCCGATCTCATGACACCCCTCACCCATCTGTCCGGCGGCCAGCGCACCCGTGCCGCTCTGGCGGCCTGTGTCTTCGCGCAACCCGACTGGCTGCTGCTGGACGAACCGACCAATCATTTGGATGCCGAAGGGCGGGAAGCCGTCACCGCCCTGCTGAAACGCTGGCGCGGCGGCGCGATCGTGGTCAGTCACGACCGCGCTCTGCTGGACATCATGGATGCCATCGCCGAACTGACCAGCCTTGGCATCGCCCGCTATGGCGGCAATTGGTCGGCCTATCGCGCACGCAAGGATGTGGAACTGGCAGCGGCGCAGGATAGGCTCGACCATGCCGAGCGGCAGGCCTCCACCATCGCCCGCAAGACACAGATAGCCACCGAACGGCAGCAGCGCCGCGACGGCGCAGGCGCACGGCAGGCGGCGAAGGGGGGCTTGCCCCGCATTTTGCTGGGCAAGCGCAAGGAACAGGCGGAACGATCCGGCGGGGACGCCGCCCGTCGCAACGACCAGCAACGTCAACAGGCGCAGGAGACTATCGCAGAGGCGCGCGGCAAGATCGAGATTTTGGCGCCGCTGACCGTCACCTTGCCATCGGCCAATATCCCTTCCAGCCGGACCTTGCTGCGGCTGGAGGGCGTCACGGCTGGCCATGATCCCGCTCATCCGGTTCTTCGCGACCTGAGCCTGACGATCACCGGCCCCGAACGGATCGCCATCACCGGTCCCAACGGCGCGGGGAAATCGACGCTGCTGCATCTGATCGCCGGTCAGATCGCGCCGTTCATCGGACAGGTCCACCAGCCCGAAAACAGCGCCCTGCTGGATCAGGAGGCGAGCCTGCTCGACGGGGAAAACAGCATCGCCGACAATTTCGCCCGGCTGCATCCGGGCGCGACACGCAACGCCATTCACGCAGCCCTGGCGCGTTTCCGGTTCCGGGCGGACCTGGCGCTACAACGGGTCGCGACGCTGAGCGGCGGGCAAAAATTGCGCGCCGCTCTGGCCTGCGTGCTGGGCGGCGACACGGTGCCGCCGCTGCTGCTGCTGGACGAACCGACCAACCATCTCGACCTCGATTCGATCGCCGCGATCGAGCAGGGACTGGCCGCCTATGACGGCGCCCTGATCGTGGTCAGCCACGACAGCGCCTTCCTCGACGCCATCGGCATCACCCGGCGCATCCCTCTACCTCAATGAGCGGCAGAGGTATCCACATTGGCGCGCGGTCTGGGCGCGATCCACACGATCACGGCCGCGGCGAACAGAATGATCGCCGATATGAAGAAGACATGATCGACCGCGATCACGGTGGCTTCCTGTTCGACCAGGTTCGAAATCGTCTGCCGCGCCTGTTCCACCGAGAAACCCAGGTTGGTCAGCACTGACTGGGTCTGGTCGGGTTGCAGAACGGATGCCATTTCGCTGCGCGACACGCGCTGGGAATCGCCCCATTCCGTCAGCACCAGCGACGTCGCGATCGCCGTCGCCATGGTCCGCACGAAATTCTGCAAGCCAGCCGCGGACGCCGTTTCGCTCGGCAGGACCGATCCCAGCGTCAGCGTGGTCAAAGGAATGAAGAAGAAGGGCAAAGCAAAGCCCTGGACGAATTGCGGAATGATCATGGTCCCGAAATCGACGCCGCTGGTCCAATGTGCCCGCACCAGCGACATGATGCCGATCCACGCCACCGCGCAGGAAATCAGCAGCCGCGCGTCGACCTTCGTCATCATCCTGGCGGCGATCGGTGCGGTGAACAGGGCCGCCATCGCCGTCATCGCCGTCACGATGCCGGCCCATGTCGCGGTATAGCCCATCGACATCTGCAACCATTGCGGGATGACGACGATACTGGCGAAATAGGAACCGAAACAGAGCGACAAGGTGAACAGGCCAGAGCTGAAACCGACATGGCGGAATACGCGGAGATCGACCACCGGATGTTCCTCGGTCAATTCCCAGATGACGAACACGAGGAAACCAATAAAGGCCATCAGCGCCAGCGCCACGATCATCGGATCGGCGAACCAGTCATGATCGCGCCCGATATCCAGCATGATCTGAAGACAGCCGATCCAGAAGACCAGCAGGAACAGGCCGACCTTGTCGATCGGGATCTTCGCCGTATCCGTCTCCACCGGCCGCAGCAGCGCCTGCGCGGCGAACACGCACAGCGCCGCGATCGGCAGGTTGATGAAGAAGATCCAGTGCCAGCTCCAATTGTCGCTGATATAGCCGCCGACGATCGGGCCAAGCGCCGGCCCCATCAGCGTCGTCATCGCCCATAGCCCCATGGCGCGCCCGCGCGTTTCGGGCGGGAATATCCGCATCAGCAGCGTTTGCGACATGGGCATGATCGGCCCGCCGCAAATGCCCTGACCAATGCGGCAGGCGACCAGCATCGTCAGCGTGCTGGACAGGCCACACAGCACCGAGAAAAGGCCAAAGCCGATCATCGACAGCGTGAACATGCGCACCACGCCGAACCGCATCGCCAGCCATCCGGTCAACGGCACACAGATGGCCTCGGCCACGGCATAGGATGTAATGATCCATGTGCCCTGATCGGGCGAAATGCCCAGATTGCCAGCGATATGCGGGACGGACACGTTGGCGATCGTCAGGTCCAGCACAACCATCAGGTTGCTCAGCGCCAGAACAAGCCCCGCCAGCGTCCGGCTGCGCGGGGAAAGCCTTGAGAAGATATCGTCGCCAGCCATCGCCGGGGCGCCCCTTATTTTTCGCTCAGGTCGATCTCGACGTCCATGGACAATCCGACACGCAGCGGATGCGCAGCCAGTTCCTTGGGGTCGAGCGCGATGCGCAGCGGCAGGCGCTGCACGATCTTGATCCAGTTGCCGGTCGCATTCTGCGCGGGGATCAGGGACAGGGACGAACCCGTGCCGCCGGAAAAGCCGACGACCTTGCCATGATAGACGACATCGCCGCCATAGAGGTCGGACGTCACGGTTGCGGGCATGCCGACCTTCACGTCACGCAACTGGCGTTCCTTGAAATTCGCGTCGACATAGAGATGGCCGAGCGGAACGATCGTCATGATCGAATTGCCCTGCGCCACGCGCTGGCCCACCTGCACCTGCCGCTTGGTGATCACGCCGTCGATCGGCGCGCGGATGATGCTGCGATCCAGATCCAGCTTCGCCGAATCCAGCTTCGCCTGTGCCGCCATCACCGCCGGATCGGTATCGATGGTCGATCCGCGCACCAGCGCATCATTGGCTTCCAGCTGACCGGTGGCGGCGCCACGGGTCGCCTGCGCCGTCTGGACGCCGGCACGGGCCAGATCGAGCGCCGCCTTCGCAGAGGCATAGCCCTTGCGCGCGGTGGTGACTTCATCACCGGACACAGCGCCGTCATTCACCAGCGCCTCGCGGCGTTGCAGGTCGATCCGGGCCTTGTCGAAATCCGCCTGCGCGGTGGCGAGCTGCGCGCGCGCCTGCACGATATCCGCGCCACGTGCGTCGACCTGCGCAGCGAGCGACTGGCTGGTCGCCTGCATCTGGCGGAAGCGGCGACGCGCATCGGCCAGATCAGCCTCCGCCTGCGCCACGGCGATCTGGGCATTGGTCGGGTCCAGCTTGACCAGAACATCGCCCTTCTTGACGGCCTGCGTATCGCTGACCAGCACCTCGATGGCCTGGGCAGAGATCAGCGGCGTCACCTGCGCCATTTCCGCATTCACATAGGCGTTATCGGTGCCGACATGATTGCGGCCGACCAGCAGATACCAGGCGCCCCATAGCAGCCCGACGACGATCACGACCACCGCCAGACGGATCAGCCATGTCTTGCGCGCCGACTGACGCTCTTCCTGCTTCGCTTCGGTGGTTTCGAGGGCGGCGTCAGCCATGCGGTTGATCCTTGGAGAGGGGTTCGCCGGCGGTGAAACCACCACCCAGCGCACGGATAAGGGCAATATCGGTGGAGAAGGCGCTGGCTTCCAGCCCCGCCAGTTGCTGACGCGCAGCCAGCAACTGATCCTCGACATTCAGCACGTCGAGATAGGTGGAAAGCCCGCCCTTGTAGCGTTTCTGCGCGATGGCATAGGCATCTTCCGACGCCGTGACCGCCGCCTTCGCATCGGTCACGCGCAGGTCCAGCGTCTTGCGGGTGGTGACGGCGTCAGCCACCTCCTGATACGCGCCCAGCACGGCCTTGTCATAAGAAGCGACCGCTTCGTCATAGGTCGCACGCGCGCCACGATATTGCGCGCGCAGCGCCCCGCCATGGAAAATCGGCAGGCTGATCGCCGGCCCCGCATTGCCGAAGATCGAATCCTTCGAAAACAGCGTGTCGGTGAAGGGCCGGTTCGTACCGTTGATCGTGTTGCCAGCGAAGATCGCATCATAGCCGAGAGACTGCACGCCGATCAGCGCGCTCAGTCGCACCGCCGGATAGAAATCGGCGCGCGCCACCTTAATCTTGCTTGCCGCCGCTTCCGCGCGGGCCAGCGCAGCGGCGACATCGGGGCGGCGGGCAACCAGATTGGTCGTCACATCCGCCGGCAGGCCCAGCGGCGCCAGCGCGCCGATCTTCGGCCGGGTGATGGAAAGGCCACGATCCGGCCCTGCGCCGATCAGCGCGGCAATCTGATGCTGGCGCAGTTCGATCGCCATCTTTGCACCGGCCAGCTGCGCCTTGGCAGACGACACGGTGGCGTCGGCCTGACGCACGCTGCCTTGTGTTTCCAGACCATTTTGCCGCCGGTCGGCCACCAGCTTCTGGCTGGCCAGCCGCAGGTCCAGCGTCCGCTGGGCGATTTCCGCATCGTCATGCAGACGGGCGAGGTCGGCATAGGCATCGGCGATTGCCGTGGCGAGCACCAGCCGCGCCTGCTGCGTATCGATCGTTGCGGCGCGCGCTTCGGAAGTTGCCGCCGCCAGCGACGCCTTGTTCTTGCCCCACAAGTCCAAGTCAAAGCCAAGATCCAGCGCCAGACGGCCCGTGCCCAGCCAGCCCTTCGGCACGAAAGCCGAGGGCGTGCCCATATTATAGCTCTGCTTGGTCGCCGCTGCGCTACTCTCGGCATCGACAGTCGGCAGCAGCGCTGCACCCGCCTGCCGCTGCATGGCCATGGCGCTGCGGAAACGGGCATCGGCCATCGCCACGTCGGGGGACGCGCGCAGACCTTCCTCGATCAACTGATCGAGTTGCGGATCACCATAGGCCTTCCACCAGCCATCACCGGGCCAGGCGGCCGGCGCAGCGGCAAGACTGCTGCTGGCGGCGACACTCTGGGCCGACCGCATTTCGGGTTTCGGCCCCAGATCGGGCACCGCCGCGCAGGCAGACAGGATCAGGATAGATGAGGCCACGCCTCCCATGCGGGTGGCCAGGGCAAAGCGACTCAAGGACATATCAAACCGTACCACCTAGTATGAAAATCGCCATTGCGCCCGCTGCAAAGCCTTGTCAACAAAATTAGCGTACTCTATGGTACGTTTTTATGACAGAGCCGCCGCCCCCTCCGATTCCCAGCAAAAGGGAAGCCCGTCGACAGGACCGGCGCGACACGATCCTGAATGTGGCGCAATGCTATTTTCTGGAACATGGCTATGCGGGAACCAGCATGTCCGGCATCGCCGCCGAACTGGGTGGCTCCAAAGGGACGCTCTGGAATTACTTCCCGTCCAAGCCCGCGCTCTTCTCTGCCGTGCTCGACCGGGTGGCAAAGGCCTATCGCGCGCGACTTTCCCAATTGCTTGATCCGGGCAATGCGCTGGAACCGACCTTGCGTGCCGCCTGCCTCAGCCTGCTGACCAAGGTGACATCTCCCGAAGCGATCGCCCTGCATCGGCTGATCGTGGCGGAAGGACGGCGCTTCCCGGAACTGGCGCAGATTTTCTTTGACCTGGCCCCCATGAATACCCGGCTACTGCTGGCGGACTTTCTGTTCGGCGCCATGCAGCGCGGCCAGTTGCGACAGGCTGACCCTGTGGATGCCGCCCGCGCGCTGATGTCGCTGACCATGTCGAACAGCCATCACCAAATGCTCATGGGGCAGATCGAGCAACCCGATCCGTCGCAACTCGAAGCAGATGTCCACTTCGCCGTCGACCTGTTCCTGCGCGCATACGGCATCCATGATGCAGGCGATCCGGCGAACGCCCGCCATTAACCATTTCTTTGCGCGCCGATCCTATCCTTCCTCCGTCAAGAAGGTGGGACATGATTCAGTTCTTCAAGCGTAACCGGAGCCGTCATCCCGACTCGTTGGGTAAGGTTGAAAATGTGCAACCGCAGCGGCGGCTGCGCCTGTTGCTGGTGGATGAAAACCCGACCGCGCGCGCCGTGATCGCCCGCCGCCTTTCGCATCTCAATTATGATATCGTGCTGGCCGAAAATGGCTTTATCGCCCTCACCCTGTTGGTGACGCGCCCGGTCGACGCCATATTGATCGACATGGACCTGACCATGTTGCCCGCCGTGGCGACGATGCAGAAGATTCGCGCCGCCAATCTGGCCGGCAATTCCTGTTTCGTGATGATCGCCGGCCGGCTCGACGGCCAGTCGACGATCGAAGCGCTGGAAGCAGGCGCGGACGACCATGTCGTGAAGCCTTTCGACTTCGATGTCCTCGACGCCCGCTTGCGGCACCTGTGCCATCGCGCCGACGCGATGGGCGCCCTCACCCGCCATAATGCCGATCTGGACGCCCGTATTGCGCGCCGGGCGGTGGAACTGGGCGAAACCCGCGAAACCCTGCGCGAATTGCAGGCGGACCGGGCGCGACTGGTGTCCTCGATCCAGGCGTTGCAGGATGAAGTGACGCGGCTCCAGTCAGCCCCGGCTTAACCAGACCGAAAGCCCCTCCGCCGATTCCACTGGCGGCGCCTCCGCAGCGATCCGCGCCGCATCGGCACGGGCGCGGTCCAATATCGCGTCAGGCGTGCCCGACGGATAATAGACGCGATCGGCCAGCGCCAGCATGCGCGCATCCCTGATCGTCAAATCATCGGGATCGTCCGATCGCAACCGGACATGATGGACAGCGTCAGCCGCACCATCCGATCCCGCCGCCAGCCAAGTATCGACATCGGGATCGCTGCCCAGCGGATCGATCACGCCGCCGGGCGCCAGACCCTGCGCGATCGCCCGACGCCTTTGCCCCGCATCCGGCCATAGCCGCCGCAGGTCCGGCCGGGCCGTGAACAAATGGCGGGCGAGCGATCCAATATGCTGGGGCAGCATCGCCTCCAGCCTTTGCCGCAAGGCCGCCGCCAGTCCCGCCGACGCGCCGCCGGTGCCGATCGCGATCAGCACCGGATCGCGATCCACGATCGCAGGCAGGGTGAAATCGCACAGGGCCGGCCGGTCGGTCGCGTTCACCAGAACGCCGCGCGCCTTCAATCGGGCCACCACCGCCTCGTCGCCATCCGACACGATGGCGATGCGCGCCTCCCCATCATCCTCGCCGACGATGATCGCGCCCGCCCGCTCCAGCAGGCGGCGCTTGGCATCCGCCGCCTCGCCCGCACCGGTCAGGATGACCGGCCTGCCCGTCAGCAACAGGAAGACGGGCAGGCTCTGCATCAGGCGACCCAGTCGGGAATGATGTCCGCATCGATCAGCGCCTGGACCGGCGGCCGCTCCCGCACCACCGCCCATTTGTCGCCCGACACCAGCACTTCGGGCGTCAGCGGGCGGCTATTATAGGTGCCAGCCATGGTCGCGCCATAGGCGCCTGCCGTCATGAAGGCGACCAGATCGCCGGCCTTCACCACATCCATGTCGCGATGCATGGCGAAAGTATCGCCGGTTTCGCAGACCGGTCCCACGACATTGGCTGTTTCGCGCACACCGGCTGGCTTTACCGCGCGGATATCATGCCAGGCATCATAGAGGCTGGGCCGCATCAGATCGTTCATGGCCGCATCGACGATGACGAAGGGCGCCTGCGCGCCCTGCTTCACCCGCACCACGCGCGACAGCAGCACGCCCGCATTGCCCACGATCACCCGGCCCGGCTCGAACATCAGCCGCACCGGCCAGCCCTGCGTCACCCGCGTAACCATCGCGCCATAATCGGCGGGGCTGGGCGGCAAAGGCTGCGAGGGATCATAGGGCACGCCAAGGCCACCGCCCAGATCGGCGGTGCGAATGTCATGGCCCGCCGCGCGCAGTTCCGTGATCAGCGCACCAACCTTGATGAAGGCGGCCTCCAGCGGCGCAAGATCGGTCAACTGGCTGCCGATATGCACGGCGACGCCCTGCACATCCAGACCGGGCAGATCACGCGCGGCGGCATAGCTTTCCAGTGCGCGGGCATAGGGTATGCCGAACTTGTTTTCCGACTTGCCGGTCGAAATCTTGGCATGGGTGCCAGCATCGACATCGGGGTTGATGCGATAGGCGACCGGCGCCTTCTTCCCCATCGACACTGCCACTTGCGACAGCATTTCGGCTTCCGGCTCGCTTTCCAGATTAAACTGGTAGATGCCCTGTTCCAGCGCGATCCGCATTTCATCGGCGGTCTTACCGACCCCGGAAAAGACGATGCGGTTAGCCGGGATACCGGCAGCCACCGCGCGCAGCAATTCGCCGCCCGACACCACATCCGCGCCCAGCCCCAGCTTCGCCAGCGTCGCCAGCACGGCGGCGTTGGGATTGGCCTTGACCGCAAAGGCGATCAGCGGGTCGGCCAGCGCGCTCAGCCCTTCACGGAATACGGCAACATGGCGTTCCAGCGTCGCGGTCGAATAAATATAGACGGGCGTGCCGACCGCCTGCGCGATCGCATCCATCGGCACCTGCTCCACCTGCATGGCGCCGTCGACATAGGTGAAATGATCCAAGGTCTGTTCCTGTAAACTGAAACTTATTGCGGCTGCCGTTCGGGCGGCAGATCGAAACCGTCATCGTCGCGTTTTCGCGACTGGGTCAGCAATTCCACGTTCCGCTCTGGCCGGGCCTGGATGGAAGGCTGCATCAGTTGCGCCGCGGTCGGCGCCGTTGCCGCGCCGTTCGGCACGGCCGGCAGGCTCTGCCCCTTCAGCGGCTTGAGCGGCTGACGCCCGCCACAGGCCGTCAGCGCCAATGCCACCAACGCCAGACCGGCAAGCGTCCGCTTCTTCATGCGCCCAGTTCCTTCCTGGCATCTGCGATCCGCGCCCGCACCTGCGACGGCGCGGTGCCACCATGGCTTTGACGGCTGGCCACAGACGCATCGACTGTCAGCACCGCATAGACCCGATCGTCGATCCGCGCATCAATCTCTTTGAGCGTCGCCAGCGGCAACTGGTCGAGCGGCACCGCCGCCGCCTCGGCCGCTGCCACGGCGCGGCCGGTGATATGATGCGCCTCGCGGAAGGGAATGCCGCCTTCCCGCACCAGCCAGTCGGCAAGGTCCGTGGCGGTGGCAAAGCCGCTTTCGGCCAGCCCCCGCATCCGGTCGGTGCGGAAGGTCACCGTCTCGATCATGCCGGTCATCGCCGCGATCGACAGGCCCAGCAGGTCATGCGCCTCGAACACCGGCGGCTTGTCGTCCTGCATATCCTTGGAATAAGCGAGCGGCAGGCCCTTCATCGTCACGCACAGCGCGTTCATGCAGCCCATGATCCGCCCGGCATGGCCGCGCACCAGTTCGGCCGCATCCGGATTGCGCTTCTGCGGCATGATCGAGCTGCCGGTCGAATAGGCGTCGGGCAGCTTCACGAAGCCGAAGGGCTGACTGGCCCAGATGATGAATTCCTCTGCCAGCCGCGACAGGTGCAACGACGCCTGCGTCGCCGCCATCAGATAATCGAGCGCGAAGTCTCGGTCCGATACGCTGTCCAGGCTATTGTCGGTCGGCTTGGCAAAGCCCAGCGCCGCCGCCGTCATGTGGCGATCGGTCGGGAAGCCCGTCCCGGCCAGCGCCGCCGCACCCAGCGGGCATTCGTCCGCCCGCGCCCGCGCATCGGCAAAGCGGCTGCGATCGCGCCGCACCATTTCATAATAAGCCATCAGATGGTGGCCCAGCGTCACCGGCTGCGCCGATTGCAGATGAGTGAAGCCCGGCATCACCGCATCGGCATGCTCTTCCGCCCGCGCCACCAGCGCATGCTGGAGGCCGAGCAGTCCCGCCTCGACCTCATCGATGGCGTCGCGCACCCACAGACGGAAATCGGTCGCCACCTGATCATTGCGGCTGCGCGCGGTGTGCAGCCGCCCCGCCGCCGGGCCGATCAGTTCGGCCAGCCGCGATTCCGTGACCATATGGATATCTTCCAGGTCCAGATTCACCGGCACGCCGTTCGATTCATATTCGGCAGCGATAGTATCGAGTCCGGCGGAAATCACGTTCGCATCATCCTGCGAAACGATACTTTGTTGGGCCAGCATCGCGACATGCGCCTTGGACCCGGCGATATCCTGTTTCCACAATCGCTTGTCGAAGGGGATGGAGGCATTTATCTCACGCATGATCGATGCCGGGCCGGCCGCGAACCGGCCACCCCACATGCTGTTGGAGCCCTTCCCAGTGATCTCTTCTTCACGCGCGCTAATGATACTGCTCCTGCCTGCCGCTCTGGCGGCCTGCGATAGGCAATCCCCGCCCCCGGAGCAAGCCAATGCCGCCACCAGCGGCGAAGTCGCACCGGCATCGGGTGAGGCCGGCAAGGACAGCGCCTTCAACTATAGACTGGACCGCAGCAAGGCCGGCACGCCCGCGCCCGATTTCGCTTTTCTCGATCCGGATGGTGGCGAAAAGACACTGAAGGATTTTGCCGGCAAGCCGATGCTGGTCAATCTCTGGGCGACATGGTGCACGCCCTGTGTCGCGGAAATGCCCACGCTGGATCGGATCGCGGCGACCTATGGCCCCAAGGGTCTGGCCGTGCTCACCATATCGCAGGATAATCAGGGCCTGAAGGCGGTGAAGCCCTTCTTCGCCAAGCATAACCTGCCGCACCTGAAAGGCTGGGCCGACCCCGAAACCGAATTCGGCTTTAGCTACGCCACCGGCCTTCTTCCCACAACGGTCATCTATGATGCGCAGGGCAAGGAAATGGTGCGCGTGATCGGCGCGATGGATTGGGAAGGGCCTGAAGCCAAGGCGCTGATCGATGCTGCGATGCAATCCTGAACATAATTTGAAACTGCCAAAACGAATGAAGATAAAAAATCCGCCATGCCAGGCGATTGCAAAATGGCTTGCCTACGATACACAATCGTCAGTTGCACCATTACGCACATTGCCAATATCCTACCCTGATTTTCGTTAGAAATAATTGAGAAATATTGCACATTTGATTCAATTTTTTGCAGTGCGGTAGAGGATTTCACAGAACCGTTCGTCGTCCCCCCTTGTCATCGATAATGCATAAACAGGGGGCATGAATGACACGACTGTCCGCACTCAAACTTTCACTTATCCTCGCTTCGTCCTGGTCCGCTTGTGCGGTCGCACAAGAAGCACCGCAGGAACCACAGGCCGATCAGGGCGGCGACATCATCGTCACCGGCACGCGCGCCGTCGGCATTTCGGCGGCCGAATCGGCCGCACCGGTACAGGTGCTGAGCGAAGAAGCCATCAGCCATGTCGGCCAGCCAAATCTCAACCAGGTTCTGACCCAGATGGTGCCGGGCTTCACCGCCCAGACGCAGGGCACCGACCTGTCCAGCTTCTCGCTGTCGGCCCGCCTGCGCGGCCTGTCGCCCAACCACACGCTGGTCCTGGTCAATGGCAAGCGCCGCCACGGCAACGCCATTCTTCAGGTCATCTCCGGCGCGTTCCAGGGTTCGGCCGCGCCCAGCATCGACGTCATACCGCCCGACGCCATCTCCCGCGTCGAAGTCTTGCAGGAAGGCGCAGCGGCCGTTTACGGCACCGACGCGATCGCAGGCGTCCTCAACTTCATCCTGAAGGACCAGACCGACGGCGGCACGTTCAAGGTCACCGGCGGCCAATATTATGACAGCGAGGGCGAACTGTTCTCCGCTTCGGGCAATGTCGGCTTCAAGCTGGGCGAGGACGGTTACTTCAACCTGACCCTGTTCCACCGCCGCCAGGATTATACCACCGTCGGCAAGGGTCAGGTGCTCGTCACCAAGCAGGACGGCACGCTTCAGCCCAACGCACCGGCCCAATGGTCCAACCTCGCCGGCGACGCGCTGTCGGGCATCAATGGCGGCCAGCCCAAGACGAACCTGAACGTCGCCTTCTACAATATGGGCTATGATTTCGGCGGCGTCGAACTCTACAGTTTCGGCGACTATAGCCGCCGCGAAGGCTGGGCCAAGCAAGGCTACCGCCATCCCAAGCGCATCTGCTATGAAACCGGCAACACCGGCGGCAGCGTCACCCCGGCCGCCTATGATCCCGGCATCTGCTATGGCAACACCGGCGTCGTCGGCATGGTACCGCTCCAGCACGTGATCGAAAACGAATATAGCATCACGGTCGGTGCCAAGGGCGAATTCGGCGGCGGCTGGAACTATGACGTCAGCGGCACCTATGGCGCGCAAAAGGACGACATCTGGACGGAAAGCTCGGCGCATCGCGAAATCTGGCAGGAAAGCTACCAGAACCAGCTCAACGGCATTGGCACGGCGAACACGCCCAGCAGCGCCTATGACGGCGGCTTCAAGCTGGCCCAGACCACGCTGACCACCGACATCCGCAAGGAATTCGACGTTGGCATGGCGGCGCCGCTCACGCTGGCCTTCGGTGGTGAATATCGCAAGGATGAATATGAAATCATCGCCGGCGATTCCATCTCCACCTACAAAACCGGCGTTCAGTCCTTCCCTGGTTACAAGGCGAGCGACGCAGGCAAGTTCGATCGCAGTTCCAAGGCAGGTTATGTCAACCTGATCGCCAAGCCGATCGACGGCTGGAGCGTCGATCTTGCGGGCCGTTACGAAGATTATACCGATTTCGGCGACACGCTGATCGGCAAGATCACGACCCGCTACGACTTCTCGGACGCCTTCGCCATCCGCGGCACCGCCAGCACCGGCTTCCGCGCACCGACGCTTCAGGAACAGAAATATTCGACCATCAACGTCGGCCCGACCAGCGCCGTCGCACAGCTGCCGGCCGGCACCCCTGCCGCCGCGCTGCTGGGCTTCGGTCCGCTCGGTCCGGAAAAGTCGAAGAATTTCTCGGCCGGCTTCGTCGTTCGTCCAGTGCCGAAGCTTGCGATCACGGTCGATGGCTATCTTATCAAGATCAAGGATCGCATCACCGGCACCGCGGCCCGCAACGCCGTCCTCAACGGCGTAGCACAGCCCGGCGGCGCGGACATTCTGAACGCCCTGAATGCGGCGGGCATCGTCCTCGATAGCGCCCTCTTCACCAGCGGCACGATCGGCGTGCAGAGCTTCACCAACGGCGTCGATACCCGCACCTGGGGCATCGACTTCTCGGCTAGCTATCCTGTCGCGCTGGACTTCGGTTCACTCAACCTGTCGCTGACCGCCAACTATAACAAGACGAAGATCACCAACAACAAGCTGGGCTATCCGCTGTTCAACGCCGCATCGGAAAGCAATATCGAACGCGCCAATCCGGACTATAAGGTGGTCGCCAACGCCCTGTTCAAGAGCGGCCGCTTCGGCCTGAACCTGCGCGAAACCTTCTACGGCAAGACCAGCGTCTTGGTGCGTCCGGCTTTCACCTCCTCTGCCAACGGGTCTGTCATCATCCCGGACGGCGGTTTCCTGATCGCCGACGGCGCGCTGGTCAATGGGGTGAACGCTAACCAGCTTTACTTCAACGGGGTAGCCAAGGCAGCAGCCATTACCGACCTGGAAGTGAATTACGACTTCACCGACAATGTGACCTTCTCGCTGGGCGCCAACAACCTGTTCAACAAGAAGCCGGAAATCCCCAAGCTGCTCAAGGGCGTGGTCGTTCCGACCGGCGTATCGCCCTATGAAAATGGCTCTGGCTCCTACAGCGCCTCCTACGGCCACAGCGCCTACAGCACTTCGGGCGGTTACTATTACGCCCGCATCGACTTCAAGTTCTAAGCGAAGTCACGAAGGAAGGGTCGGTCCGGCAAGGACCGGCCCTTCATTTTTTAGAAGGGGGATAGCCATGAAAGCAGCGATTGCCGCATTGACTCTGGCCGCCATGGCCACCGGTTCGGCAGTGGGATCGGCTTCGGCCGCGACCGTCGAACACAAGCAGGCGCCCGGCGCCATGATCGCCAGCGCCGCCATCGTGCCGCCCGGCAGCACTTTTTATTATCTGTCCGGCGCTACCGCCGCGCCGATCAACCCGGCCGACACTGACAGCGCGGATGCATTTGGCGATACCGAGGTGCAGGCCATGTCCATCTTCACCAAGATGAAGGCGCAACTGGCCGAAATGGGCCTGACCATGGGCGACGTCGTCAAGCTGACCGTCTTCCTCGTCGGCGATCCCAAGCAGGGTGGGAAGATGGACCGGGACGGCCTGACCCGCGCCTACAAGAAATTCTTCGGCACCGCCGAACAGCCCAACCTGCCGACCCGATCGGCGTTTCAGATTTCCGCGCTCGCGCGGCCGCAGCAACTGATCGAGATTGAAGGCGTCGCGGCCAAAGCCCCCTGAGCCGTTCGGGTCGCACCGACGGACGAAGACAAGACAGGGGCCATAACGGCAGGGAATTGGGGGCGAGACCCCTGCCGCCACACTACTCGCCCGTAAAAACGGGAAGCCAGCATGACAGACAGCACAGCACCCAGCCGTCGCGACCTTTTAACCATGATCGGCAAGGTCGGCGGCGCTGCGGCCATGTATCAGGCGATGACCGCGCTTGGCCATGCCGCCGAAACCCAGTTCACCGGCCCGCCGGTGCTGAGCGGCGCGAAGCCCGGTGCCTCCGTCATCGTGCTGGGTGCGGGTCTGGCCGGCATGGCCGCCGCCTATGAGCTGCAAAAGGCCGGCTATGCGGTCAAGATACTGGAATTTCAGGATCGCCCCGGCGGCCGCAACTATTCGCTGCGCGGCGGCGATAGCTTCACCGAAAGCGACGGCACGGTGCAGAAGGTGCAGTTCGCGCCCGGCAACTATATCAACCCCGGCCCCTGGCGCATCCCGCATCATCACAAGGCGCTGCTCCATTATTGCCGCCAGTTCGGCGTCGCGCTGGAACCCTTCATCCAGCTCAACCATAATGGCTTCATCCATTCTTCCGAAGCCTTTGGCGGCAAGCCGATGCGCTACAAGGAAGTCGCAACCGACTTCAAGGGCCACACGTCCGAACTGCTGGCCAAGGCGGTGAGCGCCAAGGCGCTGGACGACAAGCTGTCTGCCGAGGACAAGGAAAAGCTGATGGAAGCGCTCCGCAACTGGGGCGTGCTCGACAAGAATCTGGCCTATACCAGCAGCCTCAAAGTGTCCGCCCAGCGCGGCTATGATCAGGCGCCCGGCGGCGGCCGCAATGGCGCGCCCACCCCGTCGCAGATCGCAAAATTGCAGGACGTGCTGGACCCGCAGGTCTGGACCGCCATGTCCTTCTATTTCAGCTATGTGATGCAGACGACGATGTTTCAGCCGGTCGGCGGCATGGACATGATCGGCAAGGCCTTCGCGAAGAAGATCGGCAAGATCATCACCTATAATGCCAAGGCGACGAAGGTCGCTCAGTCGGACAAGGGCGTGACGGTCAGCTACAAGGATGTCGCGACCGGCCAGATGCATGATGTCAGCGCCGACTGGTGCGTCTGCACCATTCCGCTGTCGATCATCAGCCAGGTCGATATGCAGGTTTCCCCGGCGCTCAAGGCCGCGATGAAGGCCGTGCCCTATGGCGGCCATGCGAAGATCGGCATGGAATTCAAGCGCCGCTTCTGGGAGGAAGACGACAATATCTATGGCGGTCACAGCTTCACCGACCAGACGATTACCCAGCTTTCCTACCCCAATGACAAGATGTTCGGACAAGGCCCGGCGGTGTTGCTCGGCGCGTTCGCCCGTGGGCTTGCCGGGTTCCAGATCGCCAGCATGACGCCGGAACAGCGCATCGAAACCGCGCTGAAACAGGGGGAAGTCTTCCATCCCCAATATCGCAAGGAGTTCCTCAGCGGCGTGTCCGTGCCATGGACCCGCGTACCGTGGATTTTGGGCTGCACGTCCGAATGGAGCGAGGAAAACCGCAAGGCGCATTACAAGAATCTGGTCGCGCTCGACAATCGCGTCGTTCTGGCCGGTGAACATGCCAGCTATTATGGCGGCTGGATGGAAGGGTCGATCCTGTCGGGCATCGACGCGATCACCCAGATTCACGAACGCGCGCAGGCGGCATAGAGATGCGCGGCACGATCCTTCGCCTCGGTCTGCTGACCGTGCTGGCCGCCGCGCCCGCTCTGGCGGATTCGCCCGGCGGCAGGCCCGCCAAGGTCGCGCTGCCCGACGGGGAACAGGTCTATAATCAGATCTGCGCCGCCTGCCATCTGGACAAGGCGCAGGGCTCGCCCGACGGCACCGTCCCTGCCCTTGCCCATAATGCCAAGCTGGCCGACCCGGATTATCCCGTCACCGTAGTCATGAAGGGTCAGGGCGGCATGCCCTGGTTTTCCGAAATGCTCACCCCAGCGCAGGTCGCCTCGGTCGTCGGCTACGTCCGCACCCATTTCGACAATGCTTATCCCGAACCGATCAGCGAAGCGGACGTGAAGCGCATCGCCGCAAAAGGAAGCGAAGAATGACGGATACCAGCTTCTCCCGTCGCATGCTGATGCGCGGCGCCATCGCGGCGGCCGGAGCGGCCAGCGCCGCCCCGGCCCTCGCCCAGCGCGGGCGCAAGGCCGCCCTGCCCGAAGACCCGGCCGGCATGGTGTCCACGCTGACCGACGCGGTCTATATCAACAGCAACGAAAATCCGCTCGGCCCCTGCGCGGCTGCGCTGGAGGCGTTGAACGGCCTCGACAAGCTGTCCGGCCGCTATGGCATGGCCTTCGCCGCGCAACTGGAGCGGCTGTTCGCCCGGCAGAATGGCCTGACGCCCGAACAGGTGCAGGTCCATCCCGGCTCCTATATGACGCTGCGCTCGGTGGCCCTGACCTATTCGTCACAGGACCGGCCGATCGCCTTTTTCGAACCGACCTTCGACAGCGGCTTTATGGGCAAAGGGAACAAGGTCGTGACCAGCGCCGTCCCCATCCCTCTGTCCGGCGATTTTCGCGGCGACCTGCGCCAGATGCTCGCCGCCGCGCCCAATGCCGGCGTCTATTATATCTGCAATCCCAACAACCCGACCGGCCTCATCACGCCCCGCGCCGACATCGAATGGCTGCTCGCCAACAAACCGGCCGGATCGGTGCTGCTGATCGACGAAGCCTATATCCATTTCAGCGACGCACCGTCCTGCCTCGATCTGGTAGCCAAGGGCGCGGACGTGCTGGTCACGCGCACCTTCTCGAAAATCTATGGCCTTGCGGGCCTGCGCTGCGGCCTCATCGCCGGGCGGAAGGATCTGCTCGACGGCATGGCCGATTATGGCGTCAACATCACGCCCATGCCCGCCGTCGTCGCCGCCGAAGCCAGCCTGCTCGACCCCAGATTGCTGCCGGATCGCAAGGCCTATAACAAGGCTGTGCGCGACGACCTATTCGCCTGGCTGGACCAGCGCGGCATCCGCTATCTGCCCAGCGAAGGCAGTTTCGCGATGATCCATGTCGGCCGCTCCGGCGCAGATGTCACCGCCGCGCTCGCCAGTCAGAAAATCTTCATCGGCGGCGCGCGCAAACATATGGACGACTGGGTCCGCGTCTCCTTCGGCACGCCGGCGGAAATGCAGGCGTTCAAACTCGCCTTCGCGAAAGTCATGGCATGACCCTGTCCCGCCGGCAGGCGCTGGGCGCGGCGATCGCGATCCCACTGGCGGCGCAGGCCGCCCGCGCGGTGACTACCCCGCCCAGCCTGCCGGACCGGACCAGCTTCGCGCCCACCCCCATCGCCTATCTGGACAGCGCCTCCACCCACCCGATCAGCCTGGGCGCTCGGGCGGCGATGGACGCCTATGTCGCGGGCCGCACGCTCGATCCCGCCGCCGCCGCGCGCAAGCCGGTGGATCGCGCCGCCACCATCGCCAAATTCGCCCGACTGGTGAACGCCGACCCCAACGAAGTCTGCTGGGTGCAATCGACCACCATGGGCGAACAGGCGGTGCTCCGTGCGCTAGGCTTCCCGCATCAGGGCGGCCGCATCGTCACCGACACCCTGCATTTCTATGCCGGCTTCCCCATGTATCAGGAACTGGCCAAGCAGGGCGTCGATGTCCACTGGGTGCAGGCCCGCGACGGCCGCATCGCCATGGAGGATATGGCCAAAGCCATCACGCCCGGCACGAAACTGGTCAGCCTCTCGCTCGTCTCCACCTATAATGGCTTCCAGCATGATCTGAAGGCCGTCTGCGATCTGGCCCATTCGGCCGGCGCGCTGGTTTATGCCGACATCATCCACGCCGCCGGGGCTGTCCCGGTCGATCTGCATGGCAGCGGCGTCGATTTCGCCGCCTGCGCCACCTATAAATGGCTGATGGGCGATTTTGGCCTCGGCTTCCTCTACGCCCGGCGCGGCGTGCTGGACAATCTGCCGCTCGCCGATTTCGGCTATTATGGCTTTGCCGCCCCCGGCGCGCCGCCGGGCATCGGCCTGTCGCCGCCGGCCACCCATATCTATCCCATGGACCCGCCGGGCGACACGCCGGTCAGCTACAGCATCCGCCCCGGCACGCTCGGCCATTTCGGCACCGGCACCTATGCGCAGGCGGTGGTTGCCGCGATCGACCATGGGCTCGACCATATCGGCGCGCTTGGCGTTCCTGCGATCCAGAGCCATGCCCAGAGCCTGATCGGCGAATTGCGACAGGGGCTGACCGGAAAGGGCTATCGCCTGATCACCCCGCCCGGCACCACCACGCCCATCCTGACCGCGCTACTGCCCGATGCGAAGGATCGCCTTGCCGACCCGTTGGCCAAGGCGCAGGTCCGTATTTCGCTGCACGACCATCATTTCCGCATCTCGCCATCGATCTTCAACGATGCGACAGATGTCCGCCGCCTGCTCGACGCCCTGCCTCGCGCCTGATTAATGGGAGACTATCCGATGAAGCGCCTTCTTGCCGCCGCCCTGTTGCTGGGCGCCACGCCTGCTCTGGCCCAGCCCGCCACCGCGCCGCAGCCCCTGCCGGCCAAACTGCCCTTTTCGCCCTCGATCCGGGTGGGCGACATCCTCTTTATGTCGGGCCAGATCGGCCAGGTGCCCGAAGGGATGGACAAGCATAAGGAAGGGTTCGACGCCGCCGTCAAAGGCGCGATGGATTCGATCGGCAAGATATTGGCGACCAATGGCCTGGACTATGGCCATGTCGTCAAATGCACGGTGATGCTGGCCGACATGGCCGACTGGCCGCGCTTCAACGCCGCCTATGTCCCCTATTTCGAAGGCAAGCGCCTGCCGACCCGCAGCGCCTTTGGCGCCAGCGGCCTGGCATTGGGCGCACCACTGGAAGTGGAGTGTATCGCCGCGTTCAAATAAGCCCTGTTAAAGGGGCGCGGCCTCCCGCAGGACCAGCACCGGCACGCCATCGCGAACCGGAAAGACCAGTCCTGCGGCATCAGACAGCAGCGCCTGTCGCACCGCGTCCCACCGCAGGGGCGTGCGCGTGACCGGGCAGACCAGTTTCGCCAACAGCCACGGGTCTATCGGCGCTGCGGCTTCTATCGTCGCATCACTCATTGCATCGTCGTCCCGCCGTCGCGCTCGATACGGCCGACGATCTGCATCAACTGGATGATCCGGTCGGCCCGTTCGGACAGCGTATCGGCCTCCAGCAAGGTCTGCTTGGCCGCCGGATCGAAGGGGGCGATCTGTGCGATGCCGTTGACCAGCGCGGTGTCATCCAGCCGCGACACCGCCGTCCAGTCCACGACATAGCCCAGCGCATCGGCGAAGCGCCGCGATTCCTGCTCCAGCGCGGCGCGCTCCACGGCGTGCAGCACTTCATCTTCCTGCGGCGCCTGCTCGACATCCGCCTCGATCTGGCGGAACTGGGTCGATACCGGCAACTCCCGCACCAGCCGGAACCGCGCCAGACCGGTCAGGATGATGTTGAACCGGCCATCCTCCAGCGCCTCGATATGGCTGACATGCCCCAGACAGCCGACATCGAACAGCGGTGGCACAGGCCCACCACCGCGCGGCTGGATCATCCCGATCCGCCGGTCCCGCGCCATCACGTCATGGATCAGCGCCCGATAGCGCGGCTCGAAGATATGCAGCGGCAATTCCATGCCCGGCAGCAGCAAGGCGCCGGACAGGGGGAATATGGAGATACGCGCGATCGGCACGGTCTTTACGAGAACAGGATCTGCGACAGCTTGCGCCGCTGCGCCGAAACCCAGGGATCTTCCAGCCCGACGGCCTCGAAAATCTTGAGCAATTGCGCCCGCGCAGCGCCATCATTCCAGGCCCGGTCGCGCCGCACGATCTCCAGCAGCGCCTCGGCCGCCGCGTCGCGATCCCCATTGGACATCAGCCCGCCGGCCAGTTCGAAACGCGCTTCATGATCGTCAGGGTCGGCGGCGACCTTCGCCTCGATGCCCGACAGGTCGGCAACCGGCTTCGCATCACGGGCCAGTGCGATGGCGGCGCGTGCCTGATCGATCGCGCCATGCTTGGCCACATCGTCGGGCAGCGCGGCGATCACCGCTTCGGCCTCGTCCAACTGTCCCAGCGCGACCAGCGCGCGGGCCAGCCCGGACACGACCTCGACATTGTCCGGCACCATTTCGGCGATCTGGCTGAACACCGACAAAGCACGATCATTCTCGCCGCCCGCCAGCATTTCCTCCCCCATGGCGATCAGCGGGGCGATTTCCTGCAACTGCGCCTTTTCATCCGATTCGATCGGCAATTGGGACAGAAGCTGGTCCAGATACTGCTTCAACTGCCCTTCGGTGCGCGCCTGGCTCAGGTCCGCGACCGGCTGGCCCTGAAATACGGCATAGACGGTCGGTATGGACTGCACGCGGAACTGGCTGGCGATGAAGCCATTCTCGTCGACATTGACCTTCACCAGCTTGACGCCCTTGGGCGCATATTCCTCGCACACCTTCTCGATCACCGGGGTGAGCTGCTTGCAGGGGCCGCACCATTCGGCCCAGAAGTCGACGATCACCAGGCTGGTGCGCGACGGATCGACCACATCGCGGCGAAACGCCTCTACCGCCGCCTTGTCGGCCTCGCTCAATCCCAGGGTCGCCACGCTCTAATCTCCTGCTGTCCATGCGGGTTCGCCCGCCACATAGACGGCAATATGGGGCGCGTCACCCTCCCGGTGCAAGGGAAAGGGTTCAGAAGCTATAGCCGACGCCGATCGCGCCCGCTCATTGGAAAGGCAGCCATGCGATCAGAGGAAATATTTGAGCCTGATCGCCTGCTCTACCGGGGCGCCGGCAATCGCAAAACTGGACGATTTGAAACTCGGCGCGCCAAAGCGGATCGCGGGATTGCGGGAAAACCCCACCCCTTCGCGCGGGATGCCGGCAAAAGTGTCCAGCTTCCCATTGCCATTTTCGTCGTGAATAATGGCAATAGCATAGGTGCCGGGCATGGCCTGCCCCAGCGTCACCGTTCCGCCTTTGGCAGGAACGATGAAATGCCGCTTGTCGGGGTCTTTGTTGCAATCGGGAAAATGGTCGGCCGATCGGGTGACGCACACCAATATCTGCCCCTTGGTCGAACGCAGCCCGTCGATCGCCATGGTCAGCGACTGGGGCTGCCCGGCCGACGCGGCACCGATCGAAAGAAACGCTGCCACCGCCAATAAACTATGCTTCACGTACGCCCTTTCGAAAAATCGCCAAGCCCCCGGTCCGTACCGCACAGGCGATCCCAGACGCGGAAATACAGGCCGTAATTGCAGGCATAGAGATCATGGTGCCGCTGATGATGGCTGGCCGTGATCAGCCAGCCGCCCAGCGGGCCGCGCACCAACCAACGCGGAAACATTTCCCAACCCATATGGTTACTCACACCCATGACGGTCATGATCGTCAGCACCAGTCCCAGCGCGCCGACATGGATGGGGATCAGGAAAACCAGCGCCGGGATGACGATGGCGCCGGTCAGCGCCTCCCAGGGATGGAAACTCATCGCCGCCCAGGCCGTGGGCGGGCGGCTGGCATGATGGACGGCATGGGCAATGCGGAACAGGCGGGGCCGGTGCATCCAGCGATGCGTCCAGTAGAACCATGTGTCATGCGCCGCCAGATAGAACAGAACCGACACAGGAAGCCACCACAGCGGATAACTGTCCACATCGCTGTATATTTTGGTCCAGCCCCGCGCTTGCCAGCCCCAGGCGACAACGCCGGCGGGCACGCCATAGATCAGCGCCGACAGCAGCGACCAGGCGATTTCCCGGCTCATCTGCCGCTCCAGCCCCTTGTAAAGGCCCGGCTGGCGAATGCGCGTGGCCAGCGCAAAGCCGCCACTCGCCAGCAGGTAGCGGACACCGACGATGGCCGTCATCGCCAGAGCAGACAGAAGGATCGCTGCGATCATGGAACGGCTATAGCCTTTGTCCGGCAGAATTGGTCGAGATTTCGTCCAGACGGAGCCGAAAAGCGTGATTTTCGAGTACCGGAGCGCAGCGTACTTAAAGTACGTGAGCACCGGAACGCAGAAAAGCGCGCTTTGCAGGCCCGTATGGGCGGAAGCTCGGCCAATTCTAAGTACGCGGTCGTGCCTGACGATAGCTACCCAGCTGCCGCACCCATTTGGTGTGGAATTCCAGTTCCGCCAGCGCGCGATCGACGGCGGGATCGCCCGGCATGCCTTCGATATCGCAATAAAATTCGGTCGCCGCAAAACTCGCACCACGCTGGTAGCTTTCCAGCTTGGTCATATTGACCCCGTTGGTCGCAAAGCCGCCCATCGCTTTGTAAAGGGCGGCGGGCACATTCTTCACTTCGAACAGGAATGTCGTCATCACCGGGCCGACATTGGCGGTCGGCACCTTGGGATCGCGCGCCAGCACCAGGAAGCGCGTCATATTGTCGTCGCTATCCTCGATATTTTCCGCGACCAGACGCAGGCCATAGATTTCCGCCGCCAGATAGGGCGCGATCGCCCCTTCGCCCGGAATCTTCTTTTCCGCCACCAGCGCCGCCGCGCCTGCGGTATCGGCATAGGCGACCGGCTGGATGCCACGTTCGCGCAAATAATGGCGGCACTGGCCCAATGCCTGCGGATGGCTGATCGCGCTCTTCACAGGCGCGGTATCCGGCGCCATCAGGCAATGGCGAATCCGCAGAAAATATTCGTCGACGATCGACAAGCCCGATTCGGGCAGCAGGAAATGCATGTCCGCCACACGCCCGTGCAGGCTGTTTTCGATCGGAATGATCGCGCGGTCCGCTTGGCCATTGCGCACCGCATCGATCGCGTCTTCGAACGCAAAACAGGGCAAAGGCACGCAGTCGGGCGCATATCCCAGCGCCGCCAGATGGGAGTTGGCGCCCGGCGCGCCCTGATAGGCGACGGCGCGGGCCGGATTGGCGGCAGCCTTTGCAGCAAGGTCGGCAACAATGGCGCGAGCGGGGGCGGGATAATTTTCCATGGACGTGCGCGCGCTTAGGATTTCCGCCCGAAACACGCAAGCGTTCGCATGCAATAGGGATGAACCCGGCTTGCGCCACCGCGTGTCCCCGATTATGGCAACGGTCAAGAGGGGGCGCGACTGACAGTCTCCAGAACAATAAACTAAGGGAAGTCGAGCGAGATGGGCGATCGTTTCAATACCGTAGCGGGCTGGGCTTTGTTTGCGGGGATCATCGCCCTTGGCGGTGCGATCGTCAGTTCGAAATATTTCCATGACGAACGGCCCGAAAAGATGGGCTATGCGATCGAAGGCGTCGAAGCGGAAGGCGAAGGCGCCGCCAGCGGCCCCAGCCTGAACAGCCTGCTCGCCAGCGCGGACGTTGCCGCGGGTGAGAAGGTCTTCGCCAAATGCGCGGCCTGCCACACCGTCAATCAGGGCGGCGCAAACGGCATCGGCCCCAACCTCTACGCCACGGTCGGCGAAGCCATCGGTCAGGGCAAGGGCGGTTTCGCCTTCTCCGAAGCGCTCAAGAGCAAGGGCGGCGAGTGGAGCTTCGAAAATCTCGATCACTGGCTCAAGAGCCCGCGTGAATTCGCCCCCGGCACCAAGATGACCTTTGCGGGCCTGGGCAATCCGGCCGACCGCGCCAACCTGATCGCCTGGCTCAATACACAGGGTTCCAACCTGCCGCTGCCCGCCGCCGATGCGGCCCCGGCGGCCGAAGGCGACAATGCAGCGGCGGGCACTGCCAGCAACGCGGCCGAAGCCCCGGCGGAAAATGCCGCCAACGCCAGCGAGTAAGCGGCGATCCCGGACGCAATCCGGATCGAGGATCTCACGGGCGCGGCGCTGGTCGCCGCGCTCGATGCTCTGGCGGACCTGCGCATCGCCGTCTTTCGGGCCTTCCCCTATCTCTATGAAGGCACACGCGCCTATGAGCGCGACTATCTGACCGCCTATGCCGACAGCCCCGGCGCGCTCATCGTCGGGGCCTTTGCCGGCGATCAACTGGTCGGCGCCGCCACCGCCGCGCCGATGGCCGACCATGCCGCCGAATTTGCCGCACCATTCGAAGCGCGGGGCATCGATATCGGCCGGGTCTATTATTTCGGCGAATCGGTGCTGCTGCCCGAATGGCGCGGCCATGGCGTGGGCCACGCCTTTTTCGACCGGCGGGAGGCGAAGGCGCGGGAACACGGCTTTGCCATGGCCAGCTTCTGCGCCGTCATCCGCCCGGCCGACCACCCTGCCCGCCCCACCGATTACAGCCCCCTCGACCCTTTCTGGCGCAAGCGCGGCTTTGCGCCGGTCGACGGGCTGACCACCCGCTTTGTCTGGCGCGATGTCGGCGCGGCGCAGGACAGCGACCATGACATGCAATTCTGGATCAAGCCGCTGGCCTTAGCATCAAGCCTTAACTAAAACCCGTTCGGGCTGAGCCTGTCGAAGCCCTGTCCTGTTCTTAGAAAAGTGAAACCCTTCGACAGGCTCAGGGCGAACGGATACATAAGTGACCCAGATTTCTCGCACGTTTCTGTAAAGCCCTAGACTACGGCCGGTTCCAACAGGCGGATCGTCCCCGCGCTCGCGTCCATTTCCGCCTGCACGCCGATCGGCAGGCAATATTGGTCCGCGACATGGCCGAACTGGCCGCCCTGAAAGGCAGGAATGCCCAGTGGTTCCAGATGCTGTTGCAGCACTTCCGACAGGGTGAAGCCGCCATAGCTGGCCCCCGCCGCGCCGCAATCGGTGCACTGGCCGAACGCCACGCCCTTGAGCTTGCCAAGCACTCCGGCGAGCTTCAACTGCGTCAGCATCCGGTCGATGCGATAGGGCTGCTCGCCAATATCCTCGATAAACAGGATCGCACCGGTAAAATCGGGCAACCAGGGCGTCCCCATCAGCGCCGCCAGCACGGTCAGGTTGCCGCCCAGCAACCGCCCGCGCGCCACGCCGGGGCGGAAGGTGCGAATGCGCCCGATACGCTGCGCCAGCCGATCCTCATGCCCCTGCGGATTGGCGAAGGTCGGCGTGCCCGCATCGAAGGCGACAGCCCGAAAGGCGTCCCAGCTATATTGGCCCCAGCGGCTCGACGCGACCGGGCCGTGAATCGTGGTGAAGCCCGCCTTGGCGGCGAAGGCCAGATGCAGGGCGGTAATGTCCGAATAGCCGATCAGCAGCTTGGGATTCTTGCGGATCGTCGCAAAATCCAGCAGCGGCAATAGGCGCGCGCAGCCCCATCCGCCGCGCACCGCGAACACCGCCCGCACATCCGGATCAGCGAACATCGCATTGACGTCCGCCGCGCGATCCGCGTCCGTCCCCGCCAGATAGCCATAGCGGTTCGCCAGATGCGGCGCATCCTTGGGCTTCAGCCCCATCGCCCTGATCGTGTCGCGCACCAGATCGAGGTCGAAGGCGTCATCGGTAAAGCCCGCCGGTTCGATCAGGCCGACCGTGTCGCCTTCCCGCAACCGGGGCGGCCGCACCAGCCCCGGCGTTGCCGCCATAGCCGGCATCCACGCCGCCGCCAGCATCGCGCCCAGCCCCATCATCCATCCGCGCCGGTCTGCCTGCATCATCGTCTGCATCGTCAATAGTCGCTCCCATCCTTGTGGCGGTAGGCGCCGCCCGACCAGAGAAGGTCGATATCCGAATAATGGCAATCCCCGGCCGGGGGCCGACCGAAGGCCAGAAAGACGCAATCCGCATCGCCCTCGTTCAGCAGATGATGACCATTGGGCTCGCCCTTGGGGAAAGCCGCCATGTCGCCGGGCGCAAGCGGCGTACGCGCGCCCTCCTCCACCAGCACCGCCCGCCCGGCCAGCAGGACGAGAAATTCATCCTCATCTTCATGCCAGTGGCGGTGCGAGGATGCCGCGCCGGGCTTCAGCACGACATGGCTGACACCGAAATCGCTGAGGCCACTCGCCGGCCCCAGCCTGCGCACCCACCGCCCGGCGACGATGGCCGCATGATCGCCCGGATATCCGGTGCCGTTGCTCTGAACGATGCCATCCAGATCGATTCGGGGCATGGGCTGGTCCTCCTTCTGCCGCTGGCCAAGGGCGCTGGCTTTCGCTAACGCCACGGGATGAGCATGACCAGCAGCAATAATGATGTGGTGGCCCTGGCGCAGCGCCTGCTCGCCTGCCCCTCCGTCACCCCCGCGACCGGCCCCGTCTTCGCTGAGATGGAAGCGATGCTGGCGCCGTTGGGCTTTACCGTCGACCGCTTTGTCGTGGGTGAAGCGCCCGACGGTCCGGTCGAAAATCTGCTGGCATGGCGCACCACGGGCGCGGGGCCGCATTTCGCCTTTGCCGGGCATCTGGACGTGGTGCCGCCGGGTCCGGGCTGGGCCAGCGATCCCTTTGCGCCGGAGATTCGCGGCGACCTGCTCTACGGACGCGGGGCGGTGGACATGAAGGGATCGATCGCCGCTTTCGTCGCGGCGCTGGCCGACCTGCCCGACGATCTGCCCGGCACGATCAGCCTGATCATCACCGGGGATGAGGAAGGCCCGGCCGTCTATGGCACGCTGGCGCTGATGGACCGGATGGCGGCGCGCGAATTGCGCCCGGACATGTGCCTGGTCGGCGAGCCGACATCGTCCCAGCGACTGGGCGACGTGGTGAAGATCGGCCGGCGCGGGTCGGTGAATATGTGGATCAAAGTATCCGGATCGCAGGGCCATGTCGCCTATCCCCATCTGGCCGACAATCCGATCCCGAAGCTGGTGCGCATCCTGACGGCGATCGAGGCGGAAGTGCTGGACGAAGGGACCGACTGGTTCCAGCCCAGCAATATCGAGATCACCGATCTGGACGTCGGCAATGCCGCCCATAATGTGATCCCCGGCGCGGCGACCGCGCGCATTTCGATCCGCTTCAACGATCAGCATAGCGGCGCATCGCTGATCGAGCGGATCAAGGCGATCGCCGCGACCGAAGGCGGCACGGTGGAAGCGCGGATCAGCGGCGAATCCTTCCTGACCCAGCCGGGCGCCTTCAGCGACCTGATCAGCGGCGCCATCCGCGACGTGACCGGCATCGACACCGAATTGTCGACCACCGGCGGCACGTCCGACGCGCGCTTCCTCTCGCGCCTGTGCCCGGTGGCGGAATTCGGCCTCAACAACGCCACCATGCACAAGCTGGACGAAGCGGTCGCGGTGCAGGACCTGCGCGATTTGCAGCGCATCTATGCGCTGGTGCTGGAACGCGCGCTGGGCTGACCGGCGGCGCACCGGACGCGACAGGCCGAAGTTCACAGTGTCGTCGGGCTGTGTGACGCGAAATGCACCTTTCACGCGCCCGCCAAGCGTCAGGAACGCACCTGTCACGCCACACTAGCCGGGGTGGATGCGCCATCGCGACGCGCCTGCGACGCGCCACATAGGCCACAGTAACGCGCCATCTGCGCGACGGGGCGGGCGTGGGAGTGCGAGAGGAAGCCGACGCTTTCATCCCGCAGGATAGATCAGAGAATTTCCAACATGGAAAGGCTGCTGGAGCAGGGTGAGCTATGACGGGAGGCTATGGGCGAGCGCGATCAGTTTTTGCCGTTCGGCTTGCCATCTGTATTTCTCGAAGTCGGCCCTTAATTGTCGACAGGAAATACCTACCCCATGATGCAAGCATGTTAAGGAGGTCGATGCCGACTATACCGCAGGTTTGAACCTGTCTCCGGTAACTTATTCATAATTCAATGTGGATAGCATCGCGCAATGAGTATTTCTTTGTTCAGGCGCTTTGCCCTCTTACCAATCTCATTGTGGCTGATATCCCTTGTGCTTCCAGCCGCTGGTTGGGGCAAAGGAGAGATGGGACCAGGATGGCAAATCCTCCTTTTAGGCTGGATGGGCTTACTCAATGCACAATTCGGATGGGTCGCAAACATAGCATTTGCTTGCTCCATTCCTCCTATCATGAGTGATCGGCAGCCGTCATCGACAGGTCAATTCGTCCTCAGCCTCGCTCTCGCGCTTCCTACTTTACAAGCGCTTTTTTGGTCGAAGGTCCACACCGATCAAGGCGACTATGCAGTCGAAGTTGGGGTCGGATACTATGTGTGGCTATTAGCAATGTTTATTCAGATAATCTTTCTGAATGCGGCACGACGTAGCCCGGATGCGTAACGTCCGTGCGTCTAACCTATGAAATTTATTCAGATGCTAAACGCCTGCATTCGCAGTTTGAACTCCAAAGCAGCCATTCCGCAATCCACCCAACTCCGTCATTCCCGCGCAGGCGGGAACCCATCTCCCAACCTGTCAGCGAGGGGGAAAGGCGAGAGATGGATCCCCGCCTTCGCGGGGATGACGGTGGATATGGAGATGACGGGGGATATGAGGGGCGCCCTCACTCGATCGCCACTTCGAATATGACATGTACAGGGCTTGAGCTGAACAAAGCATCTAACGGGAAGGCAACGCCTCCCCGGCCTACTCCCTACCCCGCATCCCGGGCCAGCAGCGCTGGCTGGCCGCCGAACTGCGCCAGATAATCCTGCTCCCCCGTGGGGCGTGCCAGATGATAACCCTGGAACAGGGTACAGCCGATGATGCGCAGCACGTCCATCTGCGCCTCGCTCTCTATCCCTTCGACCACCACTTCCATGCCCAGCCCCTGGATCAGGCCGACGACGGCGGAACAGATGGTGCGCGCCTCGGCCGAAGTGGCGATGTCGCGGACCAGGCTGCGGTCGATCTTCACCCGGTCGACCGGCAATTCCTTCAGGCGCGACAGGTTGGAATAGCCGGTGCCGAAATCGTCTATGGCGATGCGCACGCCATCCTTTCGCAACCCGCGCAACTGCTCCAGCACGCGCGGCTCCATGTCCATCACCAGCGATTCGGTGATTTCCAGTTCCAGCATGGTCGGCGGCGCGGCGTGGGTGGCGATGGCGTGGCGCAGGCGCAGGAAGAAATCGGCCTGGCCCAGTTCGCGGGTCGAAATATTGATCGCGATCCGCTGGCTGATCCCGGCCTGCGACCAGCGGGCGGCGGTCTGGCACACGCGGCCCATCACCCAGTCGCCCAGCGCGACGATGGTGCCGCTCTCCTCCGCGATCGGCACGAAGGCGCCGGGCATGACCAGATCGCGCTGCGGATGCGCCCAGCGCACCAGCGCTTCGGCGGAAACGGCGCGGCCGCTGGCCACATCGATCTGCGGCTGGAATTCCAGCAGAAACTCGTCCCGTTCCAGACCGCGCAGCAGTTCGCGCTCCAGCTCCGCCCGGTCTTCCGCTTCCAGCGCAAGTTGGTCGGTATAGATTTCGGTGCGGCCGCGCCCCTGATGCTTGGCATGATACATGGCGATATCGGCCGCGCGCAGCAATTCGGTCAGACTGTCCCCATGATCGGGGCAACAGGCGATGCCGATCGACGCGCCGAGATCGACATGCTGGCTGCCAAGATCGAACCGCTCGCCCAGCGCGAACTGGATGGCGCGCGCGATTCGCTGCGCCGCCGCCAGTCCCGACAGATGCGGGAAGAACATGGTGAATTCGTCGCCGGCCAGCCGCCCGATAACCCCGTCGCCGCCACCGGCGCTGACCTGCGCCATTACGACTTCGCGCAGGCGGCCGGCGACGCGCGCCAGCAACTGGTCGCCCGCCGCATGGCCCAGCGTGTCATTGACCGCCTTGAACCCGTCCAGATCGATGAAGAGGAGCGCCCCTATGCCATCGGCAGGCCGCTCCGCCAGCAGCCGCTCCACCTGTCGGCAGAAGCTGGTGCGGTTGGCAAGGCCGGTAATCTGGTCGAACAGCGCCAACGCCTGAACATGGTCCAGATTGGTGCGAACCTGGCTGAACAGGCTTTCCATCGCCACCGACAGGTCCGGCAATTCCTGCCCGATGTCGCCGGGCACCGGCGATTGCAGGTCGCCATGGGCGGCGGACAGCAGACGTTCGGTCGCGGCGTCGATGGCGGTCGCGGTCGTGGCGATGGTGCGCCGGGCCGACGCCCAGCTCATCGTGCCGCATAAAATGGCGATGATCAGCGATCGACCGACCTGTTCCAGATCATCTTCCTGCCCCGGCGTATAGCCCAGCACCAGCGACAGGATGAAGACCAGCGCCCCTGCGGCACAGGCGAAGGCAGCGGCGCGGCTTTTCAACGTCACGCCCCGCATGTGCCTCCCTGCCCCCGCTGTCGGCCCCGATGCGGGACGCCCGATCAGCGGGATATGAAGGACGGTGGTTAAGAAAGGGTCAGCACGGGCGGCGAAAACGCCTATTTCTTGCGGCGCAGGATCAGATAGAGCGCGCCCGTGCCGCCATGGCGCGGATGGGCGACGCGGACGCTGGCGATGCGGTCGGCATAGGGGCTGGTTTCCAGCCAGTGGCCGATTTCGCCGCGGATCGCGCCGCGCCGGGCCTCGCCCCCGCTGGCGGCGGCCTTGGGCGGTTTTCCGGTGACGACCAGCAGCACGCGCGCACCCTGCGCCAGCGCGGCGGACAGCGCATGGTTAAGACGCGCATGAGCCGCCGACAGGCTGTGCCCGTGCAGGTCGATGCTCATTTCCGGGATGATCGCGCCGCTACGGATGCGCCGCTCCCAGCCATTGTCGAGCATCGCGGCGGGCGCTCTTTGCGGCGGCGCAGCGACCGGGCCGGGGGGCGGGACCGTTAACCTTTTCTTGGCCGGCGTCGGCAACGGCGCGACTGGCAGAGGCGCGTGGCGCAGGGACGGCATCGGCACGGGCGCACGGATCGGCCGCACCGAACGGGTCAGCGCGGTCCAGAGCGCCTCTTCCTCGACAGACAGGCGCCGCCGGACCATGGATCAGGGCTTGGCGAGGCGCGCGGCCGATCCGATCGGCAGCAGAATAAGCGCACTGCCCCGCGCCGACATGCCCCCGGCAATGCCACGCGCACGGGCGCCCGCGCCCCAGAAGCTGTCGAACCGATTCGCGCCCTTGATCGCGCCGCCGGTATCCTGCGCGATCCAGATGCCGTTGGGCTCGCTCCGGTCGAGCGAGAGCAGCACCGGCGCGCCCAGCGGGATGAATTTCGGGTCGGCCGCAACGGTGGCTTCGGGCGTGACGGGCACACCCAGCGCGCCGAGCGGACCCGCGCCGGTCAGTTCGCGGAAGAAGACGAAGCTCTTATTCTCGTTCATGATTCCCGCGCCCTCGACCGGGTGGGCGCGCAGATATTGCATGATGTCCTGCATCGACCCGGCCTGAATCAGGCCACGATCCTTCATCAGCTTGCCGATGCCGGTATAGTCGCGGCCATTCTGCCCGTCATAGCCGATGCGCATGACACCGCCGCCGGGCAGGTTCAGCCGGCCGCTGCCCTGCACCTGAAGGAAAAAGAATTCGACCGGATCGGCGGCATAGGCCAGTTCGAGGCCGCGCCCGGCGAGCGTACCCGCCACGATCTGACTGCGTTCGTCATAGGGGACGAACTTGCTGCCCTGCACCTTGCCCCGGATCGACTTGCCCTTGAGCGCATCGTTGAACTGGCCGAGGTCGACATCGATCAGGTCGGTCGGGCGGCGATAGATGGGGACGGCATAGCCGGGCTGCTGGGTGCGCGAACCGGCGATTTCCGGCTCATAATAGCCGGTGACGAAGGCGGTGCCGTCACCGACCTGCACCGCTTCGAAATAGCGGGCGAAAAATTCGGCGGCGGAGGCTTCGGGCCAGCTGGAGGCTGCGGCGCAGCTATTGTTCCAGTCGGACCCGCGCGTCAGGCCGCTCTGGTCGGCGCGGCGCATCAGCGTGGGGCAGGACAGGCGGAAGGCCTGAAGCGCCAGACGGGCGCGCTCGCCCGAAGGCATGAGGCTGGCGATATCCGGCCCGCGCGTCACGCCCATGCCAGCCGCCGTGCTCTTGTCGAACGCGGGGTCGGCAGGAAGATCGACCGGCAAGGTGGGACGCGGCGTGGCGGGCACGGGGCGGGTCGCGCCCTCCCCCGACGGCGCGGGACGCGGCGTCGATGGCCCACCGGCAGAGGGCGGAATGACGCCACCCGCGCAGGCGGACAGCAGCAACGCCGCAAGCAGTGCGGCTCCCGACTGGCGACGCATCATGCTGCGATCATGCTTCGTCGGTTTCGCTGAGCTTCCAGTTGGGATCGGCGCTGCGCATGTCGCGGCTGAAGGTCCAGATATCCTTGGTGCCGATGGCGTCAGTCAGCGATCCGGCGATCACCATGCCATCCTTGTCGCGGGTCACGGCGGAAATATCCGCTTCGAACCGCAGGGTGACTTCGGCGATCCGGCCGTTGATCGAGGCTTCGAGGATCTGCGCTTTTTCGATGCGCACCAGACGATTGTCGAGCACATGGCCATCGGCTTCACGGGCCGCGATCGCTTCTTCGAAGGAGCCCAGCACATCGGCGTCGCACAACCAGGCCAGTTCTTCGCGATCACCGCGCCAGAAGGCTTCCAGCACCATCTTGTAGGCGCTCTTTGCGCCTTCCACGAACTGCGGCACGTCGAAATTGCGATCGGCGGCGATCAGCGCGCGCACGCCGGTTTCGGCACCCGGCGCGATCAGCCCTTCGGCCAGTCGAACCGAATCGCCGCTATTCTGCCCGACGGGGGCGGGCTGAAGTACTGTAACCTTGGGCCGGTCCTCGGCCGGACGCAGCGCGGGCTCCTGCTCATGCCCCGTGCGCTTGCCAAGGACAGAGTAAAGCCGAAGCGCCAGAAAACCGGCAATCATGGCGAGGATTACGATCACATACACGGAAGGCTATACCCTTTTCGTGGGACAATGTTCCGGCCAACATAGGCATGTTTGCGCGCAACTTCAAATAGAGGCTTGCCCTTAACCGTCCTGCGCCGCCATTGCTCCACCCTGCGCGCCCTGCTAAGCGCGCTGATCGAGATATCCGGGGCCTGATCGCCGCCGGATCAGCAAGGAAAGTCAAGGAAGAGCATGGCCGACGAAGCGGATCACATCACCACCAACATCGGCAATGGCGCCGACACCGCGCCGCAGATCGCCCTGATCAGCCAATATGTGAAGGATCTGTCGTTCGAAAACCCGAACGCTCCGGCTGTCTACCAGTGGCAGGACCAGCCGCAGATCGACGTGCAGTTCAACATCGGCGCCGAGCGCGTGGGTGACGAAGTGCTGGAAATCGCGCTGAAGATCGAAGTGAAGGCCGTGGCGCCGCAAGGCACCGCCTTTGCCGCCGAACTGCTCTATGCCGCCCTGTTCGGCATGCGCAACGTGCCCGAAGAGCAGATCCAGCCCTTCATGCTGGCTGAAGCCCCGCGCCTGATCTTCCCCTTCGCCCGCCGCGTGCTGGCCGATGCGATTCGCGATGGCGGCTTCCCGCCGCTGCTGCTGGACCCGATCGATTTCGGCGCGCTGTATCTTCAGCAGGCCGAGCAGATGGAAGTGACCGCAGGCGAGCCGGCCGGCCACGCCTGATTATATACGCAAAACCGTTCGTGCTGAGTAGGGACTGAGCTTGCCGAAGGCCCGTATCGAAGCATCCGTGCAACTGTCCTTCGATACGCCACTTCGACTTCGCTCAGTGGCTACTCAGGACGAGCGGATTTTGCTTATCAAAAGGCTTTGGTCATGAAACTGATCAAAGCCCTCGGCTCCGTCGGGGGCCTCACCCTCGCCAGCCGCGTCCTAGCGCTGGTGCGCGATTCGCTGGCGGCGCGCTATGTCGGCGCGGGCTTCGCGTCGGACGCTTTCAACGGCGTCGCCTTCCGCCTGCCCAACATGTTTCGCGCGCTCTTTGCCGAAGGCGCCTTTTCCGCCGCCTTCATCCCGCTGTTCAACAAGAAGGCAGCGGGCGAAGGCGGATTACCCGCGGGGTATGACTTTGCCGAGCGGGCGCTGGCGGTGCTGCTGCCGGTCCTGATCCTGTTCACCGTCCTCCTGATCGCCGCGGCCTGGCCGATCACCTGGGCATTATCGGGCGGTTTTTCGCGGCAGAACCCGACGGCGGAGCAATTTGCCTTCGCCGTCACTTTGTCGCGCATCACCATTCCCTATCTGGCGCTGATCAGCCTTGCCTCGCTGCTGGGCGGAATCCTCAATTCGCTCGACAAATTCTGGGTCAATGCCGCCGCCCCCATCCTGCTGAACGTCGCGATGATCGCGGGCCTGTGGTTCTTCCACGGCGCCGACGAATATGAGACGGCGCGGGTACAGGCCATGTCGGTGACGATCGGCGGCGCGCTGCAACTGCTGTGGCTGATCTGGGCCTGCAAGCGCGCGGGCGTATCGATGAAGCTGAAGCGGCCGCGCCTGGATGACGACGTGCGCGAATTGCTGCGCAAGATTTTGCCCGCCGCCGCCGGCGCGGGCGCGTCACAGATCAACCTGCTGATCTCCACTGCCCTGTCGGGCTGGCTGCTCGCCTCCGGCTCCATCACCTATATCTATTATGCGGATCGCTTGAATCAGCTGCCGCTGGGGCTGATCGGCATCGGCCTTGGCACCATCCTCCTCTCCACCATTTCGCGCATGCTGTCCAAGGGGCAGGAGGCGGAGGCGATGGAGACGCAGAATCGCGGCATCGAACTGGCGCTGTTCCTGACCCTGCCCGCGACCGTCGCCTTCCTGACCGTGGCCGAACCGATCGTGCGCGGGCTGTTTCAATATGGCCGCTTTACCGCGCAGGATGCGCAGGCTTGCGGCTGGGCGCTGTCTGCCTTTTCGATCGGCCTGCCCTCCTACGTGCTCGTGAAGGTGCTGACGCCCGGCTATTATGCGCGGGGCGACACCAAGACCCCGGTGCGCTACGCGATGCTGTCGATCGCGATCAACATCGTGGGCAATCTGCTGCTGATCCCCGCGCTGGCGCCATTGGGCATCGGCCATGTCGGTCCGCCGCTGGCGACGGCCCTGTCCTCCAGCGTCAATGTGATGATGCTCTACACGACGCTGGTGGCGCGTGGCCATTTCGCGATGGACGCGCAACTCAAGCGCCGCCTGCCACGGCTGGCGGCCGCCGCCATCGTCATGGGCGGAGCGCTTTGGGCGGGCAAAGGACTGTTCGATCCCTGGCTGACGGGCGCGATGGCGCAACGCTATGTGGCGCTCAGCCTGCTGGTCGGGGCGGGCATAGTGCTTTACGGGCTGGCATCCATCGTCACCGGAGCCTATCGGCTGTCCGACATCAAGGCGCTGATGCGCCGCAAAAGTGCAACCTGAAGAAGAAGAGAAGTATAATGCGCGTCCTCTCCGGCATCCAGCCCACCGGCAATCTGCACCTTGGCAACTACCTCGGCGCGATCCGCAACTGGGTGCGCATGCAGGATGAGATGGACGATCAGAGTCAGTGCTTCTTCTTCCTCGCCGACATGCACAGCATCACCGTGCATGAGGGGCGCGAGCAGCGCATCCGCAATGTCCGCGACATGGCCGCCGCGCTGGTCGCCGCCGGGATCGATCCGGACCGCAGCGTGCTGTTCAATCAGGCGCGCGTCCCCGCCCATGCGGAGCTGTGCTGGTTGCTGAACGGCACGGCGCGGATCGGCTGGCTCAACCGCATGACCCAGTTCAAGGACAAGGTGGGCAAGGACCGCGAAGGCGCGTCGATCGGCCTGTTCGTCTATCCGGTGCTGCAAGCCGCCGACATCCTGCTCTATAACGCGACCCATGTGCCGGTGGGCGAGGACCAGAAGCAACATCTGGAACTGTGCCGTGATATCGCGACCAAGTTCAATACCGACTTCGGCGTCGACCTTTTCACCCTGCCCGCCCCGATCATCCCCAAGGAATCGGCGCGGATCATGTCGCTGCGCGACGGTACGGCGAAAATGTCGAAGTCCGACCCCAGCGACATGAGCCGCATCAACCTGACCGACGATGACGACGCGATCATGGCGAAGGTGAAGAAGGCGAAGAGCGATCAGGAAATGCTGCCCGAAACGGCCGAGGGCCTGACGGGCCGTCCCGAAGCCAGCAATCTGATCGGCATCCTGGCGACGCTGACCGGGCGGACGACCGACGCAGTCTGCGCCGAATTTGCGGGCAAGGGCTTTGGCGCGTTCAAGCCGGCGCTGGGCGAAGTGCTGGTCGAAACGCTGCGCCCGATTCGCGAACGTTTCCTGGAGTTGCGCACCGACGATGCGGCGCTCGACGCGATCCTGGACAAGGGCGCGGCCAAGGCGAAGGCAGCGGCCGAACCGACCCTGCGTGCCGCCTATGACGCCATGGGTCTGATGCGCTAACGCGCGGGGGGTCTGATGCGCTGACGCGCGGGGGGTCTGATACGTTGACCCGTACTGATGCATGAAAGCAACAGGGCCGCCCGAAAGGACGGCCCTTTTTTTGTCGGACGACGGAATAGCCGCACTCGCGTCGTCGTATCTGCGAGAACATGGTTCTGCGCCCGTTCGATGGGTTCGTGCGTTCAAACGATGTTCAGTTGCGTTCTGCTATCGCAGGGCGCTAATAAGGACTCAGGCGCATCGCCTGATACAGGACGTAAAAACATGGCTCGTTTCAACAAGATCGGTCTGTTCGCAGCGCCTGCCCTGGCGCTGGTGGCATTGTCGGGCTGCACCACTGGCTTTAAGGCCGATGTCGCTCGTTTCCAGCAATTGCCCGCACCCGCAGGCCAAAGCTATACCGTCGTCGCCGACGATCCCAAGCTGGCGGGCGGTCTCGAATTCGCCCATTATGCCGATATGGTCGGGCAGCGCCTGGCGCAGACCGGTTATGTCGCCGCCAGCGACCCGGCCCGCGCCGACCTGATCGTGCGCGTCTCTTATGATGTCGACAATGGTCGCGAAAAGGTCCGCTCGACCGGAGGCTTCGGCGGTGGTTATGGCGGATGGGGTGGTCCGTGGGGCGGCGGCTTTGGCGGTCGCTGGGGTCGTCCCTGGGGCTATGGCTTCTATGATCCCTGGCTGTTCGGCGGCGCCGGTTATAACGACGTGTCGAGCTACACCGTCTACACCAGCGATCTCAGCATGAAGATCGACCGCGCAGCCGACAATCGCCGCCTGTTCGAAGGCAAGGCGAGCGCCCAGTCGCTGTCGAACAAGCTGACCTATCTGGTGCCGAACCTGATCGACGTGATGTTCACCAACTTCCCCGGCCAGAGCGGGGAAAGCGTGAAGGTGACGCTGCCGCCTGAAAAGAAGAGCTGACGGCAAGTTCGCACGGCATGAAAAAGCCCGGCGCTCCATGGGCGCCGGGCTTTTTCGTTGGGCGGATGGTCGCACCCGTTGCTTACACCGCGTTCTTTCGCGCGATCGCCCCCAATATGGCGGCACTGGGCTTGGGCGTCCGCGCGAAGGTCGTGCGGTCCAGACTGTGCAGCCCGAATTTTGGACCATAGCCAAACACCCATTCGAAATTGTCGACCAGCGACCAGTGGATATAGCCCTTCACCGGCACGCCTTCATCCATAGCCTTCTTCAATTCGGTGAGGGCTGCGGGAATCAGGCGGGCGCGAATCCGGTCGTCACTGGCATTGACCCCATGTTCGGTCACGATCACCGGCACGCCGCTAACCTGATGGGCATAGCGCACCGCGCCAGCCAGCGAAGCCGGATAGACTTCCGATCCCGCGTCATTCACTTCGACGCCCTTGGGCGGAGGCAAACGCCCTTTGTCGTCCCACAGCGACCGTTCATAATTTTGCACGCCAACGAAATCATTGCCCCGCGCCGCCAGCAGCCATGGTTCATAGAGTTTCCGGCGCATCGCATCGCGGATGCTGCTGCGCCCCACAGGCTGATCGTCGATGATCGCCAGGCTTACCCCGACCGGCAGGTCGGACCGCACCGCCTTGATCGCCGCGCGCGCCGCCTTGTGCGCGGCCAGCATATTGGCCGTCGTGGTCGGCACATCCTCGATCCACAGCGCATTGCCGGCCTGAAACTTCGCCACGCCATGGGCCTTCGCCGCAGCGGCCTGCATAGCCCGATCGGCATCCATCAACTTGTCGCCGATGCCGGGCGGCAGCACGATGTCCAACAGTCCGGTCAGGTTCGGCTCATTCAGGGTCAGCGCATGGCTGATCCCGCCCGCCAGATGCCGTGCCGCCCGGTTGCAATAGCGGGCGAAGAGATCCGGCGACTGCGGATTAGCCCAGCCGCCCTGCGCCGCGAACCAGGCCGGCGTCGAAAAATGGTTGAAGGTGACGACCGGCTCCAGCCCGCGCGCCCGGCAGCCTTCAATCATCGCCTTATAATGATCGAGCATGGCGACCGAAAATTCGCCCTGCGCCGGTTCGATTCGCGCCCATTCCAGACTGAACCGATAGCTGTTGAGGCCCATGGCCTTCACCAAATCCATGTCGGTCGGCCACAGGACGAAGCTGTTGGCCGCATCGCCCGAGGATTCGACATAGACGCTGGGTTTGCTGTGCTCCATCACCCAGATGTCGCTGTTGATATTATTGCCCTCGACCTGATGCCCGGCCGTGGCGGCGCCCCACAGGAAGCCCTTGGGGAAAGCCGGATCAACCCCTGCCTTCTTCGCCGCAAGGGCGGGTGCGGCGGCGCTGGCCGCGACGGCCGCCAGCAAGGTTCGACGATCCAGCATATCCTTCTCCCTGTCCGATCCGGATCTATGGTGATCCACTATTTTCAGAACTATTATTCTTAATCTAAAACAACAAGGCGGAAGAATGGGAATCGTCTGGCACCAGTTGCCCGACACCGGGCAGCGCATCATTTTTCGCTGTTCCATCAAGGGGGATAGCGGATAGCCTGCCGCGACCCGTTGCCTTTCAGGCAAGCCTTAGAGGAAAGTCCGCCGCATGTCCCTGACCGTCCGTATCCTGATCGCCCTTGTGCTGGGGCTGGGCTGCGGCATCGCCCTGGCCGAAATGGGCGGGGCATGGGAGGCCGATGTCGTCGCGGTGGCGCAACCGATCGGCAAGGCCTGGCTGGGCGGGCTTCAGATGCCACTGATCCCGTTGATCTTCGCTCTGCTCGTCACCGGCATTACCCAGGCGGCCACGACCGCGCGGACCAATGGCATGGCCGGGCGCGCGATCGGCCTCTTCGCCATCCTGCTGGTCGCCTCCGCCGCCGTCGCCGCGCTGGTCGGCCCGCTGATGCTGCATTTCTGGCCCGTTCCAACGGGAGCCGTCGGGGCGCTGGCGGGCTCTGGCCCGATCGCGGAAGTGCCGGACGTGCGCCCGTCGGCCGAATGGCTGCTGGGCTTCATTCCGGTGAACCCGCTCAAGTCGGCAAGCGAGGGGCAGGTGGTCGCCGTCGTCCTGTTCGCGCTGATCTTTGGCTTTGCCGTCACCCGCATCGCGCAGGAACGCCGCGCAATGCTGACCGATTTTTTTCAGGCGCTGGCGGACGCACTGCTGGTCGTGGTCGGCTGGGTCTTGTGGCTGGCGCCGCTTGGCGTGTTCGCGCTGGCACTGGTCGCGGGCGCACGCTCCGGCCTCGCGACGGCGGGCGCGCTGCTCCATTATATCGGCTTCATCGTGCTGATCTGCGTCGTGGTGACGCTGCTGGTCTATCCGCTGGTGATGATCGCGGGGCGAATCGCCCCCGGCCGCTTCATCCGCGCCGCGATCCCCGCGCAGGCCATCGCCTTCTCGACCCAAAGCTCGATCGCTTCGCTGCCCGCGATGATTCAGGCCTGTGACGGGCCGCTCTCTGTGCGAGAAACGACGCGCAGCATCGTGCTACCGCTCGCCATCTCGCTGTTCCGGATCACCAGCCCGCCCGCCAATCTGGGCGTCGCCCTCTATGTGGCGGCAATGAACGGCGTGGTGCTCGGCCCGACGCAACTGATCATGGGGGTGCTGGTCGCCGCCATCGTCAGTCTGGCGGCGGTGGGCCTGCCCAGCCAGATCACCTTCTTCACCACCACCGGCCCCATCTGCCTCGCCATGGGCGTGCCGGTCGAGGCGCTGCCGCTGTTGCTGGCGGTCGAAACCGTGCCCGACATTTTCCGCACCGTCGGCAATGTCACCGCTGACATGGCGACGGCGCGGATCGTAGATCAGACTGGCGGTCCATCAACGCAGTAATCTGACGTTTAGGGCGCCCGCCGCGCCGTGACGATCTTCACCGGGCTTTCCAGCATCTGCCCCTTCATCACGCCCTCCCCCGCCGTCGGGGATTTCGGGGCGATCAGAATGGCCTTCGCCACATCCAGCCCCTCGACCACATGGGCGAAGACGGCAAAGCCGACATTGTCGCCGGGTGCGTCGGGATGCGCATCCATCGCGGGCATCTTGCCCAGCACGATGAAGAAGTCGCCCGTCGCGCTGCCCGGCGCATAGCGGGCCATCGACAGCGCGCCATCATCATGGGCAAGGCCGGTCTGGGTCGTGGGTTCATGCTTGATCGGCGGCAGGATGCGCTTGGGGTCATTCTGCGCCCCGCCCTGGACGAAGCCATAATCAGGTGCGCCGACGCCGCGATAAAATTGCGCGCCGTCCAGCCGCTTCTGATCGACATATTTGAGGAAATTGCCGCCGGTGATCGGCGCCTTGTCGGCATGGACCGCGATCACGATCCGTCCCTTGTCCGTTTCCAGCGCCACCCGCACATCGCCGGGCGGTGGAGGCGCCGCCGGGGACTGGGCCGCAGCGGGCGAAAGGGTGAGCAGGGCGAGGAGCGCTAGGGCAATCTGGCGAATCATGCCGCCAGCCTAATCGCTCCTGCCGTCAACGCCAGAGGCGGCGTTCAGCCTTCCAGCAGACGCTGCAAGGCGCGGACGTCGGCATCCATGTCGGGATTGCTTTCGCGCAGCGCCTCGATCGTTTTCACGGCATGGATCACCGTGCTATGATCGCGTCCGCCAAAGATACGGCCGATTTCCGGCAGCGAACGCGGCGTCATCTTCTTGGCGAGATACATGGCGACCTGACGCGGCCGGGCGACGGCGCGCGCACGACGTTTGGAGCGCATTTCGGACGGGTCGATCTTGAAATGGGCGGCGCAGGCCTTCTGGATTTCGTCCACGGTCAGGCGGCGGGCATTGGCGCGCACCGTATCGGCCAGCATCTGCTGCGCAAAGTCGAGATCGATCGAGCGGCCGGTCAACTGGCCATAGGCGACCAGCTTGTTGAAGGCGCCCTCCAGTTCGCGCACGTTCGACCGGATCGAGCGAGCGAGGAAATCGATCACCGCGTCGGGCACGGGCGGATCGCCCGCGACCAGCCGCTTCGATTCGAGGATCGCGAGGCGCAGGTCGAGGCCGGCCGGCTGAATATCGGCAACCAGGCCACCGGCCAGACGCGACAGGATACGCGCGTCGATCGATTCGAGCAGTTGCGGCGCCCGGTCGGCGGTGACGACGATGCGCGCACCGCTATCGATCAGGTCGTTGATCGTGTGAAGAAACTCCTCCTGCGTCGATCCCTTGCCCGCGATGAACTGGATATCGTCGATCAGCAGCAGGCGAGCGGCACGCAGCCGGCCCTTGAACGCCATCGTCTCATTGGCGCGCATCGCATTCACGAATTCCATCATGAAGCGTTCGGCCGACATGTAGAGCACCGGCTCCGAGGGCGAATGGCCGGAGAAGGCCGCCGCGATCGAATGCAGCAGATGCGTCTTGCCCTGCCCCGTGCCGCCATGGATGAACAGCGGGGTAAAGCGCGGCTGCGCCTCGCCTGCCATCGCCTGCGCAGCGGAGAAGGCCAGACGGTTGGTGTCGCCGACGATGAAGTCGGCAAAGCCATGGCGCGGCAGGAAGTTGGAGGCGATGACCGTGGGGGCAGCCTCGGCGGGCAAAGCCGCCTCGACATGCACGACTTCCAGCAGGCGAGGGCCGGTGGCGTCTGGCGCCCGGCGCAGGCGCACTTCGCGCACGCCGACCGACGCACTACGCCACGCCATACGCAGGCGGTCGCCAAACTGACCGGACACGAAATTGGCGCTGAAGTCGCTGGCAACCAGCAGGTCCAGCGTCTGCGAATCGGCGCAATAGTCGCCCAGCCGCACAGGCTTGAGCCACTGGTCGAACATGCGCGCGCCAACGTCGCGACGCAGGCCCGAGCGGATGGCCGTCCAGGCGGATTCCAGGCCCATATCTGCCTGGCTTACCTGTCCATCCTGCCAACCTACCACGCGAACATTATCCTTCATTCTTGCCGACCCACTAAATCTATGCCCCCCGTTTTCGGGCAGGAAAACTCGACGCAAGGAACCTTCCCCGGAAACGCCCCCGTTTCCCGAGTTCCTTGCGACAAATGATCTCACATGACGGCCGCTGAGGTGATTCGACGGCGACCGGATTTCAAAAATAGACGGGGCTGCGCGACCGGATCAAGGGCAGCCCGGTTCAAAAAAGTGAAATAAAGCCGTTGACTCGGCAAACCGACGGGAATCGAGGGAAAAGGAAATTATCTTGTTAAAACAACGTATTATTCACAGACATTTATACCGCAGTGCGTCGAATCGCGGGAAATCCGTCGTTACACAAGAGTTACCGATTCGTGAACAAACGACAAAAGGCCCGCTCCGGTAATCCGGAGCGGGCCTTGTACGCTGTCAGGCGTCAAAGGGTCAGGCGATAGCGCCGACAGCCTTCGTCAGACGGCCGAACTTGCGAGCGGCAGTGTTCTTGTGCAGCACGCCGCGGGCAACGCCACGGGCCAGTTCGGGCTGAACGGCCTGAAGGGCGGTGGCGGCGACATCCTTGTCGCCGGCGGTGATGGCGGCTTCCACCTTCTTCACCAGGGTGCGGATCCGGCTGATGCGGGCGCCATTGATTGCGGCGCGACGCTCGTTGCGGCGGATGCGCTTCTTGGCTTGCGGCGTATTGGCCATTCTATTCCTCGGTTCTCGTCAAATCTCGGGAAGAGGCCCGCCGAAATGCCGACATGCCTCGTGAAGGAGCGCCCCTTACAGGGGATAAAGGCAGGCGTCAACCGCCCGGACCCGCGCTATTTCTGGCATTTCGGGCAGAAGAAGGTGGATCTGCCGCCATCGACTCGGCGCTGCACCGTGCCGCCGCACAGGCAAGGCTGACCTTCGCGGCCATAGACGCGCCATTGTTTGGAAAAATAACCCAGCTCGCCATCCGGCCGCGCATAATCGCGCAGTGTGGAGCCACCCGCGACGATCGCGGCGGTCAGCACCTCCCGAATCGCCTCCACCAGCAGGGCGAGTCGCGGCCGACCGATCTTCCCCGCCGCCCGAGTCGGCGCGATGCCCGCCATGTTGAGCGCTTCGCAGACATAGATATTGCCCAGCCCCGCGACGATCCGCTGGTCCAGCAATGCCGCCTTGATCGACGTCCCCTTGCCCTGGAGCGCGGCGGCCAGCATCGCGACGTCGAAATCCGGCCCCAGCGGCTCCGGCCCCATACGGGTGAAGGGCGAATAAGCCGCCCAAGCCTCCGACCGCACCAGATCGATCGATCCGAAACGGCGTGGGTCATTGAGCGAAAGAAGGTGCCCGCTGCCTGTTTCGATCAGCAGATGGTCATGCGCCCCGATTTCTGTGGGATCGATTCGCCAGCGCCCCGACATGCCGAGGTGAAAGATCATCATGTCGCCGCGATCGGTTTCGATAAGGCCATATTTGGCGCGGCGCGACAGGCCCGTCACCCGCGCGCCGGTCATCCGCTGGCGCAGGTCCACCGGGATCGGCCAGCGCAGGTCCGCACGGCGCGGCTCGACCCGCGTCAGCACGCTATCCTGCAACACGGACCGCAGGCCCGCGACGGTGGTTTCGACTTCGGGAAGCTCAGGCATGATCCGCATCTAGTTATCAGCAGGCAGAATAACCAGCTTCATGGCTGGAACAGCGCTGCATCTATGTCTAGAGGGCTATCATGAGCGAAACAGCATCTTTCGGGTATCGCGACGTCGATGCCGCTGAAAAGGCGGGCATGGTCCGCGAAGTCTTCTCCAATGTGGCGGCCAAATATGACCTGATGAACGACGCCATGTCGGGCGGCGCGCATCGATTGTGGAAGGACCAGTTCGTGCGCCGGGTGAAACCGCGTGCCGGCGAACAGATTCTCGACATGGCGGGCGGCACCGGCGACATCGCATTCCGCATGCACAAGCATGGCGCGCATGTCACCGTGTCGGACATCAATCCCGAAATGCTGGCCGTGGGCGTCGAGCGGGCGCAGAAGAAGGGTCTCGATGGCCTGATCTGGTCCGAACAAAATGCCGAGACGCTGACCTTTCGCGATCGGGAATTCGACGCCTATACGATCGCCTTCGGCATCCGCAACGTGACGCATATCGATCAGGCGCTGCGCGAAGCCAATCGCGTGCTGAAGTTCGGCGGCCGCTTTTTCTGCCTGGAATTTTCGACCACCACATGGCCGGGCTTTTCCGACGTCTATGACGTCTATTCGCACAAGCTGGTGCCGCATCTGGGCAAGCTGTTCGCCAATGATGCCGACAGCTATCGCTATCTGATCGAATCGATCCGCCGCTTCCCGCCGATGCCGAAATTCGAAAGCATGATCCGCGAGGCCGGATTCGTGAATATAAAGGTGGAGCCGATCCTGGGCGGGCTGGTCGCGATCCATTCGGGCTGGAAGATCTGAAGCCCGCATGACCGCCCACATCACGCATATCTGGCGCCTCCTGAAATGGGGCCGCACCTTGGCGCGGCATGGCGCGCTGACGGGGATCGAACGCGATCCGCTGACGCCCGGCCCGGTCCGCCGTCTGGTACGGATCGCCCGCTTCGGCGCGCGCGTGCCCAAGCAACCCCGCTATGCCGACGCTTTCCAGTCGATCGGCCCGGCCGCGATCAAGCTGGGCCAGACGCTCGCCACCCGGCCCGATCTGGTCGGCGATCATGCCGCGAACGATCTGCTGCGCTTGCAGGACGCCCTGCCCCCCGTGCCGTTCGAGACGATCCGGGCGCAGATCGAATCCAGCTTCGGCCGTCCGCTGGAGCAGGTCTATAGCCGTTTCGACGAAGTGCCGGTCGGCGCCGCCTCCATCGCGCAGGTGCATCGCGCCGTCACGACCGATGGGCGCGACGTCGCGGTCAAGGTGATCCGCCCCGGCGTGATCGACAAGTTCAACCGCGACATCCAGACCTATGAATGGGCCGCCGCCCATGTCGAGATGCTGGGCGGCGAGATCGCGCGGCTACGCCCGCGCCTCGTCATCGCCAATATGAAGCGCTGGACGGCGCGCGAACTGGATTTGCGCCGCGAAGCCGCCTCCGCTTCCGAACTGGCCGAGGCGATGGAGGCGATGCCCGGCTATTGCATCCCCACCATCGACTGGGACCGTACGACCGGCAAGGTCATGACGATGGAGTGGATCGACGGGATCAAGATTTCCGATCGCGACGCCCTGATCGCGGCGGGCCATGATGTGAAGGATCTGGCCGCCCGCCTCGTCAACGCCTTCCTGCGGCAGGCCATTGCCGAGGGATTCTTCCACGCCGACATGCATCAGGGGAATCTGTTCGTGAAGGCCAATGGCGATATCGTCGCGATCGATTTCGGCATCATGGGCCGGATCGACCGGCGCGCGCGCATGTGGCTGGCGGAGATTCTCTATGGCCTGATCACCGGCAATTATAAGCGCGTCGCGGAAATCCACTTCGAGGCGCAATATGTGCCCGCCCATCATAATGTCGCCGAGTTCGCGACCGCCCTCCGCGCGGTGGGCGAACCGATGCGCGGCAAGCCGGTGCGCGAACTCTCGGTCGGCGGGATGCTGGATGGGCTGTTCGCCATCACCCGCGATTTCGACATGCAGACCCAGCCGCATCTGCTGCTGCTGCAAAAGACGATGGTGATGGTGGAGGGCGTGGCGACCGCGCTCGACCCCGACATCAACCTGTGGGAAACGAGCGGCCCCTATGTGAAGAACTGGCTGCGCGACGAACTGGGACCGGAGGCGAAGGTCGCCGACGCGCTGATCGAGAATATGCGCACGCTCCAGCGGCTGCCGGGACTGATCAGACGGATCGAGGATGCCTTCCCCGAAAAGGGCGGCGCCCCGCCCCCGCCGCCGCTGGGCGAGGTCAAGCTGATCCGCATGGGCGGCGGCTGGCGCTATTCGCTGGTGGCGGCGATCGCGGCGGCGGCCGGGGCTGGCGCTATGTGGCTGAGTTCCGCTATCTGAGTACGATGGACAATGATATCCGAACCATTCCCTTCAGCTTTGTCGCGGAAACGGTAAGCCAGATCGACGCCCGGCTTGATGCGATCGAAACCAATGATCGCGTGGTCATAAGCTGGGCTATCGAAAGCGGCAGTCGGGCGTGGGGCTTCCCCTCGCCCGACAGCGACTATGACTGTCGCTTCCTGTTCGTCAGGCGGGAGGATGACTATCTGTCACCATGGATTCGGCGTGACGTCATAGAAACGCCGCTTGAAGGCGATCTGGACGTGAATGGCTGGGATCTGGCGAAGGCCATCAAATTGCTGCTCAAGGGCAATGCCGTCGTGATCGAATGGCTGATGTCGCCCATAGCCTATCGCGGCGACCCCTGGATGCGGGACACGCTGCTCGATCTTGCCACCCGGTTCACGGATCGCGATGCTGTTGCGCGCCATTATGTGCATCTGGGCGAAGGCCAGCGGAGAAGCTATTTTTCCGACGACAAGGATGTGGCGCTGAAGAAGCTCTTCTATGCCCTGCGACCGGCCGCCGCGCTGCGATGGATGCGCCTCCATGCGGACCAGCGTGTCGCGCCGATGCATTTTCCGACGCTTATGGCGCAATGCGAACCGCCGTCTGATGTCATGCAAATTGCATCGGACCTGATCGCGCTGAAGGCGACATCGAAGGAAATGGGCAGCGCGCCGCTGCCCGCCGCCGTCAAGAATTTTGTCGATAGTGAATTCGCTACGGCTCGCGAAATCTTTGCCCCGCGCAGCAAGACATTGGACGCTGCGGCCAAAGAAGCGGCGGAAGCGCTTTTCCGGACGGCTATACGCCGATATGCACCGAGGCCATGACCCAGCGCGTCCTCCTCATCGTCTCGGGCGGCATTGCAGCCTATAAGTCGCTCGAACTGGTGCGGTTGCTGCGCAAGCGCGGCATTGCCGTGCGGGCGGTACTGACGCAGAGCGCGGCGCAGTTCGTGACGCCGCTGTCGCTGGGCGTACTGACCGAGGATCAGGTTTATGAGGATCTGTTCGACCTGAAGGCCGAGCGCGAGATCGGGCATATCCAACTCAGCCGTCAGGCCGATCTGGTGGTCGTCGCGCCCGCGACCGCCAATATCCTCGCCAGGATGGCGAACGGGATCGCCGACGATCTGGCGACCACCCTGCTGCTCGCCACCGACAAGCCGGTGCTGGCCGTCCCCGCGATGAATGTGCGCATGTGGCATCACAAGGCGACACAGCGGAACCTGCACCAACTGCGGGCCGATGGCGTGCATGTGATGGAGCCGGATGACGGCGCGATGGCCTGCGGAGAGTTTGGGAAGGGCCGCCTGCCTGAACCGGAAGCCATTGCGACGGAAATCGCGCGCCTGCTCGCCTTGCCTCTTCCTGTCGATATGCTGTCGGATCAGCCTGATTTTGCGGGAGATGCCCGGCCGCTAGCAGGCCGTCATATCCTGATCACCGCCGGGCCGACGCAGGAGCCGATCGACCCGGTGCGCTACATCGCCAATCGATCGTCCGGCAAGCAGGGCTTTGCCATCGCCGCCGCCGCCGCGCGGGCCGGTGCGCGGGTGACTTTGGTCGCCGGGCCGGTCCATCTGCTCACGCCTGCCGGGGTCGATCGCGTCGACGTGGAAACCGCGCGCCAGATGCTGGCCGCCGTCGAAAGCGCCCTGCCCGCCGACGCGGCGATCATGGTCGCCGCCGTGGCCGACTGGCGCACCGCCGACGCCGCCGACCAGAAGCTGAAGAAGGACGGATCGGGCCAGCCCGCCCCGCTGACGCTGGTCGAAAATCCCGACATCCTCGCGACGCTCGGCCATCATCCGCAGCGCCCCGCCCTGCTGATCGGCTTCGCCGCCGAAACGCAGCAGATCGCCGACCATGCCCGCGCCAAGCTGGCAAGGAAGGGCGCGGACTGGATCGTCGCCAATGACGTGTCCGGAGACGTGATGGGCGGCGACGCCAATAGCGTCCAGATCGTCACCACCGCCGGCATCGAAACATGGCCGACCCTGCCCAAGGGGGAAGTCGCCGACAAACTCATTGAAAAGGTTGCCAATGCCCTCTCCTCTCGCCCCGATTGATATCCAGCTCAAGCGCCTGCCCCATGGCGAGGGTCTGCCGGTGCCCGCTTATGCCACCGCCCATGCAGCGGGTATGGACGTGGTGTCGGCGGAGGACATGGTGCTGCATCCGGGCGGGCGCCATCCGGTGGCGACCGGCTTTGCCCTGGCAATCCCCGATGGCTATGAAATTCAGGTCCGCCCCCGGTCCGGCCTGGCGCTCAAACATGGCATCACCCTGCCCAACACGCCCGGCACCATCGACGCCGATTATCGCGGGGAACTGAAGGTGCTGCTGATCAATCATGGCGACCAGCCCTTCCCGATCAAGCGCGGCGACCGCATCGCCCAGTTGGTCGTGGCGCCGGTGCAGCTTGCCAGCTTCGTGGAAGTCGATAGTCTCGACGACACCGCCCGGGGACAGGGCGGTTTCGGTTCGACAGGAGTGTGACGCGATGACGATGCTGAGCGACGACCAGCTTGAGCGCTACGCCCGGCATATCGTCCTCAAAGAGATTGGCGGCGCGGGTCAGGCGCGGTTGCTATCCGCCGATGTGGCAGTGATCGGTGCGGGCGGCATCGGCAGCCCGGCAATCCTCTACCTCGCCGCTGCCGGCGTCGGCACGATCCGCGTGATCGACGATGACGCGGTCGCCCTGTCCAACCTTCAGCGACAGATTCTGTTCGGCACGTCCGATATCGGTGCACCCAAAGCGGAAGCGGCGATGGCCGCGGTGGCGCGGCTGAACCCCGATATCAAGCTGATCCCGATCAACGCCCGGATCAATGCCGACAATGCCGACCTGATCCTGCGCGAAGCCGATATCGTGCTGGACGGCTGCGACAATTTCGACACCCGTCTGGTCGTGGCGGATGCCGCGCAACGGCTGCGCATCCCGCTGGTATCGGCGGCGGTCGGGCCGTTCGAAGGACAGCTTGCCACCTATCGTGGCTGGGAAAAGGACAAGCCCTGCTATCGCTGCCTGGTCGGCGCGCCGCAGGATGCGCCCGAACGCAATTGCGCCGAAACCGGCGTGATCGGCGCGCTGACCGGCACGATCGGCAGCCTCGCCGCGCTGGAGGTGATCCGCGCGCTGGTGCCGTTCGGCGCCGACATGGCGGGACGGTTGCTGATCGCCGACCTGCTCTCCATGCGCTTCCGCACGATCGACGTGGCGAAGGACCCCGGCTGCATTGGTTGTGCTGCGTTACTATGCGCCCCTTAAGGATCATCGTCGCCACGGCGGATGCGGAGCGGCTGCGCGGCGCGCTGGTGCTGGCGGCGGCGCAGGCGGCGCTGGGCGGGGACGCGACGCTGTTCCTGCAACTCGATGCCGTCGCCCTGCTGCGCCTGCCCGTCACCGCCCCCCGCGACGAAGCGCATCAGGCCGCCGGATTGCCCTCCATCGCGGCCCTGATCGAGGATGCGCTGGCGCTGGGGGTCGCGATCATCGCCTGCCAGAGCGGGATGGCGCTGGCAGGGCTGTCGGCCGACATGCTGCCTGCGGGGATCGAGACGGGCGGCCCGGTCGCTTTCCTTCAGCAGACCGACGACGACGCCCGGCTGCTATTCGTCTGAAGCTTAACGAATGATCGGCAGATAATGCCACATCTGGCGCGGCGCATCGGCACCGGGCGTGGCCCGCGCCACTGCATCGGGCAGGCTGTCAGTGCGCAATATGGGCAACAGGCCAATATGGGCCGCGCCCCAGAAGGCCGCATAGCAGAGCAGCGCGCTCAGCGCATAACGCATCGCCTTCATCCTGCCTGCCTCCATTTCCGCCGGGGAAATTATCCGTAATGCCCCCGCCGGGCAAGGGCCACGCCCGGACAGGCTCAATCGCACAGGAAAATCGCCTCGATCGTCAAGCCGAACAGGTCGGCAATGCGGAAGGCCAGCGGCAGCGAGGGATCATATTTGCCCGTCTCGATCGCATTGACGCTCTGGCGCGAGATGCCCAGTTGCGCCGCCAGATCGCTTTGGCTCCAGTCGCGTTCCGCGCGCAGCACCTTCAACCGGTTCTTCATCGCCGCCCCCATGGCAGGATGCCCGCCACGATCAAGCCGATATTCCAGAGGATGAAGGCCCACCAGGCCGGTGCATGCGGGGCAAGGCCCGAACTTTCCAGAAAACCCCAGACCGTTGACACCACCAGCAGAAATCCGGTCGCGATCAGCGCCCGCCGGACATGCAGCATCCGCTGATATTCGTCGCTTTCCTCGACGAACAGTCGCCCCATCGCCCAGATGAAGCCGATCAGCGGCAAAGCGGGCAGGATCGCGATCGCCACTGCCAGCGCCCCCTGCGGCGCCAGCCCGCGTTGCAGGTTGATCGCGGCGATCAGAAACAGCGCATAGACGATCCAGAGCGGGATCAGCCGCCGCATATAGCGCATCATGGCCGGCGTCGCATTGCCCGTCAGCCTTATGTACCGGCGCGATTCCCATCCCATCCACAGCAATGCGGCGAAGCCGGGAATGAGCAAGGGCAGCTTGGCATTGCCGGTCAGTTGCAAGACGGTCGCCACCGGCCCCGCGCCGAACATCAGCAGACAGAAAAGCACAACGGCCAGGCCAAGCCGCCAGGGCGCGGGATATGTCATGTCGTCGGTTGCCATGAGCGGCGTCCTTCCTTGATGATGTCAAGGACGCTGGCGTTATTATACTTGACGTACCCACGCAAAACAGCCATATATGCTCCATAAGGAGTTAGATCGATGGTTTCCGCCCTGTCCGCCAAGCATTTCCACGATGAAGAAGCGGCCTACGCTTACGTTGAAGCGCGTATCTGGCCTGAGGGTCCGGTTTGCCCGCACTGTGGCGGAGTGGAACGCATTGGAAAGATGGGTGGCAAATCCACCCGCATTGGAGCCTACAAGTGCTACCAGTGCCGCAAGCCCTTCACCGTGAAGATCGGCACCATCTTTGAGGCTAGTCACGTGCCTATGCATATCTGGCTTCAAGCGATGTATCTCATTGCAGGCTCCAAAAAGGGCGTTTCCAGCAATCAACTCCACCGCATTCTTGGCGTGACACTCAAAACCGCTTGGTTCATGTCGCATCGCATCCGTGAAGCGATGCAGCAGGGCGGGCCGCTTATGGGGCAAGGCGGTGGCGTCGTAGAGGCCGACGAAACCTTTATTGGCCGCGATCCCGATGCACCACCGTCGCGCATGGCTATCCGCAACATGATGCAGGTCGTATCGCTTATCGACCGTGAGACCGGACGCGCGTCTTCCATCGTCTTTACCGGCGATATGAGTGCAGCATCCATCGGCCCCGTGCTTGCGGGAAAGCTATCGCCAGATGCGCATCTCATGACGGACGAGGCTAAGCACTACAAACTGCCCGGCAAGGGTTATGCCGCGCACAGCAGCGTTGCGCATGGCCGTGGGGAGTATGTGAACGCCGATAACGCGGCGATCCACAGCAATACCGTGGAAGGCTATTTCAGCATCTTCAAGCGCGGCATGCGTGGTATTTATCAACACTGCCAGAAGAAGCACTTGCATCGCTATCTGGCGGAATTCGATTTCCGGTACAGCCACCGTGTTGCTCTTGGGTATAATGACAACGACCGTGCCAATGTGTTATTGTCGGGCGTCATCGGCAAACGCCTGACGTACAAGAGGACTAACGCAGGGTTGTAATCCTAGTGCCGAAGCAAAAACAGGAATTGACGCAGGAAGAGCAAAGCAAGCGGTTCCGCGACGAGGTGGAGCGCATGGTTGCCGCTGGCGAACTAAATCCCATAGAGGCAGATTCAGCTTTTGAGTTTTTGGTTCGTAATTCTGCTACCCCTAGAAAGTAGGCAGCATATGGTGTATGCTGCCTGAGTTATGGATATGCAAAACAAATCAAATTGGATCGATCCCGAAGAATTTGAAGCGCGTATTCTTTTACTCGCTCAAACCGCCATCGATAACCCTAAAGGTGGGAGGAACCGGGGTTTTTTGCCTCAGAACCTTGGCAGTAAGATCAAGTATATATTTAGCGTATGGAATAGAATCTAATTTTGAAGATTCATCATCAACGTAGTTTGCTAACTCTTCCCTTAAAAGCAATCCTCTCTTTTCAAGGGCTTCCCCAATAGCGTTAGCTATAAAAATTTGCGCAGTCACAATGTCGGTTTCTTTGAAATCCATACCAAACCCTCCATCTAAATAGGAATGCCTGCCTTGCCGCATTCCTCCCTTTGGACATTCTTCCAGACATAATAGCCGGAATTATCTTGCGCTTGCAGATATGCGGCCACCACCAGCCCGGCTTGCACGCATCTATCAATGCCGGAACCGTTGGTTTCTACAATGCGATATTGCGCAACAGCGTCGCTGGCGACCTGATCACGAATATTGGCCAACTGCACAGGCGGTGCCAAGAAATCATATCCGAACGGAACCGCGCCCGTCCTAAAGGCCAGCGTGCCAAGTACGGCTAACGCCAAAAATCCGCCCGTAACCGCCGCAGCGGTATCACTTCTCATGGGTCAAAACCCCGCGCTCAATGCCCGTCCGAAGCCGGGCGGTTGGTCGCGTGCGAGCGCGAGCAGCACGCCTCCCGTATTCACGCGAGGGCGCTCTTTTATTCCGGGAGCCACCCGACAAAGGGATGACTCGCGCTCAGCACGCAATGTGCGTCAATCCTCACGACCAAGATCGGAATGACGGCGGCAGGCTAGGATATAAGGAATGTCTTGTCCATGATTCTGGATGGAGCTTGCTGCCCCGCAGAGGATCATGTATTGGTGGAGACGTCGGGGATCGGACCCGAGAGGACGCGGATAGGAAGCCAGCGCTCGACGCCAGTCCGCCCCCGGCCATAGGATAGATTATCCACGTCAGGCCCGCCGCGCTCCTGCCCATACAGGCGTTTGGCGGGCCTTCTCTTACCCAGCATCGCCCGTGGATGTGACGTGCTGGCAAATCCCTTGATAGCATGAGCGTTTCGGGCCTCCGTTGTTGATGGAGGCCCTTATCGACCGACTGGAATTGCTCAGCAATGAGCGCATGTGTCGTTCATTTAAAATGTTGATAGAACTAGATAATTAATAGCACGCATAATAGCGCACATTGGCGTGCTATTTCTTTTGGCGACCTGCACGACCAACTCTTTTGTATCTGCCTTTTATCAATTCGCGGGCATCGCGATTGGCCACATATTCAAACCCATCCTCAAATCGCATGTCTCTGGCTATCTCTATCGTACTTAGGCCGCGAGCATGCATTTCGTCCGCCTTCGCCAAAATGGCGTCACGACTTGGAGGATTTCCTCTTTTGAAAGTCGGGGCACGTTCTGAAGGAGTCGGAGGTGGGGCGGGATGCCCGTAGCGTTCGATTAGAATTTTATTGATGTAGGCGGCCCAATCTGACTTTTTGATCCATAGCGGCCTGCCTTCAAGGTAGCCTTTTGGATGGGAGCCTGTGATATACGCCCCCGACTTAATCATTCTATTATCAAGGGAAGGAACAGAATAGGAGTCAACCTGCTCATCTGTATCTTTGGTTCTTACCCACAAAGGGCAATGGCGATACAAGATAGCGGACCTGACATATGCTTGAGCTATTTCATCCAAGGCTGATCGCCTTAGCCAATCATCATCGGCATCACTCGGATCAAGCGTCTTCATTTGCGAAATAAGTTGCCTGTCTAGGTTCGTGAAAGGCCGCTGTTCAAAAATCCTGTAGAGTTCATGGAAGCAATCATTCAGGCGTATGGCGTCAGCGACAGCAATCCCGAAATCACGTATATCATCCATTCCAGCAACATACTGATTGACGGCCTTGCGTCACCCGATTCCATCGCGGGGTATGCGAAGTATAATAACGCCAGGACGCTTTACCTTCGCCACAAAGAGAGAGTCAAGCTTACTTTACACATAAGCAAGCAAGCTTGACCTTCCCGATCAGAATGCGCCGTATCGCTCATTCCCGACGAAGCCCATATTGCTGACGCCCGACCGCTTGATGTCAGCCAGCACCTCATCGACCGTAACATAGCGGGCCGCCGCGTCCGGCTCGAACTGGAGTTCCGGCTCGACCGGAGTCCGCATCGAGGCGGCCAGATATTGGCGAAGGGTCAGCCGATCGACTGCCGCCCCGTTCCAGCGGATCACGCCATCCGCGCCAATCGTCACCTTGTTCTTTACCGGGTCCATCCGAATCGGCAGTTCCTGCGCCTGTGCCGGCAGGTCGACCGCCACGCTATGCGTCTGGATCGGGATGGTGATGATGAACATGATGAGAAGCACCAGCATCACATCGATCAGCGGTGTCGTGTTCAGATCGGAAATGGGCGTCCCCTGATCGCCCGATTGGGGTGTAGCAAAGCGCAAAGCCATACGTCCCTCCTGATGCTGAAATATGATATATCAGTACATGGATGATGCGCCGCATGCAGCATCTTGGCAAGAGGGGTTCTATTGACAGGACCGACCGCCCATTTAAGGGGAAGGCGCGGCATTTCAGCCCGCACAACCTGACATTTCAACAGAAAGACTCCCCCCGTGTCCGCCATGCTCAAGATCACCCTGCCCGATGGTTCCGTGCGCGAAGTCGCGCCCGGCACTACCCCGGCGGATATTGCAGCGGCGATCGGGCCGGGTCTGGCGAAAGCCGCCATTGCCGCGCGCGTCGACGGCGAACTGCGCGATATCGGCCGCCCGCTGGAACAGGATTCGCAGCTTGCCCTCGTGACCGCGAAGGATGAAGCCGACGCGCTGGAACTGGCGCGGCACGACTTCGCGCATGTGCTGGCCGAAGCGGTGCAGAGCCTGTTCCCCGGCACGCAGATCACCTTCGGCCCGGCGACGGACGACGGCTTCTATTATGACGTGATGGCGCCCGCTGATCGTCAACGCGGGCCGTTTAATGACAACGACCTTCCCGCCATCGAAGAAAAAATGCGCGAGATCATCCGTGCGGACAAACCTCTGGTACGCGAGGTTTGGAACCGGGCTGACCTTATCGCGCGCTGGGAAGAGCAGGGCGAGACGTTCAAGGCAGAATGGGCCGCCGAATTGCCCGAAGGCGAGGACTTGACCATCTACTGGTCCGGCCAGCCAAACAGTGCAGGCGCATGGATGGACATGTGTCGCGGTCCACATCTGTCCTCCACCGGCAAGCTCGACCCACAAGCTTTCAAGCTCATGCGTGTCTCAGGTGCCTATTGGCGCGGTGATCAAAAGAATGCGCAATTGACGCGCATCTACGGCACCGGCTGGCTCAACAAGAAGCAGTTGGCCGAGCATCTGACGCGCCTCGAAGAAGCGGGCAAGCGGGACCATCGCAAGCTGGGCGCGGAAATGGACCTGTTCCACCTTCAGCAGGAAGCGCATGGCAGCGTGTTCTGGCACCCCAAGGGCTACCTCATCTGGCGCGAGCTGGAAGCCTATATGCGCCGCGCCATCGATGACGCGGGCTATCGCGAGGTGAAGACGCCGCAGGTGATGGATGCGCGCCAGTGGGAAACGTCCGGCCATTGGGGCAAATATCGCGAGAATATGTTCGTGATCCCCGACGAAGTGCCGAACGTGGAGGATGAAGGCCCGCTGGTGTCGGATGACGCCGACTGGATGGCGCTCAAGCCCATGAACTGCCCGGCGCATATCCTGATCTTCAAGCAGGGGATCAAAAGCTATCGCGACCTGCCGCTGCGCTTCTACGAAAATGGCTGCTGCCACCGCAACGAGCCGCATGGCGCGCTGCACGGCCTGATGCGCGTGCGCCAGTTCACGCAGGACGACGCCCATATCTTCTGCCGCGAGGATCAGATCGTCGAGGAAGTCCGCGCCTTCTGCGCGCTGGCCGACCGCATCTACAAGGATTTCGGCTTCACTTACTCGATCAAGCTCGCCCTGCGCCCCGAAAAGCGCTTCGGCACCGAAGAGATGTGGGACAAGGCCGAAGAGGAACTGCGCAACGCGGTCGCCGCCGCCGGCCTCAACACGCCGGAATTTGGCTGGGAAGAATTGCCGGGCGAAGGCGCCTTCTACGCGCCCAAGCTGGAATGGCATCTGACCGACGCGATCGGCCGCACCTGGCAGGTCGGCACCATCCAGTCGGACCGCGTGCTGCCCGACCGACTCGACGCAAGCTATGTCGGCGAGGATGGCGAACGCCACCGCCCCGTCATGCTCCACCGCGCCATTTTCGGCAGCTATGAACGCTTCATCGGCATCCTGATCGAACATTATGCGGGCAAATTCCCACTGTGGCTGGCCCCGGTGCAGGCCGTCGTCGCGACTATCGTGTCCGACGCGGACGACTATGCGAAGGCCGCCGTCGAGAAGCTGCGCGCGGCCGGCATCCGTGCCGAAATCGACGTCCGCAACGAGAAGATCAACTATAAGGTGCGCGAACATAGCCTCGGGAAAGTGCCGAATTTGCTGGTCGTCGGCCGCCGCGAGGCGGAAGAAGGCACGGTCGCGCTGCGCGAACTGGGCAAGGAAGGGCAGAGCTTCCTTTCGCTGGACGACGTGATCGAACGTCTTGCGAAGGAGGCCCGCGCGCCGGATTTGCGTGGCCTATAATCAAGATCAGCCGGGCAGCGCGGCCTTTACCGCCGCGCTGCTCCTGATCGCCATCGAGACCACTCTCTGGTCTATCGCCGCCACCATATTTCATCATCATCTTCCTGGCTCGCCGCCGACATTTTCTCTTTTCTTCAGTGGCATTGCCTTGATGATTGGCCTGACCCTGCTGCGTCGGCGATGGCCCAGAATAGCGCTGGCCATTGCAGCCCTTATCGCCGCCGCGCCTTTTCTGGCGATTTTGCTGCCACTGTTCCTTGACATCTAAGCCGGCAATGCCGACATGCATTGAGGCAGAAATGCCGCAAGGGTGCGTGATTCCGTTACGACGGAGGCACGCACCCCTTTCGGCTTTGCATAAAAGCCGCTAAGAGCCGTCCGTTTTTGAAACGACCATAGGAGATACTGCTATACGTCCCCCGATGATGCGCCGCCCGCTGGCGCCGCCGCCGAAGTCTGGCCCCCGCTATAACGAATTCATCAACGTGCCCAAGGTGCGCGTGATCGATGATGAAGGCGAAAATCTCGGTGTGATGTTTACGCAGGAGGCGATCGAGCAGGCCTATGAGATCGGCCTCGATCTCGTGGAAGTCTCGCCGAACGCCGATCCGCCGGTCTGCAAGTTCCTGGACATCGGCAAGTTCAAGTACGAAGCCCAGAAAAAGGCGAATATCGCCCGCAAGACCCAGAAGACGCAGGAACTCAAAGAGATCAAGATGCGTCCGAACATCGACGATCATGACTATGATACGAAGATGAAGAAGGTCCATGACTTCATTGGCGAAGGCGACAAGGTGAAGATCACCCTGCGTTTCCGCGGCCGCGAACTCAGCCACCAGCAACTGGGCATGAACCTGCTCCAGCGCGTGGCCGAAAACGTCCAGGAAATCGCCAAGGTCGAAGCCTATCCCCGCATGGAAGGCCGCCAGATGCTTATGGTGCTCGCGCCGAAATAAGGCTGCGACATCGGATGAATTTTCGAAAAGGGCGGCGCCATCAGGCGCCGCCCTTTTTCTTTTCCCGGCCAGTGCGGGACCGAGCCGCCAATCTTTCCGTCAGACGCTCCTTCCGCCAATCGCGCGATAGCGGGATGGCGGCACGCCGAAATGGCGCGCAAAGGCGGTGGAGAAATGGCTGGGCGTGGCAAAGCCCAGTTGCAGGGCGATGTCCGTCACCGGGCGCGTAGTCGCCAACATCTGACGCGCCGCCTCCTCCAGACGCATGGTCAGCACATAATGCCAGGGCGTGGCGCCAAAGGCCTGCCGGAAGGCATCGGTGAAGCGGCGGACATCCATGCCGACCAGCGCCGCCAGCGATGCCAGATTATGCCGCCCATCCAACTGATCCCGGATCGCTGCCGACAACAGCGCGCGGTCCGCCTGCGACAATGCCCCATCGCTGCCGCTTCGCCCCTGGCGGCCATAAAGGTCCATCATGTGCAGCTTCAGCGCTTCGGCCATGGCATGCAGCGCCATGACCGCCAGATCATCGTCCGGTCGCGCCATCAGGTCGGCCATGCGCGTCGCGGCGGCATGAATGAAAGGATCGCGATGCCCGACCCGCGCATTGAACGACGCATCCTTGAGGCATGACGTGGGCAGGCGAAATTCCACGAAGCGCGCATGATCGCCCTGCGCCAGCGCGGCATAGCGGCATTGCGCCGGGATCATCCATATGTCACCCGCCGCCGGTAAAGTCCGGCCAGATGGCCCTTGCGAAAATTCGCACTCCATCCGGTCGAGCCGTCCGCCCAGATGCACGACGATGCTGTGATGCGCTTCCTCGAAACACCAGTCGGTCGCCTGCGCCAGCGTCTCGGTCGCGGACACGATGCCCAGCGCCCCGACCTCCGTCTGCCGCCGTTCCACGATCGCGCGGCTCAGCAAGGGCCGTTTGCCATCCCAGACGCGGAGCTCGCTATCGTTCACCGACTCTCCTGCGCAAAGAGTTTGCGCCAGATTAAGCAAATTCGCCGGAATGCGGAAGCGGGCATGTTTTACGACCGATAAACTGACAGCCCATCATCCAGACAGAAGGACGGAGCTGCCATGACGGACCATCAAATCGCGGGAAAAACGGTGCTGATCGCGGGCGGCGGCAAGAATCTGGGCGGCCTGATCGCCCGCGATCTCGCGACCCAGGGCGCCGCTGCCGTCGCCATCCACTATAACAGCCCCGCCTCCGCCGCCGAAGCCGCAGAAACGGTCGCAGCGGTCCGGGCAACGGGCGCGCAGGCCGAAGCCTTTCAGGCCGACCTGACCTCCGCCGCGGCCGTGGAGAAATTGTTCGCCGATACCGCCGCCGCCCTCGGCAACCCGCACATCGCCATCAACACGGTGGGCAAGGTGCTGAAAAAGCCCTTCACCGAGATCAGCGAAGCCGAATATGACGAAATGAGCGCGGTGAATGCCAAAAGCGCCTTTTTCTTCCTGCGCGAAGCGGGCAAGCATGTGCAGGATAATGGCAAAATCTGTACGCTGGTGACGTCGCTGCTGGGCGCCTACACGCCCTTCTACGCCGCCTATGCCGGCACCAAGGCGCCGGTCGAACATTTCACCCGCGCAGCATCCAAGGAATTTGGCGCACGCGGCATTTCCGTCACCGCGATCGGCCCCGGCCCGATGGACACGTCCTTCTTCTATCCGGCTGAAGGCGAAGAAGCCGTCGCCTATCATCGCTCGGCCGCCGCCCTATCGCCCTTCTCCAAGACCGGGCTGACCGACATCAAGGATATCGTGCCCTGGATCCGGATGCTGGTGTCGGACGGCTGGTGGATGACCGGGCAGACCATCCTGGTCAATGGCGGCTACACCACCAAGTAAAACGGAGGGGGCATCATGCCCCCTCACCCCCTAACCGTTGGGCAGGATCAGATATTTTTCGCCCGTGCGGCGGGCGTTATAGGCCAAAACCGCCTCCCGGCTCAGCGCGTCCTTGAGCGAAATGCGCGCCTTATAGGAGCTGGCGAAGGTCGTGGTCAGATTGTCGCGCACCCGCTGGCGCATCCGTTCTGCCGTCTCCGCCCCGGCGCGCTGGAGGAAAGGGAAGAGCAGCCAGCCACCCACGCTCCAGCCGAACCCGAAACTGCGGGTGATGACCGTGGGCGCCGTGTCGAGCGCACCATAGATATAGGCCTGCTTCAGCACGTCGGAGCCGTAGCGGCTATAGGCCGCGCCCTTGCTGGCGGCGCGTTCCATGGCGTCCAGTATCTGCCCGACCAGCGTGCCGCCGCCGATCGCATCAAAAGCGATGGTCGCGCCCGTCGCCTCGATCGCATCGCGCAGCACCTCGGCGAAATCCGCCTGCGAACTGTCCAGCACATAGTCCGCGCCCAAGGCCCGAAGCGTTTCCGCCTGCGCCGGACTGCGGACGATATTGACCAGCGGAACGCCATCTTCCTGACAAATGCGCACCAGCATCTGCCCCAGATTGGAGGCGGCAGCGGTATGAACGATCGCCTTGTGCCCTTGCGCTCGCGCGGTTTCGACAAAGCCCAGCGCCGTCAGCGGATTGACGAAGGCGGACGCGCCCTCCTCCGCACTTGCCCCGTCCGGCAAGGGCAGCACGGACCGGGCATCGACCAACCGATATTGCGCGAACATTCCGCCCGGCACACAGGCGACCCGCTGGCCCAGCAGCGCCCGCGCCTCGGCCGCGTCGCCCGCCGCGATCACCGTCCCCGCGCCTTCATTGCCGACCGGCATCGCCTCGCCGATTCGCGCCGCCATGGCCCGCACCGCCGCGTCGGGCATCTGCGCCACGATCCGCCCGTCGCCATAATCGGCATTGGCGACATCGGCCGGGCCGAACAACAGCCCCAGATCGGACGGATTGATCGGCGCCGCCTCGACCCGGATCAGTATCTCATGGCCGGTGGGCGGCGGCAGGCTTTCCTCGACCAGTTCGACGGTCAACCGGCCATCCTGCGCCAATGCGGTCATGATCTTGAGGCCGCGCGTTTCGCCCATGGCAATGCTCCTTATGCTGTTGCGGACATCAGGTAGGCACGCCGGCGCCAATGGCAAGCGCGGCGGATCAGGCCGACGGCTTTTCCCGGTAGAGCGCCGGGAACATCGTCTTGAGCGCCGCGATCTTCGGCTTGTCCCAACGCATGATATAAGGATGCCAGGGGTTTTTGCGGGCGAAATCCTGATGGTCGGCCGCTGCATCCTGAAAGCCGGTAAAAGCCTCCACCCGCGTCACGATCGGGTCGCGCCACAGGCCGGACTTGCCCAGTTGCGCCAGATAGGCGCGGGCCGCCCTATCCTGCTCTGCATTCAGCGGGAACAGCGCGCTGCGATATTGGGTGCCGCTGTCGGGGCGCTGATAATATAGCGTGGTCGGATCGGCCACGACCGAGAAGAAGATGCGCAGCAATGTGCCATAGCTGACCTGCGCGGGATCATAAGTCACCCGGACCGACTCGGCAAAGCCGGTGTCGCCCTCGCTCACCGTCTCATAATCGACCCGGCGATCGCGCGGACCACCGGCAAAGCCGGAGACGGCGAGATGGACACCTTTGACATGGGAGAAGACCCCCTCCACGCCCCAATAGCAGCCGCCGGCAAAAATGGCGGTTTCCAGCTTGCGGGTCGGCGCGGCGTCTATCGCAGGAACCGGCGCCAGCAGGGGCGATTGGGCATGTGCGGGGAAAGCGGCGGCAAGCGCCGCGAGAAAGAATAGGGTAAGGGCCTTAGAGCGCCGCACCATGGCTCTGGGTCGCCGCAACAGCGGTGGAGCCGAACATCGGCGGCTCTTCGGGCTGAAGCATGAACATGCCGACAGCGCCGATCGCAAACCCGCCCAGAAAGCGCAGGAACAGGTCGGATTTCAGAAACGCCATCATGGCAAACGCCTTTCTACCTTCTACTGCCGGTCCTACCGGCTATGCGGCTACCTTCATGCGCCTTGCCCCTGACTGAACGGCCGGCCCTGCGTGAGCGGGTTTCGACCAATGTGGGCAGGAGAGCGACGAACGCAGCCTCTTATTCAGTTTCTTTGTGCAACGGGCATATAGAGCGCCCGGCGACAATCGCAAGACGGTGCGGCGCGAAAAAGACCGTTTCCATTTTTTGATCTGACAGAAAAACCGGCGCTTTCACGCCGGTCTTCCCTATGTCGCAACCGCGAAGTTGCGCGTGCTTATTTCAGCGCGGCGCAGGCTTCCTGAATCCGCGTGCAGGCCTTCTTCAGCACCTCGTCCGAGGTGGCGTAGCTGATGCGGAAGGCCGGCGACAGGCCGAAGGCAGCGCCATGCACCGCGGCAACCTTGGCCTCATCCAGGAAATAACCGATCAGCGTTTCGTCGCTGTCGATCAGCACGCCCTTGGGCGTGGTCTTGCCGATTACGCCGCTGGCGTCGGGATAGACGTAGAAGGCCCCTTCGGGCGTCGGACAGTCGAGGCCCGGCGCGTCGTTCAGCATGGCGACCACCATGTCGCGGCGCTTCTTGAACACGGCGTTGCGGTCTTCCAGGAAGTCCTGCGGGCCGGTCAGCGCGGCGACGGCGGCGGCCTGGCTGATCGAGCAGGGGTTGCTGGTCGACTGCGATTGCAGCTTGCTCATCGCCTTGATGATCCATTCGGGGCCACCGGCAAAACCGATGCGCCAGCCGGTCATGGAGAAGGCCTTGGAACAGCCATTGACCGTCAGCGTGCGGTCATAGAGTTCCGGGCAGACTTGCGCGATGGTGGCGAAGGGGGTCGATGCGTACCAGACATGCTCATACATATCGTCGGTCATCACCAGCACATGCGGGTGACGCAGCAGCACATCGGCCAGCGCCTTCAGCTCATCGGCCGAATAGGCCGCGCCCGAGGGGTTGGACGGCGAATTGAGCATCACCCACTTGGTGCGCGGCGTGATCGCGGCTTCCAGCTGGGCGGCGGTAATCTTGTACCCCTGCGACGCCGGGCCTTCGATAAAGACCGGCTTGCCGCCCGCGAAATTCACGATGTCGGGATAGCTGACCCAATAGGGCGCCGGGATGATGACTTCATCGCCTGCATCGACGGTCGCGACCAGCGCGTTGAACAAAGTGTGCTTGCCGCCCGAATTGACGCTGATCTCGCTGCGCTTGTAGATCAGGCCATTGTCGCGCTTGAACTTGAAGGCGACCGCTTCCTTGACGTCGGCGGTGCCGTCCACGTCGGTATAACGGGTCAGATTCTTGCGAATGGCTTCAATGCCCGCCTCTTTGACGAAATCGGGCGTATCAAAATCGGGTTCGCCAGCGGAGAGGCCAATAACGTCCACACCTTCGGCTTTGAGCGCGTTCACGCGGGCGCTCATGGCGAGCGTGGCGGACGGCTGGATGCGACCGAGGGCAGCGGAAGTCTGGCTCATGATAATAATCTTTCTCCAGAGCGATTTCGAAGCAGGTATAAACTGCCTGCTGGCTTGGAAATCGCGACCAAAAACAATAAATCCCCGAGGCCCGCACGATTAGCGGACGCGGCGTCCCTTAGTGCGCAACGGACGATCCGGCAACCAGCCAGATGGGCGTTAATGGCTTTACGGCAGAATTGGAGTGGCTATCGCGCCAGCGTGGCGGCGACCATCCCCCGCGCGGCATTGCCGATGAAGAAGCCGTTCTCCAGATCATAGGGGCGCAGGTCGCCCTCCACCGCCTCACCCATGTCGATCAGGCTCTGGCGTAATATGCCGGGCAAAATCCCGCGCGAGAGCGGCGGTGTCACCAGCTTGTCCCCCCGCTCGACGAAAAGGGACGAAAAACAGCCCTCGGTCAGATAGCCCTGCGCGTCGATCAGCAGCACCTCATAGGTGCCGCCACGCCGCAGCGCATCCTTGTACAGGCTGCGGTCGGTGGTCTTGTGCAGCAGGCGCGGATCCTGCGCGGGCGCATGGCGCGGCACTGCGGCGACCTTCATGATCGCGTCGGGCCAGGCCAGATGATCGCGCACCTCGATCGCCACCGATCCCCGGCGCGACACCATCAGCCGCACCCGACTGCGTTCGCGCAGGCGGAAGGTCGCGGCCTGCAATTCATTGCGGACATCGTGACGATCGAAGCTGAAGCCCAGCGCCTGCGCACTCGCCTTCATCCGGGTCAGATGCAGGTCCAGCAAGCGAACGCCTTCGAGCGGATCGAAAGCCATGGTTTCCAGCAGGTCGAACCGTCCGTCAGCCAATGCCATGGAAAACTTCAAGCTCCAGCGTGCGATGCGTCAACAACGGACAGGAAGCGGCCCTTCGCCAGGCATTCGGCCCATTCGGAATCGCCTTCCGAATCCGCGACAACGCCCGAACCCAGGCCAAGCCGCCCGGTCCCTGCCCCCTCTTCGACGCAAATGGTGCGAATGGCAACATTGAAGGCGGCGTCCCCTTCCGGATCGATCCAGCCCATCGCGCCGGTGTAGACGCCGCGTGAGTGGGGTTCGACCGCGTCGATAATCTCCATCGCCCGCACCTTGGGCGCGCCGGTGATCGATCCGCACGGGAAGAGTATGCGCAGCACATCGACCGGCGACAGGCCGGGCAGAATGCGCGCGCGCACCGTCGACACCAGTTGATGCACGGTGGGATAGGTTTCGACCTTGAACAGGTCCGGCACGGTGACGCTCCCCGCGCAGGACACGCGCGACAGGTCGTTGCGCAACAAGTCGACGATCATCAGATTTTCCGCCCGCTGCTTGGCGTCGCTTGCCAGCCATCGCGCCTGCGCTTCATCCTGCGCCGCGTCGGCCGCGCGGGTTGCCGTACCCTTCATCGGCCGCGCGGTGAGCTGGCCGCGCACCTGCGTAAAGAAGAGTTCGGGCGAAAAGGACAAGATCGTCTGCGTGCCCGTCCGCATGATCCCGCCATAGCCCGCCGCCGCGCGGGGCCGGATCGCGGCATAGAGCGCCATCGGATCGCCTGCGATATCGACGTCGCAGGGGAAGGTCAGGTTGACCTGATAAATGTCGCCCGCCCGGATATAATCCTGCACCTGATCGAAGGCGGCATGATAGGCCGCCTCGTCCACCAGCGGCCTTAGCGGACCGACGGAGGCGCCGGACGGATCGGGCAGCATCGCGGGCAAATCGTCCGGTGCGATCAGCCTGACGCCTTCATAGAGGCCGAACCACAGCAGCGGCTGCCTATTGCCGCCGCGCCGCTGCGCGATCGGCGCCAGCCGCTCTTCCAGCGCCAGCCCCGCCTCATAAGCCATATAGCCCGCCACATGCAGGCCATCCTCGCGCGCATCGGCCAGCCGGTCGAGCGCGGGCTGCACCTCCGCCATGGTCTGCGCCGCGATGATCCCCACCGGATCGCGATAGAGCCGCGCATGCGCCGCGCCCTGCGCACGTGCATCGTCGAACAGGCAGAAGATTTCGTCGGGACCGGGCAGGCGCATGGCGCTTCTTAACAATCTTTACGATCAGCGAAAGGAAATAGGCGCGCGATGCTCTGTTGCGCGCAGGCAGCCGACCCCCTAGCCCCGATCCCATGACCGATCCCGCCCCGCATCCAGACCGCCCGATCGGCCCGGCCATCGCCCATGGGCTGCGCGGCCGCTGCCCGGCCTGTGGCGAGGGGCGGATGTTCGCGCGCTTCCTGAAAACCGCATCCGCCTGCCCGCATTGCGGCCAGTCGCTGGACGGGCATCAGGCGGACGACTTCCCCGCCTATATCGTGATCCTGCTCCTGGGGCATATTCTCTTGCCCTTGATGATAGAGGTGAATGCGGCCTTCGCCATCCCGATGGGCTGGCAGGCGGTGATCTGGCCGACTTTGGCGATCCTGCTGGCAGCCGCGCTGATCCAGCCGGTCAAGGGCGGGGTCATCGCCTTTCAGTGGAGCCGACGGATGGCCGGTTTTCGTTAGGCCGTTTCGGGCATCCGCAGGAAGTTCAGTTCCATCGCCTCGCGCAGCGTATCGTCAATCGACCGGCGCCCTTCGGCCCCGTGCGTGACGACCGTGGTGTCGCAGGTGGCGACGCACACGCCCTTCTGGAACCCGGCCGAGCTGATGGTCCAGCTCGTGCGACCGATATGGCCGATCGCGCAATGCACCTCGAACGGATAGGGGAAATGCGATTCCTCCACGAAGTTCAGGTTCACATTGGCCACCAGCCAGCGCACGCCCTGTTCCTGCGGATGACGGCCCATATGATGGTGGAACCGGATGCGCGCGGTTTCGAAAATGCCGGAAATCGCCACATTATTGATGTGGCCCATGGTATCCAGATCCTGGAACCGCGTGTCGATGCTGGTCACGAAGCGATAGGCTTCGGGGTTCAGACGCCAGGATTCGGGTTTGGCCATGTCCTGTTTTCCTTTGGAATTTTCTGTCACATTGCCATAGCCATCATGGCCAACGATGCAATTGGTCGCAGAAAAATGACGAAACTGCGGCCTTTTGGACACATGAGCAACAATGCGTTTCGACTTGTGAGCATGGACAGCATCGTGCGCCAGACTTAATTTCGCCCGCGACATGACCCAAGGATATCCCATGCCGCAGCGTTACAGCCTCGCCGCCATCATTTTGCACTGGGCGATCGCCGCCCTGCTCGCCTTCCAGATCGCCGTTGGTTGGGCGCTGGAGGGGCTGGGCGCGCATGGCTTCCACCTCTATCAATGGCACAAATCGGTTGGCATGCTGATCCTGGCGCTGACCGTCGCCCGCATCGCCATCCGCTACTGGAAACCCCGCCCAGCCAAGCTGGAAGGCGGCTGGCAGGGCGCGCTCGCCTCCGCCGTGCATGTCGGCCTCTATGCCTTCATGCTGGGCGCGCCGCTGACCGGATGGGCGCTGGTGTCGACCGCGAAGGTGAAGGTGCCGACCCTGCTCTTCGGCCTGCTGCCTTTGCCGCATCTGCCGCTGCCCGCCTCCGTCCATGCGCTGGCGGAAAATGGCCATGGCCTGATCGCCTGGCTGGGCATCGCCCTGTTCCTGCTCCATGTCGCGGGTGCGCTGCGCCACCATGTCCTGATGGGCGATGGCCTGATCTGGCGGATGGTGCCGGGCCGGTCGCCCGCGCTGCTGATCGCTTTGCCCGCGCTCATCCTGCTGGGCTTCGTCGCCGGCCGCGCAATCCTGCCTGCACCACAGGCGCCTGCCGCGCCAGCGCCTGCCCCGCAAGACGACGAAGTCGACAATCAGGTCGCCAACACCGCCGAAGCGGAAGCGGTCAACGCCACCGTCCCGGCCGACAATGCCGTCGCCAACGCAACGCAAGCGACCGTCGCCGAAGAGGAGCCCATCGGCCCTCCCCCCGCCTGGACCGTGCAACCCGGCGGCCGCATCGGCTTTTCGGTCGGCAATGATGGCGACACGATCAGCGGCAGCTTTTCCAAATGGACCGCGCAGATCGCCATGGACCCGGACCATCCCGCCAGCGCCGCGATCAAGGTGACGATCGACATGGCATCGGCCAGCGTGGGCGACGCCTATAAGGACGGCATGCTGCCCGGCGACGAATTTTTCGGCAGCGCCGCCCACCCCACCGCCACCTTCACCGCCAGCGGTGCGGAAGCGACCGGCGCGAACAGCTATCGCGCCCGCGGCACCCTGACGCTCAAGGGCGTGTCGAAGCCGCAGACCATCCGCTTCACCCTGTCCGGCAAGGATACCAGCCGCACGGTGACGGGCAGCGCCACCGTCGCCCGCAGCGCCTTTGACGTCGGCAATGGCGACAGCAGCACCGGCCTCACCCCGCAGGTCGCCGTCACCTTCAGCTTCATGGCGAAGCGGAAGGATTGAGCCAGGCCGACTAGGTGCTCCTGCGAAAGCAGGAGCCAAGGGTCGAACGCATCACCCTGCATCCTGGACTCCTGCTTTCGCAGGAGCACTATGATAGGCGTCGATCGCCCGGCAACGACTGGATACTATAATAGATGCGCCTGCTCCTCCTCTCCGCCGCTCTGGTCATCGCCACCACCCCCGCCCCGATCGCGGCGCAGGCGTTCATGTTCGAAACCGGCGCCACCCTGCTCGCCAAATGCCGCCACAAGGCGCCTGAATATGCGCTCGCCTGCACCGCTTACATCGTCGGCGTGGTGGACGGCATTCGCAAGGACATGTTCATCGGCCGCGCCCGCCCGGTCTGCTGGCCCGACCGCATGAGCGCCGACGACGCCCGGCGCACCGTGATCGCCTATCTGGAGCGCTGGCCCGATCAGCGCAGCGGCCCCGCCTCCGTCCTCGTCAGCGTTTCGCTCAACGAACGCTGGCCCTGTCAGAAGTAAGCGCCGGATATTCAGCGGATCGATCAGGCTGATCGGGACAAATCATTGCGCGCAGCGGCCACCAAACCGCTATAAACTTGCCTTGGCCACCGCGAAAGCGTAGGTGCGCCCCCTATTTTATCAGATGCGAAGGAGACTCGACGTGGCGGCGAAGTGGACGCCGGAAAGCTGGCGGGAGCATAAGGGCATCCAGATGCCCTTTTATCGGGATGCAGACGCTCTGGCGTCGGTAGAGGCCCAGCTTGGCCAGTTTCCGCCCCTCGTCTTTGCGGGCGAGGCACGGAATCTGAAGGCGGATCTCGCCAGGGTCGTGACCGGCGAGGCTTTCCTGCTGCAAGGCGGCGACTGTGCGGAGAGCTTCGCGGAGTTCCATCCGAACAACATCCGCGACACCTTCCGCGTGCTGCTCCAGATGGCGGTGGTCCTGACTTTCGCGTCGAAGCTGCCGGTGGTGAAGGTCGGCCGCATGGCGGGCCAGTTCGCCAAGCCCCGCTCGGCCGATACCGAGACGATCGGCGGCGTGGAACTGCCCAGCTATCGCGGCGACAATGTCAACGACATCGCCTTCACGGCCGAAGCGCGCGAACCGAACCCGCAGCGCATGGTGCAGGCCTATAACCAGTCGGCGGCGACGCTCAATCTGGTGCGCGCCTTCTCGACCGGCGGCTATGCGTCGCTGGATCGCGTCCATGGCTGGATGCTCGATTTCATGGGCCGCTCGCCCTGGGCCGCGAAGTTCGAAGCGATGGCCGACCAGATCGGCCAGGCGCTCGACTTCATGCGCGCCTGTGGCCTGGACGCGGAATCTGTGCCGCAGCTTGGCGGCACCAGCTTCTACACCAGCCACGAAGCGCTGCTGCTGCCGTTCGAACAGGCGCTGACCCGTCAGGATAGCCTGACCGGCGACTGGTACGACACGTCGGCGCACATGCTGTGGATCGGCGACCGCACCCGCTTCGAAGGGTCGGCCCATGTCGAATATCTGCGCGGCATCGGCAACCCGATCGGCCTGAAGTGCGGCCCCAGCCTGGAGCCGGACGCGCTGCTGCGCCTGCTCGACACGCTGAACCCGAAGCGGGAAGCCGGGCGCATCACGCTCATCACCCGCTATGGCCATGACAAGATCGAGGCCGGCCTGCCCAAGCTGGTGCGCGCGGTGATGCGGGAAGGTCATCCGGTCATCTGGTCCTGCGACCCGATGCACGGCAATGTCATCAAGGCGGCCAATGGTTACAAGACCCGGCCGTTCGACCGCATCCTGGCCGAAGTGCGCGGCTTCTTCGCCGTGCACCGTGCGGAAGGCAGCTTCGGCGGCGGCATCCATGCGGAAATGACCGGACAGAATGTGACGGAGTGCACCGGTGGCGCCATCGCGATCACCGACGAAGGCCTGGCCGATCGCTACCACACCCATTGCGATCCGCGCCTCAACGCGGCGCAGAGCCTCGAACTCGCTTTCCTGCTTGCGGAAATGCTGAACGAGGAACTGAAGGAACGCCGCGCCGCGGCGTGATCGACATAGCCTACACAAAAGGGGGCGGGATCGCATGATCCCGCCCCCTTTTTCGTTTCAGGCCCGCCGGATCAGGCGGCGACCACCGCGATAGCCAGCGCCTCGCCGCCGTCCGCGATGGCGATCAGCCGATCGACATTGGGATGCGCACCCGGGCGGTTGCGGGCATCGGGCACATGTTCGGCGAACACTTCCAGCCCATGCGCGGCCGCCACCCTGTCCAGCGCGCCGAACTGCTGCGCCAGATAATGATAGAGCGCCAGCGATCCCTGCTTGCCCGGCTGGTTCTCGATCGTGGCGACGATCGTCCCGGCGGCATCGATCAGGTCGATGCGCTGCAACCCGTCGATCGGCGGCAAAAGCTGAAGGTTATCCTTGAAACTGGCGGTGGGCTGGATCGATGCCGACATAGATGATGGTCCTGCGTTGATGGTCGCGCCGGCCTGTCGCATCTTCCGGGACAGGGTGCAATCAACCACATTTCCATGACTACCAGGATGGGTGGTTAGCAAACGCATCATCCCTACACCGTCATCCCCGCGCAGGCGGCATCCATCTCTCGCCCCTTCACCTTGTTGAGAGGTTGGGAGATGGGTTCCCGCCTGCGCGGGAATGACGAAAATGGGTGGGGAGCAGACTATCGGATTTCAGGTGCAAAGACGCATAAAGCTGTCATGACGCGAGGAGAGATTCTTCGGTGATGCTGAAGAACATCTAAGATCGCACTTGCCATGGGGGACAGAATGCGTGCGAAGAAAGCGATTGTCGGGTGGCTAGGAGACATTCTGCTAAGCTCGAATGCAGGCGCTACATCTGCCACTACGCCGATGATGTTGATGTGCGAAATCACCAAATCCGATGCGCCGGCGTCACTCTATTCGATGGAGGTTACGCTTGACGAGGAAGCCAGAACCGCAGCTTTTGTTACCCTGTCCTCGAAACCTTATAAGTCACCAAAGTTTGCCGCTGAGTTCGATGCCGCAGAGATTAGATTTGTGGAAACGCTTACTGACTGGATGAAGACTTTATTTGTAATTGACCGAAAATCCTTGGCTTTGAAAAGGATCAGCAGCTTCAGCGGAACGATTTACAAAAGCGAAGGTCAGTGCACGCTTATAACAGCTCATTGAGTGTCTACTGATCGTTGGATTCGGTCACCAACACGTCACTTAAACCATCTGTTGGAATGGCGGCTTTCGGCACTGGCGGAGGGGCAACGAATGTCCTTGCGTGGTCGCCTCCAGACCGTCTGCTGCCCGCTCCTCATCCCAGATCCAACACACTTTCCATGTTGGATAATCTCTGATCTATCCTGATCGATGGAACAACCACCACCCTGCACGTCCACCCGCCGCGAAAGGCAACGCGCCACTGTCGCACGGCAGGCCCGTCACTGGCGCATGGCCGTGACCCTCATGCTATCCCATGTGACGCTTCGGGGGCGCTTCGCAGGCGCGTTGCGAGCGCTTCGGGAACGCTTCAGCCCCAAAACAGCCGACGACAGTGTGAACTTTGGGCCGTGACCCTGCCGCCTCTCGTCAGGCAGCCTCCCGCCCTATTCCGCGGCCTTGCGCGCCTGCGCCCGGCGGGCAAAGATGTTGAGGCATTCCACCAGCGTCGAGAACGCCATCGCCGCGTAGATATAGCCCTTGGGCACATGCACGCCGAAACCGTCGGCGATCAGCACCGCGCCGATCATCAGCAGGAAGCCCAGCGCCAGCATCACCACGGTCGGGTTGCGGGCGATGAAGTTGGCGAGCGGGTCGGCGGCGATCAGCATCACCGTCACCGCCACGATCACGGCAATATACATGACCGCCAGATTGTCCGTCATGCCCACCGCCGTCAGGATCGAATCGAGCGAAAAAATCATGTCGAGCAGGATGATCTGCACGATCGCGGCGCCGAAACCGATCGTCGCCACGCCCTTCTTGCCCAGCACGCCGTCACCCGGCGCCGGATCGACGCTGTGATGGATTTCCCTGGTCGCCTTCCAGATCAGGAACAGGCCGCCGCCGATCAGGATCATGTCGCGCCAGGAAAATTGCGTTTCGAAGGTCGGCGCACCATGCATGTCCAGCGGCCCGGAAAAGCCCAGATCGAACACCGGCTGGGTCAGTCCCACGATCCACGCGATCATCGACAGCAGCACCAACCGCATCGCCAGCGCCAGGCCGATGCCGATCTTGCGCGCCTTGGGCCGCTGCGCTTCGGGCAGCTTGTTGGTCAGGATGGAGATGAAGACGAGATTGTCGATGCCCAGCACCACCTCCATCACCACCAGCGCGATCAGCGCGGCAAGGGCTGTAGGGTCGGTGAAAGCGGTAATCAGACTGTCCATGATGCTCCTCTTATGCCGCCGTTCGGCACGGCTGCGCAACAGGGAGCAGGCCGCCGGGTTCCGCCATACATGCTTTGTAACATGACAACGCTAACAAGAGACAGCGGTACGTCGCGTCCGGCTGGACTAGGGCTTTCCAGTCCCTTAGCGAAGATGCGGCATCCTCTTTTCCGATCCGGCCGCCCGGCCGCGATCCCCGATCCTTTCGCGAAAGGCGTTTCATGGCTAGAACCACCCTCACCCGCTTCCTGATCGAACAGCAGCGCGAACATAATGCCCTGCCCGGCGAACTGCGCCTGCTGATCGAAACCGTCGCCCGCGCCTGCAAGACGATCAGCCATGCCGTCGGCAAGGGCGCGCTGGGTGAGGTGCTGGGCAGCCTGACCAGTGAGAATGTCCAGGGCGAGGTGCAGAAGAAGCTGGACGTGATCGCCAATGAATTGCTGCTCGACGCCAATGAATGGGGCGGGCATCTGGCGGCGATGGCGTCGGAAGAGATGGAGACGCTCTATCCCATCCCCAACCGCTATCCCAAGGGCGAATATCTGATGCTGTTCGATCCGATCGACGGGTCCAGCAATATCGATGTCGACCTGTCGGTCGGCACCATCTTCTCGGTGCTCAAGGCGCCCGAAGGCTGCGCCGGGCGCGATGTGACGGAGGAGGATTTCCTTCAGAATGGCCGTCAGCAGGTGGCCGCCGGCTATGCCATCTACGGACCGCAAACGATTTTGGTGCTCAGCGTCGGCACCGGCGTCTATGAATTCACGCTGGACCGCGAAGTCGGCAGCTGGGTCATGACCGATCCGGACATGAAGATGCCGCAGGGCAAGTGCGAATTCGCGATCAACATGTCCAACCGCCGCCAATGGTCGCCGGCCATCACCCGCTATGTCGAAGAGCGCGTAACCGGCGCAGCAGGCCCCTGCGGCAAGGATTATAATATGCGCTGGACCGCCTCCATGGTGGCGGACGTCCACCGCATCCTGAAGCGCGGCGGCATCTTCCTCTATCCCTATGATCACCGCACGCCGGGCAAGGCCAAGCTGCGCCTGATGTATGAAGCCAATCCGATGAGCTATCTGATCGAACAGGCCGGCGGCGCGTCGAGCGACGGCTTCATGCCGATCATGGACCTCCCCGCCAAGGCGCTGCATCAGCGCGTCGGCGTGGTGCTGGGCGACACGGCGGAAGTCGAAGCGGTCGTCGCCTATGGTCGCGAGATGGAAGCGCTGGCGAACTGATTAAAGAAGTTGGGGGAGAGCGCCGATAAAAGCGCTCGATCCCCCAGCCATATCCCACCTGCCGGTCTTACCGGCGGCTCCTCTCCAGAAACTTTTTTATTGGCGGGACATCAGCGCGGATTTTCTAGCGCATCGAAACGACAAAAAAAAGGCTGATCCGAAGACCAGCCTGAAAGTTTTTAGGAGAGGATGCCTGAAAGGCACAGTCCTTTTGTCCTGCGGGGCGGATTTTCGCAAATGCGAAGGACGAAACCATGGTTGCACGAGACGCAACCGGCTTTGCCGAAGGCGCCATAAGAGCAATGGGTGGCGCATGATCCGAGTCGCAGGGACATAAAGCAAATGTCAGGGCTTTGGCGCTAGGCCAGCGACATGCACGGACCGGCCACCCCCAGCACCAGCCAGATTCGCTATCGGCGCGACATTGACGGGCTGCGGGCGCTCGCCATCCTGCCGGTGCTGCTGTTCCATGCGCATGTGCCGGGCTTTTCGGGCGGCTATGTCGGGGTCGACATCTTCTTCGCCATATCCGGCTATCTGATCACCGGCATCATCGCCCGCGAAGTAGATGAGGGCCGCTTCTCTCTGGCCCGCTTCTACGAACGCCGGTTCCGCCGGATCATGCCGGCGCTGGCGCTGATGATCCTGATCGTGCTGGCCGCTGCGGCCCTCCTCTATCTTCCCGGCGATCTGGAGGGCGTGCCGCGATCCGCACTGGCGGCCACGCTATTCGCTTCCAACCTCTGGTTCTTCACCGACACCGGCTATTTCTCCGGCGGCGCCGATGTGAAACCGCTGCTCCACACATGGTCGCTGGCGGTGGAGGAGCAATATTATATCGGCTTCCCGATCCTGCTGATGCTGCTGGCCCGCTTCGCCCCGCACTGGCGCAAGGCGGTGGTGGCGGGGATCGCCGCCGGATCGCTGATCCTTGCCATCGCGATGCAGCGCGACACCAGCGGCTTCACCTTCTACCTGCTGCCGACCCGCGCATGGGAATTATTCGCCGGCGCGCTGCTGGCGCTGGGCGCCCTCCCGCCGATCCGGCCCCGCTGGATGCGCGAACTGATCGCCTGGGGCGGCGTGCTGGCCATCGCCTGCGCCGTCACCCTCTATGATCGCAACACCCTCTTCCCCGGCCTCACCGCCCTGCCGCCAGTGTTGGGCGCGGCGGCGCTGATCCATGCCGCGCCGGGCACCAGCATGGCGCGGCTGCTGGCGCTGCCGCCACTGGTCGGGGTCGGCCTCATTTCCTACTCGCTCTATCTGTGGCACTGGCCGCTGATCGTCTTCACCGAATATGCGACCGACATGCCGCTGTCCGGCGCAACGCGAATCCTGGTGATCGTCGCCGCTCTGGCCGCCGCGATCCTGTCCTGGCGCTTCGTCGAGCGGCCGTTCCGCGACTCCCGACGACTGCCGGCACGCGCCATCTTCCGTTTCACCGGGACGGCCATGGCCCTGCTCTGCATCCTGTCGCTGGCGCTGATGGCGATGGGCGGCTGGCCTGCCCGCTTCACGCCGCAGGTGCTGGCGCAAATGGCGGGACAGGCGGATTTCGCCCCGACCCGCAAGCAATGCCATGACAATTTCATGCGCGACGCAAAGCCCTGCATATTGGGCGCCGACGTCCGCCCCGATGCGATGCTGTGGGGCGACAGCCATGGTGTGGAACTGGCCTATGCTTTGTCCGTGCGGGCAAAGGCACAGGGCCGCTCCCTGATAGAACGCACCACATCCAGTTGCCCGCCCGTGCTGGACTATGAGGCCAAAGACCCGCGCTGCGCCGCCGCCAACCGCGCCACCTTCGACGCAATCCGCGCCGATCCCGGCATCAGGCGCATCTATCTGGCCGCCTTTTGGGCCAATGGCGATTTCGATCGCCCCACCTTCGTCGCGCAACTCGACAGCACCATAGCCGCGCTACGCGCGCAGGGACGACAGGTCGTGCTGATCGGCCCGGTGCCACCTCAGCCCTTCGACGTGCCACGCCATCTGGCCCATCTGGCGCAGGCCGGACGGATGCATCAGGCACAGGGCGTAGCACGCAGCGTCGTGGAGCAACGCACGACGCATCTGCGCGCCGCCTTCGCCCGTTGGCAAAGGCTGGGCGTGCCGCTGATCGACACGCTCGCCGCGCTATGCGACGCACGCTACTGCGCGATCGAACGCAACGGCAAGCCGCTCTATTTCGATTCCCATCATCTGAGCGTAGCGGGCGCGACGCTGGTGGCCGCGCGGGACAACTGACCCTTATTCCGCCGCCAGCGCATAGTCGGCGCGCGGCAATTCCGCCGCCAGCGCTTGCGCGATATTGCTGACCAGCGCCTGCATCCTCGCCACGCCCGGCCCCGGTCGCTCCAGCGCCACGTCCAGATAGAGGCTGCGGTCGATCTCGATCTGGATCGCATGCATGCCCTGCTCCGGCCGGCCATGGCGATCCACCATATGATCGCCGGCATAGGGACTGTTCTGCGCCACGCTGAAGCCATGGCTTTCGGCAATATCGGTCGCCAACATCATCAACCGGGTCGACGCGCTGCGCCCGAACCGATCGCCCAGCACCAGCGCCGGTGCCGATTGCCCCGCTGCGGGCGGCGGCAAGGGCGGCATGGAATGCAGGTCGATCAGGATCGCATGACCATGCGCCTGCCGCGCTGCGGTCATCAGGCGCGCGACCGCGGCATGATAGGGACGATGCAGTTCCTCGACCCTACGCACCGCCTCCGCCCAGAGCATGGGCCGTTGCCATAACTCATGGGCGCCCGGCATGCGACGCGGGAACAGCCCCAGCCCGCCACGCAGCTTGACGCTGGTCTGCAAGGGCACATTGCGCGGCAGATCGGCGATCATGGCGGGATCGATCTCCCGCTCATGCCGGTTAAGGTCGATCATCGCGCGCGGCGACCGCGCGACAAGAACGGAAAATCCGTCCGCAATCAGAGGATGCGCCAGCAGATCGACCCAACGATCCTCCAGCCGACGCAGCATCTGCGGCTGCACCCGCGCTGCCGCGAAGAGATCGTCGGGATAGTCCCGCCCTGCATGGGGCACGGACAATATGACCGGCTGGTCGGGCACAACCGGGCCATAAAGATCGAAAACAGTCTCGGTCAGGGTCGGGGAACGCGGCGCGGGATGGTCCAATGCGGCTCCTTTCACCGGCGCGCAAAAAAGCCTTGCTCGGCTGGATAATATTTACACCTTGTCGCATATAAGCGGGCCACGCGCCACCCCGTTGGCGGCGCGCAATTCGGCGAATCAGCCGCATGGGACTGTGTAGGGGCAATGGTTCGCATATTATTGGCGGAAGATGATGAGAGCATGCGGGTCTATCTCGCCCGCGCGCTCGAACGATCGGGTTATGAGGTGGTGTCGGCCGCAACCGGCATGGAAGCCTTGCCGCATATCAACAGCGATCGGTTCGATCTGCTGCTGACGGACATCGTTATGCCGGAAATGGACGGCATCGAACTGGCGCAGCACGCCGCGCAGGTCGCGCCAGACATGCGGATCATGTTCATCACCGGTTTTGCCGCCGTGACGCTGAAAGCCGGCAAGGCCGTGCCGCAGGCAAAGGTGCTGTCCAAGCCCTTCCACCTGCGCGATCTGGTGCTGGAGGTCGAACGCATGTTCGGCAGCGAAAGCGTGTCGGGCCTGAGCTGACAGGCCCGATCGGGCGGGCCCTCAGTCAGCCACCACTTCTTCCATATCCGGCGTCGGATCGAGCGGGCGCCCTGCCATCGCGGCGTTGAGCCGTTCGCGATCCAGGCCCTTTTCCCAGGCCGACACCACGATCGTCGCCACCGCATTGCCGATGAAGTTGGTCAACGCCCGAACTTCGCTCATGAAGCGGTCGACGCCCAATATCAGCGTCATCCCCGCCACCGGCACCGACGGCACGATCGACAATGTCGCCGCCAGGGTGATGAAGCCCGCGCCGGTCACGCCAGCCGCCCCCTTGGACGAAATCATCGCCACCAGCAGCAGCAAAATCTGCTGCTCCAAAGTCAGATGCACATTGCAGGCCTGCGCAATGAAAAGCGCCGCCAACGTCATATAGATGTTGGTGCCGTCCAGATTGAAGCTGTAGCCGGTCGGCACGACCAGCCCGACCACCGACTTGCGGCAACCGGCCCGCTCCATCTTCTCGATCAGGCTGGGCAGCGCCGCCTCGGACGAAGACGTGCCCAGCACCAGCAGCAATTCCGTTTTCAGATAGCGTATCAGGTGCAGGATATTGAACCCGGCGAACCAGCCCACCGTCCCCAACACCACCAGCACGAACAAAAGCGCTGTCAGGTAGAAGGTCGCAACCAGCCCGGCGAGATTGGCAAGCGTACCGACGCCATATTCGCCGATAGTGAAGGCCATCGCGCCAAAAGCGCCGATCGGCGCCGCCTTCATCAGGAAAGCGACCAGCTTGAACACCGCATGGCTCGCCGATTCGAGCACAGCCATCAACGGATCGGCCTTTTCCCCCACCATGGTCATCGCGATGCCGAACAGGATCGCCACGAACAGCACCTGAAGGATATTCCCGTCCGCCACCGCCGACACCATGGTCGATGGGATGATGCCCATCAGGAAGCCCGTCAGCGTCCGCTCATGCGCCTGATGCGCATAATCGGCGACCCTGCCGGCATCCAGCGTCGCGGGATCGATGTTGAGGCCTGCCCCCGGCTGCACGACATTGGCGACGATCAGACCGACAACCAGCGCGAGCGTCGAGAAGGTCAGGAAATAGCCGAAGGCCTTGGCCGTGACCCGGCCGATCGCGCCCAGTTCCTTCATGCCCGCGATGCCGGTGACGATCGTCAGAAAGATGACCGGCGCGATGATCATCTTCACCAGCTTGATGAAGGCTTCACCCAGCGGTTTCAGCTGCTTGCCAGCATCCGGCCAGAAGTGGCCGATCAGCACACCCAGGGCGATCGCTATGAGAACCTGAACATAGAGCTGGCGATAAAAAGGCAACCGTGGCGCCGTTTCAACCGGCGAAGATGGCGTTGGCAGCATGGATGTCGGCGTCCCCTGTTTGCGCCGCAGCATATGGCCGACCCATGTCCTGTCCAGAAGAATATCGGCATGAATCAATTTCCTGCTTGCGCGAGTCACCGACCCCCGTTATTGGCCCCCTCCACGGCGGGCGTGTAGCTCAGTGGTAGAGCACTGTGTTGACATCGCAGGGGTCGCAAGTTCAATCCTTGCCACGCCCACCATGACAAAGCCCGTCGCTTCAAATGAAGCGGCGGGCTTTCTCTTTTCCAACATTTCAGCGCTGCGGTTGACCGCCTATCCGTTTGCCATGCGGCCCGTGATGATGCGCAGCTTGCGACAGGCTTCGCGCTTACCCGACAGCGCGCGCTCCACCTTGGCCCAGGCCTCTATATCGGCAGCGGTGATGCAATCTTCATCGGTCGAACGAATGTGGAGGGGCTGGATGATGGGAGCACGCATGGTCAACTCTTGGGACTTGAAGGGGTCTCGACTATAGCGCGGCGGCGTGTCAGGAGCATGTCCTCGACATTACAGACAGGCAATACAACCAAGGGACAGGCGATGACGGCGACGTGCGAGCGAATCGGAGGCAGGCGCGTCCTCTTCGTCATGGCCGTGGAGGCCGAATATGGGCCGCACCTGCGCGCCCGCTTCTCGCCCCTGCTGACCGGCGTGGGGCCCGTGGAAGCCGCGCTTGTCACCGGCATGGCGCTTCAGGACCTGGCTCGAAGGGGCGACCTGCCCGATCTGGTCGTCAGCTTGGGGTCAGCCGGATCGCGGGCCTGTCCGCTCGGCGAGATATATCAGATATCCAGCGTTTCCTGGCGGGACATGGATGCGTCCCGCCTTGGCTTTACCAAGGGCGTCACGCCTCTGACCGATCATCCGGTCGACCTACCCCTCGTCACCCCCCTGCCCCTGCCGCTGGCACGCCTGTCGACCGGCGCGAATGTGGTCGGCGGAGAGGAATATGGCGCCATCGACGCGGATATGGTCGACATGGAGACATTCGCGGTCGCGCGAGCCTGTTCGCGATTCGACGTCCCTCTGATGGGCCTGCGCGGCGTATCGGACGGACCGGGCGAACTGGACCATATCGATAGCTGGACCGCCCTGCTGGGCCTGCTGGACGAGCGACTGGCGGCGGCCGTAGATCTGTTGCCGGACGCACTAGGCAGCATCGCCAGCGCCGCCTGATCGTCAGCAACCACCCGGCTGCGACACCGTGCCCTTGGGCCAGGACAGCTGGTAGGTGACCAGAAAGCCGTCATGATCCGACAATTCGGGACCGCTTGGCCCGCCGTCGAACATCGCTTCCACCCGGATCGGCCGAACCGCGACCCGGTCGCCGGGCCAGAAAAATTGCAGATCCTGCGTATCCATCCACGGCTCGTCGCCATCCCAGGACATGCGGACATCGCAGGCGGACGCCGGATCGGCGCAAACCCGGTGCACCAGATTGAGCGACTGGTAGCGGGAGAAATTCTCCCAGCGCGGTTCGGAATGGCGCATGTTGAAATCGCCGCCGAAGATGACGGGATAGGCATCATCATGGGTGCGATCGATGAAGGCCGACGCCTCCAGCGACTGGCGATCATGCGCGGCCAGATTGCGGGGACCGGGCGCGCGCGACGCGCCCCGGCTGTTCATATGGGTGTCGTAGATATCGATCGGCGTCGGCACGCCCGGCACGGCGATCCGAGCGAGGACTATCCCCTTATTGGCCAGACAATCGATCCCCGCACAGGACCGGCGGCCATAAGCATGCATGTCGACATCGACGATCGGATAGCGGGAAGCGATGGCAAGACCGCTGCCGGTGAAATGCAGGCCGATCTCACCCCGCTTGATATGCGATTTGCCCGGTAGCGTGTCCCGCGTCACGCCCTTCGCGCGAGTCGTGCGGCGCGGTCCGGTCACGATCGCGGGATAGCCGGTGGCGGCCACCGCCTTCTTGGCGGCGCCGCTGAACATCTCCTGAAACAGGATGATGTCAGGCGCCTGTCCCGCAACACGCAGGGCAGACAGGCGATCGCCGATGGCGCGCAGCGACGCCGCGCGCCCGGAACGGGCGGGCCAGCCCAGACCCTCGATATTATAGGTCAGCACCGTCAGCCTGGTCGTGACCCGATCCGCATCCGCGCTGACGGACAGGACAGGCGGATGCACTGCATCACAACTGGCCGATCGCAAGGGCAAGGGCGTGGCGCAACCTGTCGCCAGCAGCGTGAGCGCCATTGCGGCGGCGGCAGGCAAAGGGACAATCGTCGGCACAGCCTTCCCCCCACTACTTCTTCGGCGCTATTCGCCCTCGAACGCCATGATCGCCCGCGCCGCGATGCCTTCGGCCTTCAGCGCGGCCATACCGCCTAGATCCGGCAGGTCTATCGCGAATAGAGCCAGCAGGACGCTCGCTCCCTGCTCACGCAGCAGTTGCGCGGCCGCGACCGCCGTACCGCCCGTGGCGATCAGATCATCGACCAGAATGACCCGGCGCCCCTGTGGCACCTGCCCTTCATGCATCTCCAGCCTGTCGGTGCCATATTCCAGGCAATAATCGATGCCGACCGTCTTGCCGGGCAGCTTGCCCGCCTTGCGCACGGGCACGAACCCCTTACCCAGCGCGATCGCCAGCGCCGCGCCCAGAATGAAGCCGCGCGCCTCGATCCCCACGATCAGGTCGGGATCGAGCGGCCGGGCGATATCGGCCAGTTGCGCCGTCAGGTCGCGCAGCCCCTCGCCATCGGCCAGCAAGGTGGTGATGTCGCGAAACTGGATGCCCGGCTTGGGAAAGTCGGGGATGGTGCGGACGAGGTCGGTCAGATCGCTGCTCATGCGCGCCTCCATAGAGAAAGGGCGCGGCTTCCTCAAGAAACCGCGCCCCTCATCTCGTCGATAAGAAGGAGGTCAGGCCGCCTTCTTCTTGTCCGCCCAGATATTCTTGTAGGACATATAGGCCAGACCCGTGGCGATCAGCAGGAAGATGATCGTCGCCAGCCCCGCCGCACGGCGATTCTCCAGCTTCGGTTCGGCCGTCCATGTCAGGAAGGCCGACACGTCCTGCGCCATCTGGTCCACGGTCGGATTGGTGCCATCACTATAGGTCACCTGCCCGTCCGCCGACAGCGGCGGCGCCATCGCCAGATTCAGGTTGGCGAAATAGGGGTTATAATGCAGCCCCTCCGGCGTCTTGGAATCCGGGAACTTCTTGAGCAGTTCGGCCGGCTGTTCCTGGAACCCGGTCAGCAGCGAATAGACATAGGCGGTGCCATGGTGGCGTGCCTTGGTCATCAGCGACAGATCCGGCGGGATCGCATTATTGTTCGCCGCCGCCGCCGCGACATTGTTCGCGAAGGGCTTGGGGAAATGATCGGCCGGAACCGGATCGCGCGTTGCCGGCTCGCCCGTCGCCGGGTCGACCGATGGCGTCTTGATCGCCCATTGCTTGGCGATCGCCTTCACTTCCGCCTCATTATAGCCGAGCGCTTCCAGATCGCGGAAAGCGACGAACTTCAGGCTGTGGCAGGCCGAACAGACTTCCTTGAACACCTGGAAGCCGCGCTGGAGCTGCCGCTGGTCATATTTGCCGAAGGGCCCGTCGAACGAGAAGGACACATGTTTGGGGGCCAGGTGGAATTCATGCTCCACCGTCTTGGCCGGCGGTTCCGTCACGTAGGAATAGGCGCCCACGAGGAAGGAAACGAACAGCCAGCCGGCGAAGAAGAGGCCGACGAGAAATGCGCCGATGCGAACCATAGCTGTCTACCCCTTTATTCGGCCGGGACCGCGGCGGTTTCGCCGTCAGCCTTGGCATATTTGGCCAGCACCGATTCGGTGATCGATCCGGGCAGCGGCAGCGGCTTTTCGAAACGCGCGATCAGCGGCAGGATGATCAGGAAATGCGCGAAATAATAACCCGCGAAAAGCTGCGAGATCATCACATAGGGTTCTTCCGCCGGAGCACCGCCGCAATAACCCAGGACCAGCACGTCGATGATCAGGATCCAGAAGAATTTCCGGAACATCGGGCGATAATGGCCAGACCGCACCGGCGACGTGTCGAGCCAGGGCAGGAAGAAGAGCAGCAGGATCGATGCGAACATCGCCAGCACGCCCAGCAGCTTGGCCGGCACGAAGAAGAAGTCGACGGTGAAGGCGCGCAGGATCGCGTAGAAGGGCCAGAAATACCATTCGGGCACGATATGCGCGGGCGTCGAAAGCGGGTTCGCTTCGATATAATTGTCCGGATGCCCCAGATAATTGGGCGCAAAGAACAAAACGGCCGTAAACAGGATCAGGAAGACGCCGACGCCGAACCCGTCCTTCGCGGTGTAATAGGGATGGAAAGGCACGGTGTCCTGCGGCCCCTGCACTTCCACGCCGGTCGGGTTGGAAGAGCCGGGAATATGCAGCGCCCAGATATGCAGGATGATGACCCCCGCAATCACGAAAGGCAGCAGGAAGTGCAGCGAAAAGAAGCGGTTCAGCGAAGCGTTGCCGGGGGCGAAACCACCCAGCAGCCAGGTCTGGATCGGTTCGCCCACCACGGGTATCGCGCCGAACAGACCGGTGATCACCTTCGCACCCCAATAGCTCATCTGCCCCCAGGGGAGCACATAGCCCATGAAGGCGGTCGCCATCATGAGGAGGAAGATGACGAGGCCCAGCAGCCACACCATTTCGCGCGGCGCCTTGTAGCTACCGAAATAGAGGCCGCGGAAAATGTGGAGATAGACCACGATGAAGAAGAAGCTGGCGCCGTTGGCGTGCGCATAGCGCATCAGCCAGCCGGCGTTGACGTCGCGCATCGTCTGTTCGACGGTGCTGAAGGCGACCAGATCATTGGCGCCATAATGCATCGCCATGATGACGCCGGTGACGATCTGGATCACCAGCGCCACGCCGGCGAGCACGCCGAAATTCCAGAAATAATTGAGGTTGCGCGGCACCGGATAGCCCGCGCCGATCGCGTTATAGACGAGGCGCGGCAGCGGCAGCTTCTCGTCGACCCACTGCATCAGCGGATGCTTGGGGGTATAATGTTCGGCCCATGGAAAGCTCATGTTCGTCCCCCTCAACCCACAAGAATGGCAGTGTCGGAAGTGAAGCTGAACTTCGGCACTTCCAGGTTCTTGGGGGCAGGCCCCTTACGGATGCGGGCCGCCGTGTCGTAGGACGATCCGTGGCAGGGGCAGAAATAACCGCCAAATTCACCGCGATTCTCGCCTTCGCCGGCACCGAGCGGAACGCAGCCCAGATGGGTGCAGACGCCCATGGTGATCAACCACTGCTTCTTGCCGTCGACCGTGCGTTCCTCCAGCGTCTGCGGATCGCGCAGCGTGGACGGATCGACCTTGTCGGCTTCGGCGATTTCGGCGGGGGTCAATTGCCGCACGAACAGCGGCTGGGACCGGAATGTGGTCTTGATCGCCTGACCCGGCTGGATCGCGGACAAATCCACTTCGGTCGAGGCCAGTGCCAGCACATCGGCGCTGGGGTTCATCTGGTCGATCAGCGGCAGGGCAACGACGACAGCGCCGACCCCTGCAAAGCTCACCGCAGCGATGTTGATGAAATCGCGGCGGCGTACCCCTTCTCCGCCGGATAGACTTTGGCCGTCAGAATGCTCTACGCTCGCCATGCACCTCTACCCTTGCAAGACTTCCCTGTACACGCCGGGACGCCCTTAACGGCCCTGTTTATCTAGGGATTTGGGATTTCAGCCTGTGACTGCTCCCGCCTTCCCCCCGGCGTGTTCGAAGGGGTGATAACCGGACTGCGCCGCCTTTGCCAGTCGCAATATTACCTAGCCTGTTGCAAATGCTCCTAATGGACTATGGCGCTGCGCCATGCGTATCGCCCTTTATCAACCGGAAATCGCGGGCAATGTCGGTGCAATATTGCGCCTCGCGGCCTGTTTGTCTGTGCCCGTCGACATCATCATGCCGACCGGGTTCGCCTTTTCGGACGCCCGCCTCAAGCGCGCGGCGATGGATTATGGAGAGTCGGCCGACGTGACCCGCCATGCCAATTTCGCGGCTTTCGACGCCCTGCGCCAGTCGCAGGGCCGCCGTTTGCTGCTGATGAGCGCCCATGCCTCACAGCGCCTGCCCGATGTGCAGTTCCGCGACGACGATATCCTGCTGATGGGATCGGAAAGCGCGGGCGTGCCGGACGATGTGCGCGATCTGGCCGATATCCGCGTCCGCATTCCGATGGCGCCGGGCTTCCGGTCCTTGAACATCGCCGTGTCCACTGGCATCGCCGTCGCCGAAGCCCTGCGCCAGACCGGAAAGTTTCCTGCATGACCAATCCGATTCCTACCGTGCCCTTCGTTCTGGATGCCCGGCAGCAGGCGGCGCGGACATGGTTCGAATCGCTGCGGAACCGCATCTGCGCCGAGTTCGAGGCGATCGAGCGGGAAGCGGGCAGCGACGCCCGTTTCGACTTCACCGCCTGGGACCGGGAGGCTGATGGCCAGGCGCCCGGCGAAGGCGGTGGCGGCGTGCGCGGCGTGATGAAGGGCAAGGTCTTCGAGAAGGTCGGCGTGAATGTGTCGACCGTGGGCGGCGAATTTGCCCCCGGCTTTGCCCAGACGATTCATGGCGCGGCGGACAATCCTGCCTTTTTCGCGACCGGGATCAGCCTGGTCGCGCATATGGCCAATCCGCATGTGCCCGCCGTCCACATGAACACCCGCTATCTGGTGACGACCAAATGCTGGTTCGGCGGCGGCGCGGACCTCAATCCGCCGCTGCCCCGCGACGAGGATACGGCGCATTTCCATGCTGTGCTGAAGGCCGCCTGCGACGGGCATGAGGCGGACTATTATCCGCGCTTCAAAAAATGGGCGGACGACTATTTCTTCATCCCCCACCGCAATGTGCATCGCGGCGTAGGCGGCATTTTCTACGATCATCTCGAATGCACGGACGATGCCGCGTTCGACGCGCATTTCGCCTTCACCCGCGCTGTCGGCGACGCCTTCCTCGCCGCCTTCCCGCCTATCGTGCGCCGCCGCATGGGCGACGCTTGGACGGACGCCGACTATCGCACGATGCTGGAATGGCGCGGGCGCTATGCCGAATTCAATCTGGTGCATGATCGCGGAACCTTGTTCGGCCTCAAGACCGGCGGCAATATCGACGCGATCCTTATGAGCCTGCCGCCCATGGCGAGCTGGAGCTGATGCCGTTCATCCCCATCGAGCCCGGCATGGTGGCGACGGTCGTCACCCATCTGGAGATGCGCGAAAAGCCCCGGCCAGCGCCCATCCCGCCCGCGCCGTTGCGGCTGGTGCCGTGGAAGACGCCCGATCTTGCCGCCTATCGCACCCTGTTCCGGCGCGTCGGGGAGCCATGGCTCTGGTTTTCCCGCCTCGTCATGCGCGATGCCGACCTTCAGGCCATTCTTCATGACCCAGCGGTGGAGGTCTATGCCGTCACCGATCCACGCGGCACCGAAGTCGGCCTGCTGGAACTGGATTTCCGGTCACTGCCGAACTGCGAACTCAGCTTCTTCGGCCTTGTGCCTGAACTCAACGGCAAGGGGCTGGGCCGCTGGCTGATGGCACAGGCCAAATCCCTCGCCTGGCGCAAAGGCGTGGAGCGTTTCTGGGTCCACACCTGCACGCTGGATAGCCCGGCGGCGCTGGGCTTCTATCAGAAGTCCGGATTTACGCCCTATGGCCGGGAGATCGAGACGTTCGCCGACCCGCGACTGGCCGGCGTGCTGCCGCGCGACGCCGCCCCGCATGTGCCGCTGCTGGGTTAGGGTTTCACGCCTTCCAGCTGACGATAGATGCGCGCCGTCAGCACCATCAGATAGACGTTGAGAATACCCGAAGCCAGCGCGACCACCAGATCGGTGATCGCCCGGCCGCTATCCTTGCCCAGCAACAGCGTGCCGACCACGCCGATAGCGGCCTGAACGGCAAACTGGATGATGAAGATCAGCACCATCGAAATTACGAGGAAGACGATCATCCGGCCGGCCTGCCCCCGCGTCAGCGCCAGCGCTTCCCGCAAGGAGGCGATTACGCCGGAGCGGCGGTCGATGATCACGGCGCTGAGCGGCACCAGTCGCGCGCTGGCATAGAGAATCACCCCCGTCATCAGCAGGATGGACAGTTGGACACCCACCCCCTTGCCGATGGCGACAGCCAGCAGCCCACCGACCATAGCCACCAGGAAAATGGCCATCAGCAGGGCAAGCCCGACGATCGCCGATGCCCCCACCAGCACGCCGAGGCGCGACAGGGCAAGACGGATCGCCTCCCCCACGCTGATCCCCGGTCGCAGCGCCAGCGCATAGACGGACAGGGAACCGATCAGCATGACGATCGCGCCGACGATCACGCCCAGACTGACCGATGCGGGAAGCGGCGGCAGCGACTCCAGCGTCTGGCCGGGCTGCAACTGCATATAATTGGCCGGGATCATCTGCTGGACGATGGCCAGCGGCACCGACAGGAACAGCAGCGCTACCGGAAAGAGCAGATGCCCTTCCCGCTTGATGAAGGCCAGGCTTTCTTCCCATGCCTTGCCGATCGACATTGTCGTCATATCTTTCGCCTGATCTCTGTCCGGAAAATGCGGGCCGAGCCTTGATCGCTCGCCCAGTCCAAGTCAAGGAAGCGTCCATGCCCGATCCGATCCTTCAGCCCTTCCCCGCTTCCGTCGAATGGCGGGTGGACACCGCCCCGGTCGACTATCCCACCGCCCTTGCCGATATGGAGGCGCGCGCCAGCGCCATCCATGACGGGGAGGCGCAGGAACGGGTATGGCTGATCGAACATCCGCCGCTCTACACGGCGGGCACCAGCGCCGATCCGGCCGAACTGCTCGATCCGCGCTTCCCGGTCCATGCGGCCGGCCGTGGCGGTCGCTACACCTATCATGGGCCGGGACAACGGATCGGCTATCTCAACATCGACCTGCGCGAACGGGGCAAGGATGTCCGCAATTTCGTCCATCATCTCGAAGGCTGGATGATCGCGGCGCTGGGCGATCTGGGCATCGCCGCCCGCCGCGCCGAAGGACGCATCGGCATCTGGACCGACGATCGGCAGGGGCGGGAGGCGAAGATCGGCGCGCTCGGCATTCGCGTGCGGCGCTGGATCACGCTCCATGGCTTTGCGATCAATGTCGACCCCGACCTGTCCCATTTCGGGGGCATCGTGCCGTGCGGCATCAGCGAGTTCCCGGTCACCAGCATCGCGGCGCTGGGCGGTGACACGTCCATGGCGACGCTGGATGCTGCGCTCAAGGCCCATTTTCCCGCCTTTCTCAGTCGCTTGGCCCGTTGCGGCACGGGGGTTGAGCAATGCGAAACAGGCGGCTAGGGTCGCGCCTTCTTTTCGCCGGGCGGGGGCTGCCGGGCATGACCGCTTTCAAGGAGACCCGGATGCGTCATATCTTTGCCGTCGCGTTGCTCGCCGCCAGCCTTGCCGCCTGTAGCCAAAAGGATGAGAGCGGCAACAAGGTGCAGATGAAGGACATGGAAGTGGTGGATGGCACCGCGACCGACGCCATGACCGATCTGGATGGCGTGCAGAGCGAAGGCACCACCGTCGCCCTGCCCAGCGATAATGCCGCCACCGGCAACAGCGCGGCCAAGCCTGCGAGCGAGAAGCCGACCGCTGAAAAGCCCGCCGGTGAAGATGCCGAAGTGCTGGCCGATCAGTAAGAATGTTCAGCGGCGATACAGCCGTCCGACAGGAAAAGACGGCGTTGGAAGATTGCGCCCTGCGCGCGATATTTCCGGAGAGGCGATAGTGATGATGTTCCGTTCCCCCCTGCGCCCCATGATGGCGGCTTTGGCATTGGCGACCCTGCCTCTGGCTGCCCAGCCTGCCGCCGCGCAATTTTTCTGGTCGCCGCCCGACTTCAGCACCCCGCCGCTGACCGACGCGGCCGCGGCGACCGCCATGGGATTGCCGGGCGCGACCGCCGGAGAAATCAAGGCGGGCCTTGCCTGGAACCTGCGCGCCGCGCTGAATGTCGCCGCGCTGCAATGCGATTTCGAACGCACGCTGCTGACCACCGGCAATTATAACGAGGTGATCGCCCATCATGACGCCGAACTGGACGCGGCGCAGGTAACGATGCTCGGCTATTTCCAGCGCACGGCTGGCAAGGGCAAACCCGGCCAGTCCGCATGGGACATGTATAATACCCGCATCTATTCCAGCTATTCGACGGTGCAGGCGCAGAAGGGCTTTTGCCAGACCGCCGCCCAGGTCGGACAGGACGCCATATTTGCCGATCGCGGCACGCTGGCCGATGTGGCGCGCAAGGGGCTGGGATCGATCAAGAAGTCGACCATCGCGGCTGGCGAGCAATTTTACGGCACGCCCGGCTATGACTACAGCCTCGCCATGCCCTCCTTCGATCCGAAATGCTGGAAGAAGGGCGTGCTGGAACCCGCCTGCCATCAGGCATGGAATAACAAGGTCGGCGTGAAGCCCTGATATGACATGCATTTCCGGCGGGTCGTTACCCGACCGCCGGAAATCTCAGCGCAATCCCAGATATTTATGCGCCTGTACCGTCAGTCGCCATTGCGGCCGGTCCATGACCAGCGCGATCGCGGCGCGGACATTATCCTGTGCATGGGCATCGTCCAGCGGCTGGATCAGATGATGGTCGAACGCCCAGTCGGCCATCCCATCGACATCCGCCAGACTATGGCCCATGCCCGGCTGCGGCCAGACCAGCTTCAATTCATGCCCGAACCGCTGCACCACATCGCTGCCCGCCTTGGGACTGATGCAGATCCAGTCGATCTTCGGATGCGCCGGCAGGGTGCCATTGCTTTCGATCGCAATGGTGAAGCCGCGTTCATGCAGGGCATCGACCAGCGCATCGTCAATCTGCAACATCGGCTCGCCGCCGGTGAGCACGATATAGCGGCCATCCGCCCGGTCGCCCCAAAAGCCAAGCGCAGCATCCGCCAACGCCGCCGCATCAGCGAATTTGCCGCCGCCCAGCCCATCCGTGCCGACGAAATCCGTGTCGCAAAACTGGCAGATTGCCTTTTCCCGGTCCTGCTCTCGCCCGGTCCACAAATTGCAGCCGGCAAAGCGCAGGAAGACGGCGCGCCGTCCCGCCTGAACCCCTTCCCCCTGAAGGGTCAGGAACATTTCCTTGACCGCATAGCTCATGACAATCGCCTGTTCAGGGCCGCGTCGCGTAGACGGTGGGATCGGGCAGGCCCGCTTCCTCATAGCCTTTCGACCGCAGGCGACAACTGTCGCACAGGCCGCAATGCTTGCCGTCCGGCGTGGGATCATAGCAGGACCAACTCAGCCCCGTATCCAGTCCCAGCCGATAGGCTTCCCGCACGATGTCGGCTTTGCTCATATATTGCAGCGGCGTGTTGATGCGGATCGGATGGCCTTCCACTCCCGCCTTGGTCGCCAGAGTCGCCATCTTCTGGAAGGCGTCGATAAATTCCGGGCGGCAATCGGGATAGCCGGAATAATCGAGCGCATTCACGCCGATGAAGATATCGCTCGCCCCGGCCACTTCGGCCAGCCCCAGCGTCAGCGACAGGAAGATGGTGTTGCGCGCCGGGACATAGGTGATCGGAATATCGGGACCGACGCCATCCTTGGGCACGGCGATATCCGCCGTCAGGGCCGATCCGCCGAACGCCGTCAGATCGAGCGGCAGGACGATATGCCGGATCGCATTGAGCGATTCGGCCACGCGCGCCGCCGCGCTCAGCTCGACACGATGCCGCTGATTATAGTCGATCGACAGGGCCAGCACATGATAGCCGGCCTCACGCGCCAAACCGCCTGCGACGAGAGAATCGAGGCCGCCCGAAAGCAGCACGACAGCGAATTTTCCAGCATTGGCAACCATCGGATCGCGCTACCCCTCGGAACGCTCTAGCGCAAGTCGCTGTGCGGATCGCGGCAATCAGCCACAGGCGCCTACGCGCCGCCCTTCGGCGGCAAAGGCGAAGGGCGCGCCATCAGCGATACCCTGCGACCGGATCTGCACCAGATGGGTCGTTTCGATGCGCAGGTCGGTACGCCCGTTACCGGCCGCCGCACAATCATAGGTGACGGACACCGCATTGGGCGCATCGGCCACGGTGAAGCTGCGGCAAAGCGCGGCGCCGTGGCGCACCTGTAGCAATTGCCGCAAATCGGTGACGCACAGCTTGCGGGTTTCCGCGCCGTCGCCTCGGTCACGCAATTCCCACTCGCCCGGCTCCAGCGTGCGCAGAGCCACAGGCCCCGGCGCGTTCGCCGCACCCGGAACCGCTGCCGCAACGGTAGTCGCCATCATAAAAGCCGCCGCAGCGCATAGCTGCCGCAGTTTGGTCCTGCTCATATCCAGCTCATTCGCCAAAAGCCGCCGCCCCTGCGGCCGCGACTGTTCAAGTCTTGCCTGCCAGCCAATTACGGCGATTTCATAACCTAAAAGCTGCGATCCGCCTCAATTACAAATATCGTTAGCGCTCGTTTGGAAATGCGCCTCTGGCGCATCCGCATCGGCATCGAAAATACGCTCTTCCGCGCATTTTCGAAACAAACAGCCAATCAATGGGTCGCGAAACTGTCCAGCGCGAGCGGAAAAATGCGCGAGCAAAAGGCGCAATCCACGCCGATCACGCCCTGATCATCCGCCATCTCGGCACGATCCTCGACAGAAAAGCGGCCGATCACGTCGCGAATATGGGTCAGGTCGCATCGGCATCCCTTGGCCATCGCGACCGATTCGGTCACGCGCACTTCCTCTTCCTCATGGAACAGACGCCACAATATGTCCGTCAGCGGCAAGGCAGGATCGGTCAGTTCTTCGGGCTTCAGCGTTTCGGCCAGCACCTGCACATGCTCCCATTCGGGATGATCATGCCGCACATGCAGCCGCTCGCGCCCAACTTCTCCCTCCGGCAGATGCTGGAGCAGCAGGCCGGCCGCGATGCAGCCCTCCCCCGCCTCATGGCGGGTGGCGATGCGGATCACGCTGGGGATCTGTTCGGACTGGAAGAAATAATGTTCGGCGGCATCGGCCAGCGACTGGCCTTCCAGCGGCACGATCCCCTGATAGCGTTCGCCCGTCACCGCCTGATCGAAGGTGATCGCCAGATAGCCCTTGCCGAACAGGCCGAACAGCGACGGATCAGGGCCCATCTCCGCCAGCCGGTCGGCATCGAACTTGGCATAGCCGCGCAGATCGCCATCCTTATAGTCAGCTACCAGCAGGCTGACGACGCCATGTTCGGTCTGCGCCTGAAGGGTCAGTTGCCCGTCCGCCTGCTTGAGGGTGCTGCCCAGCAAGGCTGCCAGCACCAGCGCCGACGCCAGCAGCCGCTCCACCGGCGGCGGATAGGCATGGGCGGCCAGCACCTGATCCAGCACCGGCCCCAGCCGCACGAGGCGACCGCGCGCGTGGCGCGACGGGATGGTGAAGCCAAGGGCCAGGTCAAGATCGGCGGCAGATGTCAATTCACAGCTCCGGTCGTCCGGCACGCACAGCGCCGGACCAAGATTGGGCATCCAGCAATATGGACGGGCCGCCTAGTGGATTGATTTTGACATTTGCATCCCCCGGCGGCTGGGATGGGTCTGCAAATGTCAAAATCGTAAAATCCACTAGGATCAAATATTTCTAGTGGTCCGAACAGATTCTGACATTCGTGTGCCACATGGCTTCAAGCCATGTCGAATGTCAGAATCGGACCACTAGATAGGAAGCCCGCCCAAAAACTCAACCAAGCCGCCCCAGCGCCCAGAGCAGCACGGATTTCTGGGCATGGATGCGGTTTTCCGCCTCATCCCAGATCAGCGATTGCGGGCCATCGATCACCGCCTCCACCACTTCCTCGCCGCGATGCGCGGGCAGACAGTGGAGGAATTTGGCGTCCGCCTTGGCCCCCGCCATCAGCGCGGGCGTCACCTGATAGGGCATCATCGCCGCCAGCTTTTCTTCCGCATGGGACTGGCCCATCGAAATCCAGGTGTCGGTGACGACAACGTCAGCACCGGCCGCCGCCTGCGCGGCATCGCGGGTCAGGGTGATGGTAGATCCGGCCGCACGCGCCGCATCGGCAAAGGCCGGATCGGGATCATAGCCTTCGGGAATGCCCATGCGCACGTCGAACTTCATGAGGCCGGCCGCCTCGACGATCGAATGCAGGACATTATTGCCATCCCCCAGCCAGGCCCACTGGCTGCCGGGCAAGGCCAGACCATGTTCGACCACGGTCAACAGGTCGGCGACGATCTGGCAGGGATGCGACAGGTCGGTCAGGCCGTTGATCACCGGAACGGTCGCATAATGCGCCATTTCCTCGATCTTGGCATGATCGTCGGTGCGGATCATGATGACGTCGGCCATGCGGCTGAGCACCCGCGCCGTGTCGGCAATCGTCTCGCCACGGCCCAACTGGCTGGTCGCCCCGTCCAGGATCAGCGACGTGCCGCCAAGCTGGCGGATCGCCATGTCGAAGCTGACACGGGTGCGCGTCGAATTCTTCTCGAAGATCATCGCCAGCGTATGGCCGGCGAGCGGCGCATCGGCGTCCACCCAGCCCTTGGGCTTGCCTGCCCGTGCGGCCTTCCGGTCGATGGCATCGGCAATCATGGCGGCGATCGCATCGCCACCTGCGTCGGAAAGATTCAGGAAATGCTTCATGGGTTTCCCCTTTTCTCCATCCTCCGTTCGGTTCGAGTAGCCTTCGAGCGAAGTCGAGAAGGCGTATCGAGAACGGTTCTCGACAAGCTCGAACCGAACGGAATTTAGAGGAGTGTCTTAGGCCGCCTGCGCTGCCGAGAAACTCCGCGCGCCGGCGGAAATCTTCTCGATGCATTCGGCGATATGGCTTTCGTCGATGACGAGCGGCGGCAGCACGCGCAGCACATTCTGCCCTGCCGACACCGTCAGCAAACCATGATGATCGCGCAGATGCCCAACGAAGCTACGGGCGTCAAAGCCCTCCTTCAGCTTGACGCCCAGCATCAGGCCCATGCCGCGCACATCCTCGAACATCTCGTCATGATTGGGGATGAGCTGCTCCAGCGCCGCACGCAGCCGCGCGCCCATCGCCTTCACATGGTCCAGGAAGCCGTCTGCCAGCACTTCCTCGATCACGGCCAGGCCGACCGCCATGGCCAGCGGATTGCCGCCATAGGTGGTGCCATGGGTGCCGAAGACCATGCCCTTAGCCGCTTCTTCGGTGGCAAGGCAGGCGCCCAGCGGGAAGCCCGCGCCAATACCCTTGGCCACCGCCATGATGTCCGGCGTCACGCCATATTGCTCGTGCGCGAAAAAGGTGCCGGTCCGGGCATAGCCGCACTGCACTTCATCCAGCACCAGCAGCAGGCCATGCTCGTCGCACGCCTTGCGCAGGCCGGCCATGAATTCCTGCGTCGCGGGCGTCACGCCGCCTTCGCCCTGCACCGGCTCCAGCAGGAAGCCGGCCGTATTGTCATCGATTTGCGCCAGCGCGGCGTCCAGATCGTTGAAGGGCACGACCGAGAAGCCCGGCAGCAGCGGTTCGAAACCGTCCCGCATCTTGGGCTGGCTGGTCGCGGAAATCGCGCCCAGCGTCCGGCCGTGAAAGGCATTGTCGAAGCTGATCAGTTTGTGCCGGTGCGCTTGCCCATTGGCATAATGATAGCGACGCGCCGTCTTGATCGCGCATTCAACCGCTTCGGCGCCCGAATTGGTGAAGAAGACGGTGTCGGCGAACGTATTGTCGACCAGCTTCTGCGCGAATTGCTCACCCAGCGGCATGCCGTACAGGTTCGACACATGCATCAGCGTCGCGGCCTGATCGGCGATCGTCTTGACCAGCCTGGGATGGCCATGACCGAGCAGATTGACAGCAATACCTGCCGCGAAATCAAGATAGCGCTCCCCGCGCTCTCCGATCAGATAGCAGCCCTCGCCTCGCACCGGGCGAACATCACACCGGGGGTAAACGGGCATGAGCGGCGAAATCGACATGGGCCTTCCCTTTCTGGGCTGATGATGCGCGTCCGATGCGCATTGGTCATAACGCAAAAAGGCGACCCCCGCCGGGCCGCCCTTTTGCGAGCACCGCCTATACAGACGGCCTTATGGTCGCGCAACCCCGCCCCACAGGCGGGATGCTGTTGGAATCAGCGTCCGATCTGCCCCCATGCGTCGGCGATTTCCTCGATCATGGCGCGGGCCTGATCGACCGGCGCGGCCGTCCGTTCCTTGACGCCCACCAGCAGCAGACGACGCGCCTCACGATAGATCTGGGACAGACCGACAGCGACATCGCCGCCCTTGTCATAATCCAGGCTGGATTCCAGCGCGAACAGGATCGACATGGCGCGTGCCTGCTTGTCCGACACCTTCATCCGGTCGCCCTGACGCTCGGCCAACGCCGCCGCTTCCAGCGACAGCAGCAATTCGTCGAACAAGATCTTGACCAGCCCGTGGGGCGTGGCGCTTTCGGTACGGCTGCCCGAATGGACCGCTGCATAACGCCGCGCCGCCGCACCACCTGCATAACCCTGATTGTAGAACATTGTCTGCAAAGTCCCTGATTAACTGTCGCTATTGTTCCAGGCCTCGATCTGCTGATCGAGATAGCTCTGGGTTGCCTTGAGCGCGGTTAGGCGCGTTTCCATCGCCGAATAGATGGCCGTCAGATGCTCCTCATAATTGGTCATCTGCTCGTCCAGCTTTTCAAGCTGTTCGGTATATTGCGTGGCCAGCTTGTCGTAGCGCTCCTGCGCCAGCTTCATCGGGCCATCATCTTTTTCGATATTGTCGCGGACGGTGTCCATGAGCTTGGCCAGACCCGGACTTGCCGTCGTCGACGTCTTGGGATTGACCATGTTGGTCACGCCTTCCGGGTCAGCCTCCAGAGCAGCGGCCAGACGATCCGTATCCAGCGTCAGCGTGCCATCGCGATTGGTGCTCACGCCGATGTCGGCCAGCGTCTTGTAGGTGCCGGTCGCACTAAGCTGCGTCGAGGTCAGCGCCGCAAGCTGGCGCTTCATGTCGCGCACGCTCGACACGCCGTTCAGCACGCCGGCGCTGGATGAATCCGCGCCGGTCGCCGTCGCGGTATTCAGCGCCTTCATCAATGTGTTGTACGCGCTGACATATTCCTTGAGCAGGTCGGCAAGACCGGCGGTCGGCTGCGTCATCGACAGGGTGACGGTCGATCCGCTCGAAACCTTGTTCAGGTCGATCCGCAGATAGTCGATCGCATCGTCGATCGTGTTGCTGGCATATTCATAGGCCACGCCGTCCAGCGTGATCTTCGCATTTTGCGGCGCCGACGTGCTGCTCATCGTGCTGCTGTCGGTGCCGCTCCAGCCCAGATTGGCGAGTACGCTGCCGCTATCAGTGGCGGTGGTGGAAATGCTGAAATCATTGGCCGCACCGGTTTCGCCCTTGAAGACGAGACGAGTGCCGTTCGCATCGGTGACGACGCGGGCGGTCACACCGCTATTCGCCGAATTGATGGCGGATGCCAGGCCGGAATAGCTGTTGTTGGTGGAATCGATGGTGATCGTGGTCGATTCACCCGAAGCCGTCGTGATCGTGAAGCTGCCCGTGCCGACCGCCGTGCTGCTGGTGGCGCCCGCGGCGCTGCTGGACGACAGCACGCGCGCCGTGGCGAGTTGATCGACGGTAAGCTGAGCGGGCAGACCGGACGGCGTGCCGCCGCTCAGCAGGCTGACGGAGGCGATGCTGGTGTCGTTGGAACTGGGCGAGCCGGTATATTCCGCACCGGACAGGACTTGGGTCAGAGCGTCGGCAAAAGTATCGAGCGAACTGATCGCCGACGCGAGCGCGGAAATACGCGACGTGTTCAGCGTCTGGTTGCTGGTGATCGCCGATTGCTTCGGCTGACGGGTCGCACTCACCAGGCTGGACACGAGCGCCGCCGTATCGATGCCCGATCCTGCGCCCAGGCTGGTCAAGATGCTGCTGCCTACCGAAGTCATGGACCGTCCTTTCAAGAGGGTAGAACGGCGGTAGCGAGAAGACCTTTAGGAAAGATTTTCAGCTTGGAAAATCGGGCGAAAATCAGGAAATCGAGGTCGCCTGCTCCACCATGGCCCGCGACAGATGGGCCTGCGCCGCATGGCTGTAGGACGCGCGCTCGACGATCCGCTTGGCCACCGCCTCCGCATGCTCCACCGCTTCCTTGCTGGCGGGCAACAGGGGGACGATCACGATCGGCTTGGGGATCATCGCCTGAATCGCGTCGGCGGCATCGGCAACGCCACCATTGCCCGCATTCAGGTCGGACAATATGTCGGCGATGCGGGCATGGACTTCCACATATTCGGCGATGCTGGCCAGATCCTGGTCCACGTCGGCGACATCCTGCTTCGCCGCAGCCGCGCGCGAATCCGGATTGGGCGCGTCGCTCGCGCGACCCGCCGTGACAGGTTGAACGGCCTGCGCCGGTGCAGACGCGCGAACGACCGTCCGGTCGACCGGCGACAATTCCGCACGGGATATATATTCATCCATGACGCACACCTTAAATGCGTCCCCATGAACCAATTACGGATGGGTGGACCTAAACTTTAATTCACTATGCGATTTTTTTGTAACGCCTTGTCGCGCTTTACATTTTTTTACCGTCGGCGTCGAAACGCAGGTCTTCGGGCACGGTGATGAACGGCCGGTCGAGTTCGCTCGCCATCCGGTTTTCCACGCGGAAGACGAAGGCCAGCACCGTCGCGACCGCCATGTAGAGGCCTTCATTTACGATCTGCCCGGCGCGCGAGGTGAAGTAGATGGCACGGGCTAGATCGGGATATTGCAGCACCGTGACGCCATTCGTATCCGCCAGTTCGCGGATAGCCGCCGCGATCGCATCGCATCCACGCGCCACCACCAGCGGCGCCGCATCCTGCCCCGGCCGATAGCGCAGCGCGACCGCGAAATGGGTCGGATTGGTGATGATGACCGTCGCTTCCGCCACCGCCTTGCGCGTCGATCCGCTCAGCACCTCAAACTGCTTGCGGCGGATATGGCCTTTCAGTTCGGGCGAGCCTTCGCTTTCCTTATGCTCGTCCTTGATGTCCTGCTTGCTCATGCCCAGCCGCTTTGCGCGCTGGAACATCTGCGCCGGCACGTCGATCCCGGCAATCAGGAACAGCCCGCCCGCCATGACCAGGCAGGTAAAGATGAAGATATTGCCCAGATCGGCCATGGCCGGCGCGATCCCCGCCTTGCCCAGCCCGACAATCTCGGTCAGCCGGTCCCAGATCAGCCAGCCGCCGATGCTGCCGAGCAGGCCGACCTTGGCGATCGATTTCACCAGTTCGATCAGCCCCTGCATCCCGAAAATGCGTTTCAGACCCGCCAGCGGATTGAGCTTTTCCGGCTTGGGCGCGAAAGCACCGGGCCGAAAGCCGAGCGATCCGAGCAGAGCCGGCGCCGCGATCGCGGCGAGGAAGGTCGCCAGCATGACGCCAGCCACCGGCAGGGCAATGCCCTTGAGCAGTTCGAAGCCCCGGTCCACCGGCGAGAAATCGACGATATCGTCGCGCTTGAACCGCAGCCCTTCGACCAGCATGTTCGACAGCGCGTCGATTAGCGACGGACCGGTGACGGCAATGCAGCCGATGCCCGCCATCACCACCAGCGCCGTACCCAATTCGCGCGACTGGAGGATATCGCCCTTCTTGGCGGCATCCTGCAATTTCTTCTGTGTCGGCTTTTCGGTCTTTTCGCCGCCCTCATTGCCGCCGGCCATATCAGCGACCCTCCGAAATGGAGCGGGCCTGTTCCAGCCCGGCCTTGAGCGACGCGGTCAGGCCCTCCGCCAGGATCGGCACGGCGACGGCGAGCAGCACCAGTCCCGCCATCATCGCCACAGGCATGCCGACGGCAAACAGATTGAGCGCCGGCGCCGCGCGCGACAGCATCCCCATCACGATCTGCACCAGCACCAGAGCGAAGGCGACTGGCAGGGCGACCGTAACCCCGGCCCCCAGCAGCGAACCGCCAAATTCGATCAGATGCCAGATCGTGTCGTTGGAAATCAGGCCCGCACCCGGCGGAATGGCGACATAGCTTTGCACCAGAAAGCTGATCAGCAGCAGATGGCCGTCCATGCCCAGCAGCAGGAAGGTGGCGAGGATCGACAGGAAGGTGCCGAGCACCTGCGTCGACTGGCCCGATGCGGGATCGACCATCGCGGCGAAATTGAGGCCCATGGCCGTGCCGATCGTCTCCCCCGCGACGAAGGCGGCGGCGTAACCGATCTGCACGGCGAACCCCATCGCCATGCCCGCCAGAACTTCGCCCGCGACCAGCATAACGCCTTCGAAACTCGCGACGCCATCATGCGGCAACTGAATCGTGACGCTGTTGAGCGCGGCAAGGCCAAGCGCCAGCGACAGTATCAGGCGAAGCTGGAGCGGCACACCCGGCGCACCGAAGACCGGCGCAGCAATGAAGGCCGCACCCGGCCGGATCATCGCGATCAGCCAGATCCACAATTGCGTTTCGACGCCGGTGAAACCGGGCGCGATCATTGCAGCAGGTCCGGAATCCGCTCGAAGATTTCGCGGGTAAAGTCGGCGATCAGCACCATGATCGATCCGCCGAACAGGGTCAGCATCGCGCCCACGACCAATATCTTGGGAATGAAGCTCAACGTCTGTTCGTTGATCGACGTCGCCGCCTGCACCATGCCGATGATCAGGCCCGCGATCAGCGCCGGGATCAGGATGGGCGCAGCCGCCAGCGCCGTGATCCACAGCGCCTGCTGGGCCAGCCCCATGAAGAAATCGGCGTTTTCCATGTCAGGATATCCAAAATCCGTTCGGGCTGAGCGAAGTCGAAGCCGTCTGCCGAGCGAAGGCGAGGCCGGAACCTTCGCTCCGCTCCGGCGGGCCCTTCGACAGGCTCAGGGCGAACGGACGTAAAAGTCCCGTCATGTCGCGAATGACCCCGCCAGCGATCCCATGGTCAGCGCCCATCCATCCACCAGCACGAACAGCAACAGCTTGAACGGCATGGAGATGATGGTGGGAGACAACATCATCATGCCCAGCGCCATCAGGGTCGACGCGACGACAAGGTCGATGATCAGGAACGGCAGAAAGATCATGAAGCCGATCTGGAACGCCGTCTTGAGTTCGCTGGTCACGAAGGCCGGCAGCAGGATCGAGAAGGGAATGTCGGCGGGTGTACGGAAAGCAGGCGCCTCTGCCAGATTCTGGAACAGCTTCAGGTCGCTTTCGCGAGTCTGCTTGGTCATGAAGCCATGCAGCACCTTGCCCGACCGGCCGACCGCTTCCTCGATGCTGATCTGACCCTTGCCATAGGGATCGAAGGCCTGCGCGTTGATCGTGTCGATCGCCGGACGCATCACGAACAGCGACAGGAACAGGGCGAGGCCCACCAGCACCTGATTGGGCGGCGTCTGTTGCAGGCCCAGCGCCTGCCGCAGCAGCGACAGAACGATGATGATGCGGGTGAAGCTGGTCATCATGAGCACCAGCGACGGCAACACCGTCAGCAGGCTCATCAGGATCAGGATTTGCAGGGACAGCGACATCGAACGGCCGTCGCCCGAAATCTGGCCCATCGCCCGGCTCAGCGCCCCGCCATTATCTACGGGGGCCGTGGGCACGGCCTGCGCCAGTGCCGGTTCCACCAATGCAAGTCCGGCAGCGATCAGCACGCCGCCGATCAGCAGCATCCTACCGCGCACGATAGGGGTCGCCTTCCGCGATCTTCTCGATCCGGCCGCGGGTCACGGCGACCAATATCTTCTTGCCCTCAAATTCCACCACGGCCAGCTTGCCGAAGGCGCCCATCGGCAGCGCTTCGAGCAGCTTGAGCGAGCGATCTCCCTGCCCTGCCATCATGCCGGGCTGATATTTGCGCCACAGCCACAGCGCGCCAAAGGCCATGCCGCCCACCAGCGGCAGCAGGATCAGCAGTTTGACGAAATACCAGAACATGGATGCCTGCCCGCGACTATGGTTAATATCCGCCTGCGTTCCGCCGTTTCCGGCCCGAACGCAAGCGCAAAAATCAGCCGCGCCGCTCGATGCCGGCCAGCCGATTCTCGGTCGCGGCGATATCGACGATGCGGATGCCATAGCGACCGTTGACCGTCACGACCTCGCCCTTGGCGATCAGCGCGCCATTGACCATGATGTCGAGCAGATCGTCGGCCTGCCGGTCCAGTTCCACGATGCTGCCTTCGGCCAGATCCATGACCTCCGCCAGCCGCAGCGACGTCGACCCGACTTCCACCGACATGCGCACCGGAATGTCGGCCAGCAGCTTGAACTGGCGATTATTGTTCATCCGGCTGACCGGGTCTTCGATCCGGTCCATCCGGGGGGCTTCGCTCATGTCGCTCATTGATCGGGTTCCTGTGCAAGCTTTTCAATCTGGAAGGCGGCGCGCCCATCCTGTTCGCCGATCGTACCATGCGCGACGATGCGGTTGCCGACGATCAGCGGCAGCGATCGGCCGATGGTCACCGGAATGACGTCCCCGACCTTCAATTCCATCAGGTCGGCAAGGGAGAGATTGGGCCGCGCCAGCACGGTGCGCGCGGGCATGCGAATGTCGCGCATCCGGCGAGCGATGCGCGCCTGCCAGACGGGATCTCGATGCTCCTCGTCGGTCGGCATGTTGGTGCCGGTCAGCGCCTCGATCACGCGTAGCGCGGACAGGGGGAACAGCAGGTCGATCGGCCATTCCTGATCGCGGGTGATGGACACGATGAAGCGCTGCAACACCATCTGGTCGCCGGGCTGCGCAGCGGCGGCATAGCCGACCGCGCTTTCGCGCAGGATCAGCCCCTGTTCCAGCGGCAATATATCGGTCCAGGTTTCGACCATCCGGGCGGTGATGGTGTCGGCAAGCCGGGCGATCAGCCGGTCTTCGGTCGGCGTGAATTCGCCGCGCGTGGGCAGCGGGCGATTGCCGATGCCACCATAGAAACAGTCGACAAGGGTCGAGATCATCGCCGCGTCCATGCGCAGCAGCATCTGCCCCTTCAGCGGCAGCAGGCGATAGATGGACAGGCTGCAAAAGGCGGGCACTTCCGCCGTCCACGCCCCGAATTCGAGCACGCGGGTATCCTGCGCCGTCACCAGCGGGCGCACGCCGGCGATCGGTTCGATCAACGCACGAATACGCCGGCCGAGCTTTTCGCCCAGCCGGTCCAGCCCCGACAGCATGATCGGCGCCTGCGTTTCCCCGCGCCCGAAGGCGTAGGCCTTTACGTCCGTCATCTTGGTCCCCTGCCCGCATCAGGTCAGGGGACATCCCGACCCTGTTCAGGCAGGACCATAAATAACGAAAATGGTAAAATTCAGGTTAATAGGCCCCGGTTGCGGGCTGGCTTACTGGATCACGAAGTTCGTGAAATAGACATTATCGACGCCGCCATAGCCTGTCTTTTCCTTCAGAACCGCGTTTACGATATCGCGAATTTTCTTCTGGAGCATCTGCTTGCCCTGCGGCGTGTCGAGCACTTCCTGCGGCTGCTGCGCCAGCATCATCAGCACCTGGCTACGGATCGGCATTTCATGCTGCTTGATCGCGGCAATCACGCGATAGTCATAATAGGTCGACACCGCGACGGTGATCTGGGCGAAGGCGTCCGTGTCCGACATGTTGGACGTGAAGGGCGCCTGAAGCTGGAAATAGGTCGCCTGATAGGCCGACGGATTGGCCGGGGTCGGCAGGTCCATGCCCTTGCCGGGCGCATACCCCGCAGACACGACATGATCGCCACCGGCAGCATGGCCGCCGCCCTCGCCACCACCGCCGCCACCTTCACCGGCCCAGCCATGGGCTGTGGCGATCGCCTGCGCATCCTCACCAGCCAGAACCAGCACGGGCTTGTTGGGATCTTCCTTCGGACCTTCGGCCTTCGGGCTGAAGAAGCCAGCGGCATAAAGCCCGCCCGCCGCGCCCGCACCGCCCAGAGCAACACCGACGACCAGCAACAGGATCATCTTCATGCCCCCGCCCTTCTTCTTCTTGGCCTTCGGCTCATCGCTCATTGCATGGTTCCCCCAGGAAAGCGTCCGTCACGCAAAGCGTGCGCGCGGCAAGTCGCCGGACATGTCGGCGGCCTGTTCATGGTTAAGAACGACCCCGTCGCCACTTCCTTTAAGATCCGATGCGATATTTTCGCGCGATTGTCCCCTGCCCTGCATATGCGACTGGGCGGAGGACTGCCCCATCCCTTGACCTTGGCCCTGACCCTGCCAGCCAGCGGCCTGCCCCTGCTGTTGGGACGAGGTCTGGTTGCCGGTGGAATCCGCGCGCGCGGCCTCCGCGACATGCGGCGCACGCTCGATTTTCACTTCGCTGATCCGCACGGCGGACAGGCCCGCGTCCAGTTTGAGCCGGTCGCTATCCTGCCGCAGCGCCAGTTCCGCCAACTCGGTCGCGACCGTCAGACTGACTGCGGTGCCGTTAGTTCCCTGACGGATATCGACCTGAATCGGCCCCAGATGATCGGCGTTGATCTGAAACCGGCCCTGCGCGCCATTGGCCGACAGCCCGGCTATGTCGCGCGCCAGTCCATCGATCCACTGCCCCGATACGCCCATATCGACCACCTGCGCACCAAGGCTGGCCGACAGGTCGACGGTCGGCATGGTGGCCGTGGGCTGAGCCAACGTCGCTTGTGGTGCGACCGGCGCAGCCGTGCCGCCCTGCGTCAGGTTGGACAATAGGGCAGCGGGCGCACCGGCATCGGCTGACGCGGTCGCCTCTACAGTGTCATTCGCAGCACTTTCCTTCGCGCGCGGCGACCGAACGGTCATATGATCGCGCACCATCTGCAACAGCGACAGCGGTTGGAACTTGCCCGCCTTGGCAGGCTCCTTCGCCTCGGCCGTCTGCGCCGTCGTCACCGCCTGTGCTGCGACTGGCGCGGCGTTCGCGGTTTCACCCTGCGCCGCTTCAACGAGCGATGCAGATTGCGCTATCCCTTGCGGGATATTCGCCATCATCGCCGGTTGGATAGGCGGCGTTGGGGCGAGCGCTACAGGCGCCTGCGCATCATCATCCGCAGCAGCATCCGTCGTCGCGACCTCAGCCTCGTCATTCGTCTGCGCCACATCCTCTTCTGCCTCGACAGGCAGAGCAACTGTCATGTCAGGCACCGCCGCCTCTTTTGCAGCGACAGGCTTTCCCGATGTGTCGACCGGCAACTCTTCGGCAGGCGCGACGATCGCACCGGGGCGGGACGCCAGCGCAGCCGCCACGTCCTGCGTCGGCTTTGCCTCGCTCGCGACGGTCGATGCCGATGACTTCGACGGCGCGCTGGCGTCGGTCGTCCGCGCATCCGCCTTGCGCATCATCCCGGCAAAATCGCTCCGCGACGGCGTGGATGCGCCAGTGGCACTGGCGGTCCCTGCCGTCGCAGCGGCAGGAAAGAGTTTCGCCCGCAGGCTGGTCAATAACGTCATGATCCGTTGTCCTGCGACCTTTGCATCCGGCGATAGCGCGGCAGCGCCGCCAGCTTGTTCTCGCGCCATTCCTCCAGTTCCGCGCGGGCGCGTTCCTTCAGGCGACTGGCGATTTCCTTCTCGCGATTGGCGGCGATGGTCAGGCCCTCATGTGCCTCCACCTTCTTCTTCGCGTCGTACAATGCGCCATCGAGCTGCCGCCCGGCCTGTTCCAGCCGGGTCGCCAGTTCCTGCATCGCCGCGAAGGATGCGCCATTGGCCAGCCCTTCCGTCTCGAACAGTTCCTTGCGGACCTTGCCGAGGCGCTCGATATTATAGGCGATGCCATTGGCCTCGTCCCGCGCACGCGCCGTTTCGGCCACGGCCATGGCGTGCTGGACATGGCGTACGCGGAGCACGCGCTGGCGGCGTCCTACCAGCCCCTTCATGCCCCGAACCCGGCAATCAGCGCAGCAGCGCTGGTATCAAGGTCGATCCGGCTCTTCTGATCCTGCCGAATGAAGTCCAGTATCTCCTGACGGCGACGAACCGCTTCATCGATCACCGGATCATTGCCGGGGCGATAGGCGCCCATCAGGATCAGGTCGCGATTTTCCTCATAGGCGGCCCAGAGGCGGCGATAGCCCGCGGCGGCGATACGATGTTCGTCCGGCACCACGTCGGCCATGACGCGCGACAGCGACTTGCCGATATCGATCGCCGGGAAGATCGCCTGTTCCGACAGGCTGCGCGACAGCACGAAATGCCCGTCGACAATGGCGCGGGCGGCGTCGACGATCGGATCGTCGGTATCGTCGCCATCGGCCAGAACGGTATAGAGCGCGGTGATCGATCCGCCGCTACGGGAATCGACACCGGCGCGCTCCACCAGACGCGGGATCAGCGCCAGCGCCGAGGGCGGATAGCCCTTCATCGCCGGCGGTTCGCCCAGCGCCAGCCCGATTTCGCGCTGCGCATGGGCGCAGCGGGTCAGGCTGTCGATCAGCAGCAGCACCTTCTTGCCACGGGCGCGATAATATTCGGCAATCGCAGTCGCGCGCGCGGCCGCGCGCAGGCGCAGCACAGGCGGATGATCGGCCGGCACGGCAACGACGATGCTCTTGTGCATCGCGTGCTTCAGCTTGGTTTCCAGAAAATCGCTGACTTCGCGACCGCGTTCGCCGATCAGGCCGACGACGACGATATCCGCTTCGGCGCCCGCGATCATCTGGCCCATCAGCACGGACTTGCCGACGCCCGAACCGGCGATGATGGCGATACGCTGGCCCCGCCCGGCGGTCAGCAGCGCGTTGACCGCGCGCACACCCAGATCGAAGGCTTCGGTAACACGGCCCCGATCGAGCACATTGCCCTTCACGCCGTTGAGCGGCCAGGTGCCGCCAGCGATGATCGGCCCCTTGCGGTCGAGCGGCTGGCCCATGGCGTCGACCACCCGGCCGATCAGCCCATCGCCCACCTGCACCATGTTCGCCTGACTGTCCGGCTCGACCCGAATGCCATTTTCCAGCGGCGCGTCGGCGTCCAGCGGAACCAGCAGGGTGCGATCACCCCGAAAGCCGACGACTTCGGCGCGGCAGACCGATCCGTCGCTTGCCAGCACGCGCGCACCCGAACCGATCGGACGGCGGAAGCCGGTGACTTCCAGCATACCCGCATCATGGCTGACCAGCCGACCCACATGGCGCGGCTGGCGGTTCTGCACCTGCAAATGATCGAACAGCGTTTCCGCCTGCGCCAGCGCAGCGCGGATCATGCCTTACCCTCCATGTCGTCCATCAAGGCGCGCAGGCGGGACAGGCGCACATCCGGGCCATCCTCGACCCAGCCGTCAGCGGTTTCCAGCCGCACGCAGCCACGCTGCATGCTCTTGTCCGCAATCATCGGCACGCCGATCGCTTCATTTTTCAGCAAATCCGCATCATCGGGATGCAAATGCAACGCGCTCTTGTCCTGATTGCTCTCGATGAAGGCGGCGACGGTGTCGCAGCGCTGTAGCAGCCGCTCCATATCGATTTCGACTTCGCCGACAATCTGTTCGACCAGCCGGACCACGGTGGCGGACAACATGGTGGACAGCATGCCACTAGGCGCGGGCGCCAGCAGTTCCAGCGCTTCGGTCAGGCGATTGCGCGTTTCAGCGTCAGCGGCACAGGCCTGCGCGGTGATGCGCGATCCCTCGTCAAACCCCTGGGTGAAGGCCTCCATGCGGGCCTCCTCCATCAGGTCGATGCCGGCATTGGGGTCTTCTTCCTCCAGCGCTGCTTCCATCGCGGCGCGGACCGTGGCGGTCTGCTGCGCAGGCAGCGCGGTGTAGAGACTGCGAAAACCGCCGCTTTCCGCCGGACGAAAACCGGCGACCGCAACCGGCGCAAAATCCTGAACCGCTTCGGCACCCCAAATCTTAGACAAAGTCGTTGCCCTTCCCGCCGAGCATGATGGTGCCGGCGTCGGCCATGCGACGCGCGGTGGCGATGATCAGCTTCTGCGCGTCGATCACTTCGGCCAGGCGGATCGGCCCGCGTTCCTCGATCTCGTCGGCAATCGCCTGCGCGGCGCGGGCGGACATGCAGCTAAAGATCTTGCCCTTCAGCATGTCGGTCGTGCCCTTGAGCGCCACCACCAGCACCTGGCTGTCGACTGTGCGCATCAGCGTGCCCAGATTCTTATCATCCATGTCGATCAGGTTATCGAAGACGAACATTTCCTCTTCGATGGTCTGGGCGATCATCTTGTCGCGCTTGGCGACGGCCTTCATGATCCGCTGCTCATTATCCTTGCGGACATTGTTCATGATCGCAGCCGCTTCGACCGTGCCGCCGCGCTGCGACGCCGCGCCCTGCTTGCTGACCGGACCGCGCAGCAGCAACTGCTCCAGATCCTCCAGCGCCTCATTCGACACCGGGCCAAGCGTGGCGATGCGATAGACGATCTCTTCCTGATATTCGGACGGCAGCAATTGCAGCACGTCGGCGGCGACCGGCGCCTCCAGATGCGCCAGGACGATCGCCATGATCTGCGGATGCTCCGATTCGATCAGGACTGCAATTTCCTTGGCATCCATCCACTTCAGCATTTCCAGCTGGGTGGAGCGGGTCGGCGGCGTGATGCGCGCCAGGATGGTTTCGGCGCGTTCCTCGCCCAATGCCTTGGTCATCGCGCCGCGAATATGGCGGGTCGCGCCATAGCCGATGGTGGTGCGCTTCTTCGCCTTGGTCACGAAATGATCGAGCGCCTCGTTCACTTCTTCGGGGTCGACATCCTGCACGTCATACATGGCGTAACCAAGCTGGCGGACTTCTTCCGGCTCCAGTCGCGACAGGATCTGGGCGGCCTCATCCTCGTTGAACAGCATCAGCAGGACGGCGGCGGCGGCGCTGCCCTTGAGCGCCTCGGGACGGCCGGGGACGATCTCAGGCATTTTCCTTTTCCTTCTTTGCGTCGCGCAGCAGGTCGCGGACGACCAGCGCGGCACGATCCGGGTCCTGTTTCACGAAATTGCGGATCAGGTCGGCGCGCTGGACATAGTCATAGGTGGAAGAAATCATGTCGAGCGTGACCGGGGCGTCAGGATCGGCGGGCGCTGGCACGGCCGCCTGCTTGTTCAGTTCGCCCGAAATCTCCAGGCCGATGCGCTCGCCATTGGCGCCACTCGCCCCGGCAGCGGCGTCCGTCAGCGCAGCAGGCACTTGCGGCGCAGCGCGGCGCTTGAGCAGCGGGCGGCCAATGCCGAAGACCAGCAGCAGGACGACCAGCAGCGCAGACACATTGCGCACCAGCGGCGACATCCAGTCCGCTTCATACCAGGGGGCGACCGCTTCCTGCGGCTTGACGAAGCTGCGAGAGGAGAGCGCCACCACGTCGCCGCGCGTCTGGTCGAAACCGACGGCGCCCTTCACCAATGCTTCCAGAGCGGCGATTTCCTGTGCCGAGCGCGGCTTGCCATCCGCGCCATTGTCGAGCGCCACGGCAACCGACAGGCGCTTGACGGTGCCGATCGCATCCTTGGTCACGGACACTTCCCGGCCCAGTTCGAAGCTGCGGTTGAAGGTTTCTTCGGTCTTCATCAGCGGATTGGGCGGCGTGCCAGGCTGCTGCTGCGCCGTCTGCCCCTGCTGCACCGCCTGACCATTGGGATTGGTCTGGGTGACAGTGGGGTTGACCGGCGCCTGATTGCTGATCGCGCCGGGAATGCCGCTGGCTTCACCCGTGCCCTGACCGCGCGGGTCCGATGCCCAGGTGCCCTGTTCGGTGCGCAGCCGGGCTTCATCCTGCGGATAGGTTTCGCGGGTGGCTTGACGCTCGGCGAAATTCAGTTCGGCATGGACTTCGGTGGAGAAATTGCCGTCGCCCAAAATCGGCGTCAGCAGCGCGATCACGGACTGGCGATAGCGATCCTCCATCTTGCCCTGAATGGCGAGTTGGCGGTCGTCGGCGGCATTGCCGTCATTATTGCTGAGCAGCCGGCCATTCTGGTCGACCACCGAAATATCCTCCGGATTGAGTTCCGGAATGGACGAGGCGACGAGGTGGACGATCGCGCTCACCTGCGCATCGGTCAGCGTCCGGCCCTGCGACAGGCGCAGCATCACTGATGCCGACGGCTTGGTCCGGTCGCGCAGGAACACGCTGGGCGCTTCCACGGCCAGATGCACCTTGGCGGTTTCGACGCTGTCGATGGCCTCGATCGTGCGGGCAAGGTCCGTTTCGCGGGCCGAACGCAGCTTTTCATTCTCGACCGCGCGGCTGGCCCCCATCGGCAGGCTGTCGATCATGCTGTTGCCGTCGGGCGCGCTCTTGGGCAGGCCCTGCGCGGCGAGCATCATCTTCGCCTTGAAATAATCGCCTTCGCCCACGGTCATCGCGCCGCTGCTGTCGAAGTCGTACTTGATGCCGCTCTGGTCCAGCACCTGCGCGACGGCCGACTTGTCGGCATCCGGCAGGGCACGGAACAGATCGCGCTGCGGCGGTTCGCGCAGCGCCATCCAGGCCATGCCGGCAACCGCGACGGTGCCGAGCAGGCCCAGCAGCGGCAGGCTCTTCGCCACGGCGGGCTGCTTGATGAAGCCGGTGAAGCGCGCCTTGAGCGCGTCGAAGCCCTTGGCCCCGCCCCCGAAGGAGGAACCGGCGGGCAGAGCAGGCGCTGCGGCGCCGACATTGGTGCTGAGTGCGTTCTCGCTCATGGTTTAGACCGGCATGCTCATAATGTCCTTATAGGCGGACAGGAGTTTATTGCGGACTTGCAGGGTCGCCTCGAAACTGACCGACGCCTGTTGCTTGGCCAGCATGACGGCGGCGATATCCGTGGTTTCCCCGCGCTCGAACGCAGCGGCGGCTTCGCCGGCCTGATTTTGCAGGCCGTTGACTTGATTGAGCGCGCTGTTGAGCGCTTCGGTGAAACCACCGGGCTGCGTGCCCTGCGTGGCGCCCGCGCCCGTCGCCCCGCCGACATTGCCGGTCGAGGAAACATCACGCAGGGCGGCATTTTTTTGCAGGATGGCGTTGCGGATCGCCATCACGCTGTCGGTGGGAGAAATTCCGGTCATGCCCTATCTTCCCCTCAAGCCGCAGCCAGCTCGCGCATCTCGGCGAGCCGATAGCGCAGCGTGCGTTCGGAAATGCCCAGCTTGCGGGCGGCGGCGGCGCGATGGCCGTCGGTTTCGCGCAGGGCGATGCGGATCGCCTCCAGCTTGGAGTGGCGCGCCACATCGCGCAGGCGGATCGGCTCGGCCGGAATGACCAGTTCGACCGGCGCGACGATCGGCTGCACGATCGGTTGCGACGATGCCTGAACCGGCAGCACCGCGATCTGCGGGGCCGACCCCAGATGCAGGTCGCCCCCCTCGATCCGGTCGCCGTCACGCAGCACCAGAGCGCGCTGAAGCACATTGCCCAGTTCGCGGGCGTTGCCCGGCCAGCCATGCGCGCTCATCTTGTCGAGCGCGGCGGCGGTCGGCCAGACGAACCCACCCTTGCCCATATCCTGCAAGCGCAGCAGCATGGCGGCGGCAATGGCGCTGATGTCGCCACGGCGCTCGGCCAGCGGACGCAGTTCCAGCGGCATGACGTTCAGACGCCAGTAGAGATCTTCGCGGAAGCGGCCAGCGGCGACTTCCTCGGCCAGGTTGCGGTTGCAGGCGGCAATAACGCGCACATTGACCGGCACCGGATGAGTCGCCCCGACGGGAAGAACTTCGCCTTCCTGCAAGGCGCGCAGCAGCTTGGCCTGGAGCGCCAGCGGCAGTTCGGCGATTTCGTCGAGCAGCAGCGTGCCGCCGTCCGCCGCCTGAAACAGGCCTTCCGATGCATTGGAAGCGCCGGTGAAGCTGCCCTTCTTGTGGCCGAACAGCATTGCTTCCATCATGGTTTCGGGCAGCGCTGCGCAGTTGACGGCAATGAAGTCATGCCCGTTGCGACCCGACTGGGCGTGCAGGAAGCGCGCCATGCCTTCCTTGCCGGTGCCGGTGTCGCCCTGGATCAGGACCGTCGCATCGCTGCGGGCGACCCGGCCAGCCAGCGTCATCAGACGCGCGCTGCTGCTGTCGCCGATCGCGGGAACCGAAACGGGACGCGCGAGTTCAGCAATCAGGGCAAAGGCAAAGCCCATGTCCGCGATGCCAAAAGCGACGCGCGCAGGCAGGCCGTTAGCAGCGGCAACCAGAGACGGCGCACCGTCGATCAGGTTGATCAATATGTCGCGATGGGTGGCATCACCAATCTCGGTTGCCAGTAAAACCCGACGACTATCCTTTTCTCGCGGGCTGGCGGCATCCACGATCCGTACCGCATAAAGCGCATTCTCGAGCCAGTGCTGCAACCCGGGAACGAGCGCGCAGACGCCACGGCTCACGTCAAGTGATGACATGAACAAAACCCCACATTTTGGCCGGCTTGTACCCCCGTACGCCCCAGTCCCCTTCGATGGTTAATATTTACCGCCGATGTGGTTATCAGATGGTTAATGCCGGTTGCCGCCTGCCGCAGACCGGCAATTTTTTTCCGCCGGAACCGGCAAATTGCCCGGCTTCTGTTTTACGCGCGCGCGTAAGAGGCTGGCGATAGGGTATTTTTCGAAAAAATGATGGCCGGCGCTAAAAGCCTGCGGCACCCCGCCGTTATCCCCTTTCGAGGCCGCAAGCGTCTGATGACAGCGACCTGATGAACGGAAAGGGAATATCATGACTGTTATCGGAACCAACACTGCGGCGCTGCGCTCGGCCAATGCTTCGTCTTCGGCTACCAAGGCTCTCAGCACCGCCATGGAACGTCTGTCGACCGGCAAGCGCATCAACAGCGCCAAGGACGATGCCGCCGGCCTCGCCATCGCTTCGAGCATGACCGCCCAGATCAAGGGCATGACCCAGGGCGTCCGCAACGCCAATGACGGCATTTCGCTGGCGCAAACGGCGGAAGGCGCGCTCGGCGAAGTCAGCAACATGTTGCAGCGTATGCGTGAACTGACCGTCCAGTCGCTGAACGGCACCAACGACGACGACGCCAAGGCAAACATCCAGGCGGAAGTTGCCCAGCTCCAGACGCAGATCACCGACACGCTGACCAACACGGAATTCAACGGCACCAAGCTGTTCGCTTCGGACCAGACCATCTCGATCCAGGCCGGCGCCAACGCCACCGACAAGGTCGACATCGAACTGACCGACGTGCTGACCGGCATGGCCGGCGCACTGGCCGTTGACGCTTCCGCGCCGACCGACGCCGACCTGACCACCTTCGACGATGCGCTGAAATCGATCGCCACGTCGCGGGCCGATCTCGGTGCGGTGCAGAACCGCCTCGAATCGACGGTCAACAACCTGACCAACAACATCACCAACCTGACGGACGCCAAGAGCCGCATCGAAGACGCCGACTTCTCGGCCGAAACGACCGCCTTGGCCAAGCAGCAGATCCTGAGCCAGGCGTCGACCGCGATGCTGGCCCAGGCCAACCAGAGCCAGCAGGGCGTGCTGAAGCTGATCGGCTAAGCCCCAACGAGATTGGCGGGCTGAGGTCATGGTCACCTGACAGTCCGCCAATGTGACCCCCGGCGCATCAACAGTCCCCACCGCGCCGGGGGTTCACACCTTCGATCGAACGACCAACTATATCGAAGCCTCCGTCCCCCCGGGCGGAGGCTTCTTTGCGCCTCCATGGATACAAGGCTTGGCTCGACCGTTCACGCCGTCCATGATGACGTCCATGACCCAGATAGACCGGCGCGCGATGATCGCCGCCACCGGCGCAGCCCTCCTCTTCCCCGACATGCTCTTGGCCCAGACGAAGGCGACCGCCTTCTCCTGGGAAAAGCTGGTCGCGCTGGCGCAGGGGCAAGCGCGCGCGCCCTATCGGGAGACGCCGCTCCATCCCGGCGCGGCGAAGGTGGACTATGACGCGCTGCATGGCGCGCGCTTCCGCGACGATCGCACCTTGTGGGGCGATTTGCCCGGCGACACCGGCATCCGCTTCTTCCCCTTGTCGGCCAATGCCGCGCAACCGGTTTCGATCGCGATCGTGGAGAAGGGCCGCGCCACGCCGCTCCGCTATGACCCGACCATGTTCGATGCGCCTGCCGGCAATGCCGTCGCCGCGCTGGGGCCGGATGCTGGCTTTGCCGGCTTCCGCATCATGAATGCAAAGCGGGACGGCGACTGGCTGTCCTTCCTTGGCTCCAGCTATTTCCGCGCGCCCAGCCCGCAGAAACAGTTCGGCCTGTCCGCCCGCGCCATCGCCATCAACACCAGCCTGCCGGGCAAAGAAGAATTTCCCCGCTTCACCCATTTCTGGCTGGAACGCACCGGCGCCAGCAACGTCACCGTCTATGCCCTGATGGACGGCGCATCGATCACCGGCGCCTATCGCTTCGTCAGCAGCCTGGGACCGGATGGTGTGCGGCAGGATGTCACCGCCGCCCTCTTCCCGCGCCGACCGATCGAGGAACTGGGGCTGATGCCGATGACCAGCATGTTCTGGTATGATCAGGCCAATCGCACGCAGGGCACGGACTGGCGGCCGGAAATCCATGACAGCGATCTGCTGTCCATCGCCAGCGCCGACGGCAATGTGCACGCCCGCCCCATCGTCAATCCGTCCGCCCCGCATTTCAGCGCCTTCAAGGAAGTCAGTCCCAAGGGGTTCGGCCTGCTGCAACGCGACCGCAATTTCGATCATTATCAGGATGATGGCGTCTTCTACGACCGTCGCCCTTCGCTTTGGGCGACGCCGACCAACCCGCTGGGCGCCGGACAGGTGCGGCTTTACGCCTTCCCCACGGACAGCGAATATACCGACAATGTCGCCGGCTACTGGACCCCCGAGGCCACGCCCCGACCCGGCGCCCGGATCGATGTCGGCTACCGGCTCGACTGGACGGCGGCGCGTGCCCCTGCCTCCTCCAGCCTCGCCATTGTCGAAAATGTCTGGCGCGGGCGCGGCGACAAGCCTGACGCCGACCGGCTGGTGATCGATTTCGCGGGCGTGTCGGGCGACGGCAAACCGGATATCTGGGCCGATGTCAGCGGCGGCATGCTCCTCAAACAGGCCGGTTATCCGGTGCTGGGTCAGGACCGGCTGTTCCGCGTGGTGCTCGACATAGCGCGAAATCAGGGGAAAACGGCCGATATTCGCCTGCAATTGCGCCGCGGCAATCGTGCATTCAGCGAATATGTGCATTATGCGCTCGGCGCGTGAAGGGAACCCTCTGGCCAAAGAGGGGTTCTGACGCCTTGGGATAGTAGCAAGCGGGTCTGATCAGCATGGAACAGGGAAGCGCACGGCCGGCGGGGCCGGGTGGCGAAGATGAGCCATTGAAACGGGCCTTCGAACGGGTTCCGCCCGAAAGCCCGCTCGCCATGCCGGAGCAGGATTTCTCCACCGCCCCGCCGCCGGTCGCACGGCGGCGCTTCAATATCGACCTGTGGGCACGGCGCCTGCTGGTCGTCCTGCTGGCGCTGATCCCCGCCGCGATGGCCGCGCATGAAATGCGCCGGTCGATCGGCCTCGATGGCATCGATCCGCTGGAGGGCGTCTATCTCACCCTCTTCATTTCCCTCTTCGCCTGGATCGCCTTCGGCTTTGCGACCGCCACCATTGGCTTCCTGCTACTGACCGTCGGCAAGGGCCGCAGCGTCACGCCCCGTCCGCTGCGCGCATCCGAACCGCTGCGCGGCAAGACTGCCATCCTCCTTCCGGTCTGTAACGAGGATTTTCTGGGCGTGCTGGGCCGCCTGTCGATCATGGAGCGCTCTCTGGCGCAGGTGATGGGCGGCGAACGGTTCGAATTTTTCATCCTGTCCGACTCCAACCCGGAAAATGGCGAGCATGAACGCGGCGCCTATCTGGAAATGCGCGGCTCTTTCTCCCGCCCCGTCCATTATCGTCGCCGCGCGCTCAATATCGGGCGCAAGCCGGGCAATATCGCCGAATGGGTGCAGCGTTTCGGCGGCGGCTACGACTATATGGTCGTGCTGGACGCCGACAGCGTGATGAGCGGCCAGACCATGGCCCGCCTTGCCGCCGATATGGAGCGGCATCCCCATGTCGGCCTGATCCAGACCGTCCCCACCGTGATGGGCGCAGCCACCCTCTTCGCCCGCTGGCAGCAATTTGCCAGCCGCCTGTTCGGCCCGATCTCCGCCGCCGGCATGATCTGGTGGGCCGGGTCCGAAGGCATGTTCTGGGGCCATAACGCCATCGTGCGCGTGCGCGCTTTTGCCCAGAGTTGCGGCCTGCCCGAACTGCCCGGCCGCGCGCCCTTTGGCGGCCATATCATGAGCCATGACATGCTGGAGGCGGCGCTGCTGCGTCGTCGCGGATGGGATGTGCATATGGTGACGGCCGAAGACAGTTTCGAGGAATTTCCGCCTTCCATGCCTGACGTCTTCACCCGCGATCGCCGCTGGTGCCAGGGCAATATCCAGCATGTTCCCTTGCTGGTGAAGATCGCCGGCCTGCATCCGGTCAGCCGTTTCCAGTTGCTGGTGGGCGCCAGCGCCTATTGCACCTCGCCCATGTGGCTGGCGCTGATATTGGTGGTGCTGGGCGGCGCGGCCAGCGGCTTCTGGCCACCCGCCGCCATCCTGCCGTCGGGCGGGCTGCTGGCGGTGACGGCCGTGCTGCTGTTCGGGCCGAAAATCCTGTCGATCCTCTGGGCCATGGCGGACCCGGCGCGCCGCATCGGCTTTGGCGGCGCGGCGCGCATGACGCGCGGCGTGATCGCCGACGTGCTGCTGTCTATCCTGATGGCCCCGGTCGCGATGCTGACCCAGACTATCAACCTGTTCGGCATCCTGATGGGCCGCAAGAGCAGCTGGAACGGCCAGACCCGCGACCGCGACGGCATGGCCATCACCAGCGCGATCTGGCTGTTCAAATGGCATCTGCTGCTGGGTGTTGGCCTGACCTTGCTGGCGATCCGGGCCGGCGCATTGGGCTGGACCCTGCCGGTGGTCGTGGGCCTGTTCGCCGCGCCCGTGCTTGCGGCGATCACCGCGCGAAAGGATCTGGGGCGCAAGGCGGAAGAAAGCGGCCTGTTTCAGGTTGCCGATCCGTGGTGGCGGACACAGGGCTATCGCCCGCTGCGCTTCCGCTGGCCCACGAGCGCCGGTCGACGCTCAAGCCGCCTGCCTGCCAACGACGAATGAGGGACAGGCCATCGCTGTCCTACCAGCCGCCCCTCCACTACATTGCAAATGCCGGCTGACGCTCACCTTCCCCTCGACATTAAATTTCCAACATTTGTCCGAAAATGTCGAAACTTACGGGAAATATGCGAAGTTAAGCGACGAATATCCTATTGACGACCAGCGGCTAGAGCCGGGTGCTCTAAACAAAATCCGTTCGTCCTGAGCCTGTCGAAGGACGCGCGCAACGTCCTTCGACAGGCTCAGGACGAACGGAGACTGGGCGCTTCCAATTTAACGAACGACATTCCAGACGATCAATCGTTCCAGTCGCGCAGCTTTTCCCGCAGCTTGTCGAGCGCAGCCTTCTTGATCTGGCAGACCCGCGCCGCGCCGATATCCAGCGTGTGGCCGATTTCCTCCAGATTCAGTTCCTCGACGAAATAGAGTTGCAGCACCATCGCCTCGCGCTGGGGCAATTCGCCGATACAGGCGGCCAGCGCCTTCTTCAGCGATTCGCGCTCCATCACATCGTCGGCGCGATCCTCGACATCGGCGAACCACATGGACTGGTCCGAATAGACTTCGTCCATGCTGGTATGCTGCACCATCTCGACACTGTCGGCGACCTCGCGATAGGCAGCGGGCTCCAGCCCCATCTCCACCGACATTTCCGCCTCGGTCGGCAGGCGGCCGAGCTTCTGCTCCAGCGCGTTCCGCACCTTGCCCAGTTGCTTGCGCCTGGTCATGGCGGACCGGCACAAGGTCGCCTGCCTGCGCAGATGATCGATCATCGCGCCGCGCACGCGCAACTGCGCATAGGCGGCAAAGCCCAGCCCGCGATCCTCAAAGCTGTTGGCGGCCTCGACCAGCGCGACCATGCCGATCTGGAGCAGGTCTTCGACTTCGATCGCGCTCGATACGCGACCATGGACGTGCCAGGCGATCTTGCGCACCAGCGGCATATATTGCCGGGCCAGCCGTTCCGGGCTGTTTGCGCCGGGCTTGGCATAGGTATGGGCGCCAACCGTGATCTTGTTCATATACATGGCTCAGCCTTTCCTCAGGCCACTCGTTCGCGCTGCGGCAGCGGGTCATGGCGCGGCGCAGGTCGGGATTCGCTTCCTACCACCGCAACCACTTCCACTCCCTTACCGTCGGGGATTTCCAGGAAGGACAGCACCGGCGTTTCGGGCAAATGCGGCTTGAACAGGCGGGCCAGCGCCCGGCGCGCGACCGGCGAGGTGACGATGGCGAAATTGCGGGCCTGCCCCAGCATCGGCCGGGCGGCATGCACCACCGATTCGACGATGCGGTTGGCAAGGCTGGGTTCGATCGGATGCTTGGCATCGCCCGCAACCCGCATGGCCTGCGCCAGCATCGCTTCCAGATCGCCGTCCAGCGTGATGACCGGCAGCGGCATCTTCACCGGGACCAGGCCCTGAATGATGAGCGCGCCAATGCGCTGACGCACCGCTTCGACAAGTTGCTCCGGCGTCATGTCCGGGCGGGCTCCATCGACCATCGCCTCGCAAATGCGGCGGAAGTCCTTGAGCGCAATGCCTTCGGACAGCAGTGCACGGCAAAGCCCGCTGATCTGCGTCAGGCTCAGCAGGCCGGGCGTCAGCCCTTCCACCAGCTGCGGCGCGGCGTCCTTCAGATTGTCGAGCAGCTTGCGGGCTTCGTCCAGGCCGAACATTTCGGCCGCGTTCATCGCGATCAGCTGGTTGAGGTGCGTGGCGACCACCGTCGGCGGATCGACCACCGTATAGCCAGCCACCACGGCTTCGCTGCGCTTGGCCTGCGAAATCCACACCGCGTCCAGCCCGAAGGTCGGATCTTTCGCCGCGCGGCCCTGCACCGTGCCCTCCAGCGCGCCACTGTCGAGCGCGAGCAGATCGTCGGGCCAGATTTCATCTTCACCCACCACGACACCGGCAATGGTGATGCGATACTGGTTGGGCTCCAGCGCCAGATTATCCTTCACGCGGACCATCGGCACGACAAAGCCCAGTTCCTTGGACAGCTGGCGACGAATACCGGTGATCCGGGCCATCAGCGGCGCGCCCTTGCGCTCATCCACCAGCCCGATCAGGCCATAACCGATCTCCAGTCCCAGCACGGCGCCGTCCGACACATCGTCCCACTCGATCAGCGCCGGGTTGGGCGCGGGCGGCAGAGGCGCCGGTTCGGCAGCCTTCTTCTGCTTGGCGGCACGCAATTGCCAGGCGATGCCGCCCGCAACCGCCGCGGCCGGCAGGATGATCATGTGCGGCATGCCCGGCAGGACGCCCAGAAAGCCCAGAATGGCGGCAACCGGAATCCACGCCTTGCCCGTGCCGAACTGGCCGGCGATCTGACCGGACAGGTCGCCTTCGCTCTTGACGCGGGTGACGATGGAGGCCGCTGCAATCGACAGCAGCAGCGCAGGAATCTGCGCCACCAGCGCGTCGCCGATCGCCAGAATGATATAGGTCTGGGCCGCTTCACCGATCGCCAGCCCATGGCTGACCACGCCCAGGATGATGCCGCCGATGATGTTGATCACCAGAATCAGGATGCCCGCGACCGCATCCCCCTTCACGAACTTGCTGGCGCCGTCCATCGAGCCGTAGAAGTCCGCCTCGGTCGCGACTTCCTGACGGCGGATCTTGGCTTCTTCGGGCGTCATCAGGCCGGCATTGAGATCGGCGTCGATCGCCATCTGCTTGCCGGGCAAGGCGTCCAGGGTGAAGCGCGCCGACACTTCGGACACGCGGCCCGCGCCCTTGGTGATGACCACCAGGTTGATGATCATCAGGATCGCGAAGACGAAGATACCGACGACATAGTCGCCGCCGATCAGGAAGTGACCAAAGGCCTCGATCACCTGACCTGCCGCATCCGCGCCCTCATGCCCCTGCACCAGCACGACGCGGGTCGACGCGACGTTCAGCGCCAGCCGCAGCAGGGTCGCGAACAACAGCACCGTCGGGAAGCTGGAAAAGTCGAGCGGCTTGGCGGCATTCAGCGCTACCATCAGCACGGCAAGGCTGATCATGATATTGGTGATGAAACCGATATCCAGCATGACCGCCGGCACCGGCACCATCATGAACACAACGACCATCAATGTCGCGAACGGCAGCACGGCGCCCTTGACGGCGCTCATCCAGATTTTCGCTTTGACTTGGGCAGGGGACATTCTGGCCGTTACCTTCCGAGGGTGGCAAGCATGAGATAGGCGAGACGCGCCGTCTGCGGTTGCGGCTTGACCATGATGTCAGGCTGCTCGCTCAGGCGCTGGGTTTCGATCCGCACATAATCGGCGGGCTGCACCGTCTTCGCCCCGCTGGGCAAAGATGTGTCGGCATATTGGGTGGGACCGCCAAGGCTGTCCGAACTCCTCTGGAGCTTGGCAGCGAAGCGATCGCGAATTTCGGAGAAGCTGCGGGCATTGCCCTGCTTGTCGTAGAAGATCGAACGGTTGGCGCGCGCCGCCGCCGGGAACAGCGATGCGGCCGTGGCGTCGGGCGCTCGATCATGCACCGACAGGAATTTGGATGCCCCGCCCACGCCCAGAAAATGGGCGAGATAGAGATCGACCGGTTCGGCCTCGCGGCCCAGCTTCGATTCCAGATAGGCCTTGTTGTCGGCGGCATGTTCGGCCGCCATGACGGAGGCCGTTTCAGGATGCTTGCGCAGGTCCAGTATCTGCTGGCGCAATTCGGGGTCGGACACGGTGTAGCGGCCGTTGCTGCCCCGGCTGATCGCATCAGCGGCCCAGCCCAGGCCATATTCGGCGCCATGCTTGTCGACAACGGCGAGCCAGCTCTGATCGATGAACTGATAAAGGCCGGTGGCGGACGATGTCGCCGCGCGCGCCGTGGGATTGAGGCTGGATTCGATCTTCGCCTGACCCAGCAGATAGCTGAAGTCCACGCCGGTACGACGGCTCGCCATCGCAATCGCGTTGGTCACGCGATTGCCGGTCGATCCCGACGTTGCCGATATGTCTGCGAAAGCCGACACTGAACCCAAATCCTCACTTTGCTAGCGAGGACATTAGAGCAAGGCTTGTGCCAATATTTGGTTAACGCGGCCGCAAGAAAATGGAGGCAGCACAACGAAAAACGGCGCCCGCAGGCGCCGCTTTAGGATTAACCAAAGAAATTTTCAGCGGCCGTAGGTCAAGGGAGCCGCCCGCGCACCATGCGCCGCCAGGATCGACAGACGCTGGCTGCTATGATCAGCCAGCAGGCTGACTCGTATCCGCGCGCTTTCCAGCAGCGGCATCATCGCGCTCAGCCGCTCGACCACAGCCGGTTCGGATCGCCAGGCGCCGATCGCCCTCACAGCGGAAGCCGCGTGGCTGACGCGATTGCTGGCGGTTTCGATGGCCACCGCATCGCTGCTGCCCAGAACATCGCGGAGATCCTCGAACGCATCGAACAGATCATCCAGCGCAGCAAGACCGAGCGGCATTATGGCTATTCCTTATGCGGCGGATGGCAGGTCGAGTTCGACCATGCGATCGGCAATGGCATTGGCATCGACCGGGTAGTTGCCCGAAGCGATGGCGGACTTGATCGCGGCGATACGGTCCATGTCGACCGGCGCGCCTTCGGCGGCCATGCGTGCAGCAGGACTGGCCGAAGCCGACGCGGAAGCAGCCGTCGTCGATCCGGTAGCCGTGGACGCGCGGGTCTTGCCACCTTCTCGCAGGCTGGTCGCGCCGATCGCGCTGCTGATGCTCTGGCCCACAGAGTTGATCATTGGGTAAAATCCTTCACTCGTCCCTCAGACCCTATAACGGACAAGTTCAAAAACTATTAAATCCCGGAATGCGCACAACCCCCATTTCCACGACTTGGGCGAAAATCGGCGCACTTTTCTTGTCTTCGCGCACCCGGATCGTCTCGCCCATGGCGCCATCTTCGTCGGCGACCATCATCCGCGAGACGCTGAAAGCCGAATTTCCGGCCAAGAGTTGGACGGGATCGCCCTTGCGCACGACATTGTCCTTCGGCGCAACCGGCGCAGCGCGGGTAAAGCGATTGGCGGCCGCATGGCCCGGCAACGGACCCGAAGCGGCGGCCGACGCGCCCGCCACCAGCGGTACGCGGATACGCCAGCCCAGCGCCGCACATTGCACCATCGCCGCGCCGAATATCGGGCCTTCGACGGTCGGCGTCGCCGGACAGGCCGCCAGCCGCAACCGGCGATCGACCGGCGCAGCGGGGCCGCCCGGTTCGCCCAGATTGGCGCCCACGGTCATCGCCACCAGGCTGTCGATACGGTCGAGATTCTCGAATTTCTGCTGCGCCGCTGCGGGCTGGACGTTCGTCAGCGCGGCGGCGGCGAGAAGGATGGACGATACTCGAAACACGGCTTGTCTCCTGATGAGGCGGACAGTCTATCCCGTGATTTCAGCAATATCCGTGCCAACCGGGGTCAGTTGGCTTTCAACGGCGCCGGTGCGATGCGGATCACCTGCCCCTGCCCGCTCTTGCCATCGGCCTGATCCAGGCCGCGAATCGACAGTCGTCCCTGCGCGATGCCATCCGCCCGCAGCGCCCTTGCGACGGCACCCAGACGGGCGGCGGCCAGATCCCATTCGTCGAAGCGCTGACGCGACGGATCGGTGCCATGACTGCGAATTTCCACGCCACCGGCATCCCTGTCGAAACGGCGCGCTACGGCGGATAGACGCGCCCTGCCCGCCTGCGTCAACAATGCCTCACCCGGTGCGAAGAGTTGGGCAGCGGGCAGTTCCACGCCCTGCGCCATGGCCCGGCCGCCAAATTGCTGGCTGACCTGCGCCAGCATGGCGTCACGACGCGATCCGCTAGCCTGAAGCAGCACGAAGAAGGCGAGCAGCAGCAACAGCAGGTCGGCGAAACTCACCGCCCAGCGATTGCGCCGACCGATCGCGGCGGAAGGAGCGATCATGCGACCTCCCGGATGGATGCGCGGCGCAGCGGGGCGTTTTCCCGCCGTGCGATCGCCAGCATCCGGTCCGCCGCTTCCCGCTGCCAGGCCAGTTCCCGTTCGGACAGGTCGGCAAGGCGGGCGGCAATCGGCGCGGCGATGATATTGGCGATGACCACGCCATAGAAGGTGGTGAGAAGGGCCAGCGCCATGGACGGCCCAAGCGCGGCAGGATCGTCCATCGCGGCAAACATGCCGACCAGCCCGACGATCGTACCGGCCATGCCCAGCGCGGGCGCAGCGTCGGCGATAGACAGCCAGACCTTGTGCACGGCGCCATGGCGCTGCGTCCGGTCGGCCAGGGTCTGGACCACCCAAAGCTCGAACATGTCGGTACGGTCGCAATTGGCGAGCTTACGCGCGGCTTCGGTCAGGAAGGGACTGGCAGTCTTCACCCGGTCGGTGCAGGACAGGCCCCGCAACTGCGCCACCTGATCGATCTTCAGCATTGCGGCCCGCGCCGCATCGCGATCCCGAGAGGGATCGGCGGTAAATAGCGGCCGCAATGCCGATAGGGCCCGACCCATCGACCCGGCGCCATTTTGGAACAGGGCCACCAGCGCGATCCCTGCCAGCATGGCCAGCAAGGTCAGCGGATCGAACAAATGGCCGAAAATCGCTATCATGAAAGCCCTGGTCCCTTGCCGTCTCTTCTGTCGTCTCGTCGCCCGGCGGCAACGCCCTGCCGCCGACCGGCAAAAAATTGCCGCCCTTGCCGCCTCTCCCTGCAAGCCCCCTGTTTCCGGGAGATTTCAGCACCATCCTGCGTCACCCACGCAAAATGGCACGGCTCTTGCTGATATCAGGCTGGATCACCCGCAGGAGACGCCATCAGGCTTCAGAACGGCGGGGGGATCAAAACCTTTAGGGCAAAGATGAGCATGTCGGTCGAAGACAATCTGTTCGGGATACATGGAAAGGCGCTGGCGCTTCGTTCGCAGCGCCTGTCCCTGCTCGCGTCGAACATCGCCAACGCCTCCACGCCCAATTACAAGGCCCGCGACATCGATTTCGAGGCGGCGCTAAAGGAAGCGACCAGCCAGACCGGCAAGTCGGCCACCGACGTATCGCAGGCCGTAGACGATGCCATGGGCTATCGCGTGCCGCTGCAACCCAGCCTGGACGGCAACACCGTCGAACTGAGCACCGAACAGACTTTGTTCGCCGAAAATGCGGTCAAATATCGCACCACCCTGTCCTTTCTGGAGGGCCGTATCAACACCATCAACCGCGCGCTGAAGGGAGAATGAGCATGAGCGGCTCAAGCCCCATGAACATTTTCGACATTGCCGGGCGCGCCATGAGCGCGCAGCTCGTGCGTCTGAACACCACCGCTTCCAACATGGCCAATGCCGGCAATGTCACCGGCAGCGCGGCGGAAGCCTATCGCGCGATCAAACCCGTGTTCGAATCCGTGACCGACAGCCCCGGCGTTTCGACCGTAAAGGTCAAGAATGTCGTGACCAGCAGCGCGGAGCCGACCAAGCGGCACGATCCCAACCATCCGCTGGCCGACGCCAATGGCGATGTCTGGGAATCCGCCGTCGATAGCAATGCGGAGATGGTCGACATGATCGAGACCGCCCGCATGTACCAGAATAACGTGCAGGTGCTCAACACCGCCAAATCCCTGATGCTGGAAACCATAAGGATCGGCAAATGACGACGACCTCCACCGTCACCGACAGCGCGGGCCTTTCGGTCTATAATCCCACCGCGACGACCGGCACCGGCAAGTCGGAAATGGGCCAGTCCGATTTCCTGACGCTGCTGACCGCGCAGATGCAATATCAGGACCCGTTCGAGCCGGTCGACAATAGCGAAATGGTGTCGCAGATGGCGACCATCACCAATTCGAGCGGCATCGCGGAGATGAACTCCACGCTCAAATCGCTGGCGTCGGAACTCACCGGCACGCGCCTTGGCGATGCGGCAAGCTGGATCGGCAAGTCGATGCTGGTCCAGAGCAATGTCGCGGTGCCTGACAGCGGCGGCTATTATGCGGGGCAGATCACCCTGTCGTCCGCCAGCGACGCGGTCAGCGTCGATCTGGTCGATGGCGACGGCAATGTCGTCAAGACGATCGATCTGGGCGCACAGAGCGCCGGCGATGTCAGTTTCTACTGGGATGGCAAGGACGACACGGGCGAAACCGCGTCGACATCCTCGCTGCAAGTGAAGGTCAACGGCGGCACGACCAGCAAGGTCGCGACCTGGGCCACGATCGCCGCCGTCCAGTCACCCGCCGACGGTTCCTCCTCCAAACTCATCACCGCGCTCGGCAGCTACAGCCCGTCCGACGCGATCAGCCTGATGTAATTTTCACTACCCACATATCCTTTTCACCCAAGGAGCAACGCCATGTCCTTCTACACCTCGCTATCGGGCCTCAAGGCCGCGCAGACCGACCTTTCCGCCATCTCCAACAACGTCGCCAACGTCGGGTCGACCGGCTTCAAGAAGAGCACGGTTGCCTTCGGCGACATCTTCGCGGCCGCGCCGATGCAGACCACCAACAAGACCGCCGGTCAGGGCGTTCGGGTGCAGGGCGTGAACCAGCAATTCACCCAGGGCACGATCGAAACCACCGACAAGACGCTGGATCTGGCGATCACCGGCGAAGGCTATTTCACCGTCAAGGGTGAGGATGGCACCATCAGCTATACCCGCAACGGCGCGATGGCGGTGGACGACGATCGCTATGTGGTCGACACCACCGGATCGCGCATTCAGGTTTTCGCGGTCGATGCCGACACCGGCGCGCAGACCACGACCGCCAGTTCGACGGCTGACCTGGTCGACCTCCAGATCCCCACCACCTACAAGGGCGAGGAAACCGGCGCACAGCTGACCAGCGTCGGCGTGGGCAAGGATGGTCTGGTTTCGGCCGTCTATGCCGACGGCAGCACCGTCTATCTGGGTCAGGTCGCCATGGCATCCTTCAACAATCAGGAAGGCCTGCGGCAGGAGGGCGACGCCCATTGGAGTTCGACCGCTGACAGCGGCACCCCCATTTTGGGCACCGCCAATCAGGGCATGTATGGCGCGATCAGCTCGGGGTCACTGGAACATTCCAACGTCGACATCACCGAGGAACTGGTGGCGCTGATCTCTGCCCAGCGCAATTTCCAGGCGAACAGCAAGGCGATCGAGGCAGCGAACACGCTGACAACGACTATCGTCAACCTGCGCACCTAAGCATAGCCACGGGATAGGATAGTCAGCCCATGGACCGGCTCGTCAATACGGCACTTACGGCAATGCGCGGCGCGATGGCGCGGCAGGCGTCGATTTCGAACAATCTCGCCAACGCCAATACCGTCGGCTTTCGCGCCGAAATCGCCAATGCCGAGACGCGCTGGATCAAGGGCGACACGTTCGATACCCGGGCGCAGGCTTCGGAACAGGTGATCGCCGCCGACATGGCGCAGGGGGCGGTCACCGAAACCGGCAATCCGCTGGACGTGGCCCTGAATGGCGACGCCTTGCTCGCCGTTCAGGCCGCGGACGGCAGTGAAGCCTATACACGCCGCGGTGACCTTAAAGTATCCGAAAGCGGGCTGTTGACCACCGGAGACGGCCTGCCCGTGCTGGGCGAAGGCGGTCCCATCACCCTGCCGCAGATGGACAGCGTGTCGATCGCGGCGGACGGCAGCATCTGGGGCGTGCCGCTTGGCGGTGATCCCGCCAATCCGCAGCAGGTCGACAAGCTGAAACTGGTCAATGCCGCCGGCTCCAGCATCGCCAAGGGCACGGATGGCCTGTTCCGCGAAGTGAATGGCGGCGCTTTGCCCGGCGATCCGCTCGCCACCGTGACAGCGGGATCGATCGAAGGATCGAACGTCAATTCCACCCAGGCGCTGGTCCAGATGATCGAAGCGAGCCGGGCGTGGGAAACGCAGATCAAGATGATCGATACCGCCAAGCAGCTGGACGATGGCGGCGCTTCGCTGATGCGCCTCGACAGCTGAGGCAGATGGTTAATATTGGCACGCATCTTGCTGTGTCTGACGCATAAGCATCCCTAGGGACGCCGCACGGAGATTGAATGATGACCAACGCCGCCCTTCATGTCGCCCGCACCGGCCTTGACGCGCAGAACACGAAGATGCGCGTGATCGCCAACAATCTGGCGAACGTCAACACGACCGGGTTCAAGAAGGACCGGGCCGATTTCGAGACGCTGGCCTATCAGCAGATCGTGCAGGCCGGCGCCAACTCCGACAGCCAGAACAAATTCGCCACCGGCCTGAACCTGGGATCGGGCGTGACTTTGCAGGGCACCAGCAAGATGAACACGCAGGGCACCTTGCAGGAGACCGGCAATGCGCTGGACATGGCGATCGAGGGATCGGGCTATTTCCAGGTGCAGCAGGCCGACGGGACCATAGCCTATACCCGCGCCGGCAATTTCAGCGTGACCGCCGAGGGCACCGTCGTCACCAGCGACGGCCTGCAACTCATTCCGCAAATCACCGTGCCGCAGGGCGCGACCGCCGTGACCGTGGGCAATGACGGCACCGTATCTGCCACCTTGCAAGGCGAAAGCGAAGCGTCCCAGCTGGGCCAGATCGAACTGGCGAGCTTCATGAACCCGGCCGGGCTTCAGTCGGTCGGTGGCAACCTGCTGGTCGAAACCGCCGCCAGCGGCACGCCGCAGGTCGGCACCGCCGGCCTTGAAGGGCGCGGCCTGATCCGGTCGGGCAATCTGGAAACGTCCAACGTCAACATCGTCGAGGAGCTGGTCGACATGATCGAAACCCAGCGCGCCTACGAGGTCAACAGCAAGATGATCAAGGCGACCGACGAAATGCTGCAATACGCCAACCAGAATATGTGATCGGATTGATGCGTCTCTCCCTCGCCCTCATCGCCGCCGTGTCGCTCATCGCGCTTGCCGCCTCGCCTGTCGAAGCCGCCAAGCAGAAGAAGCGCGACATCGAGCGCGAACTTTATGCGCCGACCGTCGTCGCGCAGCCCGCCGCGCCGTCGGCCAATGGATCGATCTTCCAGACGTCGGTCGGCTATACCCCGCTGACCAGCGGCGCGCGCGCGACCAGCGTGGGTGACATCATCACCATCATCCTGGTCGAACGGACGCAGGCAACCAAGAGCAACAGCGCCGACACCAATCGCAGCGGATCGGTGGGCCTGACCCCGCCGACAACCGGCATCATGTCGAAGCTGTTTTCGGCCAGCGACGTGTCGATGGGCGGCGCCAACACCTTCGCCGGCAAGGGCGCCGCGACCCAGTCCAACGCGCTGACCGGCGAGATCACCGTGACGATCGCGCAGGTCTATCCCAATGGCACCATGCTGGTGCGTGGCGAAAAGGCGCTGACGCTCAATCGCGGCGACGAATATATCCAGATCAGCGGCCTCGTCCGTCAGGCTGATATCAGCCCGGACAATCGCATCGCCTCCACCCGCGTCGCCGACGCCAAGATCATCTACAAGGGCAAGGGCGAGATCGCCAATGCCAGCCGTCAGGGCTGGCTCCAGCGCTTCTTCTCGGCGATCAGCCCCTTCTGATGGAGATCCGGACCGCCATGATCCGCCTGTTCCGCTTCCTCCTGCCCATGCTGGCGCTGGCCGCGGCGCCGGCTGCCCATGCCGAACGGGTCAAGGATCTCGGCACCTTTCAGGGCGTCCGCCCCAACCAGCTGACCGGCTATGGCATCGTCGTGGGTCTGGCCGGCACCGGCGACGACAGCATCGAATATGCGACGCAGGGCATGAAGGGCGTGGTATCGCGCTTCGGCCTGACGCTGCCGAACAACATCAATCCCGCGCTGAAGAATGCGGCGGCCGTGCTGGTGACGGCCGACCTGCCCGCCTTCGCCAAGCCCGGCCAGCGGCTGGACGTGACCGTGTCGGCGCTGGGCAAGGCCAAGTCACTGCGCGGCGGCACGCTGATCATGACCCCGCTGCGCGGCGCGGACAATGAAATCTACGCCATGTCGCAGGGCAATCTGGCCGTGGGCGGTCTGGGCGTCTCCGGCGCCGATGGCAGCCAGGTGTCGGTCAACATCCCCTCGGCCGGGCGCATTCCGGAAGGCGCGACGGTCGAACGGGCGGTCGCCACCGGTTTCGACACCGCGCCGACCCTGACCTTCAATCTGGCCGAAGCGGACCTGACGACCGCGCTGCGTGTCGCCGACGGCATCAACAAGACCTTCGGCGATCGCCGCGCCCGCGCGGTCGACGCCGTGTCGGTCGCGATCGACGCTGCCCCCGGCGCGGAAGACCGCATCATGATGATGGGCATGATCGAGAATATCGAGGTCACGCCCGCCGATGCGCCCGCCCGCGTCATCGTCAACGCCCGTACCGGCACCGTCGTCATCAACGGCGCGGTGCGCATCCATCCGGCCGCCGTCGCCCATGGCAAATTGACCGTCAGCGTCAATGAAAGCCCGCGCGTCGTGCAGCCCGCGCCCTTCAGTCAGGGCCAGACCGCGACCGAACAATCGAGCAGCATCAGCATCGACCAGGAAAAGAAACCTATGGTTAATTTTAAAGGTGGGGCGTCGCTGGCCGATATTGTGAAGGCGGTCAACGCCATCGGGGCATCCCCGGCGGACATGGTCGCGATCCTGGAAGCGCTGAAACAGGCGGGCGCGATGAAAGCGGAACTGGTGGTATTGTGATGCAGCTATCGAATATTTCCGCAACGGGCAGCCAGCCCGCCACGGCCGAAACGAAGGCATCGCTGCAAAAGGCGGCGCAGCAGTTCGAGGCGGTGTTCCTGCGCCAGATGATCGGCGCGATGCGCTCGGCCAGTCTGGCCGAAGGGATTGATGAATCCAGCGCCACCCAGCAGTTTCGCGACATGGCCGACGCCCGCACCGCCGACGCCATGGCCACCAAAGGCGCGATGGGCATTGCCGAATTGCTGATGAAGCAGTTTGGCGATCGGGTGAAGGACAGCCCCGCAGCAACATCGACTGACGGTTCGGCCACGGCGGCAGGCGCATGAGCGACCTCTTCACCATCGGCGCTTCGGGCACCAAGGCCTATCGCACGGCGATGGCCGCCATTTCCGAGAATATCGCCAATTCCAGCACAGCCGGCTATGCCCGCCGCACGGTGACGACCGCCGAGTCCGGTTCCTCCACCGCGACGATGGCAACCTATACTTCCGTCGGCAATTTCGGCGGGACCTATGTGTCGAGCGTCAATCGTTCGACCGACCCCTATCTGGACGCCAGTGTACGATCGACCGCCACGGCACTGGGCAGCGCGGCCGCGCGCCAACGCTGGCTGGCCGATAGCGAAACCGCGCTGAACGACACCAGCACCGGCGTCGGTCAGTTGATGACGACCATGTACCAGAATATCGACAAGCTGGCCGCCAGCCCCAGCGACACGTCGCTGCGCGTGACCACGCTGGACAGCATCAGCCGCGTCGCCCAGTCCTTCAACCAGACCGCTGCCGATCTGGAAAATGTGTCGAGCGGGATCGCGACCGAAGCCCAGTCTTCGGTCGATACCGTCAATCAGGCGCTCAAATCGCTGGCCGACATCAACAACAGCCTGCTGCGCGCGCAGCCGGGCACGTCAGCCTATGCGCAGTTGCTCGATAGCCGCGATGCCGCGCTGGATACCATCTCCTCCAACGTCAACGTCACGATCAGCTTCGGCGCGCATGACAGTGCGGAAATCAGCCTGGGAGGACAGACGCTACTGAGCGGCACCACCGCCACCAGCCTGGCAGTTGCGGCCAATGAGGACGGGACGCTGGCATTCAGTCTGGCGGACGGCACAGCCATCGCCACGCCCGCCAGCGGTACGCTGGGGGGCCTCGCTTCAGCGGCAAGCACCGTGGCGGATCGCCGTTCGGAACTGGACGATCTGGCCGCACAATTCGTGACCAACCTCAACGACTGGCACGCACAGGGCCTGACCGATGGCGATGTCGCCGGCGGCGCTTTGCTGTCGGGCACGACCGCCGCGACGATCAGTGCGGTCATGACCGACCCCACCCAGTTCGCCACCAAATCATCGGACGGCACGCTCAACGGCAATCTGCTGACGGTGACTTCGGTGCTGCGCGGCAGCGGCAGCGTGGAAAATGGCTGGACGGCGCTGATCGCCGGCAACGCCGCCTTGCTGTCGTCGACCAAGGCCGAATATGAAACGGCGACCAGCCGGAACGACCAGGCCGTCGCCGCCCGCGAAGCGGTGAGCGGCGTCGATCTGGACACGGAAGCGGCCGACCTGTTGCGTGTGCAACAGGCCTATTCGGGCTGCGCCAAGATTTTGCAGGTGGCCAAGGAAACCATGCAATCCATCCTCGACATCATGTGACGCGAAGGGACTGATCCATGGTAGCCATCACCACCAAGACGCTCTTCGCCGAAATCCGCCGCCAGCAGCAGCTGTCGAAAAGCATCGCCGAGGGCCAGACCGCCATCTCCACTGGCATTACGCTGAACAAGGCGTCGGACAATGCGCTCGCCTGGGTGCAGGTGTCGGATGTCGGCCGGGCGCAGGCCCAGCAGGCAGCATGGCAGACCAATGTCAGCTATGGCACGACCCGGGCCGGCAATGCCGAAGCCAATCTTTCGGAAATCAACAATCTGCTGATCCGCGCGCAGGAACTGGTGACGTCGGCCCGCAACGGATCGCTGAACGACACCAGCCGCGCCGCGATCGTCGAGGAAATGTCGACCATCCGCACCACGGTCGGCGAATTGCTGAATCAGACGGATTATCAGGGCGTGTCGGTGTTCGACGACAAGCAGAGCGTCTTGGTGCCAGTCAGCCGGGGCCTCAATCTGGCCGTCGTCGGCACCAAGCAGGAGGTGTCGGAGGGCATCGACGTCAACGGCACCGACATGTCGCTCGACGACATATTGGCGCAGAGCATTGCCGCCATCGAAAGCGGCGACGATAGCACCATCGCCACATCGCTGGAGGGCGTGCAGGCCGCGCAGAGCCATATCACCGTCGAGCAGGCCAAGCAGGGTGTACGCAGCGACCGGCTGGAAACCATCGGCAATCGCCTGACCGTGGTGGATACCGACCTGACCGAGCGGCGGGCGGATCTGGAGTCGACCAATCTGGCCGACGTGATCTCGCGCGTGCAGTCTCAACTGCTCCAGCTGGAAGCGGCACAGACGACCTATGCGCGGATCAACCAGCAGTCACTGTTCGACCTGATCAAATAAGCGGGAAAAAGGCAGGGCATCCTAAACCGGATGCTAACCAGGCCGTATTAACCATCAGACACGCATCCTTTGTGATGCGGCATCGGCCTGGACCTGCGGGTCATTATTTCGGGGATAAGCATGTTTCCAATCATCGGCCTGGTCGTCCTGCTCGGCATGGTGTTCGGCGGCTTCGTCTTCACCGGCGGCGACATCGGCCCCGTCCTTCACGCCCTTCCGCATGAAATGCTGATCATCGGCGGCGCCGCCGTCGGCGCGCTGATCATCGGCAATTCGGGCGCGGACCTGAAGGCGCTGGGCGGCGGTCTGGGCAAGGTGTTCAAGGGGCCGCAATATAAGAAGCAGGATTTCCTCGACTGCATCTTCCTCGTCAGCAAGCTGATGAAGACGCTGCGGGTCGAAGGCCCGGTGGCGCTGGAGCCCCACATCGAAGATCCGGGTACATCGCCCATCTTCGGCGAATATCCCAGGCTGATGAAGGACAAGACGCTGATCCACCTGATCAGCGACACGCTGCGCTTGGTCGTGGTGTCGTCCGGCACGCTCGATCCCCATGCGGTCGAGGACGTGATGGACAACAGCCTGAAGACCCATCACCACGAAGCGCTGAAACCCGCCGACAATCTTCAGGGGCTGGCCGACGCGCTGCCCGCGCTGGGTATCGTCGCGGCGGTGCTGGGCGTGGTGAAGACCATGGGATCGATCGACCAGCCGCCTTCGGTGCTGGGTGCGATGATCGGTTCGGCGCTGGTCGGCACCTTCCTGGGCGTGTTGCTGGCCTATGGCATGGTCAACCCGTTCGCCAATCGCTGCCGCGCGGTGATCGAGCAGGACGGGGCGATCTATCATGTGGTCAAGCAGATCATCATCGCCTCGCTGCACGGCCACCCGCAGCCGCTGGTGATCGAGGCCGCGCGCTCCAGCCTGATCCACGCCAACCAGCCCGGCTTTGCCGAGGTGTTCGACGGCATGCGGAACAAATAAGCCATGGCGGAGAAGAAGCGCGGCGCGAACGAGCCTGAACCCAGGCCGATCATCGTCAAGAAGATCATCGTCGAAGGGCATGGCGGCCATCATGGCGGCGCCTGGAAGGTGGCCTATGCCGACTTCGTGACGGCGATGATGGCCTTCTTCCTGCTGATGTGGCTACTGGGCGCGACCACGGAAAAGCAGCGCAAGGCGCTGGCCGACTATTTCACGCCCACGCTGGTCGAACTGAAGATGGCGTCGGCCGGCTCCACTGGGTTGCTGGGCGGCGACAGCATGATGGCGAAGGAAAATTACCCGACCACTGGCGGTCAGGGCACCTTGTCCATCACCATCCCGCGCGATTCCACCGGCACCAAGGATCAGGGCGGCAAGGCGATGCGCGCCGCCGACCGGCAGAAATTCGAATCGATCAAGAAGCAGCTGGAAGAGCGGATGAACCGCAAGGGGCTGGCGAAGCTGCGCAAGAATGTGCGCTTCACCGAAACCCGCGAAGGGCTGCGCATCGACCTGATCGACGAAGCGGACTTTGCCATGTTCCGGTCCGGCACCGACCAGCTGGTGCCTGAAGCCCGCGCGCTGATCGGCGAAGTGTCGCAGGCGTTGCAGACCATGCCCAACCCGCTGATCGTGCGTGGTCATACCGACGGCCTGCCCTATGCGTCGGGCCGGACCATGAACAACTGGATGCTGTCATCCGCCCGCGCCGAATCGACGCGTCAGGCGCTGAGCCAGACCGGTATTCCCAATGACCGCTTTGCCCGGATCGAAGGGGTCGCCGACCGCGAGCCGTTCATCAAGACGGACGTCTATGACCCGCGCAACCGGCGCATGTCGATCATCCTGGGCTGGACCCGGGGTGGCGGCAGCGGCGATGCGGACCCGGACATGGACGAGGAGACCAAGGCCGCGATCCAGGAACGGGACGATCCCGCCCGCGTTGCCCAGACGCAGGCGCAGAAGCTGGACATGGGCGGCACCGGCCTGCCCAACGGCGCGCAACTGGTCAATCCCACGGCCCCCGGCACATCGAGCAAGCCTGGCAAGCATTGATCGAAGACAGGGCGGTGTTGGATATCACCGCCTTAACTTCGCATATTTCCCGCAAGTTTTGACATTTCCGTACAAGAGACGGAAATTATCTTACCATACCCTCCTGCGCCTGATGGATTTTATCAAAGGCGGCAAGCGTAGGACATGAAGGGGTCGGACGACCGCCCTGCCCCCCTCTCCTATCCTACCAGAGGACGCCGTCGACCGGCTCGACCGGCGGCGGTGCGGGCAGGCCGATCGCCTGATTGAGATCGCCCTCGATCGTCGTGGTGATGGCGTTGAGCGGCAGGTCGTGGACATCATTCCCGAACGGATCGACCAGATCGTCGCCGATTTGCAGGACCGCCAGGAACATGAAGCCCGCCGCCGCCGACCCGACCGGGGTCGCCATGCCCAGCGTTTCGACCAGCCCGACCGGCAGCAGGATGCAGAAGAGCCGGGTGAAATATTTGGGGAAGGCGCGATATTGGGCGGGCAACGGCGTGTTCTTGATCCGCTCCATGCCGCCCTGCGCATTGGACATGTCGACCAGCAGCCCTTCGACCCGGCTTTGCTGGATGGTGTCGATCCAGCCCCGATGGACGGCATCCATCAGCATCCGGTCCGACCCGTCGAGCAGGCCGTTGGCGGGATTGCGCCGCTCCAGCGCCTCCAGCGGTTCCTCGGTTTCCAGCACGCGCCGCACGTCGGGCGCCGGGTCCTGCCGCCGCAACTGGCAGCGCAGGGCATGAACATAGGCGACATGGCGCTTGACCAATGTCACGCCCATGGCGCGCGCTTCGGGGGTATCGGGCAGATAGGCCAGCACGGTCCGTGCGAAGCTACGCGAGACATTGACCATCGCGCCCCAGAGGATGCGGCCTTCCCACCAGCGCGAATAGGCGCTGTTGACGCGGAAGCCCAGCACCAGCGCCAGAGCGGTGCCGAAGATGGTGAGCGGCAGCGCAGGCGCCTTGAACGGCGACATATAGTAAAAAATGGTGACCGCCAGATCCCAGAAGAAGAGCGCGATCAGCGCGCTCCACGCTTTCTGGAAACTCTGCCGGATGCGCGGGGATCGACCAACGATCATGACAGGAATCTATTGGAGGCTCAGAGGGCGTCGCCGCCCTCTTCGTCCAACTTCAGCCAGGCGTGGCGCAGCGCGAGGCCGCCGACGATGCCCACGATTTTGAGCAGCGTGGCATGCAGCGTCGGGGTGCTGTCCGCCAGGGCGAAGCCCAGGCAGATGAGGCAGAGCAGCATCGCCGCATAGACCGGCAGCGCTTCGATATCATTCCAGGCGATCGGCGGATCAGCCTTGGCACGGGGTGGGTTCAGCATCGGCATCGGGGGAAACTCCGAACGGGGGACCAGGGGATTTCCCGTGAAAATGATGCGTTGCGAAACGGGACGTCAACGCGATGTACAGGATGCAAGCCAAGGTTGCGTTCTGCGGAAGTGCGAAAGAAAAGCTTACAAAAGCGTCGTTTTTGAGAGACGCAGCAACAAAAACATGCGCGTGTGCAACAGCCTTCCTATTGCACCGCAGCATCACGCCCCTAGCTTTTGAAGCATGGCTGACCGTTTTGCAGAGATCGAATCCTTCGTGAAGATCGCCGAATCGGGCACCCTGTCCGAAGCGGCGAAAAGGCTGGGCCTGTCGCTGGCCGCGACCAGCCGGCGGCTATCGCAACTGGAGCAGCGGCTGGGCGTAATGCTGATCCGCCGCAACAGCCGACACCTGTCGCTGACCGACGAAGGCAATATTCTTTACGAGCGGGCGGGACAGGCCCTGACGGCCATTGACGATGTCGAAACCGATGTGATGCGGCGCGCGACCGAAGCGGCCGGGCCGTTGCGGGTAGTGACGACGATCGGCGCTGCACGGATGCGCCTTGCGCCGCTCTTTCGCCAATATGCCATGCTGCATCCCGACGTGACGGTGCATCTGGAGACGGCGGAGCAGGCGATGAACATCGTTGAAAGCGGGCATGATATCGCGCTCTGCTTCGATCCTCCGCCCGATAGCGGGCTGACGATGAAACGACTGAGCGACAATCCGCGCCTGTTGTGCGCGGCGCCCGATTATCTCAACCGGCGCGGCCACCCCGCCGGCGTCCATGATCTGGCCGCCCATGACAATATCGTCGCGGGTCAGGTGCAGCAGGACTTGTGGCGGGCGCTGCTGGGTGACGCGGCGGGACCGCGCGTGACGCTGAGCACCAACGACGGCGAACTGGCGCGCGCCTGGGCGCTGGATGGCGCCGGGATCGTGCTGAAATCGCTATGGGAAGTGTCCGACGATCTGGAGGCCGGGCGGTTGCAGCCGGTGTTGCCGCAGGTCGAATTGCCTGCGTCTTCGATCGTCGCGCTGTACATGCCGGGACAGGGGGAGATGGCGAAGGTGCGATCCTGCCTCGATTTCCTGGCACGGCATCTGAAGAAGGGGTGGGCTGCGGCCTGAGCCTATCCCGATCAAGCAAGAGCCGTTCGTTTCGAGCGAAGTCGAGAAACGAGAAGGGCAGGTCTAGCCGCTTCTCGACTGCGCTCGAAGCGAACGGAGATGGTGTTAAACCCGCCGAAACGGGAATGGCGCGGTCGTCCTTTCATAGCTGTGCAGGTCGAGCGCGCGGGTGACGGGCGGCAGCGCGCGGTCCGGGCAGGCGCGGCGTTCGCACAGATGGCAGGTTGGGCCGACTTCCGTCGCCTCCCCCTTGTCCGGATCGATGCTGTCGGCATGAAGGATGCGCGGGGCATGCTTGGCTTCGCAGCCCAGCGCGATGACCGATCGGCCCCGCGCCTCCCCCGGCGGCAGAGCGATCGCCAGCGTCAGGAAGCGCTTGCCGTCCAGCGTCTCGATCAGTTGCGGCGTCACCTGATCGGGGACGGGAGCGGCATGGGCGTCCCAGCGCGGACAGGTGCCGCCATAGCGGGCAAAGGGCCAGGCCTCCCCGTCGAACCGCTTCGACAGGATGCCGGCCCGGTCGATCTTCGCCATGAAGAAAGGGATGCCGCGCGCGCCGGTGCGGTTGAGGCTGGTCAGGCGATGCGCGACCTGTTCGGTCGAGGCGCCGAACCGATCGCGCAGCAGGGCGATGTCATGACGGCTCTGTTCGGCCGCCTGCCGGAAGCGGTCATAGGGCATGACCAAAGCCGCAGCGGCATAGTTGGTGAGTGCGATGCTGGCGAGGCGGCGGCTATCCTCATCGGGCGGCGCGGCGCGGCCGATCTGGGCGGCGATGGCGTCGGCCAGTTCCTGCGCGCAAAGATGATAGGCGATGGCGAAGAGTCGCCCGGAAGCGGGCAGCCGCTCGCTGAGCATCAGGCGGCGGCGATGCATGTCATAATGGCGCAGCGTGCCCGCCAGCACATCGGCGCGCACTACCTGCACGCTCATGCCATGGCGATCCTTCAGCCGCGCGCGCAACTCCGCCTGTAGCAGTGCCGGATCGTCCGGCAGGGTGGCGGCCAGGCTTTCGGCGCCGGCGTCTATTTCCGCGAAATGATTCCCGGCGCGGGCGATCGTCTCGCGCAGCCAGTCGACTGGCGCGACCAGCGGCGCGGGGCCGCTGCGGGCGACCGCCTCCCCCGGCAAGCGGCGCAGGTCGCCCAAAGCGCGGTAGAAGCGGGCGATCGCCTCGCTGACGCCGGGATAATTTTCCGCCACTTCCAGCACTTCGTCGCGGGCAATGCCGATATCGCGGACCAGTGCGTCGGACAGGATTTCGCTGAGTTCGCCGGGGCCGCCCTCCGCAGGCGTCGCGGTGAAATCGCGAATGTCGATGTCATAGGTGTTGGCGAGGCGCAGCAGCATCTGCGCGGTCAGGGGGCGCTGGTTGCGCTCCAGATGGTTGAGATAGCTGGGCGATACGCCCAGTTCCTCCGCCATGCGCGTCTGGTTGAGGCCCAGTTCCCGGCGCAGTACGCGCAGCTTTGGCCCAAGATAGAGTTTGCGGTCGGTCAGCTCTGCCATGAAGTCATTATGTCATAGAATGACATAATGACCAAATCTGATTGTGACTTACGGCCACTCATCGGCCTTACGCGATGGCATTTACCTGTCTATCTCGATGTTCATAGCCCGCAGGGGCCAGCCATGAAGGAAGACAGACATGACCACCGACACGATCGAACAGCCCCAGCCCGCTCGCTCGCGCGCGGTTTTCAGCCAGGAGGATTTCGGCCTGATCCGCACCGCCATCGCCCATTATCTCAAGGAAGTGCAGGATCAGCCGGAATCGGTCAAATATGCCAATCTCTATCATCGGCTGGGCCGGGTGGCCTGATCGGCGCCCAAAGATTGTGACAAAGAGAAAGGGCGCGGGATCACTCCCGCGCCCTTTTCTGTTTCAAGCCTCAGGCGATCAGAAGAATGTCGTCAGGCCGTAGAAGAGCGCGCCGATGATCGCCGCAGCAGGCAGGGTGACGACCCAGGCAACGATGATGCTGGACGCCACGTTCCAGCGCACCGCCGACAGGCGCCGCGACGCGCCCACGCCGACGATCGCGCCGGTGATGGTGTGGGTGGTGGACACCGGCACACCCAGATGGGTCGCCATGAACAGAGTGATCGCGCCGCCCGTTTCCGCGCAGAAGCCCTGCGCCGGGGTCAGCCGGGTGATCTTCGACCCCATGGTGTGGACGATCTTCCAGCCGCCGAGCAATGTGCCGAGCCCCATCGCCGCCTGACAGCTGAGCACCACCCACAGCGGCACATGGAAATCGCCGGTCAACATGCCCTGCGAATAGAGGAGCACGGCGATGATCCCCATCGTCTTCTGTGCGTCATTGCCGCCATGGCCCAGCGAATAGAGCGAGGCGGAAACAAGTTGCAGCTTGCGGAACACGCGATCGGCGCCCTGCGGCGTGAATTTGCGGAAAATCCAGCTGATCAGCAGCACCAGCATCAGCGCCAGAAACAGGCCAACGGCCGGCGAAATGACGATGGCGGCGCTGGTCTTGAACACGCCGCTCCATACGACCGCGCCAAGGCCTGCCTTGGCCGTACCCGCGCCCAGCAGGCCGCCGATCAGCGCGTGACTGGAGGAGGACGGGATGCCCAGCCCCCAGGTGATGAGGTTCCAGGCGATCGCCCCCATCAGCGCGCCGAAAATGACCTGCGCGTCGATGATACTGGCGTCGACAATGCCCTTCCCCACCGTTTCGGCCACATGCAGGCCGAAGAAGAGGAAGGCGATGAAGTTGAAGAAAGCGGCCCAGGCGACCGCATATTGCGGTTTCAGCACACGGGTCGACACGATGGTCGCGATCGAGTTCGCGGCGTCGTGCAGGCCGTTCAGGAAATCGAACAGCAAGGCGACACCGATCAGCGCGATCAGCAGCGGCAAGGCGATATGGGCGTCCATGGAACTGACGTCTGTCCTTCAAAAGTCCGTTCGTCCTGAGTAGCCGCTGACCCCGGACTTGATCCGGGGGCGTATCGAAGGACTGGAGCGATGCGCGCCCCTTCGATACGGGCCTTCGACTTCGCTCAGTCCCTACTCAGGGCGAACGGGTGAGGGGAAACCCACCGTCAGGCGTGGTCGATGACCAGGCCGGAAATCTCGTTGGCGACGTCTTCGAAGCGATCCGTCACCTTTTCCAGATGGCTGTAAATCTCGTTGCCGACGATGAAGTCCATCGGATTGCCCGCCCGCGCCTGTTCGTAGAGGGCCTTGAGGCCGGCTTCGTGCAGGATGTCGGCATGCCCCTCCAGCTTGACCAGCCGTTCGGTCAGATCATGCAGGCGGGTGGCGTTGAGGTTGAGCGAGCGCAGCAGCGGCGTCGCTTCCGCCGTGATGCGGGCGCATTCGACGATCAGGGCGCTCATATCCTGCATCTGCGACGGGAATTCCTTCACGTCGAACAGGGCGATCGCCTTGGCGGTCTGGTTCATCTGATCGATCGCGTCGTCCATCACGCCGATCAGGCCGGTGATCGCGCTGCGATCGAACGGCGTCACGAAGATGCGGCGGACGTCCTGAAGCACGTCGCGGATGATATCGTCCGCTTCATGCTCCTGATCGGAAATGGTCTTGATATGCTCGGCCATATCCGGGCCGCCCTTGAGCAGCCGGGCCAGCGCATCGGCGCCTGCGACAAGGGTGGCGGCATGATCCTCGAACTGTTCGAAGAAGCGCCCCTGCTTGGGCATCAGCGCATGAAACCAGCGCAGCATTCCAGTCCTTTCACTTTGCTTCTCGCGGATCGCCAGCAGCATCCGGATGAACCAGCCCGGATCGGCGGGCGGTTCGCGGAAGGCCGCGATGATCGACTTCAAATCGGGTTCGTCGACCGCACCAGCGGCTTCGGCGACCGGGAACCAGCGCAATTCCCTCTGGCCCTGTTCGGGCCATTGCGTCAGGTGGCCGGTGACCGCAAGCGGAAAAACCTCCACCGTCGCTTCGCGCGACCCGCCCTTGCGCTTGCGCTTGTCATAGACATAGCGGCCCAGCGGCGCGGGACAGGCGATGCCGTGGATGCCGGCTTCTTCATAGGCTTCGAGTTCGGCGGCGCGGTGGCCAGCCAGGCCCTTGATCCGATTGCCCTTGGGAATCACCCAGCGCCGCGTATCGCGCGACGTGATCAGCAATATCTGCATCGATCCGTCGGCGGCGGTGGTATAGGGCAAGGCGGCGATCTGGCGCATGGACCGCTTGTAACGAAATTGTCACAAGTCGCAAGAAGGGCCAAGCCGGCGCGTCCCATAATCAGGCGCGCCGGCTGCATTCAGGTCAGATGGACAGGCGGGCCGTCAGGCGGATGTCGCGACCGGCGAGCGGGGCGTAATCCTTGAGGAAGCTGGCGGCGCGGCGGGCCTCCACATCGAAGATATTGTTCGCCGACAGGGTAAGCGTCGTGCGGCTATTATCCTTGAGCGGCTTCCACGAGATGGAGGCGTTGACCAGCGTGAAGGCGTCCGTGTCGGTTTCCGTTTCGGCCGTGCGGTTCTGGGCAAAGTCATGCTCGAATTCCGCACGCAGGCTCAGGCGATCGCCCTGCGCTTCCAGCCCGCCCAGCAGGCGCAGCGGGGGAATGCGGGGCGCTGGACCGGTGCCCTTGATCGTGGCGCGGACATAGTCGGCGACGCCATCGACATTGATGGCATAGCCGCCGACCTGAGCGACCTTGACCGTGGCTTCCGCTTCGAAGCCCATATAGCGGGCGTCGGCCTGATTATATTGATAGCAGGGGAATTCCAGCTCCGCGCCGCCGTTGACCGCCAGACAGGCATCGTCCGCGACGAGCGCATCATAGATATAGCCGCTGAACCAGTTGTGATAGGCGGACAGCGACACGCTGTAGCCCGTCCCCTGCCCGCGCAGCGTGCCTTCGATGCCCCAGCTCTTTTCCTTGTTGAAATCGGGGTTGCCGACTTCGAACGCCTGCGTGCCGGCATGATTGCCGCGGGCGAACAATTCTTCGGCCGAGGGGGCGCGTTCGGTGCGCGACAGGTTGAGACCCAGCCGCCAGCCCGGGGCCAGTTCATGGCTGGCGCCGATCGAGCCGGAGACGGTGTCGAAGCTGCGGCTGTAGGACGGGTTGAACAGGGTTTCGTCCGCATCGGCGCCGACATCGGTATGTTCGAACCGGCCGCCGACTTCGATCCGGGTCGTGCCCAGATCCAGCGACTGGAGGGTGAAGATGCCGATCTGGTCGGTCTGGTTACGCGGCAGGAACTTCTCTTCGCCCACGACATAGAATTTGCGGGTGAAGAATTGCGCGCCGACCGCGCCATCCCATCCGCCACGCTTGGCCTGCACCAGTTCAAGGCGCGATTCCATCGACTGGTTGTAGAAGGTCGTGCCGACCTCCCCCGTGTCCTCGATTTCCTGATGCTGATAATCGGCAAAGCCCGCGCGGAAGCGGATCGATTCCAATATGTCGCCATTGACCGGCAGTTCGGCGCGCATATCGACACGGTCCTGCTTCATGTGCAGCCGCACCTGTTCCGCCTCGCCGCCGTCGGTCACGGCATAGCGGACCGGCACGCCATAGAGATTGTCGGTATGCGCGACCGAAAAGCCCAGATTGCCGCCATCGGTGATCAGCGCCGCGCCGGCCGCGATTTCCCAGGTTTCCGCCGCGCTGTTGGGCAGCTTGCCATGCAGGGTCGACAGGCCCTGAATATCCGGATCGCTGCTGGCGGCGGCCTGTGCGCGCAGGGCCGGGGTCAGGATATAGCTGCCGGTGTCGAGATTGCCGGTCTTGGTATAGCTGCCGTCGACATGGACGACGAACTTGTCGCTCAACGGCACTTCGACTTCGCCCGAACCGGTGCGCTCGTTCGACGCGCTGCCATAGGTGCCGATCGCGTCGATATGCACCGGCTCGTCCGGCACGCGGCGCGGGATGCGGCTGTCGATGACATTGACGACGCCACCGATCGCCGAAGAGCCATAGAGCAAGGCGGCAGGGCCGCGCAGGATTTCGATACGGTCGGCGGTCAGCGGGTTGATCGCGACGGCATGGTCGACCGAGGTGTTGGACACGTCGAAGCTGCCGATGCCGTCCGTCAGGATACGGACGCGCTCACCCTGAAAGCCGCGCAGGATGGGGCGCGAGGCGTTGGGGCCGAAGGAGGTGGCCGACACGCCGGGCTGGCGCGCCAGCGTTTCGCCGATGCTGGTGCGCAGTTCGCGAGTCAGTTTCTCGCCGGTGACGACCGTGGTGCCGGACAGGATATCGCCCTGCTTGCGCGGGATCAGCGCGGTGACGACGATGTCGGCGCGCTGATCATGATATTTGCTGTCGGCGGCGGCATCGGGCGCGGCATCTTCTGCAAAGGCGGGGACGGCAAGGCACAGCGCGGACAGCGCGCAGCCTGCGCGCAACATCGGAAAGCGGGACATGGAAGATCAACCCTTTGGTTCTGGTCTATGTGATTCTGTATCCAGAATGATACATCATATCAAGATCAGTTTGCCGCATTTTCGCTGCGGCGCGGCATTAAATCTTCGTCATCTTTACAGAAACAGGAATTCGGCCAGCGCTTCGACCGCAGGCTTCTCCATCGCGCGCGGGGCGATCGCCTGCCGGATTTCGATCGCCGGCAGCGGCATGTCGAGCGCCAGTCGCCGGATGCCGCCCATGCGCCCGATGTCACGGGCCAGCGGACCGAACGCCGCGAAATAGCCCGCGCCATCGCGCAGGGCAGCGATGATCTCGAACATATTGTCGCTCTCCAGCAGCGCGGGCAAGGCGCGTACCCGCCCCTTGCCAAGGGCGGCGTCGATGATGTCGCGCATGCCGTTTTGCGGCTCCATCGTCAGCATCGGCGTCATGGCGAGCGCATCGCGGCTGACATAATCGGCCCGCGCCAGTTCATGATCGCTGCCGGCATAGAGGTTGAGCGGTTCCGACCAGCCATAGCGGGACGCGAAACCGGCAGGCTCCTCCAGTGCGTAGAAATAGGCGATGTCGGCGCGACCGCTGGCGAGCGCAGCCATGGCCTGTTGCGCGGTCTGGACCCGCAGGTCGAGGGTGATGGCAATATCTTCGTTCGCGGACTCGAACGCGGTGAGCGCGTCGAGGAAATGGCCGAAGATCGGCGCAGGCGCGGCGAGGACGATCGCCTGACGCGGCGGCGTTTCTGGTGCAGCGATGACCGGCGCGGCGCTGATGGGAACAGCGTCGGCCGGTTCGGATGCAGCCTCCGGCACCGGCTCGTTTTCGGGAAGCGGAGCGTCCTGATCCAGCAGGGTCATGGCCTGCGCCGTCTTGCGGCCAGCGGGGGTCAGACGCGCGTCACCCTCCGGATCGTCGAACAGCCGATAGCCCAGCCGCATCTCCAGCGAGGCGATATCGCGCAACACCAGATCGACGCCGATGCCCAGATCGGCGGCGCAGCGCCTTGCGCTTCCTGCCGCCACCATCTGCGCAAATATGTCCAACTGACGCAGAGATGGGCTGTTCATGCGCGACTGATAGAGGAAATGGCGGGCGTGGGTAAGGGCGATCTTCGCCCGTTTACCATCAAAGCCTGCACTGATGGGCGAAGGCGCATTTCGAAACAGACTCTTGTTGACGAACCCCCTTTGATGATGGCAGGGCGTCCGCCTACCGGGCGGGTATAGCTCAATGGTAGAGCACTAGCCTTCCAAGCTTGTGATGCGGGTTCGATCCCCGCTACCCGCTCCACGAATTTTCCCCGGAAATCAGCCGTTTTTGCCGCCACTCACTAGTTTGATGGTTGCAGTGTGTGCGGTAACGGTGCGGTAAGCGCCGGGGGCCAGAGCCTCGATCTGGTCGATCAGTTCTTCCGTTGCCGCAAGGACCAAGCCCAGATTGGCGGGGTCGGGGATCGCGTAGATATCGCTGATCGCGAACGGGACGTGGCCCAGCATGATTTCGCCCTGGCGCCAGTTCACTTCGCCGATCATCCGGCGGACGATGGTCGATATGGATCGCCGGATCAGCTTCGGCCCGGCCTGCCTTTCGCCCGGCAGGTCCAGCTTTTCGCGCATGCGGTCCCATGATCCCCGGATCGATGACACGTCGATCCACAGTTCGTCCGGCCCATGCATTTCGTCCAGCAAGGGCGCGCACTGACGCGCGATCGGTACCATAGGCAGGCGCTTGTTGGTGCGTTGACGGCGCACCGGGTTAAGATCGAGGACGCGGGCGTCCGCGTGCCACTGGTTGCGTTTTACCGCGAGGATCGTTTCAGGGCGCGCCCAGCTGGCCACCGCGAGTTGCAGATAGCGCAGGAGGTTCCGGCGCGTGGCCGCGATCATCGCCTGTTCCTTGTCCGATCGCGCTTCGGGGCGCAGGCAGAAATTGAACATCGCCGCGATCGTCTTCACGTCGGCCCTGTAGGTTGGCGACTGGGTTACATCGACTTGTTGGCGGGCCTTGAACTGCGCTTTCTGCCCCGGCGTCGCGTTGATCGCAGCTGCGAGCTGCATGACGCTGCCTTCGACATGGCTCAGTGATCGGTCCCGCAGCACCCTGCCCTTCGGGCTCATGACGGGCCGCTGAAGCGCCCATGCGCGAAACTTGTCGACCCACGCTTCATTGAGCGCGGCGCAGACGGTCTTTGCATCCGTTTCCGCCAGATAGTCGATGACATGGGCGAGCCGATGGCGGGCCGCTTCCGCCCCCGCCTTCCCGTCCATCAAAATCAGATAGTCGGCCACCGCGTCCGCGACCGTCGGGGATGCCTCATGCTCCCACGGCCGATGGCAATGTGGGCACATGCGGTGCCCGCTATTGTTCAGATAGAGGCGATCGAGGGCGATGCGCCCTTCCGCAAGGTCGCCCGTGCCCGCGCTAGCGGATCGCTCCCTTCCCCGTTCAGAGTCGTACCAGATGATTTCAAGATTGGTTCGGCCGGGGCGGCGATGGAGCGCATAGTCTCCGCGCTGATAGAGCGGCTTCGGGCGCTTCGTTGCAGGCATATGGTCCTCTGGTAGTCGGCGGCGGCCTTTGTCAGCATGTCATAGGCACCGCTGGACACCAGCAGGTCAAGATCGTCCGGTGAAAGCTGGATGCCCTTCCCCTGCTCCAGACGGCGCGAAAGACGGCGTAGCAGGTCGGGCGGCGTAGACGCGTTCATGCGGCTCTCCGTTGGGCGGACAGCCAGGACCGGTGCTGTTCCACGAAATGCGCGATCGGTAGCCGTCCGGCTTCCAGGCCAAGGTCGCGGCGCGCCCATTTCAGCATGTCGGCTATCGCGTAGAAGCGGTTCCACGCTTCAAGGAATGGCTTGGCGGCGTCGCCGAAATCTTCGGCAATGGCGATCATCGACACCTTATTCGACCATGCCCAACGCAGACGCTCGTCGCTCGCATGGAAGGCTTTGTTCAGCGCATGGTCCGACCGGCGCAAACTTTCCTCCAGCGCGGCGAGCTTTTCCTCCGGCGTCGCCGGCGGCACTTCTTGACGCTCCAGTGAAACGACCCAATGCCAGTCCGCCGCTATGGCCTGCCAGACGCGGATTTCCTGCGCCGCCTGATCGGCCAGTATCCTGCCCGACGCGATCAGCGCAGGATATTGGGCCTGACGCCGCTCGACGGCGGCGGCGGCTTCCTGCGCCAGCGATGCATATTGGGTCAGGCCCTTCATGCTGCGATCCTTTCCGCCTCGTCATCATTGGCGACATTGGCGCGGGCGAGCGCTTCGGACATGACCGGCGACACGCTGTTGCCGCACATGCGGACCTGCGCCGTCTTGGTCAGCGGCCGACCGTTGATCATCAGGTCGATGATATATTCGGGCGGGAAGCCCTGCGCATTGAACAGCTCGCGCGGGGTCAGCATGCGCATGCCGATGTCGACGATGACATAGTCTTCGCCGCCGATCGTCACGATCACCAGGCCGAAGCGATCTTTCGTCGTGACGGCGCCCAGCGGGCCGGTCAGGCCATGGCCATCCTGTTCATTGCCATAATATTTGACCAGGAAGGCGCGCACTTCGCCATAGTGACCGCCGCCGCTGGTCAGCGTACCGATCGGTTCTTCATGGCTCTGCCCGAACTGGTTGTTCCGCAGCTTGACCATATGGCTGGCCACCAGCTGCTGCTGGGTGCCGCGATGGACGATCGTGGACAGCGGCGCATCGGCCGCGCGGCCGATCACGCCCGTATTGTGCTGGGCCATGAAGGCGGCGACCAGATATTGATGCGCGCCGCCGGCAGTGATGGTGTGGGTCGGTTCGCCCGCATCGGTGTGGGGCTTCCCGCTGTTGCGCATCGTCATGACGTGCGGTGCGATCAGCGCCATTTCGCCACGATGCGCGCCGGTGATGGTCGGGATCGGGTCGCCCGGCGCATAGTTGCGGTCGGCGCTGCCGTGATGCGTCAGTGGCGTGAAATAGGGCGTAACCACCGCAAATTCGCCGCCCTTGGCCGTGGTGATGGTCCGCAGCGGTTCGTTGCCCGCATAGGTGCGTTCAGCGCCCCAATTGCCATTGCAGACCGGCACGATGAACGGGTGCGGTGCATTGATGACATAGCGCATGATCCCGGCAGCGATGCGACGACAGGTCGCATCCTTCAGCGGTCGGGCACGGGTGAAGATCGATGGGCACGGGATCGACCAGTCGATGATTTCGGCGGCCGTGCGCCATGGCAGAATTTGGCCTTTGGCCACGGCCGGGGTGCCGGGCTTGCCATGCGAGGCCTTGGGCCAGACGATCGGCTGCCCGTCGCAGCGCGCGATCATGAACAGCCGCTTGCGGCTGGTGGGTGCGCCATAGTCGCAGGCGCGCAGTTCGCGCCACTGGACGCGGTATCCGGCGCGGCGCAGCTTCGCCACCCACTGGTCGAAGGTTTTGCCTTTCGCCTTGGGACAGGGGCGGCCATCCTCGCCCAGCGGCCCCCAGGTGCGGAATTCCTCGACATTCTCCAGCATGATGATTGCGGGGCGCAGCATCGGGCCGAGGCGATCGATCCAGTGATGCACCACCCAAGCGAGGTCGCGGATATTCTTCTCGACCGGCTTGCCGCCCTTCGCCTTGCTGAAATGCTTGCAGTCGGGGCTAAACCAGGCGAGGCGGACGGGACGCGGGCGCAGCTCGCCATTGTCATTGGCGAAGCTCACCGCCTCCAGAGGATCGACCGCCCATACGCTCTGGCACAGATGCCGGGTCGTCGGGTGATTGGCCGCGTGCATCGCTACGGCTTCAGGATCGTGGTTGACGGCCACGTCGACCTGTCGGCGCAAGGCACGCTCGATCCCGGTGGACGCGCCTCCCCCGCCCGCGAAATTGTCGACTATGATGCCGTCGTTCCAGTCGCGCGGTGCGATAGTGCGTTCGGCGTCGAGGAGGAGGGCGTGCTTCACCGGGCAGTCTCCAGCAGGTCGGGGTGATTGGCGAGGCGCAGCAGATTGTCCGCGTGGCACCATCGGCTGGTGGTGGGGCACCAGCATTGAAGATCGAGGCCGGACAGTTCCGGCAGGCGGCGCAGGACGCGATCGAGCAGTCGATGCATCGCTTCGATTTCGGCGGGGCAGAAACCCAGCATCTCCAGCGACAGGTCACCGAGGCGGCCATCAAGCCAGCGGGCGTGCAGGCGCACGGATCGAGCATGACCGAAGTCGCGGCCATCGAACGGGTTGGCAAAATCCGTCGGGCGGCCGACATAGCGAACGCCCTGCCCCAATGGCCCGCCCTGCTTGCGCGGGCGCTGGAGGCGGCGGGGTTGCCGGGCCTCCGGCACCATGATCGGGGGTGTCAGCCCCCGATCCATCAAGCGGCGCGCCGCTTCCATCAGGCGGCTTCCGGCTTGGGCACGGCCTTGAGACATTCGACCATCCCGAAAGCGAGCCGCTTCATGCGCGCATGACGAGTGGCGTAGGCGTCGGCGTAGGCGTAGGCGTCGGCGTAGGCGTAGGCGTCGGCGTAGGCGTCGGCGTCGGCGTAGGCGTAGGCGTAGGCGTCGGCGTAGGCGTAGGCGTCTCTTAAGATGGAACGCCATTCCTCTACCGGCGCCCGATCTCCCGCCAGAGCGCGGGTGTGCAGCGCCTGCAATTTCTTGTGGGGCTCGGGGGAGCGGCCACGCTGTTCGCTGACCTCGATGGCCAGAACCGTCACATGTTCGGCATGCCAGCGATAGACCACGTCGAACGGCACCTGGCCATTCAGGCGCTTCAGTTCGGCATAGAAGTCCAGCCCCCACTGGCGGGCGTCGCTGAACTCCATGCGGTCAAAGAACCAGGGCACCATCTGCGCCAGCCAGCGCGGCATGATGCTGGCGGGACATTTGGCAGGACCGTCGATTTCATCGCCGATAACGCCCAGCGCGCAGGCGAGTTGACGGCCGTCGCGTTCGACATGCCATTTGCCCTGGGTCAGCTTTTCATCATTGAACGCGGCTTCATAGCGCGCAAAGGCTTCCTCTGCCGTGGTGGCAAGCGTCATGGTCATTCTCCTTGGGGGGTGACCGCTGTTTCGCGGTCGATGAAATCTTCCAGCGCGTACATCGCGTCGGACTCTGCTTCGGCAGCCGCCTTTTCAGCGGCTTCCAGTTCCTTGACCTTGTCTTCAGCCGCGCCTCTGGCCCGGATCGCCGCGCCGTGGGCGTGGCGGGTCTGCCGCACGCGCTCGCACAGTTCGTTAAAGGTCGGTGCGGGCTCGGCGGTCATAGCGCCAGCCTCCGTTCGATCAGGTCGGCGGGCAGGCCGGTCACGCGCTCCAGTTCGGCGCGGAAGGCGTCGCGGGCGATAGACTGGTTTTCCAGTTCACCCGCATATTGACCGACGATGGTCGTATCCGCAGCGGTGCGGGCGGCGAGGCTGGCGACGTGACCCGACACCATTTCAAGGTGCAGGCCCGCGAGACCGAGCGAAGAAAGGTGGGCCGCGCTCATGCCCAGATGGCCCAGGCGAAGAGGGCGACTGACAGGATCAGCGCGAAGAGCGCGACGGCCAGATAGCAGATGGCGTTGAACTCAGCGCGCTGCGCCTGTTCCAATCGCCGGTCGATATCGATGTGGGACATGATTGCCTCCCGTTGGTGACGGGAGGCGGAATATGCGATTATCGGAACTATCGCAAGTTCAAACTTGCGATTATCGGAACTTTAGTCCGGCCACTCTTCATCCGGCCACCAGTCTGGGTCTTCAGAACCGGGTGGCGGCCAATCGAAAGCGCGAGAATCGCTGACGTCAGGCAGGGTCGGTTGCGTGCCGTCGAGGTGTGCACGAACCGTCGCGCCCCATCGTGCTTTCCCCTGAAAGATAGCAGCCAGGCCCCCGCGCTGGAGGGCGCCGCCTATGAATTGCGCACGCTCTGCGCGGATATAGCCGATCTGGATATGGCGGGCCGAGAAGACCGCGATGGCTCTTGGGTCAACCGGGTTCTTTGGCTCCGGGACCAGATACACCGGCTCCCCCGGCACGCACATGGCAATCTCAAAACGGCGCGACGGACCGTCCTTGTTGGGATGGTCCGCCCCGACAACAGCTAAAGACAGTCGCTTCAAAGTTCCCTGCCGAACCAAATGGCGCGACCGTGAATGCGCAGATCGTCCGCATCGACTTCGAAATCAGGTCCGCCTGCCACCTTGTTTTCCGACGCAATAAGGATGCGTCCCTGCCCCGCCGCGCGTAGCCGCTTCAGTCCATGGGCGCCGAAATGGTCAATCCAATAGATGCCGTGCATGCGAGAGAGGGTCTTATCCGAGGTGTCGATCAAGACGCGATCACCAGTGCGGAGCGTCGGCTCCATGCTGTCTCCGACACCGCGCACCTGCCGAAGCGAATGAAACGGAGCCCGCGTGATAATGCGCAGAAGTCCCATGTCCCATTTAACCGGCTCTTCCTCGATCATGTCTTCGATCAGCGTCCCCGGCCCCATCGACAGGGATAGATCGAGAGAGATGATGTCGACTGTGCCGTCATCAGCGGAGGCGTTGCGAGTAGGTGGGATGTCAGGATGCGGGAGGCTTTCGACGTCCGCCGGGACCATCTTATAGTGGCTTTTCGATTGCAGCCGATCCTGCTCGACTAACCATTCCCGCGCCCGCAAAAGCTCCTGCGCTTTGAACTGGCGTTCGCCGACCTTCACTTTCGAAATCTTGTTTTCCTCCAAGCCAAGCGCGGCCGCCAGATCGCGCTGCTTCAGCCCGAGGCGATCGAGCAACCGAAAAATATCGGCGGCTTGGGGATTGAGATGGGCATAGGGGTCCATTTCGCTATTGGACCCGACCTTCCGAATATCGCAATCGCGATTATCGGAAGTTTTCACTTGCGATGAACTTCCGATAATCGCATACAACGCTCCATGAGCACCGAAGCCGACATGATCATCGACGGACTGGGCGGCACATCCGCCGTAGCCAAGATGATGAGCACGCCCACTTCCACCGTTCACAGCTGGCGGAAAAATGGCATCCCCCTCTCGCGCCTGGCGCATTTACGGTTGGTGGTGAAGGCTGACGGCCTCCGCTGGCCGTTGGATAACGCCGCTGACGCTGCCCCGTCCCCCGGTAATCCATCGAACCTTACCGCAGCGCAGCAAAGCGAGGCGGCGTGATGACACGCACGGTCACCCTCTCCCCCGATCAGCAATCCGGCAAGGCCGCCTTCAAGGCGCTGGTGAAGGCCTTTGGCGGTCAGGAAGCGGCCGCATCCGAAACCGGTGTGCGCCAGCAAAAAATCAGCGACATGGGCCTGCCCAATATCGCCGAATTCCCCACGCTGGACCTGATCGACCTGCTGGAGGATCGCACCGTCGGCCTGCCCGGCTGGCCGCATGTCACCCACTGGCTTTGCCACCGGCGCGGCGGCGTGTTCGTGCCGCTGCCGCAGGGCGAGGATGATGCGGACGGCATGATGGTCACCGTCGCCGAACTGGCGGGCGAACTGGGCGACGTGTCCCGCGCCATTTCCGAAGCCGTCTGCGCATCGGGCGATGGCGGCCGCGAAGTCACCAAGGCCGAGGCCGCAGCCGCGCTGGCCGAGCTGGATGGCCTGGACCGGACATCGGCGCAGTTGCGCCTGAAATTATTGTCAAAAATGAAGGGAGCGTCGCAATGAACGACCTGAGTGGATTTCGCCCGTTCCGCCTGACCGCCTTCCGCGAAGCCCTGATGGGCGGCGGCATTTACCAAGGCGCGCAGCTGATCATCGCCTGTCAAGTGAAGCATCTGGGCTATGTCGACGCGCGGCCGTCCAGCGCCGGTGCGGTGGCGCTGGCCGACTGGCTGATCGCCAAGGCGGCCTTCATCGAGCGGCCCAAGCCGGGCGGCCATCCGCTCAATTGCGGCACGACGATCGAGCGCATTCTTGCGGGCGACATATTGCCCGAAGAGGAATTCGCGCTGTCGCTGGCCGAGGCAACAGAGGGCGCGGTGCTGCCCGAGATGTTCGGCCTGCCCATGGTTTCGACATCTTCCGCGTCGGGTGATACCCCCCTGACGACCGGCGCGGAAGGGAAGGCGCCGGAGCCGGGGTTACTCACCCCTGCCCCGGCTTCGGCGCCTTCGATCCTTGGCGATCTGCCCCCGCTGGGCGTGCTGGGCGGTCAGTTGCCTTCGGGACGGTTGTTTCATCCCATAGCGGACGCGCGTTTTCCCGGCGGCTTCGTGCTGACCGGGTGCGGTATCGCGATCAATCTGGACGAAAGCACCGCCGCCGCCCTGCGCGATGCGGTGACGGCGGGCCTTGATCATCTGCGCAGCGTGCGCATGAATCGGAGGGCCGCCGCATGATCGTGCAGGACAGGGTGCTGACGGCCTGGCTGGCCACGGCGAAACAGGGCGAGACGATGGTCTATGCGCGGGCGACCGCGCTGCCCGCCAAGTCGCTGGTTGCCCAGCGGGTGCGCGCGTTGGCGGAAACCGGCCATGTGGTGCTGAGCCAGGAGCGCCGCGCGCATGGGCCGGGTGACGAGAATTTCCGCTACATCGTGACGCGGACGGCGGTGCAGCTGCCGGGGCCTGACGGATCGCTGAAGGTGATAGGGGTGCGGCCGCTGTCCGCCTGCAAGCCGCAGGACAAGCGGACGGGCGCCTGCGCATCCGTCGCCCGCGACATCGCCCCGCATGTCCGGTCGATCCTGGCCGAAGGTGGCCGTCGCAGCGCCGAGACGATCGCGCGCGAACTGGGCCTCTACAGCGCGCGGCCTGTGCGCATCGTCATGGAAAGGCTGGCGGCATGAGCGATTTCACTCCCACGGCCGAACAGATCAGCCTGCACGGGCTGGGCTTCATTCAGGTGAAGCTGCCCGCCAACCGGCGGATGCATGTCTGGCATCCCGATCTGCCGCGCCGGTCCTGCTATGCGGTGTCGGCCATCCATAATCACCGTTTCTCGTTCCGTTCGACCGTGCTGGTCGGGCAGCAGATGAACCGGCGCTATGTGGTCGCGGCGGCGGTCGATGGCAGCCATGACCGGATTTCGCATGACGGCCCGCGCAGCGAAAAGGGCGGTCGCCTGTCCTATGTGGCGGAGCGCGTGCATGTGTGGCCGCGATCCGTGGAGAGCTACAGCCCCGGCGAAAGCTACATTATGCCGGTGCTGGAATATCACGACACGCCGAACAGCGGCATCGTCGTGACGCTGATGGAAAAGCTGCGCGAGGGGACGGTGCATGCGTCGTCGCTGATCGAGCATGATTGCACGTTCGATCAGCAGTTCGACCGGTTCCAGCTGTCTTCGGACGCGCTGTGGGCGATCGTGGTCGAGGCGCTGAAATATGGCGCGGGCGTCGATATGGCGAAGGTGCTGGCGGCGTGACGGATCGTGCCATCCTCTTCTCCGCCCCCATGGTCGCCGCATTGCTCGCGGGACGAAAGACGCAGACGCGAAGGTCGCTAACGCTACCGCCCGCGCCTGAGCATTTAGGCGAATGGCAGGTTTCCACCGTAGGGGGGGCTGGAGTTCTAGATGGCGCTGGGCGTGAAACGCCGGAGTATCCATGTGTCTGGCACACACGCAACGGTGCCACCGTGGTCCCGCGTTTCGCAGTCGGCGACCGGCTGTGGGTTCGCGAGGCATGGCGGACCCACAAGGCCTATGACGATCTGAAGCCCAGCGAGATGGGCGGCGATGAAACGGTCTGGCCAGAGCTGGACCGGGACAATTGCGATGCCCACGGCCGCTACCGTCATGGTCGTTTCATGCCGCGATGGGCTAGCAGGCTGACACTGATCGTTACCGACGTCCGTGTCGAGCGGTTGCAGGATTGCAGCCAGGACGATGCCATTGCCGAGGGGATTGAGCGCGGCGGCTTCGGCACATTGTGGGGTTGGCTGGCCTATGGCGAGGGCAATCCGCACCATCAACGCCATTTCAGCGATCCGCGCGAAAGCTACCGGACCCTATGGGACAGCATCAATGGCGATGGCGCATGGGCTGCCAATCCATGGGTCAGGGCGATCAGCTTCGACGTCATCAAGGCTAATATCGACAATCTACCGGAGGTCGCAGCATGAGGCACGCCCCCGCGCTCAAGGCCAGCACGGCCGCGCAACCGATCGACTATCTGGATTTCATTCGGTCGAAGATCATCACCCTGCCGCCGCTGGGCCTGCCCGTTGCGGCGAATGACGTGCATCCGATCCTGAAGGATCATCAGGCCGCGCTGGTCCGCTGGGCGGTCGAGGGCGGGCGCCGCGCGATCTTCGCGGCATTCGGCCTGGGCAAGAGCCTGATCCAGCTGGAGATCATGCGCCAGCTGGGCCAGCAGATGGGCGGGCGGCAGCTGATCGTCGTTCCGCTGACCGTGCTGGTCGAGTTCAAGCGCGACGCCGCGCTGCTGGGCATGGAGCCGGTGTTTATCCGCAGCACGGCCGATCTGGCGCTGCATGCCGATCAGCCTGCCGGCAGGCTGTACCTGACCAACTATGAATCTGTGCGCGACGGCAAGATCGACCTGACGCTGTTCAATGCGGCGTCGCTGGACGAAGCGTCCTGCCTGCGCGGCTTCGGCGGGACCAAGACGTTCCGCGAGTTCATGCGGCTGTTCGACGGGATGCAGTATAAGTTCGTCGCCACGGCCACGCCCTCGCCCAACGACTATATCGAGTTGCTGGCCTATGCCGCCTTCCTTGAAATCATGGATGTCGGGCAGGCGAAGACCCGTTTCTTCAAGCGGAACAGCGAGAAGGCCGACGAGCTGACCATCCACCCGCACAAGGAGGATGAATTCTGGCTGTGGGTCAACAGCTGGGCGGCGTTCGTCCAGCGGCCGAGCGATCTGGGCTTTTCCGACGAGGGCTATGAGCTGCCCGATCTGGACGTGCGCTGGCATGAGGTGGCGTCGGACCATAGCGCCGCCGGCGAGGATAAGGGCGGGCAAGGCCTGCTGTTGAAGAAGGATGCGATCGGCATTGTCGACGCATCGCGGGAAAAGCGCGAGAGCCTGGACGGTCGCATTGCCAAGATGATGGAATTGCGGGCGGAAGATCCGACAGCCCATCGGATCCTCTGGCATGATCTGGAGCGCGAGCGTGAGGCGATCGAGCGGGCTATCCCCTCGGTCGCCTCCATCTATGGATCGCTGGACCTGGACGCGCGGGAAAAGCGGATCATCGCCTTTTCCGACGGCGAGGTGCAGGAGCTGGCGGCCAAGCCGGTGCTGGCCGGGTCCGGCTGCAATTTCCAGCGGCATTGCCATTGGGCCATCTTCCTGGGCATCGGCTTCAAGTTCAACGACTTCATTCAGGCGATCCATCGCATCCAGCGCTTCCTGCAACAGCATCAGGTGCGGATCGACCTGATCTATTCGGAAGCCGAGCGGGCCGTTCGGCGCGTGCTGGAAGGCAAATGGGCGCGGCACAAGCTAATGGTTGCGCGCATGAGCGAGATCATCCGCACCTATGGTCTGGGGCTGACCGGCGCGCGGGAGGTGCTGGCGCGGTCAGTCACGTCGAAGCCCGCCTTCGAATGCGCAGAGGGGCCGGACTGGAAGGTCTGGGAGGGCGACACCGTGCTCCAGACGGCGCAGATGGCCAGCGACAGCGTGGGCCTGATCGTGACGAGCGTGCCGTTCGGGACGCAATATGAATATTCGCCGTCCTATAATGATTTCGGGCATACCGACGACAGCGACCATTTCTTTGCCCAGATGGACTATTTGTCGCCCGAATTGCTGCGCGTGTTGCAGCCGGGGCGCAGGCTGGCGGTGCATGTGAAGGATCGGGTCGTGCCGAGCGGCATGACCGGGCTGGGCTTTCGCACGATCGAGCCGTTTCATGCCCGGTGCATCGACCATTATCGCCGCCACGGCTTCGCCTATCTGGGCATGGTGACGATCGTCACCGATGTCGTTCGGGAAAATGCGGGCACGTACCGGCTGGGCTGGACCGAGCAATGCAAGGATGCGTCCGGCATGGGCGTGGGCCTGCCCGAATATCTGCTGCTGTTCCGCAAGCCGCCGACCGATCGCAGCAACGGCTATGCCGATGTGCCGGTGGCCAAGGGTAAGCCGCTGGTCGAATTTATCCGCGACGATGACCTGATCGAGGGCGAAGGCCTGTCCGACGTGCTGGAGCCGTGGGACGACAAGGCGGTGCGTGAATTGCGCGCGCGGCCGGCACCGGGCACAGGCTATTCGCGGGCGCGGTGGCAGACCGATGCGGCCGGTTACTGGCGGTCGAACGGCAACCGGACCTTGCTGCCCGAGGACCTGGCTGGCCTGCCCTGGGACAGCGTCTATCAGCGGGTGCGCGCATGGAGCTGGGCCACGGTCTATGACCATGAGGGTCATGTCGCGCTGATGGAGGCGGCGGAGGCGCGCTGGGCGCTGCCCACCGACTTCGCGCTGATGCCGGTGCAAAGCTGGCATCCCGATGTATGGACCGACGTGGCGCGGATGTATGGTGCGAACACGATGCAGTCGGCCAAGGGCCGGGAACAGCATCTGTGCCCCCTTCCCTTCGATATCGTCGACCGCGCGATCAGGAATTGGAGCAATCCCGGCGAGCTGGTCTATGACCCGTTCGGCGGCCTGATGACCGTGCCGCTGCGCGCGGTGAAGCATGGCCGCCGGGGCGCGGCCAGTGAGTTGAACCCGGACTATTTCCGCGATGGCGTGAGCCTGCTGCGCGAACAGGATGCGGGGCGCGCGACGGGCGACCTGTTCAGCCTGCTGGCCGATATGGGAGAGGCGGCGTGAGCGCGATAGACCAATTTACGCGCTTCCTCTGCTCAAAATGCGGGGCCGCCGGCTTTGATAGTTGGAACAAAGCGATGTTTGATGGCGTCGTTCACGATCCGAGCGCTCTGCCAAATCCGTGGATATTGGGCGACCAGTGCCAAGCCTGCACGTGGCCCGCAGTCACCTGTTACACAATTCCCGGCGAAGCGCCGCGTGCGATCTTCGGGCCTCATCTGCACGGCTTTGCATATGAAGGCAAAGCTATGGAGCTGATCGTCGCCGACCCTTCTTCTGGCCAACTTTTACTCCCTTCGGCGGCCCGCGATGCCGACTGGAGCCGGGGGTGCCTTCACGCGAAACATTCGGAGAGCGCTATATGACCGCCTGCATCAACAAGAGCGTGCTTTGCGGCTTCCTGGGCGAAGACCCTCGCAGCGCCGACCTGCCGAATGGCGGATCGGTCGTATCTCTGCGCCTCGCTACCACGGAGACGTGGAAGACAGCCGACAATCAGCGCAAGTCTGCGACCGAGTGGCATAATGTCGCGATCTTCAACGAGGCGCTGGGCAAGGTTGCCATGTCCTATCTGCGCAAGGGCAGCGCCGTCTATGTCGAGGGACAGCTGCGTCATCGCAAATATACCGATCGCGCAGGCGTCGAGCGCTGGATCGCCGAGGTTGTGCTGCCCAAGGGTCGCGGCGAACTGAAGCTGATGGACACGCGCCAGGACGAGGCTGCGCGCCGCGAAGCCAGCGGCCGGGATCGCGCCGCCGGCGATGGTCCCGAGCTGGACGATCACGTGCCTTTCTGACGCCCGCATGGGCGCGCCCGCCCGTCTGACGCCAGCACCGATGATTGATTGACCGGGGAGCGATGTGCTTGCGCCGGGGGGAATTTCTGACTGTGAGCCAATCCGCGCCGTTATTGTCACCGCTGGGTCAAGCCGCCCTGAGCTACGCCCGCAAAGGCTGGCCCGTCTTCCCATGCCGTGAACGCGATTTTTCGATGGTGAAGGGCAATGGCGACACGATCGTCCTGAAGGCCAAGGCGCCCTATAGCGGCAGCGGCGTCAAGGATGCGACCCGCGACGAAGAGGTCATCAAGGGGTGGTGGCGGCGCTGGCCCAATGCCATGATCGGGCTGGCGATGGGCCATAATGGCCTTTTCGCGCTCGATTTCGACCCGCGCACGGATGACGATACGGGCGAGGTTTTCACGCTCGACACGTTGAAGACAGCGCTGGTCGAGCAGATGGGTTGCGATCTGCCGCGCAGCCTGTCCGCCATGACGCAGAGTGATGGCGTCCATGTCTATCTGCTCCAGCCCAAAGACGGCGAACCGATCCGGAATCGGGGAAACCTGCCCCGGCATGTCGATGTGCGCGGCCTTGGCGGCTATGTCATCGCGCCGCCGTCGATTCTCTATCGGGAAGATGGGACGGAAGGCCGCTATAGCTGGCTGTCGAACCGCCATGACGATCCGGTCGAGGCACCGGCTGCGCTGATCGAGATATTGCGGTCGAAAGGGAAGAAGGCGGTCAAGGATCGCGGCGCCGCGCGGCCGAGCGCTTCGCCGGCGACGTCCGCCGCGGCGCCACCCGCCGATGCGACGCAGGCGGAGATCGATGCGATCCGCAAATATGGCCTTTCGGCGCTGGACGCCGAATGCAAGGCGGTGCGGTCTGCAAAGTCGGGATCGCGCAACGATCAGCTGAATGAGAGCGCGCTGAAGATCGCGTCACTGACCGTGTCGACGCCCTTCCCTGCGCTCGAGGCCCGCTTTGCCCGGTCGGCGATCGAGGCGGCCGCGCGCGACAATGCCGGTGATGACGATGATCGCCAGCTCGACGCCACGATCAACAGCGGCTGGACCGCCGGGGAGGCAACTCCCCGTGACCTGACCGACGTCGCGACGCGCGCGCGCCAGCGCGCGGAGCGTCCACATCGTTCCTCCCGCTCTTCCGCCTCCGCTCCTCCCCCATCGACTGATTATGGCGAGCCAAGCTCCCACGCGGGAGGGGAAGGCAGCAAAGCCCGCAAAAAGGGGGGTGGGGCTGCTGTAGATGCGGCTGTGACGCTGGAATGCGCGCGCTACCCCATGACGGACCTGGGCAATCTGGAGCGTTTTCTGGCCCGTTTCGGGCAGGATTTCCTGTGCGTGGCGGCATGGGCCGAGAGCAGTTCGTCGCCGGGCTATATCGCGTGGGACGAAACGCGGTGGAACCGCAGCATGGCCGACGCCCTGTTTGGGATCGCGGCGCAGCGGATGGTGCGGCTGATACAGGATGAGGCCGATTTCATCCGCGCTAGCGGCGTGCCGTTCCCGCCGGAGGAAGGCGACATTCCCGAGCCTGAGGATGATCGGCCGGAAGAGCCGGAGGATGAAGAGGCGTCCGCCGATCCCGGTTGGGCCGAAAAACAGTTCATCAAGGCGGAGGAAAAGCGCCAGGCGCGCCGTAGCGCCATGTGGTATTTGCAGCGCAGCCTTGCGCGCAAGACGCGGCACGACGGCGATCGGCACGACTTCATCTACCAGGTGAAGAGCAATGGCGATATCGTGCTGTTTTCCGACAAATTGGCGGCATGGGGCCGCACATCGGAGAGCAGCGGTCATATCGAGTGCCTGCGCAAGCTGGCGCCGCCGCGCCTGTCGGCCCGGCCGGAGGATTTCGACGCCGATCCGCTGGCGTTGAACGTCCAGAACGGGACGTTGGTGTTCCAGCGGCCCGAGGGCGGCAAGCCTGCGCGCGTGGAGCTGCGCGAGCATCGGCGCGAAGACAAGATCACGAAGGTTGCCCGTGCGGTCTACCAGCCCGGCGCGACCTGCACGCAATTCGATGGCTTTCTGGAACAGGTACAGCCGGCGGCCGACATGCGCGACTGGCTGATGCGATGGTCGGGCTATAATGCGCTGGGTATCGCCGATGCGCAGGTGATGGCGCTGTTCTATGGCGAGGGATCGAACGGCAAGGGCGTCTGGGTCCAGACCCATGCCCATATCCTTGGCGACTATGCGTGGGCGACCGGCATCGAAACCTTTATGGATAGTGGGTTCAAGCGCAATGGTGGCGGCCCCTCGCCCCACCTTGCCGCATTGCAGGGCCGCCGCATGGTCTATGCAAACGAGCCGGAGGATAATAGCAAGTTTTCCGATGGTCTGGTGAAGTCCCTGACATCGGACGAGCCGATCGGCGGCGTGCGCGAGCTATATGGTCCCGCGTTCGAACTGCTGATCACTTTCACCAATACGGTTATGGCGAACAACCTGCCGCGCATCGGCACCGACTTCGGTATCCGGCGGCGCATGCAGGTCGTCCCCTGGGCGATCATCATCGCCAAGGAAGATCAGGACCCGCTGCTGAAGGCGAAGCTGCGCGACGAAATGTCGGGCATCCTCAATCGGATGATCGAGGGTGCGCTCGCCTATCTGACGGACGGGCTGACCATGCCTGACGCGATGATCGAGGCGACGCAGGCCTATCATGAAGATAACGATCTGTTGGGCCAGTTCCTGACCAAGTGTGTCGCGCGCGAAGCGGGCAACACGGTCGGTTCGATGGCGCTGCACGAATTGTTCGTGGCGTGGCAGACATGGTCGGAGAATCTGCCGCAGACCGGCAAGCCATGGTCCGCCAAGAAACTGCGCGCCGAGATGGAGCGCAAGAGCTTCAAGATCAACAAGTCCAGCACGATGAAGTGGCAGGACATCATGTTGCGGTACGACGCCATCGACTTTGTGGAGGATGGCAAGCCCGTGCAGCGCGATTTGCCGCCGCCGCGTCATCCAGACCTGCCGAGCGCCGGTGCGCCGCTGGGTGCGCCTGCGTCGCGGGCACCGGAGGAAGCTCCCCCCGTGCCCCCCTCACCATTGCCGCCGCCGAGTTTCGATGACGACGATCTTCCGCCCTGATCCTCCCTTCCTCCCGTGATTGGGAGGGTCGCAATCCATTCTTTTTCGCTGATTTCTGCCGTTCTGGGAGGATCAGGGAGCTTGGGAGGATGATTGCGCAAACTTTTATAGAGCGCGTGAAGAGTGATGTCCGGACGCGCTTATCGGTCCTTCGGTCGAGAGCAAAACATGCACCATATGCCGCCCTGATCCTCCCACACTCCCAAATCTGGGAGGATGGGCGATGCTCATTTTCCGCAGATTTCCGCGAGTTTGGGAGCTTGTGGGAGCTTGGGAGGGAGAAACAGCAAATCCCACGGGTGCGCGCACGTACGCGCGTGACACATGCGCGTGCGCGCGCGCGGACTTATTAGGATATTCCTCCCATGCTCCCAACTAACAACGATCCTATTGATATTATTACTATTCTCCCTCCCATATCTCCCTCCCAAGAGAGGGAGGAAGGGAGGATGTATAGTTTTGCCGATGTCGAAACGCGGTTGGTCGAGGCGATGCTGGTGATGCGGCGCATGTCCGACCGGGAAGCGGGATGGCTGAAGGTCAAGGCGTGCTGGCCTGACATCGTGCGGGAAGATGCGCGCGGCGACTATGATGCGCGAGGCGTGGACATGGGGCCGCCGCCGCTGCGGCCGCTGCCAGCATCGCGGCGGGACATCGCCGATATGGAAGAGGCATTCGGATGGGTGATGGCGGTGAAGCCGGAGGAACGGAAGCTGATCGGGCTGGCCATCACCGCCCTGGCACGGGGCGTGAAGCAGGTGCCATGGATGCAATTGCGCAAGCCAATGGGCGTCAAGCTGGGCGCTGACGGGCTGCGGATGCGCTATGGCCGGGCCATGCACAAGGTCACGAAGGCGGCTAATGCCGCGATTTCAAAGGCTTCGCTATGTCAAACGGTATAAGTTGCGACCTTACAATTATGTTTGTTCGGATCGGCGGCTGTTTCAGCATATAGATATCTACGCTTGGGAACGGCCTATGGTTGTTCGGGGCGATCCTCTCCTAACCTTGCAACGCCCCGTCTGGCTCCCTTGCCCGGCGGGGCGTTGCCGTTTCGGGCGGCGGCAGGGCAACCCCTCCCCCCAACGGGTCCTTACCGGCCCCGGCCCTAGTGCGGTGGGGCGAGGCGCTGCGCTCGGCGGTTCATGCCCCCATCGCCATTATGAACTTTGTGAACTGAACGGAGCGAGGTGCATGGCGCGACTGTCGAGCATCAAGCCCGCACTCGGATCGCTGCGCCCGACCATTGGGCGCCTGCCGGGGCGCGAGGCATATGATGCTGATCGCCGCACCCTCGCATGGCGCGGTTGGTACAAGCTGGCGCGGTGGAAACGCCTGCGCCTCGTCATCTTCGCTCGCGACCTGTTCACCTGCCAGATGGAAGGGTGCGGCAGGATCGAGGGCGACACGTCACGGTTGGTGGCGGATCACATCCGTCAGCATCGGGGCGACGAACGCCTGTTCTGGGACGAAGGCAACCTCCAGACCCTGTGCAAGCCCTGTCACGACGGGGCGAAGCAACGGCAGGAGCGGCGGGAAGCCTGACCCCCCCCCGGGGGGGTAAAATCGCCGGAACGCCTCCGAGCCAAGGACCGCTATCCGTCTCACGTGGGGATTTTTTATTTTGGGCGATGTATTTTTGAAGGGAGAGGTCGACATATTCGGCGACCCCGTGCCCGCGTCGCGTGGCAAAAAGGGGCGGCCACCCCACGTGCCAACCGCAGAAAACCGCCGTTTTGTAACCCTTTCATTGGCTTGCGGCCATGATGAAGATGCCATCGCGGCCGCGCTTCGGATCACCGTTAAGACGCTAAACCGCCATTATTTTCATGAGCTTGATGGCAAGCTGTCTGCCCGTCTGCGGCTCGACATGAAGAACATGGCAGCACTGGTGGCAAAAGTGGAAGAAGGAAGCGTCTCCGCGATGGCTCAGCTGGATCGCAAGATCGAGCGGATCAAGCAGCAGGAGACAGCCAAGAGATATCAGCAGCGTTCGCCTGACCCCGTGCCTGCGCCGACAGGTAAGAAAGACGCGGAGCGCGCGGCGGCGGCGAAGGTCGCGGGCAAATATGCCGCTCCGAGCGCGCCGACTATAAACTGATCTGATGGCTCCGCTCGAATGGTCCACCTCCTGCCCGGACTGGGAGGAGCGGATTGTCCGTCGTGAAAGCATGGTACCGCCGCCGCTGTTTCCCGACGAGGCAGCGGCGGCACTGGATGTTTTCAAGGGGCTGCGGATTGCAGATGTAATCGGTCAGCCGACCTTCGGTGAATCGTGCGAACCATTCGTGTTCGAGTTCGTAGCGGCGATCTTTGGTGCCTATGACGCCAGCAGCGGCCGACGCCTGATCCGTGAATTCTTCCTGCTGATTAGCAAGAAGAACACGAAATCAACGCTGGCCGCCGGCATCATGGTCACCGCATTAGTGCGCAACTGGCGGCACTATAACGAACTGCTTGTGCTGGCGCCGACGAAGGAGGTCGCTGACAACGTCTTCGATCCGGCCATGGGTATGGTACGCCTGGACGAAGACCTATCGACGATCCTCAAGATCGTAGAGTCCGAGCGCACGATCAAACATCTTGTGACGCATGCCGAGATGAAGGTCGTTGCGGCCGACAGCGGCATCGTTAGCGGAAAGAAGGCTGGCTTCGTTCTGGTCGACGAGCTTTGGAAATTCGGCAAAGACCCCAAGGCCAGCAATATGCTGCTGGAGGCCACCGGCGGGCTGCTCAGCCGCCCAGAGGGTTTTGTGGCATTTCTGACCACGCATTCTGACGAAGCGCCCAGGGGCGTGATGAAGGAGAAGCTAGACGTATATCGGGCTATTCGTGACGGGACTGTCGCGAATCCGCGCAAGCTTGGCCTGCTGTACGAGTTTCCGAAGAAGATGCTGGAGGCCGAGGAATATCTTGATCCCAAGAATTTCTATGTCACCAATCCTAACTTGGGCCGATCAGTCGATGTCGAGACCATCCTCGAAAAGTTCGACGAGGCGAAGTTGGGCGACCCTGGAGCGCTTCAGGCGTTCCTGGCAAAGCATCTGAATGTCGAGATCGGAACGCGGCTTAGCCGGGACCGCTGGACCGGGGCTGAATTCTGGGATGGTGCGATCGACCGCACGATTACCGTCGATGAACTGATCCGGCGTTGCGAGGTCATCGTCGCAGGGGTTGATGGTGGCGGTCTCGACGACCTTTTGGGGCTTTGCCTTATCGGCCGAGAAAAGGGATCGAAACGCTGGCTCGTCTGGTGCCATGCCTGGGCATGGTCGATCGTCTGGAAGCGTCGGCAGGACATCGTCACTAAGCTTAATGAACTGATTGCTGAAGGGTCGCTAACCCGTTGTGAGATGGTCGACGATGATCTGGTGATCGACGCTGATGTCGATGAGACCGAGGCCGAGCAGGGCGATCTGACCGAGGACGTCCAGGGCGTCGTCGAGATACTGGTCAAGGTTCGTGATGCGGGCCTGTTTCCGGAGGCCGGCGCGATCGGGCTTGACCCTATGGGCGTCGCCGCGATCGTCGACGAGCTGTCGTCCAATAGTTTCGACAGCGCGACCCAGTTGGTGTCCATCCCGCAAGGCTACAAGCTCAGCGGCGCTGTCAAAGGTTCGGCGCGGAAGCTCGCGGCCCGTACAATGCGCCACGCTGGGACGGCGCTTATGCAGTGGTGTGTCGGCAACGCGAAGATGGAGCCTCGCGGTACCAGCGCCGTCGCCATCGTGAAATCAGAGCCTGGCGCGAAAATCGACCCGCTCGCAGCGATGTTCAACGCTGTCACGCTCATGACGCGAAATCCCGAGGCCGCTGGCGGCTTCATTTATGAAGAAAGGGGCATGTTGGTAATCTGATGCCCAGTCCAGACGATTATATCCGCGCCGCAAATGGGCGCTACAACACCGCCGATAGCCGCACTGCTGTAGCGCCGGTGGCTGGGCGCCCTGCGCCGTCCAATGTGACGGATGGCCGGTTCTTCGGTGATGAGACATGGACCACCCTTGCATCGGCGATCCCCGTCGAAGCGAACACGGCCGAGACAGCCGCTCGCGTCGCCGCTGTTTTCTTCTGTGTGTCGATCATCGCCGAGGCAGTCGGCAGCCTCTCGCTCGAATTCAAGGATAATAACGGGCCTCGGAACGACTTTCCGCTGGCCAATGTGCTGGCCTATGAGCCGAACCACCTTCAGACCGGTGCCGAATTCTGGGCATCCATGGCTTTCACCTGCGTCCTGCGGGGCGAAGCCTTCGCCGAGCCAACGGTCGGGATGGATGGTTTGGAAATCTGGGCGCTGGATCCGCTTCGCACTGTTTCCACTTGGGGTGAGCGCAGCCTGACGGTGGATTATCAGCCAGAACGTGGGCCGCGCCGCCGCTTATTGCCGCAGGAGTTGTTCTGGTTCACCGGCCTGGCCGATGGCGGTCTACGGCCCCTGACGCCGTGGAAACAGGCCAAAGGCGCGATCGACTTCCAGCTGGCGCTGGAAGTGGGCGCGCGCGCCTTCTTCCGCAACGACCGTCGTCCATCTGGCATAGTCACGACGGACGCAAAACTGACGGAGGAATCGGCGGAACGGATCGCGGAAGGCGTAAAAAAGTGGAAACGCGGCGGGACGCCAGTGTTCGAACAGGGCCTTAAATACGCCCCGGTCGGCGACAGCAACACAGACGCCCAGCTGGTCGAACTGTTCAAGCAGCGTACCCTAGAGTTAGGCCGCTACTGGCGCATACCACGGTCCATGACCGGAGACGAAGGCGGCAACGCGGGCAATAATGAGCAGGACACACGTTCATTCGTGAACTGGGCTGTTCGTCCCCTCACGCGCCGGATCGAGCAGGCAATCACGGTCCGTTTGCTCCCGCCTGATTTGCGTCTTCAGAATGTCAGGGCAAAGTTCAATCTGGACAGCATGCTGCGCGGCGATGCCGCCACTCAATGGAAAAACGCGGTGCTGGCGCGCACGGCGGGCATCCTCAGCGTCGATGAAATCCGGACCGACTGGTTCGGTCAGACGCCTGTCAACGAAGATTGGTCGCGCGATCCGCGCGCGCCGCTCAACAGCAACCGCGCAGCCGACACTACAACTGGCGGTGAGACTGCCCCACAAGACAAGGTGAACTAGACGATGGACCGGTTCCACGCTCCCTCCGCCCTGTGGGCAATGCATCCTGGCTTTTTAGAGACCATGCTCAAGAGCGGCTCGATCGATGCCATGCTGCCGGATTCGATCCGTCAACTGGCGGCGGCCATGAGTGGTGGACAGGCGGCGGCAAAGCCTGCCGATCCGATCCGCGACGGTTCGACGCTGATCATTCCGGTGCGCGGTACGCTCGCCCCCCAAGGTCTGTCCGGCACGACTTACTATAATGTCCTGGCTGATCAGGTCCGTGACGCGGCGGCGGATGACAAGATCGGCGCCATCGTTCTCGCAGTTCGTTCGCCCGGCGGCTATGTCTGGGGATGCGCGGAGTGCGGCGACGCCATTTTTGAAGCGCGGCAGTCCAAACCCGTCATCGCCGTCGCTGACCCCTATTGCTTCTCGGCTGCCTATTGGCTCGCGACGCAGGCCACCGCCTTCTACTGCACGACAAGCGGGGAAGTGGGTTCGGTCGGCGTGAGGTCGGGTCATACCGACATGTCGGGCTTTGAAAGCAAGATCGGGATGGTAACGACGCTGGTCGCATCGCACCCCGACAAGATCGCCGGCCATCCTTATGGCCCGCTTGCCGACGAAGATCGCGCGGAGATCCAGCAGGGCGTCGACGAATCGAACGCCTTGTTCGCAGCGGCCATTGCGCGCGGCCGTGGCATGAAGGTGTCCGATGTCGCTGCGGTGCATGGAACTGGTAAGACATTCTCCGCGCCGCGCGCTATGGCTAACGGCGCGATCGATGGTGTCAGCACGCTTCGCGACGTTGTCGCCAAATATAACACCGGTCGCGCTCGCCTGTCGCTGATGCGGCGGCAGGCAGCGGCGATGGAAATGGCCCTAGCCATTTAACGAGATCCTCCGTCCGGAGGTAAGACGGGCGGGCCGCTGTGGTCCGCTCGATGCGGGCGCACGCCCACCCACCAACGAAAAGGAAAATCCATCATGAACCTTGCGGTTCTGAAAGCGGAGGCGCGTGCGACCGCTCAGCGGCAACAGGCGCGTCTCCAGACGGCAATCGACGAAAATCGCGACTTCACGGCCGAAGAAGAAGCGGCCGACGCTGACGACAAGGCCAAGCTGGCGCGCCTGACCGCGCAGATCCAGCGCGCAGAAGCCGCCATGACCGCCGCTGCGGCTGTGGGAGCCTCGCCCGCCGAAACACCGCCGTCGCAGGCGCCTCCCGCCGGTACCGTGCCGGCGCAGCCGCGCGCCGCGCTCGACACCGGCGGTTTCCGCGATCTGGCCGAATTTGCCCAGGCCGTCCGCTGCGCCAATCCGCAAGCGGGTCAGGGCTTCCGCATGGACGATCGTCTGGCCGCCCCCGCGAACGTCCATATGGAAGGCGGCGACGAGATGGGCAGCTATCTTGTGCCACCCGAATTCCGCCAGCAGATTACCGATCTGGTCTTCGGCGGCGGCAATGATCCGATCATGGATTTGATCGCGCCGGAGGCAACCGGCTCCAATCGTGTCATTGGTCTGGGCGACGAGACCACCCCATGGGGTTCCACCGGCGTAAAGGCCTATTGGCGGGTCGAAGCCGAGCAGATGCGTCCCACGCGCGCCCAGCTGACGCCGCGCGAAACCAAGCTGAACGAAATCTACGCCTTCGTGCTGGCGAGCGAGGAATTGCTTCAGGATGCCCCCCGCGTTGCCGGGCTGTTGACCAATCATGCGTCGGCCGCCATCCGCTGGACGGTCGCCGAAGCCTTCATGTTTGGCGATGGCATCGAAAAGCCGCTGGGCTGGATGGCGTCGCCCGCCGCGATCACGGTGCCGAAGGAAGTCGGTCAGGCGGCCATGTCCTTCACGCGCCGCAACTTCTTCCAGCTCTACTCGCGTATGATCATGCCGAGCCAAGCCACCTGGTTGATGAACAGCGAAGCGGTCGAGGCGCTGGCTGACCTGAACGACGAGGCGAAGCGTCCGGTCTGGCTCGAAAATTTCCACGACAGTCCCGGCGGTGCGATCCTTGGCCGCCCTGTCGTCTTCAACGAACACTCGCCTTCGCTGGGCCAGCGCGGTGACGTCCAGTTCGTCAATCCGAATGGCTATGAGGCGTTCCGTCGACAGAACGCCGCTACCTTCGCCGAGTCGATCCATCTTTATTTCGACTACGCGCTGACAGCATTCCGCTGGATGTTCCGCATCGGCGGACAACCGGTCCTGTCGAAGCCGATCCAGATGCCCAAGAGCAGCCGGACCAAGTCTCACTTCGTCACGCTCGCCGAGCGCGCCTGACCTTTCGAGGAGAAACGACCATGTTTCACAATCTCAATCTGTCGTCGCGGATCGCGCTGCTCGGAGGTATCAGTCCTCGGGTAGCTGCGGTCGGCTCCGTCAGCACGCCTTGGCTCGACATACAGATGCTGTTCACGGTCATGGCGCTCATCAGCATTGGCGCATTTGGTGCGAATGCTACGATCGACGCCCAGATCGAGCAGGCGACCGACGGCAACGGTGCGAATGCCAAGGTGGTACCGGGCAGCCAGATCACCCAGCTGGTCGCTGCTGGCGGTAACGATCGCCAGGCGCAGATCGACCTCCGGCAGGAGGATTTCGATCGCAATGCGGGTTTTCGCTATTTCCGTCTGACCGTGACGGTTGGCGGGGCTGCGACCCAATTGGCGGCGCTGATCCTTGGCACGGACTTCCGTGCGGGCAACGGCACGAGCAATGACGCGGCATCCGTCGCGCAAACGGTCTAAGGAGGCTGCCATGATCGAGTTCCTAGTGGACTATCGGACGGAGTCTTTGCCGTCGGAGGCCTTTAAGAAAGGCGAGCAGGTCACTCGTGAGGAGACCAGCGAGCGCTATTTCGTCGGTCGAGGCCTTGCCGCTTATGTCATCGACGGGAAACTGGTCGACGCTAACCACCTGCCGATCGTCACCGATACGGTCGTTGTCGAAGTCGTCCGCCCGGGTGAACGGCGCGCAGACCTTGCTGTGCGTGCGGGCGAAGTCATGACGGACCAGCCTCCACGCGCAACATCCGGTCCCGGCGCGCCGTTCGTCGAAGCGGCAGCGGGTGTTGAAGGCGCTCCCGCCGTCGTGCTGGAAGCCGAAATCGAGCGGCTGAAAGCAGCGTTGGCGACCGGGAACGACCTTTTCCGCGATATGAATAGTTCGCATGAGGAGAAGGCTACCAGCTTGCTCGCCGACATCGATCGGTTGAGGAAGGACAACGCTGATTTGCTGGAAGCGCGCGATCGAGCGGCCAATGATCTGACAGAACTTCGGACGCAGCACGATGACATCGTGAATGAGTATAAATCGGCGCGAGAAGAGCTGGACAAGCGCGACGATCGTATCGCCTCCCTCGAAGCGCAGCTGACCCCCGTGCGCCAGGCTGGCGACGGCAGCAAAGATGATGAACAGCCGGCAAAGACCGGCAAAACCAAGGGTTGACCCGATGAGGCGCGTCATCGTCACCGTTCCACCCGAACGCTTCGTTTCGGTCGATCAGGCTAAACAGCACTTGCGGGTGGACGGTGGCGATGACGACCTCCTGATTACGGCCTTCATCGATGCCGCCACCATGCATATCGACGGCCCAGATGGTTGGCTAGGACGGGCGATTGGTGTCCAGACGCTCGAAGCTGGATTGGACGGGTTCGTTTACGAGCAGATTTCGCTTCCATATCCACCTACACTCTCGGTCGAGGGCATTGTGTACGACGATGCCAGCGGTATCGAGCGCGTGCTTGATCCCTCAGCATATGAGTTCCGCGGCGGTGTCATTGGCTCCGCTTGGGGCAATTCATGGCCCACTACGAAATTGTGCCGTGGTCCGAGCCGATCGGTTCGTGTCACCTACCGTGCAGGATATGAAACCGTCCCGGCACCGATTGTCGTCGCTATCCTGATGATGGTCGGTGACCTCTATCGCTTTCGCACGACGGCATCTGACATGAGTATGGCGACATCCGTCATCCCGATGTCTGTCGGGGTGGAAACCCTGTTGCAGCCCTATCGGGTATATCGCGCGTGACGCTTGACCCTGGGACGCTAGATCGCCGCATTCGGATCGAGCGGCCGATCGCAGATAATGGCTTCGACGGCGCTGGCTCTGGCGCATGGGAGCCTGTCGTCACCGTCTGGGCCAGCGTAAAAGATGCGCTGCCAAGCCGAGGTGACAAGCTGGCCGAGGGCATAAACATGTCTGCGCGGCCTGCGCGGGTGCGCATGCGCTTTCGTGAGGACATCACTCCGGACATGCGGTTCATTTTCGGCAGCCGCATCATGCAGATCGTCTCCGGCCCGGCGGAACTGGGTCGACGTGAGGCGCTGGAATTCATGGTCGAGGAATATAGGCCAGCAGGCAATCCGGCCTGATGGTTAAGGTCAGGGGCAAGAGTGAGGTTCGCGCTTACATGGCGGCCTTGCCAGCCCAGATTACCAGCGTATTGCGCGGTGCGGCGCGTGCGGGTGGCAAGATCATTGCCGATGAGGCGAAGGCGCGGGTCATATCGCAGGAGGTAGCGGACGATATCGTCATCCGCAGCCGCATGGATGACGGGCGCATCGTCGTCACCATCACGGTGAAAAAGGGCTTCAGCTGGTCGATCGGCCTGTGGCTGGAGCAAGGGACCGACGCGCATTTCATTACCGTCGATGATCGGCAGCGTGGCGGGCGCGGCATTCGGCGCATCAATCAGCAGGTGCGCGAGGCCGGTGGCGATGGATCGCTGGTCATTGGCGGCCAGTTCGTCGGCAAGACGGTCTGGCATCCCGGCGCGCAGCCGCACCCGTTCCTGCGCCCGGCGCTGGACGTGAAAGAGGGCGAGGCGATCCGCGCCGCCCAGTCTTACATCAATGCCCGGATCGCCAAGGGCCGGATCATCGGGCGGCGGGAGGATGATCATGACGATCGAGGGTAGCGACATCATCGGCGCGCTGCTGCTGGAGGGCGCAGACCTGATTGCCGTCGTTCCCGCCGATCGCATCAGGGCGGGCCGACTTCCAGAGGGCATCCCGCTCCCCGCCCTGCTGGTCAGGGGCGTCAGTTCGGTCGCCCGGCAGCCGTTGAAGCGCAACGGGCCGGTGCGGCGCACAGATCGCGTGTCGGTCACCGTGCGGGCCGACAGCCATCGCGACCGCAAGGATATCATATCGCTGGTGCGCCGCTTCTGCGCCTTTCGCACCGGTCAGTTGGGCGGCGGGCAGAATGTGTCCGTGCTGAGCGCCGGGACCGGTCCCGACGTGAACGGCCCCGGCGACAGCTTCGAGAAAACACAGGATTTCCGCGTCAGTTGGGACGCGGAAGATTAAGCAGGAGACTGACATGTCCACCAAGAAGGCCAAGGTGCTGCGCGATTTCAAGGATGCGGGCACCGAAAAGACGTTCGCGGCCGAAGCCGTTGTCGACCTGACCGAAGGCGAGTTCGCCAACTATGCCGCCGCTGGCCTGGTTGAGGCCGCCAGCGCCACCGACGCCAAGGTCGACACCAAGAAGGCCTAATCACCTTGTCCGCCCGCGCGGACGCTTTCGCCGGCTGATCCGGCAATCCATTCAGGAGTATCATCATGGGTTCTAGCACTGCTGCGGGTTCGACGATCGCCTTTTCGGCCGCCGCCCCCGCCACTTTCGACGCGGCCGGTTACGGCGCGCTTACCTTCACCGAAGTCGGTGGCGTAGAGTCCATCGGCACGCTTGGTGCTTCCACCGGCAAGGTCGATTTCCAGCCCCTGAAGGGGCCGAGGGAAAAGCATAAGGGGTCGACCGACTATGGTTCGCTTCAGCCATCCATTGCGCTGGACGACGCGGACGCCGGTCAGACCCTGATGAAGACCGCCGCCGAACCTGACAATAATGCGCTCTATTCGACCAGGGTGATCTATCCGAGCGGCGCTAAGCGGTTCTTCCAGAGCCGTGTTTTCGGGTGGCCGGAAGATGTCGGCGGCGCTGACAGCATCCTGATGGCAAAGCCGACGGTCGAGATCAACACGAAGATCGTCAAGGTGGCCGCGACCTAACAATCCACCAGTTTCCGGCGCTCCTGCCGGTTCATGCGCATCAACCCGCCCCGCATATCGCGGGTTTGCGGGGCGGGTTGATGCACCCTTCCCGCGAAAGGAAAATATCCATGTTCGACATTACCAGTCAGGCGGCGATCGACACCACCGCCGTTCACCTCAAGGGCCGCGATGGCGAATTTCTCTATACGACGGACGGCAAGCCGGTGCAGATCGTCATCTACGGTCCCAGCTCCAAGCAGTTTTCCGTGATCGAGGCGCGCCAGACAAACCGCGTGCTGAAGCGCATGAACGATAATGACGGCAAGCATACCGCCGTCGCGCCCGAACAGCGCGCCGCCGAACAGGCCGAGGATCTGGCGGAATTGACCGTCTCGTTCGAAAATCTGGCCTATCCGCCCGCTGGCACGCTCAAGGGCAAGGAATTGTTCCAGGCGCTCTATGCTGACAGCACGCTTGGCTTCATTCCGCCCCAGATCATCAAGGCGATGAAAGACTGGGGAAACTTCAAGCCCGGCTCGACCGGGAACTAACCCTTTATATCCGGCAGATGGCGTGGCTCAATGCCACGCCGAAGCCACCACCGGGCAGCAAGCGGGCGGCGGCGAAAGATCAGCCGCCGCCGGTCAGCCGGATAGACCAGATGAAGCGGAACAAGATCGTTCCGCAGATGCCGCCCAATCCCGCGCCGCATATCATCACCCGACTGGTGGAAATCGGCCTGACCGAAGCCGCCGGCATGGGCGCCGGGCCGATCAGCTGGCAGAGCATAGATGCATGGTGCAACCGCACCGCCATCGACCTGTCGCCCTGGGAGGCCCGGCTGCTGCGGTCGCTGTCCGTTTCCTATGTGGCGGAGGGGCGCAAGGCGGAGAGCGAGAATTGCCCGGCGCCCTGGCGTCACGAAGTGACCGATCGGGAAAAGGAAGTCGAGGTTCAGCGGTTGCAGATGCTGCTGGGCTGACTTCGGTTGCGACCGGCGGAAATTGTTTTAGGTTCGCCGCCTCATCATGGAGCGGGGAGACATATGGGTCTAATCATTATCGGCATCGTCTTGTTGCCACTCATCATAATGTTCTTTTCGAAATTCGGTCGCAACAAAATGGCCGACGCTTTCTTCGCCCTGGGCGATATTCGCGGGAAGCCGATAAACTCCCTCATTCAAAAGGTGGGTAAGCCGAACTCCATTTCGTCAGCCGCAAACGGCAATATGCTGTATCAGTGGATGAAGATATCCGGCAGGCGGTCAGCACATTATGCAATTCTGGTCGACCCTGATGGAAACGCCATCGGGTACACGCACCAACATACCACCTGACTACTTTAGCGGGTGACGACGCGGCCCTGACGGGCTGAACAATATTTTGCGGTTTCGATCAGGCTGCCGGGATGGTCCCGGCGGCCTTTTTTGGCGTGGGGTTTCTGGATGGACGACAGCGACAGCCCCGGCCTTGGCGTCGGTTTTGCGATCGACCCTGAAGGTTCGTTCGATGTCCTGCGCCAGTTGCAGGCCGCGATGGACAGCACCGAAGGCAAGATCATCGCCGAAGCGGCCCGGATCGAGGCGGCCACGGGCAAGATGATCAATCTGGGCGGCGCCACCGCGCAGGTCACGTCCTTCAGCAACGCCACAACCCGCGACATGGCGATCGTCGCGCGCGAGACGGCCCGTGCCGAAAAGGCTGGCGAAAGCCTGTCGCGCCAGTTGGAGCGACAGGCGGCATCGTTCGGCAAGACGCGCGAGGAAATGCGCGCGATGAAGGTGGAGGCTGCCGCGCTGGCAGCGGAACAGCAGGGCCTGACCGAACTGGCCACCCGCCTGCGCGCGCAAGAACTGGCGCTGTACGAAAAGGAATTTGCCGCCGCACGCAAGGCCAGCCAGGCGGCGGAAGCGGCTGCCGAAGATAAGGCCGTCGCCGCAGCGCAGGCCATCGCGACGGCCGAGCGCGAAGCCACCGCCACGCGCGAAGCAGCATGGGCCTATGACATGTTTCAGGCCAAGGTGCGTGAGGGCGCCAAGGCGTTGCGCGAATTGGAGGCGGCCGAGCGCGCCGCGTCGCTGGAGGCCGAAGCCAAGGCCGCGCGCGAAGCGGGTTTCGCCTATCAGATGTTCGAAGCCCGTGCCCGCGCAGGCGCAAAGGCCCTTCGCGAAGTCGAGGCGGCGCAGGCGGCGGCCGATCGCGAACGCGCCAGCGCCATCAATGCGGCCGACAGCTATGCGGCAAAGCTGGAGGCGGAGACGGCCGCCATCGGCAAGAATGCGGCCGAGCTGCGCGCGATGGAGGTCGCCAAGCGCGCCGCCGATGCTGATGGCGCAGGCCTTGGTGATCAGGCAGAGCGCATCCGGGCCGCCGGTGCAGCCTATGCGCAGGCGACCGCGCAAGCGCAGGCCCTGGAGGCCGAACAGCGTCGGTTGGCCGATGCCAGTCGGGAATCGGCAGAGGCCGCCCGTCAGGCCGCTGCGGCGCAGGCGGCGCAGGATGCGTCCGTCCTCTCCCTGCGATCGTCGGTCGATCCGCTGTTTGGCGCGCAACAGCGCCTGAGCCGTGAACTGGAAGAAGCGGTACGCCTCTATCGTGCCGGCGCGATCGGACAGGAAGAATATGAGCGCAGCTCGACCATATTGGGTCAGCGCCTGGATGAGGTCGCACGCGCACAGGCGCGGCAGAATGACGGGATGGATGATGTCAGCCGCCAGTCCAAGCTGTCGGCCAATGACCTGACGAACATCGCCTTCCAGCTTCAGGATATCATCGTGAGCCTGCAAGGTGGCCAAAAGCCGCTGACCGTGCTGATGCAACAGGGTTCGCAGCTGGGCGGCATCATGATGCAGACGGGGGCCAGCGTCGGCGACATGGTGAAAGCCATCCTTGGTCTGGCCATCGTCACGACGCCGACCGCAGCCGCCGTTGCGGCCCTGACTGAAGCGGAAGCGGCGCAGGCAGCAGCCCAGATCGCGGCAGCAACGACCGGTTCGGCCGCTGCCATCACCACAGCAGAATTGGCCGTCGCCAATGAGGCGGCTACCGCGGCGGCGGCACGCAATGCCGTCGCCCAAGATACGCTGGCCCTTGCTGAAGCGGCTGTGGCGAGCGGTGCTGTGGCGGATGCAACCGCCCTTGCCGCGCTGGCCGCAGCGCAGACGGCAGCAGCTGCTACCGCAGCAGAATTGGCGGCTGCACAGGGTGTTGTCGTTGGCGCGGAAGCGGCGGCCGCCGGGGCTTCTCAGCTTGCCACGGCCGCCGCCGCCGAACTGGCAACGGCGCAGGCCGCCGCCGCAGCAGCGTCGACCGCCGCCGCAGCATCTGCAACGGCGGCGCTCGCTCCATGGCTGATCGGCCTTGCTGCCGTTGCCGCCCCCTTGGCGCTGGTAGCGGGTGGCATAAAGCTGTTGCAGAACACCGCGAACGAAGGCGCGGACATGAAGAAATATGCGGAATCTCTGGGCCTGACCGCCAAGGAAATCCGCAATCTGGACGACGTGACGGTGACCTTCGGCGACACCACCAAGGCCGTGTTTCAGGTTGCCGGGTCCGCGATCTGGGGCGTCATCGGCCCGGCTGTGACCAAGGTTTGGGACGTGATGAAAGAGTGGACCGCATGGGTCGGCTCTGGTGTCAAAACCGCAGCGAATTTCATCATCGGCTATTATGTCGCCTCCTTCAACGCTGTTCGCAAGACATGGTCTGCATTCCCCGCTGTGATGGGTGACCTCTTCTACAGCGCGGTCAATATGAGCATCGGCGCTATCAACTGGATGGTTCAATCGTCCGTCGATGCGCTCAACGGCTTTATCTCTACCGCCAATGGTGTGCTGGAAAAGGTCGGGCTGAAGCTCCCCACGCTCAGCGCGCCCCAGATCGACAAGGTGGAAAATCAATATGCTGGTGTGGCGAAGTCGCTGGGGAAATCTTTGCAGGATGAGATGATCAAGGCCACGAGCGTCGATTATCTGGGCAACATGGCGTCGGCTGCGTCGAATGCGATCGTCAAACAGGCGCAGGACAATGCCCGCGCGCGCATCAAGGCGCAGGCCACGGAAAAGGGCTATCTCGATCCCGAAAAGCCGAAAACCGACAAGCATGCGGAATCGCTGGCGCGCGAGGCGGAGGCCACCGAAGCGCAAATCCGCAATCTCTATGCGCTGGCCGATGCCTATAAAGTGTCCGGCGCGGCGGCGCTGATCGCCGAAGCGCGCGTGAAGGCCGAGAGCGCGGCGATCAAGAAGCGCGGCGATATTGAGGCGATGGTGGAACGGCAAATCCGGCTCGCCATCGCGCAGCGTGTTGCCGACGCGGCCAAGAATACGCTGGCCGCCCGTGAACAGGCCAGCGCGCAGGAACAGGTCAATGCGATGGTATCGGCGGGCCTGATCCCGGCGGAGCGGGCCGCGACGATGGTCCGCGACCAGATTGCCGACCTGCCCCTGCTGGCCGCCCTTCAGGTGGCGCAGCAGCGTGGCTATGCGAAGGAGGTCGAGGCGGCGCAGCAGGCGCTGGACGATCAGCGCGGCGCCCGCGAGCGACTGACCGCCGCAGAGCGCAAAGGGCAGTTCAATAGCGACATGGCCGCTGGCGCCGACCAGTTGGCCACGCTGGAAAAGGAATTGTCGCTGATCGGCGCGACCGATGCCGCCCGCGTCCATGAGCTGGCCACGCTGAAAGCGCAACAAGAAGCCAAGGCCAAGCTCTATGACCCGGCGGATGCGGCGGCCTATGTCGCGCGTCAGGTGGAAATCGCCGACGCGACTGAACGCAACCGGCAGGCACAGGATAGCTATAATGACTCGCTGACCTTTGCGGCCGATCAGTGGGACATTTTCGCCAATAATATTTCCACCGCCGCGCGCGGCATGGCCGACGCCTTTGGCGATGTGGGTCAGGCGATCGGCGACATGGCGTCGATCTATGCGGATTATCATGCGACGGCCGAGCGTCTGGAGAGCGAGCGCGCCGCCCGCGTCCGCGCCGCCGGGGACGATCAGGCAGCGATCGAGCGCGCCAACGCCCGCTATTTTGCGCAGACCGCCACGTCGCAGGTCGGCCTGTATGGCGACATGTCCAGCGCCGCCAAGGGCTTTTTCAAAGAGGGTTCGGACGGTTACAAGGCGCTGGAAACCGCCGAAAAGGCGTTCCGCGCGGTGGAGTTCGCCCTGTCGGTGCGCGCCATGGCGCAGGATGCCATCGAAACGGCATCCTCGATCGCCAAGAGCGGCGCGCGCACCGCGACCAAGGCCGTTGAAGCTGTAGTCACGGCGATATCCTCCCTGCCCTTCCCCCTCAACCTGGCTGCCGGCGCGGCGACGATCGCCGCCCTGGCCTCGATCGGCGTCGCCATCGCCGGGTCGTTCGGCGGCAACAAGAATACGCTGGAGAAGGCGAACGATGGCACCGGCACCGTGCTGGGCGATGTGACGGCCAAGTCCGACAGCATCAAGCGGTCGATCGACGCGCTGAAGGAAGTCGACACGGTGATGTTGACCTATTCGCGGCAGATGGCCGCTTCGCTCAGTTCGATCGAGAGCCAGATAGGCGGTTTCGCCTCGCTGGTGCTGCGCACGGACAACGTCAATGCCTCCGATGGCGTGGCGGAAGGCTTCAAGTCGAACGCGATCGGTTCGGTGCTGTCCAACATTCCCGTCATCGGGGGCCTGCTGGGCAGCCTGTTCGGCACCAAGACGACGGTCATCGGCAGCGGCCTCTATGGCGGCGCGCAGACGCTGGAGGATATCCTGTCGGGCGGCTATGACGCCTCCTATTACAGCGACATCAAGAAAAAGAAGAAATTCTTCGGCCTGACCACGTCGACCAAATATTCGACGCAATATAGCGATGCTGATGCTGAACTGGAAAATCAGTTCACGCTGATCCTGCGCCAGTTCAACGACGCGATCCTTGCCGCTGCCGGGCCGCTGGGCGCGTCGACCGATGAAATATCGCAAAAACTCAATGGCTTTGTGGTCAGCATCGGCAAGATCGATTTGCAGGGCCTGACGGGCGATGAGATCGAGGAAAAGCTGAACGCCGTGTTCGGCGCGGCGGCCGACGACATGGCCAAAGCCGCCTTCCCGACCATCGCGCAGTTCCAGCAGGTCGGCGAAGGCCTGTTCGAAACGCTGGTGCGGGTGGCATCCACGGTGGAGAGCGTCACCGCCTCGCTGGGGCTGCTGGGTTCCGGCGCGGTGGGCATGAGCATCGATCTCAAAATGTCGCTAGCCGACTATTTTGACAGCGTCAGCGACTTCACCAGCGCCGTCGACAGCTATTTCGAGGCCTATTACACGAAGGAAGAACAGGCCACGGCGCAGGCCGCGCAGTTCGCCACCGTGTTCGACAGTCTGGGTCTGGCCATGCCCGATACGCTGGCGGGCTTCCGCGCCCTGGTCGAGGCGCAGGATTTGACGACGGCGGCCGGTCAGTCGACCTATGCGACCCTGCTGCAACTGGCGCCTGCCTTCGCGGATCTGCAATCGGCGCTGAACGGGGCGAAAAGCGCCGCCGACATATTGTCCGAGCGGTCTGATCTGGAACGCCAGTTGCTGGAATTGCAGGGCGACACGGACGCCATCCGCGCGCTCGACCTGGCCAAGCTGGACGCGAGCAATCGCGCCCTGCAAGAACAGATTTGGGCGGTGCAGGATGCGCAGGAGGCGGCCGACGCCGCTGCCCAGTTGAAGGACGCCTGGACTTCGGTCGGTGACAGCATCCTGGATGAGGTCAACCGTATTCGCGGCATCACCGATGGCAGCGCCACGGGCAGCTTCGCCACGCTGCTGGGCCAGTTCAATGCCGCCACCACGGCCGCCAAGGCGGGAGATCAGGATGCGGCATCCTCCCTGCCCGGCCTCTCGCAGGCGCTTTTGACCGCCGCCGAGATGAACGCCACCAGTCGGCAGGAACTGGACAGGGTGAAGGCGCAGACGGCCGCCGCGCTGCAATCGGTCTATGATGTCATCACGGCGGCCAATGGATCGTCCAGCACGGATGCCAGCGGGGCCACGTCCACCAGCGCGGTGCTGGCCGCCGCATCGACCGCCAGCACCGCATCGACCGCGTCCAGTGCGGCCAATGATGATGTGGCGGCGGCAGTAGAAAGCCTGCGGCAGGAAGTCGCCCAGATGCGCAGCGATATGAATAGCGGTCAGGCGCAGATCGCCGCCAACACCGGGTCGATGAAGAAGACGCTGGACAATGTCACGTCGGCCAGTGGCGGCGAAGCGGTCAGCGTGGCGGGTGTCGCTGCATGAGGGTAGAGCTGGACGGCGGCACCGTCATCGAAATCGGCGCGACGGAAGCCGCGCCGACGATCGGCATCGTCGATTATAGCCGCCGCGAAACCGATGATTTCGGCGTCACCACCGTCGTTCCGCGCGGCTTTGCGCGCACCATGTCGGTGCGGGTCAAGGTCGATACGGACGATGTCGACGCCGTCCAGCGCCAGCTGGCGGCCCTGCGCGCCACGCCCGCCCGCTGGGTGGCCGATGATCGCTTTGACGCCCTGTCCTTTACCGGCTTCTACAAGGAATTTTCGCTAGACCTTGCCATTCCTCCAGTCAGCTATTGCACGCTGACCATAGAGGGGCTGGCGCAGGACGTTGCCTATCCGGACCCTGGCACCGATCCGGCGCCGGATCATCGGGCGTCGACGCTGCGCCTGTTGCAGCCCGTCACGGTCACCGATGCGGTGCTGGTGTCCTCCACCATAGACGAGGATGATTATCCGGCCTGGTCGGGCGCGGCGACCTATGCGCTGGGCGCGCGGGTGATGGTGGCGGCGACGCACCGCATCTATGAGAGCGCGGCCGACGCCAACGCCGGCAATGATCCGACCGCGTCGGCGCTGTGGATCGACATAGGCCCAACGAACCGGTGGGCGATGTTCGACCAGGCGCTTGGGTCACTGAGCGAGGCTGACGCGCCGATCGTCGTCCGTCTCGATCCGATCGGTTCGGTCAATGCGGTCGCGCTGCTGGACGTGACGGCGGCCACCGTGCGGGTGGAGGCGGCAGGCTATGACCGGACGCAGGTAGTGGCGTCGTCGCCCGGCGCGACGGTATTTCTTGACCTGCCCGTCACAGTCGGAACCATCACCGTCACGATCTGGGGCGCGGGCGACCTGTCGGTGGGCACGCTGCTGATGGGCCAGCTGGTCGGGCTAGGCCTGACCGAATCGTCGCCCACGGCGGCCATCACGGATTATAGCCGCAAGGAAACCGACGATTTCGGCGAAGTGACGCTGGTCGAACGCGCCTGGGCAAAACGCATGTCAGTGCGGGGGCTGATCGACACGGCCGCACTCGATATCGTGGCGGGGCGGATCGCCAATGTGCGCGCGCTGCCATCGCTCTGGATCGGTGACGACGCGCTGGAAAGCGTCACGGTCTATGGGTTCTTCAAGGATTTCTCGATCGAGGTCGGGGAGAATGTCAGCACCCTGTCCCTGTCGATCGAGGGGCTGAGCGCGGCGGCGAAGGTTGCGCCGATCGTCAGCGGCGATGACATCACGGTGCCTTGGGAGAATGTCAGCGACCCTGACGGCACGAAGCCGGATGACAATGCGACTGTCGGCGCGCCGGATGACACCAATGTTGGCGATACGCCGGCGCAGGACGTGGCAGCCTCGCTCAAAGCTTTGGGCCTTACCACCGACCCGGCGGAGATTGTTAGCGGTGCGCAGGCGCTGGCCGATGCGGTCAAGGCGCTGGCGCTGGCCACCAGCGCCGACGATATCGTGGCCGGGGCGCAGGCGCTGGTCAATCGGGCGCGATCGGCCGACATGGCGGCTCTTGAGCAGATGATCCTCAATCAGGAGCGTCGCGAGCGGTTTGATGACCTGACGCATATGGGCGGCATCCCCGTCGGCGCCAAGATCACAGAGGAATCTGTGGCGCGCGTCGAAGGCGATGAGGCGCTGGCGTCCAACATCGTGACGCTGGAAGCGGTCATGACGGTCGATCAGCAGGCCGTGCGGGCGCTGATCCAGCAAGAGGCTACCGCGCGGGCCACTGCGGACAGTGCAGAAGCGCTTTCGCGGGAGGTGCTGATTGCCGAGGTTCGCACTGAAATGGCTGACGGCAATGCGATCGTGCAAAGCCAGATCGAGAATGAAGCGATCGCGCGCGCCAATGCGATCGAGGCCGAAACAGAGCAGCGCGAGCTGGCGATTTCAGAGCTTCGCGTAGAGGTCGACGGGCAGATTGATTTCGTCTCCGCAGCCATCGCCAGCGAGGCTATCACGCGGGCGAATGCGGATGCGGCGGAGACGCTTCAGCGGACGCAGGCGATTTCCACGCTGCGGACGGAGGTTGATGGTCAGATCGACGTCGTCACGGCGGCAATCTCGACTGAAGCGACCACCCGCGCTACCGCCGATGCGGCGGAGACAGAGCAGCGCGAGATTGCCGTATCCCGCATCGACAGCGACATGGTCGTGACGCGCGCGGCAATCACGTCGGAGGCCAGCACCCGCGCCACGGCAGATGCCGCCGAGACGCTGGCCCGGCAGGCGGCCATATCGACGCTCCAGACCGCCGACGCCAACCTGAACGCGGCGATCGTCACAGAGGCCACGACGCGCGCGACCAACGATGCGGCTGAAACCGCCCTGCGCGAAGCGGCGATATCGTCGTTGCAGAGCACTGACGCCTATCTGAATGCAGCGCTGACCACTGAGTTGACCACCCGCGCCACGGCCGATGCCGCCGAAGCGACGGCCCGCCAGGCGCTGGCGGCGACCCTGACCAGCGACATTGCCGACGCCAATGCCGCGATCGAGGATGAGGCGACCGCGCGGGCCACCGCCGATCTGGCCGAAACCAGCGCGCGCAACACGGCGATTTCGACGCTGCAAACCACCGTCAACGGCCAGATCAGCGCCGCCATGGCCGCGATCACGTCGGAGGCCACAACGCGCGCCAGCGCCGATCTGGCAGAGACGACGGCGCGCAACGGGGCGATATCGGCCCTGACCACCACCATGGACGGCCATGTCACCGATCTGGAGGCGGCGATAGCGAGCGAGGCGACGACGCGGGCGACAGCTGATGCCGCAGAAACCTCCCAGCGCGAGGCGGCGATATCGTCTTTGCAAAGCGCCGACGCCTATCTGAATGCCGCTTTGACGACAGAGGCGACCACCCGCGCCAGTGCGGACGCCGCCGAAGTGACGGCCCGTCAGGCGCTGGCGGCGACCCTGACCAGCGATATTGCGGACGTATCGGCGGCGGTGGAGACGGAAGCTGAAGCGCGCGTGAGCGCCGATGGCGCCCTGGCCTCACTCCTGTCGGCGGTACAGACCACCGTCGACGGCCACACGGCCGAAGTGCTGACCCTCATGGAGTCCGTCGATGGCCTCAGCGCGCGCTGGGGCGTGCGCATCACCCGTTCGGGGCCGGGTGGCGAACCGGTGGTGTCAGGAGTGCTGCTTAATGATGACGGGGAGCAATCTGACTTCTCTGTCCTCGCCGAGAGGTTCCGTGTTGTGTCGAACGGAACTGGCGACCGCTATGAATTTGGCGATGGCAGGCAGGTAATCATCGGCGGGTCTGTGATGACAATCACAGGTAAGCCTTTCGGCTCTACAGACCAGTTTATCGAATGGACCGGACCGATCGTTTCGGACCTGTCCGAATGCACCCAGGCTAACGCCATCAAATTTGTCCGCGTCGATGGCGGCGCCTATTTCGGCGGCGGGCTGTCGAGCGGCACGCTCAAGAATGAAGGCACGTCCAGCACGATCAGCGAAACGGCCTTCATCATTGTGGGGCCGTTCGCCAGCAATGGTGGCCCGGTCAACGTCAACATGTCGGCCACCTTCCAGCATAATTACGAGTGCAGCGCGGGGACTGGCGCGATCACCGGGTCGGGCGGCGGCACGCTGACGCTTGAGTGGAGCAGCGACGGCGCCGCCTGGACGTTCCTGACGACGATCGGCGTCAATGAGAGCGAGCGGTTTGTCAGGGTCGATGGCGATCCATCGGTCAGGGACATCGTTCGGTGGGCGATGAGCGCGGCCGGCACCTTCACGTGGACGCCCGGCGCCCTGGCGGGCGTCTATATCCGCCTGCGCTGGTCCAGCTTCTCCGAGCCGAGCCTGATCGGCTCCAGCATCATGAACACGGCCAAGTCACAGCGCACCTCCGTCATCGCTGTCGAACAGCCCTGACCTCCAAATAAATTCGAAAGGACAAGCATGGCGATCGACGATCAGCTTTCGTCGCTGCTGGATCGTACCGGCACGATTCTGGCGCGCCAGAATGACTGGGCCGATGGTCAGGTCATGTTGCTGGCCGGATCAAAGGACGATCCGGACAGCTACAACGCTGTGGGCGGTAAGGTCGGCGACCTGGGCTATTATCCCGTTCGGAACGTCAACGGTCAGACCGTCTATATGCCGTGCATAGAGCGCCAAAAGGTCATTGCGGACGGCAATGTCGCGGTAGTCACCGCCCCCGCCATCAAGCGCACGCGGGGCCAGTTGACGCTCAATGAGGTGGGCGGCCGCACCGACAATGACGACAATTCGGAACTCGCTGCCGAATGGCTGGACGATTGCGCAAAGAACCAGAGCGAAGCCATCCTGGCAAAGGATAGCGATCTCGACGGGGCGCCCGGCACCTATTTCGCCAAGCCCATATTGGTGAACCCGAAGAAGCCGCTGAAAATCACTGGTCGACCCGGCACAACCATTCAGGGCGTGACGGATGTCTGGGCCAATGAAACCGATCCAGTGGATTCGCGCGC